>NZ_LDJI01000030.1 GCF_001431415.1 Stenotrophomonas humi | reverse complement strand
GCGGAGCCATGCTCCGCTGCGGCCTTTGCCAACAATGCTGCCGCCATCGGCTGTTCAAAGCTCGCGCAGCATCGCCACGCGCAACTCCATCGGGAAGCCCGCAGCCGCCTCTTCGGCCATCACCCGGTGCATGCCGGTACGCCACGCATCACGCGGCCACACACGGAAGCCTTCGCCCGCGTAGAAGTCGGCATTCCATGGCACATCGCTCAACGTCGTCAGTACCGCACGGCAATGCCCACGTTCGACCGCCTGCCGCAGTGCATGCCGCAACAGCGCCCGCCCATGTCCCCTGCGGCCCTGTTCGGGCAGCACATCCATCTGTTGAACGTGGAAGTCGTCATCCAGTACGCCCGCCAGCAGATAGCCGGCCACGTCGCCGGCATCACTTTCAACCACCCACAACAACTGCTGCAGCATGCCCTGCTCAAACGCGGCCATCGGCGTCGGTGAAGCGGCGAACACCGTGTATGCCCGGTGCCCCCGCAGACGCTCACCCGCGCGCCGCTCGATCACGGGCAGCAGCGCGAGATCCTCACGCCGTGCCAGGCGCGGCTCAGCTTTTCTTGACGGGCCGTGACCAACCATCGATCGTCTGCTGGCGGCTGCGCGCCACGGTCAGCTTGTCGGATGGCGCGGTGCGGGTGATCACCGAGCCCGCGGCAATAGTGGCGCCATCTTCGAGCGTCACCGGCGCCACCAGCGAGCTGTTGGAACCGACGAACACCTTGTCACCGATGATGGTCTGGAACTTGTTCACACCGTCGTAGTTGCAGGTGATGGTGCCGGCGCCGATGTTGGTACCGCTGCCAATCACCGCATCGCCTAGATAGGTCAGATGGTTGGCCTTGCTGCCCTTGCCCAGGCTGACTTTCTTGGTCTCGACGAAGTTGCCCACATGCACCCCTTCGGCCAGCACCGTGCCCGGGCGCAGGCGGGCGAACGGGCCGATCTGCGCGGCACCTTCGGCGATCACACCTTCCAGATCGCAATGCGACCGTACCTTCGTCCCGGCACCCAGCTTGACGTCCTTCAGACGCACGAATGGACCGATGTGCACGCCATCGCCCAGTTCGACCTCGCCTTCCAGCATCACGTTGGCATCGATCTGTACATCGCGCCCCACCTTCACCGTGCCGCGCTGATCGAAGCGTGCCGGGTCCAGCAACCGCGCGCCCTGTTCGCATAGGGCCCTGGCCGCACGCAGCTGCCATGCACGTTCCAGCTGCGACAGCTGCCACGGATCATTCGCGCCTTCAGCTTCCTGCGCGTCGGCCACATACACCAGCTCGGCTGGCGTGTACTCCGACGCGGCGGAGGCGAACACGTCGGTCAGGTAGTACTCGCCCTGGGAATTGGCATTGGACAGCGACCCCAGCCAGCGTCGCAACGCCGTCGACTCGGCGGTAATGATGCCGGTGTTGATCGTGCGGATGCGCTTCTGCTCATCATTGGCGTCCTTCTGCTCGACGATGGCTGCCACCTTGCCCTCGGCATCGCGCAAGATGCGACCGTAACCGTTCGGGTTTTCCAGCTCGGCCACCAGCACCGCCAGGCGCGGCAAATCTGCCAGCAACGCCGCCAGTGTACCGGCACGCATCAGTGGTACATCGCCATACAGCACCAGCACCTGCGCGTTGTCAGGCACATCCGGCATGGCCTGCTGCACCGCATGGCCAGTACCCAGTTGTTCCTTCTGCTCAGCCCAGGTCAGATCCTGCTGGTCAGCAAACGCTGCCCGCACCGCTTCACCGCCGTGGCCATAGACCAAGTGGATCCCTGCCGGCTGCAGCTGGCGGGCAGTCGTGATCACGTGTGCCAGCATCGGCTGCCCCGCGATCGGTTGCAGCACCTTCGGCAACGCCGATTTCATGCGTTTGCCCGCGCCGGCGGCGAGGATGATTACGTGCAAGGGTTGGGTCATCGGCTCCACCTGACTAATTCGTCTGAAATGTTATGGTCGGCTGATAGCATAGGCGAACTCTGACATTTGCTCTGCAGGAAAGCATGGAAGCAGCAACTCAACGCATGGAACGCGTCCTGCTCGGGCTTGGCCCTTTGGCGGTATTGATCGGGCTTGCATCGCCCCACTTGTGGAAGCAATGGTCGCCCACCCGGATGACCGATCTGCTGTTGCTCGCACTGCCGGTCTGGGGCCTAGCATGGCTGCTGAGCCGCGTGCGCCGCAATCCGCAGGCCAACTGGCTGCTGTTGCTATGGGCGGTAATGCTTGTCGTCCTGGCTGGCCCCCTGTCGACACTGATGACCGCGGTGCTGGTCCTGGCGGCCATCGCACTGGGCGGAGTGTTGCTGCCACGGGGACCGGCTGCCTTGCAGGGCCTGCTCGGCATCCTGCTGCTGGCAGGTAGCGCCGGTTGGCTGCTGACCCTGCCGGTTCATTACAACTGGAGCTACCTGGTCCTCTGCATCGGTCTGGTGCTGCTGCGCCGGCGCGAGCTCATCAGCACGCTGCAAAGTGCGCGTACTGAATGGAAGGAAGCCGTCGACAGCAGCCCCCGGCTTGCCGCGTTCTGCGTGCTCGTCATCGGGCTTGCCACCGCCAGCTGCTGGCTGCCCACGATGCAGGAAGATGATCTGGCCTACCACCTGCGCCTGGCCTGGCAGCTGCAGCAGCAGGGGTTCTACGCGCCATCACCGGAGCATCAGGTCTGGGCGCTCGCGCCTTGGACCTCCGACGTGGTGCATGCCATCGCGCAATTGATGAGCGGCAGCGAAGCCCGCGGTCCGGTCAACATGTTCTGGCTGCTGACCCTGGCCTGCGGCCTGTGGCGTCTGAGCGCACATCTGGGCGCACCGGTGCCCGCCCGCTGGCTTGCGGCGGCGGTGGCCATCAGCCAGCCGATGACCACCGCCCTGGCCAGCGGCATGCAGACCGAGCTTCCCACTGCGGCAGCACTGACCTGGTTGTTCGCTTTGGTTGCCGGCCCACGCGATGGCAGCTTCCGTTTCTGGCTGGCGCTCGCGGTGCTCGCTGGCGGACTGATGAGCATCAAGACCACCTCGGCGGTGATGGCGCTGGTGCCGCTGCTGTGGGCACTGTTCCGCCATCCGTGGCCTTCATTGCCACGGATCGGCGCGGTCCTGGTGGTGGGCCTGCTGATTGCTGGCTCCAGCTACGTCCATGCCTACCTGCTGACCGGGAACCCGGTGCTGCCGTTGTTCAACGCCGTGTTCAAGTCGCCCTACTTCGCGCCGGTCAACTTCTTTGACGACCGCTGGTACACCGGCTTCGGGCCTTCGCTGTTCTGGGACATGAGCTTCCATACCCATCTCCATGATGGCGCCAATGACGGTGGCGGCAGCTTCCTGCTGATCGCACTTGCCGGTCCCTGGCTACTCGCGCTGCTCCACAGGCGTACGCGCATCGCCGCGATGGCTGCCACCTGCGTACTGGTGCTGCCGTTGATCCCTTTGCAGTACATGCGTTACGCCTATCCAGGCCTTGCGGTGTTGTCCGCCGTGCTGGTCAGCGCTGCCTTTTCGGTCGATGCGCGACGTGCAGCCTGGATCGCCGTCGGACTGTGCGTGCTGCAACTGGGCTTCCAGGCCAACGCTTACTGGACCCTGCGCTATGGTGCGATCAAACAGGCGGTGAAAGCCGCCGGCCGTGACGAACCGCTGTACAAGCGCTACGCCCCCGAACGCATCTTCGCCAGCCAGATCCGCAAGGCCGGCGGCCCAACCGGCAACGTATTGCTGCTGGACCCGGCCTACGGCTTCTTCGCCGAATTCGGTACGCGTGGGCGCAACATCAGCTGGTACTCACCCGCCATGCTTGCCGCTGCCGGCGAAGCCGACAAGGATCCCAGTGGCCAGGCCTGGATCACCTTGATGCGCCGCGAGAATGTGCATGACCTCATCCTGCGCACCAACAGCGTCACTCCAGCCCAGCGTGCAGCGCTGCACGCCGCGGGCGCCACGCAACGGGGAGCGATCAAGGACAGCGAATGGTGGTCGCTTCCAGAAGCCGGCAAGCAATGACATTGGCACGGCAAAGCTGGCTGTTCCTGCTGATGGGGTTCCTGCAATGGATCCTCGACTGGCTGGTGACGGTCGGGTTGAGTCATGCCGGCCTGTCGCTGGAAATCGCCAACGTCTGCGGTCGGCTCGCAGGTGCCATGTTCGGCTTCTGGTTGAACGGCACCTTCACCTTCTCCTCAAGCCAAGCACTGGGACGTCGGCAATTGCTGCGTTTCGCCATCGCCTGGGCAATGCTCACCCTCATCAGCACCTGGGTCGTCGGTTTCGTCGGGCACAACGTCGGCCTGGAAGCGGCCTGGCTGGCCAAACCACTGGTCGAGGCCGCACTCGCCGTCATCAGCTTCTTCATCTCGCGTCACTGGATCTATCACTGACTCCTTGAATCCACCCGCCGCACCGCCATCGTCATTCCCTGTTTCGGGGTCCGCGACCAGATCCTGCGGGTCATTGCCGGAATCGGCCCGATAGTTGGCTGGATCTATGTGGTCGATGAAGCCTGCCTGGAACAGGGCGGCGCCTGGTTCAAGACGAACTGCGCCAATCCGCGCGTGACCGTCCTCATCCATGCGCAGAACCAGGGGGGAGCCACACTGACCGGTTGCCGCCATGCCATCGGGTCCGGTGCCGAGGCGGCGGTCAAGCTCGACGGTGACGGACAGAGGGATCCGGCGCTGATCCTGCGCATCGCCGTGCCGCCGCTGGCCGGCCGGCCATGCCGACTATGCCAAGGGCTATCGCTTCCATCGCCTGACCTTCGTCCGTGACATGCCCTGCTGGGGGACCGACAGTCCACGGAGAGCGGCGCAGACGATTCATAAGCTGCGGCAGCAGACAAGCGCACAAAGCGCCCGCATGCACCGCCGCATCCTCCCATGACAACGGCCATGCATCGGACGAGGACAGAAGACACAAACAAAAACGCCGGCACTGGGCCGGCGTTTCTGCGTGCGCTGCGGGCAACCTCAGTGCTTGAGGGTACGGCGCAGACGCTCCAGCGCCTGCAGCTGCGCGGTGACTTCGGCCAGGCGCTGCTGTGCTTCGGCCAGTTCCATGGCTTCGCCACGGTTGGCGAGCACACGCTCGGCTTCTTCCTTGGCCTTGCGCACAGCGGCTTCGTCGATGTCGGTGGCGCGGATGGCGGTGTCGGCCAGCACGGTCACGACCTGCGGCTGAACTTCCAGGATGCCGCCGGAAATGGCGAAATCCAGATGCTCGCCAGCGGCGGTGGTGACAACCACCTTGCCCGGCTTCAGGCGGGTGATCAGCGGTGCATGCTTGGGCGCGATGCCCAGCTCGCCCAGCTCACCGGTGGCCACGACCAGGGTCGCTTCGCCGCTGTAGATCTGCTGCTCGGCACTGACGATGTCGCAACGGATGGTGCTCATGGAAATCTCTTCGCCTGGTTGGGTGGGCCTGCGCCCACCGCAGGTTGCCGCAGAGGCGGAGCACGCTCCGCCTTACTACGGAAGACTTAGGCCTTTTCGGCCATCTTCTTGGCCTTTTCGACCGCTTCTTCGATGCTGCCGACCATGTAGAACGCCTGCTCCGGCAGGTGGTCGTACTCGCCATCGACGATGGCCTTGAAGCCACGGATGGTGTCCTTCAGCGACACGTACTTGCCCGGCGAGCCGGTGAACACTTCGGCCACGTGGAACGGCTGGCTGAAGAAGCGCTCGATCTTGCGGGCGCGGGTCACGGCCTGCTTGTCTTCTTCGGACAGTTCGTCCATGCCCAGAATGGCGATGATGTCCTTCAGTTCCTTGTACTTCTGCAAGGTCTGCTGGACGCGCTGCGCGGTTTCGTAATGCTCGGTACCGATGACCTGCGGGTCCATCTGGCGCGAGGTCGAATCCAGCGGATCCACGGCCGGGTAGATACCCAGCGAGGCGATCGAACGCGACAGGGTCACGGTCGAATCCAAGTGGGCGAAGGTGGTGGCCGGCGACGGATCGGTCAAGTCATCGGCGGGCACGTACACGGCCTGGATCGAGGTGATCGAACCGGTCTTGGTCGAGGTGATGCGCTCCTGCAGGACGCCCATTTCCTCGGCCAGAGTCGGCTGGTAACCCACGGCCGACGGCATGCGGCCCAGCAGTGCCGACACTTCGGTACCGGCCAGCGTGTAGCGGTAGATGTTGTCCACGAACAGCAGCACGTCCTTGCCCTTGCCGCTGGCGTCCTTCTCGTCACGGAAGTACTCGGCCATGGTCAGGCCGGTCAGTGCGACGCGCAGACGGTTGCCCGGCGGCTCGTTCATCTGGCCGTACACCATCGCGACCTTGTCCAGGACGTTGGAGTCCTTCATCTCGTGGTAGAAGTCGTTGCCCTCACGGGTACGCTCACCCACGCCGGCGAACACGGACAGACCGCTGTGCGCCTTGGCGATGTTGTTGATCAGCTCCATCATGTTGACGGTCTTGCCGACGCCGGCGCCGCCGAACAGGCCGACCTTGCCGCCCTTGGCGAACGGGCACATCAGGTCGATCACCTTGATGCCGGTTTCCAGCAGCTCGGTGGAGGACGACTGGTCTTCATACGACGGAGCAGCACGGTGGATTTCCCACTTGTCCGAAGCGGCAACCGGGCCGGCTTCGTCGATCGGGCGACCCAGCACGTCCATGATGCGGCCCAGCGTGCCTGCACCGACCGGCACGGAAATGCCACGACCGGTATTGTTGGCAACCAGGCCACGCTTCAGGCCGTCGGTGGAGCCCAGCGCGATCGCGCGGACGATGCCGTCACCGAGCTGCTGCTGCACTTCCAGCGTGATTTCGGTGCCTTCCACCTGCAGCGCGTCGTACACACGCGGTACGTCGCTGCGCGGAAATTCGATGTCGACGACCGCGCCGATGATCTGAACGATCTTGCCCTGACTCATTGCTGCATCCTCTAAATGTGTGCTTTGAACGAACGCGATCAGACTGCTGCCGCGCCGCTGACGATTTCGGAGATTTCCTGGGTGATCGCTGCCTGGCGGGCCTTGTTGTAGACCAGCTGCAGGGTTCCGATCAGCTTGTTCGCGTTGTCGCTCGCCGCCTTCATCGCCACCATGCGTGCCGCATGCTCGGAAGCAACGTTCTCCAGCACGGCCTGGTACACCAGCGACTCGATGTAGCGGGTGATCACGTGCTCCAGCACGGTCGCCGCATCGGGTTCGTACAGGTAATCCCAGTCGTGCGAGGCCACCTGCGTCTCGCTGGCCGGCAACGGCAGCAGCTGATCGAAACTGGCCTTCTGCGTCATCGTATTGATGAAGCGGTTGTAGACCAGATACACGCGGTCAACCTTGCCTTCGGTGTAGGCATCGAGCATGACCTTGATCACGCCGATCAACGTTTCCAGCTGCGGGTTGTCACCGATATGGGTGACGCTGCCGACCATGTTCACGTTGACGCGACGGAAGAACACGCTGGCCTTCTGGCCCACGGTCACCATGTCGATCTCGGCGCCCTTTTCCTGCCAGCCACGCATTTCTGCCACGGCCTTGCGGAACAGGTTGTTGTTCAGGCCGCCAGCCAGACCGCGATCGGAAGAGATCACGATGTAACCCACGCGCTTGACGTTGTCACGCTCAACCAGGAACGGGTGCTGGAAATCGGTGCTGGCCTGGGCCAGGTGACCGATGACCTGCTTCATCGCCTGCGCGTACGGACGCGAGGTCTTCATCCGATCCTGCGCCTTGCGGATCTTGGAGGCCGAGACCATCTCGAGCGCGCGCGTCACCTTGCGGGTGTTCTGCACGCTCTTGATCTTGGTTTTGATTTCGCGTCCGCTTGCCATTTCTCGCTCGCTCTACTTACGTGGTTGAGGAGCGGCCGTGTGGCCGCTCCCTGCCGGTGCTCGCTTTGCGATTACCAGCTGCCAGTGGTCTTGAACTCGGAGATGCCCTTCTTGAAAGCGGCTTCGATCTCGTCGTTCCAGGCACCGGTGGCGTTGATCTTGGAGACCAGCTCACCTGCGGTGTTGGCGAAGTGCGCGTGCAGGCCGGCTTCGAAGCCGAGCAGCTTGTTGACCGGCACGTCGTCGAGGTAACCCTCGTTGACGGCGTAGATCGACAGCGCCTGGTCGGCGATCGGCATCGGTGCGTACTGCTTCTGCTTCATCAGCTCGGTGACGCGCTGACCGCGCTCCAGCTGCTTGCGGGTTGCTTCGTCCAGGTCCGAGGCGAACTGCGCGAACGCAGCCAGTTCACGGTACTGGGCCAGCGAGATACGAATGCCGCCGGACAGCTTCTTGATGATCTTGGTCTGGGCCGAACCACCCACGCGCGACACCGAGATACCGGCGTTGACGGCCGGACGGATACCGGCGTTGAACAGGTCGGTTTCCAGGAAGATCTGGCCGTCGGTGATCGAGATCACGTTGGTCGGAACGAACGCGGACACGTCGCCGGCCTGGGTTTCGATGATCGGCAGCGCGGTCAGCGAACCGGTCTTGCCGGTGACCTTGCCTTCAGTGAACTTCTCCACGTATTCCTCGGACACGCGAGCTGCGCGCTCGAGCAGACGGGAGTGCAGGTAGAACACGTCACCCGGGTAGGCTTCACGGCCCGGCGGGCGCTTGAGCAGCAGCGAGATCTGGCGGTAGGCAACGGCCTGCTTGGACAGATCGTCGTACACGATCAGGGCGTCTTCGCCGCGATCCATGAAGTACTCACCCATGGTGCAGCCGGAGTAGGCGCTGATGTACTGCATCGCGGCCGATTCCGAAGCGGTGGCAGCCACGACCACGGTGTGGGCCAGTGCGCCGTTCTCTTCCAGCTTGCGCACGATGTTGGCAACGGTCGAGGCCTTCTGGCCGATCGCCACGTACACGCACTTGATGCCGGTGCCCTTCTGGTTGATCACCGCATCGATGGCCATCGCGGTCTTGCCGGTCTGGCGGTCGCCGATGATCAGCTCACGCTGGCCACGGCCGATCGGGATCATGGAGTCGACCGACTTGTAACCGGTCTGCACCGGCTGGTCGACCGACTTGCGCCAGATCACGCCCGGAGCAACACGCTCCACCGGCGCGGTCAGCGAGGTGCCCAGCGGGCCCTTGCCGTCGATCGGCTCGCCCAGCGCATTCACCACGCGGCCGAGCATTTCCGGGCCAACCGGCACTTCCAGGATGCGGCCGGTGGTCTTGGCCACGTCGCCTTCGCGCAGGTGCTCGTAGTCACCCAGCACCACGGCGCCGACCGAGTCACGCTCCAGGTTCAGCGCCAGTGCGTAGGTGTTGTTCGGCAGTTCGATCATTTCGCCCTGCATCACGTCGGCCAGGCCGTAGATGCGCACGATGCCGTCGGACACCGAGGTGACGGTGCCTTCGTTGCGCGATTCCGCGGACAGGGCGACCTTCTCGATGCGGTTCTTGATCAGTTCGCTGATTTCGGAGGGGTTGAGCGTGGTAGCCATCGTCAAGTCCTAGTGCCGGCAATCAAGCCGGACGTTAAATTGAATTCAGTGTGCGAGCGCGGTCTGCAGGCGCGACAGCTTGCCCTTGAGCGAACCATCGATGACCACATTGCCGGCGTCGATCACGGCGCCGCCGATCAGCGAAGCGTCCACCGCGGTCGATACCTCGACGTCGCGGCCGAAGCGCTTGCGCAGCGCGGCCTTGATCTTTTCCAGCTCGTCTGCCGACAGTTCGGCAGCCGAAGTCACCGTGGCCTTGAGCACGTTCTCGGCTTCGGCGCGCAGCTGGTCGAACAGCCCGGAGATTTCCGGCAGCAGCTGCAGGCGGTGTGCCTCGGCCAGCAACCCCAGGAAGCGGGTGTAGGTTTCACCTGCCGCCTCCGGAGTCAGCAGAGCGACGGCGTCGCCGCGGCTCAGCTGAGGATTGGACAGCAGGGCCGACACGCGCGGATCGGCGGCAACGTGGGCGGAGAACGCAAGCGCGTCCGACCACGGCGCGAACTTGCCATCCTCGCGCGCAATCGCGAAAGCGGCGCGGGCATACGGGCGGGCAAGCGTGAGGGCCTGGCTCATCTATCAGATCTCCGCGGCCAGCTCGTCGAGCAGCGCCTTGTGGGCGTTGGCGTCGATTTCGCGCTTGAGCAGCTTCTCGGCACCGGTCACAGCCAGCGCGGCTACCTGCTTGCGCAGATCTTCGCGGGCGCGATTGGCGGCAGCGTCGATTTCAGCCTTGGCCAGGTCTTTCTGACGGTTGGCTTCGGCGACGGCTTCGTTCTTGGCGGCTTCAACGATCTGGTTGGCACGGACATGAGCCTGATCGATGATTTCGTTGGCCTTGCCACGAGCGTCCTTCAACGCTTCGTTGACCTTTTCCTGCGTCTGGGCCAGATCTTTCTGGCTGCGATCGGCAGCGGCCAGACCTTCAGCGATCTTCTGCTGACGCTCTTCGATAGCCTTCATCAACGGCGGCCAGATCTTGGTCGCGATGATCCAGATCAGCGCGGCAAAGGCCAGGGCCTGTGCAATGAGGGTGAAATTGATATTCATGGATTAGCTCAGTCGCTGGTGTCGGGGGGTGGTTGCGCCGCCGGGGCGACGCAACCGAACCTTCATCCGAAGCCGGATGCCCGAAGGCACCCGGCCGTCTCACTGCAGCCGGATCAGCCTGCCAGCTTGGCGGCTTCGGCCAGCAGCGTCGAGGCCAGCGGGTTGGCGAAAGCCAGCAGCAGGCCAACGGCGACCGAGATGATGAACGCGGCGTCGATCAGGCCGGCGGTGATGAACATGCGGACCTGCAGGACCGGGATCAGTTCCGGCTGGCGAGCGGCCGACTCCAGGAACTTACCGGACATGATGGCCAGACCGAGGCCAGCGCCCAGCGCGGCCAGGCCGATCATGATGCCAACGGCGAGGGCAGTGGAGCTCTGAACTTGGGCGAGGTTGGTCAGGACGGCGAAGTACATGGTTATCTCCAGGAACTTAAGTAGCTAAGGGTGATGAAACGGATGAAGGTTGAAACTGGTTGAAGCTTGGAACTCAGTGACTGTCTTCCGACAGGCTCAAGTACACGATGGACAGCATCATGAAGATGAATGCCTGCAGCGGGATCACCAGCAGATGGAACAGCATCCAGCCCAGGCCGAATGCACCACCGGCAATGGCGCCGAAGAAACCGGCACCACCCAGCACCCAGATCAGCAGGAAAACGATTTCGCCGCCGAACATGTTGCCGAACAGTCGCATCGCCAGAGAAATCGGCTTGCTCAGCCACTCGACGATGTTGAGGATCAGGTTGAACGGCATCATCCACTTGCCGAACGGGGCCGTCAGGAATTCCTTGATGAAACCCAGCACGCCCTTGGACTTGAGCGAGAAGAAGATCATCAGGAAGAACACGCTGATCGACATGCCCAGGGTGGCATTGACGTCGGCGGTCGGTACCGGCTTCCAGTAGTGGACGCCTGCCCATTCCAGCGGCTTGGAGATGAAGTCGGCCGGGATCATCTTGATGAGGTTCATCAACAGGATCCAGAAGAAGATGGTGATCGCGATCGGCGTCACCAGCTTGCTCTTGCCGTGATAGGTGTCCTTGGCCTGGCGGTCAACGAACTCCAGGCAGATTTCGACGAAGGCCTGCCACTTGCCCGGCACACCTGCCGTGGCCTTGCGGGTTGCCATCCAGAACGCGAACACCATCAGCAGGCCCATCAGGACTGCGGTAACGATGGTGTCAACGTGGATCGTCCAGAAACCACCGCCCTCACCGACCGGAGCGGTCAGGTTCTGCAAGTGATGCTGGATGTAGCTGGTAGGAGTTAGAGCCTCGCCCGCCATGTGTCCGTAACCTTTATGAATTCGATCAACGTCTGGCCAGAGCCAGGACTTGGAACATCATTCCCACCGCCAAACCCGCGAACAGCGGCAGCGCGGGAAGCTTCACCCAGACAAGGCCAATTGCAAACACGGCGATGACCAGTACCCATTTCAGCAACATCGCCAGAATCAGGCGCATCATTGCTGAACCAGCAGCCTGAACGCCGCCACCCAGTGCCATACGGGCTGAAATCCAGCCCCCTGCCACCACTGCCAGACCGGACGCCGCAGCGCCGATGGCGTACTTAGGCCCCACGAAGAGGAAGGCCAGAGCCAGGACAGCCACTGCTGCCAGCGGGTAGACCGCGGCGCGCAACATCAGTCGCCGACCCGCGTCAACGGAGTTCAGCACGTCAAAGTGTCCTGCAAGGTGAAAGTGGGAACCGAATCGCGCGAAGGCGCCTCGTCGAGCCGCGAAAGTATAACAGTGAGACATTTTGAGAGACAACCGGCATCTGGCATCCCTTTTGACTATGCAAGTTGCCGCAATTTCAGGATTTTTCCCCCGCCGGCCGCTTCCAGCAGCCGCCGGATGCCGCAATGCAGCAGCGGGAACTTCCTGCTGGCGGCCCTGTCTGACCCCTGCGTCTGTCGCCATTACTCGTCGATGGCGGCGGATCCGGGTGAGGTGGTGCTGTCAGTGCCCTGCAGCACCACCTCACCGCATTCACTCTCCGGCTTCCGTGCACATCGCGTACACGCGTGGTCACGCCGACAGTACGCACGACCCACGATGGTCTTTGCTTTCACGCAACACGAAGGCAAAAAGCAATGCGCAAACTCCGCTTCATTCCAGCACTCGCTCCCTGCGCACTGGCGCTGGGTCTGTTCAGCGCAGCAGCGGCGCACGCCGCAGAAGCAGACCCACGCTTCACGCTGCGCCTGGGGGCGATGAACATCGACACCGACAACACGATCCGCGGCAGCACCCGCATCGGCGGCCAGAATGTCGACCTGTCCGAGGATTTCAGCATGGGCGGCAAGGAGTGGGAGCCGCGCGTGGATGGCATGTTCCGCATCAGCGACCGGCAGCGCGTGATCTTCGACTATTTCAAGTACGACAAGGATCGCCGCGAGACGCTCGGCGACACCGTCAGTTACGGCGACACCACGGTGCCGGCCGGCAGCTTCGTCAAGGGCGAACTGAAGTACCAGGTGGCCACACTGGTCTATGACTATTCGGTGGTGGACGGCGAGACGTTCGATTTCGGCCTGCAACTGGGTGCCGAGTACGCCAAGATCAGCGCAGATGCCTATGCCAATCTTGGCGATCTCTACCAGGGCCGCTTCATCAATGAGAAAGCCGACGGCATCGCCCCGGTTGTCGGTGCACGCGTGACCTTCACGCCGTCCGAGCATTGGATGATCAACCTGCAGGGGCAGTACCTCAACACGCGCTGGGGCAACTTCGACGACTACAAGGGCGATCTGAGTCGCGCCAATGCCATCGTGCAGTACAACTTCAACAAGAACTTCGGCATCTTCGCCGGCTATGACTGGTTCAAGCTGGATGCCGACAAGCGCGGCAGCGACGGCGTGATTGGCCTGAAACAGGAGTTCAAGGGCCCACTGGCCGGCGTAAGCCTGTCGTTCTGAGCCTGTGCGGCGTGCCGAGCCATGCCCGGCACGCGTGCTCATCGACCACGCCCAGACGGAGCGTGGCTCCGCTCCAGCGGATGCGGCACAGCGGAGCGCTGCAACATCGGACATCACACCGCATACGAGGCCGGGACTGCGTCCCGGCCTGCTTCGCTACGGCACGGGTCGCACGCTACCGCAGCTTGCCATCCGCATCTGTCGGCGGTGGCGGGAACATCTGAGCGGCGACGCAGAGGTAGTCGGCAAGCGGCATCTGCCCCAGTCGAGCACGACGTTGGTCGACCTGCTCCGGCGCTTCCATCGGCTTGGGCTCCCACTTGCCGTTGATGGCGGCCAACTGGCTGCCATAGCGCTGCGGCGCTCCGGCGTTCACCAGCACGCGATCGGTCAGCAGTGCAATCTCGCGCGAGGAAACCTCACCGCTCTCCACCAGCGGCATGATCCTGTCCAGCACCTGCTGCTGGAATGCCGGATCACGATCAGCATGCTGCACGAGCAGCCAGGCGGCCGATACACCATCCGCACCCACCTGGCGTGCGCCCGGCAGGCTGCCATGATTGGCGACGATCTTCTTGATCTTCGGCAGATTCGCCGCGTCCACGGCGAGCATCTTCTCAATCATCGGCGGCGACCAGTCACCCTCGCGCGCTTGTTGATCGATACGCATCATTTCCAGCAGCTGCTCGCGCAGCTGCGGCTCCGAAGGCACGATGCCGACCAGCTTCTGCGCCTGCTCCTGCCCGCGCACCTTTTCAGCCTGGACGAAGACCGCAGCGCCCGGGCATTGCAACAACGCTGCCGCCAGTTTGGGATCTTCATCCTGCGCGCTTGCCACGCCTGCAGTTGCCAACAACGTCGCTGCTATAAACAGTCGCAACATTCCCTTGCTCCTTCCCATCAGCAGAAACAACGACGCCCCGGTGAAGGGGCGTCGTGTGGATCACTTCTTTTTCGGGATGTACAGATCGGTGATGGTGCCGTCGTAAATCTCCGAGGCCATCGCCACCGACTCACTCAGGGTCGGGTGGGCGTGGATGGTGTGTCCGATGTCCTCGGCTTCGGCACCCATCTCGATGGCCAGGCCGATCTCGGCCAGCAATTCACCGGCATGCACGCCGACGATGGCGCCACCGATGACGCGGTGGGTTTCTTCGTCGAAGATCAGCTTGGTGAAGCCTTCGGTGCGACCGATGCCGATGGCGCGGCCGCTGGCCGCCCACGGGAACTTGGCCACGCCGACCTTCAAGCCCTTGGCCTTGGCCTCGGTCTCGGTGACGCCGACCCACGCGATTTCCGGGTTGGTGTAGGCCACCGACGGGATCACCCGCGCCACCCACTCCTTCTTCTCGCCGAAGGCCACTTCAGCCGCCAGCTTGCCTTCGTGCGTGGCCTTGTGGGCCAGCATCGGGTTACCGACGATGTCGCCGATGGCGAAGATGTGCGGCACGTTGGTGCGCATCTGGCGATCCACCGGGATGAAGCCACGGTCGGTCACTTCCACGCCGGCCTTGTCGGCATCGATCTTCTTGCCGTTGGCCGAACGGCCGACGGCCACCAGCACGCGATCGAAGGTGCCGCTTTCCATCGCCGGCTTTTCGCCCTCGGTGGCGGCTTCGAAGGTCACGGTAATGCCCTTCTTGTCGGCGCTGACGCCCGACGCCTTGGTCTTCAGGTGGACTTCGATGCCCTGCTTCTTCAGGCGGTCAGCCAGCGGCTTGACCAGGTCCTTGTCGGCGCCCGGCATCAGCTGATCCATGAACTCGACCACGGTGACCTTGGCACCCAGCGCGCTGTACACGGTGGCCATCTCCAGGCCGATGATGCCGCCGCCGACGACCAGCAGCGAGCCCGGCACTTCGGCCAGCTCCAGCGCATCGGTGGAGTCCATCACACGCTTGTCGTCCCACGGGAAGTTCGGCAGCTTCACCGCCTGCGAACCGGCCGCGATGACGCACTGTTCGAAGCGCAGCAGCTGGGTCTTGCCGTCGTCGGCGGTGATCTCCAGCTCGTTGGCCGAAACAAACTTGGCCACGCCCTGCACGGTGCGGATCTTGCGCTGCTTGGCCATGCCGGCAAGGCCCTTGGTCAGCTGACCGACGACCTTTTCCTTGTACTCACGCAGCTTGTCCAGGCTGATCTTCGGCGCACCGTAGTCGATGCCCAGTTCACTGGCGTGCGCGGCGTGGTCGATGATCTCGGCGGCGTGCAGCAGCGCCTTGGACGGGATGCAGCCGACATTGAGGCAGACGCCGCCGAGGCTGGCGTAGCGCTCGATCAACACGGTGTCCATGCCCAGGTCGGCCGAACGGAATGCGGCGGTGTAACCGCCCGGGCCAGCACCCAGCACCACCAGGCGGCACTCGATGTCGGCCTTGCGACCACTGGACGGCAGTGCCTTGGCAGCAACAGCCGGATCGGGCGCGCGGTGCGACGGCGTCACCGGCGGCTTGCTGCCCGGCGCGGCCTTGTTGGCCGGGGCAGCCGCTGCGGCGCCCTCGGCCTCCAGGATCACCACCACATCGCCCTCGGATAACTTGTCGTCGAGCTTGACCTTGATTTCCTTGACCACGCCCGCCGCCGAAGACGGCACTTCCAGCGTCGCCTTGTCCGATTCCAGCGTGAGCAGGCCTTGGTCCTTGACCACCGTGTCACCCACAGCCACCAGGATCTCGATCACCGGCACGGCGCTGTAATCACCGATGTCCGGCACCTTCACTTCCACCGTACCGGTGGCAGCCGGTGCGCTGGCCGCAACCGGAGCGGCAGCAGGCTGCGCCACCGGAGCCGGCGTCGCGGCGGCTGCCGCGGCAGGCGCAGACGCGGCGACCGGAGCGGCGGCTTCGCCTGCTGCTTCCAGAATCACCACCACGTCGCCTTCGGACAGCTTGTCGTCAAGCTTGACCTTGATTTCCTTGACCACGCCGGCGGCCGAGGACGGCACCTCCAGCGTTGCCTTGTCCGATTCCAACGTGACCAGGCCCTGATCCTTGACCACCGTGTCGCCCACCGCGACCAGGATTTCGATCACCGGCACATTGTCGTAATCACCAATGTCCGGAACCTTGATTTCAATCGTCGCCATTGTTTTCTCCTGGGGCTCAGCCGGCGTCTTCGCCGGAGAACCGGTTGTGCATCTTGTCGAGCGCGCGTTCGATGGCCTCGTAGCGCTTCTCGTACTTTTTGTCTTTGCTGTGTGCCAGTTCGGTCAGCAGTGCGGCCTGTTCCAGCAACGCCTCCAGCTGGCCGCAGCCCGGCCGCAGCCCGCTGTAACGCTCGCCGTTGACGGTGAAGGACACCACCTCACCGTCAGTGACCGGCGCACGCGCCGCCACTTCCGGCGTGGACAACGCCTGTGCCCAGACGGCGACCACACGCTGCGCCAGTGCATCCGGCAACGGTGCCTGTGCGAACGCCGGGCTCTGATCCAGGCGCAGGTTCACCCCTGCCCGGCTGGCACCGCTGTTCCAGCTGTAGATGCGTTTTTCGGCCAGCCCTGCCAGCACGGTCCATTGACCGTTGCCTGCATCGCGACGCAGCAGCACCTGCGATTCCTCGCCACGCGCCGGCAACATCAGCAATGACAGCTCATCCTCGGCCTGCCCGCCCAGCAACTGCGACGCCGCCTGGCCGTAGTTGCCCACGGCCGGCGGCCAGCCTTCACCCACCACCGGCTCGCACTGGCGTGCAGCCAGTGCCGGCACAGCCAGCACCGCAAGCAGTGCGGCCAGCAACGCGCGCTTTGGCGCGGTACGCATCACAGGAGGACGCGACGCATGTCGGCCAGCACCTGCGACAGGTACGTGGTGAAGCGTGCCGCCAGCGCGCCGTCGATGACGCGGTGGTCGTAGCTCAGCGACAACGGCAGCATCAGCTTCGGTGCGAATTCCTTGCCGTTCCAGACCGGCTGGATCGACGACTTGGATACACCGAGAATGGCCACTTCCGGCGCATTGACGATCGGCGTGAACGCGGTGCCACCGATGCCGCCCAGCGAGCTGATCGAGAAGCAACCGCCGCTCATGTCCGCCGGGCCCAGCTTGCCGTCACGCGCCTTCTTGGCCAGTTCGCCGGATTCCTGCGCGATCTGCACCACGCCCTTCTTGTCGACGTCGCGGATGACCGGCACCACCAGACCACTCGGCGTGTCGGCAGCAAAGCCGATGTTGAAGTACTTCTTCAGGGTGAGGTTTTCGCCGCTGGCATCCAGCGAGGCATTGAACTCGGGGAACTTCTTCAGCGCCGCGGCACTGGCCTTGACCAGGAAGGCGAGCATGGTCAGCTTGATGCCGGCCTTCTCGTTTTCCTTGTTCAGCGCCACGCGCAGGGCTTCCAGATCGGTGATGTCCGCCTGTTCGAACTGGGTGACGTGCGGAATCATTGCCCAGTTGCGGGCCAGGTTGGCGCCGGAAATCTTCTTGATGCGCGACAGCGGCTGGACTTCGACCTCGCCGAACTTGCTGAAGTCCACCTTCGGCCACGGCAGCAGGTTCAGGCCACCACCGGCAGCCGCCGGCGCAGCACCGGCAACCGCGACGCCACCGCTCAGCACGCCCTTGACGAACTTCTGCACGTCGTCCCGGGTGATGCGGCCACCCTTCTCGGTGCCCGACACCTGATCCAGGTCCACGCCCAGCTCGCGGGCGAACACGCGCACCGCCGGGCTGGCATACGGCACCTTGGACGGCAGCACGCCTTCGGCGTTGAACTGCACCGGCGGGCTGGCCGGCTTGCTGGTCGGCAACGCGGCTTCCTGCTGGATTTCACGCTGGGCCAGCTTGTCCGGGACCCGGGCCACGGCCACCGGCTCGACCTTGGCGCCGGTTTCGGCGGTCGCTTCGACCTTGGCCGGAGCGGCCGGAGCAGCGGCAGCGGCGGGCTTGGCGCTCTCCTCGGCCACTTCGATCAGCGCCACCACCTTGCCCTCGGACAGGTTGTCGCCGACCTTGACCTTGATTTCCTTGACCACGCCGGACACCGACGAGGGCACTTCCATCGTGGCCTTGTCCGATTCCAGCGTGACCAGACCCTGGTCCTTCTTGACCGTATCGCCGACGGCGACCAGCACTTCGATCACCGGAATGTCGCTGTAGTCACCGATATCGGGGACAAGTGCTTCCTTGATTTCGGCCATGAAACTACTCCAGCAACAGTGAGGGAATCCTCTATTGTGGCGTCCCCGGGCCGTAGCGCCAACCGCTACTGCTGAATTCGCCTGCGTATGTCCCCGGTCAGGTGCAAGCCACCGCCGGCAGGGCTTCGGGCTTGCTGCAACGGGATCCACGCCATCTGACCTGCCGGTTGTCTCCGATGTCCTGCCCGGTCAGCCACCACAGTGCCGCGTAGTGGGCGGTTCCGGCTCGCCCAGCCATGGGCGCAACTGGCCCCATGCCTCCAGCAGGCGCGGCAATGACCAGGCCGCGTTGGCCGGACTGGTCGATGGCAGCGCCAGCACCGGCAACGCAGCCGCCACAACCGGCAAAGCCGGCTGCACCCATCGCTGGAACGCAGCGTGTGCCGCGCCGCCATTGCAGGCGATCACCTGCAGGGCGGGCAAGCCGGCAATCAGCGCGGGCAACGGATTGGCAACTTCGCTGCCGCGCACGATCGCCGCATCGAGACTGCCGCTGCGCTGGCATTGACCAATGACATCCCACACCCCGGCACCTGCACGCTGCAGATGCTGCATGCGTTGCGTGTAGTCCGAGGTTGCATCGAATCCGCACAACGCCGCCATCACCGGCCAGAAGCGATTACGTGGATGCGCGTAGTAACGCGCTTCGTGCAGGGAAACCGCACCGGGCATCGAACCCAGCACCAGCACGCGACATTGCGTGTTCACCTGCGCAGGCAAGCCCTGCAGGATCACAGCACTCATCACGCGCACCACAACTTCGTGAACAACCGTATCCCACGCGTGCATGTGTCCATCGGATTCCTCTCAAATTTGCTGAACACGAACATAGCGAAATTTCCCTGCGTACAGCGCGATTCATCTTCGCATCGCTACGGTCTACACGCCCCGCGACGAGGGCCTCGACAACAACGATAGTCCCGATAGTGAGACTGAGGAGTCCGTTATGCGTTCGATCAAAATTCTGAGCCTTGCCACCGTTACCGCGCTTGCGCTGTCTTCCACTGCGTTCGCGCAGGATGCAAGCGGCGACACCGCTTCGGGCAAGCATTTTGCCGTGGTTGGCGGCATCACCTTGCTGCAGCCCAAGAGCGATCCGATCAACGGCATCGACAAGTTCGATGGTGGCCCGGCACCGACCGTGAGCGCCAGCTACTACTTCAACGACAACATCGCCGTTGAACTGTGGGGCGCCGTGGACAAGTTCAACCACCGCGTACGCACCGACGGCGGCGCCAAGGCCGGTACGGTCGAGCAGCAGCCGATCGCGCTGAGTGCGCAGTACCATTTCGGCGCTGCGGACAACACCTTCCGTCCGTTCGTGGGCCTGGGCTACTACGAGTCGAACTTCAGCAACGAGAAGATCGATGGCCTGTCTGACAGCGGCAACCATGTCGGCGTCGAAACCGCCAAGGGTGCGATCGGCACCGTCGGTGTGGACATGAACATCAACTCCACCTGGTTCGCCCGCGCCGATGCACGTTACATGCACGCCCGCCCGGACCTGCGTGTCGGTGGCCAGAGCGCCGAAGAGCTGAAGATGGATCCGTGGACCGTGGGCTTCGGCATCGGCGCACGTTTCTGATCGCAGCAGCAATGCTGTAAGCGTTACATCTACAGGCACGGATCGTTCGCGATCCGTGCCTGTTTTGCATTCAGTGTTTTCAATGTGCAGCTGGCGATGGCGCGGCTGCTCCACGCATCACGCTTCAACAGCTGCGTCCGCTTCCTGCGCAGTTCCACCACATCACCCTAAACCGGCCTGGATCACGGACTGCCGTCGTCGCTCCATTGCAGCGCGAGATAGTCGAAATTGGTCTGCAGACGGGGTTTGACGATATCGAAGAAGGGCGACACGTCGAAGTCGCGCGGGGTGTACAGGCTGTAGTTGCGGATGTGCAGGATTTCCTGCCGCTGCTGTCTCGCACCGGCCTGTGCGGACACCGTTTCGATCTCGGGCAGGATCGGATAACGGATCGATTCGAACGCCTGCGCCAGCAGCGTCGAACAGATCGCCTTGGTCGGCTCACCGCTGCCCAGTGCGATCAGGCGTCGGCGCAGGTGCCCGGGCACCGGCGGTTGCCGGATCAGGTAGCGGGCCAGGTCGAACACGTTCTTCAGATCGTAGCTGTAGCCGATGCGGGCGCGCATGAAGCCCACCAGCTGCTCCACCACGGCCGGCGCCAGCCCCTGCGGCCGGCAGATGCGGGTGTGCTGATGGGCGAATTCGCTGAGCGGAATCCGCCGCACACCCTCCTCGACGTCCACGTCGATCATCATCGGCTGCGGCTTGCCGCCTTCCACCAGCGGTTCCTCGCCGATGTACAGCGCCGCATGTGACCAGGTGGATTGGCTGAGGTACTTGATCGCGGTGGAGAAGCGGCTGTTGCCTTCCACCAGCAGCACGTCGCCGCGCCGCAGGGTGCGCAGCAACAACGCCGGATCGCTGGTGGAGGGCCGCGCCTGGTTGCGTCGGGGTTGCGCCAGGAAATGCGCCAGGCGCCGCCCAAGAAAACTCAACAAGCCCATTGCACGACCTCCCGGAACCGTGGTGCCAGCGTAATGGCTGCACGGCCCTGCCGCCATGCTGCCGTCGCCTGCGCTCAGCGGAGGAAGATGCGCCGCTTCCACAACCGCTGCATGCAAACAACGTTCAGTGCGGGCTGCGGTCGTAGCCGCGATAGCGCTGGTGATGCCGTACCCTGCGCCGCAACAACAGCGCGTACATGCCGGCGTAGCCCAGCAGCACCGCGGCCATTGCCAACAGGCCGGCATGACTGAGCCAACCGCTCTGCGGCCACGGCACACCACGCATCGAGGCTTGCCAGCCCTGCAGCATGCCCGCCACCACGCGCACCAGGATCATCAATGTCAGCCCCAGCACCAGCCAGGTGTTGGGTTTGTAGAACAAGGTTTGCGCACCAGCCTCGAAGCGGGTCAGTGCATACCCCAACGCACCCAGCGCGAGCCCCACCAGCCAGCCCAGTGCGGCATGGCCCCAGGCGCCCGGCCACCAGAAGCCGGCAATGATGGCAAAAATGGCAAACAGCGCCGTGGACACCAGGGTGCCCCACAGATTGAAGGTGACCAGCCATGGCCGCGCCTGACGGCGCGCCCCACTGCTGCGGAAGCGTTGCCACAGTGACAGCGGCAGCAGCATCAGCAGGACCGCCAGGAACACCAGCAGGGCGAGTGGCAAGGCAAGAAGCAGTGGCATGGCGACGTGATCCGTTGACGCCGCGCGATCAACGCGAATGCGGCGATTGCTTGTGCAGGAATGCAGTAGCGAACCGGATGCAGGATCCGCCATCGCATGCCAAAGACTAGGCCATGGCCTGTCGTCGCGGTGTGGGCGGATGACCGTCGGGCACCGTCACAGGCCAGGATCCGTTCCCGTCTGCGATGCCATCCGACAGCTCCCAGTGCGGAGCCATGCACCGCAGGGGGAAGACGTTGAAGCCCGCTGGCCGGGCATGGCCCGGCACTACCCCGGCTGCCCGGTTCAGAACGCCGGCAACACCGCGCCCTTGTACTTCTGCTCGATGAACGCCTTCACTTCCGGGCTGGTCAGGGCCTTGGCCAGCTTTTGTACGCGTGCGTCGTCCTTGTTGTCGGTACGCGCGACCAGGAAGTTCACGTACGGCGAATCGCTGCTTTCAATGGCCAGCGCATCCTTGGTCGGATTGAGGCCGGCATCGAGCGCGTAGTTGGTGTTGATCAGCGCCAGATCCACCTGGTCGAGCACACGCGGCAGCATCGCCGAATCCAGCTCGCGGAACTTGAGCTGCTTGGGGTTCTCGACGATGTCACGCTGGGTGGACAGCGCGTTGCTGGCGTCCTTGAGCTTGATGACGCCGGCCTTGTCCAGAAGGATCAGCGCGCGACTGTTGTTGCTCGGGTCGTTCGGGATGACCACGTCTGCCCCGTTGGGCAGGTCCGCGAGCGATTTGATGCGGCGCGAGTAGGCGCCGAACGGCTCGATGTGCACGCCGGTGACGGTGACCAGCGTGGTCTTGCGGTCACGGTTGTAGGCGTCCAGATACGGCTCGGTCTGGAAGTAATTGACGTCCACCTGCTTCTGCACCAGCTGGTCGTTGGGCTGCACGTAGTCGTTGAACACACGCACGTCGAGCTTGATGCCTTCCTTCTCCATCAGCGGCTTGACCACATCCAGTATCTCGGCATGCGGCACGGCGGTGGCAGCCACGACCAGCCTGGAATCATCGGCAGCCGGCTTGCCGCAGGCCGAAAGCGCCAGCGCGGCAGCGAACAGGGGAAGAGCGAGCAGCTTGTTCATTGGAATCAGAATCCTGTGGGGAAGGATGGACGACATACCGTAACAGGCCGGCCATGCAGACGATGCACGGCCGGCGGCAGCGCTTACTTGCGGCTGTAATGCGTGACCAGGCGGTCGCCGAGCATCTGCAGCACCTGCACCAGTACCAGCAGCAGGACCACGGTGACCAGGGCGACGTCGGTATGCGAACGCTGGTAGCCGTCGCGGAACGCCAGATCTCCCAGCCCGCCGGAACCGATCGCACCGCCCATGGCAGTGAAACCGATCAGGGCGATCGTGGTGACGGTCGCCCCGGCGATCAGGCCCGGCCGTGCTTCGGGCAGCAGCACCTTGAACACCAGCTGCTTCGTGGTCGCGCCCATCGCCTGGCTGGCTTCGATGACGCCACGGTCCACTTCACGCAGCGCGGTTTCCACCAGGCGTGCGTAGAACGGCGCAGCGCCCACCACCAACGGCAGGATCGCACCGCGCACGCCGAGCGAGGTGCCCATCAAACCCAGCGTGACCGGGATCAACACGATCATCAAAATGATGAAGGGCACCGAGCGCAGCAGGTTCACCAGCAGCGCGGTCACGCCGTACACCACCGGCTTGCGGTGCAGCTGCGGCGAGCCGGTCAGGAACAGCAGCACGCCCAGCGGCAAACCAATGGCCATGGTCAGCGGCAACGAGCCGGCCAGCATCAACAGCGTGTCGAGGGTGGCTTGGCCGATGTCGGCCCACTTGCCGGCATCCAGATGGCGGAAGAAACCGCCTGCGGTTGCAAGAATCATCGACGCAGTTCCTCCACATGTACCCCGGCGGCGACGAAGGCGGCCTGTGCCGCGTTCTGGTCACCGCCCACCAGCGCGACGGTGAGCTGGCCGTAGGGTGTGTCCTTGATCCGGTCGATGCGGCCGGACAGGATGTTGTAGTCGACCCCGGTCTCGCGGGCGATGCGCCCGAGCAGGGGTTCATAGGTGTCGTTGCCGAGGAAGGTCAGGCGCATGATGCGGCCCCCGACAGCGGCGTAGCTCTGCAGTTGCTCGCCTTCGTCCACATGCTCGGATTCGGACACGAAGCGACGCGTGGTCGGGTGCTGCGGGTGCAGGAACACATCGGTCACCGGGCCCATTTCCACCAGGTGCCCTGCATCCAGCACCGCCACGCGGTCGCAGACACGACGGATCACGTCCATCTCGTGGGTGATCAGCACGATGGTCAGGCCCAGCTCGCGATTGATCTTGCCCAGCAGCGAGAGGACCGAGGCGGTGGTCTGTGGGTCCAGCGCACTGGTGGCCTCGTCACACAGCAGAATCTGCGGACGCGTGGCCAGGGCGCGGGCGATGCCGACGCGCTGCTTCTGGCCGCCGGACAGCTGCGCCGGGTACTTGGCCGCATGCGCCTCCAGACCAACGGTGCGAAGCAACTCGGCCACACGCGCGTCGATTTCGGCCTGCGGCGTGCCTGCCAGCTCCAGCGGGAAGGCGACGTTGCCGGCCACGGTGCGCGCCGAGAGCAGGTTGAAGTGCTGGAAGATCATGCCGATGCGACGACGCAGCGCGCGCAGGCCATCGGCGTCCAGTGCGGTGGCGTCCTCACCTTCGATCAGCACGCGACCACCGCTGGGCTCTTCCAGACGGTTGATCAGGCGGATCAGGGTCGACTTGCCGGCGCCGGAGTGGCCGATGATGCCGAACACCTCACCGGCCTGTATCTGCAGGTCGAGCGGATGCAGCGCGGTGATCGCGCGGCCGTCGACGACGTAGGACTTTTGCAGGTTCTGGAACGCGATCACTGCCAGGGCAACCGGGGGGTCGGAAGGGGGCGTGCAGCCTAGCAGCGCCGGCCCTCCGGCGCGCGTGCTGTACCGGCGAATCTTATTCCTTTTGGTTCTAAGAAGGCGCCCTCGCAGGAGCGCCCTCGTCCACGAGGTGCCGCAATCTTCGGGAATGCGCTTGCTTGCGATTGCAGCCGGCCCGCCGATGGGGCCAGCGGTGGCTCTTCGCGGCCGAGGCCGCGCTGCAGGTACCAGATCAGGGATGGTCGATCTGATCCGGCCGCTGCGCCCGCTGCACCCGCTCGCGATGCAGCAGATACAGGCCGCTGGCGACGATGATGGCCGCACCGGCCCAGGTCCAGCGGTCGGGCAGTTTGTCCCACAGCAGCAAGTCCCAGCCGATCACCCAGACCAGGCCGGTGTACTCCAGCGGCGCTATCATCGAGGCCTGGCCCAGCTGGAAGGCGCGGGTCAGCGCGATCTGCCCCAGCGCCCCGGCCAGGCCCATGCCGGCAATCAGCGCGGCGTGCTTCCACTGCAGCGGCTGCCATTCCGGCCAGGCCAGAACGCCGGCGCCAATGGCCATGATCAGCAGGAACCATACCACCATCGACTGCGGCGTATCGGTGCGGGTCAACAGACTGACCGTGACCGCGGCGATGGCGTAGGCGGTAGCCGCCAGCAGCACCATCAGGCCGGGGAAGGAAATGATGCCGTCCACACCGGGCCGCAGCACCACCAGCACACCAATCAGGCCAATACCGATCGCGATCCAGCGACGCGGCCCGACGTGCTCGCCCAACAGTGGCACCGACAAGGCCGCCACCAACAACGGCGCAACGAAATAGATGGTGTAGGCCGTGGACAATGGCAACGTGCGCAGCGCATAGACGAAGCAGCCGATCATCACCATGCCGAGCACGCCACGCAGCAGATGCAGGCCCCAGCGCACCGGGATGATCGAGCGCGGGCCGGCGGAGGCCAGCACCCACACCAGCACGAACGGCAGCGATGCCGCGCCGCGCAGCATGGTGACCTGCAGGGTGGGATAACTGGCCGCCAGCATCTTCATGCCGGCATCCATCAGCGAAAAGAAGGCGACTGCGGCCAGCATCCAGATGATGGCGCGCGCAGGGGATTTGGTTGGGGACATGCGCCCGATTATCCGCTGTCATGCCGATTGCCGATATCCCCGAGCGGCGCTTGCCGCGCGCGACGGAATGCTCAGCTCCCTTGGGCGTGAGCCCAGGGAAGACTCGGGGCGGGGTGCCTTTTGGGCTCATGCGACCAGCAACCTTCCCCGGCCCTCGCGTTGCCTTTGGCAAAGGGAGGGGGCCGTTCGCCTAGAATGGAGGCCGTTTTCACTGACTGGAGCAGACCCATGCCTTCCTTTGACGTCGTATCTGAAGTTGACAAGCACGAGCTGGCCAACGCTATCGACCAGGCCAACCGCGAGCTGTCCACCCGCTTCGATTTCAAGGGTGTGGATGCCAAGTTCAACCTGGAAGACGAGAAGCTGATCAAGCTCACCGCGCCCACCGATTTCCAGCTCAAACAGATGGCCGACATCCTGCGCCTGCGCCTGGCCGCGCGGAACATCGACTTCCGTTGCATGGAATTTGGCGACATCGAAACCAACCTGGGCGGTGCGCGCCAGCAGGTGACGGTCAAGCAGGGCATCGAGCAGAAGCTGGCCAAGCAGATCGCCGCCAAGATCAAGGAAGCCAAGATCAAGGTGGACACGCAGATCAACGGCGACAAGCTGCGCGTCAACGGCAAGAAGCGCGATGACCTTCAGGAAGTCATGGCGCTGTTGAAGAAGGGCGAGTTCGAGCAGCCGCTGCAGTTCGACAACTTCCGCGATTGATCCACCGCTGCAGCAGGGTCAATCGCCCTGCTGCAGTTTGCGGTACAGCGTGGTGCGCGAAATGCCGAGCCGGCGCGCCGCCGCGCTGACGTTGCCGCGATGGCTGTCCAGTGCATCGCGCACGGCCTGGATGCCCTGCGCACGCAGCGATCCCTTCACTGCATCGCGTGAAGCCGCCGGAATGGCCACGCTGCCACGCCGCGATACCGGCGCCCGCAGGTACTGCACCTGCAATGCGCTGTCCTCGGAAAAACGTACCCGCCGCGCCGGTCCAGCCTGCAGCAGCCGCCGCCGTTGATGCACGTTGGCACCGGCGAACACGGCATCCAACGTCAGCTCCGGCAATGGCCCTCGACGCGGCAAGCCGAGCAGGCGCCGTGCGACACGATTTGCCGCACGGATGCGACCGTTCTCCTCGATGGCCAACAAGCCCTGGAACGGCGTGTTCAACCAACGCACATCGTGCTGCAGCGCCAACAGATGGCAGGGGCGGCATTCCTGCAGCAGTCGGTTTTCGATGGACAACGCCGCCTGCCGGAAATAGTCCAGCAGATAATCCGGATCGCGCTCGCCAAGGCCGGTGATGTCCAGCGCACCGGTCACCTCACCCTCCAACCCATGCAACGGCACGCTCAGGCAGAACATCGCGGTGAAGTGATCCAGATAGTGCTCGTTGCCACGCACCAGCATCGCCGCGTCCTCGGCCAACGTACAGGTGGGCGCGGTCGTGCCCAGGTGCGATTCGCGCAACCGACGGCCCACCTGGATGGGGCGCAGCAAAGGGGAATCGGTGAGGCCGTGCTCACGCTGGGCCACGATCAGGCCCTCGGCGTTGACGCAGAACATCAGCCATTGGCGACCCCCAAATGCCGACCACAACTGGTCCATGTCGTGCTGTGCGCAACGCGCCAGCCGGCGGTCGGCATTGCCTTCCACCTGCTGCGGCCGCGCCACCCTTGGTTGCAGCTGCGGTGTTTCGCGCTGCTGCATGCCACCCGCCCGCAGCCGCTCCCAGGAACGCCGCAGCGGCGGCGCCAGCAGGTTATCCGGCAACGGCGCACCTTCGCAGAACTCGCGCCGCGCATTGACCAACAACGTCTGGTGTTCCAACAACGCACCGTTCATCGCCTGTCCTCCCATCGGGGCGGCACCACCGCACTCACCGTATGCATCACTCGCAAAAACCACCGGCTTCCGCCGCCAGGCGTCATCCCGGCATCCTCAGGACCGCCTTGAGCGTCACCCCACGGGCACTGTCTTCAGCGGCCTGGTTGATCTGCTCGAGTGGATAGAACTTCACCAGCCTGTCGAAAGGAAAACGTCCCTGCAGGTACAGCTCCACCAGTTGCGGGATGAACACCTGCGGCACGCTGTCACCCTCGACCACACCCCGGATGGTACGCCCCCCCATGAGTAGATTGTTGACATCGAAACTGGCCAGCGTGCCCATCTTCGAAGCCCCCACCACGCCGATCACGCCCAGCTTGGCCAGGGCGGTGATGCCCTGCTCCAGCACATCCACGCGGCCGGTGGATTCCAGTGCGAAATCGACCCCGCCGGGGCTGATCGCACGCACTGCCTCAACGATGTCCTGCTCGCGACTGTTGATGACATGGGTGGCACCCAGTTCCCTGGCCAGTTCCAGCCGCGACGGCACGACATCCACGGCAATGATGATGGCCGCTCCGGCCAGACGTGCGGCCATCACCGCACTCAGGCCGACCGCACCGGCGCCATAGGCGGCAAAGCGGCTGCCGGCACCGACCTTCAACGAGTTGATCACAGCACCGGCACCGGTCTGGATGCCACAGCCCAACGGCCCCAGCAGTTCCAGCGGGGCCGCCTCGGGCACCTTCACCGCGTTGCTCTCCCGCGCAAGCGCATGGGTGGCGAACGAGGATTGCGCGAAGAAATGATCATGCAACGGCTGCCCCTGTGCATCCTCAATGGCGTTGGAGCCATCAACACCGGAACCGCCAAAATTCTGCCCGTAGAAATCCTCGCAATAGGCACCATGTCCGCTGCTGCATTGCCTGCAGTGTCCGCAGACGCCATAGGCGAGCACCACGTGGTCACCAACCTTCAAACCCTTCACTTCCGGGCCCACGGCTTCGATGATCCCGGCGCCTTCATGGCCCAGCACCGCCGGCAACGGAACCGGATAGAACTGGTCCCGTACGATCAGGTCGGTGTGGCAAAGCCCCGTCGCCAGGACCCGCACCAACACCTCGTCACTGCGTGGCCCGCGCAGACGCGCCCGCTCGATGGTGAAGGGCTGCTCTTTCGCTCGCACCACCGCCACGGTGATGTCACGCGCTGCTGCTTCGGCATTCATGTCCGGCTCCTGATTCACAGCGGATAGGCGGGCGCCTGGCCCTTGATGGTCAGCCACTGCCACTGGGTGAATTCATCGATGTTGGCTGGCCCGCCAATGCTGGTTCCGTTGCCCGATACGCCAACGCCACCGAACGGATTGATCACCTCGTCGTTTACGGTCTGGTCATTGATGTGCAGAAGTCCGGTGTGCAGGCGCTCACCCAGCCGGAGCGCGCGCCCGACGTCGCTGGAGATGATCGCCATCGACAATCCATACACGGTGTCATTGGCCAGCGACACCGCATCGTCCTCGGTATCGAACGGCACCACCACCGCAACCGGCCCGAATATCTCCTCGCGGAACGCCGGGTTTTCCCGGCTTACATCGGCCAGCACCGTAGCGTCGAAGAACAACGCTCGATGCTGGCCACCAGCGGCGAGCACGGCACCGGCCGCCTGTGCATCGGCCACGATGCGCGCGGCATGGTCGCGTTGCTGGGCGTTGATCAACGGCCCCAACGCGACCTCTTCTCGGGCCGGGTCCCCGGTCCTCAGCGACGTCGCTTTGGCGACAAGTTTTTCCAGGAAGCGGGCATAGATGCCCCGCTGCACCAGGATGCGGCCGGTCGCCATGCAGATCTGTCCCTGATGCAGGTACGACCCCCAGGCAGCATTGGCCACCGCCAGATCCACATCGGCATCGTCCAGGACGATCAGCGAGTTCTTGCCGCCCAGTTCCAGCGACACTTTCTTCAGGTGCCTTCCCGCAGCCTCGCCCACCTTGCGGCCGGCTGCGGTGGAGCCGGTGAACTGGATCATGCGGATGTGGGGATCAGCCGTGAGCGCGGCGCCGGCATCCCCGTCACCCGGCAGCACATGCAGCACCCCGGCCGGCAGCCCGGCCAGTTCAAACAGGCGCGCAATGACGAAGCCTCCGCAAACGCTGGTACGCGGATCGGGCTTGAGCACCACCGCATTGCCCAGCGCCAGGGCTGGCGCCACCGCGCGCATGGCCAGGTACAACGGAAAGTTGAATGGAGAGATCACCCCGACCACCCCCAGCGGGCGCCGTCGCGCCAGACTCAAGCGTCCCGGTTCGGATGGCAGCACCTCACCCACCGCCCGCGATGGCAATGCCGCTGCTTCATGCAGCGCGCGGGTGGCGACCTTGAGTTCCGAGCCGGCCTTCAGACGGGTGGCACCGCCTTCGCGCACCAGCCAGTCCTGGATCTCGTCGGCATGCGCCTCGGCCAGCGCGGCGGCGCGACGCAGCACCCCGGCCCGGGTTTCATAGGGCGCGTCGGCCCACGCACGCTGGACCTGTGCGGCGGCCGCGGCTGAACGCGCCACCTGGCCCGGGTCGGCCAGCGCCACCTGGCCCAACACCGCAGCGGTGGCCGGCTCGACCACCTCCCGCAATGGCCCGCCTGCGCTCCATTGCCCATCGAACTGCTTGCCCGACCACAGCTTGGTCGGCAGAAATACCTGCGTTGCCATCTTCCAGGACTCCATTGCGGGGATAGTCAGCCGATTGGACACCTGCCCACAGCGCTTGCCTATTGGCCCTCAGCAGTGATCGGCCAAACCCTTGTCACGGCAGCGATTCGGCCACTGCCACCTGTTCCATCCCTGCACACTGCAGCCGTCATCGCGACGGCTGGCACTACAATTGCCCACCCAGCACGCAGCCAAGGCCACCATGAACGACGCCACCACCCCCATCGGCGATCCGCTCGCCGTCACCCGGAACTGGCTGGAGAAGGCGGTCATCGGACTGAACCTGTGCCCCTTTGCCAAGGCGGTGTACGTCAAGCAGCAGGTCCGCTTCGTACTCAGCGATGCCAGCACCCCCGAAGCCCTGCTGGAAGAGCTGATCGAAGAACTGGTGCTGCTGCGCGACACCCCGGCCGAGCAGATCGACACCACGCTGATCATCCACCCGGAAGTGCTGACCGATTTCCTGGAGTACAACGACTTCCTGGAGAACGCCGATGCGGCGGTGGAAACGCTGGATCTGCAGGGCATCCTGCAGGTCGCCAGCTTCCACCCGCAGTACCAGTTCGCCGGTGCCGCGCCGGATGACGTGAGCAACTACACCAACCGCGCGCCCTACCCCATCCTGCATCTGCTGCGCGAAGACAGCGTGGAACGCGCGGTGGCGGCATTCCCGGATCCGGATGTGATCATCGAACGCAACATCGAAACGCTCGACAAACTCGGCGTTGATGGCTGGAACAAACTGCTGGCCGGCGACAAGCCGCACTGAGCGGGGGATGTGCAGGACGGTGTCAGCCGCGACGTTGCGGAGGATGTCGTCCTGCAATGCGGTAGAAGACAGAACGCCGTTGCGATTCCCTCCCAGCCTGCACGGCCGCAATGGCATGCAGACCGCGCACGGCGTGGATGCCGCTCACGCAACGGCAGCGTCATGTGCCCGGGAAGCATTGCGCCTGCCCGGGCAGTGATCCCTCAATGCGCCGGCTTGCCGCCGCGCATGCGCTGGAACGCCGTCACCGCCACCAGCACCACCGCGCCGATGAGGATGCCCACCACCACGCTACCCAGCGCGTTGGCCAGCCATTCCAGGTTCGGCGGGGCCAGGCCGATCACGAAGTGATGCAGCGCCGGGATGGCATGCACCAGGATGCCGCCGCCGACCAGGAACATCGCAGCGGTACCGGCAACGGACAGACCGCGCATCAGCCACGGCGTGGCATACAGCAGTCCGCGTCCCACCGCCGCCAGTGCGCGGCCCTTGTCCAGCAACCAGGCGCCGATGTCGTCCAGCTTGACGATGCCGGCCACCAGGCCATACACGAACACCGTCATGCCCAGCGCGATGGCGACCAGCGCGGCCACCTGCTGGCCGAACGGTGCGTTGGAGATCACGCCCAGTGACAGCACGATGATCTCGGCCGACAGGATGAAGTCGGTCCGCACCGCGCCCTTGATCTTGTCCTTCTCCCAGGCAACCAGATCGACCTTTTCGTCGGCCAGTACCTTCACCCGCTCGGCCTTGTGCGCTGCGTCTTCTTCCTTCGAGTGCAGGAACTTGTGCGCCAGTTTTTCCACGCCTTCGTAACAGAGGAAGGCACCGCCGATCATCATCAACGGCGTGATCGCCCACGGCAGCCACGCACTGATGGCCAGGGCCGCCGGTACCAGGATGGCCTTGTTGACCAGCGAGCCCTTGGCCACCGCCCACACCACCGGCAGCTCGCGGTTGGCGCTGACGCCGGTCACCTGCTGCGCGTTGAGTGCCAGGTCGTCGCCAAGCACGCCGGCGGTTTTCTTGGCCGCGACCTTGGTCAGCAGCGCGACGTCATCGAGTAGTGCGGCAATATCGTCAAGCAGGGCAAACAGGCTGGCTCCAGCCATGGGACACCTAGAAGTGGATAGACCGGTGGATTCTCACCCATTCATGCGTCGATGGGCGTGGCGGCCCTGCATTCACCCTCCCCCAACCTGCCAACAGCCACACTGAGACCCTTGTTTTGCAGGAGGTATCGGCTTGAACGAACCCACCAGCAACGAGGCTTCCACCACCGTCGGCGGCATGAACCGGCGCCAGCAGATCGTGCGGATGCTGTTGCGTTACCGCAATTCCGGCGTGTTTTCGGGCATTTCGCTCGATGGCGAACTGCCGCGTCTGGGCCGCCAACCGGCCACCGGCAGCCCCACCCAGTTTGTGACCGACCTGGAGGCGCTGGGCACCACCTTCGTCAAGCTGGGCCAGGTGCTGTCCACCCGCCCGGACATGATCCCGCCGGAATACGTGACCGCGCTGGAACGCATGCAGGAGAAGGTGGCGCCGATCCCGGTCGAACACATCCGCGCCATCATCGAGGAAGACCTCGGCGCATCGGTCAACAAACTGTTCGCCTGGTTCGACCCGGTGCCGCTGGGCTGCGCCTCCATCGCCCAGGTGCATCGCGCCGAACTGCGTGACGGCCGTGAAGTCGCCATCAAGGTGCAGAAGCCGGACATCGCCGCGCAGCTGCGTTCGGATATCGGCGTGCTGCGCAGCTTCGCCACCGCCGCCGACCACCTCACCCGCGTCGGTCGCAAGGTGCGCTTCTCCGATTGGCTGGACGAGTTCGCCAAGACCCTGCGCATGGAGCTGGACTACGAAGCCGAGGCCGCCAGCCTCGCCCGCTTCGGCGAGCACCTGGCGCCTTATCCGGAGTTGTGGGTACCGCAGCCGATGTGGGACCTGTGCAGCCGTCGCGTGCTGACCATGGAACTGGTGCCCGGGGTGCGTGTGGATGCGATCCCGCAGGTGCGCCGCACCGAGCAGTCGATGCTGCCGCTGGCCGCCGCCCTGGTGCGTGGCTACCTCGACCAGATATTCGTGCATGGCGAGATACACGCCGATCCGCATCCGGGCAATCTGCGGGTCACGCCCGACGGCAAACTGGCCATCTTCGACCTGGGCATGGTGGCGCATGTGCCGCCACGGTTGCGCGAGCGCCTGCTCAAGTTGCTGTTTGCTGCCGTTGACGGCCGTGGCGAGGAAGTGGCCGATGAGATCATCGCCATCAGCACCCGCCTGGAGGACTACGACGAGGAGCGCCACCTGCGCGAGACCGGGCAGATGATTGCCCGCTACGCGGCAAACGGCACCGTTTCCGAGGGCCGCGTGGTGCTGGAAATCGTGCGTATCGCCACCAGCAGCAACCTGCGCACACCGCCGGAGCTGAGCCTGCTGGGCAAGGCGCTGCTCAGCCTGGAAAGCGTGTGCCACGTGCTCGCGCCGGAGCTGAATACACGCAAGGTCGTGGAGAAGCAGCTGCAGCATGTGATGCGCGCGCGTCTGCGCAAGTCCCTGTCACGTGCCAACCTCGCCAGTGAGGCGATGGAAGTGCAGCAGTTGCTGCGCGATGGTCCACGGCACATGTCCGACATCCTCAGCCTGGTCGCCGAGAACCGGCTGCAGATGAAAGTCACCGGGCTGGAGGAGTCGCGCTTGATGGAGAACATCCAGAAAGTGGCCAATCGCATCGCCGCCGGATTGATCACCGCCGCGCTGCTGCTGTCTTCGGCGCTGCTGATGCAGGTGCCCACGCGCTTCACATTGTTCGGCTACCCGGCCTTCGCCATCGCATTGTTCCTGCTGGGCGTGGTGATCGGCATGGGCTTGATCCTGAGCGCCTTGCTGTTTGATCACCGCACACGCTCGCGTCTACGCGAAGAGCGCGGACACCGTTGAAGCTGCCGTGATCGCGCAGGCACCAACGCATGCACATGATCTGAGTGCCGTGCGACGCGGCCATTAACTCACGAATTCTCACAAAAAATCGCACGCACTGGAAAACATTTCAGTCAGGTTCGTGCAGGCACCATCCGGGCGTCCTTTCGTCACGCGTCTGACATGACGTTGTGATGGGACACGGTGATCACGGTCACCCGCTTACGTCTTTCGCTACCCAAGTGGCCGCATGCATTGGATCATCTGGTTTTACCTGGCTGTTCTGGTCGTTCTGCTGTTGCTTTCGCCCACGCTGGCAAAGCTCAAGGCAGCCCTGTTGTCACTGCTGCTGCTCGCGCTCAGCAGTTGGTGGTTGATTGACCGACTCAGTGGTGACGGCATCAACTCGGCCACGCTCTACCATCTGCGCAGTGACATGGAAGGCGCCGGCGTAGGTGATTTCGGTGCATACATCCTTGGCTTTGTGGCCTTGGTGCTTGCCTCACTGACACCCTTGTTGCTGTTGCGCGTGCGGCGTCTGCGACTGCCGCGCCACGGGGTGCCGATCTTCGGCGGATTCGCCGCACTGCTTGTTGCCACGCTCGTCAGCAGCCCGTTGTACCGCGATGCCAAGCGCATTCACCAGCAGATGCAGCCGGTGGACTACAGCGCGGTGGCACCGGAATACAGCATCCCCGGCAAGCCGCTGGCGCAGCGCCCCAATATCGTCTGGATCTACGGTGAAAGCCTGGAGCGCACCTATCTGGACGAGGACGTCTTTCCGGCGCTGATGCCCAACATCCGCCGTCTTGCCGGGGAGGCGCTGGATTTCCGCGACATCGCATCGGCTGACGGCAGCGGCTGGACCATCGCCGGATTGGTGTCGTCCATGTGTGGCGTGCCGCTGACCACCGCGCAGGGTGATGAGAACAGCATGGGACGCATGGGCAGCTTTCTTCCCGAAGCCTTCTGCCTGGGCGATTACCTGAAACAGCAGGGCTACAGCAATCACTACATGGGCGGTGCCAACGGCCAGTTCGCGGCCAAGGCCGACTTTCTGTCCACGCACGGCTTCGATGATGTGCGCGACCTGGCCTGGTTCAACCAGCAGAAGATCGCCCGCTCGCATTTCTCCAACTGGGGCCTGCACGACGACGTGTTGCTGGACCGCGCGTTCGACCGCTTTCTGGAGCTGTCGCATGCCGGACAGCCATTCATGCTCACCGCATTGACGATGGACACCCATCACCCGGCCGGGCACCTGCCGGTGGCCTGCAAGGGCACGCGCTACCGCAGCCAGCACGGCAACATCGGCCTGCTGCGTGCGTTGAAATGCAGCGACCGGCTGATCTCGCAGCTGGTGGATCGCATCCGCGCCAGCGAGTTCGGCGAGAACACGTTGGTGGTGTTGGCGTCCGATCACCTGGCCATGCCCAACGACCTGAGCCACGTGCTGGAAAACATGCGCCGCGAGAACCTGCTGCTGTTCCTCGGCAAGGACATCGCACCGCGCCAGGTAACCGCCAGCGCCGGCACCACATTGGATTCTGGCGCCACCGCACTGCAGCTGCTGGACCCTGCAATCGATGCGATCGGCTTCGGCCGCTCGCTGCTGGCTTCACCGCGCGCACCCAGCGCCAGCGTCGCTGCTTTGAAGGCCGATGGCCGTGACTACGCGCGTTACCACGCCTTCTCCCGGTCGTTGTGGCTGGGTGAGCAGACCCGCATGTTGCGGCTGGACCAGGAACAGGTGCTGGTCGGCGTGCAGAAAGTGCAGCCGCCGGTACTGCTCGAGTACGACCAGGAGTGGCAGCTCAAATCGATGTACCTGGAAAACACCTCACGCAAGTTCGAGGAGGCCGATCCACGACATCGCCTGGCCTACGTGGACCGCTGCACCGCGTTCGAGGACGGCTCGGCCGATGGCCAATGGTGTGCATTGCTCGTGGACAGCGACCAGGGCATGCGCCTGTTCCGCGACGACCAGTTGCGCCGCGGCATCGCCGTTGATTCACCCCTGCAGGCATTCGCCGGGCCGCGCCCCAGCGTGCGCCAGTCACGCATGATCAGCCGCCAGCCACGTCATACCGGTCCCGGCCAGTACATGCTGGAGTTGTACGCCGCTCAGCGGCCGCAGCGTGGGTTCTGGGTGGAAGCGGTGTCGTCCAGCCGCAAGGTGGTGGTGGCCCAGCAATGGGTGCAGGCCGACAGCGAAGGCCGCATCAGCATGCCGCTCGGCCTGGACCACGAGATTGATGATCTGGAAATCCGCGCCTGGCTCAGCCATGCCGAGTTGCTGGCCATTGATGACTATGCGCTGGTGCCCGCAGCGCCGGAGCATCCGCGCTCCTGATTGGTTTGCAGGGACGCCGTTGGCTGCCCCTGTCCTGGCGATCATTCCCCGGGTGCGTTGCAGCTACCCGGGGCACCTCGACGGATCGTTACGGCGACGACGATGGGTCGCGCACCAGATGGATGTCGGTCGGCGTCACCAACGCAATGTCGTTGGCAGGGGCCTGCTGCAGCAGTTCGAACAGCAGTTCGCTGCGCGTGCCATACACGCTGCGCGCGGTGGGCACATAGGCGAAGCTGTTGATCGCGACCTGGCCACCGCTGATCGAGTCGATGAACACCGATGGTGCCGGCTCATCGAGCACCGTTGCATTGTGCTGATAGATATCCAGCAACAGCTGACGCAGCTTGCCTACGTCGGTACCCAACGGCACCGAGAACTGGATCTGGATCCGCCCCAGCGCATTGGCCATCGTCATGTTGCGGATGGTCTTGGTGATCAACTCCGAGTTCGGCACGATCAGCGTGGAACGATCACCCACCTGGATTTCGGTCGAACGCACCGAGATCCGGCGGATGTCGCCTTCCTGGTCGCCGATCTTCACCCAGTCACCGATCTTCACCGGCCGTTCGGCCAGCAGGATCAGGCCGGACACGAAATTCTGGGTGATCGCCTGCAGGCCAAAACCAATGCCCACCGACAACGCACTGGCCAGCAGCGCCAGCTTCTCGAAGCCGATGCCCAGCGTTGCCAGTGCCCACAGCACCGCCAATACGATGCCCAGATAATGCGCAACGGTGCTGATGGAATTGCGCGCACCGGTATCCAGCTCGGTCTTGGGCAGGTAGGTGTCTTCCAGCCAACGCTGCACCACGCGCATTACCGCCAGGCCACACACCAGCACCACGATGGACCAGAACACCGCCGACGGCCGCAGCAGCTTGCCGCCGATGTTCACCCCCCCAGTCAGCGTCTCCAGCCCGCCATACAGAATGCTGACGTTGCCGTAAGGCGCCACCACCGCGGTGATGCCCAGCATCACCAGCAGGATCCGCAGCGTTGCCGACAGCAATACCCCGCCCTGCTCCAGGCGGGGACCCGGCAAGCCGGTGGACAGGCGCAGGGTGCGGCCGAACGCGCTGTCCGGCGCCAGCAGCCACAGCGCGAAATCATCGGCGAACTTCATCAACAGCGAGGTTGCCAACACCACCACCGTCACCCACACCATCTGCTGGGCGGCGAACATGGCGAAGTTCAGATAGCCCAGCAACGTGGCCGCCAGGGCCGCAAATACCGCCAGATGCCCGCCCAGCCGCGCCACCACCAACCAACCGCTGCGGGGTGCCTTGGCCGGCCGTGTGCGGCCCTCGCCTTCCTGTTGCTCGGCTTCGGCCGCTGCCGCCGCGCGGCGCCGGTGCAGTGCGGCCAGCGTCACCAGCATGCCCATGATCAGCACGACATAGGTCAACGCGACCAGGCCATCGAGGGTGATCGTGCTCACCGGCGAGGTGCGCGCGGCGCGGTTGACGTCGCGCACCAGCATGGTGAACCAGGTCAACCAGGCCGCCCCCCAGGCGAAGCGGCGCAGCCGCGTCGCGCCCAGGTCATCGATGTCGAACAGGCGCCACGACGGCCGCGACGGCACCAGCAACGATGCGGCGAGCGCAGCGATGAAGGCACCCACGAAGGTGGCGGCGACAAAGGTGTCGGCGACCGCTTCCAGCCGCGGCGCGATCGCGGAGATCGAACGCAGGCTGCCGACCAGCACCATCGCCGCCAGTCCGGGCAGTACGGTGCCCACCAGCAGCAGCCAGACGGCCAGACCCGTGCGGCGCAGGCGCCCTGCGGGCGCACGCTCGGAGGCGGCATAGCGGCGGCCCAGACGGCGCAGCCAGATGCGCAGCGGGAACACCATCAGCAAGGCCAGCACCACCCCGACGATCGGCGCTGTCCAACCGTGTTTGGCGGTGGCCTGCAGCAGGCCGCCACTGGCCTGCCGGTACAGCGAATCAAAGCGCCCCAGATCATCGGGCAGGTGCTCGGAGAACTGACGCCATAGACCGGGCGACAACGGCGAGCCGACCTTGCGACCAAGCTGTTCGCTGAACTGCTGCGCACGCATCTTTTCGATCGACTCGCTCGCCTGCCGGGCATCTTCGGCAAGCAGCTTGCCGCGCGCGATATCGCTGTTGAGCTGGCTGCGCTGCAGGTCCAATGCCTTGCGCTGGCGGGCGATGTCACGGTCCTCGCCACCTTCGGGTACCGGGCCCAACTGCGAGATACGTGCATCGAGCTGGGTCAGCTCCGGCTGCAAGGCCTGCACGCTGGCCTCGGCATCGCGTTGTGCCTGGCTGGCCTGCTCACTCAACGTCTTCAGTGTTTCCGGGGCATCCGCGTCATCCACCGCGCGTTTGACTGCATCCAGCGCACGCGATGCCTGCTCGATGCGTGCCTGCGGGGTGGTGGCAGCAGCATTGGCACCGGCCGCATCCTGGGTGGCCCATGCCGTCGCCATGGGCAGGCCGGTCCCGGTCAGGGCGATGGCAAGCAGTACCGCACGCAGCGGCCGGGAAAAGCGGGATTTCAGCAAGGGAACGCACCGGATCGCGCGGACCACCGCGCCTGCCGTGGACTATAGATCAGGCCGCGTCCAGATCATGCGAACCCGTGCGCAACGCCTGGCATTTCAGCTTCGGTTCGATGCTGTGCGGTGGCTACCGGCGTACTGCGGAAAACCGCGTCCGCTGCTGCGTCATGCGACGCTCGATGGCCACATGCATAGTGGCCAGACAACGGAGTCTTCACTGCCGTTGGCCTATAGCAAGTGTCCCCGGCGCAGCCGCCGCCGTAGACAGGTGAGCCCATGAGTCAGCATCCCCCTTTGCCCACCGTGCCGTCGGTGGATCTGCAACGCTACCTGGGCACCTGGTACGAAATCGATCGCCTGCCCATGCGCCACGAGCCGGAGGACGCCACCGATGTCAGCGCGTTCTATTCGCTCAACGATGACGGCAGTGTGCGTGTGCAGAACCGCTGCCTGCACAAGGGCGAGCTGGAGGAAGCCATCGGCCAGGCCACGCCCATCGACGCCAGCAACAGCCGCCTGCAGGTCAGCTTCCTGCCCGAGGGTCTGCGCTGGATTCCCTTCACCAAGGGCGACTACTGGGTGATGCAGCTCGATGCCGGCTACAGCACGGCCATGGTCGGCAGCCCTGACCGCCACTATCTGTGGCTGTTGGCACGGCAACCGGGAATGGATGAGACCACGCGCCAGCACTACATCGCCTATGCACGCCAACAGGGTTTCGAGGTGGACAAGCTGATTCACACGCCTCACACCGGCCACCGCACGGCTTGAGCCGGACGCGGACATCAGCGATGGACCTGAAGAGTGGCTACCCGTTCTGGGCCGTACGCAACGGCCTGATGCAGGCGTTCCCTCGGTTGGAACGCGATCTGCAGTGCGACGTGCTGGTGATCGGCGGCGGCATCACCGGCGCGCTGATTGCCGACCACCTCGGCCAGCATGGACACGACGTGGTGGTGGTCGAACAGCGCGACATCGGCTGGGGTTCCACCGCCGCCAGTACCGCCCTGCTGCAGTACGAGATCGACACGCCGATGCAGGCGCTTGCCCGCCGCTACGGTTTGGATCAGGCGCTGTTGGCCTATCGCGCCTGCGCCGAAGCCATCGGGCAGCTGCGCCAGCTGGCACGACAGGTGGGAAAGGTCGATTTCCAGCCGGCCGACAGCCTGTACTACGCCAGCCGCACCCGCGACCTTAGCGGGCTTATCGATGAGTACGAACTGCGCCGGAAACATGGTTTCGCAGTGCATTGGCTGGATGCGGCCGGCGTGCGCGCGGACTACGGTTTCAACGCGCCGGGCGCCATCCTCAGCGACCTGGCCGCGCGTATGGACCCTTACCGGATGACCTACCGCCTGCTGGCCCGCCTGCAACGGCGCGGCAGCCAGGTCTTCGACCGTACCCACATCACCGCGCTGGAAGCCACCACCCGGCAGGTGCATGCACGCAGCAGCGACGGCATGCGCATCCGTTGCAAACACCTGGTGATGGCCGCCGGCTACGCCAGCCAGCACTGGCTCGACCCGCGCGTGGCACGCAACCGCAGCAGCTATGCCTTCGTCACCGATCCATTGCCCGAGGCGGCACTCGGCCCCTTGCGCACCACGATGCTGTGGGAAACCGCGCACCCCTACCTCTACCTGCGCAGCACTGCCGACAACCGGCTGCTGGTGGGGGGCGAGGACGACGCGCTGGACGTGCCCGCACGCCGCGACGCACGCGTGGATGCCAAGGCGCGCACGTTGGTGGACAAGGTTGGAAAGCTGTTCCCGCAGCTGCGCTTGACGCCCGCATTCGCCTGGGCCGGCACCTTTGCCGAAACCCGGGACGGCCTGCCGTTCTTCGGTCCCCACCCGCAGTGGGGGCCTCGCGTGCACTTCGCCATGGCCTATGGCGGCAATGGCATCACCTATTCGATGACCGGGGCCGGCATTGTCCGCGCAACCATCGAAAAACGCCCCCATCCATTGAAGGCCTTGTTTTCATTCGACCGGCCCGGTTGACGCGGTCTGGCGACAGGCATCATTCAAGCCTTTTCTGCTAGCGTGCAGTCAGCCCTGCCATCTGCGGCACGGCATGTGTACTGGAGTCGCTGCCGTGATCCGAACATCACTGATCCTCGCACTGGTGCTGGCCCCGGCCGCCGCGATGGCGCAGGCCACACCGGGTGCATTGGACCTGAGCGTGCCGCAGCCGCCGGTACGCTATCTCGGCGACCCGTCCTATCAGTCCGATGCTCCGGGCACCTTCTATGGCGACCGCAGCGGCCGTCGCCTGCCGCCCAAGGACTCGCCCTCCGGCGATGTCGTGGTCGACGATAAGCTGCAGGTGCATGGCGCGGTCAGCACCGGCATCGGCTACTCCAAGGCTTTCGGCAACAGCCACTGGAGCGCGGTGGACCTGAACCTGGGCAAGAACTACACCACCGATGAAGGCAATACCCGCCGCGTGGACGTGAACATCCACGTCAGCAAGAGCGACGGCATGACGCCCTACGGTTTCGGCCCGGGCCCCGGCCCGTGGTACGGCTGGTAAACCGGGCCGCGTCCCGCATAAGGCATCGCAGACAGAACCACGACGACGCACGCGGTCAGGCCCCCGCTGCGCGACTCCATGCTTCTCCGCACTGCCTTACGAACTGCAGCGCATCCACACGCAGTCGATGGCATCCAGCGCGATATGCAGCAGCAGGCCGATGCCGAACAGGCGCGTGCGCCGGGGCATGACCAGGCCCGCGTAGAGCACGACGGCCGGCGCGGTATGCAGCGGATGGAAGCCGATGCTGCAGCGGTCCGGTGCATAGATCGGGTCGGCCAGCAGATGATCCAGGTCGATCACCCACCCCAGCAGCAGCAACATCCACGCCTTGGCGAACTGCGGCCGCCAGAACAGCCAGGCCAACAACGCCGGAATCGCCGCATGCAGGCCCAGGTGCAGGATCGCGCGCAGGCTCACGGGCTGGGCATCCGCGTCATGTCATGCGGCCCTGCACGGTGGCCATGCCAAAGCACACGGCAGCCGTTGGCCTGGAGTGGCAGAGATATCCCGGCAGACAGCGCGGCAAAGGCAAGTGTGCGCATGGGGCGTGGTCCTGGTGAACGTATTGCAGCTGAATGCGTTTCAGCCATGCCGGGCAATTGTAGACGGCCGCTGCCGGGGGCAGCGTTACACTATGCGGCCGCCGGACCGTCCCGCGCGGTTGTTCCGGAGTGGCAATGATCAACAACGACGTACTGCGCAGCATCCGCTACATGCTCGATCTCAGCGACAGCATGGTGGTGGACACCATCCACCTGGCCGATGCCTCGTTCGACGTGGACGCCTCACAGGTGCACGATTTCCTGCGCAAGGACGAGGAGCCGTTGTTCGTGGCCTGCCCCGACGCGGTGCTGTCGCGCTTCCTCGATGGCCTGATCTACCACTACCGTGGCCGCGATGAGTCGCAGCCGCAGCGCGCACCGGAGCCGCGCATCACCAACAACGTGGTGCTGAAGAAGCTGCGCGTGGCCTTCGAGCTGAAGGACGTGGACATGCACGCGGTGTTCGAGGCAGCCGGTTTCCCGATGTCCAAGCCGGAGCTGTCGGCGCTGTTCCGCCAGCCGGACCACAAGAATTACCGCGAATGCGGCGACCAGGCCCTGCGCAATTTCCTGAAGGGTTTGACCCAGCGCGTGCGCCCGGCGGGCTGATCCCGGCTGGCTCCCTTCTCCCGTCGGGAGAAGGGATGTACACGCAGCCCATCAGCTGCCGCCTCAACGCACGCGATAGACCCGTGCCTTGGGCAGATCTTCGTCCACCTGCAGGAACCAGCGTCCGGCGATGCCCGGAACGACTTCGATCTGCGGTGACTGCAGCGTCTGGCGCAGCCGCATCTGACCCTTGAGCACCTTCCATTGCTGGCCATTCTCCAGCACGAACAGCGTGCCCGGTTCCCAGCCGTCCACCGCGCCCTGCACCTTGCTGTGCACCGGGCCTTCCTCCAGCCCGATATGCATCACCGGTGCGGCCTCCGGGCTTGGTTCCTGCGCCGGGGCAGCGGCCTGCGCTTCGCTGAGCATGCGGTTGAGCAATTGCAGCTGTTGCGCGCTCAGGCCGATCTGTTGGAGCTGTTCGGCGCTCAGACGTTGTTCGATGGGCTGGTAATCCCGTTGCGCCCACGCCAGCGGCGTGGTCAACAGGAGCGAAGCGGCAAGCAACAGGTGGGTCTTCATGGCGGCAGGTCCTTCCGGCTGATGCCGGTCGCTGCGCACGATGCTGCAGTTTGGTTACCGTTGGATGACAAAGGACTCCAGAGCAGGAGCGGCCCTCCTCCCTCCCGCGGACGGGAGAGGGGCTTTGATCGCCCACTGCCCCGCGATGCTTGATGCGCCCCCAAACGCAGAAAGGCCCGGCAATGCCGGGCCTTTCCTTGCTGCATGACGCGGGCGCGTCTTACCAGCTGAAGCGCGGACCCACGGTCCACTGCTTGTCGCCATCACGGTTCATCTTGATGTCGCCGTTGATGCCCCAGTTCTTGTTCAACTTCACCTGGCCACCCAGGCGGCCGTAGAACTCGCCTTCCGGGTTGATGCCGTGCTTCTTGGTGAAGTCTTCGTAGCCAGCCATGGCATAAACCTCGGCGTGCTGGCCGAATGCGGTGCGGACACCGGCTTCAGCGCTGTAGCCTTCGAAGTCCAGACCTGCATTCTTGCGCGGGTCGAACTTTTCGTAGGCCACGCGGGCAACGAAATCGGTGGTCGGGGCGATTTCCTTGTTGAAACCTGCGCCGACGCGCCACTGGTCGAACTCGATGTTGGTGCGATCGATTTCCTGGCGGGTGAACTCACCGAATGCATGGAAGTTCGGGTGGAACGCGTAGGAACCCTTGACGCCCCAACCATCGGCTTCGCCGTCGGCCTGGGTCTTGGCGTAGTCGGCTTCGGCATAGTTGTAGGACAGGCCGTCAGCAGCCGAAGCGGCGAACGGGAGGGCGGCAACCAGCGCCAGGGCAATCAGCGAATTCTTCATGGGGGTACACCTCTGGATTACGTCTTGATGGCACGGCAATAAATTCACTGCCTGCGTCCGGATGTAATTTTTCCGTTATGCACCCCAACCCATCCTGAAACCGCACCTCCGCTGAAATGGTTTTTTTTGGCTTGTATTCAGGTGTTTTCTGGCACGCGCGACGCTGGTGCGCGTTGCCCTTTGTTCAGACGACGGTGCATGCCGAGTCAATGACGTGGCTTGAGCTTGGTGCCGGCACCAAACTGCGTCGACATCGGCTCAGCCAGCAGTGGCACGCCGGTTTCGATATCGCGCAGGATCGGGCAATCCGGACGATCGTCGCCGGCGCAGCACTCGGCCAGTGCCTGCACCGTACGCACCATGTCCTGCAGTTCAGCGATGCGCTGCTGCAGGATCTGCACGTGCTCCAGTGCCATGCGCTTGACGTCCGCGCTGTGGCGCGATCGGTCCTGCCACAGCTGCAGCAGTTCGCCGATGCGCTCGACGCTGAAACCCATGTCGCGCGAGCGCTTGATGAAGCCCAGCGTGTGCAGGTCGCGCGGACTGTAGAGGCGATAGCCGGCCTCGGTGCGTGACACCGGCCCGAACAGGCCGGTGTCTTCGTAGTAGCGGATCATCTTCGCCGACAGGCCGGTAGCCTTGGCCGCCTGGCCGATATTCATGCCGTCGTGCATCGTCATCTCCTTCATGCCTGTGCCTGCGGTGGCTGGAAGCGCTTTAGCCGCAATGCGTTGCCCAGTACGAACACCGAGGACAGCGCCATCGCGCCGGCAGCAAACACCGGCGACAGCAGCACGCCCCAGAACGGATACAACAAGCCGGCAGCAACCGGGATCAACGCAGTGTTGTAGGCGAACGCCCAGAACAGGTTCTGGCTGATGTTGCCCATGGTCGCCTTGCTCAACGCGATGGCATTGGGCACGCCCTGCAGGCTGCCGGACATCAGCACCACGTCGGCCGCTTCAATGGCCACGTCGGTGCCGGTACCGATGGCCAGGCCGACATCGGCGGCGGCCAACGCTGGAGCGTCGTTGATGCCGTCGCCCACATAGGCCAGGCGGCCATGTGCGGCCTTGAGCCGACGTACCGCATCCACCTTGCCCTCGGGCAGCACTTCGGCCACCACTTCATCGATGCCCAACTGGCGGGCGATGGCTTCAGCGGTGCGGCGGTTGTCGCCGGTGATCATCGCCACCTTCAGGCCCAGCGCATGCAGACTGGCGATGGCCGCGCGGGTGTCGTGCTTGATCGGATCGGACACCGCGATGATTGCTGCCAGCTTTCCATCAATGGCGGCATACAGCGGCGACTTGCCCTCTTCGCCCAGCTGCCTGGCCACGTCGGCGAACGCGGTCACATCCAGGCCCAGCGTCTGCATGAAACGGTCAGCACCCACTTCCACGCGCACGCCCTGCACCTGCGCCCGCACGCCGTAGCCGGTGACCGATTCAAAGGCCTCGATCGTCGGCAACTGCAGGCCATCCTGCTGCGCGGCGCTGACGATGGCACGGGCGATCGGGTGCTCGGAGCGGTCTTCCACCGCTGCCACCTTGGCCAGCACGTCATCCCGGGTGAAGCCGTCGGCCAGTTGCAGATCGGTCAGCAAGGGGCGGCCTTCGGTGAGCGTACCGGTCTTGTCCACCGCCACTACCTGCGCTTCCTTGAGCAGCTGCAGCGCCTCGCCCTTGCGGAACAGCACGCCCAGCTCGGCGCCGCGACCGGTGCCGACCATGATCGAGGTCGGCGTCGCCAGGCCCATTGCACACGGGCAGGCGATGATCAGCACCGCCACCGCGTTGACCAGGCCGAAAGTGAGCGCTGGGTCCGGCCCGAACAACAACCACACCAGGAATGTGAGTGCGGCCAGGCCCATCACCGCAGGCACGAACCACAGGGTGATGCGGTCCACCAGCGCCTGGATCGGCAGCTTGGCACTCTGCGCCTGTTCCACCAGCCGGATGATCTGCGCCAGCACGGTGGCCCCGCCCACTGCGGTGGCACGCACGCCGAGCGTACCGGTCTGATTCACGGTGCCGCCCACGACAGTGCTGCCCGGTGTTTTCTGCACCGGCACCGGCTCGCCACTGATCATCGATTCATCGACATAGCTGTCGCCATCGATCACCTCGCCATCCACGGCGATACGTTCGCCCGGGCGTACGTCGATCACGTCACCGCTGTTGATCCGCTCCAGCGGCAGCTCGACCACGCTGCCATCACGGCGCACACGGGCGGTCTTGGCCTGCAGCTTGAGCAGGCGCTTGATGGCCTCCGAGGTACGGCCCTTGGCCTTCGCCTCCAGCACGCGACCAAGCAGGATCAAGGTGACGATCACCGCCGCTGCTTCGTAGTACACATTGACGGTGCCAGCCGGCAGCAGACGCGGTACGAACGTAGCCACCAGCGAGAAGCCGTAAGCGGCCAACGTACCCACCGCGACCAGCGAATTCATGTCCGGTGCGGCGCGCAGCAATGCGGGGATGCCCTTCTCATAGAAGCGACGGCCCGGGAACACCAGCACCAGCGTGGTCAGCACGAACTGCAGCAGCCAGCTGTTCTGCATGCCCAGCGTGGAGGCGATGAAGTGGTGGAAGGCAGGCACCAGATGCCCGCCCATTTCCAGCAGGAATACCGGCAGCGTCAGCGCCGTGGCCAACAGCAGATCACGCCGGAGTACGCGCAGTTCGTCGGCGTGACGCTGGGCCTGTGCGTCTTCGTTGCTGACCGCACGGTCAAGCAGACGGGCGGTGTAGCCCGCCGTGGCGATGGCAGCCACCAGTGCGGCCGGCGACGCATTGCCCTGCACCGTGGCCCGCTCGGTGGCGAGGTTGACGCTGGCCGACTGCACGCCGGGTACCGCCAACAGCGCGCGTTCCACCCGGCCCACACAGGACGCGCAGGTCATGCCTTCGATTTCCAGCTCCAGTGGTACGGACGCAGTCACTTCGTAGCCGGCCTTGCGTATGGCCTGCACCAATGCCTCGCGCGCCACGTTGCCGTCGGTCTGCACGCTGGCGCGCTCGGTGGCCAGGTTCACGCTGGCCTTGCTCACCCCAGGCACCGCTGCAAGCGCCCGCTCCACGCGGCCGACGCAGGACGCGCAGGTCATGCCTTCAATCACCAGATCTTCCATCTGCTGGGCGCCTGCTGCCCTGCCCTTGTTGGCCGTGCTAGTCATCGGCTTGTCTCCGCCTGTTTACCGTTGCAGCCACGGTAAAGCTTCCCATGACAGGAAGGTCAAGGGGCTGGCGGCAGTGATGCGCCCTATTGACCTTGCCATGATGGAAACCTCCATCCTGCGCCGGTACCCAACGGAGACACCCCATGAAGTTGCATATTGAAAGCATGACCTGCGGCGGCTGCGCACGCAGCGTGACGGCGGCAGTGAAGGAAATAGACCCGGCAGCCACGGTGGAAATCGATGTGCCGAGCAGGATCGTGCAGATCCAGACGACCGAATCGGCTGAACGCATCACCCAGGTATTGGACGCGGCCGGCTTCCCGCCGCAACTGCAGGGCTGAAACCCATCGGCTACGCCGCTCTACTGCAGGAGCGGCGTAAACCGTGCGATGGCCAGTACGGCCGTTGCCATGCGAACACCGTAGCCCGGGTAAGCGCAGCGCACTGGGAAATGATCGCCGCGTTCATGCCGTTTCTACCGAGCGAAGGGCGTCACAGTGCCGTAGGCGCGATTGAAATCCCTGCGCCAGGTCTTCTTTGAATTGATGGAAGCAATGCGATTGCATGCATTGCACAGGGGCACGCGCACCGCATGCGTCGCGGCGAACGCCGCCCCTACAACGCTGCGACCGGCGCCTTGCCCAACCACGGCTGCAGCAGCTGGCGCACGTCATGCAGCGAGCCGGCGATGCGGTGACCCAGTGCCCGCACGGCATCATCCGGATGCACCAGATCCGGCACCTGGATCGCCGTCATGCCGGCGCCCAGTGCAGCGCGGATACCGGCCGGTGAATCCTCCAGCGCCAGGCAGCGCGCGGGCGCATGCCCCAAACGTTGCGCGGCGAGCAGATAGATCTCCGGCTCGGGCTTCGGGCGCGACACATCACTGCTGGTCACCACCGCATGGAAGTACGGCAACAACCCTGCCGCCTCCAGTTTGCGATCCGCACGTGGCTGCCGGGTGGAAGTGGCCACCGCGCGTGGAATGTCGTGTGCCTTGAGCAGCTCCAGCAGTTCGACGATGCCCGGGCGCAACGGCAGGCCGGCATGTGTGCGTTCGTCGTACAGCAGGTGGCAGCGCTCGCTCATCGCATCGACCTGTGCATCATCGGCCAGATGCCGGCGCAGCATCGCGCGGCAATCGCGGTCGCCAAAACCGACCATGCCGAGGAAAAACGATCGCTCCAGCGTCAGCCCGAATTCTTCGGCCGCCTGGCTCCAGCAGGCGACGGACACCCGCTCGCTGTCGATCATCAATCCGTCCATGTCGAAGATGACGGCGTCGGGAAGGAACGGCAGCGCAGCGAGGGTGTTCATGCAGCGAACAAGGTGTCCAGATCAGTGGGGGTCAGCATCCGCCATTGGCCTTCTTCCAGCCCATCCAGGCCCAGACCACCAATGCGGCTGCGGTGCAGCGCGGCGACGTGATTGCCGGTGGCGGCAAACATGCGCCGCACCTGGTGATAACGCCCTTCGTGCAGCACCAGCTGCGCGTGACGCGGGTCGTGAATCTTCAATTCGGCCGGCAGCAGCGGAGTTTTTTCCGACTCCAGCAGCAAGCTGCCACTGGCGAACAGCGCCACTTCGTTGCCGCTCAGGTCCTGCGCCAGCTCGGCCTCATAGACCTTGGACAGCTTGGACTTGGGCGAGATGATCCGGTGCAGCAACGCGCCGTCATCGGTGAGCAGCAGCATGCCGCTGGTGTCGCGGTCCAGCCGGCCGACAGTGGACAGCACCGGCGCACGATCACGGAAACGCGGCGGCAGCAGATCGTAGATCAACCGGCCCTGGTCCTTGGTCGAACAGGTGTAACCGGCCGGTTTGTGCAGCATCAGGATCATGCCCGCTGGCGGGTCCAGCGGCTCGCCGTCAACGCGGATCGCCTCATGCTCCACCTTGTCGTCGGCATACAGCACCTCGCCGTCGGCGTCGGTGATGCTGCCTTCGCGGAACATCTGCTGCACCTGCTTGCGGCTGCCATAGCCCAGGTTGGCAATGAGCTTGACCAGCCTCACGCACGCCCCCCGCGGGTGCCGACGATGACCTTGAAGCCGTCACGCTCGGCGGCCACGTGCACCTTGCCGAAGCTCTCATTGAGGATCTGTTCGTAGGGCAGATGGCGGTTGGCGACCATGAACAACTGCCCACCCGGACGCAGTGCCTCTGCCGCCACGGCGATGAAGCGGCGGCCGATGTCCGGCCGGTCTTCGCGCGCCGGGGTATGGAACGGCGGATTGGAGACGATGAAGTCGTAGCGGCCATCGATGCCGGCGGTGACATCCTGCCAACGGAAGCCCAGCTGCGCGGTGCTGCCTGCCAGGTTGCGGCGGGCCAGCGCCAGCGCGCGCGCTTCGGCTTCGTACAGGTCCAACGCGGTGACCTGCGGGCAACGCGCCAGTATTTCGGCCGACAGGTAGCCCCAGCCAGCGCCAAGGTCGGCACCGCGGCCCGCCAGGGTGGCCGGCAACTGTTCGACCAGCAGCGCCGAGGCCGGGTCGATGCGATCCCAGGCGAACACGCCCGGACGGCTGTGGAAGCGCCCATCCAGGATCGGGCGCTCGGCATCCAGCGCAGCCCAGCGCTTGCGCAGGGCTTCGTCATGGCTGCCGTCCTGCGGCGCGGTCCAGTAGGTGCGGCAATGGTTCTTGGTCAGCTTGCCGCCCAGCCCGGCCAGCTGCTGCAGGTCGCTTTCGCCGGAGCGCGCGCCCTCGTTGTTGGACTGGCAGGCCACGATCTGACCACCCGGCGCCACCAGGTCCAGCGCGCGCGCGAACAGGGCACGGGCCTCATCGCGCTGACGCGGTGGCAGCACCAGCACCAGCGGGTAGCGCTCACTGGATTCCTCCAGCACCTGCTCGCTGCGTACTTCCCAGCCGCTGCGCTCCAGCGCCTCGGCAAACGGGCGGAAGCTTTGTGCGCAGACCAGTTGCGAGGCCGTGGCGTGCTCGCCCAGCGGCCAGCCGTCGCGGGCGCGCAGGAACAACACCGGCCCCTGCGGCCAGCGCAGATTGGAGGCGGAGAAGGGAAGGAACAGGGTTTCCAGCGGGGCGTCGTATGGAGCGGGCATGCCGATACTTGGTCAAACGGGGCGTCCATTCTACCGGGGTGGCCGTAACCGGGCCCGTACAGGGCCGAAATGGGCGGAACCGCACCGAATCCCGCCTCGAACCGGGTAGCGCCGGGCCATGCCCGGCGGGGGCTCTACCGGCAAGCCACCCCCAGCGGAGCGGGGTTCCACTCCAGCGCTGCTGGTGCCGTCAGGGTGCCTCGGCCACCGGCAGGCGCAGCACCTGGCGCACGCTGTCCAGCCACAGCATGTGCTGCTGGGAAATCCGGACCAGGTCGTCCAGGCGCACCGTGGCATTCACCCCCGGGCATTCGTCGCAGTCGGCAAAATGCCGCAGCACCGGGCGCATCGTCACGGTGCCGGCAACGCGGGCGCCGTCGTCCAGCACCAACATCACCCGCGCTTGCCCCGGCAGTTCACCCGCCAGGGTTTCAAGCTGCGCGATCGTCATCGGATCGCTGTAAACATGGGGCGCGTACTGGGCCATGGCGAGGTTTCGCAGGTGACCGTGGTCACACTACCCCCGTCGCGCGTGAACTTCATGCAAAGAAACTCAGGGCAGGCGGGCGTCGCGAATGGCGCCCACCAGCTGGGCCACGCTGTAGGGTTTGGCGATGTGGCCCTGGAAGCCGGCCGAAAACGCGCGCTTGCGGTCATCTGCCCGTGCCAGCGCGGTCACCGCCACTGCCGGCAGTTCGTCGCCAGGCACGCCCATGGTCTCGCGCAAGGTATGCACCAGGCCGTAGCCGTCCATGCCCGGCATGCCGATATCGCTGATCAGCACGTCGAAAGCGGTATGCCCGCGCAGGTCGAGCAGCTCCAGCGCCTCGGCTGCGCTGGCTGAAATCACGACCGACGCGCCCTGCTCTTCCAGCACGCGACGGATGTAACCGAGCATGTCCGGCTGGTCTTCCACCGCCAGGATGCGCACGCCCTGCAACGCGTTGGCCGCCACCACCTGGTCGCTGATGCGCCCGCGCTGCACCCGGCGCCGCGGGCGGCCCACGGCTTTCTGCACCTGGAATTCGGGCAGGCGCACGCGGAACGTCGCTCCATGCCCGGCACCGGCGCTTTCGGCAGAAACCGTACCGCCGTGCAGTTCGGTCAACTGCTGCACGATCGCCAGGCCCAGCCCCAGTCCACCGTAGCGGCGCGTGGTGGTGCCATCGGCCTGGCTGAAACGGCTGAACAGATGTTCCAGGAATTCCGGCGCGATGCCGTCACCGTTGTCGTGCACCTGCACCACGTAATGGCCGTCGTCCTTCCACAACTCCACCTCGATGTGGCCATCGACCGGGGTGAACTTGATGGCGTTGGACAACAGGTTGGAGAGCACCTGGCGCAGGCGCGTGGCATCGCCCAGCACCGGGCAGGGCTTGTCGGGGGTGACCACACGCAGGGTCTGCGCCTTGCCTTCGGCCACCAGCTCCTGCGCACGTACCGCCTCGCGCACCTGCTCGGCCAGGTTCAGCACTTCCACTTCCAGCTGCACCTTGCCCAGCAACATGCTGCTCAGGTCGAGCATGTCCGACATCAGGTTCTTCTGGGTCATCGCGCTGCTGGCGATCACCTCCATGCCACGCCGCATCGGATGGTCACCGTCCATGCGCTGCAGCAGCAGTTCGCTCCAGCCCAGGATCGTGGTCAACGGCGTGCGCAACTCATGCGACAGCGTGGCCAGGAACTCGTCCTTCATCCGCGCCATGCCCTCGGCGGTATTGCGCGCCGCACGCTCGGCTTCCAACAGCTCCTCACGCGCCATTTCGATTTCACGGCGCTCGGTGATATCCGGGCTGCTGCCGGCCAGGCCGATAAAGCGACCATCATGTGAGAAGCGTGGCACCGCGTTCATTTCCAACCAGCGCCATTGCCCATCGTGGCGGCGCACGCGCACGCTGATATGCAGCTCGCGACGCTCCACCAACGCGGCCTGCAGCTCGTACTCGAACGGCGCAAGTTCATCGGGGTGCAGCAGTTTCCGCCACCAGCGCGGACCCAGATCGCTGTCCTGGGCGATGCCGAAGAACGTGGTGAACGCCGTGTTGGCAAAGCGCACATGACCCAGATCGTCCAGCACCCATACCGGCATCGGCAGGCCATCGGCCAAGGCGCTGAAACGCGCTTCGCTTTCGGCAAGGTCGGTCTCGATGCGCTTGCGTGCGGAGATATCGAAGAACAACACCGCCACCTGCAGCTTGTCCGGCGCGCCGATGCGCACTGCCTCCACCGAGTACCAGCGTCCCAACTGCGACACCTCACGCTCGAACTGGGCCATCACCCCTTCCGTCGCAACGCGACCCAATACGCGGAACCAGTACTCCTCCAGTCCGGGCAGCACCTCATGCGCTCTGCGCCCTTTGGCCCCGGTCAACCCGGTGATCCGCTCGAAGGCCGCATTGACCTTGTGGTAGATGAAATCCACCGCACGGCCTTCCTCGAACACCATTTCGATCACGCAGAAGCCCGAACCTGCGGCATCAAACACTTCCCGATAGAGGGAGGTGTCGCCCAGATCGTCTTCGGCCAGGGCAGCCAGAGTCAGCGGTGGTTCGCTATTGAGGGGGAGCATGTAGAGACGTGAGCTGGAGGGCGGAGGTTCTGGCGCGCCCGAAAGTCTGGGCAGCGGCCGATTTACGGAGTGTGATGATGAACCATCGCGCAACTCGGCGCCGGCACCGCCGGCACCATTCATTGCCCCGTCTGGCTTGCGGGCCCACACTGTGGATACACATCCAAGCCATAGGAGCTCGTCATGAAGACCCTTGCCGTGACTGGACTTGCCTTGGCCTGCCTGCTTGCCGTGGGTAGTGCCGACGCCAAGCCGCGAAACGTTGTCGCCCCCGATGCCCCGCGCGCGCTGACTGCGGAGGGACCGGTACAGGTACAGTGGAACGACCCTGCCCAGTTCACCGAACTGCGTCAAAGCCGCAACCGCTGGGAAGCGCAGCGTGGTGACTGGGTGGAGACGCTGGCCGAACATCTGCGCAAGCAGGCCAGCAAGCAGTTGACCGACGGACAGAAGCTGGATGTGACCATCACCGACATCAAGCGCGCCGGCGACTACGAGCCGTGGCACGGCCCCGACTTCAACGACGTGCGTTTCATGCGCGACATCTACCCGCCGCGCATCAGCCTGCAGTTCACCCTGACCGATGCCAGTGGCCAGGTGATCAGCCAGGGCGAGCGCAAGCTGTCGGACAGCGGTTATCTGTTCAACAGTTCGCTGCCGAGCAACACCGATCCGCTGCGCTACGAAAAGCGTCTTCTCGATGATTGGGTGCGCCGCGAATTTCAATCCGAAAACAGAACTGCCGGTCGGTAACGATACGGTGTTGCTGCAAACAAAAAAGGGCCGCAATGCGGCCCTTTTTATTACCCGGAAATGTACACGCGCGGCGTGCGTTTGAGGCTGCACGGCAGACGATACGCACTGGTATTGCAGCGTGGTGCCAGCTCGGAAATCGTCGGCGCGCTGCCCCACAACTGCACGATGCTGCCGCGTGCGGCTTGTGGGTGATCGGTGAGATCGACTGTCAGCATGTCCATCGACACGCGACCGATCAACTGACCGGGTACCCCGTCGATCAACACCGGCGTGCCGTTGGGTGCGAACTGCGGGTAGCCATCTGCATAGCCCATCGCCACCACGCCCACGCGGGTTGGCTTGTCGGCGACAAAACGTGCGCCGTAGCCCAGCGGTTCACCCACGGCCAGTTCGCGCACTGCGATCACACGCGATTGCAGTGTCATCACCGGCCGCAACTGCGCCGCATGCGGGCTGGATTGGGGATACAGCGGGTCCGCGCCGTACAACATCAGGCCCGGGCGCACCCAGTCGCTGCGTACGTCCGGCCAGCCCAACAATGCCGGTGAATTGCACAGACTGGTTTCGCCTTCCAGGCCATCAATGGCACGGTTGAAGACCTCCAATTGTTCGTGAGTACGATTACTGCCCAACTCGTCGGCACGCGCCAGGTGACTCATCATCACCAGCGGACCGACATTCGGCAGCACCGACAAACGCGCATGCGCATCGCGGAATTCTTCCGGTGACAGCCCGAGGCGATGCATGCCACTGTCCAGCTTCAACCAGATGCGCAGCGTGGCGTCGGTCTTGAACGCTTCCACCGCTTCCAGTTGCCACAATGACGAGACCACGGTCCACAGATCGTGCTCGACGATCAGCGGCAGTTCGGCGGCATCGAAGAAACCTTCCATCAGCAGGATCGGCCCGCGAATACCGGCCTGACGCAGCTCCAGCGCCTCCTCGATGCAGGCCACACCGAAACCATCGGCCTCATCCTGCAGCGCGCGTGCGCAGCTCACCGCACCGTGGCCATAGGCGTCTGCCTTGACGATGGCCAGCGCCTTGCCACCGCCCAGCTGGCGCGCCAACCGGTAGTTGTGGCGCAGCGCTTCCAGATCGATCAGTGCCTGTGCCGGGCGCATCAGTGCTGCCCCTTGCTGTAGCGGAAGATATCCAGGCCTTCGCTGCTGATCTGCGGCTTCTTGCCACTCATCAGGTCGGCCAGGTAACGACCGGAGCCGGCCGCCATGGTCCAGCCCAGGGTGCCGTGGCCGGTGTTCAGGAACAGGTTGCGGAACGGTGTGGCACCGATGACCGGCGTACCGTCCGGCGTAGCCGGACGCAGACCGGTCCAGAACGTGGCCTTGGACAGGTCACCGCCATCGGGATACAGGTCGTTGACCACCTTCTCCAGCGTGGCGCGGCGGCGCGGCTCCAGCGATAGATCGAAACCGGCCACCTCGGCCATGCCACCGACGCGGATGCGGTCCTCAAACCGGGTGATCGCGATCTTGTAGCTCTCGTCGAGGATGGTTGAATTGGGTGCCATCGCCGCGTCGGTGATCGGCAGGGTCAGCGAGTAACCCTTGAGCGGGTACACCGGCAGCTGCATGCCCAGCGGCGCCAGCAGCTGCGGCGAGTAACTGCCCAGCGCCAGCACGTAATGGTCGGCGGTCTCCAGCTTGCCGTTGATGTGCACACCGGTGATGTGGTCACCGTCGTGCTGGATCGACGTGATGGTCTGGTCGAAGCGGAACTCAACACCGGCTTCGGCCGCCAATGCCGCCAGCTTGTCGGTGAACAGCTGGCAGTCGCCGGTCTGGTCCTCGGGCAGGCGCAGCGCGCCGACCAGCATGTCGGTCTTGCCGGCCAGCGCCGGCTCGATGCGGGCGATACCCTGGCGGTCCAGCACTTCATACGGCACGCCATATTCGCGCAGCACCTGGATGTCCTGCGCGGCAGCGTCCAACTGTTGCTGGGTGCGGAACAACTGGGTGGTGCCGAGCTGGCGACCTTCGTAGTTGATGCCGGTGGCAGCACGCAGCTCGTTGATGCAGTCGCGGCTGTAGTCGGACACGCGCACCATGCGCGCCTTGTTCACCGCATAGCGGGCCGAGGTGCAGTTGCGCAGCATCTGCCACAGCCAGCGGTACTGGTTGAGGTCGCCGGTGGGGCGGATGGCCAGCGGTGCGTGTTCCTCGAACAGCCACTTGATCGCCTTGAGCGGCACGCCCGGCGCGGCCCATGGCGAGGTGTAGCCGAACGACAGCTGGCCTGCATTGGCGAAGCTGGTCTCCAGCGCCGGAGCGGGCTGGCGGTCAACGACGGTGACGTCATAGCCGGCCTGCCGCAGATACCAGGCGCTGGTCGTGCCGATCACACCGGCGCCGAGCACGAGAACTCGCATTGTCTTCTCCTGACCCCATCATTCCCTGCACCGGGGTGGCCAGGGACTGGAAACGGCGCAGTATATGCAGCCCTGAGCAGTGTTTATCGCTGTATTCATGTGCAAATACAGGGTAATTTCCCGTTTCGTTCATCAAAAACAGAGCGCCATGGCCACCCGCAGCCGCGAACTGGACAAGATCGACCGCAAGATCCTGCGCATCCTGCAGCAGGAAGGACGCATTTCCTTCACCGAGCTGGGCGAACGCGTTGGCCTGTCGACCACGCCCTGCACCGAGCGCGTGCGCCGGCTGGAACGCGAAGGCGTGATCACCGGCTACTACGCGCGGCTGGACCCGCAGTTCGTCAAAGCCAGCCTGCTGGTGTTCGTGGAAATCAGCCTGGCCTACAAATCCGGCGACATCTTCGAGGAATTCCGCCGCGCCGCGCTGAAGCTGCCCAACGTGCTCGAATGCCACCTGGTGTCCGGCGATTTCGACTATCTGCTCAAGGCCCGCATCAACGAGATGGCTTCCTACCGAAAGCTGCTCGGCAGCACCTTGCTGACCATGCCGCACGTCCGCGAATCCAAGAGCTACATCGTGATGGAAGAGGTGAAAGAGACGCTGACCCTGCCGATTGACGAATGAGAGCAGGCCTTACCGTCATCACTGGATTGAAGCCCGCTGGAGCGGCGCCCTGCTCCGCTGAAGCGTTACCGATGAAGTCTCTGCCGGGTGTCGCTCGGCATTACACCTCAATCGTTACTGTCCCGCCGGTTTGGTGCTCTTCGGCGGCGGCACCACACGCTGGCCATCACCGCTGGGAACGGTGTCGTAATAGCGGCCCGTGCGGGTGTCCAGCACCCGGTTCGGGCTGGTCTGCTGCATTTGATTCAAGGGCTGCCCATTACTGCCGTAGACCGGGCGCGCGGTGACGGGCGGGGTGATCGGCGTGGGCTTGTTGACCGGTTCGGTACGCAGGGCCGGCTTCTCCAGCCGCTCGCGCAGGCGTGCGTTCTCGGCAGCCTGGCTGCGATCGTCGGCCTTGGGCTTCTGCGGCGACGGCGGCGGCAACTCCACGGGCCGCGTTGCCGTCGGCGACGGCGGCGGTTTGAGCTGGGCCAACGCCAGCCCTGGCGACAGCGTCGCCAACAGCAACCATCCGGTGAATCGCTTCATAAGCCGCCCCTGTCCGAATCCTGGGCTCAGCATGCGCCCGGCTGACTGGCGCACGGGTGAACGCATATGGCGGCGTGGATTGGTGTGATGGGCGCATCGGCCTACCATGGCGTCCTGCCCCACGGATTCATCGCCATGACGTTCTTCGACCTCACTCCGCCCACTGCCAGCCAGCGCGATGTGCTCATCGCGGGCCTGAACGACGAGGAAAAGCGGGTGCTGCTGCACCACGGCACCGAGGCGCCGTTCTGCGGCGTTTTCCTGGACAACAAGCGCGACGGCGTCTATTGCTGCCGGCTGTGTGCGCTGCCGCTGTTCCGCTCCGACACCAAGTTCGACTCGGGCACCGGCTGGCCCAGCTTCTTCGCCCCGTTCGCGCCGGAGCATGTCCGCGAGATCCGCGATGCCAGCCACGGCATGGTGCGCACGGAGATCGTCTGCGCCCGCTGCGGCAGTCACCTGGGCCATGTGTTCCCCGACGGCCCGCCGCCTACCTTCGAGCGGCATTGCCTGAACTCGGTATCGCTGCGCTTTGTCGACCTGGGCGAGTCCTATCCCAACCCGTTGCAACGCGAAGGTGTCGAGGCATTGCTGGCCAGTTGAGCGTGGCTCGGCTCATTTCTGTAACCGCCGCCCCAAGCTCGGCAGGGCGTTACCGGTAAGGCCCCAGCGGAGCCCGGCTCCGCTCTAACGGCTGACGGATTGATTTCTCACTTCTGGTCGCGCCTTTGCCGGGCAGGCCGATTTCGGTCGCAATTTGGCCGATTACCAACTTCACACTTCAGAACCGCGCGCCACCGCCGACAACGGGATGTCCCCCTCTGTCGTGCCTGCCCCATGCTCATCCTCGTCGGCCTGCTCATCGTCATCATCAGCGTGCTCGGCGGTTACGTCGGCGCCCACGGTCGGCTGGGAGCGCTCTGGCAGCCCTATGAGCTGGTCATCATTGGCGGCGCGGCACTGGGTGCATTCCTGGTGGGTACGCCGTTCAAGACCGTCAAGCAGACCCTCAGGGCCGTGGTCGGCACGTTCAAGGGCCCGCAGTACAAGCGCCAGGACTACCTGGACGTGCTGAGCCTGTTGTACGAACTGCTCAACAAGGCGCGCCGCGAAGGCTTCATGGCGCTGGAAGAGCATGTCGAGAATCCGCAGGACAGCCCGGTCTTCGCCAACTACCCCAAGGTACTGGCCGACCACCACCTGCTGGACTTCATCACCGACTGCCTGCGGCTGATGATCGGCTCCAACATCGAGCCGCATGAGCTCGAACCGCTGCTGGAACTGGAGCTGGACAAGCACCACCACGAGGCGATGGAGCCGGCCCACGTGCTCAACAAGGTGGCTGACGGATTGCCCGGTTTCGGCATCGTCGCGGCAGTGCTGGGCATCGTCATCACCATGGGCTCGATCGGTGGCGACATCAAGGAAGTCGGCGCACACGTTGCTGGCGCGCTGGTGGGTACCTTCCTCGGCATCCTGATGGGCTACGGCTTTGTCGGCCCGCTGGCGGCGGCGGTGGAAGCGCGCGCCGAACAGGATGCGCGCATCTACGAATCGGTCAAAACCGCGCTGCTGGCCTGCCTGCGTGGCTACAACCCGAAGATCGCGCTGGAGTTCGCGCGCAAGACCGTGCCGTCAGCATTGCGCCCGGGCTTCAGCGAATTCGAGCAGCACCTGAAGTCGGTCAAGTAAGGCGCACGCCATGAGCGAGAACAAGCCCACGGTGATCGTACGCCGGGTGAAAAAGGTGCAGAAAGGCGGCCACCACGGCGGTTCGTGGAAGGTGGCCTACGCTGACTTCGTCACCGCGATGATGGCGTTCTTCATGGTGATGTGGCTGCTGGCCGCGACCACGAAGCCTGAACGTGCAGCGATTTCCGACTACTTCCGCAACCCCAGCCCACTCAGTGGTGCCAGCAGCACGCCGGCACCGGGCATGGCCGGCCCGGGCGGCGCCAGCACCTCGATGATCAAGCTCGGCGGCGCCACCGACGTGTCGCGTGGCAACAGCAACGACCCGTTCCAGAACCGACAGGAGGCGCTGCCCACACCGGTGGAAGAACGCGAGCGCGAGAAAAAGCGCCTGGAAGTGCTGAAACAGGAACTGCAGGAAGCCATCAGCAAGAGCCAGGCGCTGGAGCCGTTCAAGGATCAGCTGCTGCTGGACATCACCCCAGAGGGCCTGCGCATCCAGATCGTGGACAAGCAGAACCGGCCGATGTTCGACCTGGGCAGCGCGCGGCTGATGCCGTACACCCAGACGATCCTGGTGGAGCTGTCGCACTTCATCAACCAGGTGCCCAACCGCATCAGCATCACCGGCCACACCGACACCACCGCGTATTCCACGCAGCTGGGCTACGGCAACTGGGAGCTGAGCGCCGACCGTGCCAATGCCGCGCGCCGCACCCTGCTGGAAGGCGGCATGGACGAAGCCAAGGTGGCGCGCGTGGTCGGGTTGTCCTCGTCGGTGCTGTTCGACAAGGCCAATCCGCAGAACCCGATCAACCGCCGCATCAGCATCGTGGTGATGACCAAGGATGCCGAAGCAGCCGCGCTCAACGAGACCGATTCGCTGCCGGTGCCGCCTGCAGCAGCCAGTGCGACGGCCGCTCCGGCGGCGGCGCCTTCCGCAGCGGACTGAGTGCAGGAAGCTGCCCGCCCGCGCCTGAAGCCATCACTTGCGCGACCTTCAGACGCGAATGCGGCCCGGGCGCCTACAATGGGCGCTGTTTTCTCCTACGACCGAACCCCATGTCCAAGCTGTCCAAAGCCAAGCGCGACAAGCGCAAGAAGCAGGCCCCGCGCCGCCCGTTCGCCCGCCTGAACGGCCAGCAGCCGGTGCAGAACCACGCCGTGCTGATGAATGAAGAAGGCCAGGTGGTTGCTGCCATCGGCCTGCAGGGCACCGAGTGGCTGCTGGCCATCGGCGGCCAGACCATGGGCAATGCCGACAATCCGGTGCCTATGCTGGCCATGCTCAAGCACCTGGCCAACGTGCAGGAAAAGGAAGGCCGCAAGGTCACCCTGGAGTACTCCGCACAGCTGCAGCAGATGATCGACGACCTGGCCGCCGACGAAGGCAAGACCGCCGACGACTATCTGGCCAACCTGGTTTCCGAGTTTGAAGGCGTGGATGGCGAAGAAGCCGTCGACGTGGCTGATGCTGTCGAAACCGAAGCCGCTCCGGCTGCCGAGGCTGCTGCTGACGCCGAAGACAAGCCCAAGGCCTGAGCCACGGGCCTGCAGTGACGGTCTATATCGACGATGCGGTACACCCCTGGCGCGGCGAGCGCTGGGCGCATCTGATGGCCGACACCCTGCCCGAGCTGCATGCCCTGGCGCAGCAGCTCGGGATTCCCCGCCGCGCTTTCCAGAACCGTCCCAGTGGCGTGCACTACGACGTGCCCGCGCCGCTGCGCGAGCAGGCCATCGCACTCGGCGCACGCGCTGTTTCGCGGCATACCGACCGGGTACTGCTGCGCAGCGTGATCGCCAATGCGCGGGCGTTGTACCAGCCGTAGGAGCGGCCTTGCCGGCGAAACCGCCGGCAAGGCGCTGCCGGGCGGCCCGCAATCCGACACTCCACGTGCTTGGCGGCCAAGGCCGCGCCTACCGGCGGGTCTGCGATCAGAACGGATCGCTGCCCGGCCGCACTTCCACGCCCAGCAGCGAGCACAACGCCAGCATCGCCTCATCGTCACGGCGCAGTGCGATCCAACCGGCATAGGCATCGCCGCCGGTGTTCCAGTTCCACACCGTATAGCCGTACTCACGCAGACGATCGTGGGCGATGGTCATCAGCGTGGGCACGTCGATATCGGCGGCGAAATCCTCGTCGTCCAGATCGCCGCCCCACTCGATGCGCAGGCTCCAGCGCGCGGCCATTTCATCCAGCGCCGCGACGAACGAATCGGTGTCCTTCCAATCCACATAGAAGCCGGCGCGCCAATCGATGGCGTCTTTCAGGTCCCACAGCCAGGATTCGTCGCTGAAGTCATCTTCGGCACCGGCACGCGCCTCGCGCCAGGCATTGAACTGCTGCAACGCGGTGTCTTCATCGCCCGGGTTGATCAACCACAGCAGGTTCCAGACCCGCGCCGGATGGTCGTCCTCGTCGAAAGTCGGTTGCAGTTCATCGGAATCTTCGTAATCGGCGCTGTTGTCGGGCATGACGGTTTTCCACTACTTGATGCCGCGCATTCTGCGGCCGCCAGCGCTGCAGCGGAAGCCATGGCTCCCGGCCCGGCACCGCCAGCGGTTATCCTTGCGCCCGGAAGATGGCCACGTTGGCCTTCAATGAAGCACTGATATGAGCGAGACCCCTCCCGATCACCTGGCGATCAACCCCCAGAGCCCGTTCCATGACGCTGCTGCGCTGGAGCGCGGTGTTGGCGTGCGCTTCAACGGCATCGAGCGCGATGACGTGGAAGAGTATTCGGTCGCCGAAGGCTGGATCCGTGTGCAGGCCGGCAAGGCCCGCGACCGCCGTGGCAACCCGATGACGCTGAAGATCAAGGGTGTGGTCGAACCGTATTTTCTTGAGCTGAAGAACGCTTAAGGCGTTTTCCGAGCTTTAGAGCTGCCCTCACCCCAACCC
>NZ_LDJI01000003.1 GCF_001431415.1 Stenotrophomonas humi | reverse complement strand
GGGGTGCGGGCTTGGGACTTGGCGGGCGGCGGGAGAACCCGGAAAGCCCCCGCCCCAGCCTTCCCTCCGCCGCGCGCAAGGAACGCATTGCCGCAGTGTGACAGCTCGCATGAACCGCCTCCCCTTTGCGCCGAAGACGTAGGGGAGCTGGTGAGGGATGCTCTGAGCAGCTCCCTCACCCAGTCCAGCTTCAGGCCTGAACGGTCTCGACGATCTCCAGCCCATAACCGGCCAGGCCGATCTGCCGACGCGGGGTGCCGAGCACACGCAGCTTGCCCAGGCCCAGATCGGCCAGGATCTGCGCGCCGGCACCGTTGCGGCGCCATTGGCCCACATCCTTGTCCTTGCCCGGAGTGACCGGCGCAGGCTGCTGGCGCAGGCGTGCCAACAGCGCGTTGGTGTCGCGCGGTGCCGACAACACCACCATCACGCCGGCACCGGCTGCGTCGATGGCACGCAGTGCGTCGGTGTTGGCCACGCCGAAATCCTCACGGCGCCAATGCAGCAGGTCCGCCAGCGGGTTCTCCACCTGCACGCGTACGAGCGTCGGCGTTTCCTTGTCCGGTGTGCCACGGACCAGCGCGAAATGCAGGTCGTTGGCGATGCGGTCGCGGTAGGTGACAAGGTTGAACGGACCGAATTCGGTGTCGATCTCGCGCTCGTCCACACGCTCGACGGTGTGCTCGGTGGCCAGCCGGTAGGCGATCAGATCGGCGATGGAGCCCATCTTCAGGCCGTGCTCGCGGGCGAACACTTCCAGCTCCGGGCGGCGCGCCATGCTGCCGTCGGGGTTGAGGATCTCCACCAGCACGCCGGCCGGCTCCAGACCGGCCAGCATCGCCAGGTCCACGCCTGCCTCGGTATGGCCGGCGCGGGTCAGCACGCCGCCCGGCTGGGCGATCAGCGGGAAGATGTGGCCCGGCTGGTGCAGGTCCGACGGCTTGGCGTTGGGCTTCACCGCGGTGCGGATGGTGTGGGCACGGTCATGCGCGGAGATGCCGGTGGTCACACCTTCGGCAGCCTCGATGCTGACCGTGAAATTGGTCTGGAACTGCGCGGTATTGGCCTGCACCATCGGCGCCAGGCCCAGGTCGGCCGCGCGGGTGCGGGTCAACGGCAGGCACACCAGGCCACGGCCATGGGTGACCATGAAATTGATGTCCGACGGCTTGACCAGCTCGGCAGCCATGATCAGGTCACCTTCGTTCTCGCGGTCCTCGTCATCGACGATGACGACCATGCGGCCGGCGCGGATTTCTTCCAGCAGTTCCGGAACGGGGGCGAAATTCATGGGGTGGCTCCTTGGCCCAGCAGACGCTCGACGTAGCGGGCGACCAGATCGATTTCCAGGTTCACCGCACTGCCCACGGCAGTGGCGGAAAAGGCGGTGTTGGCGACGGTGTGCGGAATCAGCGCCACCTCGAAGCCTTCGTCATCGGCTTCGTTGACGGTGAGGCTGACGCCATCCACGCAGATCGAGCCCTTCTTGGCGATGTACTTGAGCAGCGGCTTGGGCGCGGCGAAGCGCCAACGCAGCGCGCGCGCATCCTCATGGATGGACAGCACCTTGCCCAGGCCATCGACGTGGCCGCTGACCAGATGGCCGCCGAGGCGGTCGGTCGGGCGCATGGCGCGCTCAAGATTGATCACCGCGCCTTCGGTCAGTGCACCGAGCGTGGTCAAGGCCAGGGTTTCAGTTGAGGCATCGGCCTTGAAGCTGCTGCCGTCGAATGCGATGACGGTCAGGCAGACGCCGTTGATGGCGATGCTTTCGCCCATCTGCACCTGATCAAACGGCAGGTTGCCGACATTGAAGGTGAAGCGGACATCGCCTCCGATGGGTTCGCGTGCGGCCAGACGGCCGACGCCTTCGATGATTCCAGTAAACACTAACGTTCTCCGCGAAAAGTGAGCGAAAAACGCCGCAAGGCAAACAGGCGCACGAACCCCGCAAAGGGCCCGAAACACCGTCTTCTTTCATCCGGACTATGACCGTCGGCTCCGGCATCTGACCGGATCTGCTGACCTTTGATTGGCAGGGCCAAGCAAAGCGCTCGCGGGCTCGTGAGGGTCCCCGCCGGGGATTCCTTACCTACCGCCGGTGGGGAGTTGCACCCCGCCCTGAAGACGTTTGTAAGTTGCCAGCGAACCGGCCGGGGCATTGTACCAGCCCGGTTCTCAGCCAGTGTCCAGACAGCTGGACGCAGTGTTTCAGCGGCGATTTGTTCAGGCTGGGCCGGGAGAAAGAGGAACAAGGGAAGAGAAGTGGCCCAAGAACAGGGGCAAGAGCAGCGGCAAAAGGCGAAGCCAAGGCCAGAGCCAGAGCAGAAGAGCCCCCTCCACGCGCCTCCCTTTCGCTCCACTCACTGCTTTCACTCAGGCCTGAACCGGAGCCGCAGATCCTTGCCCAACATCCGCGCATCGATCACTTCCAGCCGAACCGCCTGCGCCATCGTCTCGATGCCCAACCCAGCGAGTAACGGTTTGGCGCTGTCGCCCATCAGCAGCGGCGCGACATACAGCAGCATCTCGTCGGCCAGCCCTGCCTTGAGCAAGGCGCCGCACAGCGTTGGGCCGGCTTCGACATGCACTTCGTTGATGCCCCGCTCGCCCAGCAAGGCCATCACGGCCTGTAGATCGAAGCGGCCGTCGGCCAGCAACGGCGACGCCGCGAACTCTGCGCGTTCCAGCACGGGCGCGGTCAGAGCGGGATCGTGCAGATACAACGTTGTGGCCCCACCTTCGCGCACGCGGGCACACTGCAACGTGCGCAGCTGTGCATCCAGCACCACCCGCAGCGGTGGCAGGAATTCGCCAGATGCAGGTCGCGCAGTCAGCAGCGGATCATCCGCCAGCACGGTCGCCGCACCGGTCAGGATGGCACCAGCACGCGCGCGCCATTGCTGCACGTCGGCACGCGCCGCTTCCCCGGTGATCCATTTGGATTGGCCATTGGCCATTGCGGTGCGCCCATCCAGGCTGCCGGCCAGCTTGATGCGCACGAACGGTCGGCCACGTTCGATCCGCGACAGAAAGCCACGATTGAGTTCGCGTGCCTTGTCGCCCATCAAACCCACCGCCACCTCGATGCCGGCCTGCCGCAGCAACGCGAACCCACCGCCATCCACATCCGGGAACGGGTCACCCATGGCCGCGACCACGCGCGTCACGCCGGCCTCGATCAAGGCCAACGCACACGGCGGCGTGCGCCCGTAGTGCGCGCAGGGTTCCAGGGTGACGTAGGCGGTGGCACCGCGCGCGCGTTCACCGGCCTGACGCAGTGCGAACACTTCAGCATGCGGACCACCGGCACGTTGGTGCCAGCCCTCGCCCACCACCTCGTCGCCATGAGCGATGACACAGCCAACCATCGGATTGGGCCGCGTGGTCCATGCCGCGCGTTCGGCCAGGCGCAAAGCGCGGGCCATCAGCAGATGATCGGTGGCGTTGAATGGGCGCATGGAGGTCTCCAGGAAGGCGCATCGTGCAATGACGACGCCAGATTGTTTGACGGGCGCTTCCCGCCTGCGCGGGAATGATGATTCGTGAAAGGGCCGAGCTTCCAGGAATCACGCAATGCGGCAAGTGTATGCGGTGCCATGCCCGCATCGACGTGACGCAGCCGCTCAGCCCTGCCGCGTCTCCATCGCCATCACGGTGATCGCCAACGGGCCGAGCTGCAGCCGGGTATGCACGCGCCATCCGAGGTTCAGATACCAGTCCACCATCGGCGCTTCGCAATACAGATACAGGATCGACACGCCGAGGGCGGCGGCCTGCGCGACACAGTGCCGCACCAACTGCGCGCCGACACCCTTGCCGCGGCCGCGCGGTTGTACATACAGCGAGGCCAACCAGGGCGACCAGCCACGGATTTGTTCGTGATCGTCATGCAGCAGGCTGACCGAACCCAGCCAGCCGGCGTCGTCCTCGGCCAGCCAGGTGCACGGAATGGCGTGGCGCTGTTGTGCGCGCAGTTCCTGTTCGGCCTGGGGCAGCGTCCAGTCGGGCAACAGCTCACCGAATGCCTGGACATGCGCGGCAGCCAGCGCAGGCAACAGCGCTGGCCGGTCATGCAGATTGACGATGTGCATGGGTTTCAGCGCGCGGCTTTCTTGGCGCGGGCCGTGCCGCCTTCCAGCAACGGCAACTGGTCGTCACCGGCAGGATGATCGCGTTCGAGCTTCTCGATCTCATCGCGGAAGTCGGCCACGTCCTCGAAACTGCGGTACACCGAGGCAAAGCGGACGTAGCCGACATGGTCGAGCTTGCGCAGCTCGTCCATGACGAACTCCCCCAGTCGGATGGACGGCACTTCGCGCTCACCGGACATGCGCAGCTGGTGCACCACCGCACGCACGGCCGCTTCAATGCGCTCTTCAGAAACCGGCCGCTTGCGCAGCGCGCGGTCAAACCCCACCCGCAGCTTGCGCGCATCGAATGCCTCGCGACCGCCATCACTCTTGACGATGACCGGCAGCTTGAGCTCGATGGTTTCCAGCGTACTGAAACGCTCACCGCAGGCTTCGCAGCCACGACGACGACGAATGGTGGCGCCGTCTTCGGAAACGCGTGAGTCGATGACGCGGGTATCGGTGTGTTGGCAGAACGGGCAGTGCATCAATCTCGCCTTGAACATCGGGCGCCGACAACACGGCGCGGAAATCACTACAACGCAGATACAGCAAACCCCGGGATGGAGCAAGGCTGCCCGGCCCGGGGTTTGACCACCCTGAGGGTGGCGGTCCCGCCAACGAGCCGATGCCAACACGAGGCTGGCACCGGCAAAACCGTCAGCCGTAAACCGGGAACTGCTTGCACTGCAGGGTGACGTTCTCACGCACGCCGGCAATGACGTTCTCATCGCTCGGGTTGTCCAGCACGTCGGCGATCCAGTTGGCCAACGCGACGCTGTCGGCTTCCTTGTAACCGCGGGTGGTGATGGCCGGGGTACCCAGGCGCAGGCCCGAGGTCACGAACGGCGAACGCGGGTCGTTCGGCACCGAGTTCTTGTTGACGGTGATGTGGGCCTTGCCCAACGCGGCTTCCGCATCCTTGCCGGACACGTCCTTGCCGATCATGTCCACCAGCATCAGGTGGTTCTCGGTACCGCCGGAGACGATCTTGTAGCCGCGCGAAATCAGCGTCTTGGCCATGGCCTGCGCGTTCTTCACCACCTGCTGCTGGTAAGCCTTGAATTCCGGCTCCAGTGCTTCCTTGAAGGCCACGGCCTTGGCGGCGATGACATGCATCAGCGGGCCGCCCTGGATACCCGGGAACACGATCGACTGCAGCTTCTTCTCGATTTCCTCACCCGCGCCCTTGGCGATGATGAAGCCACCACGCGGACCACGCAGGGTCTTGTGGGTGGTCGAGGTAACCACATGCGCGTGCTCGATCGGGTTCGGGTAGACGCCTGCGGCGATCAGGCCGGCGACATGCGCCATGTCCACGAACAGGTAGGCACCCACCTTGTCGGCGATGGCACGGAAACGCGCCCAATCGATGACCTGCGAGTAAGCCGAGAAACCGGCGACCACCATCTTCGGCTTGTGCTCCAGCGCCAGGCGCTCGACTTCGTCATAGTCGATCAGGCCCTGCTCGTTCACACCGTACTGGACGGCGTTGAAGATCTTGCCCGAGGCATTGACCTTGGCACCGTGGGTCAGGTGACCACCATGGGCCAGGCTCATGCCCAGGATGGTGTCGCCCGGCTGCAGCAGCGCGAAGTACACGGCCTGGTTGGCCTGCGAGCCGCTGTGCGGCTGCACGTTCGCGTAGTCAGCACCGAACAACTGCTTGAGACGGTCGATGGCCAGCTTTTCGGCCACGTCCACATATTCACAACCGCCGTAATAGCGCTTGCCCGGGTAGCCTTCGGCGTACTTGTTGGTCAGCTGGCTGCCCTGGGCTTCCATCACCATCGGGCTGGCGTAGTTCTCGCTGGCAATCAGCTCGACATGGTCTTCCTGGCGCTGGCATTCCTGGGCAATGGCCTTGGCCAACTCGGGATCGTAGGACTCGATACGGACATCACGCGAGAACATCACAGCTCCTGGTACGGGCGAGGGAGCTGCCGATTGTAGCCCGTTCCAGCCGCCAGGCTGCCGCTCGAGGCCGCATCCGACCGAATCCCCGCCAGTCAACAAAGCGTGATGGATGTCACCAATTCATATTTCCATCCAGACTTGATGATCGGTCTGCACCGCTTCTTACGGATTACAGGTAGGCGCCGGCCCCTCTTACCCCGTCGGCCTGCCTGAATCTGAAGGAACAACGCTCTGATGCATCGCCTCGACCGTCACGCACGCCCCCTCGCCTTTCGCCCTCGCACGCGCCCACTCCCTGCAGCACTGTTGAGCCTGTCGCTGGCCGCCCTGACCCTGGGCCAGACCAGCTGGGCGCAGTCCAGTACCGTCAGCCCAACCGATGCGCCGGCAATGGCCACCCTGCAGGTCGCACGCATCGTCGTCGAAGGCGTCGGCGAACATCCAGCCAGCGGCATCAGCCAGGCGGCGATAGACGCAATCGCCAACCAGACCCTGCGCGACATCAGCCCCACTCTGCCGGCCGCGTTGAACTTCGAGCAGATCCAGCAGATCACCGCGCGCATCACCCAAGCCTACCGGGATGCCGGTTTCCTGGTGTCGGTGGTCTACATCCCGCCCCAGCAGGTCAACGACAGCCAGACGCTGACGCTGAAAGTGATGGAAGGCCGGGTCGGCCGGGTGTTGGTACAGGGCAGCCAGCGTTACCGTGAAGATCAGCTCACCGCCAGCAGCCTTGGGCTGATCGGCCGTCCGTTGCGCCGCAACGAACTCGACCGCGCCCTGCTCTACGCGCGTGACCTGCCCGGCGTATCGGTCACCTCGGTCCTGCAGGCAGGCCAGAACCCCGGCGAAACCGACATCGTGCTGGTGGCCACCGACAACGCGCGCCCGTACGAGATCACCGCCGGCCTGAGCAATCACGGCACCGACAGCACCGGCAAATACCGCGCCGAGCTGGGCATCAGTGCCTTCAACGCATTGGGCGCGGGCGATGTGCTGGCCGCCAGCATCGGCTACGGGTTGGACCCGGCCGACAGCTGGCAGGCGGCACTGTCACTCAGTGTGCCGTCGGCACAGGTGCAGGGACTCAGTGCCATTGCCGGCGTCAGCCGCAGCGAGATGGAGTTGAACACCGGCCCATTGGCAGCGTTGGAAATCAATGGCCCCACCACGATGTTCTATGCCGGCAGCGACTGGAAATTCATCCAGCGCGCCGACCTGCAGGTGCAGGCCTCGGCACGCTGGATCCACGAGCAATCCAGGCTCGACGGGCTGGGCATGCTGCTCTCCCGGCATACCTTCGACGTGATCGATGCGGGCCTGAGCCTGCGCCACACCGACCGACGCTGGCGGGGCATGAATCTGGCGCAGGTATCGCTGCGCAAATCCATCAACGACGAATCCTCTCCGCAGAACTGGCTATACACCTCGCACGAACCGTACTTCTGGGTTGGCCGCCTGAACCTTGCACGCCTGCAGGCACTACCCGGCAACCAGCGTCTGTGGCTGCGCGGCAGCGCTCAGTTCACCCAGGACGCACTCACCCCGCTTGAGCAGTTCAGCGTGGGCGGCCCAACCAGTGTGCGCGCTTACCCGCTGTCCACGGCGCTGGGCGACCGTGGCGTGCAGGCCACCTTCGAGTACCAACTCAGCGCACCGGGCTTCGCCGACACTCCCTCGCCGTTCAACGGCCGCCGCTGGGGCGATCTGGTGGACGTGAACCTGTTCTACGACTGGGGCCGCACCTCACCGGCGGCAGACAACCGCCGCTTGGGCGTACTACCGACCACGCTGGAAGGTGCCGGCATCGGGCTTGGCCTGCGTCTGCCATGGAAACCAGAGCTTCAGCTGGAGGCCAGCGCCGCCCGCCCCACTGGCAGCCAGCCCGGCAACGATCAACGCCGTACCCAGTTCTGGGCGCGTATCAGCACCACATTCTGAGGACCACCGCCATGAACCATATCTATCGTGTTGTGTTCAATCACGCTTTGGGCCAGACCCAGGTCACCTCGGAAATCGGCAGCGCGCCACGCGCCGGCCATGCGCCTGCGGCCGTGGTTCTTGCACCTGCCAGGCACCGCCTGGTGTTGGCGCTGGCGCTGTCATGCCTATGTCTCGGCGGCAGTCCGCTGGCGATGGCTGCGGACTACACCCTGCCTGGCGGCGGCGCCATCGGCGAGGGCAACCTCAGCATCGACGCCAGCGGTTCGGCCAGCGGGGTGCTCAACATCAGCCAGACCAGCAACCGCGGCCTGATCAACTGGCAAAGCTTCAACGTCGGCACCGACGCCCGGGTCAATTTCTTTGCGCCCAATGCCGGTGCGGTCACCATCAATCTGATCGGCGGCAATGCCTCCAGCACCATCGCCGGCCAGCTGAGCGGCAACGGCCAGGTGTTCCTGGTCAACGGGGCCGGCATCGCGTTCAGCTCTACCGCCTCGGTCAATGTCGGTGGGCTGGTGGCCAGCGGCCTGCCATTCAACAATGACCACAGCGATACCACCTTCAGTTTCGGTGGCACGCCCAACTTCAACGAGGTGGTCAATGCCGGCACGCTGACCGCCACCAATGGCTCGATCACCCTGCTGGCCGAGGGCGTACGCAACTACGGCATCATCAACGCCGCGCAGATCAATCTGCTGGCCGCCGGCGGTGCCACCCTGACGCGCTATGACGCCGGCAGCGGTATCACCACCTTTACCCCCGCGCTGACCTTCGATGCGGCCATCGTCGACCCCACTGCGGCGGCGGTGATCAACCTCGGCGCATTGACGGCCGGCAACATCAACCTGCACGGGCGCATCCGGCCGACCGCGGCCGGGAATGTGATCAATCTCGGTGGCATCGTCAACGCCCAGCAGATTTCGAGCCGGGATGGGCAGCTGTCGCTGGTGGCCCGCGGCGGCGATCCGCAATCGGGCGGCGGGGTGATCCAGACCGGCACGGTGACCGCCGACCGCACTGTGCTGGACGTGGCGGGCGACTATACCCAGAGCGGCAGCCTCACCACCGGCAGGCTCGACCTGGCGGTTACCGGTGATGCCATGCTCTATCACCCCGGCAACCAGATCGCCGCCATCGGCGGCACGGTCGGCAAGAATCTGACCGTGAACAATGCGGTTGCGCTCGGGCAGAGCGGCAGCCTGTCGGTGACCGGCGCGACCACGATCGGCACCGGCACCGGCAATGACATCCTCCTTACTCAGGCCGGCAACCGCTTCGGCGGCGAGCTGACCCTGACCGGCGGCAACGTGACGGTGAATGCGGCCAGCGCGCTGCAGCTGGGCAAGGTGCAGGCCACCAGCCTGGGGGTCACCTCGGGCGGTGCCATCGACCTGCACGATGACATCAACCTGGTCGGTACGCTGTCGCTGGACGCAAACGGCGCGCTGAATCAGGCCGCAGGCAACCTGCTGGTGGGCGGCACCAGCGCGCTGTACTCCAACAGCAGCATCACCCTCACCCAACTGGGCAACAGCTTCGGCAACCGGGTCGCGCTGAATGGCGCGGCCGTCAAGCTGGCGTCCAGCGGCACGCTGCAGTTGGGCAACGTGGGGGCATCGAGTCTGGCGCTGACCGCCGGCCGCATCGACATCAACGGCGACATCAGCACCGACGGCGCCCAGACCTACAACGGTGCGGTATACCTGAATGCTGCCGCCACGTTGCGAAGCACCAACGCGGGCAACATCACCTTCGGTGGCGCAGTGGATGGTGCGCGGGCACTGACGGTGTTTACCGATGGCCGGGTCGGTTTCCTTGGCGGCGTCGGACAGACCACGAAAGTGAACAGCATGCAGGTCCAGGCCAAGGGCATTGATCTGTCCGGGAACCTGCGCACCGCCGGTCTGATCCATCTGAATGGGCCGGTGACGCTGGGCAGCGCGGTCACCCTGGACAGCGAGCTGGGCGACATCAACTTCATGAGCACGGTCAATGGTGCCCACGCACTGACCGTCAACAGCCGTGGCACCAGCGGGTTTTACGGTGCGGTAGGCGGTACCACCGCCTTGACCAGCCTGACCACCAGTGCCGACGGCGTTACCTGGTTGGGGGCGGACATCACCACCACCGGCGGCATCTCGCTGACCGACGCGGTGCTGCTGGGTGCCGGCGTGAAGGCAACCAGCAACAACGGCAACATTACCTTCGGCGGTACCGTCAACGGCGCGCATGCGTTGGACCTGCGGGCCAGCAACGGCATCGTGCGCCTGCAGGGCAGCGTGGGCGCCGCCACCGCGTTGACCGGTCTGAGCATCGACGCCCAGATCCTGAACACCCAGGGCATCCGCGTCGCCGGGCCCCTGCAGCTGGTCACCACCAACAGCATCGGCCAGGGCGGCGCCTATGAGGTTGATGGCGACGCGCTCTTCCACAGCAGCGGCAATGTGTTCCTCAACAACGCCGCCAACCGCTTCAAGGGGGCGGTCGACCTTGTCGGGACGGCGGTGACGATCAAGAACGCCGGCGCGTTGGCGCTCCGGGGCGTGGATGCCTTCACCCTGGACGTCACCGCCACCGGCGGCGGCATCAGCCAGTCACGTGCGATCTATGTACGCGGGACCAGCTCGTTCACCGCGGATGGTGATATCACCCTGGGCCACCAGGGCAACAGCTTCGGCGGCCGGGTCAACCTAGCCGGCAACGCGCTGGTGGTCGCGGCGGGCTCGGACCTTGACGTCAACCTGGCCCACCGCGGGGTCAACGCCGCACTGGCGCTGACTTCTGCCGGCCGGCTGCAGCTACAGCCAGGCGCCATCGACACCGGCAGCGCCGACCTGACCCTGGCCAGCGGCATTGGGGTGTTGTCCACCGGCGGTGCGCTGTCGGGCCGCAACGTGAGCCTGAGTGGCGGCGACGGCGTTGCGCTGGGGCACAACATCAACGCGACAGGCACCTTGGATTTGGTCAGCCACAACGGCGCCATCGTCCAGTCGGCCGGCAACCTGCAGGCTGGCGGTGCCACCACCGTTGATGCGGGCAGCGGTGCGATCAACCTGCTAAGCACCGGCAACGACTTTGTCGGCGCCGTTGATCTTTCCGGCGGCGATATCGCAATCAACGATGCCAATGCACTGACACTGGGCCACGCCACGGCGACGACCTTCCGCGCCAGCAGCACCGGCGACCTGCATCTTGCCGGCGTGATCAAGGCCAATGCAATCGATCTCTCTGCCGGTGGCCTGTTTATCAATGCAGTGGGCGCAGCGGCACTGGATGTCAGTGGCGGCAGCCAACAGTGGCGCATCTTCCTCGACAGGCCGGATGCGCCCCATCAATTCAACAGTTTGGACAGTGGCAATACCGCGTTGTGGAATACAGCGGCATTCGCTCCGGCCACGGCAGGCGGAAACCGCTACCTGTTTGCCTGGCAGCCAACGCTGACCTTCGTGGCCAACACCTTGCGCAAGACCTATGGCGACACCCTCGCCTTGGGCGATGCGTTCAGCGTGCGCGGCGTAATGGCCGGGGCCCTGGGCGCCTACAAGGCCGACGACCTGATGGCTCTGTTCACCGGCGCTGCCGCCATCACCTCGGCCGGTGCGGCGGCGGGTGCGAATGTCAGTGGCAGTCCCTACCAGATCGATATTCACCAGGGAACGTTGGACACCTCCGCATCCGGCTACGCATTGGCATTTGCCCCGGGCCAACTGGCCATTGATCCAAGGAGCCTGATCATCACTGCCGGCAACGGCAGCAAGACTTACGGCCAGAACGGTGGCCTTGGCGGCTACAACGCCAACGGTCTGGTCAACGGTGACACGCTTACGTCCGTTGATCTGGACAGCAACGGATCGGCAGGCATTGCCAACGTCGGCGACTACACGATCACCGCCAGCAACGCCGACGGCACCGGCCTGTCCAACTACGACATCACCTATGTCGATGGAACCTTGTCCATCGGCAAGGCCGGGCTGACCATCACCGCCGGCAATGGCGGGAAGACCTATGGCCAGACGGGCGGTCTGGGCGGCTACCGCGTTGATGGCCTGCTCAACAACGATGCCGTTTCCTCGGCTGACCTGACTTCCAACGGCACCGCGGCAACCACCAACGTCGGCAACTACACCATCACTGCCAGCAACGCCGACGGCACCGGCCTGTCCAATTACGACATCACCTATGTCGATGGAACCCTGTCCATCGGCAAGGCCGGGCTGACCATCACCGCCGGCAATGGCGGGAAGACCTATGGCCAGACGGGCGGTCTGGGCGGCTACAGCGTTGATGGCCTGCTCAACAACGATGCCGTTTCCTCGGCTGACCTGACTTCCAACGGCACCGCGGCAACCACCAACGTCGGCAACTACACCATCACTGCCAGCAACGCCGACGGCACCGGCCTGTCCAATTACGACATCACCTATGTCGACGGCGTGCTGTCCATTGGCAAGGCCGGGCTGACCATCACCGCCGGCAATGGCGGCAAAACCTACGGCCAGACGGGTGGCCTCGGCGGCTACGGCGCCGATGGCCTGCTCAACAACGACGTCGTTTCTTCGGTCGATCTGGCGTCCACCGGCACTGCGGCAACGGCCAATGTTGGCAACTACACCATCACTGCCAGCAACGCCGACGGCACCGGCCTGTCCAATTACGACATCACCTATGTCGACGGCGTGCTGTCCATTGGCAAGGCAGGACTGATCATCACCGCCAACAACACCAGCAAGAACATCGGCCAGACTTCATCGTTCAGCGGCTACACCGCGGATGGCCTGGTCAACGGCGACAGCATTGATGACGTCACGCTGTTCAGCAATGGCAGTGATCTGAACGCCCAACCCGGTGGCTACGCTATTTTCGCGAGCGATGCGCAAGGGACCCGGCTCGGCAACTACGACATCACATACCGCGAAGGAACGCTGGATGTTGTTGGCGTATCCGCAGGACTGCACCCGCAGATTGCCCGCGAAGTGGCGGCCACTCTGAGCAGGCCGGCCCCCCGCGCGCTCACCGGTTCGTCAGATGTACCGCTGTACCGCTTGAACGAGGCGGCCATCACACCAGCCAGTGATGCCTGCACTTCCCTCGGGCAGATCCAATGCCTTGCTCGTCAACCGGAATGATTGCCGGTTGGTAGATGAAAATGGAAAAGGCGCATCTTTCGATGCGCCTTTTCTTTGTTCAGGAGGCTGGTTGCCGTCGTCAATGATTGAACACGATGTCGGCGATGATGCCGGTGGCGATGGCCACCATCAGCATGTTGCCGCGGTCATCACGGATCCAGCGGTGGCCGTGCGGCGGGCGGCGCACGTGGTAGCGGTTGTAGTCGTTGACCACATAGACCGGGCCGCCGTAGTAGTTGCTATAGCGGTGGCCACGCTCGAAGCCATACGGGCGATAAACCACGCGCGGCGGCGGGGCGTAGTAGCGACGGTCGTTGTAACGGGCATCGCGGTAGCCCTCGCGGTAGCCGTTGCTGTAATGGCGGCGGTCGTCGCGCCACTCGCGACGGTCGTTGTGGCGGTCATGGCCATGGCCCCGACCGCGGTCATGGCCGCGACCACGGTCATCATCCCAGCCATGACGGCCACGGTCGTTGTCCCGGTCGCCAGCAGCGAAGGCCGGAGCGGCTGCACAAAAGGCCAGCAGGGTGGTCATCGCGGCGACAACGAATCGGTTCATCTTCATGGGTGGCCTTCGCGGGTTGGAGTGGACGGTTTCCATAATGCTCACACGATATGAACGGATTCCGGCTGGAAACGTTTCCGGATCTTTCCCATTCACAAATCAGCAAGCCGCCCCGTCCCAGCCGGCTCCGTCGGGCTTGCGGCTATAATTACCCATTCCCTTTTGCCTTGGGCCCTGTCCAGTCCCGGACCGGGGGCAGGCGTGCGCTACGGAGACTTTCATGTCCTCGCAATACATCTACACCATGAACCGCGTCAGCAAGGTGGTCCCGCCCAAGCGGCAGATCATCAAGGACATCTCGCTGTCGTTCTTCCCGGGCGCCAAGATCGGCCTGCTGGGCCTGAACGGCGCCGGCAAGTCCACCGTCCTGAAGATCATGGCCGGCGTGGACACCGATTTCGAGGGCGAAGCCCGTCCGCAGGCCGGCATCAAGGTCGGCTACCTGGCCCAGGAGCCGGAGCTGGACCCGACCAAGACCGTGCGTGAAGCGGTCGAAGAAGGCGTGGGCGAAGTGCTGCAGGCACAGGCCGCGCTGGACGCGGTGTACCTGGCCTATGCCGAGGAAGGCGCCGATTTCGACAAGCTGGCCAAGGAACAGGAACGCCTGGAGGCGATCCTCGCCGCCGGCGATGCCCACACCCTGGAAAACCAGCTGGACGTGGCCGCCGATGCGCTGCGCCTGCCGCCGTGGGATGCGGTGGTCGGCAAGCTGTCCGGTGGTGAAAAGCGCCGCGTGGCGCTGTGCCGCCTGCTGCTGCAGAAGCCGGACATGCTGCTGCTCGACGAACCGACCAACCACCTGGACGCCGAGTCCGTGGAATGGCTGGAACAGTTCCTGGCGCGCTACACCGGCACCGTGGTGGCCGTCACCCATGACCGCTACTTCCTGGACAACGCCGCCGAGTGGATCCTGGAACTGGACCGCGGCCGCGGTATTCCGTGGAAGGGCAACTACACCGACTGGCTGATGCAGAAGGACGAGCGCCTGAAGCAGGAAGACAACCAGGAGAAGTCGCGCCAGAAGGCGATCCAGAAGGAACTGGAATGGTCGCGCCAGAACGCCAAGGGCGGCCGCACCAAGGGCAAGGCACGTCTTGCACGCCTGGAAGAGCTGCAGTCGGTGGACTACCAGAAGCGCAACGAGACCAATGAAATCTTCATCCCGCCGGGCGAGCGCCTGGGCAACTCGGTGATGGAGTTCAAGAACGTCTCCAAGAAGTTCGGCGACCGCCTGCTGTTCGACGAACTGAGCTTCCTGGTGCCGGCCGGCGCCATCGTCGGCATCATCGGCCCCAACGGTGCCGGTAAGTCGACCCTGTTCAAGATGATCACCGGCCAGGAAAAGCCGGATTCGGGCGAGATCACCGTCGGCCCGACCGTCAAGCTGTCCTACGTGGACCAGAGCCGCGACGCGCTGGAAGGCAACCACAACGTGTTCCAGGAAATCGCGGGCGGCCTGGACATCCTCAACATCAACGGTGTCGAGATCCAGTCGCGTGCCTACATCGGCCGCTTCAACTTCAAGGGCCAGGATCAGCAGAAGCTGGTCGGTTCGCTGTCCGGTGGTGAGCGCGGCCGCCTGCACATGGCCAAGACCCTGCTGCAGGGTGGCAACGTGCTGCTGCTCGACGAACCGTCCAACGATCTGGACATCGAAACCCTGCGTGCGCTGGAAGACGCGCTGCTGGAGTTCCCGGGCAACACCTTCGTGATTTCGCATGACCGCTGGTTCCTGGATCGCATCGCGACCCACATCCTGGCGTTCGAAGGCGATTCGCACGTGGAGTTCTTCCAGGGCAACTACCGCGAGTACGAAGAAGACAAGCGCCGCCGCATGGGCGACGACGCTGCGCCGAAGCGCCTGCGCTTCAAGGCACTCAAGTAAGAGCCCCACAGACGGCCGCCCAGTGCGGCCGTCTGCTTTTGCGGTGCCCGCACATCGTGCCAGCATCGCGCTTAAGCCCTCTCCCGCCTGCGGGAGAGGGGTTGGGGTGAGGGCAAGCGTTGCGCAGGAAACCGGCATCGTTTGCTTTAGCCAAAAGAACTTGAAGAGCTGAGGAGCGGGTGAAGCTCCCCTCATCCGCCCCTTCGGGGCACCTTCTCCCGCAGGTGGGAGAAGGGATAGCAAAGCTCTGCTCGACCACACATCACAGGCAAGCGCAGAGCCCTGCTCCCACCTCCGGCCCCCTCCCCTACCCAGCGAGAGGGCACAGCCTGCACTCCACGGAATTCCCCATGTCCCTGCTCGACCGCGTCTTCAAACTGCAGCAACACGGCACCAGCATCCGCACCGAAGTGCTGGCTGGGTTGACCACCTTTCTGACGATGTCCTACATCGTCTTCGTCAACCCGGAAATCCTCGGCACCACCGGCATGGATCCGGGGGCGGTGTTCGTGGCGACCTGCCTTGCCGCTGCGGTCGGCTCGGCGGTGATGGCACTGGCGGCCAACTTCCCGGTTGGCATGGCCCCGGGCATGGGTTTGAACGCCTTCTTCGCCTTCACCGTGGTCGGTGCGGCGGGACTACCCTGGCAACAGGCGCTGGCCGCCGTGTTCATTTCCGGCATCGTGTTCTGGGTGCTGACCCTCACCGGCGTACGTGCGTGGCTGGTGGCGGGCATTCCTGCCTCGCTGCGTTCGGCGATCGTTGCCGGCATCGGTTTGTTCCTGGCGATCATCGCGCTGCAGAAGTCGAACGTGATCATTGCCAACGAGGACACCATGCTCACGCTCGGCCCGCTCAACACCGCGCCGCCATTGTTGGCACTGGGTGGCTTCCTGCTGATCGCAGTGCTGGAAGCGCGCAAGGTGCGCGGTGCGATCCTGATCGGCATCCTCGCCGTGACCGGCGTGGCCTGGGCCATCGGCAACGTGCAGTACCAAGGCATCGTGTCGCTGCCGCCGAGCCTGGCACCGACCTTCCTGCAGCTCGATGTTCCGGGCCTGCTGCATCACGACGGCGGTGCACCCTTGGCGGTGCTGCTGCAGGTGGTGCTGGTGTTCGTGCTGGTGGAAGTATTCGATGCCACCGGCACGCTGTATGGCGTGGTCGGGCGTGCGGGCCTGCTGAAGCTGGACGACGGCAAGAAGCGTTTTGGCCGTGCCTTGCTGGCCGACAGCACCGCCATCGTTGCCGGCTCGCTGCTGGGCACCAGTTCCACCACTGCATTCGCCGAAAGCGCCTCCGGCGTGCAGGTCGGTGGTCGCACCGGCCTGACCGCGCTGGTGGTTGCCGCGCTGTTCCTGGCTGCGCTGCTGTTCTCGCCACTGGCGGCGATGGTGCCGTCCTACGCGACCGCGCCGGCCCTGTTGTTCGTGGCCGGGCTGATGCTGCGTGAGCTGGTCGAAGTGAAGTGGGATGACCTGACCGAATCGGTGCCCGCCGCGCTGTGCGCGTTGGCAATGCCGTTCACCTACTCCATCGCCAACGGGCTGGCGTTCGGCTTCATCGCCTATGCCGCGCTGAAGGCCGGCACCGGCCGCTGGCGCGAAGTACGCCCGGCGGTGTGGCTGGTGGCGGGATTGTTCGTGCTGCGATTTGCGTTGGAATGAACCTGAAAGCGCCATCCGGCCCGAGCCGATGGCGCGCTGATCACATCAGCAGCATCACCACCGGCGTCGTTGCCGCAGTTAGCGCCGTGCTGATCACCGCAAACGCCAGGAATCCCAGCAACGTCCGCCAGGTGGTCGACCAGAACGGGCGGTCCGTGAAGAACTGCACCAGCGAGACCGCGCCGTAGATCATCCCGATCACGCCCGCCCAAACCTGGGGCTGAGGGACCCAGCGGTGCAGCAGCACCAGCAGCGTCCAGATCACGAACACCTGCACGGTGAGCAGGGTGGTGATCACCAGCCATTCGGGGTAGTTGAGCTTGCTGTAGCGCCGGAACACCAGCCAGAACACGGAAGCCTCGATCGGCAGCAGCATCAGTGTGTACGCGGCGAAATGCGTTTCGATCCAATCGGCGACGGCACGATAGGCGGCCATGAGCCGCATCATCTCGGGCGGCAACGCCTGGCCAGCGACCATCGCCTCGGCGGCGCGGGTATCCATCATGCTGTCGCCGGTGAGCACGCGGTTCAACAGCACCACCGCGGCCGACATCATTGTGATCAGCAACAGCGGTTTGACCTGGTTGCCCCGGCGCCCTTCGATGTAGTCGCGCAGCAGCTGGCCCGGGCGCAGCATCAACTGCTTGAGCGAGTACAGGATGCCGCGGTCCATGTGCAGCACGCTGTGCTCCAGCTCATGGCCGAGGAAATGCCAGTCGATGCGGTGTGCTGGCGTGGGTTGGCCGCAGTTCGGGCAGAACTTCTGCGCGGCGTCGGCGATGCCACGCTCGCAATTGATACAGCGGCTGTTGTCGTGCATCCCCAAGCGCCTTCCCCATGGCAAGTGCGCATTCTAGAACGACACGCGTGGATTCAACCACTCAACCGAACAGATGCTCATGCCGTTGCATCGGAATGCGCCCCTCCTGGCTCATTCCCCCTCCGGCACAGGCACCTGGAACACCTGGCGCAGATAGGCCAGATAGCCGGGATCATCACACATGCTTTTGCCCGGCGAATCACTCAACTTGGCCACCGGCTGGCCGTTGCAGCGGACCATCTTGATGACGATGTTCAGCGGCGTCGGGCCGAGATCGTTGGTCAGATGCGTGCCGACACCAAACGCCACCTGACAGCGACCACGGAAGTAATCAAACAGCTGCATCACCTTCTCGATGTTCAAGCCATCACTGAACACCAGAATCTTGCTGGTCGGGTCAGTGCGGTTGGCCTTGAAGTGCGCCAGCATGCGGTCGCCCCAGCTGAAGGGATCGCCGGAGTCATGTCGCACGCCATCGAACAACTTGCAGAAATAGGCATCGAAGTCGCGCAGGAACGCATCCAGGCCGACCACATCGGCCAAGGCGATGCCCAGGTCGCCACGGTACTCGCGCGCCCATGATTCAAGCGCTGCTACCTGCGAATCCAGCAGACGCGGACCCAGGGCCTGGAACGCCTGCAGGTATTCGTGCGCCATGGTGCCGTGCGGCGTCATGCCGTACATCCGGGCGAAATAGACATTGCTGGTACCGACAAACTGCGGGCCCAGCGCATCGCGCAGCATCGGCAGCATGGTGCCGTGCCATTGCCGTGAGTAGCGCCGGCGGGTGCCGTAATCGGCAATGCGACACTCCTCGAAACCGGGCGTGTCGCGAAGCAACGCCGTCTTGGCCTGCAGGCGACGTTCGCCCTCGCTGAAATCAGTGCTGGCGGTATTGCGGAACCACACCTCGTTGATGATGGCCAGCAACGGCACTTCAAACATGATGGTGTGCAGCCACGGACCGGTGATGTCCAGTTCGATCTCACCCGGCACCGCCTGCGAAGCACGCAGCTCGATGTACTTGCGGTCCAGATGGAACAGGCCGAGGAAATCGACGAAGTCCGGCTTCACGAAGCGCAGCCGGCGCATGTATTCCAGTTCCTCACGGGAGAAGCGCAGGCTGCACAGATGATCGATCTCGGCGTTGATCTCGTCCAGGTAGCGCGCCAGGTCGATGCCCTGCGTACGACACTTGAACCGGTACTGGACGATGGCGCCGGGGTACTGATGCAGCACCGCCTGCATCATCGTGAACTTGTAGAGATCGGTGTCGAGCAGGGATTGGATGATCATGGGCCGCATTATGCGCCGCCGGCGGTGGCCGCCATGCGAAGGCCGGATGCCTTGTTCACCCGCCGTGGCATTGCTCTGTGCGCCGTCTACCCATTGCGGCGGCGATGCGGAGACGGGCGTTGGTACCGTCGATAATGCTGGCTGCGGTTGTCAGGTCCTGCCACGGCTGCGTGGCTGCACCTGCGGCGGGTCGCCGGCTGCGCAATGGCATCAGCACTGGTGCGTTTCTGGCCTCGCGGCCAAGGCCGCTTGCACGCGAACTAGCGCAGCAGAAGGCGTGGCACCTGCAGTGCAGCGTGTGCCCAGATGGCGCACCACACACCGATGCGCACGGGCAGGCTGCGTTGTGGGGCTTCAAACTTGCGGAAGTAACGCCACAGGCCACGGTGCTTGTGCCACTCCACGAAGAACGGCCGCGAGCGGCTGGATACGCCGCGCACATGCAGCACCTCCAACCCATTGGCAATGGCGACGGTGGCGCCGGCTTCGCGCGCGCGCCGGCACAGATCCAGATCCTCGGCGTGCAGACGGTAGCCGTTGTCCCAGCCGCCCAGCCGCACGAACAGGCTGCGCGGCATCAGCAACAATGCACCTGACAGTGCCTGCACCTGTTGCAGCGGTGCCGAATGGTCCACCGGCACCGCAAGCTGCGAGCCCGCGCCAGGGCGACGCAACATGGCGGCGAAATCCGGATCGCGACGGCGTACCGCTGCATCCGCGTTGCCCTGCTCGTCAACCTGCTCCACGCCCAGCAGGCAATCGCCCAACGGGCGTCCCAGGTCGCGTAGCCGTGCGAGGGTCTGGGCCTCCACCATCAGATCAGGATTGACGAACGCCAGCCATGTCGCACTGCAGTCGTCCGCGCCCTGATTGCAGGCGGTGGCGAAGCCGGGGTTGTCAGGGTTGGCGATGAAGCGCACGCGTGCGTCGGCAACGGCGTGCCGTTGGGCGATCTCCACCGAGCTGTCGCTGGAATGGTTGTCCACCACCCGGATCTCACTCACCTGCTGCGCTGCGCGCAGGCGCTGCAGGCATTCGTCCAGCGTACTCGCGCTCTGATAGCTGACAACAACAACGGCAATCGAATCGCTCACACCTGCTCCGCACCTGGAAGGAAGCCGCAGGCGTCGAAAAGGTCGCGCTGGGCTTGCGGCATTATCGCCTGCTCGCACAGCGCCTGCAGGTGCTCGCGATGGGCGCGCAACGGGTCGTCCATCAGGAAACCAGCAAGCCGCGCCGTCCAGCTCGGCCAGCGGTTGGCCAGCACATCCATGTCGCCTTCGGCCAGCCGCCCTTCTTCCTGACGGCCGACAAAGGCGTTGTCACACAGCACATTGCGCCAGCCCAGTCCTGACATGCGCAGGCTCAGGTCGACCAGCGCGGCGTACCAGGAGTTGTAGCTGTGGATGTCCAACCCACCGGCGCGGCGCCGGGCACTGCCACGGATCAGTACCGCGTGGGTTACCGCCGATGGCAGCTCCGGCTGCAGCAAAGGCATGCCCGACAGCGCCTGCGCCAGCCGCACTGGGTCCGAAGGCAATGGATTCACTTCCCCCACCCGCGGCCAGGCCACCGCTTCGCCTGCGTTGCTCCACGGCGTGGCCGTGGCGATGGAGGCATCGCGTGCCAGGCAGGCCTGCAGCTGCTGCAACCAGCCAGGCATCGGCACACTGTCGGCGGCCAGCACCGCCACATCCAGGCCATCGCAGGCTCGCAGCATTTCATCCAGATGTGCAGCCTCGCCGAGCGAGCGTGCGCGGCGGGTGTACTCGGCCTGCAGCGCGGTGTGCTCCAGCCAGTGTTCCACCACGGCCTGCGCACGCGGGCCGGCCTGCGCATCGTCGGCCAACCAGATCGACGTGCCGGCCGGCGTGGTCTGATCCAGCGCGGCAAGGCAGCGATCCAATGCATCATCGTCCACGCCCAACGGCAGCAACACGATCATTCCCACCCCCTCCCGTCCAGATCGGGCGCACCGGTCAACGCGTGCGTCCCGGCATGCATCACGGTTTCTTCTGCGGTGTATTGATCGGCTCCATCGCGCGGAACTTGCGGCTGTATTCGTCGGTGAGGTCACGCGACTCCTGGCCGTTGCGCACGATGGTCGGGGTCAGCAGCACGATCACTTCCGTGCGCCGGCTGTTACGGCTTTTGCTGCCGAACAGCGCACCGAGCACCGGAATGCGGCTCAGCCCCGGCACGCCGTTGTGGCCATTGGTGGCACTGTCGGTGATCAGCCCGGCCATCATGATGGTGTCACCACTCTGGACCGCCGCTTCGGTGGCCAGCTTGCGGGTGGAGATGCGGGGATTGCACGCGGTTTTGGATGGATCGCAGTTGGCCGGCACATCCGCGGCGCTGCTTACTTCCTGCACCACATCCATGAACACCATGCCGTCGCGGGTCACCCGCGGCCGCACCTTCAGGATCACGCCGGTGTCGATGTACTGCACCTGGCTGTAGGTGTTCTCGCTCACCCCACCCGTGTTCACCGACACCGTGTTGATCGGCACCTTGTCGCCCACGTTGAGCGTCGCCTCGGCGTTGTTGCGCACGAAGATGGACGGCGTCTGCAGCAGGCGCAGGTCGGTCACCTTGTCCAGCGCGCTCACCACCGCTGCGGCATTGCGGCCGAGGAAGGTCCAGCCCAATCCGCTGCCGCCCGTGATCGAGCCGGCATAGGTGCCCCAGATATCCCGCCCTGCCGCGCTGGGCAGCCCCGCACCTCCGGGAGCAGGAGCATTGACGGCATTCTCGAAGTACCAGTTGACGCCGTAGCTGAGCTCTCCGGTCAACGCCACCTCGGCGACCTGCGCCTCGATGTGGACCTGCAGCGGCATCACGTCCAGCTTCTCGATCACTTCCTGGATCGAACGCCAGGCCTGCGGGGTGGAACGCACCAGCAATGCGTTGGTTTCCTCCACGGCCGACACACCGACCTGGTCGCCCGCCACTTCCAGGCTGACGCTGATGTTGCCCTGCTGCCGCTGCGGAAGACTCATGCTGCCTTCGCTGCTGCGGCTGGCCGTGCCGTCCTGGCTGAGGCCGTCCTGCGTGGTGGAGTTGCTGCTCTCCAACTGCGACGGCACCGCGCCCGGCACCAGCGAGGCCGGCGTGTTGTCGCGACCACCTCGCGTTGCGTTGCTGGAACCGAATACCTCGGCCAGGCGTTCGGCCAGATCCTTGGCCTTGATGTATTTCAATTCATACGAGAACAGGCGAGCGGTGCCGCCCGCGCTGTCGATGCGATCCAGCCACTGCTGGATCTGGTCCAGGTAGCGCGCCTGCGGGGTGATCACCAGCACCGCGTTGGCGTTCTCCAACGGCATGAACCGGAACATGCCGGCGCTGGGTGTCTTGCTGCTTTCGCCGAACACCTTTTCCAGATCACCGGCCACCTGCGCCGCCCGCCCGGACTGCAGCGGGAACACACCCACCGACATGCCCGACAGCCAGTCCACGTCGAAGATCTCGACCGTGCGCAGGTAGTTTTCCAGTTCGGTCCGAGTGCCCCCCAGGGTGATGACGTTGCGCGATGAATCGACACCGACGATGGCGTTGGGCCGCGCATATGGCTCCAGCACCTTCTTCATTTCGCTGGCGGAAATGTACTGCAGGGGCACCACCCGCACCTCGTAACCGCGTGCGGCCGATGCAGGGGCGGTGCTTGGTGCCACCGTGCCGGCCAGCGATTGGTCAGCGGGCACCACGTTGTAACGACCGCCACTGTAGATCAGCCGGGCGTTGTTCCAGCCCAGCACCATCTCCAGCAGGTTCAGCGCCTGCGCCGGCGACACTGGCTTGGGCGTGGCCAGTGTGACCGTGCCCTGCACGGTGGGGGCGATGACGTAGTTCTGCCCCAGCATGTCGCCAAGAATCGCCTTGGTGACGGCCTGCACCGATTCGCCTTCAAAGTTGAACACCGCACTGCCGTTACCTGCCGCCGACAACACCGGTGACGGTGCTGCTGCAGCGGCGCGATTGATGACCGTCCCATTGCCACGGCGGATGACCGCGCGACCCTGGCCGCCGTCGCTCTGCGGATCGTCCACAGCCTCCAGCGCACGGGTACGTGCAGGCTCTCCGGGTGCGGGCGTGGCGACATCCGTGCTGCGCGCATTGCGACGGACCTCCGGCACGGGCGTGGTCGCGCAGCTGCTCAGGGCGGCGATCAGCAGGCTGATGGAAACTATGCGTGACGTCATGCGCTCACTCTATCGGTTCTGGCGGCCGGAGCCGCCGTTCTGGTTCTGTTGCGCCTGCCTGCGGCGGGCCTGGATGCGTTCGCGGATGGCCTGGATCTGATCGGCGCTGGGCGCAGCCGTCGGCTCGGCCAGCGGCGCACTGCTGACCGGTGGCGGCACCGCGCTTGTCGGCGCGGGCAGTGGCGGTGCGCCCTCGCCCTTCGTGGCCGGGCCGCCACTGAACACCTGCAGCTCAAGGTTGAGCGTGCCGGATGGCCCGCTGACCACCGCGCTGCGAGGCTGCAGTGACAACAGCTGCCAACCGTCCTGTGACTCACCGCCCAGGCGCAGTCGAAGCGATCGCCCCTGATCGGTGGTGAGCGTGGCCATTTCCAAGCCGGGCGTGATCAACACACCGCTCAATCGCACCGCGCCGACAGTGGCCTGTTCACCTTCGCCCATGACAAAGGGGTGCGGGCGACGGTCACTGGCAAACAAGGGGCGTGCCAGCGCTTCGCTGTTGTCCACCCCGCGCGCGTCAACAGCATCGGCCACCGGTACGGCAGGCAACGTCGGCAGCGGCGCCGACACGGGTGCCGTGCCGATGCGGCTGCCCAGACCAAACAGGGTGGCCGTCCAGACCGCCAGCGCCCACGCACCGACGACCGCCAGCAGCCAGGTGCGCAGGCCTGCAACGTCATTGCGCATGGGTCACCTCCGTGGCCGGCACCGTGGTGCCCGGCCGCAGATAGCCGCTGAGTTCAAAGCTCACATCCAGGCCATTGCCGCCTTCCGGCCCGACCGCCGAGGCGAGGATGTCCAGACGATCCACGCGCAGCTGTGGCGCGCCGGTTTCCAATGCCTGCAGCACGGTCATCCATTCGCTCATGCCACAACGCAACCGCGCCTGCACCGCGACCCGCACGAAGCGGCCACTGGTATCGGCCGGCAGCGGCGAACGGTCGCTGATGGCACAACTGCGATTGTCGGGACTGGCCTGGCGTGCCGCTTCCTCCAGGCGCTGCACCAGCCGCGAAGTGGCCAGTTCGGCCGAGCCTTCGGGCATGAAGCCGGGTTGTTCGGCCAATGCGTGTTGTGCCTGTTGCAGCCGCTGCGTCACCTGTGGTGCCTGCTGCAACTGGATGCCGATGCGTTGTTGGCGTTCGCGCAGGCTGTCGATCTGTGCATCCACCGCCAGCAGCGGTTGCGTCCACAGTGGATGCACAAGGAGCAGGTAAACCACACCGATCGCGGCGAGCAGCAGGGCCAGCGCCAGCCAGCGATCACGGCGTGTGGGCTGCGGCGCCATCGGCGGCCTCCTGTCGGGGTGCCAGCAGTTCGGCAGTCAGCGTGAAACGTTCGCGCTTGCTGCCACCACCGGCCTGCAGTACACCAGTCAATGAGGGCGATTTCCACAGACGGGAACCTTCCAGTCTGGAGACCAGCGATGAGGCGCTGCCGCTCATGCCGATCAACTGCAGGCGGCCACCTTCGATGGAGAGCTTTTCCAGCCACGTGTCATCGTCGAGCAGGCGACTGAGTTCGTTGATGACTTCGGTGGCGGTGGGCTGCTGTGCGCGCTGCGCGGCAAAGAAGGCATGCCCGTCGACCAGGTCCTGCAGCTGCTGGCGCTGCGCGGCCACCGCACGGGCGCGGACAGCCGTGGACTCGACCTGTGCCGCCAGCTGCGCGGCCGCAGTCCGGCGGTTGTCCAGCAACTGCCAGCCGGCCAGCACCAGCATCACCAGGGCACCCAGCAACAGCATGCGGTTGAGCCGACGCAGGGGATCCTGCCGCTGCCGTCGCTGCGCGGGCGGCAACAGGTTCACGCCCAGCGGGACACCATGGGGGGTGGCGACATCCACGCCATCCAGCTGGGCCAGCCATGCTTCGCGGGGTAACAGCAACGCTTCGATGAGGTGACGCGGGGCGACCACCAGTTCGGCATCCAACTGCCCGTCGCTGCGGCGACCCAGCAGGCGTACATCGAAGTACACCTGCTCGGTGGTGAAGGGTGTTTGCCGGTCGATCTCGAAACCCAGCACATCACGCAGCCGCGCTTCGGCAGCAGCGGGCAAGCGCATGGGTTTGCGCAGTACTGCATGCGCGGGCAACAACGCAAAGCGGGGCAGACTGGCCTCGCGGGCCGACACGGCCGCGTCCAACGCCTGCGGGCCGGAGGACTCCGGCAGCAGGGCCAGCGGCCGCAGTTGGCCGTCATGGGCGTGCAGTACCTCGATGCGACCGCCCTGCGGCGACAGCAACAGCCGTGCATCCGACAGACCAAGCAGCGCCTGCCAGCGCTGTGGCAGCCACGACAGCAATGCACACTTCCACCACGCCCAGAAGCCATCAGCCCCCGGTGCGATGCGTGCCCCCCACTGTCCCAGTCTTTCGCGCAACGCCGTCATCTCGCTACCGCTCCCTGTTCCCACCGTAACACCGTGTACGCTGCACCCTGCGCGCCTTCCGGCGCCAACCGGACCACGCTGCGCAGCACCGCCACGCGTCCGTTCCCCAGCTGCACCCGGCTGTCGACACTATAAGTGCCGCTGCCTGCAGCCACCGCCAGCGGAGTCTGGCCGATCCCGCCTGCGGCGTCTGCCTGCTCGCGCTGGGCGATCACCAGTGCCGCATCCATGCCCAGCGCGGTCAATACCGGCGCGGCGGCAAAACGCGCATTGGGCCGACTGCTGCCGAACACCGTCACCAGCGGCGCCAGCTGCGCGTACAGCGCAGCATCCATGCCGAGCAGGCGCTGCAGCTCGCCGATGCTGTCAAAGCGTGCGTTCTTGGCACCGTAGGGATAACCGGCAGCAGCATAGTCCGCGCTTTCCGCACCGCCGCTGGGTTGCTTCAGATCATCGCCATCGCGCCAATCCAGGATGGCCCCGGCCACCTGCGTGGCACGCGCCGGCTCCACCGCCAGCGCGCGCAACAGGCCTTCCAGCAATGGGCGATCGGCCTGATTCAAATCGACCTTGCCGGTTTCATCGACGATACGCAGGTCCACACTGCGCTCGGCGAACTGCCAGCGGTAGCGGCGCCCATCGGCATGCCAGCGGGGTTGCGTGGGCGTGGCACGCATCCGCGACAAGGCGTAATCAATACCGGCATGGGCGATCTGCTGGCCGCCGCCGAGCTCGGCGGTCACCCGCCCCTGCATGTATTCCACACGCGCACTCAATGCGAACGCCCCGATCGTCGCCGCCAGAAGTGCAATCATCCACAACACCAGCACCAAGGCAGCGCCGCGCATGTTCATCGCCAGCTCCCCGGTGCGCCCTGCTGCGGCAAGGCAACCCGCAGTGGTGGCCACGCCGCGCCCTTGGCTGGCATCACTTCGATGGACACCCACTGCGGCATCCGTCCTGGCACCTGCCACTGCGGCTGCCAATCACCAAGCTGGTTGGTGCCCGGATCAATACCGCGATAACGCAGGCGGACCTGCGTGAGTCCGTCGGCCAGCAGTTCCATGCCGCGCGGTGGGTTTTCCTGCACCTGCTGGCCCGCCTGCAGCAGGGTCAGGCCGATCTTCAATTGCTTTGCGTCACCCTGGCCACTGACTTCCAGCGTATGCACATATGGCCCGCCACGACCAAGGTAATCCGGGACATCGGCGATGAAGCGCATGTGTTGTGCGTCGCCGCTGAACACGGTGGCCATGCCACCGTTCCTGTCGATCTCCATCGGCAACGGCATCGCCGATGCCAGGCGCCGCCGCAGGAAGCCTTCCACACCGCGCATGCGTTCATTGTGGCTGGCAATGGCTTCACCGCGTGTGCTGATGGCTAGTGTGGAGCGCACGATGGCGAACGCCAGCGCCATGCCGGCGGCCAGCAGCACGGTCGCCAACAGCACCTCAATCAGGGTGAAGCCGCGCATGGAAGCTGCCGGCCGGTTCATGGCGTGACTCCGGCAACGGCATCCGAGCGCAGACGCAACGTGCGCCAGCGTAGTTGCTCCTGCGCGCTTTCGCCCCAGCGTACCTGCAGGTCCAGTTGCCACAGGCGCGATCCGGCCTGTCGCGGCTCCACATACGGCGCAACCTGCAACGACCAGCGGTAACGGCCTTTTTCCCACTCACCCTGCTGCTTGCCGGCCGCCAATGGCGCGTCCATGCCGAGCGTGGCCAGCAGCGACTCGGCATGCAACGCCGCGCGGCCTTGGTCGTCGGCGACACGCACCTGACGTGCGGCGCCGGACAGACTGCCCAGCAGCAGCGTCGCTGCCAATGCCATCAGTGCGAAAGCAACGATCACTTCGATCAACGAATAACCACGCTGATGCTTCACGCGCCATCACCGTGCAGCGGGCCGGAGCGGACCTCACCGGTAATCCAGCCAATGTCGATGCGCCACACCGCCGCCTTGGCAATCACGTCGATGCGCCCGCCGGTGGATGCACCATCCTCGAAGAACCGCACCACGCCCACATCGCTGCGACTCTGTACCTGCTGCGCGCCGGTGTAACGCAGCGACAAGGCAGCAGGCAGTTCGCCATGACGCCCTTCCGGCCCCTGCCAACGCCGGGTGCGCATGTCCAACTCAAACTGCTGCGGAACGCCGGTAGCAATGGCGCGGGTGCGCGCGAAGCGCAGCTCCGCGGCCAACGACTTGCCCGCCGAACGCAGGCGCATGCCCTCCAGGCCTCCGTTCATCGCCATCGCCGCCAACAACGCGATGGCCGCGACCAGGGCCAGCACCAGCATCATCTCCAGCAGCGACACGCCCGCCATCGCAGCCTGCCGATGGCGCGGCATGGCCGCCCGTACAGGCACGCGGCGGAGCATGGCGGGCGACGACTGCATCGGGCTTATTCGTAGCGGATATCGGCGTTGTAACTGTCGCCGCCGGGTTGGCCATCCTTGCCCAGGCTGATCAGATCAAACGGGCGCCCTTCACCGGGTGCGCGGTATTCGATGGGATGCCCCCACGGATCGTTGAACTCGGCGGGCTTGGCATAAGGCCCCAGCCAGCCACTGCTGCCGCCGGGCTGGGTGGCAAGTTCATCGAGCTTGGTCGGCAGGCGGCCGGTGTCGAGCTGGAAGTTCTCCACCTTGCCGGCCAGCGTCTGGATCTGGGTCTTGGCAAGGTTGGCTTTGCCACGGTCGGCACCGCCCAGCACGCGGCTGCCCACCAGGGTGAGCACCGCACCAATCAGGACGATGACGATGATGATTTCCAGCAGGCTCATGCCTGCCTGGCGTGCGCGGGAGACCGGTTGTTTCAGGGTTCGCTTCATGGGTTGCATCCTTGATTGCACGTAACGTTCAGCCAATGGCATTGGTCAGGTCGTACAGCGGCACCAGCACCGCAATGATCACCACGCCCACCACCGAAGCCAAGGCCAGTGTGATCACCGGCACCAGCGCCGCGAGCATGCGATCGATGGCCCGCGCGCTTTCCTGCTCGAAGGTGTCGGCGGTCTTGAGCAGCATGTTTTCCAGCGTGCCGGACTCCTCACCCACCTGGATCATCTGCTGCGCCAGACGCGGGAAACGGCCGTTGCGGCCCAGCGATGTCGCCAACCCGGCACCGTTCTTCACCGCTTCGGCCGCTTCGGCGACATCCGCCGACAAGGCGCGGTTGCCCAGTACATTGCGGGCGATTCCCAGACCGGCCAGTAGCGGCACGCCGTTGCGCAGCAAGGTGCCCAGCGTGCGCGTCAGACGCGCGGTTTCCAGCTTGGCGACCAGGCCACCAACCATCGGACGCCGCAGCAGCCAGCCATCGAAAGCCAGCCGGAAATCCGCATCACGGCGCTTGCGTTCAACCCATGGCAGCGCCACGGCCGGCACCACCACGAATACCAGCCACCATTGGCGTACGAACAGGCCCAGCGCCAACACCGCGCTGGTGAACCATGGCAGGGTGACGTCCAGGCTTTCATACATCTGTGCGAACTGCGGCACCACGTAGCCCAGCAGGAACAACAGTGCACCGCCAACCACAAGCAGCAGGATTGCCGGGTAGATCAGCGCATTGATCACGCGCGCCTTGAGTTCCTGGCTGCGCTCCAGGTAGTCGGCCAAGCGCTGCAGGGTTTCGTGCAGGCTGCCGCCGGCCTCACCGGCACGCACCATGTTGACGTACAGGCGCGAGAACAAACCATGCTGGCGTTCCATGGCCTGTGACAGCGGTGCGCCGCCACGAACGGCGTCGCGGATATCGCCGATCACCCGTCGCGAACGCGCGTCTTCGGGCGTGTCCAACAGGATGGACAACGCACGATCCAGCGGCTGCCCTGCTCCGAGCAAGGTCGCCAGCTGCTGAGTGAACTGCACCAACGCTGCACCGGAGAACGGCCGCTGCCGCCATTGCTTCCAACTCGCCCCTTCCAGTGCGGAGCCGGTGGCGAGCTTGGTCTCCACAGGCAGATGGCCCTGTTCCTGCAGCCGTGAGATGACCTCGGCATCGCTGGCCGCATCCATCTGCCCATCCAGCATTTCGCCATGGGCATCCAGTGCCTTGTAACGGTACAGCGGCATCAGCGTGGCAGCTCCCGGTGCAGGCGTGCGGTCATGCATCCTCCGTAACGCGCAGCACTTCTTCCAGCGTGGTTTCACCACGCAATGCCTTGATGATGCCGTCCTCGTACATGCTGCGCATGCCGGCCGCACGTGCCAGCTGCTCAATCTCGCCCATGCCGGCCTTGCGCATCACCGCATTGCGCAGCTCGTCATTCATCACCAGGAATTCGACGATGGTGGTGCGCCCCTTGTAGCCGGTGGGCGCTGCCGCCGAAGGCTGCGGCCGGTAAAGGTGGATGTCGCCCTGCGGTTGGTAGCGGCGCAGGTTGAAGCGTTCGATCTCTTCGGCCGATGCCGGATAACGCTGCGCATGCGTCGGCTCCAGCCGGCGCACCAACCGCTGGGCGAGGATGCCGTTGATGGTGGAGGTGAGCAGGTAATCCTCCACGCCCATGTCCAGCAGGCGGGTGATACCGCCGGCGGCGTTGTTGGTATGCAGCGTGGACAACACCAGATGGCCGGTGAGCGCGGACTGGATCGCGATGCGCGCGGTTTCCAGATCGCGCATTTCGCCGATCATGATGATGTCCGGGTCCTGTCGCACAATGCTGCGCAGCGCGTTGGCGAAATCCAGCCCGATCTGCGGCTTGGCCTGGATCTGGTTGATGCCTTCCAGCTGGTACTCAACCGGATCTTCGACGGTGATGATCTTCACCTTGTCGGTATTGAGCTGGCTGAGCGCGGTATACAGCGTGGTGGTCTTGCCCGAACCGGTGGGGCCGGTGACCAGCAGGATGCCGTGCGGCTGGTTCAACACCTTGCGGAACTGCGGCAGGAAATCCTCGGAAAACCCCAGCCGCTGGAAATCAAACACCACCGCTTCGCGGTCGAGCAGTCGCATCACCACGCTCTCGCCGTGGGCGGTCGGCATGGTGCTCACGCGCAGGTCCAGCTCCTTGCCCTGCACGCGCAGCATGATGCGGCCGTCCTGCGGCAGGCGGCGCTCGGCGATGTTGAGCTTGGCCATGATTTTTATGCGGCTGATCACCGCGGCGGTGAGATTCACCGGCGGGCTCTCGCCATCGATCAGCACGCCATCGACGCGGTAACGCACTTTCAACCGGTTCTCGAACGGCTCGATGTGGATGTCCGAGGCACGCAGCTCCACCGCACGCTGGATCAGCAGGTTCACCAGGCGGATGACCGGTGCTTCGGACGCCAGGTCACGCAGATGTTCGATGTCATCCAGCGGCGCGGCTTCGCCGTCGGCCGATTCCAGAATGGTGCCCATCGCGCTGCGGCCCTGGCCATGCCAGCGTTCGATCACCTCGTCCACTTCGCTGCGCAGGCCAACCACCGGCGCCACCTCGCAGCCGGTTGCCAAGGCGACGGCATCGCGCGCGTAGGCGTCCTGCGGGTCGGCCATCCACACGCGGATGCGGCCCTGGGTTTCCCCCAGTGGCAGCACCAGAAACTGCTTGAGGAAACGCAGCGGCATCGGCTCGGCACCTTCCACCAGCTCCGGCGGCTGCTCGGGCAGATCGCGGGCGGAGAGCAGGCGCAGGCCCAGCACCTTGGCACAGGCCTCAGCGTGGTCACGCTCGGACACCAGCCCCAGCCGGGCCAGCAACACCAACAGGTCGCCAGCGGACTCCTGGTGCAGCTGTCGGGCCCGCAGCAGATCAGCCTCCTTGAGGCGACCCTGGGCCAGCAGCTCGGCGACGATGCCATCAGCGGGCGTGGGTGCACGTTGGGCGTGGTGGGTTGCCGCGTTCACGCAATCCTCCTGTAAGTGTCGGGACTTTAACAGTTCATCCCCACCCTCCGCGCGTCATCGCGGCCGATATTCCGTCAGCACGCCTTGCCTCACGGAGTATCCGCAAACGTCATGGAAATGATGTTGCTTGTGTGCCCCTGCGGCACATCAGCGCTTGAACACATCGTCCCGGGCATCACATTCTTCTGGCGGAAATCCGGATTGTGCGTTTCCCGGATATCTGCCAAGGGCCTGGCACCGCCTGACTGCGCCTGCACGTGCGTCGCCCGGCTTGTGCGTGGCCGGATCGCCCTGCATGACGCCACCAGCGGTGATGTGACCAAACAAGGAACCCCGGCATGGCCGGGGTTCCTTGACGCAGCAGCGTGGACGTTACTGGCGCGCAACCAGGCTCACACCCGAGTACGGGGCCACACCCACCAGCTTGATGAAGTACGTGCCTGCCTTCGGCGTGGTGAAGCGCACGGTCTCACTGTTGCCGGCGCGGGTGGAACGTGCGTCGGACGAAGCGGCGGTCGGCTCCTTGTCGTGGCTGACATACAGCGACACGTCACCGGTGCCGCCGTAGGTCATGAAGGTCAGCACCTTGCCGGCCTCGGCTTCGAAGCTGTACAGCACTTCGTTGCCGGTGTTGCCTGCCAGACCGGTGAGCGCCACCTTGTTGACCAGCGGTGTTGCAACCGGGCCGCAATCGTCCACTTCCGGATCGCACGGCGGCGTGGTGGCCTTGTCCAGCGCCGCCTTGATGTCGAGGATGCCGGCACCAATCGGTGTAGCAGCCGGGATGGCCACCGGGAACGGCTTGACCGTCGACACCAGCAGGTCGCGCATCTGCGTCCAGGTCAGCGGTGTATCAACCACGCTCTGCACCATCGCCACGGCGGCGGCCACGTGCGGCGACGCCATGGAGGTGCCCACCATGCCGGTCGGTCCCCATTCACTGGTCGGTCCCTGCTGGCCCTTGTTGGTCACCTGCCAGATCCAGCCATTGTTGTTCTGCTCGGCGTTGCCACCGGGTGCGGACAGATCCACGCGCGGACCGTAGTTGGAGTAATAGGTCTTGCCGCCGTTGAAGCCGGTGGCACCTACCGAGATGACGTTGTTGCACGAAGACATCGTGTAGCTGCCGGCATTACCGTTGCTGTTGCCTGCCGCCACCACGATGATGCTGCCCAGGCCGATGGCTTGATTGATGGCGTCCTGATAGATGGTCGGGCAGCTTGCCGGCCCGCCGCTGCCCAGACTCATGTTGATCACTTCAGCCGGGGTCTGGTTGGCCGGCAGGCCCGGCACGGCGCCGCCCGCAGCCCAGATGATGCCGTCGGAGATATCACTGCCGAAGCCACCACACGAGCCCAGCACGCGCACCGGCATCACCTTCGATTTGAACGCCAGGCCAGCGAGGTTGACCCCGTTGTTGGTGTCCTGCGCGATGGTGCCCGAGACATGACTGCCGTGCCACGAGCTGACATCGGCATCATGCGGATTGGCGCTTGCCCAACCGGTGCAATAGTTCTGCTCGACCCAGTCGCCCACGTCCCAACCGCCGACAACACGGTCGTCCGTGGCACGACGCGACACGCGCTTGTCGCTGATCATGTCGTAGCCGGGAATGACGGCGGTCTGCAGGTCCGGATTGCCCTGTGTGATGCCGGTGTCGATCACTGCCACCACCACGCCTTCGCCCTGCGAGATGTCCCACGCCTGGGTGGCGTTGACACCACTGATCGCGTTGTAGAAATTCCACTGCGCCGAGGTCTGCGGATCGTTCGGGGTGAAGCTCGGGGTTTCGGTGCTCATGTGATGGTACAGGCGGTCGATCTCCACGCTTTCCACGGCGGGATTGGCCTTCATCTCACGGATGAACTCGGCCGATTCGGCCGCATCGAGCGAACGCGAGGTCTTGACCACGGCCCAGCCCGGGCTACCCATGCGACGCAGCAACGCGGCGCTTGCCGCCGGACGTGCCGCCGCGCGACCCATCGCCGGCACCGCACGGTTCAGCCCCGCACGACTGGCGGCAGCACCGATTCCCTGATTGGCCTTGGCCGAATCACGCAGCTCGCTGGTGCCCGCACGGTATTTCACGACGAAGCGGTACCCGCCCTCGCCTGCGGCAGGCGCGGCACTGAGCGGCCGCGTGGGGAAGTCGCTGGCACCTGCGGCGGTCGCCATGGGAACACCGATTGAAGCCATCAGCACGACACCTGCGATTGCCACTCCAAGCTTGGTCTTCTTCTTCATGTTCGATCTCTCGTCTGGTGGAACAGGGATGGAACTCCATTGCTGCATTGCCTTGCCGTCCTGGCTCGCACCGGCTGCATCGGGGGATGAAACAGCCGATGGTCACGAACCCGGATGCCTCCGCCGCAGCGGGCGGAGGCAAAACCTTGCCGTGGTTACCAGCCGAAGCCGGCGCCAACGCCTACCGAACTGTCATCGCTGCTGAACGCGCCACCGAAGGTGACCGTTGCACGGTCACTGATCGCACGCTGGTAACCCAACGACAGCGCCGACTCGCCACTCTGGAAGCCCACGCCCACGCCCACCCGGTTCTGGGTGCGCACGCCGGCGGCACTGGTGGCCATGTTCAACATCGCCGCATTCATCGCGCCTTGCCGGTCGATACGACGGTCGACATTGCGCAGGCGGTTGTCCATGTCATTGCGCAGACCGCTGAAGCTGTCCGTCAGGCTGCTCATCTTGCTGTCGGTGTAGCTGTTGGCCGAGGCAACGCCCTGGTCCAACTGGCCCTTGTTGACCGCGTCGGTTGCCTGGGTACCAGCGGCGACGTTGGTGACCTGGCGTTCACTGCCACTGCTGCCCACAGACACCGTATTGGCACGATCCGCCACCGAGCCCTGGCCCAATGCCACCGCACCCTGTGCGGTCACGCTGGCTCCCTGGCCCAACGCTGTACCCGATGCGGCACTGACCGATGCACCCTCGCCCGCTGCCAGCGCATTGGTTGCCGCTGCGCTGATATGGGTGTTGGCCCCTACCGCCGTACTGCCGTCGGCATCGACGCGTGCGTTGCTGCCCAGTGCGGTGTCGTTGGGGCCATGTGCGTAGCTGTTGTTGCCAACCGCAGTACCGGTGACGTCGTTGGCCGTGGCCTGATCGCCTACGACCGCACCACCGGTCGCCGCCACGGTGGTCGTGATATCGACGTCGGCCACGACAGCGGCAGTCGCCACGCCCGGCTTTTTGCCGTTGCCGTTGCCGTTGCCGTTGCCATTGCCATTTCCATTTCCGTTGCCGTTGCCGTTGCCGTTTCCGTTTCCGTTTCCGTTTCCGTTTCCGGCAATGCGGGTATTGATCGAGCTGACCTGTTGGTCAAGTGCGTTCAGTGCGGCGCCGACATTGTTGTAACTGCTGCCTTGAATCACATAGGTCGGGGCCACGAACACACCCTGCATGCCGATGCCTGCACCGCCGCCCAGGAAGCTGGCCATGTTGCCCAGCGACTGGAACAGCTGCCCACCGTTGATGGCCTGCATGCTGCCCGCGGCGATGCTGCCGCCAGCAACGTTGTCCAGCGTGGTGCCCTGCAACCCGGACAACGTCAACTTGCTGCGATTGGCATCGTCGTAGGTCACCGCGTTGGCGGCCACACCTTCCACATCACCGATGCGGCCGTCGATATCGTTGACCCGCGTTTCCACCGCACCCACCCGCTGGTTGGTGACATGCAGCTGCCCGCCGGTGACCGCATCGCTGCTGCCTTCCGCCACGCGGCCGTTGGCGACGTTGATGATGCGACGACTTGCCGGGCCGGTACCGCCCGGGCCTGCGCCCACCGACACCACATTGGCTTCGGTCGCACGCGAACCGGCACCCAGTGCCACCGAGTTGGCGCCGGACACACCCGCGCCGGAACCAATGGCCACGCTGTTGACGCCATTGCTGGCAAAGGCGCCATACCCAATCGCCACGCCGTTGACAGCGGTGATCGAGGTCTGCCGTCCCAGCGCGGTGCTGTTGGCCGCACGTGCCGAGGCATCGGCACCCACCGCCGTCGCACCGTTCGCATTGGCCAGACTTGCGGTACCCAACGCTGTGCTGCGTTCGGCGCTGGCCGTCGCACCGGAGCCCGCTGCGACGCTGTTGCCACCGCTGGCAGTGGCCACGCCCTCACCGCTGGCCTGGAAGTACTTGTTGGTTTCGCCGGCCAGGTCCGCAACGGCATCCAGCTGGTTCTTGTTCACTGCATCAGTGCCTTCGGTGCCGGCTGCGACGTTGGTGATCTGACGGTCGATGGCCGCATGGGTGACACCTGCCGCATCGGTCCACGCCTGCGCCGCACCCACCGACACCGCGTTGGCACGGTCCGCCAGCGAGCCCGCACCCAGGGCCACGCTGTTGCGCGCGTCCTTGGTGGTCCAGGTGTTGGAACCCAGCACCACCGAGTCCTGCGCCTGCGCATAACTGTTGTAACCCACCACCGTCGCACCATCCTCGGTGGCCCAGGCCTCGGCGCCGACCGCCGTGGTGTGCTTGCCGAGGGTTTCGCTGGCCGCGTCCTGCCCTGCCAATGAGTTGGTGCCGACGGCCACGCCCATCTCGCCGGTGGTCGCGTTGTTGCCGACCGACACACCGCCCTCACCGGCACGGCTCTGCACGCCGAATGCCGCACCGGCAATGCCCGCGATGGCGTTCTGACCAACGGCTGTTGCCACCTCGGCAGCTTGCGCTGACGTACCCACGGCAGTGCCGAAGAACGTGGCGTAAGCACCACTGCCTACCGCTACGGCCTGCCAGGCATCCGCAGTGGAACCCATACCGATTGCGGTGGATTCACGCCCCGTCGCCCATGCCGAAGTACCCACGGCCGTGGCAGCCAGTCCCGCCGCCTGTGCGTCGGTACCGACAGCCGAGGCGAACAGACCCTTCGCACTGCTGCCTGCACCGATGGCCATGAAGCCACCACTGTCTGTCGCTGCGTCGGTACCAATGGCGATGCCGTTCTGAGTGGCAGCGTTGGCATTCACACCCAATGCAATCGCCCCGGCACCGGTGGCCAGCGCATTGGTACCCAGCGCGGTGGCATTGTCTGCCAACGCATTGGCACCACTGCCGTATGCAGACGCACCGTTGCCGATGGCATTGGTCGCTTCACCGGCAGCGGTAGCGTTGTCGCCTTCCACATACGCACCGGCATCACTGTCGGCACTGCCGCTGGCCTGGAAGTACTTGGCCACCTTCTGGCCTTCCTCCGCCACCGCAGCCACGTCATCGAGCTGACCCTTGTTCACCGCATCGGTGGCTTCGGTGCCGGCCGCGACATTGGTGATCTGACGCTCGGCACCTTCACTGCCCACCGAGACGCTGTCGTCGCGATCTGCCACTGACCCTGCACCGAGCGCTACCGAGTTGGTGCCACTGGCCTCCGAGCCCATGCCGATAGCGGTGGTCTGCTGACCCACTGCCCAGGCATTGGCTCCCACGGCCGTTGCATCGTCACCGAACGCCCAACTGCCGCTGCCAATCGCTACGGCATTGGTTGCGCCGATACCGAAGAAGCCGAAACCGGTTTCAGCGCCGTCACCAATCGCCAAGCTACCCGCACCGAGCGCCGACGCATTGCGGCCGACCGCGACGTTGCCGTCTTCGTACGCGGCAGCGTTGTAACCCACGGCCGTGGTACCTGCACCTTCGGCCAGACTCTGTGAACCGGTCGCCGTACTGAAGTTGCCCAGTGCATTGGCGACCGCACCGTTGGCGGTGGATTGATCGCCGCTGGCCTGCGCACCTACGCCCGTTGCCGTTGCAGCGAAGCCATCCGCGTTTGCACTGGCACCCAGTGCGGTACCACCGACCCCCGCGCTGGTTGCCCCGGTCTGCACCGGCACGCCGCCCACGTTGATCAGCGGATCACCATCTTCATCCACCGCATTGCCGCCGACCGCCACCGCGCCCGGGCCGATGGCCTGTGCGTTCTGGCCGAACGCTGCGCTGTTCTGACCGGCCGCCAGAGCATTCATGCCGACCGCAGTTGCGCCGTTGGCCACTGCATTGGCACCACTGCCGAAGGCCGATGCACCGTTACCGATGGCATTGGTCGCTTCACCGGAAGCGGTGGCGTTGTCGCCTTCGACATAAGCACCGGCATCACTGTCGGCGCTGCCGCTGGCCTGGAAGTACTTGGCCACTTTCTGGCCTTCCTCCGCAACCGCAGCTACGTCATCGAGCTGGCCCTTGTTCACCGCATCGGTGGCTTCGGTGCCGTCGGCGACGTTGGTGATCTGACGCTCGGCACCTTCACTGCCGACCGAGACACTGTTGTCGCGATCCGCAATGGAACCCGCACCCAGTGCCACCGAATTGGTGTTGCCCGCTTCAGCACCGGTGCCGATGGCCGTCGATTGCTGACCAAACGCCCAGGCATTCGCACCTACGGCCGTCGCATCGTCACCAAACGCCCAGCTGCCGCTGCCAATCGCCACGGCATTGGTTGCGCCGATACCGAAGAAACCGAAGCCGGTTTCAGCGCCGTCGCCAATCGCCAGACTGCCTGCGCCCAATGCCGAAGCATTGCGACCGACCGCGACGTTGCCGTCTTCATACGCAGCAGCGTTGAAGCCGACCGCGGTGGTGCCGACACCTTCGGCCAGACTCTGCGAGCCGGTCGCGGTGCTGAAGTTGCCCAATGCATTGGCAACCGCACCGTTGGCGGTGGATTGATCGCCGCTGGCCTGCGCGCCCACGCCCGTTGCCGTGGCAGCAAAGCCATCCGCATTCGCGCTGGCGCCCAGCGCCGTGCCACCAACGCCGGCGGAGGTCGCACCGGTCTGCACCGGGACGCCGCCCACGTTGATCAGCGGATCGCCGTCCTCATCCACCGCGTTACCACCGACGGCGACTGCACCAGGGCCGATGGCCTGTGCGTTCTGGCCGAAGGCCGCTGCGTTCTGACCGGCGGCAAGAGCGTTCATGCCAACTGCGGTTGCACCGTCAGCCACTGCATTGGCACCACTGCCGAAAGCCGATGCACCGTTGCCAATCGCGTTTGTGGCTTCGCCAGCAGCTGTCGCGTTGTCGCCTTCGACATAGGCGCCGGCATCGCTGTCGGCGCTGCCGCTGGCCTGGAAATACTTGTTGGTGGTCGCCGCCACCGTCGCTACTTCGTCCAACTGCGATTTGTTCACCGCATCGGTGCCTTCGGTACCGGCCGCGACGTTGGTGATCTGGCGTTCGGCACCTTCGCTGCCAACCGACACGCTGTCGGCACGATCGGCGACCGAACCCGCACCAAGCGCCACGCTGTTGGCAGCAACGGCCTCGGCGTTGGAACCCAGCGCGGTGCTATCGGCACCACGGCTGGTGCTGTAGAAGCCGACCGCCGTGCTGTTGGCACCGCTGGCCCAGCTCTCCGCGCCCAATGCGCTGGCGTTGTCGCCCGGCGCGTAGGCGAAGAAGCCAATGGCAGTCGCCTCTGTTCCCGACGCTTCACTCAACGCGCCGGAAGCCAACGCGTAATCACCCGATGCGATGGCACCAGCGCCTACCGCCGTGGATGTTTCACCGCTTGCCTGGGTATCGACGAAGAAACCAAAGCCTGGAATCAGATCCGCCGGGCCGCCGATAGCCACGCTGCTGGTGCCGGTCGCTGCACTCTGCGTACCGATTGAGGTGCTGTAATCGCCGACAGCACTGGCAACCGCGCCAAATGCCGCTGATTGCGCACCACCGGCAAAGGCCCCTACACCGGTTGCGGTTGCGGCAAAACCATCCGCGCTGGCACTGGCACCCAGTGCGGTACCGCCGACACCGGCGCTGGTTGCTCCAGTCTGCACCGGCACACCACCGGAGGTGATCAGCGGATTGCCGTCGGCATCCACTGCATTGCCGCCGACGGCGACTGCTGCCGGGCCGGTAGCTTGTGCGTTCTGCCCGAACGCTGCGCTGTTCTGACCGGCCGCCAGAGCATTCATGCCGACCGCAGTTGCGCCGTTGGCCACTGCATTGGCACCACTGCCGAAGGCCGATGCACCATTGCCGATGGCATTGGTCGCTTCACCGGAAGCGGTGGCGTTGTCGCCTTCGACATAGGCACCAGCATCACTGTCGGCGCTGCCGCTGGCCTGGAAGTACTTGGCCACTTTCTGGCCTTCCCCCGCCACCGCAGCTACGTCATCGAGCTGGCCCTTGTTCACCGCATCGGTGGCTTCGGTGCCGTCGGCGACATTGGTGATCTGACGCTCGGCACCTTCACTGCCGACCGAGACACTGTTGTCGCGATCCGCAATGGAACCCGCACCCAGTGCCACCGAGTTGGTGTTGCCCGCTTCAGCACCGGTGCCGATGGCCGTCGATTGCTGACCAAACGCCCAGGCATTCGCACCTACGGCCGTCGCATCGTCACCAAACGCCCAGCTGCCGCTGCCAATCGCCACGGCATTGGTTGCGCCGATACCGAAGAAACCGAAGCCGGTTTCGGCGCCGTCGCCAATCGCCAGACTGCCTGCGCCCAATGCCGAAGCATTGCGACCGACCGCGACGTTGCCGTCTTCATACGCGGCAGCGTTGAAGCCGACCGCGGTGGTGCCAACACCTTCGGCCAGACTCTGCGAGCCGGTCGCGGTGCTGAAGTTGCCCAATGCATTGGCAACCGCACCGTTGGCGGTGGATTGATCGCCGCTGGCCTGCGCGCCTACGCCCGTTGCGGTGGCGGCAAAACCGTCTGCATTCGCGCTGGCACCCAGCGCCGTACCACCAACGCCGGCGGAAGTCGCACCGGTCTGCACTGGCACACCGCCCACGTTGATCAGGGCATCACCGTTCTCGTCGACCGCATTGCCGCCGACCGCCACCGCGCCCGGACCGATGGCCTGTGCGTTCTGGCCGAAGGCTGCTGCGTTCTGACCGGCGGCAAGAGCGTTCATGCCAACTGCGGTTGCACCGTCAGCCACTGCATTGGCACCACTGCCGAAAGCCGATGCACCGTTGCCGATGGCATTGGTCGCTTCGCCTGAAGCCGTTGCGTTGTCGCCTTCGACATAGGCGCCGGCATCGCTGTCGGCGCTGCCGCTGGCCTGGAAATACTTGTTGGTGGTCGCCGCCACCGTCGCTACTTCATCCAACTGCGATTTGTTCACCGCATCAGTGCCCTCGGTGCCGGCCGCGACGTTGGTGATCTGACGTTCGGCACCCACGTCGCCGACGGATACCGTGTTCTCACGGTCTGCCCACGAATTTGCGCCGATGGCCACGCTGTTGGCCGCTTCGGCAACCGCGTTGGCACCCAGCGCGACGCTGTTCTCCGCATCTGCCCAGCTGTTGAAGCCGATGGCGGTGGTCTGGTCTGCCACCGCCCACGCACCGTTGCCGAATGCAGATGCACCGGTGCCCGATGCCTTGGTGCTGATCAAACCGCCAAACGTGGTGCCGCCCACGGCGGTGGATTCCTCGCCCGAGGCCATCGCCGACTCGCCGATGGCCGTGGTGCTGACACCCGATGCCGATGCGGCCAAGCCCATTGCCACACCGTAGTCTCCACTCGCCTCGGCGCCGTAGCCCACGGCCGAAGCCAGATCTCCCGATGCGATGCTGTAGCTGCCAACCGCAGTGGTACCGCGACCGGAGGCTTCCGCGCGGAAGCCATTGGCCAGCGCCTGCTGCCCGGCGGCATACGCTTGCGCGCCCTGCGCGGTAGCGAACGCACCAGAGGCTTCAGCATCGGCACCCAGCGCCACGCTGCCCTCGCCCGACGCAACCGTTGAAGCACCGATGGCCACGGCATTGGCGCCATTGGCCTGCGCACTCCCGGCGGTGGCGCACTCGGTCAGCCACGGACTGGCAAACACCAGGCATGGCGCGGAGCCACCCACTTCCACCGATTGGGCCTGGGCGAGCGGCGCCATCGCTCCCGCTCCTAGTCCCAAAGCAACCGCCAGCGACAAGGCCTGCAGTCGATGCGAGTGCGCATGGCGCTCGTCAACGACCCTCCCTGGCGAACTGGAAGTGGCCAATTCCGATGCCACCACCAACTGCCCCAATGCCTTGTTCCACACCTTGCGATAAATCCGATTCATCGTCACTGCTCCTCAAGTGGGCTGGTTTTTTTCCGCTCGCAGAAAGCGCCATCGCTGAGCTGAACAGCCCAACGATCCCCCTGAGGTGTTGTAGATCCCGCTACCCGGCCAAGCCGGGCACGTAAGGCTCACGTCTGTCGTGGCATCCCCTTGCGTTCCATACGCATGGGTTTGCTACAGGATGGTTTGAGTGTTGAACGAGCATTCATCAAACGTCAAGCATTTGACGTACGGAGGGCGATTTGTGAAGCAGCCCACAAAATGGCCCGATTTTTCCGGCGGCCGGTAAGAAAGTGCTTAGGAAACAATCCGATGTGCCCCGCCAGTGCCAGGACGATCACCCGTTCCCACCCGCACAGACCGCAAGTGGGATCTGCCCCCTGAGCCTTGGCCTGCGGGCATGTCGATGGGATTTTTGGTTTCAGTCGAAATTTTTCCCAAGCCACCTATTCAGCAATGCCATTCTTTTGCGTTGCGGAACATTTGCCGCCATGGCAAGGGACTCCACTCCCGGCAGGAATCCGTTGCTTCGACCGGCGGCCCGGTGCGCGGCAATCCGCGTTGGGCTTTGCGTCCGACGCGCGTCGTACCAGTCATTTGGCATACCCAAAGCCACGCATCGCCGACAGCAAGGCGCATGGTTTGCGGATACACCGTACCGACGCCGTATCGGTAGCGGAGAAGCATAAAAAAACCCGCAGGCGTTGGCGGCCTGCGGGCGTTTTCAAGCTTTGAACGTCAAATGAAACGTTACTGCTGGGTACCGCTTCAACCGCACCAGACGCGCGCGTTGCGGAACATCCGCAGCCACGGCGAATCCTCGCCCCAGCTCTTCGGCGCCCAGCTCAGGTTGGCCGTGCGTGGCGTGCGTTCCGGATGCGGCATCAGGATGGTGACGCGGCCATCGGTGGTGGTCAGCCCGGTGATGCCATCCGGCGAACCGTTCGGATTCAGCGGGTACTGTTCGGCCACGCGGCCATCACCATCGATGTAGCGCAGTGCGATGCTGGCTGCCGCCTGGTCCACGGCACCATCGAACTCGGCACGGCCTTCGCCATGTGCCACCGCCACAGGCAGGCGCGAGCCGGCCATGCCACGCAGCAGGATCGACGGCGACTCCATCACTTCCAGCAATGCCGTGCGGGCCTCGAACTGTTCGCTGCGATTGCGCAGGAATTTCGGCCAGTGCCCGGCACCGGGGATGATGTCCTTGAGCTGGCTCATCATCTGGCAGCCGTTGCACACGCCCAGTGCGAAGGTGTCAGGCCGCGCGAAGAACGCAGCAAATGCTTCACGCAGCGCCGGGCGTTCCAGGATCGAAGTCGCCCAGCCACGACCAGCACCGAGCACGTCGCCGTAGCTGAAACCGCCACAGGCAGCGATGCCGCGGAAGTCCGACAGCTGCACGCGGCCCTCGATGAGGTCGCTCATGTGCACGTCGTATGCATCGAAGCCGACGCGTTCGAAGATGTTGGCCATCTCGATCTGACCATTGACGCCCTGCTCGCGCAGGATCGCCACCTTCGGACGCGCGCCGGTGGCGATGAACGGTGCGGCAACATCCTCAGCAGGATCAAACGTCAGCTTCGGCTTCAGGCCCGGGGCGTTGAAGCTACGTGCGATGGCGCGCTCCTGGTCAGCCGCTTCCGGGTTGTCACGCAGCTTCTGCATGGCATGCGTCACCGACCACCAGGCGTCGAACAGCTCTTCCCACCGCCACTCGGCCAGGCTCTCGCCACCCAGCTGCACGCGCACCATCGGTGCGGTGGTCGGGCGAGCGATGCGCTGTGCACATTCGGTCAGTGCATGACGCTCGACCAGGTCGGCGAACGCAGCACGATCTTCCTTGGCGATCTGCACCACGGCGCCGAGTTCTTCGTTGAACAGGCTGCGGAACGGATCATCGCCCCAGGCATCGAGCACGATATCCAGGCCCTGGCGCGAGGCGAATGACATTTCGCACAACGCGGCAAATGCGCCGCCATCGCTGCGATCGTGGTAAGCCAGCAACAGGCCGGCTTCACGCGCATCGCGGATCAGCTCGAAGAAGCCACGCAGCAGCTGTGGGTCATCCAGGTCCGGCACTTCACCGGCAAAGGCTGGCAACGCGCTGTGATCGGCTTGGGTCTGCGCCAGGATCGAACCACCCAGACGCTGTTTGCCCGCGCCCAGGCCAATCAACCACAACTCGCTCTCGGTATCACGGTCGAGCAATGGCGTGAGCTGCTGGCGTGCATCGGCAACCGGCGCGAACGCGGTGATCACCAGCGACACCGGCGACACCGACTTCTCGGCCTTGCCATCAGCGTGCCATTGCGCCTGCATCGACAGCGAGTCCTTGCCCACCGGAATGCTGATATCCAGCTGCGGACACAATTCCATGCCCACCGCCTTGACCGCGTCATACAGCAGCGCGTCTTCACCGTTGTGGCCGCAGGCGGCCATCCAGTTGGCCGACAGCTTCACCGTGTCCAGCGACAGCACCGGCGCGGCGCACAGGTTGGTGATGGCTTCGCCCACCGCCATGCGTGCCGAAGCCGCAGCGTCCAGCAGCGCCAGCGGCGTGCGTTCGCCCAGCGACATCGCCTCACCGGCGTAGGTATCGAACCCGGCAAGGGTGATGGCCACGTCGGACATCGGCAGCTGCCACGGACCGATCATCTGCTCGCGTGCAGTCAAACCACCCACACTGCGGTCACCGATGGTGACCAGGAAACTCTTCGACGCGACAGTCGGATGCGCCAGCACGCGCAGGCCCGCTGCGTGCAGGTCGATGGCGTCCGTCTTCAGCTGCGGCCAACGCGGTGCAGCAGGATGCACGGTGTCGCGATGCATCTTCGGCGCCTTGCCGAACAGCACGTCCATCGGCAGGTCGATCGGTGCATCGGCCGGAATGTTGCCCGGTGTGGCGCCATAGGCAACCACCAGACGCTCCTCGGCGGTGGCGATACCGACAGCGGCAAACGGGCAACGCTCGCGGGCGCAGATTTCAGTGAACTCGGCCAGGCGCTCGGCCGGGATGCCCAGCACGTAGCGTTCCTGCGACTCGTTGCACCACAGTTCCAGCGGCGACAGCGACGGATCGTCGGTGGGCACCTTGCCCATATCGATCACGCCACCCACGCCGGAGTCGTGCAGCAGTTCCGGGATGGCATTGGACAGGCCACCGGCGCCAACGTCATGGAAGAACTTGATCGGGTTGTCGGTACCCATGGCCACGCAACGGTCGATCACTTCCTGGCAGCGGCGTTCCATTTCCGGGTTGTCGCGCTGCACGCTGGCAAAATCGAGGTCTTCTGCGCTTTCGCCCGAAGCCACCGACGAAGCGGCACCACCGCCCAGGCCGATCAGCATCGCCGGGCCGCCCAGCACGATGACCACGTCACCTTCCTGCAGCAGCAGCTTGTCCACCTGCACGCGGTCGATCGCGCCCAGGCCACCTGCCAGCATGATCGGCTTGTCGTAGGCGCGGGTAATGCCGTCTTCGGGCAGCTCGAAGCTGCGGAAATAGCCCAGCAGGTTCGGACGGCCGAATTCGTTGTTGAACGCGGCGCCGCCGAGCGGGCCGTCGAGCATGATGTCCAGCGCCGGTGCCATGCGCGGGTTCAGCGCGCGCGGCGCTTCCCACGGCTGCGGCAGGGTCGGGATGCGCAGGTGCGAGACCGAGAAACCGGTCAGGCCGGCCTTGGGCTTGCCACCACGGCCAGTCGCGCCTTCGTCACGGATTTCGCCACCGGCGCCGGTCGATGCACCCGGGAACGGGGCGATCGCGGTCGGATGGTTGTGGGTTTCCACCTTGATCTGGAAGGCGCTGGGCACCACCGCTTCGCTGCGGTACTTGCCGGTGGCCGGATCAGGGCGGTAACGCGCAGCCGGTTCACCTTCGATCACCGCAGCGTTGTCGCTGTACGCGCTGAGCGTGTGCTGCGGTGTCTGCTGGTGGGTGTTCTTGATCATCTTGAACAGCGAGCGGTCCTGCTCGCGTCCATCAATCGTCCAGCTGGCGTTGAAGATCTTGTGCCGGCAGTGCTCGGAATTGGCCTGCGCGAACATCATCAGCTCAACGTCGGACGGATCGCGCCCCAGCTCGCTGTAACGCTGGCGCAGGTAGTCGATTTCGTCATCGGCCAGGGCCAGGCCCAGGCGCTTGTCGGCGCTTTCCAGATCAGCCAGCGCAATGCGCTCCAGCTGGCCACGCGCCAGGCTGCTGAACAACGCCTGCGCCTGGTCGATATCGCCAAGCAGCGACTGGGTCATCGGATCGTGCAGCAGCTTGGCCACCGCGGCCTGCTGCGCCGGATCGGACGGCCAGCCGCTCAGATCGATGCGGGTACCGCGCTCGACGCGTTGGATCGGCAGGCCGGCACCGCGCATCAGCTCCGTGGCCTTGCTCGACCAGGGCGACAGCGTGCCCAGGCGTGGCACCACGTAGCGTGACACCGCGCCATCAGCGCGTTCGGCGGCCTGTGGCTGGCCCTGCACGATGCGGCCCAGCGTGGTCAGGTCGACCGCGCGGGCATCGGCAGCTTGGGTGAAATAGACGTGCCAGGCACCGGTGATACGCAGATCGGCGGCGATGGACTGCAGGCGGGATTCAAGACGTTCGCGACGGAACGGCGAAAGGGCAGCTGCGCCCTCGAGGACGATCATGTCCGGGAGACCATGGTGGGAATCGGGCCCCGAATTGTACCGGAGTCCGTCGCCCGGGCCCCGTTTCCTGCCAACACCGGTTTGGCCCGCGCAAGCCAGCCACGGCAGGCTTCGCCCGCAGACCACATGAAATACGGCATTACATTCTGCCGTGGCTATCTTCAGCGCCGCCGATGGCGCTGTCCTGGCGTGCGCACCTGCCTGCGACCTGCCACCTGCCCAGGAGGCCCTGCCTGCCGGGACCGCGCATGTCACCGGCCAGCCGAAGGCAGGCGCTTCGCACGCCAAACAGGTAGAAGCTCGGCCATGACCGGCCATTTCGCAAACCCCGTATCGCCCACGCATCTCCGCCTGCCACGCCGGGCGCGCTGGGCAGAAGGCAGGGCGTGATTGGTGTCCCGCCGAACGCCGGCCCATGTGCAACGCCGGGCCATGCCAGGCGGCAGTCTGCGCGGGCAACGCCCCAGCCATGCATGGCCACGGCGCCACGGAGCGCACACCCTGCCCCCTTCACAGCAACGCGCCCCGCCTGTTGCCAGGAAGGGCGCGTCGTGTTTCAACCACGTTGTAGAGGCCTGCTCAGCGGCTGCCGGCCGCGCCCTCAATGCGCTCCAGCGCGGCCTTGAGCTGTGCCGGGGGCAGATAACCGCCGAGCTGGCTGCCATCTGCAGCGAAGATCGCTGGCGTCCCGTTGATGCCCAGCTGCTGGCCGAGGTTGTATTGCATCGCGACCGGGTTGGTGCAGGTCCTGGACGGCACTGCGGCGCCGCCCTTGGCAGCGGTCAACGCGGCCTTGCGGTCGTCCGCACACCAGACCGAGATCATGTCGGTGTAATCCTTGCTGCCCAGGCCCATGCGCGGGAACGCCAGATACTCGACCGCAATGCCGTTGCGGTTCAACTCAGCGATGTCCTGATGCAGCTTGCGGCAGTAGCCGCATTCGATGTCGGTGAACACACTGATGGTGTACTTGGCATTCGGCGGCGCAAACACGATGCGGTCAGCGTGCGGCAGGGTGGCCAGCAGTCCACGACGGTACTGCAGCAGGCCGGTGCTGGTGGCCATCGCACGCTTCTCGATGTCATACGGCTGCGACTGCATCAGGAACCGGCCGTCGTCGGTGACGTACAGCACCTGCCCGGACACGATCACTTCACGGAAGCCTGCAAACGGCGCCGCACCGATGTACTCGGGCTTGAAATTGGGGTCCAACTCCTTGAGCGCGTCGCGTACGCGCTTTTCGACTGCAGCGTCGGCAGGCGAGGCGGCGGCGGCAGTGGCGGTGGCGGCCGCAACGGGCGCGCTCTGTTGTGCACAGGCGGTAAGGCTGACCGCACCCAACAGCGCGGCAATGGCAATTCGGAACATCGGCAACCCAGGAAAGGAGGAACCGGCGGATTCTCGCACACCCCCACCCTGCCGGCCTTCGCCCGGGTAATCGTTCAGCCGCGTGGATGATGCCTGTGATGCAGCTTCTGCAGGTGTTCGCGCGCGACCAGGGTATAGATCTGGGTGGTCGACAGGGAACTGTGCCCCAGCAGCATCTGCAGGGCGCGCAGGTCCGCCCCATGATTGAGCAGATGCGTGGCAAAACTATGGCGCAGGCCATGGGGACTGATCTTGCCCGGGTCGATGCCCGCCACCGCGGCACATGCCTTGACCAGCCCCCAGAACTGTTGACGGCTCAATGGTTTGCGGTCCGCCCCCACGAACAGGGGCACTTGTCCATCGGCAGTGGCGATTGCCGACTTGCCGCCGCCCAGGAGTGGGCGCGCTTCAGCCAGGTAGCGCTCCAGCCAATGCTGGGACTCCTCGCCCAGCGGTACCAGCCGCTCCTTGCTGCCCTTGCCGGTCACCCGCAGCACGCCCTGGCGCAGGTTGACCGCATTGGCCGGCAGATTGACCAGCTCGCTCACGCGCAGACCAGCGGCGTACATCAATTCCAACATCGCACGGTCACGCAGGCCCGGCGCGGTATCGATATCCGGCGTATCCAGCAATGCCTCGATCTGGCTTTCCGCCAGGGCCTTGGGTAGCGAGCGTGGCAGCTTGGGAGGTTCCAGCAGCGCAGACGGATCATCGGCGCGGTCGCCACGCTTGAGCGCGTGGCCGAAGAAAGCGCGCAACGCCGACAGCAGCCGGGCATTGCTGCGCGCGGTCCAGCCATTGCGGGTGCGCCAGGCCAGGTAATCGAACAGACCGGCACGGTCGATCGCCGGCAAGCCGCCATTGGCACCGTCACGCCACCGCGCCAGTCCTTCCAGATCACGCCGATAGCTGTCCAGCGACGCCCGTGCCAGGCCCTGCTCGGCCCAGATCGCATCCAGAAAGCGCTGGATCGGACGTGCATCGGCGTCACGCAATGGCGGCAGTTGCTGCACCAGTTGGCGGCGTTCGGCAGGAGTACGGGCTACGGACATCCTCGCAAGGATAGGGCCTGCGCTCCCCGCTGCCCATGCACTGGCAGGGCCTCAGACCGTATGCTCAGCCCATGAGCACAACCGCTACCGACGCCGTGCGCCCTTCCGCCCTGCTGCTGCGGCGGTTTGCGGCGCTGTTCTACGACCTCTGGCCGGTATTGGCCTTGTGGATGCTGATATCGGCGGTGTTCACCCTCGGCTACACCGCCTCCGGGCACGCCACACGGGAGAACATTCCCCCGTACAGTCTGCTGCAATGGCTGCTGTGGCTGTGCTGCTGGGGAGTGGCCGGCATCTATGCCACGGCCAGCTGGCGGCATGGCGGACAGACCCTGGGCATGCGCCCGTGGCAGCTGCACCTGTGCTCGTTGTCGGGGGCGCCGGTGCGCCGTGGCGCCCTATGGAAACGCTACGCGGCGGGCACGCTGTCGCTGCTGTGCGGGGGCCTTGGCTTCTGGTGGGCGCTGTTCGACCGCGACCGGCTGACCTGGCACGACCGCCTCAGCGGCACCCGCCTGGTACGGCTGCCCAGGAACTGATCTCTGTAGTGCCGAACCACGCACGACCACAGCCCCAACGCGGAAACGGCTGTGGCGCACCGCGCCACTTCACCGATGACGGCGTTGCTCAACCCACCCGTCGTCGCGACAGCCAGCCGGAGATGGCCAGCATCAGGATCGGCGGCAATGCATAGGCGATGCGGTAATCGAACTTCAATGCGCCGGCCATGCGGCCGAAGAACATCTGCAGCAGCATGAAGCCCAGCGCGAACAGCATGCCCAGGAACAAGCGCTTGCCCATGCCGCCGCTGCGCAGTGAACCGAAAGCGAACGGCACGGCGGCCAGACACAGCGCCAGCACGTTCAACGGATAGAACCAGCGGCTCCAGTAGGTATCTTCGTAGTCGCGCGCATCCAGGCCGTTGCGCTTGCGGTACTCGATGCTGGTTTTCAATTCACCGGCACTGAGATTGCGCGGCTTGGCCAAACCCGCAGCCAGCGCCGATGCGTCCAGCTGCGAATTCCACAACTCACTTTCCACTTGCTGCTGCGTGACCGAGCGCTCGCCGAACACGTCACGTCGCACCTTGGCCAGCACCCAGCCCTTGGCATCATGCGTGGCCGTGGCCGCATACGTGAGCATCGCCAAGCGGCCATCCGCGTCCAGCGTGTACAGACGCACGTTGTGCAGCACCAGACGCGTGCCCTTGTCGCCGTCCAGCACCTCTTCGCCGGTCATCGCATTGAGGAAGGTGTTGCCCTCGCGTGCCCACAGGCCCGAATAGCGTTCCACCGAGAGATCTTCGTTGTACTTGGCGCTGGTCTTGAGCATGTCGGCGCGGTTCTGCGCCCACGGCGCCAGGGTTTCACCGTTGACCACCATCAACGCGGTCAGCAGCGACAAGGCGATGGCCACCGACAGGGCAATCCGGCGCCGCGACACACCCACCGCGCGCAGTGCGGTCAATTCGGAGGTCGCCGCCAACTGGCCCAGCCCCATCAGCGCGCCGATCACCGCCGCCATCGGGAACAAGGTGTAGGCGCGACGCGGCAGGGTATAGGCCGTGGCCGCCAAGGCGTGGCCAAAGGTGTAGCTGCCGACACCGATGTTCTTGCTTTCGCTGGACAAGGCCATGATGCCGTCCAGCCCCAGCAGCACCAGCCACACCACCAGCACCGTGAACAGTACGTTGCGGCCGACGTAGATGTCATGGATACGCGGGATCAGCCTCATGCCTTGGCTCCACGCGGACGCGACAGGCGACCATCACGGAAGTACAGCCACAGCGCGAATGCCAGCAGCGGCAGGGTCAACCACCACATGCCGGCAGCCAGCGGCAGCTTGCCTTCCGTCAGCCACTGGCGGCCGAGGATGGTCATGTTCACCGCCACCATGTAAGCCAGGAAGGCCAGCATGATGCGGCCATAGCGTGACTGTCGCGGCGCACTGCGCGCCAGCGGCAGCGCCAACAGGGCAAATGCCAGGGCCAGCAAAGCGGGGCTGATACGTGCGTGCAATTCAGCCCGCGCTTCGGGGCGCGAATCGCCCAGCAACTTCATGGTCGGCAGCATTTCCGGGTCGTTCTCGTCACGGACCTCATCACGGTCCGGCAGCGCCATTTCATTGCTGGCGTAGCGCATCAGGCTGTAGTCCAGCCCACCGTCATTCGGGCCTTCCACCCGATAACCGTCCTCCAGACGCAGGAAGCGCTGGCGCTCGCCTTCCACGAACACCGTGCCGCCATTGGCCGACACCACGTCCAGCCGATCGTCCTTGTAGCGCTGCATGAACACCTTGCCCATCCTGCTGCCGTCTTCATTGAGCGAGGACAGATAGACCACCCCGCCCCCGGACAGCGTGGTGAACTTGCCCGGTTCCAGTCCGGCCAGCACCACGTTACGGCTGGCCACCTCGAGCATGCGCTCGGCGGTACGGTCAGCCCACGGTCCCAGCCACAGCGAGCAGGTCGCCACCAACGCCACCACCGGCAGCACCAGCAGCAGCACCGGCTTGAGCAGCCGCTTGGGGCCGACGCCGATGGCGGTCAACACGGCCATTTCTGAATCCCGGTACAGCCGGGCAATGGCCAGCGCCAGGCCCAGCAGCAGGGCCAGTGGCAGGATGATGGGCAGGTAGACGATGAATTGCAGTCCCAGCTGCGACAGCAGCAGGCCCGCCGGGATCCGACCATCGGCAATCCGGCCCAGGATATCGACCAGAACCCCGCCCACACTCACCACCAGCAGCACGGTCAAAGTGGCCAGAAAGCTCTGGACGAAGTCACTCAGCAGGTAGCGATCAAGCTTTGCCATGGGGTCGGTGGTTTAAACTCTCGGTTTCGTCCGCGGCACGAGTGGCCCAGCAGCCACACGCAAGTAGCCCGCGATTGTACGGATTTGGCAACGGAATCTGATCAATGTCTCTGGAATTCACCCTGAACCACGCCGCCCCAACCTCTGCTGAGGTGGATTGCATCATCGTCGGCGCCTTCTCCGACAAGTCGCTGTCCCCCGCAGCGCAGGCGCTGGACGCCGCTTCCGGTGGCCGCATCGCGGCGCTGGTCGAGCGCGGCGATGTCGGCGGCAAGACCGGCAATACCACCCTGCTGCACGATCTGGACGGCGTCACCGCTCCGCGCGTGCTGGTGGTGGGCCTCGGCGACCCGGCCAAGTTTGGCGTGCCGCAGTACATCAAGGCAGCGGGCGATGCCGGCCGCGCCCTGAAGAGCGGCGCGACCCGCAGCGCGCTGTTCACCCTGGCCGAACTGGAAGTGAAGGGCCGCGATGCGGCCTGGAACATCCGTCAGGCCGTGATCGCAGCCAACCACGCCAACTATCGCTACACCGCCACCCTGGGCAAGAAGAAGCCGGACGCCCCGGGCCTGGAGACGCTGGCGATCAGCGGCAGTGACGAAACCGCGCTGCTGCAGGGCCATGCCATCGCCGCTGGCGTGGAATACGCCCGCGAACTGGGCAACCTGCCGCCGAACTTCTGCACTCCCGCCTACCTGGCCGAGTCGTCGGTGAAGTTCGCCGCCGAGCATGAAGGCGCCGAAGCCGAGATCCTGGACGAAGCGCAGATGGAAGCGCTCGGCATGGGCTCGCTGCTGGCCGTGGCCCGTGGTTCGGCCAACCGCCCCAAACTGGTGGTACTGAAGTGGAACAACGGCGGTGACGCCAAGCCGTACGTGCTGGTCGGCAAGGGCATCACCTTCGATACCGGCGGCGTCAACCTGAAGACCCAGGGCGGCATCGAGGAAATGAAGTACGACATGTGCGGTGGCGCCAACGTCATCGGCACCTTCGTGGCCACGGTCAAGGCCAAGCTGCCGCTGAACCTGGTGGTGGTCGTGCCGGCCGTGGAAAACGCCATCGACGGCAATGCCTACCGCCCATCGGACGTCATCACCTCGATGTCGGGCAAGACCATCGAAGTCGGCAACACCGACGCCGAGGGTCGCCTGATCCTGTGTGACGCACTGACCTACGCACAGCGCTTCGAGCCGGCGGCGCTGATCGACGTGGCCACCCTCACAGGCGCCTGCATGGTGGCCCTGGGCCACCAGACCGCCGGCCTGATGAGCAAGCACGACGATCTGGCCAATGAGCTGGTCGCCGCTGGCGAAAACGTGTTCGACCGCGCCTGGCGCCTGCCGTTGTGGGACGAATACCAGGGCATGCTCGATTCGAGCTTCGCCGACGTCTACAACATCGGCGGCCGCTGGGCCGGCGCCATCACCGCCGGCTGCTTCCTGTCGCGCTTTGCCGAAGGCCAGCGCTGGGCGCACCTGGACATCGCCGGCGTTGCCAGCGACGAAGGCAAGCGCGGCATGGCCACCGGTCGTCCGGTGGGCCTGCTGACGCAGTGGCTGCTGGACCGGGTTGCCTGAAGCAGGAAATGGGGAACAGGGAACGGGGAATGAGAATTCCCCGCGCCGGTTCCCCGCCCCGCCTTCGGCACCTTCATTCCCTGTTCCCCTTTCCGGTTGCCTGCCTTGATTCGTGCCGACTTCTACCTGATTGCCAAGCCGCGCTTCCTCACCGAACCGCTGAAGCTGGTGTGCGAACTGGCCCGCAAAGCCAATGATGCCGGCCTGTACACGCTGGTGCTGGCACGCGATCAAGCCCAGGCCGAGGAACTGGATGAGTTGTTGTGGTCATTCGACCCGGATGCCTACATCCCTCACCAGATCATCGGCGAGGACGTGGATGAGGAAGAAGCCATCGTGCTGATCGCCGTACCCGGTGCCGATGCACCGGAGCGGCCGCTGGTGATCAACCTGCGCGATGAGCCCTACCTGGGCGCCTGTGAGCGGGTGCTGGAAGTGGTGCCGGCCGACCCTGCCGCACGCGAACCGCTGCGTGAGCGCTGGCGCCAGTACAAGGCCGCCGGCCATGCGCTCAACAAACATGACATGTAAGGAAGGACGACGATGCGCCTGCTGATTGCCATTCTGCTGCCATGGCTGGCCTTCTTCACCATCGGCCGGCCGATTTCCGGCATCGTCTGCCTGATGCTGCAGATCACCTTGATCGGCTGGCTGCCCGCCGCCATCTGGGCTGCATACGCCGTCAGCCAGTACCACACCGACAAGAAGATCCAGCGCGCGCTCGGCGCCCGCTGATCTCCCTCCCACGTTTTTATCCGGTTCCCCCGCATGACCCAACTTGCCTCCAGCTACGACCCCAAGTCTTTCGAAACGGATCTTTACGATGCGTGGGAAAAGGCCGGCCACTTCAAGCCGTCCGGCAAGGGCGAGCCGTACACCATCCTGCTGCCGCCACCGAACGTCACCGGCACCCTGCACATGGGCCACGCCTTCCAGCAGACGCTGATGGACGCGCTGATCCGCTACCACCGCATGCGTGGCTACGACACGCTGTGGCAGGTGGGCACCGACCACGCCGGCATCGCCACCGAGATGGTGGTCAGCCGCAACCTGGCGATGGAAGGCAAGGGTGAAACCCGTGACTCGCTGGGCCGCGATGGCTTCATCGACAAGGTGTGGGAGTGGAAGGCGCACTCGGGCAACGTGATCGAAGGCCAGATGCGCCGTCTCGGCACCTCGGCCGACTGGTCGCGCAGCACCTTCACCATGGACCCGGGCCCGAGCGAGGCGGTGATCGAATCGTTCCTGCGTTGGCACGAGCAGGGCCTGATCTACCGTGGCCAGCGTCTGGTCAACTGGGACCCGGTGCTGAAGACCGCCATTTCCGACCTGGAAGTGGAAAGCGTCGAAGAAGATGGCTTCATGTGGTCGATCGCCTACGCACTGGAAGACGGTGCCAGCTACGAGCACGTCGAAGTCGATGCCGACGGCAACGAGACCCTGCGCGAAACCCGCAACTACCTGGTCGTGGCCACCACCCGCCCGGAAACCCTGCTCGGTGATACCGCCGTCATGGTCCATCCGGAAGACAGCCGCTACGCGCACCTGATCGGCAAGCAGGTCACCCTGCCGCTGACCGGCCGCCGCGTGCCGGTGATCGGCGACGATTACGTGGACAAGGCGTTCGGCACCGGCGTGGTCAAGGTGACCCCGGCGCATGACTTCAACGATTACCAGGTCGGCGTGCGTCACAACCTGCCGATGATCAACCTGTTCACCACCACCGCCACGCTCAACGAGAACGCCCCGGAGCAATACCGTGGGCTGGACCGCTACGAAGCGCGCAAGGTGATCCTGGCCGAACTGGAAGACCTGGGCATCCTGGTCGAAACCAAGGCGCACAAGCTGCAAGTGCCGCGTGGTGATCGTACTGGCCAGGTGATCGAGCCCTACCTCACCGACCAGTGGTTCGTGAAGATGGACGGGCTGGCCAAGCGCGGGCTGGAGCTGGTCGAGAATGGTTCGATCAAGTTCGTACCTGCCAACTGGATCAACACCTACCGCCACTGGATGGAGAACATCCAGGATTGGTGCATCAGCCGCCAACTGTGGTGGGGCCACCGCATTCCGGCGTGGTTCGACGAGGCAGGCAACTGCTACGTCGGCCGCAACGAAGACGAAGCACGCGCCAAAGCCGGGCTCGGCGCCGATGTGGTGCTCACCCAGGACAGCGACGTGCTGGAAACCTGGTTCTCCTCGCAGCTGTGGCCGTTCTCCACGCTGGGCTGGCCGAACGAAACGGCCATGGCCGAGCGCGGCTTCGACCGCTACCTGCCGTCGAACGTGCTGATCACCGGCTTCGACATCATCTTCTTCTGGGTGGCGCGCATGATCATGGCCACCGACAGCTTCACCGGCCAGATCCCGTTCAAGGACGTCTACATCACCGGCCTGATCCGCGATGGTCAGGGCCAGAAGATGTCCAAGTCCAAGGGCAACGTGCTCGACCCGCTGGACATCATCGACGGCATCACCATCGACGACCTGGTCGCCAAGCGTACGCATGGCCTGATGCAGCCGAAGATGGCCGAGAAGATCGAGAAGGCCACGCGCAAGGAATTCCCGGACGGCATCATCGCCCACGGTGCCGACGCGCTGCGCTTCACCATCGCCGCGCTGGCCACCCATGGCCGCGACATCAAGTTCGACATGAGCCGCGCCGAGGGCTACAAGAACTTCTGCAACAAGCTGTGGAACGCCAGCCGCTTCACTCTGATGAACACCGAGGGCGCAAGCTTCACCGATGCACCGCAGCCGCGTACTGACGCTGAGCGCTGGATCCTGGCACGTCTGGCCAAGGTTTCGGTCGAAGCGCAGCAGCACTTCGCCGATTACCGTTTCGACCTGTTGGCACAGTCGCTGTACGAGTTCGTCTGGAACGAGTTCTGCGATTGGTTCCTGGAACTGACCAAGCCGGCCCTCAACGGCGACAACGCCGAAGACGCGGCCAGCACCCGTCATACCCTGCTGTACGTGCTCGAAGCGGTGCTGCGCCTGCTGCATCCGCTGATTCCGTTCGTCACCGAGCAGCTGTGGCAGCAGGTGGCACCGCGCCTTGGCATCAACGCCGAATCGCTGTCGCTGCGCGCCTACCCGACCGCTGACGAGTTCGCCGGTGATTACGCACAGGCCGAGACCGATGTGGAATGGTTCAAGGCCATGGTCAGCGCCCTACGCCGGGTGCGCAGCGAATTGAATGTGCCTCCGTCCAAGCAGGTCCGCCTGCTGTTGCAAGGCGGTCACGATTCCGACCGTACGCGCGTGGAGCGTTTCCACTCGCAGCTGCGTTTCCTGCTCAAGCTGGAAAGCATCGAGTGGTTGGCTGCCGATGCACAGACGCCGCCGGCTGCTGCCGCCATCGTGGGCGAGTTGAAACTGCTGGTGCCGTTGGAAGGCCTGGTGGACCTGGACGCCGAACGCGCACGCCTGGACAAGGAAATCGCCCGCGTTTCGTCGGAGAAGGAAAAGAGCGAGACCAAGCTGTCCAAGTTCACCGACAAGGTGCCGGCGGCGGTGGTCGAGCAGGAACGCGTGCGCCTGGTTGACTGGAACAGCCAGCTGGCCGGCCTGCAGGAGCAGCGCGCGAAGCTCTGAGACCTTGCCGATGTACTGATTGAAAACGCCGCCCTTGGGCGGCGTTTTCTTTTGGGTCATTGAAAGCGTTGGGAGCGGAAAACAGAAATGCCCTCATCTGTCCTTCGCATTTCCCGCTTCCCGCTTTTCCAACTACCCTCCACCAGCACCCAAACACACGTCCCCCATGTCACTGGGAATCTTCTGCGCCGTCCTGCTCGCCGCGCTGTTGCATGCCGGCTGGAATGCCATCGTCAAACTCGGTGGCGACAAACTACTGACTACCATCCTGGTCACCGGCTGGGCCGCCGCATTGTCCGCGCTGGTACTACCCTGGCTGCCGCTGCCTGCCCCTGCGAGCTGGCCCTGGCTGGCTGCTTCCGCCTTGCTGCAGGTCGGCTATTACATGCTGGTGGCGCGCGCCTATCACGTCGCCGACATGAGCCTGTCCTATCCGTTGATGCGCGGCAGCGCCCCCTTGTTGGTGGCCTTGGCAAGCAGCCTGGTGTTTGGTGAACATCTGCCTGCCGGCAGCTGGGCCGGCATAGCAATGGTCAGCGTTGGCATCCTGTGCATGGCCGGCGCCGGCAACCGACGCAACCTCCAGTTGCCGCTGTTCATTGCACTGGTGATTGCCACCTACACGGTGGTGGATGCACAGGGCGCGCGTTTGTCGGGGCACCCGCTGAGCTACACGCTGTGGTTGTTCCTGCTGTCCGGCCTGCCGCTTCCGCTATGGGCATTGGTCACCCGCCGCACGCAGCTGCAGGCGTACTTCCGTGACAACTGGGCACGCGGATTGATCGGCGGCGTCGGCACCACCACGTCCTACGGCATCGCGCTGTGGGCGATGACCCTGGCGCCGGTCGCGATCATCGCCGCGCTGCGCGAAACCTCGATCCTGTTCGCATTGCTGATATCGGCCATTGTGCTGAAGGAACGCATCAGCCGCCGTCGCCTTCTGGCGGCGGCACTTATCGTGCTCGGCGTGGTCCTGCTGCGACTTGGCTGAGGCATCGACAACCGCCTCCCCATCCACGAATTGATTGAACTAGCCCATTACAGCGGCGGCATGGTGGTGATGTCCTCATCCACCAGTTCCATTGCCATCACCAAGGCATCCTCGCGCCCGTTCTCGGCCGGGTAGTACCGCGGACGACGGCCGATCTCGTTGAAACCTTCGCTGTGATACAGCGCGATGGCCGGCGTATTCGAGGGACGCACTTCCAGGAACACCCGCACCGCACCGCGCTGCCGTGCCGCACGCACCAGCTCACGCAGCAACTGCCGGCCGTGCCCGCGCGATTGCACCCGCGGGTCCACGCAGACATTGAGCACATGCGCTTCATCGGCCGCCAGGCTCAGCATGCCGTAGCCTGCGATGCGCCCGTCCAGCAGCAGCACGCGGCCGGGATAACCCGCTCGCAGGCAATCCTGGAAGATGCCCGGTGTCCACGGGAACGGGTAAGCGCGAAGCTCGACCTCCATCACCGCATCCAGGTCATCCTCGAACATCGGCCGCATTGCCGGCCTCGGTTCGCGAGCCTGCGCGTTCACGGCCGTTGCTTCCGCCGCAGTGCGCGCAGTTGCGGCCACAGCGCGCGCTTGGCGGCAGGGTCGGCGCGCAACTCGGCCAACGGCCAGCTGTCCATCAGCACGCGCGTCTGCGGGTCATTTGGATTGCAGCCGGAAGCACGCAGCAAGGCGATCTGCAGGCGGTCTGGCATGCGCAACCCACCCGCACGACGGCCCGCGTTCGACAGCGGCCTGCTGGCGGCGGTCACTGGAGTTTCTGGTGCCGATGCCTGCGGCGCTTCCCGTCGCGGCGGCGGTGCCGCACGCGGTGCAGGCGCAGCCATGGGTTCAATTTCGACGGCTACCGGCGCAGGCATTGCCGCCTCGGCCGAGGCAAGCGCGTCCAGCGCGCTGCCTTCCAGATAAACCGTATAGCCCATCGCCTGCAGCCATGCCTGCTGCTGCGTGGACCACATCGGCGAGGGCGCGGTGCCGGTCACTGCACCTTGCCGGCCGGCTGCCGCCAACGCTGCAGGGCCCACATCACCGGGCCGGACAGCGCGTACACCACGCCCACGGTGAACAGCACACGCGGCGGATCAAGCACCATGATGGCGATGACGATCGGCACCAGCGCCAGCACCAGGAACGGCACACGCTCCGAACGCGGCCCCTTCTCAGCGCCGCCCTTGAAACTCCAGAAGCGGATGCGGCTGACCATCAGCAGGCCCGAGACAATCGTCACCGCCAGCGCCACATAGCGCAGTTCCTCGCCGTTCAATCCGAGGTTGCCATCGGCAAAGGCCCAGACAAAGGACATCATCAAGCCGGCAGCGGCCGGGCTGGCAAGGCCGATGAACCAGCGCTTGTCGACCGACCCCACCTGGGTATTGAAGCGGGCCAGACGCAGCGCCGCGCAGGCCGCGTAAAGGAACGCCGCCGACCAGCCGACGCGACCGAGGATCTCGCCGTCGAACTTCAGCGATGACAGCGACCAGTGGTACATCACCAGCGCCGGCGCCATGCCGAAGCTGACCAGGTCGGCCAGCGAGTCGTATTGCACGCCGAATTCACTGCTGGTGCCGGTCAAACGCGCAACGCGCCCGTCCAGGCCATCCATGATGGCGGCCACGAACACCGCGATGCTGGCGTTGACGAAGTCCCCGTTGGATGCGGCGATGATGGCGTAGAAGCCGGCAAACAGCCCGGCGGTGGTGAACAGGTTCGGCAGCAGGTAGATGCTGCGCGAACGCGGTTTGGGTCTCATTTCGTCCATACCGGGGAGTTTAATCGACTTGCCAGCCACGTCACCGGGTGCTGCAATCACCACCTGCCCAGTTTCACTGTCCCGGAGTCGCCATGCGTGCCCTGCCCCGTCTCTGCTGCCTGCTCCTGCTGGCCTCCGCCAGCGCGGGTGCCGGCAACCTGTACAAGTGGAAGGATGCCAACGGAGTCACCCAGTATTCCGAGCGCCCGCCGGCCGGCCAGCAGTACGAAACCCGTCGCATTGCCGCCAGTGGCGCCCCGGTGGCCGAGGCCGCGCCGGCTGAAGCGGGCGAATCCGAGCAATGCCTGGGCGCACGCAAGAACCTGGAGATCCTGGCTGGCAACAACCGGGTCATGCGCGATACCGATGGTGACGGCAAGCCGGACACCGAGCTGGACGACACCCAGCGCGCCGCCCAGAAGCAGCTGGCAGAATCGGCCGCCGCCGTCTATTGCAGGCCTCAGGCCAAACCCTGAGGCCGCAGGAATTGGGAGTTGAGGGAGTCCCATGCCGCCGGCGGATGCCCTGCTGCTCAGGCCCCGGGTTGCAGAACCGCCCGTTCCTCGCTGGAGCCAGGAAGAGGCTGCGGAGCGGTAGCCTCAAGCGGGCCAATGCCGTCCCGCTCCCGGATGTGTGGCGCTCCTGTCCCCGGATAGATCCGCGCCAGCACCCCCAGCAAGCGACAAGGCTGGCAAAATAGGCGATTCCGCCGTTTTGCGAAGCCCTCCCATGCGCCTGTCCCGCTTCCACCTGCACACCACCAAGGAAACCCCCGCCGACGCCGAGCTGATCAGCCACAAGCTGATGCTGCGCGCGGGCATGATCCGCAAGCTGGCCTCGGGCCTGTACACCTGGTCGCCGCTGGGCCTGCGGGTGCTACGCAAGGTGGAAGGCATCGTGCGCGAGGAGATGAACCGCGCCGGCGCGGTGGAGCTGCAGTTGCCGACCATCCAGCCCAAGGAGCTGTGGGAGGAAACCGGGCGCTGGGAGAAGTTCGGCGGCCAGTTGCTGAAGATCAAGGACCGCAAGGAGCAGGAGTACTGCTACAGCCCGACCGCTGAAGAAGCGATCACCGACTTCGCGCGTCAGGAACTGGCCAGCTACAAGCAGCTGCCGGTCAATTTCTATCAGATCCAGACCAAGTTCCGCGACGAAATCCGCCCGCGTTTCGGTGTGATGCGTTCGCGCGAGTTCCTGATGAAGGATGCCTATTCCTTCCATCTGGACGACGCCAGCCTGGTCGCCGAATACGAGAACATGAAGGCCGCCTACGCCCGCATCTTCACCCGTCTGGGACTGGAGTTCCGCGCGGTGCAGGCCGATTCGGGCGCCATTGGCGGCGATGCGTCGCAGGAATTCCATGTGATCGCCGATTCGGGCGAGGACGCACTGGTGTTCTCCACCGGCTCGGACTACGCAGCCAATGTCGAAGCCGCCGTCGCCGCTGACCCCGCACCGCGCGCGGCCGCCAGCGAGGAACTGCGCAGGATCGACACGCCCACCCAGAAGACCTGCGAAGACGTGGCCGCGCTGATGAACATCGCCCTGCTGCGCACGGTCAAGTCCATCGCGGTGATGACCACCGGGAAGGAATTCGTGCTGGCGCTGGTACGCGGTGACCACGAGGTCAATGAGATCAAGCTGGCCAAGGTCGCCGGCCTGGCCGACTACCGCATGGCCAGCGAGGCCGAGATTTCCGAGCACCTGGGCAGCGAACCGGGCTTCCTCGGTCCGCTCAATCCGCGCAAGGCGATCCGCGTGGTGGCGGATCGTGACGTGGCCGCCATGGCCGATTTCGTCATCGGCGCCAACGAAAAGGGCTTCCACCTTGCCGGCGTCAACTGGGGCCGCGATCTGCCCGAGCCGGAAGTGGCCGATATCCGCAACGTCAAGGCGGGCGACCGTGCCCGCGACGGCGGCGAACTGAAGATCACGCGCGGCATTGAAGTGGGCCATGTGTTCCAGCTCGGCCGCAAGTATGCCGAAGTGCTCAAGGCCACCGTGGTGGATGAGAGCGGCAAGGCTGCGGTGATGGCGATGGGTTGCTACGGCATCGGCGTATCGCGCATCGTCGCCGCCGCCATCGAGCAGAACCACGACGATGCCGGCATTCTCTGGCCGGTCGCGATGGCGCCCTGGCAGGCAGTGGTGTGCATGATCAACCCCAAGCAGGATGCCGCGGTCATCGCCGCCGCCGAAGCCCTGCTGGCCGATCTGCAGGCCGCCGGTGTCGATGCGGTGCTGGACGACCGGGGTCTGCGCCCGGGCGCGATGTTCGCCGACATGGAGCTGATCGGCATCCCGCATCGCATCGTGGTGTCCGAGCGCGGTCTGGCCGCAGGCACGTTTGAATATCGTGCGCGCAATGCCAGCGAAGCTGAGAACCTTGACCGCTCCACGGTTCTGCAGAAAATCATCGGGTAATCTGCGAAGGCCGGGAAACATCCCGGCCTTTTCATTTGCACATAACACCCAAAACGGTATTTGGTTTGTCATCCACACCGCGTGCCCGCTATTCTTGCGGCGCTGCCACGGATTGGCTTTCCCCATGAACCCATTATCCGGAGTAGTCAATTAGATGAGTATTGATCTGAGCAACCTGTCGGCCAAAGAACTGGCCGCACTGATCCGCGACGCCCAGAAGCGCAAAACCGTTGTCGCCAAGCGCCAGCCGATCACCAAGGTTCGGGCTCAGCTGACCGCTGCCGCCAAGAAGGCGGGCTACAGCATTGAAGAACTGTTCGGCGCCGGCGCTCCCGCCGTCAAGGCCGTGCGTGGCACCAAGGCCGCCAAGGGCGCAGCCAAGACCGGCCGTACCCTGCCGAAGGTGGCACCGAAGTATCGCAATCCGGCCAACCCGGCAGAAACCTGGACCGGCCGTGGCAAGCAGCCGCGCTGGCTGGCCGAGTTCACCAACCAGGGCCGCAAGGTTGAAGATTTCCTGATTCAAAAGTAATCAGGATTGAAAATGAAACGCCGGCAGCTGCCGGCGTTTTTTTATGGTCTGTCGTTACAGATTCTTGCGTGCCGGCACCAGCAGGTTGCCGAACAGCAAACCGGCCACCAGCGCCATCACCACGTTCAACACGGTCAGCAAGGCCGATTCCCCGGCGTTCACGTTCTGCTGCTGGGCCAGGTTCAATACCCCGCGCAGACTGATGCTGCCGGGAACCAGCATGATGATGCCCGGCAAACGGATGATCGCCCCCGGCCGCTGCACCAGCCGGCCAAACAGATTGCCGGCTGCGGTAAGCATCATCGCCGCCAGGAAGATACCGGCCGGGCCACCCCACAACTGGCCGCCATAACGGGAGATGGCATAACCGGCCAGCGAGGCTGCCATCACCCACGGATAGTCGCGCCTGCTGGCGCGGAACAGCATGGCGAAGGCGAACGATGCAACCAGCACCGAGCCCCATTCCACCCAGTCCGATTGCGGCCGCGAAGCCTTGACCACCGGTTCCAGACCGATGAAATTCGCGATGGTGACCGCGATCATCGCGCCCACGGTGAGTTTCATGATGGTGGTCAGCGCACCGGCAAAACGTGCCGTGCCCGATACCCAATGCTGGCTGGCCAGTTCATTGACCGCATTGGTCAGCGACATGCCCGGCAGCAATATCACCAGCGAGGCGATGATGGTGGAATTCAAATTCAGCGGCCCGATGAACGAGGCCACCAGCACCGCCACAAAGCCGGCCAACAATGCCGCCAGCGCATCGCTGGCCTCGCGCGTGGCCACCCGCCGGTCGGTATAGAACAGCAGCAGGCCAATCAACAGGCCGGTGACACCGGCAGTGGCGATATCCAGCCAGGGCAGCCGCCACAATCCGGCCACACCGGCCGAGCCGAGCGTAAAGGACAGCAACATCTGGACCTTGCCGCGCATGCCTGGGTCTTTATCCAGCTGCCGCAGCGCGGTATGGCCCTGGGCAATGCTCATGCGCGCGGTGGACACCGCGTCGGCAATCTCATCGGCCATGGCCAGTTTATGCAGATCGGTATCGCCGGGCCCAAGGCGGATCACACGGGTGATATCACTGGAGCCGATGGCCTGGGTGGGGTCGCTGAAACTCAGTATCAAACCGGTGGGGTTTGACCAGGGCTCGCAGTCCAGATCCAACTGCTGCGCCAATGCCACCACCGCCGCCTCCAGCCGCTGCGCGGTGGTGCCGTAGCGGTGCAGGCGCCCGGCCATTTCTGAAACGAAGGCCACGCGCTGTGCATAGGTCGCCCGGCTGGGGGCTGAGACAGGAATGGAGGCAAGGGTTTCGGCGGACATGTTCGGTAGTATCGCCCGAAGCGGAAGCATTGCATCATCCGCGCTCAACGGATGACAGGTTATTCTCGGCAACGGATGCCAATGATGACAAACACCTCCCCACCCAGCTGCACGATGGAACCCGGTACCGAAGGCCAGCTGCGGCTTTCAGGCAGCTGGACGCTGTCCACCGCGCTGAGTGCGGTCAATGCCCTGGATGGCAGCGCCAAACCGGTCACGGCCATTGATGCACGGGGAATCGACCAGCTCGATTCGGCCGGCGTGCTGCTGTTGCTGCGCTTTGTGCACAAGGCGGGGCTGGCCGACGACAGCTTGCTGTTCCGCCAAGAGCACCAGGCGCTGGTCTGCACCATCGAAGAAGTTGCTGATGAGCGCCCCCGGCCACAGCGGGACTATGGCGTGGCGGCGGCTCTGGAGCGGCTCGGCCGCTCGGTGCAGGCCATCGGCCGCAACGTGGTGGTGATGCTCAATTTCCTGGGCGAGAACCTGTCCAAGATGGCACGGCTGCTGCGCGAACCACGGCGCCTGCGCCTGACCGCCACCATCAACCAGATGGAACAGGTGGGCCTGGATGCGGTGCCGCTGGTGGCACTGCTTTCATATCTGGTGGGTGCGGTGATCGCCTTCCTCGGCTCGACGATCCTGCGTGATTTCGGCGCGGAGATTTACGTGGTGGAACTGGTGAGCATCGCCTTCCTGCGCGAGTTCGCGGTGTTGCTGACCGCCATCGTGCTGGCCGGACGCACCGCCAGCGCCTTCACCGCGCAGATCGGCGCGATGAAGGCACGCGAGGAGATCGACGCCATCCAGACGCTGGGCCTGGACCCCATCGACCTGCTGGTACTGCCCCGCGTGCTCGCCCTGCTGGTGATGCTGCCCTTGCTCACCTTCATCGCGATGCTCGCCGGTCTGGCTGGCGGCATCACCGTCGGCGCATTCGATCTGGGTATCCCGCCGCAGATGTACCTGGCACGCATGCACGAAACCATGGAGGTGCGGCACTTCCTCGTCGGCCTGTCCAAGGCACCGGTATTTGCATTGATCATCGGCCTGATCGGCTGCCTGGAGGGCCTGAAGGTTGAAGGCACCGCGCAATCGGTGGGCGAGCGCACCACTTCCAGCGTGGTGCAGACCATCTCGCTGGTCATCATCCTCGACGCCATGGCCGCGCTGTGGTTCATGCACATGGACTGGTAGGCGGACCACTGGACGATGATGGCAATTCATTCCCTCACCACCGACAAACCCGCGGCTGACATGGCCATCCGCGTGCGTGGGCTGGTCAACCGTTTCGGCAGCCAGACCGTGCATGAAGATCTGGACCTGGACGTGCGGCGCGGCGAGATCCTCGGCGTGGTCGGTGGCTCGGGTACCGGCAAATCGGTGTTGATGCGCTCCATCCTGGGCCTGCGCAAACCCGATGCCGGGCAGATGGAAGTACTGGGCATCGACGCACGCTCGGACAACCCGGCCGACCGGCTGCAGATCGAGCGCAATACCGGCGTGCTGTTCCAGGATGGCGCCCTGTTCTCCTCGCTAACCGTCGGCGAGAACGTGCAGGTGCCGCTCAAGGAGCACCACCCGGAATTGAACGAACGCTGGCATTACGAACTGGCGCTGTTGAAAGTGAAACTGGCCGGCCTGCCGGCCGATGCCATCAACAAACTGCCGTCGCAGCTGTCTGGCGGCATGCGCAAACGCGCCGGCCTGGCCCGCGCACTCGCGCTTGACCCGCCACTGCTGTTCCTGGACGAACCCACTGCCGGCCTGGATCCCATTGGCGCGGCCGCGTTCGACCATCTCATCAAGACGCTGCAGGAAGCACTGGGCCTGACGGTCTTCCTCATCACACACGATCTGGACACGCTTTACGCTATCTGTGACCGGGTGGCGGTGCTGGCCGACCGCAAGGTGGTGGCGTGTGCACCGCTGCCGGAGATCGAACAACTCGACCATCCGTGGATACGCGAGTATTTCCACGGCCCCCGTGCCCGCGCCGCGCGCGGCATCCAGTCCGAGAACGCCTGACCATGGAAACCAAAGCCAACTACGTCCTGATCGGCGCCTTCACCATAGTGGTGGCCATGGCGCTGCTGGTGTTCGGCCTGTGGGCTGCCAAGTATTCCTCCGACCGCACCTGGCAGGAGTATCGCGTGGTGTTCACGGAAGCCGTCACCGGCCTGTCGGTAGGCAGCCCGGTGCAGTACAACGGCATCGCGGTGGGCTCGATCACCGAACTGACGCTGGCCCCGGATGACCCGCGCAAAGTCATCGCCCGGCTACGGTTGAACTCGACCACACCGGTAAAGACAGACACCCGCGCCAAACTGGCCATCACCAGCCTCACCGGGCCGTCCATCATCCAGCTCAGCGGCGGCACGCCCCAGGCGCCGGCACTGACAGCCTCCAGCCGCGAGCCCATTCCCACCATCGCCACCGCACCCTCGGCATTGCAGAACATCACCGACGTGGCCAACCGGGTGGTCGAGCGCATGGACCAGCTGCTCAGCGACAAGAACGTGGACCGCATCTCGACCACCCTGGCCCACCTGGAAACCATCAGCAGCGGCCTGGCCGACCGCGATGCAGGCACGCAGGCGCTGCTGGTCGAAGCGCGCGATGCCGCGCGCAACCTCAACACCACGCTCAACACCGCCAACGGTGCCATCGCCAACCTCGACCAGAACGTGCTGCGGCAGCTGCCAGCCACGCTGGACAAGCTCGACACCAGCCTCAGCAAACTCGACTCGGCGGCCGGCAATGCCGACGCCATCCTTGGCGAGAACCGCGCCGCCATCAACAGCTTCGCCAACGACGGCTTGGCCCAGCTCGGCCCGACCCTGACCGAACTGCGAGGCCTGATCCGTGACCTGCGCCGCGTCAGCGACCGGCTGGAGAACAACCCGGCCCGCTACCTGCTCGGTCGCGATGCCCCCAAGGAGTTTGATCCCAAATGAAGCGCGCCCTGCCGACCCAACTGCTCGCCCCGTTATGCCTGCTGGTGTTGTCCGGCTGCTCGGTCCTTGCCGGCGGCGACCGCCAGTCCACCACCATCTATGCCCCGCAGGTGCGGGTCGCCGCCGACCCCGCGTGGCCGCAGGTGAACTGGCAGCTGTCCATTGCCAAGCCCAGCGCCGCGCGCCTGGTCGACAGCCCGCGCATCAATGTGCGCCCTACGCCCGGCGAACTGGAGGTCTACCGTGGCGCGACCTGGTCGCAGCCGGCCACCGACATGCTGGAAGACACCCTGCTGCGCGGCTTCGAGGATTCGGGGCGGATCAGCGCGGTGGCCCGCATCGCCACCGGCATCCGTTCGGACTACAAGCTGACCACCGACCTGCGTCGCTTCGAGGCCGACTACCGCGGCGGCGACATGCCCGCAGCCACCATCGAACTGAACGCCAAACTGATCCACAGCATCGACCAGCGCGTGGTGGCCTCACGCACCTTCCTGGTCGCCGAGCCGGCAACCTCCACCGAACTGCCCCATGTTGCCCATGCCTTTGAAGGCGCGTTGGACAAGGTAGCCACCGAGTTGATCGGTTGGACCCTGGTCAGCGGCCAGCAGGATGCCGCTCGGGCCACCGGCCTGAAACCCAGCGGAAAGTAAGGTTGATCCGCTCGCCCAGCGGGCGGGCGGTCTTCGGCAACGCATGCTGGTAGAAGCGCTGGGTATCGCCGGCCATCACCAGCAGGTCGCCATGGGCGAGCAGGAACTCGGCCGTCAGCGCATGATCGTCACGCCGGCGAAGGAGGAAGCGCCGGGCTGCGCCAAGGCTCAACGAGGCGATTACCGGGCGCTCCGCCAGTTCAGGCTCATCATCGCTGTGCCAGCCCATGCCGTCGCGTCCATCGCGATAGCGGTTGATCAACACGCTGTTGAACCGCGCCGCGCAGGCCTGCTGCAGACGTTCGCGCAAGGGCAACAACGACGGCGGCCAGGGCTGCGGCACGAAATCCGCACCTGAATACCGGTAGTGCGCCTGCGGATCGCCGATCCAGCAACTCAGCCGGGGTGAGTCCACCCAGCGGCCGAACATCCGGATGCGGTGGACGTCCCACGGTACCGTTTCGCCCAAGGTGTGGAGCAAGGCATCCGCCTCGGCGGGCTGCAGCCAGCCGGGAAGGTGGCGGATGTCGGCGTCGGGGAGCTCGCGGGGGAACAGCATGGCCGAACGCTAACATGGCAATTGGGTTTGCCGGGAAAGCCACAACATCCGAGAATGCCAACCGCATATGCTTTTCGGAGTTCGGATGCCCGCCTCTCTTCATCGTCCGCAGGTCATCGGCCCGTGAACAACAACCGTCTGCGGCAGGCGCTCTACCCATTGTTGCGCAGCCTGTTCCGCGCGCTCCCACTGAGCGAGGGGCAACGCGATCGACTGCGGACACGGCTGATGAGCCGTCATGGGGATTGGATACCGCTTCCAGCACGCGGGCGTGACAGTGCCCATGAGGTCACCGGACACTCGACGACACGCCCGTATTGGCGTGCCGACGAAGCAGCCATTGGCCATGTGCCATACAAGCAAGCGCCCTTGCCATCCCCCGTGCCGGCGACATTGGTGGCTTTCTATCTTCCCCAGTTCCACACTTTTGCGGAGAACGATGCCTGGTGGGGCAAAGGATTCACCGAGTGGCGCAATGTCACCCGAGCGCTGCCGCAGTTTGAAGGTCACATCCAGCCACGCCTGCCCGCCGATCTCGGCTTCTATGATCTAGGCAACCCTCAGATCATGCGCGATCAGGCTCAACTGGCCGCCGAGTATGGCATTGGTGCCTTCTGCTTCTATTTCTATTGGTTCAGCGGGCGCACCCTTATGGAGGCACCGCTGCGTCAATGGTTGGCCGACGACAGCATCGACCTGCCTTTCTGCCTGTGCTGGGCAAACGAGAACTGGGCAAGACGTTGGGATGGTCGCGACGAGGACATCCTTATCGGGCAACAACATAGTGCGGAAGATGATCTGGCCTTCATCAGCCACATCGCCCCTTACCTTCGTGATCGCCGGGCGCTCAAGGTCGACGGCAAGCCGATGCTGTTGGTGTACCGACCCAATCTACTGCCCGATGCCCGTGCAACGGGACAACGCTGGCGTAACTGGTGCCTGGACAATGGCATCGGAGAGATCCACCTGGCCTATGTCCAAGGCTTCGAGCGCCCCGATCCCCGCGACATCGGCTTTGACGCTGCGGTCGAATTTCCGCCGAACATGAGCAACCCACGCTCACTTTCGGCCAATCAGTGGCTGATCAACCCCGATTTCCAGGGGGATGTACGGGACTGGCGTGAGCTTGCCCGGGAAGTTTCCAACCGGAAGCTTCCCGACTACACGCTCTATCCGGGAGTCAACCCGGGTTGGGACAATGAAGCCCGCCGCTCCGGTCGCGGAAGGGTCTACCTGCATGCATCGCCACGCGGCTATTGCGATTGGCTGCACACAACCCTCCACAAGCGGCTTGCTGATACACCGCCAGCGCAGCGCGTGGTTTTCATCAATGCCTGGAACGAATGGGCCGAAGGGGCAGTACTGGAACCGGATGCGCGCCTGGGCCATGCGTGGCTGGCCGCAACCCGACAGGCACTCAAGCCTCGGACTGTCTCTGTACGTCGGCCATGTATCGTCATACATGCTTGGTACCTGGACGTGCTTGAAGAGCTGCTGGGCATCGTTGAATCCAGCGCACTGCAGGCACGTATCGTGATAACCACCACGCACGAACACGACACGGACGTGCGCCGAATTGTTGCCAAGCATCGACTTGGCGACGAAATAGACGTGCTGGCATTCGCCAACAGAGGACGGGACATCCTGCCCTTCCTGCATGCAGCCAATCGTCTGCTCGACGAAGGCGAGGATGTCGTGCTGAAGCTGCACACAAAGCGCTCGGTCCACCGCGGCAACGGTGACCAATGGCGCAGGGAAATGGTGGACAAGCTGATTGGGAATCAAACTGGCCAAACCATCCTGGAGTATCTGCGCCTACATCCTGATGTGGGCATGATCGCTCCTGCCGGCCATCTGCTTCCTGTCACACAGTTCATGGGAGGCAATATCTCCCATCTTGAAAAGCTGCAGGCCCGCCTGGGACTTGACGAGGACATCGAGGCCGATCTGTTCGCTTCTGGCAGCATGTTCTGGGTGCGGCTGTCGGCGCTACGCCCGCTGCTGGATGCGCATCTCCATACGAGTGCGTTTGAATCTGAAACAGGACAGATCGACGGCACACTGGCGCATGCCATCGAGCGGATAAGCGGTGCGGTTGTTCATGCCGCGGGCTTCCAGATCATCGAAACATCCACGCTGACCGGTAACTCAAACCAGGATCCAGCGCCTGATCACGACTACGCGTACGCCCGCCGTCGGTAACACCCAGGACTGCGGGCCGAAAGTTCGGCCCGCAAGACCCGGCTCACGCGTGCCCGAACGTCACACCCGTCTTTTCCTTCAGCTCTTCATCGCTGACGCCAGGTGCAGCCTCGACCAACACCAGGCCCTCAGGAGTGACATCGAACACCGCGAGGTCAGTGATGATGCGGTTGACCACGCCCACGCCGGTCAGCGGCAAGGTGCATTCGGGCAGCACCTTGTGCTCACCGTTCTTGGCGGTGTGCTCCATCAGCACCACCACGCGCTGCACCCCGGCCACCAGGTCCATCGCGCCGCCCATGCCCTTGACCATCTTGCCGGGCACCATCCAGTTGGCAAGATCACCCTTGTCGGTGACCTGCATCGCGCCCAGGATGGCCAGGTTGATGTGACCGCCGCGGATCATCGCGAACGAGTCATGACTGCCGAAATAGCTGGCACCGGCACGCGCGGTGACGGTCTGCTTGCCGGCGTTGATCAGGTCGGCGTCGACTTCGCTGTCGGTCGGAAACGGCCCGATACCGAGCAGGCCGTTCTCGGACTGCAGCCAGACATCCATGCCTTCCGGGATATGGTTGGCCACCAGCGTCGGCAGGCCGATACCGAGGTTCACGTAGGCGCCGTCGGTCAGCTCACGGGCAGCACGCGCTGCCATTTCGTCACGGGTCCAGGCCATTTCAGTTCCCCTCCTGACGCACGGTGCGCTGTTCGATGCGCTTCTCCGGCGTTGCGTTCAATACGATGCGATCCACGTAGATGCCCGGCAGGTGCACCTGGTCCGGGTCGATCGCGCCAAGCGCCACGATCTCCTCCACTTCGACCACGCAGACCTTGCCAGCCATGGCGCAGGCCGGGTTGAAGTTGCGCGCGGTCTTGCGGAACAACAGGTTGCCCGCGGTATCCGCCTTCCAGGCCTTGACCAGCGACACGTCGGCCTTGAGTGCGGTTTCCAGCACGTAGTGCTTGCCATCGAACTCGCGCGTCTCCTTGCCTTCGGCCACGATCGTGCCGTAACCGGTGGCGGTGAAGAAGGCGGGGATTCCGGCGCCGCCCGCGCGCAGACGCTCGGCCAGGGTGCCCTGCGGATTGAACTCCAGCTCCAGTTCGCCGGCCAGGTATTGCCGCTCGAACTCCTTGTTCTCGCCCACATAGGACGAAATCATCTTCTTGATCTGGCGGGTTTCCAGCAGCTGGCCCAGGCCGAAGCCATCGACACCGGCATTGTTGGAAATGGCGGTCAGGCCCTTGACCCCGCTGTCACGCAGCGCGGCAATCAGCGCCTCGGGGATGCCGCACAGTCCGAAACCACCGACGGCCAGGGTCTGGCCATCGGCCACGATGCCGGCCAGGGCCTGCGCGGCGCTGGGAAACACTTTGCCGCGCTGCCCGGTCGGGATTGAGAGATCGCTCATCGCTTCACGCCCACAGTAGTAATGATTCCCGCATTCTAGCCATTGTCCGCCGCCAGCCGCCTTGGACGTTCGTCCAGTCCACAGACAGCTTTGCGCCCCTGAGCCGATTAAACTAGCCGTCTATCACCCGCAGGACGCTTGCATGCCCCTTCCCGCCTTCAAGGCTTATGACATCCGCGGCCGCGTGCCCAGCGAACTCAACGAAGACATGGCCCGCAAAATCGGCAAGGCACTTGCGACGCAGCTCGACGCCGGGCCGGTGGTACTGGGCCATGATGTGCGCCTGACCAGCCCGGGCCTGCAGGATGCACTTGCTGATGGCCTGCGTGGCGAGGGCCGCGACGTCATCGACATCGGCCTATGCGGCACCGAGGAAGTCTATTTCCAGACCGGCCACCTTCACGCGGCCGGCGGGGTGATGGTCACTGCCAGCCACAACCCGATGGACTACAACGGCATGAAGCTGGTGCGTGAGCAGGCCAAGCCGATCAGCTCGGACACCGGCCTGCTTGCCATTTCCGACGCAGTAGCCGCCGATGACAGTGCACCGCAGGCACCCCGCGCCGGACAGGTGGCCGAGCACGACAAGAGCGCCTACATCCAGCACCTGCTGAGCTATGTGGATGCGTCCACGCTGAAGCCACTGAAGCTGGTGGTCAACGCGGGCAACGGAGGCGCGGGTTCCATCATTGATCTGCTGGCCCCGCACCTGCCGTTCGAGTTCGTGCGCATCTGCCATGAACCCGATGGCAGCTTCCCGAACGGCATCCCCAATCCGTTGCTGCCGGAAAACCGTTCCGCCACCGCCAATGCGGTGCGCGAGCATTCCGCGGATTTCGGCATTGCCTGGGACGGTGACTTCGACCGCTGCTTCTTCTTCGACCACGATGGCCGTTTCATCGAGGGCTACTACCTGGTTGGCCTGCTGGCCAAGGCCATCCTGTCGCGCAATCCGGGTGGAAAGATCGTCCACGATCCCCGCCTGACCTGGAACACCGTGGAAATGGTGGAAGCAGCCGGTGGCGTGCCGGTGCTGTGCAAGAGCGGCCATGCCTTCATCAAGGAAAAGATGCGCGCGGAGAATGCCGTGTATGGCGGCGAGATGAGCGCGCACCACTACTTCCGTGAGTTCGCTTATGCCGACTCGGGCATGATTCCGTGGTTGCTGATCGCTGCGCTGGTCTCCACCAGTGGCAACTCGCTGGCCGATCTGGTCGAAGACCGCATCGCCCGCTTCCCCTGCAGCGGTGAGATCAACTTCAAGGTCAGCGACGCCAAGGCGGCCGTGGCACGCGTCATGGCGCACTTCGCCGAACAGTCGCCCGCGCTGGATCACACCGATGGCATCAGTGCCGATTTCGGCCAATGGCGCTTCAACCTGCGCAGTTCCAATACCGAACCTTTGCTCCGCTTGAATGTGGAAACCCGGGGCGATGCCGCATTGCTGGCCGAACTCACCCGCAAAATTTCCGAACTGATCACCGCCTGAGGAACGCCATGAGCCCGATCCTGCCTGTCATCCTCTCTGGTGGTTCCGGCACGCGGCTGTGGCCGCTGTCGCGCGAAGCCTATCCCAAGCAGTTCCTGCAGCTGTCCGGGACACACAGCATGTTGCAGTCCACCTGGCTGCGCGTGGCCGATGTGGCCGCGCTGCCACCCATTGTGGTGGCCAACGAAGCGCACCGCTTTGTTGCCGCCGAGCAGCTGCAGCAGGTGGGCACGACGCCATCGGCGATCCTGCTGGAGCCGATTGGTCGCAACACCGCCCCGGCCATCGCCGCGGCAGCACTGGAAGCACGCCGCAATGGCGATGATCCGTTGCTGCTGGTGTTGCCGTCGGATCACCTGATCCGCAACGTCGAGCACTTCCATCAGGCCATCACCCTGGCCGCCACAGTTGCCGAACAGGGCAAGCTGGTCACTTTCGGCATTCAACCAACGGCCCCCGAAACCGGCTACGGCTACATCAAGGCAACCGCCGGCGAAGGTCCCCGCGCCATCGAGCGCTTTGTCGAAAAACCCGACCTGGCCACCGCCGAGGCTTATGTCGCCTCGGGCGAGTACTACTGGAACAGCGGCATGTTCCTGTTCCGCGCGTCGCGCTACCTGGAAGAACTCGAACGCCTGCAGCCGCAGATTCTCGCCGCCTGCCGCGCATCGTGGGACAAGGCACGCCGTGACAGCGATTTCATCCGCCTGGATGCCGATGCATTCGCGGCCAGCCCATCCGACTCCATCGATTATGCGGTGATGGAAAAGACCAGCGACGCCGCCGTGGTGCCACTGGATGTAGGCTGGAGCGATGTCGGTTCATGGACTGCGTTGCGTGATGTGTCAGAGCAGGATGCCGACGGCAACGCGCACAACGGTGATGTCATCGCCATCGATTGCCGCAACACCTTCGCCTACGGTGAGCGCCTGATTGCGATGGTCGGACTGGATGACGTCATCGTGGTTGAGACCGATGACGCGGTACTGGTCGGCAGGTCCGACCGCATGCAGGAAGTGAAGGATGTCGTGGCGCGCCTGAAAGCCGACGGCCGCAGCGAGGCCACCTGGCACCGCAAGGTCTATCGCCCTTGGGGCGCGTATGACTCCATCGATCATGGCGAGCGTTTCCAGGTCAAACGCATCACCGTCAAGCCCGGTGGCACGCTGAGCCTGCAGATGCACCATCACCGCGCCGAGCATTGGATCGTGGTCAGCGGTACCGCTGAAGTCACCCGCGGTGATGAAGTGCTGTTGCTTGCCGAGAACCAGAGCACCTATATCCCGTTGGGTGTTACGCACCGCCTGCGCAACCCGGGCAAGCTGCCGTTGGAGCTGATCGAAGTGCAGTCGGGCAGCTATCTGGGCGAGGATGACATCGTGCGCTTCGAGGACACGTACGGTCGCGCCTGAGCCACCGCCATCGTCCCCATGAAAAATCCCGGGCATGCCCGGGATTTTTCGTTTCCACTTATGCCTTGGCGGAAGCCAGCTCGCCAATGATGCGATGCAGGCCCTGCTCCCATGGCGGCAGCACGATGCCGAAATCCTGCTGCAGCTTGCGGTTGTCCAGTACCGACCACGAGGGACGTTTGGCCGGCGTTGGATACTCGGCGCTGCTGATCGCATGCACCATCGGCGCCTTCGCAAGCAGCCCCGCGGCTTTGGCCTCATTGAAGATCGCCTCGGCAAAGCCGTGCCAACTGGTCTGCCCGGAGGCTGTCAGGTGCCACGTGCCGGAGAGCTGATCCGGGTGCTGCAAGCCCTTTACGGTCACGTCGGCAATCAGCGCAGCCGGTGTCGGCGTGCCGACCTGATCGGCCACCACGCGCAACTCGTCGCGTTCGGCGCCCACGCGCAGCATCGTGCGCAGGAAATTCCCGCCATGCGATGCATAGACCCACGCAGTGCGGAAGATCAGATGACGGCCGCCGGCTGCACGAACCGCCTCTTCGCCATCGCGCTTGCTGGTGCCATATACGCCCAGCGGCGCGGTCGGCTCGTTCTCGCGGTATGGCGCAGTTCCTTCACCGTTGAACACGTAGTCGGTGGAGTAATGCACCATCGGCACGCGATGTGCAGCGCACCACCGCGCGATCACTCCCGGCGCCTGCGCATTGACCAGAAACGCGGCCTCAGACTCCTGTTCCGCGCGGTCCACCGCAGTATAGGCCGCAGCATTGATGACCACCGATGGACGCAGACGGTCAAGCAGTGCAGGCAGGCTTTCAGGCTCGCCGAAATCAGCGATTTCGCAGACGCGACCATCAGGCAGAAGGCCGCTGCGTGTCGTTGCCACCACATTGCCCAACGGTGCCAGCGCGCGCAGCAGTTCCTGGCCAACCTGGCCGTTGCCGCCGAAAACAAGGACTGTCACGGCATATAGACCGGCAGGCGTTCTTCCGCGATGTCCTGCAGGAAGGGCGCATTCTCGTCCTTGGCCGACAAGATCGGACCGCTGATCGGCCAATCCACGCCGATGGAGGCGTCGTTCCAGCGCACAGCGGCATCCACGTCCTTCAGGTACACCTCCGTGCACAGATAACTGAACACCGCGCGCTCGGAGAGCACAGCAAACCCATGCGCGAAGCCTTCCGGGATCCAGAACTGGCGCTTGTTCTCCGCGCTAAGGATCACCGCCTCCCAACGACCAAAGGTCGGCGAGCCGCGACGGATATCCACCGCCACGTCATACACCTCACCTTCCAGCACGCTGACCAGCTTGCCCTGCGGACGCGGCCACTGGTAATGCAGGCCACGCAGCACCCCCTTGCTGGAAGCGGAAACATTGCTCTGCACGAATTTATCGGGCAGACCCAACGCCCCGAACCGCTCGGCATTCCAGGTTTCGAAGAAGAAGCCACGCTCGTCGCCAAACACCGCCGGCTCGATGACGACGCAACCCGGCAATGCGGTTCCAATTACCTTCACGGAACAATTCCTCGTTCAACAAGCTTCTTCAGATACTGGCCATAGCCGTTCTTGGACAAGGGTGCAGCCAACGCCAGCAACTGTTCGCTGCTGATCCAGCCCTGGCCGTAGGCAATCTCCTCCGGACAGCAGACCTGAAGGCCTTGGCGCGTCTGGATGGTTTCGATGAAATTGGAGGCTTCCAGCAGCGACTGGTGCGTGCCCGTATCCAACCAAGCAAAACCGCGACCCAAGGCTTCAAGCTGAAGTGAACCTTCGTCCAGATACCGTTGATTGAGATCGGTGATTTCCAGCTCATTACGTGGCGAGGGCTTCAACGCCGCCGCATAGTCGCTCGCATTTCCGTCATAGAAGTACAGGCCGGTTACCGCATAGTTGGAGCGCGGCTTCTCCGGCTTCTCCACCAAACCGACAACCCTTCCCTCCTTGTCGAACTCAGCCACGCCATAGCGTTCCGGGTCATTGACCCAGTAGCCGAACACGGTTGCGCCCTGCTGCTGGCTATCGGCACGCTTGAGTACTTCACGCAGACCATGGCCGTGGAAGATGTTGTCGCCCAGCACCAAGCAGCTTGGCTGGCCAGCGACAAAATTACGGCCAATCAGATACGCCTGCGCCAGGCCATCAGGGCTCGGTTGCACCGCGTACTCGATGCTCATGCCCCACTGCGATCCATCCCCCAGCAACTGCTGGAACAGCGCCTGCTCATGCGGCGTATTGATGATCAGCACCTCGCGGATACCCGCCATCATCAGCACGCTGAGCGGGTAATAGATCATCGGCTTGTCGTACACCGGCAGCAGCTGCTTGCTGACCCCTTTGGTGATCGGGTACAGCCGCGTGCCGGAGCCGCCAGCGAGGATGATGCCTTTACGTCGCGTCATGGATTTTTCCTTGGAACGCCCAAACACAAATGTGCAGGCTCTTGCTGGGTTTTCACATCAAGCCGCGGTACCGATGCGCTGCAAACGATAGCTGCCATCAAGCACGCCATTGACCCACTCCTGGTTATCCAGGTACCAGTCAACCGTGAAGGCGATACCTTGTTCGAACGTATACTTCGGCTCCCAGCCCAACGCGTTCTTGAGCTTGGAAGCGTCAATCGCATAGCGGCGGTCATGACCGGGGCGATCCGTGACATAGGTGATCTGGCTGCTGCGCGGCTGCCCGTCGTCACGCGGACGACGCGCATCCAGCAACGCACAGATCGCCTGCACTACTTCAATGTTCTGCTTCTCCGAATTGCCACCCACATTATAGGTCTCGCCAACCATGCCCTTGGCCAGAACGGTGCGGATTGCTTCGCAATGGTCTGCAACGAACAGCCAGTCGCGCACCTGCTTGCCGTCACCATAGACAGGTAAGGGCTCCCCGGCCAACGCCTTGGCGATTACCAGCGGGACGAGCTTTTCCGGGAAGTGATACGGACCGTAATTGTTGGAGCAGTTGGTGGTCAGCACCGGCAGTCCATATGTATGGTGAAACGCGCGCACCAGATGGTCCGACGCCGCCTTCGAAGCCGAATACGGCGAGTTCGGTGCATATGGTGTGGTTTCGGTGAACTTACCGGTTTCACCCAGCGTGCCGTAGACCTCGTCAGTCGACACATGCAGGAAGCGGAATGCCTGCGCCTTGTCGGCCGGCAGCGCCTTCCAGTAGTCACGCACCGCCTCAAGCAGGCCCAGGGTGCCGACGACATTGGTCTGGATGAAGGCACCCGGCCCATCGATGGAGCGGTCCACATGACTTTCCGCCGCAAAATTCAGCACCGCATCAGGCTGATGCCCAGCCAACAGACGCGAGACAAGCTCACGATCCCCGATGTCTCCCTGTACGAACACGTGGTCCGGATTACCGTCCAGACTCGCCAGCGTCTTCAGGTTGCCGGCGTAGGTAAGCGCATCCAGGTTAACGATACGGACGCCCTTGCTCACCGCCTCCAGCACAAAATTGCCGCCGATAAAGCCGGCACCGCCGGTCACAAGCCAAGTAGCCACGCCACGATCCTCCTCGCTGTCGCCAATTGCAGCGAACTAATCCCATAAGGATATAACGCGAGCACTTCCGGCCAGCCTCCCCCGTTGACAGCACATGGACTATTCCCGAATTATGTCCGGACAATTGCTGCTAAGCAGCATCACCATACGCATTCGCATGGAAGCACCTACCCGGCTAGAATCGCGAACAAACACCAATCACCGGCTTGCGTCGGCCCCCTCAGCAATCGAAGGACCCTGCAGCACATGAAAATCCTCGTCGCGTACAAGCGCGTGGTGGACTACAACGTCCGCATTCAGGTCAAGCCGGATGGTTCCGGCGTGGTCACCGATGGCGTCAAGCTCTCGCCGAACCCGTTCGATGAAATCGCACTGGAAGAAGCCCTTCGCCTGCGTGACAAAGGCATCGCCACCGAAGTCGTCGTCGCCACCATCGCGCCGGCTGACGCCCAGGCACATCTGCGCAACGGCCTGGCCATGGGCGCCAATCGCGCCATCCATGTGGTTACCGACCAGGCCATCCAGCCGCTGACCGCCGCTCGCACCCTGCTCAAGCTGGTGGAGAAAGAACAGCCGGACTTGGTGATCCTTGGCAAGCAGGCCATCGACGACGACGCCAACCAGACCGGCCAGATGCTGGCAACGCTGTGGGCGCGCCCGCAGGCCACCTTCGCCTCCAAGGTTGAGATCGCCGACGGCAAGGCGACGGTCACGCGCGAAGTCGACGCAGGCCTGGAAACGCTGGAAGTCGATCTGCCGGCGGTGATCACCACCGATCTGCGCTTGAACGAGCCGCGCTTCATCAAGCTGCCAGACATCATGAAGGCCAAGGCCAAGCCGCTGGAAACCCTGCAGCTGGCCGACCTGGGCGTTGAAGCCGCCGATACGTTCAAGACCACCCACTACGCCGCCCCGGCCAAGCGCAGCAAGGGCGTCATGGTGAAGGATGCCGCCGAACTGGTGGCCGCACTCAAGCAGAAGGGGTTGCTGTAATGGCCAAGATTCTCGTCATCGCCGAACACCTGGACGGCAAGCTCAACAGCGCCGTCGCCAAGACTGTCTCTGCCGCCGCTGCCGTCGGTGGTGACATCGACGTGCTGGTGCTGGCCGCCGACCCGGCCGCCATCGCCGCAGAAGCCGCGCAGATCGCCGGCGTCAGCAAGGTGCTCACCCTGGCCAACCCGGCAAACGAGCACGCCCTGGCCCAGGTGCAGGCCCCGCAGATCGCCAAGGCTGCCGCCGGCTACAGCCACGTGTTCGGCGCCTCGACCACCACCGGCAAGGACCTGGTCCCGGCCGTGGCTGCGCTGCTCGGCGTCAACCAGGTCTCCGACCTGATGAGCGTCGAAGGCCCGCACACCTTCAAGCGCCCGATCTACGCCGGCAACGCCATCATCACCGTCGAGGTGCCGGCCGACCAGGTGGTCGTGGCCACTGTGCGCGCCGCCTCCTGGCAGGAAGCAGCAAAGGGCAACAACGCCCCGGTCGAAGCGATCAGCGTCGACGCACCCCTGCCGTCGCACACCCGCTTCATCGGCCTGGCTGCGGGCAAGAGCGACCGCCCGGACCTGCAGAGCGCCAAGCGCGTGGTCTCCGGTGGCCGTGGCGTGGGCTCGGAAGAGAACTTCAAGGTGATCTACCAGCTGGCCGACAAGCTCGGTGCCGGCGTCGGTGCCTCGCGTGCTGCCGTGGATGCCGGCTATGTGCCCAGCGACATGCAGGTCGGCCAGACCGGCAAGATCATCGCCCCGGAGCTGTACATCGCCGTGGGCATCTCCGGCGCCATCCAGCACCTGACCGGCATCAAGGACGCCGGTACGATCGTGGCGATCAACAAGGATGGCGATGCGCCGATCTTTGAGATAGCGGATATCGGACTGGTGGGTGATTTGTTTACCCTGCTGCCGGAGTTGGAAGCTGCTCTGTGAGTGATACGACCCGGTGCATCTGACCGCACCGGGTCCCGGCGACGCACGCCCATGCCGATGTCGTCGACGGCGTCAAACGGCTATGATCCAGAGCTGCGGTCACGACGCGGTTTCGGCGCGCATCGCCACCTGATACCCCGGATACGCCATTGCCATGCCCGTCCTTGCTTTCCCACCGCATTGCCGCTTGGCGAACCATCCTGCCGGTTTCCGCCGAAGCCTCCCCCCTGCCCATGCGGAATCGTCATGAATCCAAGGCTGCTGCGTTTTCTCATCTCAGGCTGCAGTGCAGCGGCGATTGAATATCTGGTCTTCATCCTGCTCCAGCGCTCGCTTGGGCTGGACTGGCTGATCCTCAGCCAGTCAGCGAGCTTCGGCTGCGGCCTAGTTACCAGTTATCTGCTCAACCGGGCCTGGGTATTCAAAAGCAGCAACCAGGCCAGCACGGAACTGGTAAAATACGTCGCGCTGGCGGTCGTCAATCTACTCATCGGCAACATCGCGATCACTGTGCTAAGCGGCCCAGTCGGAATCAACCAGTATGTCGCCAAGGCCATCGTCATGGTCTTCGTAGCTGCTTGGAATTACATCATCATGTCGACCGTGATTTTCCGGACGCGACAGGAAAAGGCACCAGGCCATGAATGAAACATTCGACAACGTTGCATTGATCATCCCTGCCTACAATGAAGGCGCAGCCATCGCCGGGACCATCGACGGAATTCCCGCCGAGTTCCGCAACATCATCATCATCGACGATGGCAGCCGGGACGATACGCGCGAACGCGTGGCCGCCACTCGTGCCAAACTTGTTAAGCATCCGATCAACCTGGGCCAGGGCGCCGCGCTGCAGACCGGTATCGATTTCGCTCTGCTGGATCCGCGGATCGAGTACTTCGTTACCTATGACGCCGACGGCCAGCATCGCATCGAAGATGTACGCTCGATGCTCACCCACATCAAACAGACCGGTGTAGATATCGTGCTGGGCTCGCGCTTCCTGGGTGAGGCTATCAACATGCCCACGATGAAGCGCGTCATCCTCAAGGCCGCCGTGTGGTTCTCCAACATTACCTCCGGCGTGAAGCTGACCGACACGCACAATGGCCTGCGGGTGTTCAGTCGCGCCACCGCACAAGCATTGAAACTGGAACTGCCGGATTTTTCGCATGCCTCGGAGATCATCGAGCGCATCGGCGAAAAGGGCATGAGATATGCCGAAGTCCCCGTTACCATCATTTACACCGACTACTCGCGTAGCAAGGGCCAGTCGATGATCAATGCCGTCAACATCGGGTTTGATGCCCTGCTAAGAAAGGTCATAAAGTAACCATGCTCATCCGCTCACTCCTGATTGCCGCCATCCTATGGATCGCGTGGTATTTTCTTTCCTCGCGTGGCACCAGCCGATCAAATGCCTTCAAGAAGGTTCTGCTGGTTGCTTTCGTCATCTCGGCGATAGTCTCGATTCTGTTCCCGAATCTTCTGACGATGCTGGCGAACATGCTTGGGGTGGGCCGCGGTAGCGACCTGCTGCTGTACGGGCTGACACTCGTAGTGGCATTCCAACTGTTCAATACCTACGCCAAAGACAAGCAGAACCAGAAGCAGATCGTACATCTGTCAAGGAAAATTGCGATCCTCGAAGCCGAGCGCGGACAGGACTGAGCCGGCTCCATCAGCGCCACACAGGAATGGCCTATACCCCTACGCATGGGCGCACCCCGGGTCCAGGACGGGGCACATCGGCTGTCCGTTGCCTGCCCCGAGCACGTACAATCGCCGAGGCAGAGCAGGCTACAGCCTGTCGCAAGGGACTGCAGCGACATAGACGGCCGTTTTCGCTGGCAACCGCCTCGCGAAACACTAGGCCAAGCGCTGATGTGGCAGTACAAGGCTAGGCAAGTGGACAACATCCAATTTGCCACCAAACAGGGGTTTGGTTTTGACCAACACAATTCTCGTGACCGGCGGGGCAGGCTATATCGGCTCCCACACTACCGTGGCGTTGCTGGAGGCCGGCTACGACGTGGTCGTAGTCGACAACTTCAGCAATAGCGAGCGATGGATTCCCGACCGGATCCAGGCATTGGCGGGACGCAATTTTCGCTGCATCGAGCTGGACCTGTGCGATGCCCCGGCGCTGACGCGATGCATGGCCGAGGTACGCCCAGAAGGAGTTATCCATTTCGGTGCACTCAAGTCCGTCGGCGAGAGTTTCAGCCAGCCGCTGCGCTACTACCAGAACAACATCGTCGGCACCCTCAATCTACTGCAGGCGATGAATGCAGTGGGCTGCCAGCAACTGGTATTCAGTTCTTCGGCAACCGTCTATGGGATTCCGGACCACTGTCCAATTCCAGAAGACGCGTCGCTGCGCGCGATCAACCCCTACGGCCGCAGTAAACTGATGATGGAGGAGGCGATCAACGACATCGCTCATGCCGTCGATGGTTTCCGCGCGGCGATTCTGCGCTATTTCAATCCTGCTGGAGCGCATCCCAGTGGCCGCCTGGGCGAACTCCCGCGCGGAGCGCCGAACAATTTGGTGCCGTTCGTCGCCCAGGTAGCGGCCGGCCTGCGCCCGGAGGTCAAGGTGTTTGGCAGCGACTACGCCACCTCCGACGGCACGGGCGTACGTGATTACATCCATGTCATGGACCTGGCCTCAGCGCACGTCAACGCCCTACGCCACCTGGCAGGATCAACGCAGACAGTGACACTGAACCTAGGCACCGGTCGCGGTTACTCGGTGCTGGAGATCATCCAAGCCTTCGGCCGGGCTTGCGGCCACCCGGTACCCTACCGACTGGATGCACGTCGCCCAGGTGATGCTGATGCCTGCTATGCCGATCCGGCACGTGCCGAGGCCCTGCTGCACTGGCGCGCCGAGCGCGATCTTGAGCAGATCTGCGCCGATGCTTGGCGGTGGCAGCAGCACTTGTCTGCCTGATCTTCCGCCAGCTTCCGATCTCGCCCCGCTGCCACACGATATACAAGGTACCCATGCAAACAGCTTCCATGCTATCGGAACGCCACCAGCGTTCGGTCCTGTTCATCACCGTACTCCTGTCCCTGATAGCCGGCAGCTCATTGATTTTCCGTACCCCTGGCGCAGAACAGCTGAGTTCTCTGCAGGCATTGCTCCCGGTATTGGCAACCGCGGTGGCGGCCAGCTTCGCGCTGTATTGGCCGGTGCGTTGGCTGGCCAAGGCGATGCGCCCCCTATCTCGGCGCACTATCGCACTGGCGCTCTGTGGGGCGTTTCTAGCAGGGCTGCTCTGGACTTGGCTGCTGCCAGTACGCCCGGCCCCGGACAATCAGCTGGATATCGCGGTAGCAGCGCTCGGAACTAAGTCGCCGCAAGCGGTGTCCTCGGAGGTATGGGTACGCTTGGAAGTGGATGGCAAGAACGTTTCGCCCTCGACGTTCAAACAAAGCGGCGATTGGATCATCAACGGTGAGTTCCTGGTCTCCGCCGCCGGCAAACAGCCTACTGTCGCCGAATGGCATGGCAGCTACGCACAAACGGCACGCCTAGTGTTCGTCTCGCATTCTTGGTCCGGTCAGGCTCGCGTGCAATGGGGTGACCAGACTCGCGAGCTTGACCTGTACGCACCAGAGGGCAGCAGCCGCAGCATTCACTTGGGTGGGATCGAACAGACCGACCATGTACTCAGCTACCCTGATCGCAATGCCCGGCAATTCTGGGTTCAACTCTGCGACAGCGCCCTGGTAGGCTTGCTGCTGTTACTGGCTTACTTCGCATTGTCACAGCGCGCCGGCCAGCCCGCCCCTGCACGCGTTGGCAACCCTGGACTGCTACGCGAATCCCTATGGCATGCGTTGCCGCTGGTGGTGATTGGCACGTTGCTGATCGGAATATTCTACCCGGCGCTGATGACTTCGGACTCGTTGGATCAGTGGCGCCAATCCGGCTCGGGACAGTTCAACGATGCCCACCCGATTCTGTACGGATTCTTCCTTCTGGCCGTGCGCTGGGTCCATGGCGGTGCTGCGCTGGCAGCTTTCGTCCAGTTGCTGTTGTTCGCTGCCGCGTCTGGCTGGCTGATCGCCTCGATCCGGCAGGCGATGCAGGCGCCGCGCTGGGTCGGCCATGCATCGGCGGTGCTGCTCGCGCTATACCCACTTGTCTCGCTGACAGCGGTGACTCTGTGGAAAGACGTGCCCTATTCGGCTGCAGTGATCGCACTGTGCGCGCTGTTGATCGACAAGTCCTTCGGCAACGCGCGCAACGCGCTCAGCTGGGGTGGTGCAGCCGGCTTGGCGGCATTGGTGTTCGCCTGCATGGCGCTGCGCCACAATGGCCCTGCAGTGAGCGTCGCGGCAATCTTGGTCCTCTGGTTTGCGCTACCAGGTTCACGCAAGCGCGTGCTGCTCGCGGCCATCGTCGCCATTGCCGGTCTGTTGCTGCTCAAAGGCCCGATCACCGATCTGGCAGGTGCCTCGCGAGGAACGGTCAGCTTCATACCCTATTCCCACCATCTTGCGGCTCACCTCGCCGCCGGCCACACACCAACGGATCCAGCCGAAGCTGCGTTGCTGCACCAGATCAACGGCACCGACGCAGACTGGGCGTATAACTGCGCCACAGTCAATCCGATCGTGTTCAACAAGAACTACAACAGTGCACTGGCCGCAGCCAACAGCGGCGCGCTGTTCGACATCTGGGCGAAGTTGGCGATGGCACGGCCAGATATCGAGATCGATCACTTGGCCTGCTCCAGCGCGTTGATTTGGCATGTCACCGATTCTCCGTTCGATCCGCTGTACCTGTCCGGGGTTGGCCTGTGGGCACCCCATGGAGAGGTATCCTGGATCACCGGATTGCCGGGCGACCCGGTTCCAGACTCGATGTCCCCCCCTCTGGCCCAGTGGTTCGGCACCTTGGTGCTGCAGCCGGACATGCAGGTCTACTTGCGTCCGGCAGCCTTCCTGTTGGCGCTTGCATTTGCAGCCGTGGTCGGCTGGTCGCGCCGGCGTGACTGGCACGTGCTGGTGGTGATGGCCTTGCCGCTGGCACATACCGGCTTCTTGGCGATTTCCATCGTCGCGCAGGATGCGCGCTATCAACTGCCGATCTACGTCGTCGCGCTGGCCTGCATACCATCGCTGCTTGCGGCAGCACGTCGGCCATCCCACGTGCCACTGGAAGCCTCTACACCGGCCTGACCCGACCGCGGTGCCAGCAAGCATTCGGACCCAGCTGCTCATCGATGCGGCCATAAACCGTCAGTTGGAAGCAAGTGCCCCTGATGAATGACATGAACCAGCACTCCAACTCGCCGCTTTCTGTAGTCCTCGCCACGTCCACAGGCGTCATCCTGGCCACGGCGATCCTCTACTCGATCCAGGCCTTCTCTAGCCTGTCGTGGTTTATCGCAGCGTTGGCGTTCGTCGCAGTCACCATGGTCGCTGGATGGACCTGTTTGGCGATACTGCGCCGTTGTCGCCGCCCGCTGGCCTCGCTTGGCATTCGTCGCGTGCTGGGCTGGGTGGCCTTGGCCACAACGCTGGGTTGGCTGTTGACCTGGATGGTGCCGATCCCGCCGATGCCAGGTACACCATTGACGATCACCGTCGATGCGCTGGGCACACTCTCGCCGCAATCCCAGGGGCGCGAGGTATGGGCGCGTCTGGTAGTGGATGGCAGGATCGTGCCGCTGGATGAGGTCGCACGTACGCCCGCGTGGGACTCTGCCAACGATTTCATCGTCTCACCCATGAAAGCACCGCCCGGCCAGTTCACCTGGACTGGCTACTACCGCCATGGCGCCAGTCTGATGCTGATGACCCATGCCTGGTCCGGCAACGCGCGCGTCAGCTGGAACGGCAACAGCCGCGACTACGATCTGTACTCGCCTGAGGGTAACGACTTCACCCTGCGACTGGGCGGCATCAGCGAGAGCCCGCAACGCCTGCTGCTGCCCACCCGTACTCCTCTGCAGTACTGGGTGCAATTCTGCCAGTCGGTGGCACTGGGCCTGATGTTGCTGGGCGTGCTGGCCGTCGCCCGCCGCTGGCCACCGGTACATGCACACCCTGCCGCCCGTGAGTCCCGCAGCGTGTTAGCCGAGAGCCTGGTCGCTGCCGTGCCTCTGCTGGTAATCGGCACGGCATTGTTGGCGATCTTCTTCCCCGCGATCATGACCGTCGATTCACTCGACCAGTGGCGACAGGCGGAAACCGCCCGCTACAGCGATGCCCACCCCGTCCTTTATGCTTTCTATCTATGGGCCATCCAGCAGATCCGCCCCAGCCCGACACTGGCGGCATGGGTGCAGATGGCAGCGATGGCAATGGCATCGGGCTGGCTGGCAACGGTGGTGCGCCGCGCATGCCGAGCACCGCGTTGGACCTCGCTGGCGGGCGGCGCGCTGCTGGCCATCTACCCACTGACCGCAGTCACCTCGATCACGCTGTGGAAGGACGTGCCCTATGCCACCAGTGTGATTGCGTTGACCGCGCTGGTGGTTGGCGCGGTGTTCTTTCAGCGACCTGACCTGCGCCGCTGGTACACCTGCATGGCCTTGGTGTTGCTGGCCACCGCCTGCATGGCGCTGCGTCACAACGGACCACCCGTGGCAGCCGCCGCATTCGTGATTCTACTAGTGCTTCCCGGCAACCGCCTGCGCGTACTGACCTGCATGCTGCTGGCCGTGGGACTGACGTGGGCGATCAAGGGACCGATCACCGACAAGCTGGACACCCACCGCACCAGCGCCGCCTACATGGCCTACTCGCACCACCTGGCGGCGCATCTGGCGGCCGGCCAAGTTCCCGATTCACCCGCAGACGCCGCCCTGCTGCGCAGCGTGGACCGCGGCGCCAGTGATTGGCGTTACCGTTGTGCGATGGTCAACAGCACCATCTTTGACGATGCGTTCAGCATCCCCACTGCGGTCGCGCATAGCCCTGACCTGTTTCGGATCTGGCTGGAAATGGCACTGAAGCGGCCAGACATCGAGGCTGGTCACATCCTGTGCGCCAGCGGCATGGTCTGGCGCTATCGGGTAACCAACAATGGTCCGCTGTACCTGTACGCGATGGGCATCGAAATGGACGGCGAAAAATCCGTGCGCTGGGTGCAACCCAATGTGGATGGGCCACAGGCAGCATCGATGCTGCCCGGCACCGCACAGCGCGTTGGCCGGGCGTTGATGAAACCGTGGCTGCAGAGGTTCTGGCGTCCGGCACCGTTCCTGATCGGATTGGTGTTGCTGACACTGGTGGCCTGGCAGCGCAGCGGGGACCGGCGCGTGCTGCTGATACCTGTGCTGGTACTGGTGCACAGTGCGGTGCTGATGGTGGCAATCATCGCCCAGGATGCGCGCTACCAGTTGCCGCTCTACGCCATGCTGTTATGCATGGCACCGTCTTTGTTGCTGGCCCGGCGCGACAACGGGCGCTGAGATCACGGCCCGGCGCGACGCGCCGGGGCGACCTTGCCGTGTCGCAACAGACGCCGATGCAAGGTCTGCTTGGGGACGGCAGAAGTGTCGTAGGCGAGGAAGGCGAGCAGCAACTGCAGCCCGGCCATCAATGGCAGCACCGCCAGCATGATGGTACCGACCGGCGTACCGACACCGCCCTGGGCCGAGTGGATCCAGTGATAGGCACCGAATACCGTGCCGAATACCAGCAGCAGCAACGACATCACCAGTTCGATCGAAGCCAGCGTCATGTCACGAAGATAGTAGTTGTAGACAATTCGCTTGAGCACATTGCGCAAGTGCTTGACGAAGAACTCACCGACGATGCTCGACACTTTAAGCCCACTGACTTCATCTCCGTAGCGGGCATCCATCGGAATATCCATGACAACCGCACGTAAGATGTTCAAGCGGAACAGGATGTCGCTTTCGAAAAAATAGCGCGTACTGATCGACTTCTGCGGCAGACGACGCGCTACTTCTGCGTGGATGGCGGTATAGCCATTGGTCGGATCGAAGATGTTCCAGTAGCCGGTGGACGCCTTGGTCATGAACGACAGTCCAAGGTTGCCAAGGCGGCGCAGCAGCGGCATCGACTTGATCTCATTCAGGTCGAAGAAACGATTGCCCTTGGTGTAATCGGCATCACCAGCCAGGATCGGAGCCACGAACAGATCGATCAACGATGGGTCCATCTGGCCGTCGCCATCGACTTTCACGATCACCGTCGCGCCGTCTTCGGTGGCGCGGCGGTAACCATGTAGAACTGCGCCACCGACGCCCAGGTTGACCGGATTGCGCACCACTATCACCCGTGGGTCCTGGCAGGAGCGCTCGATCAGCTCGCCGCTGCCGTCCGGGCAACAGTCATCCACGCAGTAGATTCGCTCCACCGAGGGGCCGAACTCCGCCAGCAACGGCAGAATGTGCCTGGTCACTTTGTAGCAGGGAATCACCACGGCCACACCAGTCTTCCACATCAGTCTCTCCACTTACATTGACTCCCTGCTGATCCCAGCGCAGCAACCGTTTCCGGGAGCTGCATTCTCCAACTGCACCACGACCACCGCGAGCAGGCATTGCAATAGCAGGTCGCCCTGCTCAGCGGCCCCGCCGCTGCAGGCGGTTGCGCAACGCACGCAGCCCGGCCGACAGCCGAAACGCCGCACCAACGATCCGGCTGCCGCGCAGGCGCGCCGCCTCATCGAGCGTTGCCCGCACCTCGGACAGCAACAGCCCGTGCAGCGGGTCGCCATCTGTCTCCAGCGGTGCGGCAACTACCTGCAGTGTCTGCGCACCAACGGCAATCTGCGCGCCCTGCAATGTCGCACGTGCGCCCATCTCGGCAACCAGTTGAGCATGCCGGCGCCGCATCTGTGGGGCATGAATCATCGAATCCGGCCGCTTCCGATACAGGAAATTGACATCGCTGGTCACCACAAAGCGACTGCCGGACGCGAGCGCTCGCCGATAGAAATCCCAATCTTCGTAGGCCCGGAGGGATTCGTCATAGCCCAGCGCGCGCATGACATCGCGCCGCCCCAAGCAGGTCGCGGTCGAATAGCGGTTGGCGTAAAGACCGGATTGCCAGGCCTCGCCAACCAGTGCGATGCAGTGCTGGAAAGCGACATCCTGAAATCGTCCCGAAGTGGGTACATCGTCGAAATAAGCCGCCTGCGGCACCACGAAATCGAACGTTGCTAGGCGATCAAGCGCGGCTACGGCTTCGCCGACGAAGCTTGGCGCGATCAGGTCATCCGCATCCAGTGTCAAGACGTACTCGCCGGCGGCGGCGGCCAACCCGGCGTTACGTGCCGCGGCCAGACCCTGATTGAAAGGCAGGCGGATAATCCGCAGGTCTGCCTGCGGCACACATTGCAACGCATCGAGCAGCGCCACCGCGAGCGGATCGGTCGAACCATCATCGACCACTACGATTTCAACGTTCGGATAGTCGCTGGCCCGCAGGTTGGCCAGCGTGGCTGGCAGGTACGCGGCTAGATTGAAAAAGGGCACCAGCACGCTCACCAATGGCGCGGTGCGTTCCCTCGGTGTCGTGATGGTCGCTGGTGAAGGTAGTGGCCGCGCAACACCAGTGACCTGCAGGTAGCTTTCCGGTGTCCACTGCGCAGCGCGCTCCAGCGCATCCCGCAGCGCACGCGCGCTGTCGTCATAGCGCAGTGCAGGCCCGCCATCGCGCCAGCCCGCTGCGATGTCGAAGGCGGGGTTGACCGCATTGACGATACAGCGACGCCCCTGCTCACTAAGCGTACGAGCTAGATCAGCACGTGCGCTCCAGCGATCGGCGAAGACCACCGTCCCAGGGCCTTCAGCGGCGAGCAGGCAGGCCAGGCTTGTCGCGCGGAAACGCCCACGCCAAGCCACCGGCACCTGATCCAAGCCGCCGTCAGCACTACCCTGGAACAGCAACAGGATGTCGCCATGATCGCCATCGCTGTCTGTAAGCAGACCGATCACGCCTCGAATGAACTGCCGGACGGCTGCCGGCTCGGTCGCGATGCAGGCGATTCCGGCGAAGGGAGTACCTCTCGACCTGGCCGCTACTTCACCATGCTGCGTGGGCTGCAAGCGCGCCTCCCAGGCAGGTCCGTCCAAGCCCACTGCGTGCGCGATCGCGCCGCCGATGGCCGAGTTGTCGGCCAGCAGCTGGTCGCAATCGACCAGGCAGCGCCGCTCCATGTCACAGCGCAGCAGATCGTCGGTGGACAACGCCTGCCCGGTCCGCGCCGCTTCAAGGCTGGTCAGGGCAGTCAAGCGTACAGCGACCGTGGCGTTAACGAACGCCTGCCGCAGCGCGCGTTCCTGCAGCAGCCAAAAAGCAGGCGCGCCCAAGGCGGGAAGTTCGATCCGGGAAATCGGCCCGATCTCGCGCTCCAACCGCTGCAGGCAGTGCAGCAGCTGCATGGCCTGCCAGCCTTCCTGCAGTCCGGACACCGCAGGTGGACCCGGGTAGCGTCGCGCGCCCATGGCGGATGGACCAGCCTGTGCGGCGTCCACGTCGATGAGGACCACACCTTCGGGAAGATCCAGTGATGTCACCGCTCCGCACTGTGCCGCCCCCAACAGCACCACGTGGCTGCCGGCAGGCAGTGTCGACAACGCATCGCGCACTGCACGGCCGTCAGCATCCTCCGCCACAAGTGATGCTGTGTGACCGACGATGACGAACATGCACACTCTCCAGAAGGCAGGAGGGGACGGCCTTACGCCGCCCCCGTCGACAGGGAATGCCGGACTCAGCGCAGCCGCTGGTAAAGCGGACGCAACCGGGCAATCAACCGCTTGCCAAGCCGCAAGGTCCACGGCGCCCGGCGCTGCAACAGGTTGGCCAACGCCAGCGTGTAGCGCACTGTTTCGCTGTCCATCAATTCCTGCAGGCGGTGCGAGGTTTCATCCATGCTCATCAGGGTGACCGCGCCACCGCTGCCCTGCACCGACATCGCGTAGCCCGGCACGCGCAACGCTCCCAGGCGCACGCGCTTACCGTGCAGCAGGCGCCGCTGTGCCTCCATCACTGCCGCACTGACATCGCCATGCAGCGAAGACAGCAACGGATAGGCCGGTTTGGACATCACATCCACTGACGAAGAGGCGATGAAGCGGACGCCCTGCTGGCAGGCGCGCAGCAACAGCTCCCAGGTTTCGTTGGCAGGAATCGCCTCGTCGAAACCGAGAGCACGCGCCCGCTCGGTACGCATGACGAAGCTGTCCGGGGCGAAGCGATTTTCGTAGAGGCCCGCCAGTCGCGCTTCACCATAATGAACATTGCAGTGATCGAAGCCGGTCTCGCGGTCGCCGACGCCGGGCAAGGTGGCTGCCAGCCCGTGATGGGACACCACCACGTCGTAGGCAGGTCGCGTCGCCAAGCCACGCACCGCGGCACCCAGGAAGTGCGGCGCCAGTTGCTCGCCGGCGCGCAGGAACAGCACATGTTCGCCGTCCACAGCAGCCAATCCAGCATTGCGCGCCGCAGCTGGGCCGGAGCGCACCGGCAGGCGCAGCACCCGTACCCGCTTGTCGACACTTTCCAGACGCTTGAGCACTTCGCGACTGATCGGGTCGATGGAAGCGTCATCCACCACTACCACTTCATGCACCAGGCAGCTCGAAGCCAGCAGGCTGTCGATACTGGGCATCAAGCCACGGCCAGTGTCCTGGTTGATCACGATCGCGCTCAACCGTGGCGGTTCGAGCGGTGCCTGCGGTGCGGGCGCGATGGCCGCCTGCCACGGCACGGGCGTGCTTGGCTGTGTAACCGGCACCTGACGCGGACGCGTATGCGAGAACAGTTCACCCAGGGCATGAGACAAGCTGGCCGGTGTCCCATCGAACTTGACGCAGTTCTGCCACGACTGCCACGGCGTATCATCGCCGAACGCCGGATTGCGGTCGTTGAGCACGCATATCGCACCCGACAACGAGGCCTCGTAGGCGGCCAGGCAGAACGACTCCCAGGGCGATGGGAAAATGCACACAGACCCGGCAATCATTTTTTCGCGTATGGCTCCGTTGATGCCTTTGGCGAAGACGACGCGATTGGCCAGATCGGCAGGCACCAGGTCCATGATCGACTGCTGGTAGGCAGCATCGAAAGAATGCGCAAGGAACACCGCCTTGCCATGGTACGCCGGGTTCTCCCGCATGAACTGCACGCAGCCGCGGATGAACACGTCGGGGCGTTTGATGTCTTGCAGTTTGGAGGTGAACAGCAGGTCGGTACTGTCCTCCAGCGTCACCGATGCGGTGGCCAGCGGCAAGGTATCGAGCAGCACCGGCGGCGAATGCACGCACGAGCGCTGCGTCCAGTCATCCACCTCAAAACCGTAGAAAGCCCTGAACGCCTCGGAGACTGGGGCCAACTGGCCGACGATCAGATCACAGTCGGCCAGTGCTTTGCGTTCGACGTCGTATAGGCTCAGGCCGTGAATGCTTTGTGCGCGCGGCTCGAAGTCGGCCAGAATGCTGTCGGTGGTATGCAGGCGCACCGCCAGGGTGGTCTCGGCGAAATCATTGCCCAGCAGTTTTTCCTGGGTGGAGGCAAAGGCCGCAGCCCCCCAATCCACAAACTCCACGTAATCCAGCGCGCCGTGCTGATCCTGCAATGCACGCAGGCCCTGCAGGATCAACACCGATTCCCAATGCAGCACCGTGTTGTTGAAAGCCGCGTATGGCGGGTAGCGCCGCCCGCTGTCGTCGATGGTCTGGTAGGTGCCGATATGCGTAGCGTGGAACTGGACGTCCGGATAGGCACTGGAAAAGGCATGCGCATCCACGCCGTCACCCACGTACAGGATTGCCGTACGTTCGCGCTCCTGCTGGGTCGATGTCATCAGAATGTTGGCAACGACACGGCCAATCCCACCTGCGGTAAAGGGGAACAACTCGCGCGTTACAAAAACTCTCAGTCCAGTCATTTACAGCTCCATGAATTCTGCATAGCGGGTGTTCGAAAGCTCGATCAGTTGGGCCGAATACGCTCCCATCATCTCCTCGATCTCAGCATCCGGCACACTCAATATCCGTGAGATGGTCGCGCTGACGTCGCTTACGTTGAGTGCGTCACGCACCTGGGTCAAGCGCACATAGTCGTGATCTTCCAGCGCATCCAGGCCGAGGCGGCCGCGTACGCTGGGAGTGCCAACCGCGAGCGCCTCCAGTTCGACCATCGGATGGCAGTCCACCACCGAGGCATTGAGCACGATATCGCACAGCGACATCGTCTCCATCATCTGTGCCTGGTCGAGCTTGGCCAGCACCTCGATCTTCTTTTCGGTGCTGTAGGGCAGTTGGAAGTCGCTCGCCATCACCCAGATGTTGTCGACCGCGGGACAGGCCACCGCGGCGGCCACGTTGGTCGACAGGTTTTTATGCACCAGATTCCAGGATGGTGAGAAGGCGATGGCCTGCGCGTGGCGACGGGCATGCCGCGGCATGCTGCTTTCGAAGCGCGGAGGCATGTTGTAGATCTGCGCCTGCCAGCCAACCGAACCAATGGCAGCATGGGTTCCGCCACGCATGCCCTGGATGCGCCGGATGTAGCCCTGCCGTGCCAACTGCAGGGCCAGCGCGAAAAAGCGGCGCTCTTCGTTGTGCACCCACATCACCGGCGCGCCATGCCACACCAGGTTGATGTGGCTGAAGCCCGCTGCGGAAAGCCCCTTGATCCAGGCTGCCATCGCATTGGAGAAGCCATGCACGACCACGCGGTCAATCCGTTCAGACTCGAAACGACGAGCGACGGCTTCGATATCGTGCACCGAAGGCCGCTCGGATGCGGACACCGCCAATTTGTGCCCTGGCAGCGCACCCGCGGCGGCGCGGATGCCGAACCACTCCTGGTGCATCACATGGCAGGCGCGTTCATGCCCTGGAACCAGTTGGGCAAACCGGGTGTCGCGCGGCGCATCGAACTGGAACAACGGTGCGGCGGCCGCTAGCTGCGGCTCGGCGGCGCGCAAGGGCTGTGGCGGGGCTATCGGTGCTTCTTCCTCCCTGGCCAACCACTGGCCGATGCGCTCGCGCAGGCCGAGTTGCCATTCAAATCGCTCAGCGCGTGCGGCATGGTCGGCACGCAGTTGCGACAATTCTTCGCCGCTCGTGCTGCGTAGGCTGTCCAGCTGCTGCTGCATCTCCCGCCGAATCGCACCGACCTGCTGCTGCCCTTCCAGACGTGCCGCTTCAAGTTGCTGCTGCCCTTCCAGGCGTGCCGCTTCAAGTTGCTGCTGCCCTTCCAGGCGCTCCGCGCCGAGCTGCTGCTGGTGGGCCTGGCCCAGTTCACGTAGTTGGTCACCCAGCTTCGGCAGCAAATCCAGCACATCGGTCAGGTGCCCGCTCCCCGCCCGCTCGCGCAGCGCTGGAGGCAGCACTTCGGCCACGGCCTTGAAAGCGGTGACCGCGTGCTGCTCAGCACGCCGGTACAGTTCCACGGCATCGCGAAGCTCAGCCAGCTGGCTACCGCTGACATTGATCTCGGTTTCCAGCCCGCGCACTACCGTTTGGGTATTGTCATGGCTGCGCAGCAGGTAATCGGCCTTGCCGGTGGCCTCGAAACCATGGTCGCCGGGAACCCGTACCCGCCGTTCAGATCCGGGCGCGATTTCGCGCAGGAAGTAGATGCCATGATCGGCAAGGATACCGTCGTCCACATCCACGTCCATGTCCGCTGCGGTGGTGTAGGCGAAATCATGGCTCCAGCAGCCAGCATGCCAGAGGTTGCCAAGCATGCTGATGGCAACCGGACGGTTCTCCACCAGGCAGATGCAGCCGCCCGGGGCCAGCACCGCGCGCATCCCCGACAGAACCTCGCGCGCCTGGTCGGGTGAATTGTGGATCATCACCGACACGGTGAAGATCACATCGAAGCGCTGCTCGCCAGCCAACGTCGGCAGATCCTGACCCACCATCACCCGTCGGGCGATATCGCCCGCATAGCGGGCCGGCGGCGCACCGAACAGTGGCTCGACCATCGCGTCGGAAATATCGTATCCGTAGTAGTCGACGAATTCGTGCTCGGCCAGTACCCGCGCCATTCGACCGAAGCCAACACCATAGTCCAGGACCCTCAGCGGAGTGCCGCGCTCGGCCGCAAGGCTGCGCAGCATATCCACCAGCCACTGCTCCTGCTGGGCGTAGTTGTTGTTGCCTGCCTCGCGCCTGACCTTCTGCTGGTCGGCGTAAAGGTTTCCGTCCCTTGACAGCCAATAGTCCCGGTTCTGGGTATTCATGCGCTCAGGCTGCTCCCCCGCAAGGTACGTCGCTGGTCACTTGTCCATGCTCGAGATGCATGATGCGGTTGCAGTTGGCAGCGATAATGTCCTTGTTATGACTGGCCAATACCAGAATGCTCGCCTTCTGCACGATCTCCGACAGGCGCTCCTGCGCACGCGCGTTGAAATCCGCATCGCCCACGCCCAGCCATTCGTCCATTAGCAGGATGTCGGCATCGAAACTGGTGGCGATGGAGAACGCCAAACGCACCAGCATGCCGCTCGAATACACGCGAACCGGCATGTTCACGTAGGGACCAAGACCGGAAAAATCGCAGATCGCCGGCACTTTCTTGGCGATCTCGGCAGGCGCAAGCCCATGCAGGAGACCCTTGAGTCGGATGTTCTCCAGGCCGGTGGCCTCGAAATCCATGCCCATGGTGACATCCAACAGATTGGCGATGCGGCCGCGGCTGCGCACGTAGCCCGAGGTGGGTTCGTACACGCCTGCCAAGGTCTTGAGCAATGTGGTCTTGCCCGCGCCGTTGTGGCCGATCAGGCCCAGTTTGTCGCCCTCCCTCAGTTCGAAGGAAACATCCTTGAGCGAGTCCACGACGGTCACGTTGCGGCTGGTCGGCGCCACGCGGCCACCGGTGACCGCCGACATGATTGCGCCCTTCATCGAGCGGTTGTTGGTGCCGTAAATCGGCAACTGCACACTGCAGTTGACGACACTGATGTTGGTCATATCAAACCCAGAAGGAGATCTTGTGGCGGTTACGCGCCAACAGGGGAATGGCGATCAGGTAGGCCATCGCGATAAAACCAGCTACGACCCAATACGAATGGGAGGGCGGCACCTTCCCCATCAGCGGTTCGCGGACCAGCTGAATGAAATGGTAGATCGGGTTGAAGTCGGCCACCCAGCGATGCGGCCCGAGCATTTCCGCCTTCCAGATGATGGGCGTCATGAAGAAGCCCAACTGCATGAAATTGGCGATGGCCGGCTGCAGATCGCGGTAGCGGGCGGCCATCAGGCCGAACAGCGCGGTCATAGGGATGGTTGCCAGCACAATCGCGATCACCCCGGGAATTGCCAGTAGCCAGACCAACTCGGGTTCGACCTTCAGATAGATGGCGAACGGAATATAGGCAATGGCACCGTGCAGAAACACGATAAAGGTACGGGTTACCAGCCGCATCACATGCAGCATCATCGGCAGGCGCATCGAGCGGATCAGGTTTTCCGAAGCGGTGAAGGTTGTACATCCCTCCTGCACCACTGTGGAAATGTAGATCCAGACGATGTCACCCAACGCGATGTACGGCAGATACTCACGCAGATCCATCCGGAACAGCTGGCTGTAAAGCAGGCCGATGCCCAGAATCAGCACGAACATGCTGATCGTGATCCAGAACGGCCCCAGCACCGAGCGCCGATATTTGTGCTTGGTATCCATCATGGCCAGGGCAAGCCACGCCCGCCAGCTGTGCATACCGTCCATCACATCGACAGCAAAGGCGCGCATCGGCGTCAGTTCAGTATCACGGACATGACGCCGGTTGAGCGTTGCCACGACAGGCTGCACTGAAGATACGTCTACGGTCATTGCAGCGCCCTCTCAACATCCACGATCAAATCGTCCAGCGCCTCTACGCCGACGCTCAAGCGCACCAAAGCATCACTGATGCCGAGTTGTTCACGGCGTTCAACAGGAATCGAGGCATGCGTCATGACTGCCGGGTGGTTGACCAGGCTTTCCACGCCGCCAAGTGACTCGGCCAGGGTGAACAGCTCGGTGCGTTCGCAGAAACGTTTGGCCGCCTCAAACCCGCCCTTGAGCACGATGGAAACAATGCCGCCGTAACCGGCCATCTGCTTGCCCGCCAGCGCATGCTGCGGGTGCGAGACCAGGCCTGGGTAGATCACCTTCTCCACCGCCGGGTGCTTTTCCAGCCACTGCGCCAGTTCCAGCGCATTGGCGCAATGCGCCTTCATGCGCAGCGGCAGGGTCTTCAGCCCACGCAGGGCCAGGAAACTGTCGAACGGGCCCTGCACGCCACCGATGGAGTTCTGCAGGAAGGCCATCTGTTCGGCGAGTTCTGCGTTGTCACCGACCACCACCATGCCACCCACCATGTCCGAGTGACCGTTGAGGTACTTGGTGGCCGAATGCAGCACCAGATCCGCGCCCAGTTCCAATGGACGCTGCAGCATCGGCGAGGCGAAGGTGTTGTCCACCACCACGATCAGGCCATGACGCTTGGCGATGGCGGCCACCGCGGTGATGTCCACGATCTTCAGCATCGGATTGGTGGGCGTTTCGATCCACACCATCTTGGTCTTCGGCGTGATCGCAGCTTCGAATGCAGCCAGGTCGGTCAGGTCGACGAAGCTGAAATCCAGCGCGGCGGTGCGGCGACGCACTCGCTCGAACAGGCGGAAGCTACCGCCATAGATGTCGTCCATCGCCACCACGTGGCTGCCGGCATCCAGCAGTTCGATTACGGTGGAGCTGGCGGCCATGCCCGAGGCGAAGGCAAAGCCACGCGTGCCGCCTTCCAGCGAAGCCACGCAGCGCTCGTAAGCGAAGCGGGTCGGGTTGTGCGTGCGCGAGTACTCAAAACCCTGATGCTCGCCCGGGCTGGACTGTGCATAGGTCGAGGTGGCGTAGATCGGCGGCATGACGGCGCCGGTGCTGGGGTCAGGCGACTGCCCGCCGTGGATGGCCAACGTGGCAAGCGACAAGGCGCGCTCGCCGTCGTGGCTGTGTGAATGTTGATCCGTCATAAGGGCTTCCAGCTAAAAGAGAAAAGTCTATCAGTGCGGCCTGAACCAGCTATTGCAGCACCTCCCCAAAGGTGTCGCACGCCACGCCGCAATTACTGAACCCTGCGACGCAGGTAGTTCAGCAGATCGATGCGGGTAATCAGACCAAGGAAGGCATCTCCGTCGGTGATGATCGCCACCTGGCCGCGGTCGAACACCGGCAGCAGCGCTTCGATCGGCGACTTGACGTCCAATCGATCCAGCTTGCTGACCATCGCCACCGAAACCAGGTCGCGGAAGCGTGCTTCATCGCCGTACACGTGCAGCAGCACGTCGCTCTCGTCGATGATGCCGACCAGCTGGCTGCCTTCCATCACCGGCAGCTGCGACACGTCGTACAGCTTCATGCGCTGGTAAGCCGTGGTCAGCAGGTCGTTCGGGCCGACCACCACCGTGTCGCGCTGGCTGTAGGGACGCAGGATCAGGTCGCGCAGGTCACCGTACTGGGGGCGCTCCAGGAAGCCGTTGTCCAGCATCCAGTAGTCGTTGTACATCTTGGACAGGTACTTGTTGCCGGTATCCGGCACCAGCACCAGCACCTTCTTCGGCGTGGTCTGCTCGTGGCAGTACTTCAGCGCCGCGGCCAGCAGCGTGCCGGTCGACGAACCACCGAGGATGCCCTCCTTGCCCAGCAGCTCGCGCGCGGTGTGGAAGCTCTCGGCGTCGGTGATGGCGTAGGCCTTCTTGACCCGGCTGAAATCGGAAATGCCGGGCAGGAAATCTTCGCCGATACCTTCCACCAGCCAGCTGCCGGACTTATCGCTCAGCGTGCCTTCGTTGATGTACTGGGTCAGGATCGAGCCGACCGGGTCGGCCAGCACCAGCTCGGTCTTCGGCGAGAGCTTGGCGAAAGCGCGCGACAGGCCGGTCATGGTGCCGGAACTGCCGCAGCCGAACACGATCGCATCCAGGTCGCCGCCCATCTGCTCGATGATCTCCGGGCCGGTGCCGAACTCGTGCGCGGCCGGGTTGTCCGGGTTGCCGAACTGGTTGATGAAGTAGGCGCCGGGAGTGCGCTCGGCGACGGCCTGGGCCAGGTCCTGGTAGTACTCGGGATGGCCCTTGGCCACATCCGAGCGGGTCAGCACCACTTCGGCACCCATCGCCTTGAGGTTGAAGATCTTTTCCCGGCTCATCTTGTCAGGCACCACCAGGATCAGCTTGTAGCCCTTCTGCTGTGCCACCAGCGCCAGACCCAGGCCGGTATTGCCGGCGGTGCCCTCCACCAGCGTCGCACCGGGCTTGAGATCACCGCGCTTCTCGGCGGCCTCGATCATCGAAAGACCGATGCGATCCTTGATCGACCCGCCCGGGTTGGCACTTTCGAGCTTCAGGTACAGCTCGCACACACCGGCATCCAGGCGCTGGGCCTTGACGATGGGCGTGTTGCCAATGAGTTCGAGGACGGAGGAGTGGATTGCCATGGTCAGCTTCGGATCACGCCGCAACGCGGCTGGACTTCCGATTATCCGACGGATGCTGCCGAAAGTCAGGCAAACGCACCTTATTGCATCAGTACCGATCCGCATCAGTGCGGGGCTTACGGCCCGCAATGGCGCGGACAATGACGGCCGACGAGGGGGCCGTCACCGTCCGCGACGGTAATTTCAACGCGTGGGGAAGGTCTTAATTGATGGTGCTTTCGTACATCCGCAGGAGCCGCTGCTTGGCCAGCAGTTTCTCCCGCTTCATCTGTCCCAGAGTGACATCGTCAATGGGAAGTACCCCAAGCTGGGCGTCCATGCATTTCTTGTTCAACTTCCGGTGCTGCTGGTACAGCAGCCTGAACTCGGGGTTGGCCTTCATCAAGGCGTCGATCTCACTCTGCGGCTGCCCTTCGAACATGACTGAACCTCCTTCATGCAGAAACAAGAACGCCCCGGCCGGATGGCACGGGGCGTTGCAGGATGGAGCGCCGGAACCGCGAACGACGGAACCCACCGGCCTTCTCCCGACGAACCTGCCGGGAGCCTTCGGAAACTGGTTCGCGCCACTGTTGCACCGGCTCGGCCCTCCTCTGTCCGGATGGCGAACTTGCCACCCGGACAATTGACCCTACGCCTGCAAAAAGGTTCCGGCAAGTGCTTCGCGCGGCCAGTTTGATGAAGCCTCCTTAAGGGGGCATTCAGTCGCCGAGAACAAACAAAAACATAACAACATCAGCCATTTATGAACATCACGGCGCGATGATGACTTCTGCCGAACGGGCACGCGTGGAGGCCGCCTTCTTGCCCGCGACCTGGACCCGGCCGGCGCTCACACCAGCGGCCACCAGTGCGTCCTTCAGCGCCTGCGCACGGCGCTGACCGACGCCGTTGGCACTGTCGTACGCCTCGATGGTCACCCGTCCCTTCTTGCCGATGTTCAGGTACTCGGCGAGCGCCTTGGCCTGATTGGCCGCGCCTGCGGACAGGCTGGCCTGGCCGGCAGCGAACGCATCGCCGGTCAGGGTGAACACCTCGCCGCGGCCGTCGAACTTCGATGCCGGCAGCCTCTGGCCGGAGACCAGCTCGGCCTCCTCGCGGGCCAGTTTGGCGGCATTTTGCTGAGCGGCACTCAGGCGTTGCTGCTGACGGCCCGCCACGCTGGTCAGCGCGGTTTCCGCATCCTGGCGGGCCAGGGTTTCGGCTTCGGCCGCCAGACGCAGACGCTCGGCCTCTTCGGCCTGGATCTGCGTCTGCATGCGCAGGCGTTCGGCTTCCTGGCGGGCCTTGGCCACTTCGCGCCGGCTGGCTTCAATCAGGAGTTCACTGCGCGTGCGCTCCAGCTGGTCGACCTCACGGGCGGCCACGGCGGTACGCGCAGCGGTTTCGGCGATGGCGACGCGCCGCTCGGCCAGGTAACGCGCGTTGTCCAGTTCCTTGCGCTTGGCCTTGGCCAGCGCGGCGATGGCCTGCTGGGCCTGCAGCTTCTCGAACGACGCCGCGTCGGCGGTCCGCATATCGGCCTGCAGCGCCACCAGGCGCTGGCTCAGCGACGCCACCGCCGGATCTTCCGCGGCAACGGCCATCAGCGGCAGCGCGAGCAGGCCCGCCATCACAAGATTCCTGATGAACATCAGCGGCCCTCCCCGTTCGCCAGTTGGCGTTGCAGTTGTTCAACCTCGGCCCGACGCTGGGCCAGCTGGGCCTGCGCCACGGACTCCTCGCTCTGCGCGCGCGCCAGATCGGCGTCGGCAGCAGCCCGCTGCGCCAGCACCGGCGCCTGCTTGCGCTGGCTGCGATCGGTGGCGGCACGCTGGGCCTGCTCCAGCTGCTGGCGCGCCATCGCCATCATGTCCGGGGCGTACTGGTCGGCGTCGGCGCGGTCGGCGCGCTCCACCGCCTGCTGCGCGGCGAGCAGGTCAGCGGCGGCCGGATCTTGCGCAAAAGCGCTACCAGACAGCGCGGTTGCGCACGCCGTCACATACAGGAGACGTCGTAATTGTGCGAAGCTTGCTTTCATTGGGGAGGCCGTTGCCTGAGTGACTGAGCGCGGCCATTGTGGTCAAGGCTATGGCGTGCTTGCAACGACAAGTCGCCGTCTGTTGGGGAAATATTGCGTATGGATATCGGCTACTTCCTGAAGCTGATGACCGAAAAGAACGCTTCGGACATGTTTTTGACCACCGGAGCGCCGGTCTACATCAAGATCGAGGGCAAGCTGTATCCGCTGGGGAGCACCGGCCTGCCACCGGGAATGGTCAAGAAAATCGCTTACTCGCTGATGGACGAGGGCCAGGTACCGCAGTTCGAGCGCGACCTTGAGCTCAACATGGCCATCGCCCTGACCGACGCCGGGCGCTTCCGCGTCAACGTGTTCAAGCAGCGCGGTGAGGTGGGCATGGTGATCCGTGCGATCAAGAGCCATATCCCGAGCATCGAGGAGCTGCACCTGCCGCAGGTGCTCAAGGACGTCATCATGACCCCGCGCGGTCTGGTGCTGGTGGTGGGCTCGACCGGTTCGGGCAAGTCCACCTCGCTGGCGTCGATGATCGACCACCGCAACAGCACCTCGACCGGACACATCCTCACCATCGAGGATCCGATCGAGTTCCTGCACAAGCACAAGATGTCCATCGTCAACCAGCGTGAGGTCGGCCTGGATACGCATGCCTTCCACAACGCGCTGAAGAACGCGATGCGTGAGGCACCGGACGTGATCCTGATCGGTGAGATCCTGGATGCCGAAACGATGGAGGCAGCCATCGCCTTCGCCGAAACCGGCCACCTGTGCCTGGCCACGCTGCACTCCAACAATGCCGACCAGACCATCGAGCGCATCCTCAACTTCTTCCCGGAAAGCGCGCACAAGAACGTATTGATGAACCTGTCGTTGAACCTGCGCGCGGTGGTTTCACAGCGTCTGGTCAAGGGCGTGGATGGCCGCCGCCGGCCGGCCAGCGAGGTGTTGATCAATACGCCGATGATTCGCGACCTGCTGCGCCGTGGCGAAATCCATGCGATCAAGCAGGCCATGGAAGAGTCGCTGGAAGAAGGCATGCAGACCTTCGACCAATGCCTGTTCCGCATGGTCAAGGAAGGCCTCATCGAACAGGAGGAAGCGCTGCGCGCAGCCGACTCACGTGATGGCCTTGCGCTGAAGTTCCGCCTCTCGGAAGGCTCCACAGGCGAGCATGATCCGTATGGTGATTTTTCCGCCACCGCACCGGCGGCGATCAGTCACGGATTCTGAGTACGGGCGTAAGCACCCTTCTCCCGTAAGAACGGGAGAAGGGCTTCAGATCGCGTCCGGCTGGTTTTCCGGGCGTGCGGCATCGAATGCCGGCAGGGCAAGGCAGGCTTCCTCGATCCGGCACAAGGTCGGATACGGATTCAGATCCAGGTGGAAGCGGCGTGCGTTGTACAGCTGCGGCACCAGGCAGCAATCGGCCAGGCCGGGTTCGGCACCATGGCAGAAGCGGCCTGTGTCGAACGAGCCCACCAGCATTGCCTCCAGCGCAGCAAAACCGGTACGCATCCAGTGCAGCACCCACTCATCGCGCTCGGGCTGCGGCACGTTCCATTCGTGGTCGAAGAACTGCAGCACACGCAGGTTGTTGAGCGGATGGATATCGCAGGCCACCAGCTGCGCCAGTGCACGCACGCGCGCACGCCCACCGGCATCGCCCGGCAACAGCGGCGACTGCGGATACACCTCTTCCAGGTATTCAAGAATGGCCAACGACTGGGTCAGCACGCGCTCACCGTGACGCAGGGTCGGCACCAGCTCCTGCGGGTTGAGCGCGGCGTAGTCCGGTGCATGCTGCTGGCCGCCATCGCGCACCAGATGCACCGGCGCGATGCTGTAATCCAGACCCTTGAGGTTCAGGCCGATACGCACGCGGTAGGCAGCACTGGAGCGCCAGTAGCTATAGAGTTTCAGGCCATCTTCCATGGGGGATTTCTCCTGTCGCGTGGACGACACAGTAACCGGTGGCGGTGAGGGTTCCTTCACCATCGGTCAGACAACCGAGCCGCCAGTCGGACGACTGATTCAGGCCGACAGCGCAGCCCGTAACAGATGATTTTTCCGCCCGGATCCCAAGCGTGACCAGCGGACGGCAAGGCGATGTCGGGACGCCATCAGCACCCCGAGATCGCGAATTCCGGCGCGGCCTTTGCCGCCCCCGGACTCAGGGGCGCGATGCCTGCTCGATACGCTGCTCGATGGCACCGAAAATGCTGTTTCCGTCGCGGTCGAACATCTCGATACGCACCACGTCGCCGAAGCTCATGAAGGGCGTGGACGGCTTGCCGTCACGCAGGGCTTCGACGGTGCGCTGCTCGGCAAAGCAGGATGCGCCCAGCGAGGTGTCCTCGTTGGCGATGGTGCCCGAGCCGACGATGGCACCGGCCGACAGCGGACGGGTCTTGGCCGCGTGCGCCACCAGCTGGGCGAAATCGAACTGCATGTCCACGCCGGCTTCCGGTGCGCCGAACCACTTTTCATTGATGTGGGTGACCAGCGGCAGATGCACCTTGCTGCCCTGCCAGGCGTCGCCCAGTTCGTCCGGGGTCACGAATACCGGGCTCAATGCCGAACGCGGCTTGGACTGCAGGAAGCCGAAGCCCTTGGCCAGCTCGCCCGGAATCAGGTTGCGCAGGCTGACGTCGTTGACCAGGCCTACCAGTTGGATGTGGCCGGCGGCCTGTTCCGGCGTGACCGCCATCGGCACGTCGTCGGTGATGACCACGATCTCGGCCTCCAGGTCGATGCCGTAGTCCTCGCTGACCACCTTCACTGCGTCGCGCGGGCCATAGAAGCCGGCACTGGTGGCCTGGTACATCAGCGGATCGGTATAGAACGATTCGGGCACCTCGGCGCCGCGCGCCTTGCGCACACGGGCCACGTGCGGCAGGTAGGCGCTGCCGTCCACGAACTCATAGGCGCGTGGCAGCGGCGCAGCCAGCTCTTCCATTTCCAGTACGAAGCTATCGGCAGCGTCGCCGGCGTTGAGCTGCTCGGACAGGGCGTTCAGGCGCGGGGCCAGGTTGGACCAGTCCTCCAGCGCCAGTTGCAGGGTGGCGGCAATGCCGCTGGCACGCACGGCGCGGGTCAGGTCACGCGAAACCACGATAAGGGTGCCGTCGCGGCCGCCTTCCTTCAGGGAACCAAGCTTCATGGGAACGTCCAGTCTGCAGAAGAAACAAGTTTCAATTGTAATGAATATGCCGGCCGCCACCAGCGCCCCCGAAGGAATGCTGAACGGGCGTTTTTGTACCTATCCGGACAATCCCCTAGACTAGCGCGGTCTGCCAGCGGCCGTCCGTTTCCCTCAGGGACCGCCGGCGGTGCAGGACACCGGCTTTTCAGGCCTGTCCGCCCGCCCGCCCCCACTCCGACGCCAATCGTTACGCATACCAACCAGCGCACCGCTCTGGTTGCATCCAGATCTTGCAGCGCGGTTTACGGGAACGCTCCGAGATCAGCTGGTCTTCAATGACCAGCAACGCAAGCCCCTTTGGGCGCGCGTTATTCATGTTTCGGAGTACTCCATGTCGTTTGAAAACCTGGGCCTTGCGCCCTTCCTGCTGCGCGCGCTCGCCGAGCAGGGCTACGAAAACCCGACCCCGATCCAGGAGCAGGCCATCCCGCTTGCACTGGAAGGTCACGACCTGCTGGCCGGCGCTCAGACCGGTACCGGCAAGACCGCCGCGTTCGGCCTGCCGCTGCTGCAGCACCTGGGCACCGCGCCGCAGAGCGTGGGCAACGGCCCGCGCAAGCCGCGTGCGCTGATCCTGGCACCCACCCGCGAGCTGGCCACCCAGGTACATGACAGCCTGCGTGGCTACAGCAAGTACCTGCGCATCCCCAGCGCCTGCATCTACGGCGGCGTCGGCATGGGCAACCAGCTGGACGTGCTGCGCCGTGGCGTGGACCTGCTGGTGGCCTGCCCGGGCCGCCTGATCGATCACCTGGAGCGTCGCAGCGTCGACCTGTCGGGCATCGAGATCCTGGTGCTGGACGAAGCCGACCGCATGCTCGACATGGGCTTCCTGCCGTCGATCAACCGCATCCTGGCCAAGCTGCCGCGCCAGAACCGTCAGACGCTGCTGTTCTCGGCCACGTTCGAGGAAAGCATCAAGCAGCTGGCGCTGGAGTTCATGCGCGACCCGAAGCAGATCCAGGTCACGCCGAAGAACACGGTGGCCGAGACCATCACCCACCGCGTGCACCCGGTCGATGGCGCCCGCAAGCGCGAACTGCTGCTGCACCTGCTGGCGCAGGATTCGCGCGTGCAGACGCTGGTGTTCGGCCGTACCAAGCATGGTTGCGACAAGCTGGCCATGTTCCTGGAGAAGTCCGGCATCAAGACCGCCGCGATCCACGGCAACAAGAGCCAGGGTCAGCGCCTGCGTGCACTGGCCGATTTCAAGGCTGGCCGCGTGACCGTGCTGGTGGCCACCGATATCGCCGCGCGCGGCATTGATATCAACGAACTGCCCAAGGTCATCAACTATGACCTGCCGATGGTGCCGGAAGATTACGTGCACCGTATCGGCCGTACCGGCCGCAACGGCTCCACCGGTGAGGCTGTCTCGCTGGTGGCACAGGACGAAGCCAAGCTGCTGCGTCAGATCGTGCGCCTGCTCGACCGCGACATGGATATCCGTGACGTGCCGGGCTTCGAACCGCAGACCCCGATCCGTTGGGGCAACAGCGCGCCGGGCAAGGCTGAACTGCCGGGTGGCCAGAAGGCGCCGCGTCGTGGCAACGGCGGTCATCCCGCGCGTCGCCCGAACAGCGATGCACCGCGTGGTGGCCGTGGCGGCCAGTCGCAGAAGCCGGGTGGCCAGCGCGCTGCCGGCAATGGCCAGCAGCGTCGTGACGCGCACCCGGGTGGTGGTCAGCGTCGTGGCGGTGGCGGGCGCAGCCAGAGCCGTACCAGCGCGTAATCCCCGTTTTTTGTTGGGATGAGTGAAAAAGAAAGGCCGACGCATTGCGTCGGCCTTTCTGCTTTTGGCTTTGCGCTTTGGCTTCCATCCCTTCTCCCGTAAACGGCGTGAAGGCATGCGGTATGCGAGCCACTGAAGCGTGCGTGGCCGGGGCGCGGAGCGAGGTGCCCGGCAGGGGCGGATGAGGGCAGCTTTGGCTTCGGCAATAGCCTGCAACTGCATGTTTCAGCCTCGTCGATCTGCCCTCTCCCCTACCCCTCTGCCGTGAACGGGAGAGGGGCCGTCATCCTCGAGGCTCTGCTTTACTCGCCACGCTGCCGTGGCGTGCTGAGATGGTTGGACTGCAGCAGCGCATTGAGCAGCAGGCGCTCGGTGCCGTGCCAGTACTTGCGGTGCGCCGGGTCATCGGCGAACAGCACCACGTTGCCGTTGCCGGTCGGCACTACCTGCAGATAGCTGGAACCGGCCACGCGTGCGCGGTTCGCATCGGAGAGGTACCCATTCACCACCGGCTCGCGGTCGATGGTGACCACGTTGAGAAAAGCATTCTTGACCGGCTCGAACACCAGCCCGCCTTCCTTGTTCACCCAGATGCGGCGCTGCTGCACACCGAAACCGAGCGGATGGGTCGGATCGATATCCGCACTGAGAATGTTGCCGCTGACACGGCCGAGTGCGAACACGTCGCGCACGGTACCGAAATCCAGGCGCTCGGCGTCGTCCTTCTTGTCACCCTCGCGCAATTTGGCCTCAGCCAACCCCTTGTCAATCGCCCAGCGCGCGCCACCGCCATATACCACCAGGGAACCGCCAGCGGCGATCCAACGCTTGAGCGCAGCCACGCCGGCATCGTTCACGGTGCCGTACGTGCCACCGGACAGCACGATGGAGGTGTAGCGCGACAGATCCGCGGTGGCCAACTGCGCCGGATCCAGCTTGGTCGACGGCAGGCCCAATGAGGTGTCCAGCGCAAACCAGGCCGAGCCGATCTCGGTTGCCGACACGCCCTCGCCCATCACCAGCGCGATGGTCGGTGCGCGCAACACACGCACGTTGTCGCTGCCAAGGTCGATGCCGCTGGCAGCGCGGCCGCTGGCCAGCGCATGCACGGTGACGCCCGCCTCCTGCGCCCGTGCCAGCACCTTGGCCTGCAATGCGTCCGCATCCAATGTCTGCCCGACCACGGGAATCACCACCGCGCCATGACCGAAGCTCACCTCACCGGCAGCGGTCGCCGCAGTGAACGGTTGATGTGCGGTGCGAACACGCACGCCATCGCGCAGCAAACCACCGAGCAGACGATAGCTGCCGAAATCACGCGCATCGGCAACATAGGCAAACCCGGCGCGTCCACCATTGATACCACCCTGTGCCGTCGGCACGGTATCTACCTGCGCACCGCTCGGCAAGGCACCACGACTCCCCGCGTAGCGCAGCCCATAGGCTGGCGCGACGGCATAGGACGTGCCGCTGTAGAACACATCGCCCTTCACCGGCGGGGTGAACTCGAAGATCGAATGCGCAAGACGAAACTGCGGCTGGCGCGCCGGCACCACGTAGGCCGAGCCAGCCTGGAAGCGCTTGCCATCAACCTCGACATCGCGCGCCAACGCGTGCACCTCGATGCGATGCTGCAGCAATACCGCCAGCAGCCTGTGCGTGAGCGTGGCATCGGCCACATCACCGAAGACCCAATCATGTACCGGATACGCCGCCGCCTGTTTCAGGGCACTGCGGAAGAACTCCTTCTGCAATGCGAACAGGCGCGTCCGGTCCTCCACCGCACCCTGCACGCTGGCCAGACCGGTCGCCACCTGGTTGCGGATGGTGAAGTTGAAATGCAGCGGGCCGTTGACCGACTCCTGCACCAATCCACGCGAGCTGGCCTGCTCGACGGTCACGCCGACCGCACCGTGGAAATCCGGGTAGGTGGAGCCGTAGATCGGCGAGAAGTTATCGAAGTTCTCACCGGTGTAGTACAGCGAGCCCAGTGCATCCAGCGCCTGTGCGTGGAAGCGTGCCAGCCACTGGTTGGCCGCATAGGAGGACTTGGGCAGCAGCGGGCTCTCCATGCTTTTCGGCGAAGGCTCGAAGTAGTACGTGCTGTCCTTTCCCATCTCGTGGAAATCGATCTGGATGTTCGGGTACCAGCGATGGAACTGGGCGACCTTGGGCCAGCTGTCGGCCTGTGCCAGGGCAAGCCAATCGCGGTTGAGGTCGGTGAAGTAGTGATTGACGCGGCCGCTGGGGAACGGTTCAACGTGCTCCTTGTCGGCGGGATCGGCCGACGGTGGGCGAGAACCCCAGCCGTTGTGCCAGCTCGCGGCGCGGTCGCGACCATCCGGGTTCTGTGCCGGGTCGATGACGACCACCGATTCGTCCAGCCAGCGGATGGTTTCCGCATCCTGGTTTGCCGCCAGGTAGTACGCGGTCAGCATCGCGGCTTCGCCGCTGGAGGTTTCATTGCCATGCACGCTGTAGCCGAGCCAGACCACAGCAGGTGCGTCATCGCCTGGGGCCGGCTGGGCAGGATCGACCAACGCCTGCCGCTGTGCGGCGATCTGCGCGCCGCGGGCGTGGTTGCGCGCTGAGCTGATGGTCACCAGCAGCAGCGGTCGGCGCTCGTAGCTTTGGCCGATGACTTCGACCTTGACCCGGTCAGACAACCGCGCCAGTTCGTTGAAGTACGCCACCAGCTGATCGTGGCGTGTGTAGTGGCTGCCGATGTCATAGCCGAGGAACTGCTGTGGTGACGGCACCTTCGCGTCGAACTGCTGCGCTGTGGGGAAGTAGTAGCTGTTCTGGGCGTGGGCTGGTGACAGGTTTGCGATCAGCGCCAGTAGCAGGACTGGCAGCAGCCGCGATATGCGGAACGACATGGGTGTAGCTCTCCCCCGGCCATGCGGCCTTCGTTGCGAAGTTCAGTGATCGAAAGCGAGAAGGCCGATGGTGCCGGACCATGCTCGGCAAAGGCCTTCCTTGTGATGCCCCAAGCGCAGCGTGGTTGCGCGCTACAAGAGCGGCCCTCACCCCAACCCCTCTCCCGCACGCGGGAGAGGGGCTTTGGTTGCTGCGTGGTGTTGGTCAGAAGCGATAGTCGAAACCGACCGTGTAGTAGCGCCCGCGCAGGTCGTACTGGCTGAAGTCGTAAGGCGCACGCACGCCCGGGAAGGTGGCGTCATACGGCGGCTGGCGGTCGCCGATGTTCTGCACCTTGGCGTAAAGCGTCAACTTTTCGATCCCGGTGTACCCAAGGTACAGGTCGAACTGGCTGTAGCTGGCCACGTCCTTCTGCACGGCCTTGGCTGCGGCACTGCCTTCCTGATCGTAGCTGCTGGTGTAGTACCAGGTGAGTGCGGTGCGCCAGTCACCCAGCGCCCAGTCCAGCGTGGTGGTGGCCTTGGTATCCGGCAGCGACGGGCCGAGATTGGAACCGGCGTAATCCACCAAGGGGCCGCCAGTCACCTGTGGGCGCTTGTAGTCGATGACGTAGGTCAACGCACTGGAAAGACCGAAGTCACCGGCACGTGCGGTCGACCAGCGCTGACGCAGTTCCACGTCGATGCCCGAGGTCTGCAGCTCGCTCAGGTTCTGGTAGCGGTTGTAGACCGCCAGCAGCTTGCCGCGCGCATCGCGCACGACGTTGGCTGGATTGTTCTCGGCAACCAGCGTCGTGGTGTTGCCGCTGCCGATCAGGTTGTCCAGCTTGATGCGGTAGTAGTCCACGCTCAAGCTGGTGTTCTCCCACGGCGAGAGCACGAAGCCGGCGTTGATGCTGCGGGTACGTTCCGGGTCCAGGTTGTTGTTGCCGACGGTGAAGAAGGTCGGGTTCTGGCGCGAACCCGGTACGTCCGGGTCATGCGGATCCACCACCGAGCCATAGGCGATGCTGGTGGACGCCGAGTTCTCCGACAGCGAGGGCGCGCGGAAGCCGCGTGAAGCAGAAGCACGTACCAGCAACCAATCCTGCGGCTGCCAGCGCAGGCCCAGCTTCGGCGAGAACGCATCACCGAAATCGCTGTAATGGTCAGCGCGCGCGGCCGCCTGCAGTTCCAGCGTGCTGTGCAGCGGCACATTCACTTCCGCGTAGGCAGCGGTGACCTGCCGTTGACCGTGCACTTCGGCGATGGCCGGGCGCACCTGCAGGCCGGCGTCGATCTGCCACGGATTGTCGGAGTCGAGTTTTTCCTGGCGCCATTCAACGCCGGCGGCAAAACCAATCGAGCCGGCCCAGGTTTCACCCAGCGCGCCGGATACCTTGGCATCGATGCCCTTGAGTACCGAATCCGCCGGACGCAAGGTGCTCAGGCCGATGGCCGCCAGCACGGCAGGATCGGTGGCTGACGGGTTGAGCAGGTTGTAGCTGCCAGAGGCCAGCGCGTCATACAGCGCCCAGCGATTGGCGAAACCACCGGCGACGGTTTCACGCTCCTGGCTGGCCGCCTGGAAGGCGCCCACTTCCCAGTCCCACTTCTCGCCCTGCCCACGCAGGCCGAGCACGCCACGATAGGCACGTGAGCGATTGGTCTTGAGGGTGCCGCCCAGATTGAAGAACGTGTATTCAATCGGTACCGCTACACCATACGGATTGTAGGGATTGCCCGCCGGCAGGTTGGAACTCACCGGCTCGGCCAGGCCGGTGTCGGCATTGAGTGCGAAGCGGCCACTTTCCAGAGTGAAGAACGGGCTGGAACCGAACCACGACACACCCTTGATGTCGCTGTAGATCACCTCGGCGAACGCATCGACCGAATCGCTCAGGCGCAGCGTGCCGTTGACGTAAGCCTGCCAGCGCTTGGTCGAAGGAATCAGCGTGGTGTACGGCGCCTGGTTGAAGGCGCAGGTGTTACCGGCCAGCCCGTCGATCGGACCACTGGCGGTGAGCACGGTCCCCTCCGGGCAGTTGCCGGCGGCATCGAGCATCGCCACCGACTTGCCGCCGATCAGGAAGCGCGCGCCCTTGGCCGACCAACCGTTCCAGCGACCACCTGCCTTGTCGGTATAGATGCCCGAGCGGGTGAGGTCGCGTTCGTCCTGATCCAGACGATCACGGTTGTAGCCTTCCAGCGAGACCAGGATGTTGTAGCCATCACTGGCCAGGTCACCGATGCCACCAACGAACTTGAGATTCTGCTGATCCAGCCCGCCCGCATCGGCGGTACCAGCACTGACGCCCACTTCAGCGCCTTCGAAACCCTGACGGGTGATGATGTTGACCACGCCGGCCACCGCATCGGAGCCGTACACCGCCGAGGCACCGTCCTTCAGCACTTCGATGCGTTCCACCGCGACCAGCGGCAAGGCGTTGAGGTTGACGAACGTGTCGGACAAGCCACCGGACGGGAAGCCGTAGTTGGCCAGGCGGCGGCCATTGAGCAGCACCAACGTGTTCTTCTGCGACAAACCACGCAGACCGATGCCGGCCGAGCCCGAGGCCCAGCCGCTGTTGCTGGTTTCGTTGGCGGCATTGCCGGTGTTGGCCGAGATGGAGCGCAGCAGATCGGCGACGGTCGCCTTGCCGGATTGCTCCAGCTGCTGGCGTTCGATGACCTGCACCGGATTGGCGGTTTCGGTATCGGTGCGCTTGATGTTGGAGCCGGTCACGCGCACCGCGTCGAGCGTCTTGCTGTCGTTGGCGGCGGTTTCGGCGGATGCAGGGGAGGTGACAGCGATGGTGGCAGCGATGGCCAGGGCAAGCAGGGAGCGATTGAGCATGAAATTCTTGGGGGAGAGAGCGGGAGCGACCGCTGCAGTAGCTCATGCACGGCAAATGTCCGGCCAATAACATCCCTTCATGCGGACATAACAAGTTGTTACATCTCTCCATCAAGATGGATGAATAAATTAAACCTATCCTTTCGACAGCCCCGCCCGGCTGATCGCTTCACGCCGCGCGCGCCCTACAATTGCGCCATGGATATTTTCAAGGTTTTCACCCTCGAGGCCGCCCACCGGCTGCCCAACGTCCCGCCGGGCCACAAGTGCGCACGGTTGCACGGTCACTCATTCCGGATCGAGCTGAAGGTCAGCGGCGAGCCGGGCGAGGACACCGGCTGGATCATGGATTTCAGCGACCTCAAGGCCGCCTTCCGGCCGCTGTATGACCAGCTCGACCACAACTACCTCAACGACATTCCCGGGCTGGAGAATCCCACCAGCGAGCGTCTGGCGATGTGGATCTGGGACCGTCTCAAACCCGCCCTGCCGCTGTTGAGCGAAGTGGTGGTGCATGAGACCTGCACCTCCGGCTGCAGCTATCGCGGCCCATGAACCGCGAAGCCCTGCTGCCTCCAACGCTGAGGCAGCCATAACCCGGGTAAGGCCACCAGCGTAAGCGCGGACGAACCGGCCTTTGGCAATGTCGCCCAAAGGCTTGGAGCGCGTTGATCCATTGCGGAGGTAGCCTCCCGCTCGCTCCACCTGCGGCGCGGAGGGAATCCGCGAAGCTGAACGGTTATGGGATTCGACAGTCAGGATGTTGCGCCGCGTCATAATCACGTTATGCTGCAACGCAACAACGGTGCTCCGGAATTCGCGATGTCCGCTCAAGCCAACGATTTCAGCCGCTACACCCAACAGTTCGCCGCCGCGGCCAATCGCGCCAACCGGCTGACGTTGGAGACCGCTGAAAGCGTGTTCGGCGTGCAGCTTCGCACCCTGGAGCGGAACACCAACGCCACCGCCGGCTTCTTCGGCGAGTTGACCCAGGCCGGTGCGCCACTGGATCTGCAGACACTGCTGCCCAAGGGGTTGCAGGTGGCCCGTGACAACTTTGAACGTCTGTCCACGGCCAGCCAGGAAGCCATCGGCCTCAGCCTGAAGACCGGAGAGGCGCTCGGCGAGCTGGCACGCCAGCCCTTCGCGACCGCCAGGGCTCAGGCAACGCCGAAAACACGTTGACCCCCCAACGAATTTGCGCGGTCCCTCCCCCGCGCAACCCGGACCCGGCAGCATCCCCTCCCGCTGCCGGGTCTTTTTTTTGCCCGGATTTCAACGAGCGGTTCTGCAGCAACCGTACCGATGCGCGCACGGGTTCCAGCGCGACAACGACCCAGCCCTGCCTGATGCCGGGAACTTCATTGCCGACTACAGGCGAAAGCACCTGCGTACTTCACGCATGTTGCGACCCGCCGCGAGCGCCCATGACGGTAGCCGCGCCCCAGCCGATCCGAAGCCCGCTGGGCAAGTCATCCGCATGCATGCAATTCACGCACCCGGCCCGGCAACGGGATGGCGCCTGGCCGCTGCATCTGGCAGATTCGCCGACCTGCAGCAGTTAGACTCCAACGATGTTCAATGCCAATACGCTCACCGGCAGCAAGCCGGAACAGTACGCCCAACTGCTGGCCCAGGCCCGTGCGCTGGTGCATGGCGAGGCCAATCACATTGCCAATGCCGCCAACCTGTCGGCGCTGGTCTATCACGCGCTGCCGCAGCTCAACTGGGTGGGTTTCTACTTCTACGACGGCAAGGAGTTGGTAGTTGGCCCGTTCCAGGGTTTGCCGGCCTGCGTACGCATCCCTCTGCACAAGGGCGTGTGTGGCGCAGCGGCCAGCAGCCGCCAGACCCAGCGGATCGAAGACGTGGACGCCTTCCCGGGGCACATCGCCTGCGATTCGGCCTCGCGCTCGGAGCTGGTGGTGCCGCTGGTGCGCGACGGCGAACTGATCGGCGTGTTCGATATCGACAGCCCGGTGATCGCGCGCTTTGATGCGCAAGATCAGGCAGGGCTGGAAGCCATTGCCCAGGTGTTCGTCGAGGCGCTGCAGTGAGTACCACCAAGTTGCGCAACATCGGCCCCAAGAGTGCGGCATGGCTGCGTCAGGTGGGGTTGCGCAGCGAACAGGACCTGATTGCGACCGGTGCGGTTGGCGCTTTCATGAAAGTAAAACGCGCCGGCTTCAAGCCCAGCCTCAACCTGCTGTACTCCCTTGAAGGTGCACTGGTCGGTTGCCATTGGCAGGAAATACCCGAAGCACGTCGCCAGCAACTGGTCACCGAATACGAAACCGCCGTGGGTGAACTACCCGCCGCACGCGGCGCACAGGTGGCCGGGCCGGTGCATGAAACCCGCATGCAGGTGGATGCGGATGATGAAGAGACCGACGAGATCCGCTTCGGCGACGATTGAAGCACCGCACTGTGGAGCGGCCTTGGCCGCGATGCGGATCGGTTGATGTTGTTGCCATGGACGCAACGCCACTTCTACGACAGGGATTTCGAGGCTTCGCCCGTGCCCTTACCGCCCCTTCGGGGCACCTCGCTCCGCACCCCAGCCACGCACAGCCTGCGTGACGTTCAGTCATGCACAAACCAGTGGCTCGTATGCCACATGCCTTCATCCCGATTGCGGGAAAAGGGAGTGAAGCGCAGCGCCTTCGATCAGCCGAACGGCAGTTCGATGCCCGCCAGCAGCACCAGCGTCAACAACAGCAGGGTTTCGGTGACTTCAACACTCGCGCCGAGACAATCGCCGGAAATGCCACCGAGCGTGCGTCGCCAGTACCTGGCAATCAACGGCACCAGCAGCAACGCCAGCAACAACGGCCACGCGACGAAGGCGGTGATCACCGTCAGCAATGCCGCCCACAACCACATCGACCGCAGGCTCAACTGCCAGGAAAAACGCTCGGCCATGCCGGCTGCATGCAACGACGGCAGCAGACGGCTCCACCACAGCGTGCCCCAGCGTGCCCATGCCGGTACCAGCACAATGCCGTACCACAGCGGGCTCGCGGCCAACTCGGTAAGCAGCACGAACTTCAACAACAGCTGCATGATCAGCGTGACCACGCCGAACACGCCCATGTGCGGATCCTTGAGCACTTCCAGAAAGCGCTGCGGATCACGATGGGCGGCACCAAACGCATCGGCCACATCCCCCAGGCCATCCAGGTGCAGCGCGCCGGTCACCCACACCCACACCAGCAGCGCCATCACGCCGGCCAGCCAGGGGCGCTCACCAAAGCCATACAGCGGCAGCGCCAGCAGCACGCCGATGATCACACCCACCAGCGGGTAATACACCGCCGAATGGGTGAGATCGTCCTGACGGAAGTCCTTTATCTGCGGGGTCGGAAGACGGGTCAGGAACTGGATGGCGAGGATCAGCCGGCGCACGGTCATGGTTGCCGCAGCTCCAGCAGCTCACCCCACAAACGCCCGTCATCGCCCCGCTCCACGCGCAGGCGCACGCGGGTGCCGTAGTCGATGCGTACCGCCCACAACATCGACAAAGGCATGCCGCAGATGCGTGAGATCGCCAGCCGCAACACGCCGGCATGGCTGACCACCAGCACCGGCAGACCGTCACCGTCGTCCTCATCCACCAGGCGGTGCAACTGTTCTTCCACCCGCGCCTGGAACTGCTGCCAGGACTCGCCGTTGGGCGGCACCACGTCATGCGGCTCTTCGTAGAACGCAGCCAGCTGTTCTGCCGGCAGTTCGTCGAAATGCAGGCCATCCCAATCACCGAAATCCAGCTCGGCCCAGTCCGGATGTATCTCGCAGAACTGATTGCTGCCGGCAACCAGCGCATGTGCGGTGTCCAGCGCGCGACGACGCGGCGAGCTGATCACCCGGCTCCAGCCGATGCCTGCATGGCAGCGGTACAGCGCGTCCATCGCGCCGTCGATCAATGGCGGGTCGGTGCGGCCGTCAAGGTGGCCCTGGCGACCGGTGGAAGCGTGACGCATCAGGTCCAGGATCATTGCAGGCCGCCGCGATCAGCCACGGACGCTTCGGCAAAGGTCGCCATCTGGTTGTGCAGGGCGCAGGCCATGCGCACCAGCGGCAGGGCCAGCGCTGCACCGGAGCCCTCACCCAGGCGCAGGTCCAACGCCAGCAGCGGCTGTGCCTGCAGCGTTTCCAGCAGGCGGACATGGCCGCGCTCGGCCGACTGGTGCGAAAACAACAACCACGGCCGCACACCGGGATTGATCCGCACGGCCGCAAGCGCAGCCGCACTGACGATGAAGCCATCCACCAGTACCGGCACCTTGCGCTGTGCCGCGGCGATCATCGCCGCACTGATCGCGGCGATTTCCAGACCTCCGACGCGTTGCAGCGCTTCGCGGCCAGGCACATCTGCGGCATTGATTGCTTCGCCATGCAGCGCCAGCGCGCGGGCGATGATGTTCTTCTTCTGCACCATGCGCACAGCATCCAGGCCCGTACCGGCACCGACCAGCTCATCCAGCGGCAGCGGACCAAGCACCGCCGCAAGCGCGCTCGCAGCGGTGGTATTGCCGATACCCATTTCACCGAACACCAGCAGCTCGGCACCATCCACACAGGCGGTTTCCACTGCGCGACGGCCGGCCGCGAAAGCAGCATCCAGATCATCTGCATCCATCGCCGGGCCGGTGCTGAAATCGTCGGTGCCATGACGGCGCTTGTCGCTGACCACGCCGGTGATGGACGTGGTGGCGCGGCTACCGACATCCCACACATGCAACGGCAGGCCCAGCTCGCGCGCCAACACAGCAATGGCAGCGCCGCCGGCAGCGAAGTTGCGCAGCATCTGCACGGTGACTTCAGCCGGGTACGCCGACACGCCCTGCCCGGTCACACCATGGTCGGCGGCAAACACCACCACCGGCACCCGCTGCGCCTGCGGTGCATCGCTGCCCTGCAGCGCGGCCAGCTCGATGGCCAGCGTCTCCAAGCGACCCAACGCGCCTTCCGGCTTGGTCAACTGGCGCTGGCGGGCGATGGCGCGCTGGCGGTGTTCCTGTGACGGCAGCCCACAGGCCTGCTCGAACCATGTTTCTGTCACGACTGTTCCAAATACTGCGATTGCGGTGCGCATTCTAGCCGGAGCGCCGCGAGCCGGGCCGTGGTCAAGCACCGCGCACGTGCAAGAAGCAGCCTTGGCTGCGAGCAGGTAAAGGCGCCACTCGTGGACCGGTCCGCCATTGCAAGCATGCCTTCTGCGTTTGCACCGCCGGCTTCGCGGCCGGGGCCGCTCCTCCGGGCCAGGGGCTGGTGTCCCAGGAGCTCAATCGGGCTGTTCCTGATATCCGTTCAGTACCGCCCGAGCCTCATGGCATAGAATGCGCGCACTTTCGGGTGACCGACCGGCATGCGCCGGCCGGTTGAAACGGGAAGCCGGTGCCGCGCACTGCTGGAATTCCAGCCGCACGCCATCCCGGCGCTGCCCCCGCAACGGTAAGCAGGACAAGGCCAGGCAACACCGCCACTGTGCGACGCACGGGAAGGCGCCTGGTCGGAAGCAGCCATGCTGCTTCGCCTGCGAGTCCGGAGACCGGCCCGAAAGCCGACTGGTTGCGATGCGGAGGGCATGGCGGCGGCTGTGGCGCCGTGTGCGCGACCTCCGTCACTTCTCTCCCATGGCAGCCCAACCCATCCGCCTGCGCGGGAGCGTGCAGGTCCAGGAGCTTCCATGAAACTGCATTACCACACCCTTTCCCTCGCCCTGGCGCTGGCACTGCCGGCCGTTGCCGCTGCACAGAACGCACCGACCGAGCTGGACGACGTCACCGTCACCGCCACCCGCACCCCCGTTGCCATCAAGGACAGCGTGGTGCCGGTGCAGCTGATCGATCGCGACCAGATCGACCGCAGCCAGGCCAACACCGTGCTGGAACTGCTGCGCGGCCGCGCCGGTCTGGACTTCGTCAACCAGGGCGGTACCGGCAAGATCACCTCGCTGTTCCTGCGCGGCGCCAACTCCAACCAGGTGCTGGTGCTGGTGGACGGCGTGCGCGTCGGCTCGGCCACGTCCGGCATGGCGGCGTTGCAGGACCTGCCGGTCGACCAGATCGAGCGCGTTGAAATCGTGCGCGGCCCGCGTTCGAGCCTGTACGGCTCCGAAGCCATCGGTGGCGTGATCCAGATCTTCACCCGCACCGCCGGCCAGGGCCTGCAGCAGAACCTGTCGATCACTGCCGGCAGCAACAACCTGCGCCAGGCCAGCGCCGGCTTCAGCAATCGTGGCGAGCGCGGCTGGGTTTCGGCCCAGGGTGGCTACCAGAAGACCGACGGCATCAACGCCTGCCGCGGCACCGCCGCTGGCTGGGGCGCCGGCTGCTTCGCCGACGAGCCGGACCGTGATGGCTACCGCAACACCTCGATCAACGTCCGCGCCGGTTACGCGCTGACCGACACGCTGAGCCTGGAAGGCCACGTGCTCAACGCCGACAGCTTCAACGAATACGACGGCAGCATCTTCGGTGGCAACGAAGCCGACAACGTCCAGCAGGTCTACGGCGGCAAGCTGGCATGGGCCGCTTCCGATGCGTTCCAGCTGACCGCACAGGTCGGCCGCAACCGCGACCGGGCCGACAACTACTTCGCCGCCAACGGCACCCGCACCTTCGCCAGCAATTTCGACACCCGTCGCGACACCGCCAGCGTGCAGGGCGACTTCCAGTTCGCCGAAGGCCAGCAGCTGACCGCCGGTGCCGACTGGCAGAACGACAAGGTCACCAGCTCCACCGCCTACGACATCGAGGACCGCGACAACCTCGGCGTGTTCGTCGAGTACCAGGGCCAGTTCGGCGCGCATTCGCTGCAGGCCAGCGTGCGCAATGACGACAACGAGCAGTTCGGCAACCACACCACCGGCAGCCTGGGTTACGGCTTCGCCTTCGGCAATGGTTTCCGCCTGACCGCCAGCGCCGGCACCGGCTTCAAGGCACCGACCTTCAACGACCTGTACTACCCGGGCTTCAGCAATCCTGAGCTGAAGCCGGAAGAGTCCAAGAGCCTGAACATCGGTATCGCGCAGTACGCCGACAACTGGAACTGGACCTTCAACGCCTACGAAACCCGCGTGGACCAGTTGATCGGCTACGACAGCAATTTCGATCTGGTCAATGTCGCCGAAGCCCGCATCCGTGGTGCCGAGCTGACCGGCTTCCTGTCGCTGGCCGGTTTTGACATCAACGCCCAGGCCAGCTTCACCGACCCGCGCGACCACACCTCCGGTTCGGCCACCTACGACAACCTGCTGGCCCGCCGTGCGCGCACCAGCGGTCGTGTGGACGTGGACAAGAGCTTCGGCCCGCTGCGTCTTGGCGTGACCGCTGCCGGCAGTGGCCACCGCTTCGACAACGCTGCCAACACGGTGCGTCTGGCCGGTTACGGCACCGTGGATGTGCGCGCCGAGTACGCCATCAACGATGCATGGAGCGTCCAGGCCAAGGCCGCCAACGTGTTCGACCGCGAGTACGAAACCGTTGCCTGGTACAACCAGCCGGGCCGCGAGTACCAGCTGACGCTGCGTTACCGCTCCAAGTGAAGTAACGAGCAATGAAAAATGCCCCGGTTCACCGGGGCATTTTTTTTTGTTGTAGAGCAGAGCCATGCTCCGCTGAGGCGTTGCCGGCAAAGTCCCAGCCGATCATTCGTCGCAGGGCACCACCAGCGGTACACCACGGGTGGGATGTTCGATCACCTGCACCGTCTGCCCGTAAACCTGCCCGATGATGTCGCGAGTCAGCACCGCGCGCGGTGCGCCATCGGCGGCGATGCGGCCTTCGCACAGCATCACGATGCGATCGGCATAGGCCGAGGCCAGGTTGAGATCATGCAGCACCACCACCACGCAGCGGCCCTGCCGGGCCAGTTCGCGGGCGCTGTGCAAGGTGCGCTCCTGGTGACGCAGATCCAGCGCGGCGGTGGGTTCATCCAGCAACAGCACCGGCGTGTGCTGCACCAGCGCGCGGGCCAGCGACGTACGTGCGGCCTCGCCACCGGACAGCGTCTGCACATCGCGTGCAGCCAAGGCGCTTACGTCCACTTCGGCCATCGCCTGCGCGACGATACGCGCATCTTCAGCCGGATTGGATGGATGCGGCAAACGCCCCATCGCCACTACTTCCTGCACGCTGAAGGCGAAACGCACCGCGTGATCCTGCGCCATCACCGCACGCTGCAACGCCAGTTCGCGCACCGGCCAATCGGCCAGTGCACGCCCCGACAACAACGCGCCGCCCTGGTTTGGCACGGCATCACCGGCCAACAACGCCAGCAACGTTGATTTGCCTGCGCCATTGGGTCCGACCAGCGCGGTGAGCGTGCCGGCCTGCAGGCTCAGGTTCACCCCGGACAGCACCTGGCGATTGCCACGCATCACCCCGGCGTTGCGCAGCTCCAGAAGAGGCGTAGTCATGCCGGCCCCCGGCCACGCTTGCGCAGCACCAGCCACAGGAAGAACGGCGCGCCCAATGCCGCCGAGAACAGGCCCAGCGGAATTTCGGAAGGGGGATCGAGCGTGCGTGCGGCGGTATCGGCCACCACGATCAACAACGCACCAGTCACGCCCGACAGCGGCAGCAACCAGCGATGCCCCGGCCCGGCGAGCATGCGCACCAGGTGCGGCACCACCAGGCCAACAAAGCCGATGCTGCCGGCGAACGCCACCGCCGCGCCGACCAGCAACGCACTGAACACCACCAGCAACAAGCGCGTGCGCGCCACATCCAGGCCGATATGCCGCGCCTGGCGTTCGCCCAGTGCAAGCATGTCCAGCGGCGTGGCCAGCCGCCACAGCGCCAGCAGGCCGATCACAAACACCGGCGCCACTGCGGCCACGTCGCTCCAGCTGGCCTGTGCCAGCGAGCCCATCTGCCAGAACACCAGCGATTGCAGTTCGCTCTCGCTGGCGATGTAGGTCAGGAAACCCACCGCCGCCGAGCACGCCGCACCGATGGCGATGCCGACCAGCAGCAATGTGGCGGTGCCCTCACCGCGCCCGGGCCGCGCCAGCAAATAGATCAACGTGGTGGCACCAGCGCCACCGAGAAAGGCAGCAATGGGAATGAACCAGGCGCCCAGCGTTCCGGCGCCAAGCACGATCGCGGCCACCGCACCCAGCGATGCGCCCTGGCTGACGCCGACGATGCCCGGATCGGCCAGCGGGTTGCCGAACAGTCCCTGCAGGGCGACACCGGCCATCGCCAGCGATGCACCCACCAGCGCCCCGAGCAGCGCGCGCGGAATGCGCAACTGCCAGACCACGCCCATGTCGCGGGCACTGATCGACGATGAATCAACCAGCCCCAATTTCACCGCGATGGCCTGCAGCACGTCCGACGGCGGCAGCTTCAGCGGCCCGGTGCCGAAGGACAACAGCACCGCCGCCAGCAGCACCGCCAGCAACATCCACAACAACAGCGCGCCGTTGGGCCGCCGCACCTGCCCGGACATCATTGGCGCGGCAATTCCGCCAGGGCCTGCGCCAATGCCAACGCACCGGCACCGGAGCCCACGCTGGTGGACTTCAGTTCGATATCCGGCATCACCCACACGCGATTGGCGGTGCCGGCCGGGGTGTGCCTGAGCGTCGGATAGGCCTTCCACAAACCGGCGTCACCGCCGAACAGGCGCAGGTCGTTCTCGGTCACCAGGATCACCTCTGGTGCCGCCGCCACCACGCCTTCATTGCTGAGCTGGGAGTAGTTCGCCACGCCGGCCTCTTCGCCGATGTTGATGCCACCGGCAATGCTGATGAGCTGGTTGGCGGCACTGTCGGCGCCGGCAACGGTCGGCAAACCGCCGGCGCCACTGGCCGACAACGCGATCACGCGCGGACGATGTGTCTGTCCGCTGGCGATGGCAGCAGCCTGATCCAGCTGCGCCTGCACCCTGGAAGCCAATTGCTGGCCCTGCGACGACAGCCCGACGGCTTCGGCCACCTTGCGCACCTTGTCCGGCGAAGTTTGCAGATCGTCGATGACCACCGCGGCATGGCCCGTCGCACGCAGGCGTTCGGCCAGCACTGCGTGGCGGCGCAGGCTGTTGCCCAGGAACAGGCTGCCTTCCAGGCTGAGCACGCCTTCCACGCCGGTGGTGCGGTTGAACAGAAAGTGCTTCTCTGCCGCCTTGCCCGCTGCCGTTGCCGAGCGTTCCGGTGCGGCGTAGACATTGCCGGACAAGCCCAGTGCCTCAAGCACCGCAATCACGTCATCGCCACCGGCAATGATGCGGCTGATGTCGCTCACTTCGACATCGGCGCCATCGTCCGAATGCACCTTGGCCGGCAACTGCGCCGTGCCAGCTTCCACCTGCGGTACATCCTGTCCAGCGACGCGCTTCCAACCCTGCGGCAGCGCGACGGCATCCACGTACGCGGCAGCGGCGGTCACCCGTGCAGGCGTTGCCTGTTCCGGTGTGGGCGCACGCTCGCAACCGGCGCCGAGCAGAGCCAGCATCAGGCCGATGCCCGTCGGCAATGCGGTGGTGGTTTTCATCATGGTCTCCTCGACGGTTGCGGTTGCCGGCGCTCAATGCTGCGGCGGACCCTTCATGGCACTGCGGGAGATACCGTTGCCGGCACCTCCCGCTCGAACTGACAGCACCACGTGCAGACGTGGCGATTACTGCTTCGGTACGAAACGGGTGATGCGGTCACCCTTGGCGTCGTCGGCACCGCGCGACTTGTTGACCGCGAACATCACCGTGTCCGGACCCTTGCTGACGTGGTTCGGGTAGGTGCCACCATCCAGATTGGCCACGATGCTGCCGACCTCGTCGACCACGGTCACCGTGCCGGCGGCACGGTTGCTGACGTAGGCCAGACGCGTGGAAGGGCTGTAGGACACGTTCAACGCACCGGCGCCGACGTACACGTCGTGCTCCACCTTGCCGCTTTCCGGGTCGACGATGAGCAGGTTGTCGCTGCCCTGCGAGACCACCAGCAGACGCTTGGCCAGCGGGTTCCAGGCCACGCCGATGGCATCGCGTGCGCCAGCCAGCGGGAACACCTTTTCCACCTTGCCGCTGACGCCGTCGATCACAGCCGCTTCGGCCACGCCCAGGCTCACCGTATAGATCCTGCCGGTGGCCGGATCGATATCCAGGCTGGTCGGGGTGAAGGTTTCACCACGTTTGCTGGATGCGATGGTGATGTTCTCCAGCTGCTGCAGCGTGCGCGTGTCGAACACGCTGATGAAGTCCGCACCGGTGGCCGACACGTAGGCCCGGTTGTGCTGGGCATCGATCACCACGTCGCGCGAATGCGACACCGCACCGACCGGGAACTGTTTGACCAGCGCCAGATCCGACTGCCGGTACACGGCCACGGTGTCCTGGCGGGTGTTGGTCACCCAGACATTGCCGTTGGCGTCATCCACACCGACGCCGTACACGGCGAACAGGTTGCCGTCGTTGCCCGGTGCGGCCTGCGGCGATACGCGGGCGATGACCTGCAGGGTTTCCGGATCCACCTTGAGCAGCTCGGACTGCTTCACCGGCGGGCGGCCGACCGCACTGGTCACGAACGCGGCCTTGCTCTTCGGGCTGTACGCCACCTGGTACAGGCCCTGCGCGAGCTTGTTGCTGGCCGCCTGGATGCTCTCCTGCCCGGACAGCGGCACATCACGCGAGACCTTCAGCTCGAAGATCGACGCTGCATCCGGGCCGCTGGCGCGCACCACGATCGGCTGCTGGCCCGGCACCGCGTCGGCAGGAACCGCCAGCTTGCCGGTGAACTTGCCTTCGCCGTCGGCCACGTAGGGCTGTGCGTTGAGCACGCTGTCGCCGCGCAGCAGCGTCACCTTCTGGCCGGGCTTGAAGCCACTACCCTCAAGGCCGGTTTCGCCGCCCGGCAGCACCACCGGTGCGGTGGCACGCACGCTGCCCTTGAAATCGTTGTCAGGCTGGCCGAACACCTGCGCGCCGGCGATGCCGGTAGCCAGCAGCAGGGCCAAGCCGAGTACGGCCGGGCGTGGGGAACGGGAATGGGAACGAATGACCGTCATGGCGCTTTACCTCATCAAGGGATGCATGCCCTCGGCATGCAGTTGGGGGGGGTTGCCTGGGCCATGACGCGGCCTGGGTAATTCACATGCCGATGGGCGCGCGGCCCATCGTGTTTCATCGTCAGGATCAGCCGGCCGCAACGATGCGGCACACGCTGATCGCAGTCGTTCGCATCAGGGACGCGGCTCGCCACTGCGGTCACGAATGCCGCCAACCAGGTGCAGCGTGCGCATCAGCGAGGCACGGAACATCGGGCCATGGCTGAGTCCGTTGAACTCGATGTAGTCGGTCTCCAGCCCCGGCACCTGTTTCAAGCGCACGCCCAGTTCGGCCGCCGCCCCCGACGGTGCGCCCGAAACACGCTTGAGGTGGGCCAGCACGCGCGGATTGGTCATGTCGCGATTGCTGAAGTCCGGCGCGCGTTCACCGCCGCCGAGCATCAGCAGCAACCTCGCCGGATGACCGGCGTTGTTGGCGATGAACTGCTGCTCCGGCGCGCCGAGCATGGCGCCCTGCTTCCACCACAACGAAGGGCTGGCCGCCGCGTAGGTCTGGAAGGCTCCGGCACGGCTGTACAAGGTATGCAGCACGAACAGGCCACCCAGCGAGTGGCCCCACAGCGTCTGCCGGCCAGCATCGAGCGCGGCGCGGCGCGCCACTTCCGGGCGGACCTGGCGCTCCAGCGTTTCCAGGAATGCATCGGCACCGCCGCCAATCACCGCACCGCTCTCCGATTCATCGGCGACCAGCGTGTAATCGCGGGTGCGTGCCGGGGAATCGATGCGCAGCGGGTTGTCGTAGCCGACGAACACCAGCAGGCTCGGCGTGGTCTGCGCCAGCTCTTCCAGCACGCTGTCGTCGAACTCGATCAAGGCCGCATTGCCGTCGAGCATCCAGATCGCCGGGAAGCCAGCAGCCGGCGCCTTGCCGGTGGGAATGCCCAGATTGACCCGCCAACGACGGCTGCCGTCCTGGCTGGTCACCACGAAACGCTCGAACCGGTAATGCGCGGACGTACGCTCGGCCACCGTCTCACCGATGACCTGCGCCGGATTGCGCTGCTGCGCCATCAACGCCGGCGAAACCAGCAACCCCATCATTCCCGTTATCGCCATGGCCATCGTCGCCATGGCGCGACCGATCACGCCGCGCATGCCCTTGTTCATCGCTGAATTCCCGTCAGAAACCGACTGTCAGATTCACCCAGTAACTGCGACCGGGCTCGTTGTAGGTATCGGCGCCCGCACCTGTGGCACTGGTGCTGGTGGTGCCTTCGCGGAACAAGCGCTTGTCGAACAGATTGTTGATTCCGGCACCCAGCCGCACCTTTGGCGTGATGCGGTACTGGCCGCCCAGGCTCCACAGGTCATAGGCCGCACGCGTATCCGGCGGCAGCACCGCACCGGTGGTGCTCGACTGCGTGGCCGACTCCTGCTTGCCGTAGAAGGTGCCGGTCAGCATGAACGACAACTGCGTGTTCACCTGCCAATCCAGGAAGGTGTTGACCGTGTACTCGGGAATGATCGACAGCGGCTGGTCGGTGATCCTGTCGACGTTCTCGATCATCCAGGTGACATTGGTGTTCCACGACAGCACATCGCCGCCGCCAACCAGCGGCACCTTCAAGTTGCCTTCCACGCCGCGGATGATGGCTTCCGGCGAGTTGGTCCACTGGAACACCTGACCCTTGGTGTCATTGGTCACGCCGATGCGCTCCTGACCAGCGACGATCTTGTCCTTGTAGTCGTTGTGGAAATAGGTGACCGAGGCATGCCAGCCATTGTCCGGCGCCCACTCCACGCCGATTTCTTTGTTGATGCTGGTCTCCGGATCAAGGTCCGCATTGCCCATCACATAGCAGCCCGAGCCCATGTTCGGACTCAGCACCGGGCAGCCGTTGCCACGCGTGTAGTACAGGTAATCCGGGTTGGCCTGGTACAGGTTCGGTGCCTTGAACGCACGCGCGATGCCGCCCTTGATCGCCCAGTCCTGGGCCAGCTTGAACTGCACGTTGAGGCTGGGGCTGACGTTGTTGCCGAACTGCGAATGGTGGTCGAAACGCACGCCCGGGGTCACCGTCCAGCGGTCACCGAAGTACAGGTTGTCCTCGATGAACACCGCGGCGAACTGCTGGTCGCTCTTGCCGGTGCGGGTGCCGGTGTAGCCGGGGATACCGCCACCGCTGCTGGAGCTTTGCGTGACCGAGTACGGATCATCCAGCTTCATGTCGCGGTATTCGAAGCCCAGCGTCGCCACCTGCTCGATGCCGCCCCAGTTGAAAGGCACGTTGATCTCGCCATCCACGCGCGCGGAGGTCAGCTCGGAAGTGGAGAATGTCGCGCCCTCGTTGATCGAACCTTCCGGACCACCGGCCAGGCCCTCGTTGAGGCGCGTGTTGTCGGTGTCTTCATAGGCGGCGGTGATGCGCGAAGTGCCCCAGTCGTAGCTGCCGCGATGGGTCAGGCCGAACGAGCGGCGCAGCATTACGTTGGTCTCGGCGCCGAACAGGTCGTTGAGGCGCTGGAAGCCGTCACCGCTGACGCCGCGCTCGCCGGAGTAGATATTGCCCTGGCGGCTGACGCTGGCATCCAGTTCCAGCACGTGGTTGTCGTTGACGTCGTAACGCAGCAGTCCGCTGATATCGCGGTTGCGCACGCCTTCGCGCCCGGCCGGCGGCGTCACCCCGGTGGCGAATTCTTCGTTGAGCTCCAGTGCATCCGGCTCGGTCTTGTTGACGTTGCCGAACAGCCGGAACGACAACCGGTCACTCAACGGGCCGGACAACTGGAAGCCAACCCGCTCGCTGTCGCCTTCGGCGCTGTGTTCGGCTTGGCTGCCGTACAGCGTGAGCGAGCCGGTCAGGTCACCGGTCGGCTTCTTGGTGATGATGTTGACCACGCCACCGGACGCGCCGGAACCGTAACGCGCCGCCGCCGGGCCACGCAGCACTTCGATGCGCTCCACCGCTTCGGCCGGCACCCAGTTACTGTCGCCACGGCTGTTGCGTTCACCGCTGCGCCCCATGCGCACCGAGTCGCGCGAGCTCACCGGGCGGCCGTCGATCAGGATCAGCGTGTTCTCCGGGCCCATGCCGCGAATGTCGATCTGGCGGAAGTTTCCGTAAGCACCGGAGGCGGTATTGCCGGTCAGGTTGATGCCCGGCATGCGGCGGATCACTTCGGACAGGTCATTGGCCGGCGGCAGGCGTTCCAGGTCCACCGAGGTGATCACCGAGGTGCCCAGTGCCTGGCGCGCGATCTGTTCTGCGGTGACGTGAACCGTGTCGATGTCGGTGGCATCCGGCGCGCCTTCGGCGGCTACCGGGCCAGCAATCAACGCAGACAGCGCCAAGGCAACGGCAAGCGGGCGGCGACGGGACAACAGGACACGCGCGGGCAACCGCGACGAAGAACGACGGGACATGGCAAAGCCTCTCGACAGTGGGGGTGCGAACCTCTGGCGAACGGCTTGAGGTACGGCAGGTATCGATTGCAGCGACCGGGATCAGGCACCGGCTCACTGCGGAATGGCCGCATTCTACACTAAATGATAATGATTATTACTTACTTTGAGGCGCGACAAAGCGCCGCACGGCCGGTAGAACGCGACCATGCGGCGCCGGGGTTTACCGAGAAGTCCCCCGCCGAGCGTGGCTCGGCACTACCGGCGGGTCACGCGATGTGGCCCAACAGCTCCGGCAACGTATCGATCACCGCCACTGCATCGGCGGCATCCAGATCCAGGTCGCGCGTATAGCCGTAGCGCACCAGCACGATCGGCATGCCGGCAGTGTTGGCTGCGTGCAGATCGGTCGCCGAATCACCCACCATCAGGCAGCCCTGCACCGGCTGACCAAGCAAGGCGGCAACGTGCTGCAGCGGCTCAGGCGCCGGCTTGCGCTGCGGCAGCGAATCGCCGCCGATGATGTGCGCGAAGAACCGATCGATAGCCAGGTGTTCCAGCAATGGCGGCACCAATGCCGACGGCTTGTTGGTGCAGATCGCCATCGGCAGGCGCTGTGCCTGCAGTGCTTCCAACGTTTCGAGCACCCCGTCATACAACTGCGGGCTGCGTAGCAGGCACTCATGATAGTGGCGCATGAAGCTGGGCATCACCTCATCCAGCGTGCGGTCGACGCCTGCATCGCGCAATGCGGTGGTGACGAGCTTGCGCACGCCCTCACCGATCCAGCTGCGCACCGTGGCTTCACTCACACGCGGCAAGGACAGATCGTCCAGCGTGCGGTTCACTGCTTCGGCGATATCACCGGCACTGTCCACCAGTGTGCCGTCCAGATCGAAAACCACAGCCGAAGTCACCACGTGCTCACACTCCACTACGGAAAGCGCTCGATTGTAACGGGAGGTTCCTGCTCGACTGCAGGATCACGGACTTCAAGCCCCGCGCGCGCGTTGAAGTCAAGCAAAGGGGCTTCAAACACCGGGCAGCCAGTCATCGCGCTGCACATCCCGGAACAGATCCCCCTGCACCATCACATCCTCACGATCGCGAAACCCCGACAAGCCCACGCCCACCAGGCGATACAAGGTCTCCGCCGGCAGTTGCACGCGCTGGCACAGCGCCAGGGCGATATCGCGCAGTTCTTCCACCGATGACGGCGCCGCGTCCGGCGTGAAGCTGCGGGTGAGGATGCGGAACTGCGCGGTCTTGAGCTTGAGCACCACCGTGTGCCCGACCCGCTCGGTGCGGCCGGCTGCACGCCAGGTCCGCTCCGCCAACTGTGTGATCATTTCATCGAACGCACCCAGCGGCAGATCCTCGGCAAAGGTGTCTTCCGAGGAGATCGACTGCACCGGCTGATCCGGCTCCACCGGTCGCTCATCAATGCCACGCGCGCGACGGTAAAGGCTGCCACCGAAGCTGCCGAACAGCGCTTCCAGCTGCTCCAGCGGCAGCGCACGCAGGTCGCCGACGGTCGCGATGCTCAGCGCCGACAACTTTCCGGCCATCACCTTGCCCACGCCCGGTATGCGGCCGACCGGCAACGGCGTCAGGAACTGCTCCACCTTCGACGGCGGCACCACGAACTGGCCATCGGGCTTGCGCCAATCGGAGGCAACCTTGGCCAGGAACTTGTTGGGAGCGATGCCGGCCGAGGCGGTAAGCCCGGTGACTTCGCGGATCTGCGCGCGGATGGTGCGGGCGATTTCGGTGGCGATGCCATCGCAGGTCGGTGAATCGGTCACGTCCAGGTAGGCCTCGTCCAGCGACAGTGGCTCCACCAGCGGGGTGTGCTGCAGGAATATCTCGCGGATCTGCCGCGAGACCGCCTTGTAGCGGGCGAAGTCCGGCGGCACGAAGATCGCGTCCGGGCACAGCCGCTCGGCCCGCAGCGCCGGCATCGCCGAGCGCACACCAAAGGTGCGCGCTTCATAGGACGCGGCACAGACCACCGAGCGGGCTCCCTTCCAGGCCACCACCACCGGCTTTCCGCGCAATTGGGGGTCATCGCGCTGCTCCACGGACGCGTAGAAGGCGTCCATGTCGACATGGATGATCTTGCGAAGCTGGGCCACGACAACAGTCCGAAACGGTCGCCAACATGATAGCTGTTGTCGCTAAATGCACACTTGTCCTCACAATTGTGCAATTCAATATCGTCGATAAAAGCCGCCGAACGGCAGCGAACTGCGTCGAACATACGCCGCCGTCCAGTGAAAACATTTGATTGAACGCAGGTGCTGACGCATGCTCGGCGGCTCGTTCCTGGCTTTGGATTACCCCCGGATGACCCGTCTGCACTCGTTCTCCCGCGACCAGCTGCTGGCCAGCGCGCGTGGCGAACTCTTCGGCCCCAACAAGGGCCGCCTGCCCAACGACCCGATGCTGATGTTCGACCGCATCACCGACATCCGCGAGGAAGGTGGCGCGCATGGCAAGGGCCTGATCCGGGCCGAACTCGACATCAAACCGGACCTGTGGTTCTTCGGCTGCCACTTCATCGGCGACCCGGTGATGCCCGGCTGCCTGGGCCTGGACGCGATGTGGCAGCTCACCGGCTTCTACCTGACCTGGCTGGGTGCCGAAGGCCGTGGCCGCGCCCTGGGCTGCGGTGAGGTCAAGTTTACCGGCCAGGTGCTGCCCAGCGCCAAGCTGGTGCAATACGAAATCGATGTCTCGCGCGTGATCAACCGCAAGCTGGTGATGGCGCAGACCGACGCCCGCATGCTGGTCGACGGCCGTGAGATCTACTCCGCCAAGGACCTGCGCGTGGGTCTGTTCACTTCAACCGAGAGCTTCTGATGCGTCGTGTCGTCATTACCGGCATGGGCATCACGTCCTGCCTTGGCAACGATCTGGATACCGTTTCCAGCGCCCTGCGCGAAAGCCGTCCCGGCATCGTCGCGGCCCCCGACCATGCCGAAGCCGGCCTGCGCAGCCAGGTCACCGGCACGGTGCAGCTGGACATCGAAGCGCAGGTGGACCGCAAGCTCAAGCGCTTCATGAGCGATGCGGCCGCCTACAGCTACATCGCCATGCGCGATGCGATCACCGATGCCGGCCTGGAAGAAACCCAGGTCAGCAATCCGCGTACCGGCCTGATCGCCGGCTCCGGCGGTGGCTCCAGCGAGTGGCAGGTGGAAGCGGCGGACCTGCTGCGCAACCGTGGCGTGCGCAAGGTGGGCCCGTACATGGTGCCGCGCACGATGTGCTCGACCGTGTCGGCCAACCTGGCCACCGCGTTCAGCATCAAGGGCCTGAGCTACTCGCTGTCGGCTGCGTGCGCCACCTCGGCACATTGCATCGGCGCGGCGGCGGACCTGATACGTCACGGCGCACAGGACGTGATGTTCGCCGGCGGCGGTGAAGACCTGCATTGGTCGATGAGCGTGATGTTCGATGCGATGGGCGCGTTGTCCACCAGCTTCAATGAAACCCCGGCCACCGCCTCGCGTCCGTATGACGCCAAGCGCGACGGCTTCGTCATTGCTGGCGGCGGCGGCATTCTGGTGCTGGAAGACTACGACCACGCCATCGCGCGCGGCGCCAGGATCTATGCCGAACTGGTCGGCTACGGCGTCACCTCCGACGGCGCCGACATGGTCGCCCCGTCCGGTGAAGGCGCGGTGCGCTGCATGAAGATGGCCATGGCCACGGTTGATCGCCCGATCGATTACCTCAACACCCACGGCACCTCGACGCCACTGGGCGATGTGACCGAGCTGGGCGCGGTGCGCGAAGTGTTCGGCGACGCGGTGCCGCCGCTGTCCTCGACCAAGGCACTGTCCGGCCACTCACTGGGTGCGGCCAGCGTGCACGAGGCGATCTTCTGCCTGCTGATGATGCGCGACGGTTTCATGGCCGGCTCGGCCAACATCGAAACGCTGGACGAGCGTGCCGAAGGCTTCCCGATCCTGCGCCAGACGCAGGACGCCAAGCTGGACACGGTGATGTCCAACAGCTTCGGCTTCGGCGGCACCAATGCCACGCTGATCTTCGGCCGGGTGTGATGCCTGGTTGAGATTGATGCAATCAAGAACAGCCGCGAAAGCGGCTGTTTTTGTATCTGTGCATGCGTGATGGATGCAATGCAGGAGCGGCGTAAACCACGAAGCGGATGCCGCATCAGATCACGTGCATTCCCAGCAATTGCAGAATTTCCGGCTTCGCGGCTTACACCGCTCCTACGAAAACCGGGATCAACCACCCGGCCGCGCGGTCTCGATCACCACGCCCATGTCCTTGCCGGCATCGGCCAGGCGCACGCGCTTGCCGTCGCTCTTGGCGATGAGGTAATCGGCCGCGACCCACCCGCTCTTGCCACCGGCACGCACGTTGCACCACTGCAGATCGTCCAGGCAGCGCTGCACTTCCACCGTGGTGCCCACAGGCAGCACCGCCAGGCGCTCGGCGCGCTGGTCGGGGGCGCTGCGAAGATTCAGGCCATTGCTGACCTGCGCGGCGGGTTCGTTGATGCGCGGTTGGAACCACAGAACCGCACCGATGATGGCCGCGCAGGCGGCTATGCGGGTGATTAGCCGGGGCATGTGATCAGGGCTGGGGAAATCGTCCCCTAGCTTGATCCTCAACACCCCGGCTGACCAGCCCCGGGCGCGGACTTTATTCAGGCAGACATGCCGCTGTGACGCAGCAAGGCGTCGATCTGCGGATCACGGCCACGGAACGCACGGAAGTTCTCAGCCGCGCTGCGACTGCCGCCCCGCGACAACACTTCCGCACGGAACCGCGCACCGGTCTCCTGCAGCTTGTCCGGTGCTTCCTCGAAGGCGGCATAGGCGTCGGCACTGAGCACCTCGGCCCACTTGTAGCTGTAATAACCAGCCGCGTAACCGCCGGCGAAGATGTGGCTGAACTGGTTCGGAAAGCGGTTCCAGGCCGGCGGGAAGTTCACCGCCACTTCCTCACGCACACGCTCCAACAGTTGCAGCACGCCTTCCTGTTCCGGCTGGTACTGGCTGTGCAGCAGCATGTCGAACAGGGCGAATTCCAACTGACGCACGGTGAACATGCCGCTCTGGTAATTCTTCGCCGCCAGCATCTTGTCGAACAACGGACGCGGCAACGGCGCACCGGTGCTCACATGCGCCGTCATTTCCTGCACCTGGTCCCACTCCCAGCAGAAGTTCTCCATGAACTGGCTTGGCAATTCCACGGCATCCCATTCCACACCATTGATGCCTGCCACCGCCAACTCGCCGATGCGGGTCAGCAGCTGGTGCAGGCCATGGCCCATCTCGTGGAAGATCGTGGTGACTTCGTCATGGCTGAAGGTCGCCGGCTTGCCGTCGCTGCCACGGCCGAAGTTGCACACCAGGTACACCAGCGGTGTCTGCACGCCGGCAGCGGTGTCGCGACGGTTGCGGCAATCGTCCATCCACGCACCGCCGCGCTTGCCCTCGCGTGCGTACAGGTCCATGTAGAACTGGCCGACCAGCGCACCGTCGGCGTCCACCAGTCGATAGAAACGTACGTCTTCGTGCCAGACCGGCGCGCTGTCGGGCTGCACCTTCAAACCGTACAGACGCTCGATCACGCCGAACAAACCCGCCAGCACCTTCGGCTCGGTGAAGTACTGCTTCACCTCCTGCTCGGAGTAGCTGTAGCGTGCCTGCTTGAGCTTCTCGCCGACGTAGGACAGATCCCACGCCTGCAGATCTTCCAGGCCCAGTTCGTCGCGTGCGAAGGCTTCCAGCTCGGCGCGGTCGCGTTGTGCGAACGGCTTGGCACGGGCGGCCAGGTCGCGCAGGAAATCCAGCACCTGCGGCGCATCCTTGGCCATCTTGGTCGCGATGGAGTACTCGCCGTAGTTGGCGAAGCCGAGCAGTGCGGCCAGTTCGGCGCGCACCGCCAGGATGCGATCGATGTTGCCGCTGTTGTCCAGCGCGGCATCACCGAACTCGGAGGCACGCACCGCACTGGCGTGGTACAGCTGTTCGCGCAATGCGCGGTTGTCGGCGTAGGTGAGCACCGGCAGATAGCACGGCATCTGCAGGGTCAGCTTCCAGCCTTCGCGACCGTCCTTCTGCGCGGCGGCGCGGGCGTTGGCGATGACATCGACCGGCAGCCCGGACAGTTCGCTTTCGTTGTCCACGTACAACGCGAACGCGTCAGTGGCGTCGAGCACGTTCTGCGAAAACTTTGCCTGAAGCCCTGACAGTTCTTCCTGCAACTGCGCGAAACGGGCCTTGTCGGCTTCGTTCAACTCGGCGCCGCCCAAGCGGAAATCGCGCAGTGCGTTGTCCAGCACCTTGCTGCGGGCCGCGTCGTAGCCGGCCGCTTCCGGCGCGGCCGCCAGCGCCTTGTACTGCGCGTACAGCGCCGGGTTCTGCGCCACCGCGCTACCGAAGCGACTGATCTTCGGCAGGTTGGCGTTGTAGACCTCGCGCAGCTCCGGCGTGTTCATCACCGCCTGCAGATGTGAAACCTGGCCCCAGGCGCGATAGAGACGTTCGGTAGCGTCATCCAGCGGCGTCACGAACGCTTCCCAGCTGACCGGCGTCACTGTCTCGGCCGCCTTCACCGCGGCTTCGGCCTCGGCCAGCAGGGCATCGATGGCCGGGGTCACGTGTTCCGGACGGATTTCATCAAAACGCGGCAGGCCGGAGAAATCGAGCAGGGAATTGGTGTTCATGTTTGTCCTGAAAAACAGCGCCGGCCTGGCCGGCATCACTGTTGATATGGCGACGGTTCCAGCCACGCACAAGGCAGTTCCAGCGTGCCCTGCCCGGCAACGGCGGCGGCGATGACGGCATCGGCATTGACCACGTCGATGCCCTGCTGTTCATACCAGGCCGGGTTGTAGTAACTGTGCGCGTAGCGTTCGCCGGCATCACACAGGATGGTGACGATGGAGCCGCTGCGGCCGGCATCACGCATCTGCTGGGCGGCATACAGCACGCCGATGAAGTTGGTGCCGGTGGAACCACCGACGCGGCGACCCAGCGTGGCGCTGACGTGGCGCATCGCGGCCAGGCTCAGTGCATCGGGCACCTTGACCATTGCATCGACGCTGGTCGGGATGAAGCTGCGCTCCACGCGCGGGCGACCGATGCCTTCCACGCGCGAACCGCCTTCGCAGGTCATCTCGCGCCAGCCATCGCCGGCCAACGCGGCGCAATAGCCATCGTAGAAGACCGACACTTCCGGGTCCGCGCACAGGATCAGCGTGTCGTGGCGCCGGTAGCTGACGTAGCGCCCCAGCGTGGCGGCGGTGCCGCCGGTGCCGGGGCTGCACACGATCCATTCCGGCACCGGGTGCGGTTCTTCGGCCATCTGCTTGAAGATGGATTCGGCGATGTTGTTGTTGGCACGCCAATCGGTGGCGCGCTCGGCGTAGGTGAACTGGTCCATGAAATGGCCGCCGGTTTCGCGCGCCAGCCGTTCGGATTCGCAGTTCAGATCGCAGGCGCGCTGCACCAGATGGCAACGACCGCCGTGGAATTCGATGGCGGCGATCTTCTCCGGCGAGGTGCTGGCCGGGATCACCGCGATGAACGGCAGGCCAAGCAGGCGCGCGAAGTAGGCTTCGGACACGGCGGTGGAGCCGCTGGACGCCTCGATCACCGGACGGCCCTCACGCAGCCAGCCGTTGGCCAGCGCGTACAGGAACAACGAACGCGCCAGGCGATGCTTGAGGCTACCGGTCGGATGGCTGGACTCGTCCTTCAGGTACAGCTCGATGCCGGGAAAGCCCGGCAGGTCCATCGGGATCAGGTGGGTGTCGGCCGAACGGTTGAAATCGGCTTCGATCTTGCGGATGGCCGACGCCACCCATGCACGCTGGGACATGGAACGCCACTTCAATGAAGACTGGTGGGGATTCTACTGGCTGGGGCGGATATTGGCGGGTGCGGGGAAGGTTGGGGAGGGGTGCCGTTGTGGCTTCACTCCGTTGTAACCCGACTTCCATCGCCAGCCATCCCAAAAAACAACAATTCGTTCAGTTCTTGCCCTACCCGGGAATGCTATGGTTCAGGCCTGTTTATGGACGCCACTCTGTGCCGCGCATTCTGTTGCCCCTGCTGCTGTGCCTGTCCCTGATCGCCGGTGCGATCGGGTCGGTGTGGTCTGCCACGGTGATGGCCATGCCGATGCAGACCATGGCCATGGAAGCCGGCGACAGCGCGCACGACTGCTGCCATGAAACAACCAGCATGCAGTGCGACGCGGACAGCGCCGACAAGGCACCTTCCAGCTGTGCCGACGGCAACCACTGCGACTGCAAACAGCATTGCAACATGCTGCCGTCCACGGCGATGACCCGCCTGGGGACGACACGCCACGCGCTCGCGCCGATACCACCGGTGCCTTCGCACGATGATGTGGCACCTGGCCAGCTCAACCGGCCTCCCATCGCCTGACCTCCCGCGGCGCGCCCACGCGCCGCTCAGATGCCTGCGCCTTTGCGTTGCAAGGGTGCTTCCTTGATCTGTTCAGGACATGCCGTGACATAACGTGTCGCGCGCGCATGACCGGGAGTTCCACATGTCATCCGATTTTCTTTCCGATTCGCGCTCGGCGCTGTCGCGACGACGTTTCGTGCAGGGCCTTGCCCTGGGCGGTGTCGTTGCCGGTGCCGGGCTGGGCCGCATTCCCAGTGCCTTCGCCTCAACCGCTGCCATGGCGGTGCCGGCCACCGAGTTGCGTGGCACCGAACTGAGCCTTGCCATTGGCCGTTCGTCGGTCAACTTCACCGGCCGCACGCGCGGCGCCATCACCGTCAACGGTTCGCTGCCGGCGCCGATCCTGCGGCTGCGCGAGGGCGATCTGGTCAACCTGCGCGTGGCCAACACGCTCACCGATGAGATCACCTCCATCCACTGGCACGGCATCCTGCTGCCGGCCAACATGGACGGCGTGCCGGGCATGAGCTTCAACGGCATCGCACCAGGCGAGGCCTACCAGTACCGCTTCCAGCTCAAGCAGTCCGGTACTTACTGGTACCACAGCCATTCGTTGTTCCAGGAGCAGGCCGGCCTGTATGGGGCACTGATCGTCGACCCGCTGGCGCCACCGCCGTACCACTTCGACCGAGAGCATGTCGTCATGCTCTCGGACTGGACGGATATGGACGTAAATGCCCTGCACCGGCGCATGAAGAAGATGCCGATGCACGACAACACTTACCTGCGCACGGTGGGTGATTTCCTGCGTGATGCGCGCAACGATGGCCTGCGCGAGACGCTGTCCGACCGCGGCATGTGGGGCCGGATGCGGATGACGCCGTCTGACATCTCCGACATCAACGCCCACACCTACACGTACCTGATGAACGGCACCGCGCCGGCCGGTAATTGGACCGGGCTGTTCCGCAGTGGCGAAAAGGTGCTGCTGCGCTTCATCAATGGCGCGTCGATGACGTACTTCGACGTGCGCATCCCCGGCTTGAAGATGACCGTGGTCGCTGCCGATGGCCAGTACATCCACCCGGTCAGCATCGATGAGTTCCGCATCGCCCCGGCCGAAACCTTCGACGTGATCGTCGAGCCGACCGGCCAGGATGCGTTCACGCTGTTCGCGCAGGACATGGGCCGCACCGGTTACGCCTGCGGCACGCTGGCAGTGCGGCACGGCCTTCAGGCACCGATTCCCGCCATCGATCCGCGCCCGCTGCTGACCATGAGCGACATGGGCCACGACATGGGCAGCCATGGCGGCCACGCCGGAATGGAAGGGGGCTGCGGTGCCAACATGGGCAAGGGCATGGAAGGTGGCTGCGGCGCGGCGATGGGCCACGATGCACATGCCGGCCATGGTGCCGCGGCTGGCGACAAGTCACCCAAGCACAAACCCAGCGAAACCGGCAATCCGCTGGTGGACATGCAGACCGCAGCCACCGAGCCGAAGCTGGACGATCCAGGCATCGGCCTGCGTGGCAATGGCCGCAACGTACTGACCTATGGCGCGATGCGCTCGCTGTTCGACGATCCGGATGGACGCGAGCCGGGCCGGGAGATCGAGCTGCACCTGACCGGGCATATGGAAAAGTTCGCCTGGAACTTCGACGGCATTCCCTTTGGCGGTGCCGAGCCGATCCGCCTGAACTATGGCGAGCGCATGCGCATCGTGCTGGTCAACGACACGATGATGCAGCACCCGATCCATCTGCACGGCGTGTGGAGCGACCTGGAAGATGCCAACGGCCAGTTCCAGCTGCGCAAGCACACCATCGACATGCCGCCAGGCACACGCCGCACGTATCGTGTTCGTGCCGATGCACTTGGCCGCTGGGCCTTCCATTGCCACCTGCTCTACCACATGGAAGCGGGAATGATGCGCGAAGTGAGGATCGACGCATGAAGACGATCTCCCACACCGTGCTGTTCATCGCGCTGGCTGCCAGCGGCACCGCATTCGCACAGGATCCGCATGCGGGCCACGGTGCAGCAGCCAAACCTGCGGTGGATCCGCATGCCGGCCACGTCATGCCCAAGGCAAAGCCCGCTGCACGGACGCACGACGCGCATGCAGGCCATGCAATGCCGGCACCTGCGAAGGATGACCCGCACGCGGGCCACGATATGAAGGCAACGGGTCACAGTGCCCAGGGGGGCGCTGATCCACATGCCGGTCACGCAAAGCCCGGGCCTGCGAAAGATGATCCCCACGTGGGGCACGACATGTCCGGCATGGACCACAGTGCCCATGGTGCTGATCCACACGCCGGCCATGCCATGCCTGCAAAGGCAGCCAGCGACACGCCGCTCGAGCCGATTCCGGTACCGACCGCCGAAGACTTCGCCAACGCATTCCCTGTGTTGAAGCCGCATGCGATGGAGCACGCACCATCGTTCAACAGCCTGGTGGTATTCGACCACCTGGAGGGCTGGAACAACGATCACGGTAGTGGCCAGGCCTGGGGTATCGACGCCTGGTTCGGCAACGACATCGACCGACTGTGGGTGCGCAGCGAAGGCAGCCGCAGCGACAGCAAACTCGGCGACTGGTCGGTGGACGCGCTGTACGGGCGTTCGATCACCCCGTGGTGGGATGTTGTCGGCGGCGTGCGACATGACAACAGCCGCGAAACGCCCGACCTCACCCGCGCGGCCATCGGCTTCCAGGGCATGTCGCCGTACAAGTTCGAGGTCTCGGCCATGGCCTATTTCGGTGGTGCGCGCAAAGCCGAGCTGGCATTCGAAGTCGAGTACGACGTGCTGTTGACCAACCGCTTGATCCTGCAGCCGGTGATCGAGGCCAGCATCGCTGCCGACGACGATCCGCGGCGTGGCGTGGGCAGCGGCCTGGGGCATGTCGAAACCGGCCTGCGCCTGCGCTACGAAATCACCCGACGCTTCGCGCCATATGTCGGTTTCCTGCACGAACGCAAGTTCGGCCGCACCGCCGACCTGCACCGCGATGCCGGGGAAGGCGTGAGCGATTCACGCTGGGTGGCCGGCCTGCGTTTCTGGTTCTGATCCTGCGCGGCGGCACGCCAACCGGCGTGCCGCCCCTACTCTTTCGAATACGGAGAACTACATGAAGATTCTGCACACCCTGCTGCTCAGCGTAACGGCTGCTTTTGTCCCGGTCGCACTGGCCAACGCCCAGCACGCCGGCCATGGCGCACATGACCACAGCGCACATGCGGCCAAACCCGCCGCTACCGACAGCGAAGCGACATTCAAGCGTTTCGACGCCAACAACGATGGCTTCGTCACCCGTCAGGAACTGCCGGCCAAGCATGCATTGCTGCCGCACTTCGACATGAGTGATACCAACGGCGACGGCAAGCTTGATCTCAACGAGTTCAAGCGCGGTCTGTCCATGCTCTGACCTACCCGTCGCGCCGTGGCGAACCCGGCGCGACACTCTGCAAGGAAACAAACACCATGAAGATTCCATCGAAGATATCGTTCTACGGTTTGGCACTGGCAGGCAGCACGCTGCTGATCAGCGCCTGCAACGCCACACCTGCCACGTCCGTGGTGGCTGCCACCGCCAATACGACCACCGCCGCCGTGGCCGAGGTCGCTGCAGCGGCGGCAAAGCAGGCGCTGCCGCTGGTGAAGGTATTCAAGGACCCAAACTGCGGCTGCTGCGGCGGCTGGGCCGAGCATATGCAGGCGGCCGGTTTCCCGGTGCAGATCAACGACACCACCGACATGGGCGCGGTGAAGGAACGGCTGCAGATCAGCGACAACATGATGTCCTGCCACACCGCGGAGATCGATGGCTATGTGGTGGAAGGCCACGTGCCGGTTTCAGCGATCCAGAAGCTGTTGGCCGAGCGCCCGAAGGCACGGGGCCTGGTGCTGCCGGGCATGCCGATCGGTTCACCGGGCATGGAATCACCGGATGGCTTCAGCCGACCGTTCACCGTTTCGCTGCTTGGCGAAGACGGCAGCTTGAGCGAGTTCTCGAAGCACGAGTGAGTTGAGATGCAGTCCCCTCTGCCATACGCGGCAGAGGGGAGAACGCCGCACGCACACAGCGATCTCGCCGCTCTCCCGCACGTGGGGCGATGCGGGAGTTGCGGCGAGGGCTGCTTTCGAAACATGCAGAGCAAAGGCCTCCCCTCATCCGCCCCTTTGGGGCACCTTCTCCCGCACGCGGGAGAAGGGACGGAGCCACATGCAATGAGCGATCTGAGCCCCTCTCCCGTGTGCGGGGCGATGCGGGCTTGCTTGCGAACCACGGGTTCGCAGCCCGTTGAGCGCCCTTCGCGCCAGCGCGAGGGCCGGGGCGCGAAGCGGGGGTTGGGGTGAGGGCTGCTTTCAAACATGCAAAGCAGAAGCTTCCCCTCATCCCTCCCCTGTGGGCCCCTTCTCCCGCACGCGGGAGAAGGGACAAGGGCTGCGCGTATCAAGCAATCAGCAAAAGGCCCTCAGCCCCTGCGCACACCTTTCCCCGTCCACTGAGAAAGGTGTGACGCAGCAGCTCGCCCACTTCAGATCTTGAAGTCGTCGTAAGCAATCCTCGACTCCTCCACGCCCAGCGTGCGCAGCAACTGTCGCGTCGCCGCCAACATCGCCGGCGGGCCGCACAGGTAGAACTCACAACCGGCCAGGTCCGGATGCTGTCGCAACAGATCCTCATGTATCGCGTCATGCACACGCCGTGCTGAACCACCTTCGGTATCGCCCGACCACACCGGATGCCAGCTGAAGTTGGAATGCTGTTCCGCCAGCGCCTGCATCTGCGCTGCATACGGACAATCACGCGCGTTGCGAGCGCCATACCAGTAATGGATGCGTTCGCCCCCACCCTCTTCCAGACGCTGCTGGATCATCGCCCGCAACGGTGCCATGCCGGCACCGGCGCCGATGAAGATTTTTTCGCGCTCGACACCGCTCAGGGCAAAGTCACCGAAGGGCCCGCTGTAACGCACCCGGTCACCTTCGCGCAGGGTGTACAGATAGGTTGAACCCTTGCCGGGCGGATGCCGTCTGCTCTCCTGCCAGCCCGGGCTGAAACGCGCCAGCAACACCAGCTGCCCTGCGGCGGCGCTGACCGGCATCGCCAGCGAGTACGAACGGCGCACGGCCACCTTGTTCTGCAGAGTCGCCGGCAACGGCAGTGGCGTCCAGTCGTCACGATGATCGTCCGGATGCCACAGCGCACTGCGCGGCAGCGCGTACTCGGGGACATGCAGCTGCAGATAACAGCCCGGCTGGAACTGGGCATCGGCCGCATGCTCGGGCTGCAGATGAATCTCGCGCAGGAACGGTGTCACCGCTTCAACCTTCACCACCGTGGCCCAATGCTCGGTCCACAGACTGGCACCACCGGCCACTTCGATTTCCAGGTCCTCATCCACCGGCAGGTTGCAGGCCAGGCGACAGCCAACCTTCAACTTTGCATCGGCCAGATGCGAACGATCCGCTGCGGTTGCTTTGCCTGCACCACCGCGCACACGTACTTCACACAGACCGCAACTCTGACCACCGCCGCAGTTGGACGGCAGGTTCACGCCCTCGCGTGCCAGCGCCACATACACGCTGTCGCCGTTGGCGGCCGTCACCGTACGCAGGTGTGCGCCACCGGGAGCGAACACCATCAACTGACGCTGCCTGCGCCAGCGGCGTGGGATGAATTCCTGCAGATGGAAGCTGGTCACCAGCAACCAGAAGCCGGTCAGCGCCAGCCACAGGCCACCGATGCCCATGCCCACCACCAGCGGCTTGTTGAAGTTCACCCGCTCGCTGTAATCCATGATGTGCAACATCCAGAAGATGTCGAACAACCGCCACGTCGCGTTGCGGTGCTCCATCACCTGGCCGCTGTGCGCGGACACATAGATCGTGCTGTCCTGCGCATCGCCGAAATCCACGCGCCAGACCGGGTCTGGATTGGCACGCGTTTCCAGCGTCTTCTCCAGGTATTGCGGGGTCGCAGGCACGCCATCGCCACGATATGCGGCCTGTGCCACACGCAGCGCCAATGCGGCGTCGACATCGATGCGCCGCCCGTTTCGTGCATCGATGACCTCGGTGCCCTCCGGCGACTGCAGGCGATACACCGGCTGTTGCAGCAGCCAGCCGCTGTCCAGTGTCGCCGCCGGATGTTTGGCTGCCCGCAATGCCTGGGCAGGCGACACGGTATCAGCCGGCCAAGCGGGCACGTCCATCTTCGCTGCACGCTGTGCATTGCCTTCGATCTTGTCGGGGTCCAGCAGACTCATCATCAAGCCACTGCCCAGCCACACGACGAACTGCAGGCCAATCAGCAGGCCCACCCATTTGTGCAGGGTTCGCATCCAGGGCGTCATGCCGGCCTCCGCTTGCCGAAGCTGTAGAACAACAGCCAGATGCCGCTCAGCGCGAAGCCCAGGCCAACCACCGATGCCACGCGCAACAAGGTGTTGTTGACGTCGCTGCGGTTCTCGTAATCCATGATGTGGAACATCCACAGGAAATCAAACCAGCGCCACAGGCTGTGGCGACGCGCGAGCAGCTCGCCGCTGTCAGGCGACAGGTACAACGCCGTGTCGCCACTGTCGGCAAAATGCACGGCCCACATCGGCACCGGGCGGGTCTTCACTTCCGACGGTGCGCGGGTGATCCACTCCACCCGGGTAACCTCGCCCTTTCCCTGGTACAGCGAACGCGCCAATGCGATGGCCGCATCACGGTCCAGCTGCGGCATGCGCTCGCCACTGGCCGCATCGACGAGGAACTTGCCACCGTCCTGCCGCACTTCATACACCTCGCGTTCCAGCACATGCTTGAGCCGGAACGATTGCAGCTGCGGGTAGCGTTCGACCAGCACGTCGGCGCCCACGCGCGCAGCCTGTGGTGGCAGCGGATCACCGTGCACATGTGCCAGGTGGTCGCCATGGATCACGTCCAGCGGCACCACGGTCATGTACACACCACTGAGCATCCACAACAGCGCCTGCACGCCGATGATCAGGCCGATCCATTTGTGGGCGCGACGCGCCCAGAAAGCGGGTTTCATCTACATCATCCTCAGTCTGCGATGCGCCCCGCCGTTTGCACGACGGGGCGCCTGCGATCACCAGCGATAGCCGATGCGTGCGTACCAGCGGCGACCCAGCAGGTCATACGTCATGGTGTCGGTGTTGGCATCGGTATAGCTCTGGATGAAGGGCGGCTTCTTGTTGAAGACGTTGTCCAGGCCAAGCGAAACATCCAACGCCTTGCTCACGGCGTACTTGAGCTGCAGGTTGTGATAGAACACCGACGGCGCATGGTCACCGATATCACCGCGCGTGGCGTTGATGTCATCAGTCCGGCCGATGTACTGGGTGGACCAGGTGCCAGACCACTTGTCGCGTGCCGCATTCAGTGCCACCAGGCCACGCCACTTGGCATAGCTGCCTCGACCGCCGGTGATCTTGCCCGCGTATTCGATCACCTCGGCCCCTGCGTACGGGCGCACGTCATAGCGCTGCAGGTAAGACACATCGGCGCTGACGCTGGCGTCGAATCCGGCCATCTGGAACTCATACAGCGCGCCGAGATCAACGCCACTGACCCGCTCGTTGGCCGCATTCACCGGCTGCGAGGACAGGTAGTCGACTTCACCGGTACGCGGGTTGCGGGTGAAATTGCTGGCATCACAGAATGGGTGGGCCAAGCCCGGCGTGTTGTAGCAGATCGCAAGCTTGGTCGACCCGGCAATGCGCTGGATCGCGTTCTTGATGCGGATGTTGTAGTAGTCCAGCGTCAGCGTCAGGCCGGAAGCGAACGCCGGTGTCCACACCACGCCTGCGGTGAACGAGGTGGCGTCCTCCGGCTTCAGATCCGCATTGCCACCGGAGGTGGTGAGGATGCTGTTGCCCGGCTGCACATACCCAGCCGGCACGCCATAGGCCTGGCAGTTGCCACGCACCACCGAACCGGCCGGCAGGCTGCTCCAGTTGCTGCACGGGTCGGTGGTGGTCAGGTTGCCTTCGGCCACACCGCCAAACAGTTCCGGAATATTGGGGATACGGAATGCGGTGGCGTAGGTGCTGCGCAGTTTCAACGACTCGTTGACCTGCCAGTCCAGGCCTGCCTTGTAGTTGTAATCGCGCCCGAACAGATCGTAGTCCGACGCCCGCCCGGCCAGGTTGAGGTACAGCGAATCGGCAATGACGCTGTCCTGCAGCAGCGGGATCGCCAGCTCGGCGAATACCTCCTTGGCGGTGTATTCACCGTGGATGGGATCCTGCTGGTTGGTGTTGCCGATGCCCAGCACGGTGAGCGGATCCGGATCACGCCAGCCGCGTTCCTTGCGCACTTCCACACCGGCCGCAAAGCCCACCCAGCCCGCCGGCAGCTCGAAGATCTGGCCACTGAGATTGGCGGTGAAGCTCTTCTGCTCGTTGCCGCCCGTGTCGCGCGAGTTGAACAGGATGTAGTCCAGCACCTGCTGGCTCAGGTCGCCATAACCCAGGTAGTCACCGCACGGAATCGCCGCACCCGGCAGCGGGCTGCAGATGCTGCGATCAAGCGTTTGTTCCACACGGTCGAGGTTGGCAACCTTGTCCGAGCCGTCCACGCCGGTGTTGCGCCCCCAGTTGAACGCCGCCGACCAGTCCCAGCTGGTGCCGAGCTGCCCCTTCAGGCCAGCGACGACGCGCCAGGTATCGGTTTCCTGGAAGAAGTGACGCGGGCCGGCTTCTTCCAGACGCCGACGCTGCAGCAGCAGATCCTGCCCGGTCGGGTTGGTCGGATGATCGGCGGCGATGTTGATGGGCCGGTACACGCCCAACGCACCGGCCGTCGCCAACTGCTTGGACTGGCGGTTGGTGTACATCATCTCGACGAACGCGGTGGTGGTGTCGTTGATCTGGCTGTCGCCGAACACGCTGAAACTCAGGCGTTCAATCGGGTTGACCGCGTTGAGCGTGTGGTTGCCGTTGTAGTTGTGCTTGGCCGCCGAATACGGTTCGTAGAAGTCGCCGTTGCCGCCCAGCACCTGGTTGAAGTTGACGCGGCTGCCATCGGCCAGCAATGCGCGGCCACCCACGGTGGTGGAGCTGCCCGAACACACCAGCTTGCCGTCCGACTCGACCAGGCCGCACGGCGCACGCGTGGCCATGTTCACCGAACCGCCATCGTAGTAATTGATCGCCGTCATCAGCGAACCGCGCTCGCCGGTGATGCCCCAGGTGAAATCGACCGACGTTTCCTCGCCATCACCTTCGGCGGTCTGGCCGTAGCGCACCGCTACTTCGGCGCCGTCAAAACCCTGCTTGGTGATGATGTTGACCACGCCGGCCACCGCGTCGGCGCCGTAGATGGCCGAGGCGCCATCCTTCAACACTTCCACGCGTTCGATCAGCGATACCGGAATCACGTTCAGATCGACCGAGCTGTTGGCGCCGGTGCCACCGTTGACGATGCGGCGGCCATTGAGCAGCACCAGAGTGCGGTTCGCGCCGAGGCCACGCAGGTTGACCTGGGTGGTGCCGTAGCCGTTCTCGGCCCAGTAGGCGTTGCTCTGGCTGCCGGCATAGCCGGCCGATGCCGGCAGGCGCTGCAGCAGCGTTTCCACCGAGGTGGCGCCGGAACGCTCGATGGCTTCGGCATCAACGACGCTCACCGGGCCGACGCCGGACAACTGGGCGCGCTTGATATGGCTACCGGTGACCTGCACGGCATCAAGCGTGCGCGCGTTTTCCGGCTGGTCTGGGTTCTGCTGCGCATGCGCGGTCTGGCTGGTGGCGGCCACGCACAACACACTGCCAATGGCCACGGCCAAGGCATGGGACTTCAAATACATTTCTCTCTCCCGCTGGGTAAACCTGTCTCTGGGCGATGTCCGCGTGCACAAAGGGCGCACGCAGGGGCACTGCAACGTCGTGATGACGCAGGGACGACAGGTCAAGCGATGGGAGGTCGGAATACCCGCGAAAGTTTGCTGGCTGGCAGCTCAAGCACAGGCAATGCGGTATCGAGCGATACCGGGGGATGGGTACCGGCAAACAGCTTCACCGACGTGGGGGGATACAGCACCAGCACGCAGACGCATTCGCAGCCGGTGCTGTCCACGCAGGTGCAGTCGGCATGATGCGCCGGCATGGTGCCGCGGCCGTGGTCGCCATGGGTTTGGGCCAGCACCGGCTTGGCCGGCTCGCAATCGGGATCTACCGCACCAGCCCCGGTGTCGGTGGCCACACTGGCCACCGTCTCCATCGCCATCCGCGCGCCCGCCCATGCCCCAAGCACGCCTTCGGCTGCAAGCACGCAGATCAGCAGCAGTGGCAGCCACAAGCGGTACGGCATGGTGTTCCCGAGGACTCCGTCTATTTGTATATACAAACAATGAATAACGCGTCGGGAGAAGACCTGTCAACTCCCTCGTGCCTCCCAGCGCATCCTTTTCAGGGCACGCACCCTGCGCGCTACCGGTGCAGCCCTTGCAGCGGCGTCATCTCTGCCCCATTCAAGGAACAGGCAACTGCCCTTCAGTTCCTGGCAAAGCGAGAATGACTACCCTGCAACGCAGCATAGCCAGCGCATCTGACACCGCCAAGATGCGCAAGGCATGACATTGATGATTTTTTCTGTTGATGCAAACAAGCTGCGCTGTCTATCGCGCCACTGCTTTCAACCGCAACTTTTTTCCTGCGACGTTGATTGCAGATGCAACTTGAATCACAGCCAAGAACAGCCCGTTCCGCCCTCCCCATTCACGACACCAGGACGTACCCCATGAGCCTCCAAACCCTCCACCAACAGCCCGGCGTGACTGCGCAGGTGCCGGCCGAAACCAACGGTTTCGTCTTCAACCACACCATGCTGCGGGTCAAGGACATCCATGCATCGCTGGATTTCTACACGCGCGTGCTGGGCTTCCGGTTGATCGATCAGCGCGACTTCCCCGAGGCCGAATTCAGCCTGTACTTCCTCGCCTATGTACCCGCTGGCACGCAGATTCCCGAGGACGATTCAGAACGCCGCCTGTGGATGGCCGGCATCCCCGGCGTGCTGGAACTCACCCACAACCACGGCACCGAGCAGCAGGATGGCCCGGTCTACCACGACGGCAACAGCGACCCGCGCGGCTTCGGCCATATCTGCGTATCGGTACCTGACATTGAAACGGCATGCGCGCGTTTTGAAGCATTGAACGTGGCGTTCCAGAAGCGCCTGACCGATGGCCGCATGAAGAACCTGGCCTTCATCAAGGACCCGGACGGCTATTGGGTGGAGATCATCTCCAACACCGTGCGGCCGTGATCAAGGACTGAAGATCGCGGGGGCGGAGCATCTGCTGCCGCTCCTCGCGGCCCTCGAACAACCTTGGGGCACGCATCGGCCCCTATGACGATGACATGCAACCGGTCCCCGCCCCCGCCGTTGGCGGCGGAGGCGGGAGTGGATCTGACCTGTGGGAATCGATCCCGGCCTCTGCACCAGATCCCGCATGCCCAACCTGTGGGCATCACTCAGAAGCCCAGGCGCCAGTTCAACTGTGCGCCCAACTCGCGGACGCCATCACCGCTGCGCGCCTGTGCGGCCAGTGACAATTGACTGCGACGCCCCGTCGCCACATCCACTGCGGCTTCAGCGACCAGGGCATTACGCGCGCGGGCCGTGGACAGCACCTCGAACACATCACCACCAGCCACGAAATGTTGGCGACTGGAAGCGGACAGATCAGCGCTGGCATGCTCCCAGCCCAGGCCGACGCGCAGCAGTGCTGGTGCCGCAGCCGAGCCACCACTGACATCCCAGATGCCGCGCACGCCGATACGACCGACCAGGCGTTGCGCATCATCGTCCTGCACTGCCAGGGCCGCCGAGCCGCCCCACTCCTGAGCGGCGTCGCTGTGCAGCCACTGGCCGGTGACCTGCAGGTAGGGTTGCATCTGCATCGTTCCCAATGCCCTCGTCCAGGCCAGTTCGAGCTGTGCGGTGGTGGCCTGTGCGTCGTAGCTGGCGCGCAGCATCTGCGTGCCGACGCTGTCCAGCTGCACGGTGCGTTCGCTGTCGATGCGGTAACGGCTGTACGACACGTTGCCTGCCATGCTCAAGCCACCCCATCGGCCCTGCGCATACAGGCCCACCACGGTGTCCTGCGCCTTGGCCAACGACTCGTGGCGAGGCAGACGCTGCCGCAGACGTTGCGTACCGATCACCGCACCCAGCACGCCCTGTTCGCCCAGTTGCAGGTCCGCACCAAGCAACATGCCATCGCGATAATCGTGGGACTGCGTGCCGTTACCATCACCGGCCTGACGCGTGCTGCGACCGCTGCCACCCAGCCACAGCGTGCCGCGTTGCCCCTGCGTCTGGGTCACATCGCCGTGCAGGCGGCGATTGACCGCATCGTCCACAAAGCGGTCATCCAGCAGCAGCGCGCGGGTGCCGGCATGAATCTCACCGGAGAGCGCATCAAACGCGCCGCGCGCGGTGGCGCCGTCGAACATCAGCAGCGTGTTGTAGAGCACCAGTGCCTCGCCCGACTGCGGCAGCGTGTTCAACGCCACCGCGGTAGCGTGCTGGTTCCGGGTTTCCGCCGCCGTGCTGAAATCGGAAGGTTGATCGATGCGTAGTACCAACGCGTTGCCGCTGTAGTCCAGTGCAAGCGGCAGGAAAGCAGACGGCGTAACCAGCCTCCCGAAGCCGCCGGTGATGCCGCCATCGGCGCTGAGCAGCGTATAGCGGTAGCCGTCGCGGTAGCTGGTCTTCTCATCCAGCGCGATCACCTGCAGCGTGCCACCCTGCAGCGTTGCCACACCGCCGGCATGCACCGCATCACCGTGACTGGCATCGATCTCCGCGGCGTAGGTGCTTCCTGCTGTCAATAGCAGGTCACCACCAATCTCCAGCCGCCCGATGCTGTTGCCCGGTGCAAGCGTGCCAGCCAGCTCCAGGCTGCCGCCGATATAGCCATTGCCGACCAGCGCAGCAGCGGCATTGACCTGCATATCGCCGCCCAACTGGCCATTCAGGCGCAGCGTGCCTGCATCGACCGTCATGCGGCCAACGAATGCACGGTTGTCGCCGTCGAGCAGCAGGCTGCCGCTGCCCTGCTTGGTCAACGTGCCATCGCCGATGAAGCTGCCGCTGAACTGGGCAGCGTCCGTATCGCCGAAGCGCAACGCATTGCTGCCAACCGACACGATGCTGCCGTTCACGCCGGCCAGGCTGCCGACGGACTGCACCCTGGCCGTGCGGCTGATGTCGAAAACGGCATCACTGCCGGTCAGCGCCACATCGCCGTGCTCATCCAGCGAGCCGGCACCAGCGATGGCCAGCGTGCCGCCCTGGATCGTCGTGCCGCCGCTGTAGGTGTTGGCGCCGGCCAAGGTCTGCGTTCCACTGCCCTGCTTGACGATGCCGCCGCTGCCGCTGAGCACGCCGTCGAAACTGCGGTTCGTTGCATCGCCAAGAATCAGGTCGTTCGCACCCAACACGATGCTGCTGCCTTCAACGCCACTCAACGCCGCAACGCGACGGTCGCCATCGGCAGCACTCATGTCCAGCGTGGCGCCGGCATTGCCAAAGGAAAGCGCGCCACTACCGACGCCACCAGCCCCGCTCAGCATCAGTGTGCCGCGCTGGATATCGAAGTCACCGGTCGAACTGTTGGCCCCGGTGAGTGTCAGTGTGTTGCTGGACTCCTTGATGAAGCCGCCGCTGCCGCTGATCGCATTGCGCATCGTGAAGTCGTCGGCGCGCGCGATCACCAGCAGGCCCTGGTTGATGATGGCGCCGTCGCCCAGGCTGCCGCGGGTGCTGCCCGCCGCACCGGTGCCCAGCTGCAGGATGCCTTCGCTGAGCGTGGTGCTTGCGGCGTTGAGATCGCGATCGATGATCCATGCACCGGCGCCACGCTTGTCCAGCTGTCCCGAGAAACGGGTGTCGCCAACCACCGCGTGTGAATGCAGATAGGCAAGGCCGTCATCGACATCCAGCGTGAGCGTGGAAGCGGCATTGCTGCCGATATCCAGATCACCGCTGACCGTGCTGTAGGCGTGCAACGTCACCTGGTGCTGGGCGTTTTCAGCCAGCTGCACATCACCGTCGAGCACGCCTGCGTTGTCGAGCATCACCGCCCCGCCCGAGCGCACCGCGACGTCAGCGCCGATCACCGCGCCGGCCGCGTTGTGGACGTCACCACCGCCCAGCAGATCCACCGCCAGCGTTGCACCGACGATGACGCCCTGGTTGCGGATCACCGCGCCACCGAGACCGCCCCCCACCGGCGTGACGCCCGCATCCACGCCGCCGGCGTTGTCCAGCGTGCCGCCGTTGTCCAGGATGAGCGCGTTGGACAGCAGGTTGCCCGCTGTCACCTGCAAGGTGGCATCCCGCCCGGCGTGGTTGTCCACCCGCACCGCGCCGCTGCCCAGCACGGTGTTGCCGGCCACCACCAGGCTGCCCTCACTGACCTCGGTACCGCCGCTGTAGCTGCTGGCCGCATGCAAGCTGAGCGTGCCGGCACCCACCTTGCGCAGCGCATTGCCGCTGCCATCCACCAGCGCCACGTCCAGCTCTGCGTGCACGCCGCCATCGATGTTGATGGTGGCGGCACTGCCGCTGGCCGGGCTCAATGCCAACTGGCCGCCCGTGCCGGCATTCAGACGATAGCCATCGGTCTTGAACTGCAGCGTGTCGAAGGACTGCATGCCCTGCACATCCACCGCACCGGCCGTGCCCATGAACACCGCCACCGAGCCGCTCCAACCTGCGGCCGTGGTGCCGCCGGCATCGGTCCAGTTGTTGCCGCTGTTGCTCCAGCTGCCGTTGCCACCCACCACACCAGTGCCGGCGCCGCTTGCTCTGCCATTCCAGAACTGCAGCGTGTGGCCACTGGCCAGCACCGACAGGCTCACCTGGTGCGTCGTAGCCGTATCGATCAGCGCGCGGGCGCCGGGCGATGACGCAACCGTTGCGGTGACGCTGTCAAAGCCACCGGACAGCGTGCCCCCATAGTTGAACAGCCGATACCAGCCGGCCGAGGACACGCTGGCCTGCAGGCTGCCACCCAGCGCCAGATTGCCGCCGACTTCGATCAGGTCGTTGTTGACACCGCCCACCACGCCGGGCTGATTCAGTTCGACCACGGTGGTGGCGCCGTCATGCAACGTCAGGTCACCATCGATGGTCAGCGTGCCGGGGCTGTTGCCGGGAGTCAGCCTGGCACCGTCGCGCACCTGCACGTCGCCGCCGATGCGGCCACTGCCGGCGAGCGTGCCGCCGCTGTTGACCTGCACATCACCACCAAGCGCGTTGTTGACCGACAGGATGCCGGCATTGACCGTGGTGCGCCCGCTGAACGCACTGCTGTCGCCGCTCAGCATCAGCGTGCCCGCGCCCTGCTTGTTGAGACCACCACCAGACGGCGACGTGAACGCCGTGCCCACTCCGATGTTGAAACCGGCAGTGTCAAACCATGCGCCTTCGCCACCCACCGCGAGCGTGGAAAACCCGGGAAGGAAACTGAGCTGGTTGCGCGTGGCCTGCAGGATGCCGCCATCGAGGTTGAGCGTGGCGTCACCGCCGCCGTGAATCAGTTGTCCGGTAATGAGCACACCGCGTCCATCCGTGCCGTTGCCAAGCAGGTTGAGTGTGCCCTTGCCATCGCCCCCTTCGGCCAGCGTCGTGGAGCTGCTGGTTACGGTGCCTGCCTTGTCGATGTCGAGCATGCCGCTGCCACTCATGCCTATCCACAGCAGGTCTTGATTCTCCCAGCGTGAACCGCTGCCGCGGACCACAACGGTACCTTCACTCGTGGCTTCGATACCCACCATGCTGCGGCCCCTGCTCAGCACCTGCCCGCCCTGCTCGACCAGCAGGCTTCCGAAACCTGCCGGGCCCACCTGCAGCTGGCCGGAGTTGGTCCAGCGTGATCCCGTTCCCGACACCGACATCGATCCGCTGCTGCCAGCGTAAGCACCCACGAAAACATGATTACTGGTGCCGCTGCCGCCCGCGCTCACGCTGAATGACCCCGCGCCGGTAAGGCCCAGGATCAGTTGTGTAATTCCATGCAACTCCGCATCCGCACCGCTGACAGCCATCGTTGCGTTGTTTGCAGGGTCAACGCCAACCTCGACATAGCCGTCACTCAGGCCCAACGTGCCGTGGACCTGCAGGGTGCCGTCATGGATCCGGACGCGGTTGGCTGCACCGACTTCACCGGCGCGCAGCGTCAATATGCCTGTGCCGTACAAACGCACCACATCGACAGCAACAGGCACACGGCCCGTACCCCAGGTTGCCGCATCGTGCCAGTTGGCCATTCCACTACCGAACCAATTCTGGTCGGCAGCCTGCGCGGCCGGGACCGTCAGCGCCATGCACAGCGCCGCGCCCAGCAGCTGGGCAGACATGGCACGTGCAGCGCGCTGGCGCGTGTGTCCGCCACACCCCGCCGCGCAGGACAGCTCCGAGGCAACCTGCATCACGCCGAGGTTGTGATTGAAGATCAGACGATAAACACGATTCATGCGGTGCCCCCAAGGCGAATGCCGGGCACAACCGCCCGTTGTTGCGAAGATGAAAGCGATGGCCGAGGCACACGCCGTACGGATACAGGCGCGGCATGCTGAGGCGGTGCGTGCGTCTGGCAGTGCACGCGCCGAGCTGGCGGTCGTCCTCGCATGCCAGCGCCGCCACGTGGCGTCCCAGACGCACGCACCGACAGCACCCTGCATTCGTCGCATCGCGACAACAGCACAGCCAGCGGCGGCCTTGCGACTACAGCGTTGGCACCATCAGGCGATGTCATCCCCGGCCGAGCGGACGGCTCGTTGTCGAAACAAGCAGCGGCGCGAACGCACAGCGTCCGAGCCGCCATACCAGAGGTGCAGGCACAAGACGGGCGTCGCCGTCCGCTTTGCAGCAAGCGTCGATGCATCACCCGGGCATGCTAGGCAACCCATCGCGATTGCCCAATCCTGCTATTTAGCAGGGTGGACAGACCCTGCCGAGCACCGTGCGTGATCGAGCGTCCACTTCACAGATGGGCATCTATCTTCAGTGACTTCAGCCACAGGCTCATCAGCCCGGCACGGCCGCGCACACCGAACTTGCGGAAGATCGCCGAGACATAGGAATGCGTGGTTGATACCGCCAGCCCCAGCTGGTCGGCGATCTGCTTTTCGGTGGCATCGGTGAGCAGCAGGCGCAGCACCTTTTTTTCATGCGGCGCGAGATTGGCCTTGGCCAGCAAGGACTCCACCGTCGAAGGCGCGTTGCAACGCAAGGCGGTGACGTCGCGGGCAACGCCGATGCGCAGCTGTTGCGCCTGCAGCCAGCGCGCCGACCAGCTCACATGGACCGCGTTGCCCTGCTTGTGCAGGTAGCGGTTCTCGAACCCTACCCGTGCCCCACTGCTCACCACACTGCGGGCTTCCCGCAACGTCCGGTCCTGCTCCTCTGGCATCACCAGGTCCAGCAGCGATACGCCGACCAGCTCACCCGGCACATAGCCGAAGATGTCCTCGCACGCGGCGCTGGCGTATGTGATGCGATTGCCCGCCCCCACCATGAACACCGCATCGGGCAGCTGGTCGTAGATTTCGAACGCGTTGTCATTGCCGATCGGCGTCATTGCCTTCCCCTGTGAGCGCTGCCATTCCCAGGCGGCAGACAGTCCATGATCCACCGCGCATGGAACGATGGGCCGGATCACCTGTCAGCGCAGATCGTACCGGAGCGCGGCGCAAAGAAACGAAAAGCCCGGCACGGGGCCGGGCTGGACGCCGCTTTTTGCAGGCCCCGGCAATCATTGCCGGGGCCTGCACAGTGGTTCAGGGATGGACGTCGCCGCCACGCATCTGGCCATTGCGACAACGCCGGCCCTGGCAGCCCATCATCTGGCCATCGGCCGAATAGGCGTCCATGTCCATCGTTGAAGCACCGCCCTTTCCGTACGAGACACGCAGGCCGACGCTGTTGCTGCTGTCACTGCTGCGGCCCTGGTCGCGGCCGAACAGCAACGAGATCAACCAACCGCGTTGCGTCCGCAGGTCCATACCTGCACCGAGGGTCAGCATGTCGTCGGCATAGCTGCTCATGCCCAACCGGTAACCACCCGGCACCGGCTGCTGCACGTAGTTGATGCGTGCATCGCCGGTGTTGGACAACGACTGCCGGTATTCGATCTTCCAGAACGGGCGCAGTTCCAGCGTATCGCCACGCCACAGGTAGCTGCCGTCCATGCCGACCGCCAGACCGCTGTTGTCCACCGTCTGCGCGGCGTAGTCCAGGTCGTATGCACCCAGACCATGCTCACGGTAGCTGTCCAGCGTGCTGCGGCTGCCATCGAAGCGGCCGTAACCGGCCAGCGAGAAGCGGTCGTGCTGCTGCTGGTAGCCGAAGGTAAGCGCACCAAAGGTCTGCCGGCCATCGCGCTGTCCCGATGCGGAGCGGGCCATCACCTCGCTCCAGCGCGCCATGTCCAGGTCCAGCCAGCCGTGGGCCAGCACGCCATCGACGAACAGGTGCTCGCCCGAACGCCACAGGCCGTACAGCGCCAGCGAGTACTGGTCGGCATCCATGCGTGACGGGGAATGATCCTGACGGCTGCGGTTGCGGCCCATGCTGGCCGCCGCACCCATCAAGGCGTTCTCGCCCAGCGCACGGTCCAGGCCCAGGCTGATGCCATCGGTGTGGAAATCAAACTCGCCGCCATTCTGCTGGCCACTGTTGCCGAAGGTCGCGGTGCCGGACATCCAGCCACCCCAGCCGGTCGGCAAGGCGTTCCACGAGTTCATCGGCAGCGTCACCGGCACCGACATGCCCTGGCCCAGCGCATCGCCGGCATAGGCCAGCGTCAGCGCTGCCGAGGACGGGTTGTCGCCGGAGCGCACCTGCTGCAGGCGCGCCTGGATGTTGCTCAGCTGCACGCGTGCAAAGCGCACGCTCGCGTCCACCTGCGCCTGCACCCCGCCGCGCACCTCCGCATCCAGCGTCGGGTCCGGGCGCGCATTTACCGTCAGCTCCACTTCGACCGTTGCCGCGGTGTAGCTGCCATGCGCCTGCTGCGTGGCAACCAGGGTGGCAGTGCCGGCACCGACCAGGGTCACGGTGCGACCGCTGACCGTGGCCACCGCCGCGTTGCTGCTGCTGAAGGTGAAAGCCCCCTGGCTGTCGCTGTGCGGATCGACCAGGTCGAATGCCGCTTCACCGTAGACCTTGGTCAACGCCTGTACCCATTGCAGGGTCGGCGTGGCCGCAGCGATCGCAACCTCCAGACGCGCCTGGGTTGCGGCCCGATACATGGCGTTGCCGGCCTGGTCGGCGTTCAATACGCAGTTGCCCGCCGCCAGCATCGTCACCTGTGCAGCGGACACCGAGCACACGCCCGGCGAGGCGCTGCTGAACAGCACCGGGTTGCCCGAGGCGCCGCCATTGGCCGATACCGTGAAGCTGCCGCCCTGCACGAACACCGGCGCCTGCGGATCGGTGGTCATGGCGGTGATCGCCTGCGCGGTCAGTTCCACCTTCAGCGTCAGCGAGGCGGTGCCGGTGAAGCCGTTGGCGTCGGTCACCTCCAGCGCGAAGGTGTAACTGCCTGCCGCTTCCGGTTCACCGGAGAACGTACCGTCGGCTGCCAAAGACAGGCCCGGCGGCAGCTGGCCGCTGGTCACTGCGAAGCGGTACGGCGCGGTACCACCGCGCGCCGTCAGCGCCTGCGTGTAGTCCTGGTCGCCACTGGCCGGCGGCAGCACATCCAGATCCAGCTCCACCTGCGCGGCAACCACTTCCAGAGCGAAGGCCTGCGACACATCGAACGGCCCAGCGCCGGTGCTGCTGTCGGTGGCGGTGATGGTCACGTTGAAGGTGCCCACCTGGGTCGGCGTACCAGTGAGCGCACCATCCGTCGACAGCTGCAGGCCGTTGGGCAGGCTGCCACTGCTGACCGCATAGCGGTACGGGCCGGTACCACCATTGGCGGTCACGGTCTGCACATAGGGCGTGCTGGCCTTTGCAGCCGGCAACGTAGTCGTCGTCATCACCAGCGCGGGAGCAGACACGGTGATGTCCACGCGTGCCGCTGCCGAGGTGCTGTAGGCATCCTTGGCGGCATAGGTGAACTGGTCCGGACCTGCGTAACCGGGATGCGGCTGGTAGGTGACCGTGGTGCCACTGACGGCGGCAATGCCATGCGCCGGCTGCGCGATGATCAGCACTTCATCGGCGGTGCCGGTGATCGACAGACCGATGTGGGTTGCGCCGGCGCCATATGCCACGCTGTCGCTGACATCGTTGGCCTGCAGCAGCGGGATGGTGGTGACCGGATTGGAGGCCGCCGATGCCGAACCGGTGCCAACGCTGTTGGTCGCGGTTACCGTGAACGTATACGTCGTGGCCGGATTCAGACCGGTAAAGGTGATCGGGCTGGACGCGCCGCCCTGGGTCAAGCCGCCCGGGTTTGCCGTCACCGTGTAGCCGGTGATCGCCACGCCACCGCTGCTGGCCGGCGCGGTGAAGTTGATCTCCGCCGTGTCGATGCCCTGTGCAGTTGCGATGCCGATGGTCGGCGTACCCGGCACCACCGCATTGACGGCGAAATTGCGGGTCACCTGCGGCGCCGCCAGGTAGCTGCCGTTACCCGGCTGGTCGGCGTTGATGGTGCAGGTGCCCGCGCTCAGGAAGGTCACCGCACCGAGCGAGGTGATGGTGCAAACGCCCGTCGTGCTCGAGGTGAAGGCCGGATTCAAGCCGGAGTCCGATGTGGCCGAAAACGTCGGCGTGGTTCCGAAGTTCTGCGCGCTCGGCGCATTGAACGTAATGGTCTGCGTTGCCTTCGGCGTGGTGCTGTTGGATGCAACCGAAGCAGGCCCGGTGCCGGCGACATTGTCCGCAGTGACGCTGAAGGTATACGCCTGGCCGTTGGTCAGCCCGGACACCACGATCGGAGAGCTTGCCCCGCTTACCGGCGCGACATCGGCAGGGCTGACAGTGACGGTGTAGCCGGTGATGGCCGACCCACCAATATCCACCGGTGCCACGAAGTCGATACGTGCCTGTGTGTCACCGGCGGAAGCCACGGCACCGACAGGCGCACCGGGCACAACCGGACTGACCGTGAACGAGCGCGTCACTTGTGGGGCAGGCAGGAACGATGAATTGCCTGCCTGGTCGGCATTGATGGTGCAGGTACCGGCGGTAAAGAAAGTCAGCACGCCAGCGGAGGTGATCGTGCAGACCGCCGTTGTTGATGAGGTGAACGTCACCGTCAGCAGCGACGTCGACGAAACGCCACCACCGAGGATCGACAGGTTCGGTGATGTGCCGTAATTCTGCGTACCCGGGTTGGCGAAGGTAATGGTCTGCGGCGAAGCCGGCACGATCTGGTTGGATGCACCCGAAGCAGCGCTGATCCCGGCGCTGTTGCTCGCGGTGACGGTGAAGGTGTAGGACGCGCCGTTGGTCAAACCCGTCACGGCGATCGGCGCACTAGCACCGGTGCCGCTCAGATTGCCCGGATTGGAGGTCACCGTATAGCTCGTGATGGCCGCGCCACCGGTGCTGGCCGGCGCGGTGAACATCACCTCCGCCTGCGTGTCACCGGCCATCGCCGTCCCGATGGTCGGTGCCCCCGGCACGATCGCATTGACCGCGAAGGTACGGCTGACCGTGGGCGCCGCGTTCCAGCTGCTGTTGCCAGTCTGGTCGGCGTCTACCGTGCAGCTCCCGGCGGTGAGAAAGCTCAGCACGCCATCACCGGTGATCGTGCAGACGCCAGTGGTCGATGAGGTGAACACCACCATCAGGCCCGACGTCGATGAAGCCCCACCATTCAAGACCGACAGATCGGGCGAGGTACCGTAGTTCTGCGCACCGGGATTGGCGAAGGTGATGGTCTGGTTGCCCTTGGGCGTGGCTTGGCCACTCTGAGCCGAGGCCGGGCTGGTGCCGATGGCGTTGGTCGCTGTCGCTGTGAAGGTGTACGGGGTGCCATTGCTTAAACCGGTGACCGTCGCCGTGCATGCCGAAGGGCCCGCGCACGTGCCGAAGGCTCCGCCTGGGCTGGCCGTTGCCGTGTAAGTGGTGATCGGCGAGCCACCATTGCTGGCCGGCGCGCTCAACGTCACGGCCACCTGTCCATCACCCGGCAATGCTGCACCGATGGCAGGTGCATCGGGTGCAGTCAGAATGGCCACCGGATGCGTGGACCCGCCGCTGAAGGCCGCCACGATGTTACCGGCATCGTCGGCAACATTCGTCGAACCATTGAGATTGATCTTGAGGGTACCAGTACCACTGATTCCCGCGACATTGACGTTGATCGCTGAGCCGGACGACGCCGACACGCTGGCAATCGACCCGCTCGCGCTGCCCGTGCCAACCAGCGTGAAATCATCGGTGGATACGTTGCTGACCGATTCACTGAAGTTCGCGGTGAACGCCATCGAGGTATCGCCCGCGCCGGGCGTGCCACTCACCACAATGCTGCTCACCGAAGGCGCGATGTTGTCCACGCTGGCGTTGCTGGTATCCGACGTCGAGGTGGTGTTGCCGGCGTTGTCGGTCGCAGTGACGGTGACATTGCGGCCGCTCATGTCGATGGCACCGGCAACGATGGTGTAGGTCGCCGTCCAGGTGCCGGAACTGTTGGTGGCCGCCACGGCGGAACCACCACCGAACTGGCTGAAGTTCACCGTCACGTTGGAGATCGAATCGGAGTTGTTGTCGCCACCAGCGGTGTTGTTCCAGGTGGCGGTCACCGTGTCGCCGATCCTGTAGGCACCATTGGTGCCGCTGGCGCCACTGATGCTGATCCTGCCATCGGTCACCGTGGGTGCAATGGTGTCCACGGTGGCATTGGAGGTGTCGGCGGTGGTGGTGACACCGCCGGCGCTGTTGGCCGTCACGCTGACGTTGCGGTTGGCCGTGTCGATGCTGCCTGCGGTAATCGTGTAGGTCGCGGTCCAGGTATTGCTGCTGTTCGAGGCTGCTACGGCATTCCCACCGCCGAACTGGCTGAAGTCGACAGTCACCCCCGTGATCCCGGCGTTGTTGTCACCGCTTGCGGTGTTGTTCCACGTTGCGGTCACCGTATCGCCGATCTTGTAGGCGCCCCCGATGCCGCTGGCGCCACTGATGCTGATACGCGCGTCAGTGACCGACGGCGATCCGCCCATGATGACCAGGTCCTTGTTCGCGCCCAACGAGCCCGCCGTCCCCGGCGTCACCAACGTCAGCACCGCGTCTGCACCTTCCGCATTCTTGATGGTGCCACCATTGAGTGACAGCGCAGCGGGCGAGGCGTAGTCCAGGTCTGCCGAGATGTCGCCGGCTTGCACGGTGTAGCTGAACATCAGACTGCTGCTGCCGCTGCCGCCCACATAACTCGCCAGCCTATCGGTGGCTCCGGTTTCCAGCATCAATTGTGGCGTTCCGGTAACCGTGACCGCACTGTCGAAGGCGATCTGAACACCGATTGGGTCACCCACGCCGTAGGTGCCATTGGTGTTGCTGGAACTCACATTGCTGACCTGGGGAGGCGGCAGGTCATCGATCGTGAAGCTTCTTACCCCGGCAGCCGCTACCGCGCATCCTGAGAACTGCACACTGAAGCCAGTCAGCTTGGCTTCGCTCAAGTTCGCAGGAAGGGACACGTTGGACACGCCTCCGGCGATGGGAATCGCGGCTATGATCGTCCCCCCAGTAGCCGATTGCCCGATCAGACTGGCGCTGGTGCAGCCGCTGCTCACCGAGAAATCGACATTCAACCCCGTCAGCTTGAATGCGGCCAACTGCGCGCTGTTGGCCGTGAAACTCAAGGTTGAACTATTGGGCCCCCTCACCATTGCGATGATCGAACCCATGTACCCATAAGAAGGCGCAGCAAGCGCTTCGGCCCTCATTCTTCCATCCGGGGATGTCGTAGCAGCACTGCAATATTGGTAGTTGCCGCAGAACTCGCTGCCCTGATAGTTTTTTAACGCCAGTACCGACGAAAAATCCTTCAAGCTCCGTGGCGAGAACGGCAGGGATGCGGTCACATCACCGCGCTGCACTTCCAGCTCCCAGTCGCCACCCTGCTCCGCATTGCCGGTCTTGTCGATCGACGCGGCGATGTTGAGGCCGGTGTCCGCCCGCAGGATGTCGAGCAGCTCTCCACCCTCAGCACCGGCTGCAAGATCGCAGCCGTACAGCAGCAGGTCCGCACCATCGGTCAAAGCGCCACGCAGGCTGGCCAACGTGTCCACTTCATGCTTCAACACCTGTGCGTCCACGCGGCTGTTACCCAGCAGCAACGTGCCCTGCTCGGCATGCGAAACAATATGCAGCGCCGATAGCCCGTGATAACCCGCCAACACTGCCTTCAACTGGGCCAGGCCGGACTCGCCTGCTTTCAGCTCGATGACATCGATGCCGGGTCTAAGCTCGCGCATGAACGCCGCTTTGTCGGGCACCGCTGCGTCAATGATGATCAGTTCCCGAACCGCACGGCCCGCCTGGATGGCCAGCGCCGCATTGCCTTCATTCATCGCTGCAGCAGCCATGCGACGCTTCGCTGATGCCGTCCGCTGTGGCATGGACTGGCTGCGTGATGCATCCGTGGACCGCTCGCGCCCATCAACGCGCATATAGCTACGCGGCTGGTAACCACCCCGCATCAGATAGCCACCTGCGGAGGACGCGGCAGCGTGTGCGGAGAACGGGAGCAGCAGCGTGGAAAGTGCGCCGAACAGTGCATGCTTCATGGGTTGGCCTTGGTAATGAGCGGAGCCTGGCTCTCGGAACGACGGGCGGCGATGATGCCGGCGGAGGTACCCGTCTGGTCCTGCCAGAAATCCATGTCCTGGTATTTGGTGAACAGATCCGGCGGCAGGATGCTGCGCCGGCTCTTGAATTCAACTTTGCGACGCACGTCGTGCAGCCCCTTGACGCCCAGCTGCTGGTCGAACGCCTCCTCTGCGTACTCGACGTTGTCAAAGTCGTGCACGAACGCCGCTTCCCCCAAAAACTGGTAAACCAGCTGCAGGGTGCGCTGCGGATGACGACTCAGTAGTTCGTAATCCACCAGCAACAGGCGCCCGGAGAAGTCGCCGTAATAGGCTTCCTTCAATGCGGTCCATGCACTGCCGACCGCGCCATCGGCGCTGATCAGCTGCTCGCAGCGGCTGTACACAGTCTGACGCGTGGCCGGGTTGAACATGCGGCTGTAGTCGAATGGATTTCTGCGGTGGATGGCTTCGAAGCTGTCCATCACCCAGGCCGGATTACGCACGCAGCAGATGACCTTGAAGTCCGGCACCAGGCCGGCCAGCTGGTGCATGCGCGCGGTCCAGTGGCGGTTGGTGTCAAACACCACCGGTGCGACCACATCGGCGTAGTACGCCTCCAGCATGGCCCGGCAGATCGCCTTGCGCTTGGCTTCGTCAAAGAACGCCGCCGACTCGCCGCCGGCGCCCATCTGCTCCAGTGCGCCATTGATCAGGCCCGCGACCGGGCTGCTCATCGCGGCATGGAAGCGCGGGTTCTGGCGCAGGATGCCGGCCAGCAACGTGGAGCCCGAGCGCGGCAGACCAGCGATGAAATGGTAGGTCCGGCTCATCGGCACGCGTCCAGGTAGCGCCAGGCCATGTCACGGCGGACCGCCAACCACGGGCATACGCGCACCACCAATACTGGCGGCACCGCCCCGAAACTCCTCATGCAACCCCGAATCATGATTTCCCCAGCCGTTCTTCCGGCTTCTTTGCAGCGCTAATCAATTAACCGGAGAAAGCAGCGCCACCCCATCAGCCATTTTCGCGACTTTCATCACACAATGGAGCGACTACTGTCCCGCTACCGGTTGGCCCCAACCAACGAGGCGCGAACAGTGACAGAGCCACAAGCGACTGTCTGTAGGTCGCTCCCCGACAAAAGAAAAGCCCGGCTCAGGGCCGGGCTTCTTCACAGCGTCGGGGGAGAGAGAGAACCGGGCTGCTGGGGAGGATTATCCGCAACCACGGTTACGCTTTCGTTACAGCAAGTACTCCATCGTCACACTCCCGGCGAGCTGGTGCGGCTTGTCCAAGTCAGTACCGCGCCAGAGCTGGCTACACCATCGCCGTGATGCGCCATTCACCGGTGATCCTTGGCAGCGATCCGGTGACGATCACCGTCCTCCATCGCGTGCCGCACCCGGCAACGCTGTACAGGCGAGAACGGCCCGATGCTTCCGCTTCAGGCCGTCCTCGTTTCCGCCAGCCATCGACATCAACCTCCGCTGTCAATGCGCTGCGATGTAGATGTCCTGCAGGACCGCCTTCTCCAGTTCCAGTTCGCTCAGCAGATTCTTCACGATATCGCCCAGACTCAGAATGCCGACCAGCTTGGCGTCTTCGGTGACCATCAGATGGCGATGGCGCGAATACGTCATCAGCGCCATGGCCTGCTTGAGTGTCGCATCCGGGGCAATGCCCTCAAGGCCGGCCGAGGACAGGCTGGAAATGACCCTCCTACCCGCCTGGGGGCCATCTTCGGCCAGGCTGCGCACGATGTCCTTCTCGGAAATGATTCCCACCGGAGCATCGTCTTTCATCACCACCAGGGCAGCAATCTTGTGCGCGCTCATCTTGTGTGCGGCGCCGCCGATCGTGTCTTCAACATCGATGGTGACGATTGCATCTTTTTTCGATCGCAGGAGTTCACGGACGTTCATTCTTGTTTCCTGTTACAGGCTACTGAAGTGAAGATGCGCCCTTCCGAAATGCCGTCGTACTCCAGCGGCAGATCGACCAGCACACGTCTGTTGCATGTCGCCGACCGCTGCTGCGCATCGGCTGACGAAATACCTCATCGCGGACGAGGTCGACTGCAACGCGCCGACCGTGCCCTTGATACTTCCGAGTCTACGACCGCGCCTGCACGACCAAGGTCGGCATTTTTGGGACGGTTCATCGCGGAAACCGATGGGTGAGCGGAGCATGGCATTGCGGATGAAATCGCCGCTGAATGCCGCTGCCGGGATGCACTAAAGATTTGCCACGCGCCAACCATGGGCTCACCCCATGCGTGGATACCGGGCCGAAGGCATCATCAACTGCCTGCAAAAAAAAGGGGACCCGCCTTTGTATGGCCGGATCCCCTCTTGCATGCATCACTGTGCTGTCGATGTGAGCGGCTTACTCGACCGTCACACTCTTGGCCAGGTTGCGCGGCTTGTCCACATCCGTGCCGCGTGCCAAGGCCGTGTGATAGGCCAGCAGCTGCACCGGAATGGTGTGCACCACCGCACTCAGCACGCCGGCATGGCGCGGCGTACGGATCACGTGCACGCCCTCGGAAGCATTGAAGTTGCTGTCCTGGTCGGTGAACACGAACAGCTCACCGCCACGCGCGCGTACTTCCTGCATGTTGGATTTCACTTTTTCCAGCAAGCTGTCATTGGGGGCGATGACCACTACCGGCATCTCCGCGTCCACCAATGCCAGCGGGCCATGCTTGAGCTCACCCGCCGGGTACGCCTCGGCGTGGATATAGGAAATTTCCTTGAGCTTGAGCGCACCTTCCAGAGCGATCGGGTAGTGCAGGCCGCGCCCGAGGAACAGCGCATTGGACTTGCCGGCGAAACGCTCGGCCCAAGCGATGATCTGCGGCTCCAGGTTCAACGCGTGCTGCACACTGCCTGGCAGATGACGCAACTGCTCCAGATAGTCCGCTTCCTGCTCGGCGCTGACCTTGCCCTGCAGCTTGCCCAGCACCACGGTCAGCTGGAACAACGCAGCCAGCTGGGTGGTGAAAGCCTTGGTCGAGGCCACACCGATCTCGGCGCCGGCACGGGTGTAGCAGACCAGTTCGCTGGCGCGCGGGATGGCGCTCTCAGGCACGTTGCAGATCGACAGCGTATGCAGATGGCCCAGCGACTTGGCGTACTTGAGCGCCTCCATCGTGTCCAGGGTTTCACCGGACTGGGAGATGGTGACGATCAGGTGTTTGGGATTGGCGTAGGCAGCGCGATAACGGTATTCGCTGGCGATCTCCACGCTGCACGGCAGGCCGGCAATGGCTTCGATCCAGTAACGCGCGGTCAGGCCGGCATAGTAGCTGGTACCACAGGCCAGGATCTGCACGCCCTCGATGTCCTTCAACACCGCTTCGGCATTCTTGCCGAACAACGTGGCCGGGAAGCCGCCGGCATCGATGGCCGCTTCCAGGGTGTCGCCGAGCGCACGCGGCTGCTCGTGGATTTCCTTCTGCATGAAGTGGCGGTACGGGCCCAGCTCCAGCGAGGCCAGCGATACATCGGACATCCGCTGCTCACGCTGCACAGGTGCGTTGTTGCCATCGAACACGCGCACGCCTTGGCGGGTGAGCTCGGCGGTGTCGCCCTCCTCCAAGAACATCACCCGGCGGGTGGCCTGCAGGATCGCCGAAACGTCTGAGGCAACGAAGTTCTCGCCTTCGCCCAGGCCCACCAGCAGCGGGCAGCCCATCCGCGCGACCACCATGCGCTCAGGCTCCTTGCAGCTGATCACCGCCAGCGCATAGGCGCCGGTCAGCTCCTTCACCGTGCGCTGCAATGCGCTGAGCAGATCGTCCTGATCTGCCTGCAGGTGGTGGTGGATCAGGTGCGCGATGACCTCGGTATCGGTCTGCGACTCGAACACATAGCCCTGCGCGGTCAACTTCTCGCGCTGCTCTTCGTGGTTCTCGATGATGCCGTTGTGCACCAGCGCCACGCCATGACTGATATGCGGGTGCGCGTTGGACTCGGTGACACCGCCATGGGTGGCCCATCGCGTGTGACCGATGCCCAGCGCAGACTGGAACTGTTCGGCGGTGGCCGCGCTTTCCATTTCCGCTACACGGCCGGTACGACGCACACGGCGCATCTGATCGCCATTCAACACCGCGATGCCCGACGAGTCGTAGCCGCGGTATTCCAGCCGCTTGAGTCCTTCAATCAGTACCGGAACCACGTCGCGATCAGCGATCGCTCCCACAATGCCGCACATAGTCCATCCATTCGCGTTGGTGATCGGACATTCTAAGCCAGCCATCTGGCCAGACAGCAGACATCTGCGGACAGCCGCGCCCCGGACACTGTCCGCGAAAGTGTCCGCGGACACCCGGACACGCTCAGGTCTTTATAAATATTCAATGAATTCAATATATTGAAGTTGGCACGCTGCCTGCTTAATCGTTACCAACCCTTGCAGCGAAGCCCCAGATGATCCGCGACACTTCCGCCCAGGACCAGGTTTCCACCCAGCGCCCACAGCCCATCTGGCGACGCTGGCTGTGGCCCGCCGTTGCCACCGTGGTGGTGGTTGGCGGCATTGGCTATGTAGCCAGCAGCTGGCTCGGCGCCAGCCGCTCATTCGATGGTGGGCGCCTGCGCATCGCTGAAGTCAGCCGCGGCGATCTGGTGCGCGACATCGCCGCCGACGGCCGTGTCATCGCGGCCAACAGCCCGGTGCTGTACGCCATCTCCGCCGGCACGGTCACCTTGAAGGTGGTTGCCGGTGACGTGGTCAAACAAGGCCAGGAGCTGGCCGTGATCGACAGCCCGGAGCTGCGCAGCAAGCTGGCACAGGAACAGTCCACGCTGGCCGGCCTGGAGGCCGAAGCCAGCCGTGCTGCACTGGATGCCACCCTGGCACGTGCCACCGGCGCCAAGATGTCCGACCAGGCCGGGCTGATGCGCACTGCCGCTCAGCGCGACCTGGACCGCTACCAGCGTGGCTTCGATGGCGGTGCGGTGCCGCAGGTCGACCTGGCCAAGGCCCAGGACGAACTGAAGAAGGCCCAGATCGAACTGCAGCATGCCCAGCAGGATGCGAATCTGCAGAGCCGCGGCGCCGATCTCGACGCGCGCAACAAGCACCTGATGGCCGAACGCCAGAAGGCGGTGGTGAATGAAGTACAGCGCCAGGTGGACGCGCTCACCCTGCGTGCCCCGTTTGATGGCCAGGTCGGCCAGGTACAGGCCACCCAGCACACCCAGGTGATCACCAACGCACCGGTGCTGGGCGTGGTCGACCTGTCGCGCTTCGAGGTCGAGATCAAGGTGCCGGAGAGCTTCGCCCGCGACCTGGCCATCGGCATGCCGGCCCAGCTCACCAGCGGCTCGGGCCAACCGTTCCCGGGCGAGATCGCTGCGGTTTCGCCGGAAGTGGTCAATGGTGAGGTCGTTGCCCGCCTGCGCTTCTCCGACAAGCAGCCGCCTGGTCTGCGCCAGAGCCAGCGCATGAGCGCACGCATCCTGCTCGATACCCGCAAGAACGTGCTCAAGGTCGAGCGCGGCCCGTTTGTTGAACAGTCTGGTGGCCGCTATGCGTATGTGGTCACCGGCAGTACCGCCACCCGTCGCCCGGTGCAGCTGGGTGTCAGCAGCCTGGGTGAAGTGGAAGTCGTGTCTGGCCTGCAGCCGGGCGAGAAGGTGATTGTCTCCGGCGCTGATCTGTTTGGTGACAACGAACGAGTGTCGATCAACTAAGGGGGATGGGGGACCGGGATCACGGAGAGAGGCTGCAGTCGTTCGGTTCGTCGTGAAGCCTGACAACTGGAGTTCTTCCCCGTCCGCCGTCCCCCGCTCACCGCTGTTCCGCACTGTCAAGAACGGGGGAGGGAGTGGCAGAACCGAAGGCCGAAATCCATGTGACCTGGACGAACACCCAAGTTTGCCACTCCCCGTTCCCCGCCCCTGCTCCCTGCTTCACCCCGTTTCGTGCTTCATCCCATTCCCTGCCCTGAAAGGAAACCGCCATGCTCCACATGCAATCCGTCTCCAAGGTGTTCCGTACCGAACAGGTTGAAACCCACGCGCTGCGTTCGCTGGATCTGCATGTGCGCGAAGGCGAGTTCGTTGCCGTCACCGGTCCATCCGGTTCGGGCAAGACCACCTTCCTCAACATCGCCGGCCTGCTGGAAACCTTCACCAGCGGCCAGTACCTGCTCGACGGCCAGGACGTGAGCCACCTCGGCGATGACGCCCGCTCGCGTCTGCGCAACCAGAAGATCGGATTCATCTTCCAGGGCTTCAATCTGATCCCCGATCTCAACCTGTTCGACAACGTCGACGTACCGCTGCGCTACCGCGGCATGCCGGCCGCGGAGCGCCGCGAGCGCATCGAGAAGGCCCTGAGCAGCGTCGGTCTGGGGTCGCGCATGAAGCACTACCCCGCTGAACTGTCCGGCGGCCAGCAGCAGCGCGCCGCCATCGCCCGCGCCTTGGCTGGCAGTCCGCGCCTGCTACTGGCCGACGAACCGACCGGCAACCTGGACACGCAGATGGCACGCGGCGTGATGGAACTGCTGGAGGAGATCAACAGCCAGGGCACCACCATCGTCATGGTCACCCACGACCCGGAGCTCGCCGCACGCGCGCAGCGCAACGTGCACATCGTCGATGGCCAGGCCACCGACCTGCTGCGCGAGCCGGTGTTGGCGCACGCCTCGCGCATCGCTGAAACCAACGCGCAGGGCTGAGGGTCACGCATGTCCCTGTTCTCCTACTACCTGCAGCAAGGCATCCGCAGCCTGCGGCGCACGCCGGTGCTCACCGGATTGATGGTGCTGTCCATCGCCGTGGGCATCGGTGCGTCGATGACCACGCTGACGGTGATGCACCTGCTATCGGGCGACCCGCTGCCCGGGCGCAGCCAGCACCTGTACTACCCGCAGGTAGACGCGTCCCCGCGCGGGGAAAAAGCGCGCAAGGAACCGCTGGACATGCTCGACTACACCTCGGCTGTCGACCTGTGGCGTGAGGGTCCGGCCGAGCGCAAAGCGTTGATCTCGGAAAGCCCGATCAAGCTCTCCGCCCCCGGCAGTGCAGCACCAGCCAGCATCAGCCGCCTACTGTCCACCACCGCTGATTTTTTCCCGATGTTCCAGGTACCGATGGCCTATGGCACCGGCTGGTCCAGCGAAGATGACGAGCGCCGTGCGCGCGTGGCGGTGATTTCGTGGGATCTGAACCAGCGCCTGTTCGGCGGTAAGGACAGCGTCGGGCAGATGCTGCGCATCCGCGACAGCGACGTACGCATCATCGGCGTGCTCAAGCCGTGGCGTCCGGCACCGCTGTACTACAGGGTGGCCGGTGGCCGTTTCGCCCAAGGCGACACCGCCGATTTCTACGGCCCGCCGCAGGAAGTCATGGTGCCGTTCTTCACCGGCCTGCAGATCAATGCCGGCCACTTCCAGCAGTTCACCTGCTGGGGCGATCTGCCCGAGAAGCCCGGCCACCTGGAGAACACCAACTGCGTGTGGTTGCAGCAGTGGGTACAGCTGGATACACCGGCGCAGGTCGCCAGCTACGAGCAGTTCCTGCAAAGCTACGTGCAGCAGCAGAACCAACTCGGCCGTATCAGCCAACCGGAACTGGCGCGCCTGCGCAGCCTGATGCAATGGTTGGATTTCAACGGTGTGGTGCCGCGCGATGTACGACTGCAGGCATGGATGGCGCTAGCCTTTCTGGGCATCTGCCTGTTCAACACCATCGGTTTGCTGCTGGCCAAGTTCCTGCGCCGCACCGGTGAGATCGGCGTGCTGCGCGCACTGGGCGCCACCCGCGGGATGATTTTCAAGCAATGCCTGACCGAGGCGGCGTTGATCGGTCTGGCCGGTGGCCTGGCGGGTCTGCTGTTGACCCTGTTCGGTCTGTGGAGCGTGCGCCAGCAACCGCTTGCCTACGCCGACATGATGCAGCTTGACCTCCGCATGCTCGGCTTCACCCTGCTTGCCGCCATCACCACCACATTGTTGGCAGGACTGCTGCCGGCGCTGCGCGCCGCCTGCATCGATCCAGCCCTGCAGATCAAGGCACTGTGAGCATGGACATCAAACCCATCCTGGCCACGCTGTCACGCCACCGCGTCGCCGCCACTCTGATCATTCTTGAAATCGCACTGGCCTGTGCTGTGCTGTGCAATGCGCTGTTCCTGGCGGTATCTCGCATGGACATGATCGGCATGACCAGCGGCGTGGACGAATCCACCATCGCCACGCTCAGCCTCAACGACTGCGAGGGCTGCGAACCGGCGGACCTCAATGGCCGCTGGCTGCAGCAGTTGCGCAGCCAGGCCGGCGTGCAGGCCGTGGGCGTGGTCAATGCGGTGCCGTTCGGCCAACGCGCCGGCACCGCCGGCATCAGCCTGGACCCGGAAGGCAAGCACTTCGGCGGCGTACCCCACTTCTACCTGCTCGACCCCGGCGCCATCGAGGTGATGCAGCTCAAGCCGGTGCAGGGCCGCAGCTTCAACGATGCAGACTTCCAGAACGTGGACAATTTCCTGCCAGCCAATGCGCAGGTGTGGATCACACAGGCTTTCGCTGAGCATCTGTGGCCCGGTGAATCGGCGTTGGGCAAGTCCTTCTGGATGTCCGAGTACCAGTTCACCGTGGCCGGCGTGCTTGAGCATTTCGCGCGTCCCGATCCGGGCCGCAGCGAGAATGGTGTTGCCGGGGCGCAGTGGTCGGTGATCGTGCCGGTCACGACCCACGCACAGAGTGGTACCTACGTACTGCGCGCCAACGCCAGCGACCTGCCACGCATCATCCGTGATGCCATCGCCGCCGCGCCCAAGGTAACGCCGGAGGCCATCCTGTCGATGGACTACAGCAAGCCGCTGACGCAGCTGCGCGAAACCTTCTTCCAGCAGGACCGCGCGATGACCCGCCTGCTGCTGGGCGTCTGCCTGGCAATGCTGCTGGTCACCGCACTGGGCATCATCGGCCTGGCCAGCTTCTGGGTGCAGCAACGCACCAAGCAGATCGGCATCCGCCGCGCACTGGGTGCCACGCGCGGGCAGATCATCGGCTACTTCCAGACCGAGAACTTCCTGCTGACCAGCTTCGGCATCGTGCTGGGCATGCTGATGGCCTATGCCGGCAACCAGCTGCTGATGCAGTACTTCGAGATTCCCCGCCTGCCGCTGTACTACCTGCCGTTTGGCGCCGTGTTGTTGTGGTTGCTGGGCCAGGCCGCCGTCATCGGCCCTGCCCTGCGCGCGGCTGCCATCCCACCCATCGCCGCCACCCGCAGCGCCTGACCTGCCAAGGAACGCTCATGTTCAGCTATTACTTCAAACTCGCCCTACGCAGTTTTGGTCGCAACAAGATCCTCACCGCGCTGATGGTGCTGGCCATCGCACTGGGCATCGGTGCGGCGATGACCACCTTGACCGTGTTCAAGGTGCTCTCCGGTGATCCCATCCCGCACAAGAGTGACAGGCTGTTCTACGTGCAATTGGACCCAGGCATGCGTGAGGGCTACAAGCCCGGCGAAGAACCGGAGGTGCAGCTGACCCGCTTCGATGCCGAGGAACTGCTGCGGCAGAAGAAGGCACCGCGCCAGGCGATGATGACCGGCGGTGGTGGCATCGTTGACCCGCGTGTGGATGCGCTCAAGCCGTTCAGCATTGACCTGCGCTACACCTCGGCTGACTTCTTCCCGATGTTCGACACCCCGCTGCTGTTCGGCCAGGGCTGGAGCAGCGCCGAGGACACCGGCCGTGGCCGCGTGGCGGTGATTGGCAAGGAGCTCAACGAAAAGCTGTTCAAGGGTGCCAACAGCGTCGGCAAGGAAGTGCTGGTCGAAGGCCATGCCCTGCGCATCGTCGGGGTGATGGACGAATGGGAGCCCAATCCGAAGTTCTACGACCTTTACACCGGCAAGTTCGATTCCGCCGAAGATGTGTTCCTGCCCTTCAGCACCGCCATTGACCTGAAACTGGACCGCAACGGCAGCATGAACTGCTTTGGTCGAGAAATCGTCAACGATGCGACGGCGCTGAATGTGCCGTGTGCGTGGATCCAGTACTGGGTGGAGCTGGACTCGCCCTCCGATGCCGGCACCTTCAAGGCTTACCTGGACAACTACTCCGAGCAGCAGCGTGCTGCCGGCCGCTTCGAGCGCCCGGCCAACACCCGCCTGCGCAACGTGATGGACCTGATGGAATACCGCAACGCGGTGCCGGGCGACGTGCGTCTGCAGATGTGGCTGGCGTTCGGCTTCCTGCTGGTGTGCCTGGTCAACACGGTGGGCCTGCTGCTGGCCAAGTTCCTGCGCCGCAGCGGCGAGATCGGCGTGCGTCGTGCGCTGGGTGCCAGCCGTGGCGAGATCTTCAAGCAGTGCCTGGTCGAAGCCGGCACGATCGGCCTTGCCGGTGGCCTGCTGGGCCTGGTGTTTGCCCTGTTCGGATTGTGGGCCGTGCGCCAGCGTCCGGCCGAGTACGCCTCGCTGGCACACCTGGACGGTTCGATGCTGCTGCTGACCTTCGCACTGGCCATCTTCGCCAGCATGCTGGCCGGCATCCTGCCGGCATGGCGTGCAATGCAGGTGGCGCCGGCACTGCAACTCAAGAGCCAGTAACCAGCGGCTGGATGACGGGAACCTGCGGCGACACGCACCGGTTCCCCTCCCCCTGATTCCTGTTCCCTCCTCACTCGTTTCTGGCTTCAAGGAGAACTCTCATGGATATCCGCCCCATCCTCTCCACGCTGACTCGGCACAAGACCGCCGCCGCGCTGATCGTGCTGGAGATCGCACTGAGCTGCGCCATCATCTGCAATGCACTGTTCATCGTTTCCCAACGTATGGAAACCCTGAACCTGGCCAGCGGCATGGACGACAAGCAACTGGTCGAGATCGCGCTCAGCGGCATCGGCAAGCAGGTCGATGCCGATGCACGCACCGCCGAGGACCTGGCCACGCTGCGTGCCATCCCCGGCGTTGAAAGAGTGGCCATCGTCAACCAGCTGCCGTTCCAGAGCGGCTCCTGGAACACCGGGCTGACCACCAGCCCTGAACCCGGTGCTCAGTCGGTGAACGCGGCCTATTACATGGCCGGCGAGGAAACGCTGGCGACGATGGGCCTGGACCTGGTCGCTGGTCGTGACTTCAACCCCGACGAGTTCCGGAGCAGCGCCGAGCTTGAGAAGGAACTTGACGTGAGCAAACTGCGCGCGTCGGTGATCATCACCCAACCCCTGGCCAAGCAGCTGTTCCCGGATGGCAGCGCGGTTGGCAAGACGCTGTACATGGCCAACATCCCGCTGACCGTCGTTGGCGTGGTGGATACCCTGCTGCGCCCGAACATGCAGGACAACAACCGCACCTACTCGGTGCTGACACCGATCCGCATGAACTTCTCCAACGGCGGCCGTTTCCTGATCCGCGTCAGCGACCCGGCACGTCGCGATGAAGTACTTGCCCAGTCGTTGGCAGCACTGGAGAAGAACGATCCCAACCGCCTGACCTGGCGCAAGCTCACCTTTGAAGAGGGCCGCGCCAAGTTCTTCGCCAACGACCGCGACATGATCGGTCTGCTGCTGATCGTCAGCGTGCTGCTGTTGCTGGTGACCGCACTGGGCATCATCGGCCTGGCCAGCTTCTGGGTGCAGCAGCGCACCAAGCAGATCGGCATCCGCCGTGCGCTGGGTGCTACCCGCGGGCAGATCCTGCGCTACTTCCAGACCGAGAACTTCCTGTTGGCCGGTATCGGCATCGTGGTCGGCATGCTGCTGGCCTACCTGCTCAACCAGTGGTTGATGGGCCGCTATGAGTTGCCGCGCCTGCCGCTGCTGTATCTGCCTGTGGGAGCGGTGGCACTGTGGTTGCTCGGCCAGGTCGCGGTGTTCGGTCCGGCCCGCAAGGCCGCCGCCATTCCCCCGGCCGTCGCCACCCGCAGCGCCTGATCACGGACCAGCAAGGGAACCGCATGTTCGGCTATTACCTGCAACTGGCGCTACGCAGCTTCGGCCGCAACAAGGTGCTGACCAGCCTGATGGTGCTGACCATCGCGGTCGGCATCGGCGCGACGATGACCACGCTGGCCCTGTACTTCGTGCTCTCGGGCGATCCCATTCCGCACAAGAGCGCGCGGCTGTTCTATCCGCAGCTGGAGCCGCGCAACCTGGGCAAGGACGCCACGCTGGACAAGGATCCGCTCACGCAGCTGAGCCGCTACGACGCCGAGGAACTGCTGCGGCAAAAGCGCGGTGATCGCCAGGCGTTGATGAGCGGCGGCTCGTTGACGTTGCAGCCGGGCGGCAATATCGCCCAGCCCTTCCGCGCATCGGCACGTTACACGTCAGCGGATTTCTTCCCGATGTTCGACGTGCCACTGCTCAGTGGCAATGCGTGGAGCAAGAAGGAGGATGACGAACGCGCACGCGTGGCCGTCATCCATCGCACGCTGGCTTCCAGGCTGTTTGGCACGGAAGAGGCTGTCGGCCGGGAACTGCGCCTGCCGCAAGGCACCTTCCGGGTCATCGGTGTGTCGGCAGACTGGAAGCCAGCCCCTCGTTTCTATGACTTGAGCAACCAGCGTTACGGCAGCATCGAGCAGGTGTTCCTGCCGTTCTCAACCTCCCGCGACCTGCGTCTGGATACACAAGGCAGCATGAACTGCTGGGGCATCAGTGATGACGAGGCCGAAGGCAACCGCGGCCTCAACGCACCCTGCGCGTGGCTGCAGTACTGGGTCGAACTGGATTCACCGCAGAAGGCCACCGAGTATCTGAAGTACCTCGCCGACTATTCGGATGCGCAACGTGCCAACGGGCGCTTCGAGCGACCTACCAACGTGCGTTTGCATGATGTGATGGGTTGGCTGGACTTCAATCGCATCGTGCCCAACGACGTGCGCCTGCAGATGTGGCTGGCCTTCGGTTTCCTGCTGGTCTGCATGATCAACACGGTGAGTCTGCTGCTGGCCAAGTTCCTGCGCCGCAGTGGCGAGATCGGCGTACGTCGTTCGTTGGGCGCGTCGCGCAGGGACATCTTCAAGCAGTGCCTGGTCGAGGCCGGCACCATCGGCCTGCTTGGCGGCATCCTCGGCCTGGGCTTCGCGGCCATCGGCTTGTGGCTGATCCGCCAACAACCGGATGAGTACGCCCGTCTGGCGCATATGGACCTCACCACGCTGTGGCTCACCTTCGCCCTGGCATTGCTGGTCAGCGTGCTTGCCGGCTTGCTGCCGGCCTGGCGCGCGATGCGGATTCCACCGGCGTTGCAACTCAAGAGCCAGTGAATGTGACGAGTCGGGGGAGAGAAATGCGGAAGCTGGAGCAACGCCATCGCTCACTCGTCTCCATTCACTTCAACTATCAAGGAGAGTAAGCCCCCCCTACACCCTTGCTGAAAGACCGGGATCAATGGAGAGAAACCAACAATCGATGGGAGCAGAGCCAAGCTGCGCCTCATCCGGTTGCTGGTTTCTCCCCACTGATTCCAGTCAGCACAACTGATCGCCCAGACCAGCATCCGCATCTACCCGCTACTCGCTTCTGAACACCGGGCACCGCATCGCGCCACAGCGGCCCAAGGAGAACGACCATCGACATCCGCCCTATCCTCGTCACGTTACTTCGGCACAAGACGGCCTCGCTGTTGATCGTGCTTGAGATCGCCTTGAGCTGCGCCATCATCTGCAACGCGGTGTTCATCATCAGCAACCGCATCGCCGAGCTTCAGATCGACAGCGGCGTCGCAGATGACGAGCTGGTCTACCTGGCCACCAGCAGCCTGCTGCCTGACGTCAACATGGATGCGCTGCGCAAACATGACATCCAGGCGCTTTCATCCCTTCCCGGCGTGAAGTCGGCCAGCAGCGTCAATCAGATTCCCTTTGGCGGCAATGTGTGGGGTTCGGACGTCCGTTTGGACACCGAACAGGTCCGCCCGACCACGCATGCTTCGCTCTACATGGATGATGGACAGCTGCTGCAGACCTATGGGTTGCAGGTGACCGAAGGGCGCGCCTTCAACGCCGACGAATACCTGGACAACAGCGCATTCGATCCCAACAAGATCGGCCCCTCGGTTCCCGCCATCATCCTCAGCAGATCATTGGCGCAGTCTCTGTTCCCGGGCCAAAGCGCTGTTGGCCAGTTGGTCTATGTCTGGGGCGAAAACCAGCCGCCATCTCCCGTGGTTGGCATCGTCAGCGACCTGATGACACCAGGCACTCCCGGTAGCTTCGGCGACCGCTACCACACGATGATCTTTCCGATCCGCGTCTCCAATGGTGCTTACGCGTTGCGCACCACACCGGATCAGCGCGACGCCGTGCTCGCTGCCGCGGTCGCCGCGCTGAATGCGTCCGATCCCAATCGCATCATCGAGCAGAAAGACACGTTGGCGCAGATGCGCGCCGACTTCCATCGCCGCGACCGCGCGGTGATCTGGCTGCTGCTCGCGGTGTGCATCGCGCTGCTGGCGGTAACCGCCTTCGGCATCATCGGACTGGCCAGCTTCTGGGTGCAGCAGCGCACCAAGCAGATCGGCATCCGCCGTGCACTCGGGGCGACGCGGCAACACATCCTGCGCTACTTCCAGGTGGAGAATTTCATCCTCAGCAGCGCCGGCATCGTGCTGGGCCTGCTGCTGGCCTACAGTCTGAACATGCTGCTGATGAGCCGCTACGAACTGCCGCGCCTGCCACTGGCCTACCTGCCGGCCGCCGCCGTGCTGCTGTGGGTTCTGGGGCAGATCGCGGTGTTCGGCCCGGCGCGGCGCGCAGCGGCCATTCCCCCGGCCGTGGCCACGCGCAGCGCATGACCTCCTGCCTCCCCTCGCTATTTGATCGAGCCGCATCCATGAGCAAACGTCTGCTGACCCTGTTGTTCGTTCTGGCGCCACTACCCGCGGTCTCGGCGATGGCGGCCGAAACCGTCGCACCGTCGCTGCAGGACACCATCGCAGCGCTGGACCACCGGGTGTTCGACAGCTTCAACCGCTGTACCGACCCGGCACAACTGCAGAAACACGCCGGCTACTTCGACCCGGCCGTGGAGTTCTATCACGACACCGGCGGCGTCACCTGGACCCGCGAAGCGATGTTGGCCAACACCCGCAGGTACGTCTGCGGCAACTTCACCCGCGAGTTGATTCCCGGCACCCTGGAAGTGTTTGCCATCAAGGATTTCGGCGCACTGGCCCGTGGCCAGCACCGCTTCTGCGACAGCAGGACCCATCAATGCGAAGGCCTGGCCGACTTCACCATCCTGTGGCGGCTGCAGGACGGACAGTGGCAGATCACCCGCGTGATGAGCTATGCACATCGTGCCATTACGCATTGAAATTGCATGCCGGAAGTCGGTTTGCGCGGCGTGACGCACGTCTGCCACCTGCCAGCGCCACCCGCAGCGTGTAATGTGCTGACTTCGCCGCCAGACCGGCACCCACCCACCGCCTCCTACGACACCTGATGCCGCAGATCCTGATCATCGATGACAACACCGCCGTGGCCACCGCGCTGGACGTGCTGTTCTCCCTGCACGACATCGAGACCCGCCATGCCACCTCCCCCGAGCAGGGGCTGGCGATGCTGCACGAGCAGGAATTCGACCTGGTCCTGCAGGACATGAACTTCACCGCCGATACCACCTCCGGGGAAGAAGGCCAGGCCTTGTTCCGGCACATCCGCGATGCGCACCCGGACCTGCCGGTGATCCTGCTCACCGCCTGGACGCACCTGGACAGCGCCGTGGAGCTGGTCAAGGCCGGCGCTGCGGACTACCTGGCCAAGCCGTGGGATGACGGGCGTCTGCTGACCACCGTCAACAACCTGATGGAACTGGCCGAAACCCGTCGCGAACTCGCGCGCCGCCGCCAACGCGAACTGGCCCAGCGCAAGAGTCTGCACGAGCGCTACGACCTGCGTTCGCTGGTATTCGCCGACCCGGCCAGCGAGCGTGTGATCGCGTTGGCATGTCAGGTGGCACGTTCGGAGCTGCCGGTGCTGATCACCGGCCCCAACGGCGCTGGCAAGGAAAAAATCGCCGAGATCATCCAGGCCAACTCCGCCAATCGCAAAGGCCCGTTTGTGGCCCTCAACTGCGGCGCCATTCCGTCGGAGCTGATCGAGGCCGAACTGTTCGGTGCCGAAGCCGGTGCCTACACCGGCGCCAACAAGGCACGTGAAGGCAAATTCGAAGCGGCTGATGGCGGCACACTGTTCCTGGACGAAATCGGCAACCTGTCGTTGACCGGCCAGATGAAGCTGCTGAGGGTGCTTGAGACCGGCCGCTTTGAACGGCTGGGTTCCAACCGCGAGCGCCAGGTGAAGGTACGCGTGGTCAGCGCCACCAATGCCGACCTGCCCGCGATGATCCGCGATGGCAGCTTCCGTGAAGACCTTTACTACCGCCTCAACACCGTGGAGCTGGCACTGCCGGCGCTGGCCGAGCGCCGCGAGGACATCCTGCCGCTGGCGCGCCACTTCCTCGGCGATGACGGCAAGGCCCTGTCCCCGCAGGCCGCGCAGGCCCTGCAGCGGCACAACTGGCCGGGCAACGTGCGCGAGCTGCGCAATGTGATCCAACGTGCCAGCCTGCTGGCACAGGGACCACGCCTGGAAGTGACCGACCTCAACCTCCCGCGCGCTCCCGCACGTCCGGTCACGCAGGGTGCCGAAGAGCCGGATCGCGCGCGCATCATCGCTGCGCTGGAACATGCCGGCGGCGTCATCGCCCAGGCCGCGGCCGAACTGGGCTTGAGCCGCCAGGCGCTGTACCGCCGCATGGACCGCCACGGCATCCCACGCGAATGAGAATGTCCTGGTGAAACCGCGCTCCTTCACCCTCAGCCTGTTCCTGCGCCTGCTGCCGGTGCTCGCGCTGGCCGCTGCGTTGCCGTGGATGCTGGCGTACTGGATGGACCATGGCTGGCTGGTCGTAGTGACCTCCGCCGTCATCCTGCTCGCACTGATGTGGTACGCGCTGCATCGCGCAACCTCGCCGATCCGCTCGTTGCTGCGTGCCCTGTCCGGCACCACCAGCAGCTACCGCGACGGTGAGTACAACTTTGGCGTGCATTGGCGCAGCAACGACGAATTCGCGCAGCTGGTGAAAGCCCACGCCGAACTCGGCGAGGTACTGCGCGAGCAGCGCCAGTCGCTGGTGCAACGCGAACTGTTGCTGGACACCATGGTGCAGAACACACCGGTGGCGATGCTGCTGCTCACCGATGGCGGCGACGGCATCCAGCGCGTGGCCTTCTCCAACATCGCCGCACGCAAGCTGCTGCACGGCGGCTGGAAGCTGGAAGGCAAGCGCGTGCAGGAACTGCTGGACACCATGCCAATCGAACTGCGCAATGCCATCGCACGCGGCGGTGACAGCCTGTTCGCCGTGCGTGAGCCCGATGCGCTGGAAGGCGATGAAGATGACGAGCAGATCTATCACCTCTCGCGGCGCAATTTCCATCTCAACGGCCGCCCCCACGAGCTGCTGTTGCTGCGTCTGCTCACCGCCGAATTGCGCCGCCAGGAAGTGCAGACCTGGAAGAAGGTGATTCGCGTGATCAGCCACGAGTTGAACAACTCACTGGCGCCGATTGCCTCGCTGGCCCACTCGGGCGCCGAGCTGGTGCGCCGCAACCGCTTCGACCGGCTGGAAGACATCTTCGCCACCGTCGAAGAACGCGCGCGTCATCTTGAAGGATTCATCCGCGGCTATGCGCGCTTCGCCAAGCTGCCACAGCCACAACTGCAGACCGTGGTGTGGCGCAATTTCCTGCATGGCCTGCAGCAGCAGATTCCGTTCCGCATGGAGCAGCCGCCGGAGGACCTGAGCAGTCGCATCGACCAGGCCCAGTTCTCGCAAGCCTTGTTGAATCTGCTCAAGAACGCGCACGAAGCCGGTGATGACAGCGGCGCACCGGATGATGCGGTCGAACTGCGTGTGAGCCGCCTGCCACACTGGCTGCGCATCGAAGTACTCGATCGCGGCAGCGGCATGAACGAAGCCGTGCTGCAGAACGCACTGATGCCGTTCTACTCAACCAAGCGCAACGGCACCGGCCTTGGGCTGGCGTTGACCCGCGAGATCATCGAAGCCCACGGCGGTCGCATTTCCCTGCAGAACCGCAACGAAGGCGGGCTGTGCGTCGCCATCCTGCTGCCGCACGACTGACGGCGGAACCGTAGAGCGGAGCCATGCTCCGCT
>NZ_LDJI01000029.1 GCF_001431415.1 Stenotrophomonas humi | reverse complement strand
CTCCGCGCGCGCGGAGGATTTCGACATCCAGCGTGAGCATGTGCGCCTGTTGAACGCAGCGGTGGATCGCCTGACGTCCGACGGCGTGCTGTATTTCTCCAACAACTTCCGCCGCTTCAAGCTGGACGAAAGCGCGGTTGCGGCCTTTGCCAACTGCCAGGAAATTTCCGCGCAGACCATCGGCCCGGATTTCGAGCGCAATGCCCGCATCCACCGTGCGTGGGAATTGCGGCGCCTGGGATGAAAGCGGTGATCGCCGCGGGAGCTGACAGGAAATCGTCGGCCATTGTGTTTGAGGGTCTGCTGTTGCGGCCCCTCGAGGACGGTGATGCCCCCGTGTTCGTGGAAGCGGTGCGTGAGTCGGTCGAAAGCATCAGCCGATGGATGCCGTGGGCGTCGCATGACTACAGCGCGGCGCAGGCGCTGGAATGGTTCGCTGCCTGCCGTGCCCAGCGCGCCGCCGCAACCGCACTGGAGTTCGGGATATTCAGCCAGGACACCGGTATTTTTCTGGGCGGTGCTGGGCTGAACGAAATCCGCCGCGACCATCGTTTCTGCAACCTGGGCTACTGGGTGCGTCAATCGCGACAAGGGCAGGGTATTGCATCACGCTGCGTGCGCGCGCTTGCCGCGCACGCGTTCGCCAGCGAAGGGTTGCAGCGCGTCGAGATCGTGGTGGCGGTAGGCAATACCGCCAGCGAGAAGGTGGCACTGAAGTCAGGCGCGCTACGCGAGGGGATAGCGCGTAATCGATTGATGATCAATGACCTGGCGGTGCCCGCGCACATGTTTTCGCTGGCTCCCGCATAGTGCGTGCATCTCCCTCCCCCGCGCGGGGAGAGGGCAGGTCTGCCAGGCCGAAACGACACGGCCTGCGGTGTAGGCCACCACTATGGCAGCAGGGCTGCTGCGACCCCGGCGATCGGCAACAGCCATGCCAGCGGCACGATCCAGCGCGGCCGGTACGGATAGAGCCCAAAGGCGATCAGCAATCCTGCGGCGGTCAGTGCACCCAGCCACAGCACCGGCCCCAGCGCCCAACCGTGGTTCCGCACGCACAGGCCGAACGCGGCGGTCAGCAGGATCCAGCCCAGCCAACGCCACACGCGCATGCGTGCGGGGCTGGCCTGGGCCTTGCCGTGCAGGTCCTGCTGGTGCTTGTCCATGGCCAGCGACAACGCGGTGAAGCCCGAGTACGACAGCGCGATTGAAAGCAGCATCATGCCGATGCCTCCGTCGCGACCGCCGCTTGTTGGCGACGTTTTTTCTCGGCCGCACTCAGTGCAGGCTGCCAGCGCTGCATGCGTAGACCGCAGTACCCCAACACCGCAGCGAAGGCGATCATCACCAGATCGAAGCCGGCCAGCACCCAGTCGCCCTGCAGCAGGGTCACGCCGAGATGTGCGTGTGTGGTCATTGCGTTGATCACCGGTATCAGCGCGAACATCGCCGCGCCCACGTACAACTGCCAGGCCCACATCAACCGTTTTGGCCAGATGAAGGCTGCCAGCAGCGACGCCGCCCACGCGTAGAAGAACACGTTGATCTCGGCGTCACTGCGTTCGGCCAACCCGGTCGGCAACAGCCGGTTGCCCCAGAAGTAGGCGGCAAAGGCAATCGGCAGGCCGGCGACGGCGCCGATGTTCAAGGCATCGACCAGGCGCAGACCGAAACCGGTCTTGCCGGACTTGGCATGCTTGGGGCGCTCCTTCACCGCCCACAGCACCACGCCGCTGGCCACCATCAGGCAGCCGATCAATCCGGACAGGAAGAACAACGCACGCAGCCCCCAATCGGCGAAGCGCGCCAGGTGCAGCCCGTACATCACGCCACGGGTGGCGGTGGCGCCGCCCGCGCTTGGGCTGGCCTCGATCAGCTCGCCGCTGACTGCATTGAATCGCAGCGAGGGGGTATCCACTGACAGGCGCTTGCCGTCGCGCTGCTGGATATCGATGACCGCATTGGCTGCGCCGGGTCGGTACAGCGTGAAGCCGGCGACTTCGGCGCCGTTCCATTGCCTGCGCGCGCTGTCCATCAACTGCTGGATCGGCAGCGCGATTGCCGTACCTTGCCCCGGTGATTCGATGTCGGCCATGCGTGCAAAGGCTTCACTGAAGAACGCATCCTCGTCCTTCGGGTAGGCGGTGCTCACGCCCCACGGTAGATACATGAACATCAGGGTGACGATGCCGGTGTAGGTGATCATGGCGTGGTAGGGCAGCGCCATCACCGCGCTGACATTGTGGAAATCCAGCCATGAGCGCAGGCCTTTCTGCGGACGGAAGGTGAAGAAGTCCTTGAAGATCTTCTTGTGGGTGATGACGCCGGTGATGATCGCCACCAGCATGAACATCGCGCAGAAGCCGACCAGATAGCGCGCCCACACCACCGGGATGTAGTGCAGGTCGAAATGCAGGCGGTAGAAGAAGTCACCACCTCGGGTTTCGCGTGCGGTCACTTCCTGGCCGGTATTCGGATCAACGGTGGCGTCGCCGAAACGACCGCCACCGCGACGGCGTCGCTTCTCGCCTTCGACCGGTGGCTTGACCATCGATTCGGGGTTGCGCCAGAACATGCGCATCGCCGGGTTGCGGGTATCGGGCAGGGTGACGTTCCAGCTTTCGGCCAGCGGTGCCTTGTGCTGCAGGAAGGTGATGGCTCGGGCGGCGGCATCGTCGGCACTCACGGTGCTGCGCGGCAGCTCCGGGCGCATCCAGCGGCTGATTTCCTCGCGGTAATAGCTGGCGGTGCCGGCCATGAAAATCAGCAACAGCAGCCAGCCGACCAGCAGGCCGGTCCAGGTATGCAGCCATGCCATGGATTGGCGGAATCCATTTTTCATGCCATTGCTCCCAGCCATAGGGTGCCCAGCCAGAGCAGCGCGGTGGGAATCAGGATGCCGACCCATGCGCGCAACGCGGTGCGGGTAGCAAACGCCCACAATGCCGCGCAGGCGCACAGCACGATGGCGACCAGCATGCCGGTCAGCACCGCCTGGCTGCGGGCGATGGGTAGGGCGACGGCGAAGAACGTCGCGCAGGTCGCGGCGAGTGCGTAGCCGCCGAGGATGGCGGCCAGCGTGCGCGACAGGACGCCCAACCACGGGCGTGTGAGGAAACCGCCGAAGCGGGAGTACCAGGAGCTGGCGAGAGGCGTGCTGTCCACGGGAACCTGCAAAGTCGAATCAATACGGGCGCCACCGGCAGATGCCGGTGGCGCGGGAAAAGCCGGCCGTCCCTGGCCGCCACTGCACATGGCAATGGTCTCCCTGGAGGGGATTACAGCTTCCAGCGCAGGCTCAGCCGCACATTGCGCGGCTCACCCCAGTTCACGCCGTCGTAGAAGCCGACGTTGCTGTAGTACTTCTTGTCGAGCAGGTTGTTGATGTTCAACTGCGCGGAGAAGTTGTCGTTGAACTGGTAGCCGGCGAAGGCGTTGACCAGCACCACCGCGTCCTGGGTAATGCGTGATTTGTAGGTCTTGCCGCTGGTCAGGAAGTCATCTGCAGGCCGGTTGCTCATGCGCCAGATCTCGCTCTGCCAGGTCACGCCGCCGCCCAACGACAGTCGGCTCCATGCACCACCCGGGCGCCAGCCGGTGTTGAGGCGGAAGGTGTTCACCGGCGTGGTGGTGTTCTGGCGCACGCCTTGCTGATTGCGGATGACGGTGTGGGCGTAACCGGCGGACAGGTTCCAGTGCTCGCTGATGCTGCCTTGGGCTTCCAGTTCCCAGCCCTTGACCTCGTTGCCCTTGCCGGTGGAGCGGTAGGCACTGGTGCCGTCCGGCAGGGAGCCTTCCGGCACGGAGTCGTCGATTTCGGCAACGTTGTCCTTTTCACCCTTGAACACGGCAGCCGATGCATTCATGCGGCCATCGAACAGTTCGGCCTTGATGCCGGCTTCCCACATGTCGCCGACCACCGGCTCCAGGTAGCTGTTGTTCTTGTCGCGGTAATTCTGTGGCTGGAAGATGTCGGTGTAGCTTGCGTAGGCGCTGAAGTGCTTGTTGAAATCGTAGATCAGGCCGGCGTAGGGCGTCAGCGAGTCATCGGGCTTGTAGCCGCCGCGCGTGGTGCCCAGCAGCTTGCCGGTGGTGTCGCGGTTGTAGCTCCAATTACGGGTTTCCCAGCTGCCGTAGCGCGCGCCCAGCACGGCCATCAGTGGGTCGGCCAACTGCAGGCGTGCGGCGACATACGCGGCGCGCTGCTTCAGTTCGTCCTCCGACGACAGCCAGTCATAACGATTGACCGGCAGCGGCGCGATGTCGCCGGTCCAGTTGCGCCAATCCGGCACTTTTTCGTAGCCATCTGCGTAGTCGAAATCCGAACCTGGGACTTCACCCTTGCGCACTGACTGGCCGATGCCTACCACCACCTCGTGTTCGCGACCGAACAGTTTGAACGGACCGCCGGCGTTGAGGTCGAACACCTGCATGTCGCTGCGTTCGCCGAAAGCGCCAATGAAAGCCTGCACGCCGGTGCCATCGGCGTTGGGGTAACCCGATGCGCCGTACCAGACCTCACCTTCGGTATCGCGCTTGGCGCGTGTGTAACTGGCCTTGATCGCCCAGTCGTGGCCCAGGCTCTGCTCAAGGCGAGCGAATGCGGTCTTCTCCACGATCGGCCACTGACTCCAGCGCGCCGAGAGATTGGTTGAACGCGGCAGGTTGGCCGGTTTGCCATCGGCCCCCCAGTACGGGACCACACCCCAGGTGACGCCGGAGGTTTCCGGCGACTGATACTCGTAGCCGGCTTCGAGCAGGGTGCTATCGGTCAGATCGGCCTGGACGATGCCGTAGAAGACATCTTTGTCCAAACGATACACATCGCGGAAGGAGTCGCTCTGCTGCTTGGCGGCGACAACGCGGGCACGAACGCGGCCATCCAGCGCGATCGGTCCGCCGATGTCCGCTTCCAGGCGCTGGTTGCCCCAGCGGCCAAGCACCAGGTTGGCGCTCATTGCAAATTCGTCGGTCGGACGCTTGCGCACGTAGTTGACGGTGCCTGATGGATCGCCCGCGCCGGTGGTCAGGCCGGTGGCACCGCGCACTACTTCGATGCGGTCATAGATGACACTGTCGGTGTTGGTCTTGATATAGCCACCGAAGGTGTTGAGCATGCCATCAACCTGGAAGTTGCTGATGTTGTAGCCCCGTGAAACGTAGTTGATGCGCTCGCTGTCGGTGACCGCGACATGCACGCCGGTCACCTGGCCCATGACGTCGGACATCGCATACAGGCCCATGTCATCCAGACGTTGGCGGGTGAGCACGGTGACCGATTGCGGGGTGTGACGCAGCGACAGATCCAGCTTGGTCGCGGTACGCGCCTGCTTGACGGTGTACGAGTTGGGGAGGTCGCCATCGGCAACCACCTTCACTGTATCCAGCGTGGTGGCGTTGGCCGGCGCGGCTTCCGCGTGGGCGGTGGCGGCTTGGCTGGCAAGGGCGACTGCCAGCGCGATGGACAGCAGCGAAAGCGATAGCGGGGAGGTGGCACTTGGACGAAGCATGGGCGTTTCCTGAGTGGCGAAAAGGGAGCGGCCAACAGAGGAGTGCCCACGGCTTCGCCACACGCCAAGCGTGTGCGCTGCCGGGTAGGAGTTCCCGCGTGCTGCCCGCATGCACGACGCGATCGCCTTGGGCGTCGCGCGGCAAGATTCTTTTGTGGGGGTACACGGGGCTGTGCGGGGGATGCGTTGCATCCCTGTCGCGAGAGGCTGGGCGTACGGCCTAGTTCGTAACGATAACCATTCTTATTTGTGAGGGCAAGCTAAATTGGCATGCCGCCACATTGAACTTCTGTGCAGGCAAGCATGAGTGGTTGCGGATGCAGCTGCATCCGCAATCGACAGTTGCCGCAATGCTGCTCTTTACCGAGCACTTCCTTTCTGCGAAGGGCAGAAAGGCTTTGCCTCTGCAATTGCGTGTGTGGCTTCAACCCATATGCATTTGGGCGGCGCTCGGGAGAACAGGTTGCCGGCGCGGCGAGGGCTGAGCCACGGCTTTCAGAAGTGCAGCCAACCGGTGATCGCGTGCAGCAGCAGGCCGATCAGGCCACCCACCAAGGTGCCGTTGAAGCGGATGTACTGCAGGTCGCGGCCGACACTCAGCTCCAACTGTTCGACCAGCTTCCGCTCATCCCAGGCTTTCACCGTCTGCGCGATATGCGTGGTGACGCCGCTGCGCAGGCGGTTGGTGAGCTTCTCCGCGCCGGCCAGCATGTGCTGGTTGAGTGCCTCGCGCAGTGCCGGGTCGCTGCCGATGGCTGCTCCCAGCTTGCCGAGGCTGCGTTCAAGGTGACCGGCGAGTGCCGAGTTCTCGTTGGAGAGATCGTCGCGCAGATAGTCGTGCACGCGCTGCCACAGACCCTGGACGTAGTCCTGCACGGCGGGGTGGTCGATGACCTGCTGCTTGAGCGTGTCGACCTTCGTCGCCAGTGCCGGGTCGTGACGCAGGCGTTGCATGTAGTCGCCGAGCCAGCGTGCGTAGTCCTGGCGCAACGGATGTTCGGGTTCGGACAATACGGCCTGCAGTTCTTCCAGCCCGGCGCGTGCCAGACGATCGGCCAGGGTGTCGCCGATTTCATCGATGGGCTTGACCCAATCCACGGTGCTGGCGAGCTTGGGCCATTCCTTGCGGATGTAGCGCACGATCAAGGCCGAGGCATGCTGGCGCACGCTGTCCTTGTCGAGCCAGCCGGCAACCCGCTTGAGACCTTCGTCGAGCACGCGTTGATGCCGGTTGTCGGCGGTGAGCAGGCCCAGCAACTCGCCTGCGGTTGCCGCGGCATTCCACTGCCGCAGCTGTTCGACCACAAAACCCTGGATGGCGCGGCGCACGGCCGCTTCATCGAGCAGATCCAGAGCCTGCACTGCCCAGCCACGCGCCAGCCCGGCGAGCATATGTGCCTGCTCGGGTTGTGCCAGCCATTGCCCCAGGCGGGCAGCAGGGTCGAACACCTTGAGCTTGGCCAGCAGTGCGTCCGGTTCCAGGAAGTGGTCGCGTACGAACACCGCCAGGCTGTCGGCGATGCGTTCCTTGTTGCGGGGGATGATCGCGGTATGCGGGATCGGCAGGTTCAGCGGTCGCCGGAACAAGGCAACCACCGCGAACCAGTCGGCCAGCGCGCCAACCGTGGCGGCCTCGCAGAACGCGCCAACCCAGGCCCAGACGCCACGCTCGCCGTTGAGGTGGCTGACAATGAAGCCCACCAGCATGGCCAGCAGCATCGCCAGTGCGTACAGCTTCAGGCGGCGCAGCTGCGCGCGGCGTGGGTCGTCCTGCATGTCCACGTACTACTCGTTGTCCTTTTCGCTGATCGCGCGACGGAAGCAGTGGTTACCGGCTGGGTGCGCCCATTCGTTGACAAGGCCACGGCGCTGTCCGTCAGCACTGTCGGTGGCGAATTGGGCGCAGAGCTCGTAGTGCGTGGCATCCAGCGGCCGGTAGCGATAGTCCGGGCCGCCGGCCGGGTCTTTCCACGTCAGCTCCATGCCCGGCTGCGATATCAGCGTGCCGATGTTCGGCGGCAGCGTGTCGTTTTCTCGCCAGTAGTTGCGGGCGGCGATTTCCAGCGTGCGCAGGTCCGACACGCGTGCGTCGTCCATGCGCTTGAGCCGTTGTTGCGAGGGGGAATCAATCACCCAGACGCCAGCGGCCACCGCCAGCGCGGTGACGATGCCGGTGGCCCACAACACGCGGGTACCCCAGGCGGTGCGGCTCATGCTTCCACCTCTTCCTGGCGCAGGTCCCACAGGTAGTAACCGAACACCGTTCCCGCAATGGCACCCACCACCAGCACCTTGAGCACGAAACGCAGGCTCAGATCACCGCCGAGCAGGTTGAAGACCAGCGCGGTGAGATCGCCGATCAGCACGGTGGCAGCTACGAACAGGGTCAGGTAAGTCAGCCATCGGCGTACCGGTGACAAGCGTTTGATTGGATTGCGCTCCACGTCGCGGCTGACATTGCGGGCGACGAAGACGAAAACGGGGAAGGCGATCAGCAGCGCCGAGATCGCCCAACGGATGCCGCCACCGAGGCGCACCAGTTGCCAATCCGCATCGGCCGGATCAGGCAGGGCGTACTCGATCAGCTGGAACAACAGGCTGCCCAGGTTCCAGGTGAAGAAGTACAGCGTGCTGAACAGCACCAGATAGAGAAAGGCTTCGCGTGCGGAAAGCGAGGCGCGCGGGCGCGGCACCGGCAAGGCGAAATCCACCTGCGCCCAGCCGTCGAGCACGCCGCGTATCTGCTGGTCACTCCATCCGGCCGCCAACAGGGCCTGGTTGACCTGTTGGCGGCTGTGGCCGCGCATCAATGCTTCGCGGACGAAGAGTTCCAGTTCCGGGGACGCTGAGGCCATCGCTCATTCCTTGCAGGGCGTGGCCGCAGGGTAGGGCGTGGGCGTGGGGCGATCAAGCGTCCGCGGTTTCGCTGAACTCGGCCGATGCTGCGGGCAGCAGGCGCGCGCGCAGTGCATCCAGCTCCATGCGCAGGGCCTGGTTCTCGGCGGTGAGTGAGGCCACGCGCTGACGCAGGGCTTCCACTTCCGGATGAACCGCAGCGCTATCGCCCGCCGCTGCGGCCGAATCTTCGTCCTCGAACTCGAACTCCTTGGCCGGCTTGGGCTTGCGGCGCGATTCGCGGACACGCTTGGCCGCTTCCTTCAGCTCGCTCTTGCCGCCTTGCGCGGCAGCGCGCTGCTCTTCTTCGGGCAGGCTGGCGACCACGGCGGCGGCGCTGAGCGAGATCTCGCCGGCCTTCACCGCTTCAATGACTTCCTGCGCGGCATGGGCGCTGATCTTCTCGATCAGATTCACCTGGCTGGCACTGAGCTTGGCCTCGCGTGCCAGGTCGGCCCTGGACAGCTTGGGTGCCGGGTCCCATGGTGGCGAATCACCGTCGGCTTCGCCATTGGCCAGGGCGGTCTCACCTTCGCTCTCGCGGCGCAGCTGCTCCTGCTCGGCACGGTGGCGCGCCTCGACGATTGCCCGCTTGCGCAGCGCCAGCACACCGCGCTGGAAGTCGGACACGCTGCGGCGGCCCAGGTGCTGCTCGATCATCCATAGATGCACGTCGTCCATCGACTGGAAACGGGTGTTCTGCACGGTGTTGAACGGAATGTTGTGCTTGGTGCAGATGCCGTAGCGGTTGTGGCCGTCAATCAGCACATCGCCCCAGAGCACCAGCGCATCGCGGCAGCCCTCGGCCAGCAGGCTGCGTTCCAGTGCGTCGTGTTCGTCCTGCGTGAGCGGGTCGATGTAGGCCTTGAGTTCTTGGTTGACGATGATGTCCATGCGGCTGCCGGTTGAAACGTGGGTCGGCATTGTAGTGACCCAGGGCCATGCGCGGCCAATGCCGTCCGCTCAGGAAGCGGGCCGGATTCATACCGGTTGTGTACATCCGGCGGCGTACCATGCAGGCCTGCGGCGCAACCGCCTTGCCGCATAACAGGATCCGGTCATGAGCACTCCCCACCTCCGCGAACAATGGCAGACGCTGGCCGCCAGCCTGACGCTGCGAACCCGCGCATTCATTGATGGCCGCCACGTGGATGCGGTCTCCGGTGCGACCTTTGATTGCGTCAGCCCGATCGATGGCCGCGTGCTGGCACAGGTGGCCGACTGCGGCCAGTTGGACATCGATCACGCGGTGGCCGCTGCGCGGCGCAGCTTCCAGAGCGGCCATTGGTCGAACCTGAAGCCCTCCCGTCGCAAGCATGTGCTGCTGCGGCTGGCCGCGCTGGTGGAGCAGCATGCCGATGAGCTGGCGCTGCTGGAAACGCTGGACATGGGCAAGCCCGTGGGCGAGGCGCGCAATGTCGATATCGCCGGGGTGATCCGCTGCATCCAGTGGACCGCCGAGGCGGTGGACAAGCTTTACGGCGAGGTGGCACCGACCGGCAGCAACGAGCTTGGCTTGATCACGCGCGAGCCGTTGGGCGTGGTCGGCGCCATCGTGCCGTGGAATTTCCCGCTGCTGATGGCGGCATGGAAGATCGCTCCGGCCTTGGCAGCCGGCAATTCGGTGGTGCTCAAGCCTTCGGAGAAGTCGCCCCTGAGCGCGTTGCGTTTTGCCGAACTGGTGGCCGAAGCCGGCCTGCCCGAAGGCGTGTTCAACGTGGTGCCAGGCAATGGCAAGGGCGCCGGCGAGCCGCTGGCGCTGCACATGGACGTGGATGGGCTGGTGTTCACCGGCTCCACCGCGGTGGGCAAGCGCTTGCTGCAATGTGCCGGCCTGTCCAACATGAAACGTGCCTACATGGAATGTGGCGGCAAGAGCCCGAACCTTGTGTTCGCTGATGCGCCCAATCTGGACAAGGCCGCCGAGGCGGCCGCCAGTGGCATCTTCTACAACCAGGGCGAAGTCTGTACCGCTGCTTCACGGTTGCTGGTGGAGCGCTCGATCAAGGACGAGTTCGTCGCGAGGGTCATCGAGCACGGCCGCCATATGCAGCCCCGGCATCCGTTCGAGCCTGACGCGCCGATGGGCGCCCTGGTCGACGAAGCACAGGCCGCGCGCGTGCTGGCTTACATCGAAGAAGGAACCGCTGAAGGCGCGCGTCTGTTGCTCGGAGGCAAGCGTGCCGAAGTGGTAGCCGGTGGCTGTTACATCGAGCCGACCGTATTCGATGAGGTGTCACCACAGCAGCGCATCGCGCGCGAGGAAATCTTCGGCCCGGTGCTGTCGGTCATCGCATTCGATGGTGAGTCACAGGCGCTGCAACTGGCCAACGACAGTGAGTACGGTCTGGCCGCGGGTGTCTGGACGCGCGACATCTCGCGTGCCCACCGCGTGGCCCGTGGCCTGCGCGCCGGCAGCGTCTGGGTGAATCAGTGGGACGGCGGCGACATGAGCGCGCCGTTCGGTGGCTACAAGCAATCCGGCAATGGTCGCGACAAATCACTGCATGCTTTCGACAAGTACACCGAGATGAAGGCGACCTGGATCAATCTCGCTGATTGAAGCCAAGGACCTGCAGCTGCGGGCTGGCCGGGGAGGCTGCGGCAGCTTAAGCGCGCCGCCCTTCAGCCGGCCGCTCTCCGTTTTCGGGAGAGCGGCCGGTACTGCTGCATCGCTAGTCGTTGTTCAATCCCGCTTTTCGGCGATCACGTCACCGCTCATCGGGTCCAGCCGTACTTCCACATTGCGGCCGTTGGATGCTTTGGCATCCGCCTTCCATAGGCCGTCGTCGAACTTCACGTCATGCACGTTGCTGTAGCCGGCGGTGGACAGCTTGGCGCGGATGTCGGCCTCGCTCAACTGTGAGACCGCTGTATCGGGATAGACCGTTCCGGTACGCGGGTCCAGTCGCAGCTCGGTGCGCTTGCCGTCGGCACTGGTGGCATCGGCCTCCCACATACCGCCGTCGAACTTGACGTCATGCACATTGGTGAAGCCCTGGGCTTCCAGCTGCGCACGCACCTGCGGAGCGGTCATGGTGTCCTGCGCTTGGGCAGCGCCTGCTGCAGCGAAGGTGATGGCCATGGCGAGCAGGCCGGAACGTACATGTCGGTGCATCATCGTGTTCTCCTTTCCTCTGCGGGAAGGCAATACCTGCCTTGGGTGTCCACCCTATCCATCGCCGCAGCATCGTTGCCGTGAAAGTCATGCGCATCACGGACCGGTGCTCGACCGCGGTTAATCGAAGTGCACGCGTACTGAACGTGGCGTTGAAAATACGTTCAGTACGCGTACGTCGCATTCACTCTTTGTCGTTCTTGCGCAACTGGCTGGCGAAGCGGTCGATCCACTGTGCAAAGCCCTGCAGTGCGAGCCCTCCCTTGTCGCGAAGGCTCGCCAGTTCTGATTCCAGGCGTGCGCGACGTGAGGATTCACCCTCGTTTTTTGGCAGCGGCGGCAGGATGTGGGCGAAATACGTGTCGCCCAGCAGCTTGTGCAACAACCCTTCGCCGATGAAAGGCTCGCCGCTGTTGAGCGCGCGTGCGCCCTTGAGCAGGTTGCGGATGTCGTATTGCGTAGGGCTCAGGTCCGGCACCTGCTTGGGCAGGTTCAATAGTGAATAGACCGCGATACGGGCGGTGCGCACCGAGCTTTCCATGGTGAACACCACATCGTTGGCGGTTTCCACGAACTGACCGACCAGCGCGAGATTGCTGCAGCCTGCCGGCACCACATGCGGACGATCACCGGCGGCGCGTGGCATGAACTGCGCGGTGATGTAAGGCATCAGCGCCAGGCGCACCTTGGTATGCGGAACAATCGCGTCCAGCTGGTCGGCGATGCCGAGGTGGTAGCAGAGCTCGGCCACGATCTCGCGGCCGGTGCACTCGGGCATGGTCTTCTTGACGAAGTTGCCGGGCTGGTCCATCAGCAGTGCATAGACCCACATCACCACCGTGTCCTTCGGCTGGCCGGGGAAATGCGGCTGCCGGTTGATGGTGACGCTGAGCACCCAGTTGGAATCGGTGAAGGTGATGATGCCTCCGGTTGCAGTCCGGCCGGAGGTGGGTTCGTTGACCGACAGCTCACGCAGCCTGTCCACCAGCGGTGAAGGCTTGCAGGTAAGCGTGGCCGATTCCCACATCGAGCGATCGATGTCGCCGCAGAACTTGTCCGGCTTGCCGAACACCGGCGAGTGCCTGGCCAGGTTCTGCCACAGCCCCCAGCTGCTGCCTTCGGCCGGCCCGCCATGGCGTTTCTTCAATACCGGCACGGTGTCCATGTCGCCATAGGCGGTGTCTTCGGTCATCGAGCCGGTGAGGGCGATGACCAGGTCACGTGGGTCCACTTCAATGCGGCCATCACCCCCCTTGGTGCGGGTGTGCAGGGCCGTGACGGTGCGCTGGTCGCCCTGCACGTCGAAGTCCATGTCCAGCACCTGCGTGGCCAATTTCACCTGCACGCCTTTTTCGCGCAGCAGGCGGATCAACGGCGTGACGAAGGTGTCGTACTGGTTGAGCTTGGGGAACACCAGCGCCGACATGTCGCCGAAGCCATCGATCGCATCGAGGAAGCGATGCATGTACAGCTTCATTTCCAGCAGGCTGTGCCAGTTCTCGAAGGCGAACATCGAGCGGAACAGGAACCAGAAGTTGCTGGCGAGGAAGCCTTCACTGAAATGATCCTGGATGGTCAGGTCGTCCAGCTCGTCCTTGCGCTTGAGCAGCAGGCTCACCACTTCCCATTGCTGCTTCCGGGTCAGGCCGAAGCGGGTGAAATCCGCCAGTACTTCGCCCTGCTTGTGCATCAGGCGCGCCTTGGACCAGTTCGGGTCGGCGTCGTTCACCAGCCGGTATTCGTCGAGCACGCTGTAGCCTTCAGGCAGCTCCAGCGCGGGCACGTCCTGGAACATGTCCCAGAGGTTGTCGTAATTCCAGTTCATCTCGCGGCCGCCGCGGACCAGGTAGCCGTCCTCGGGGTTGCCCGAGCCATCCAGCGAGCCGCCTTCAACGCCCAGCCCTTCAATGAGGGTGATGTTCTGTGCAGGCATGTGGCCGTCGCGGATCAGGTAGAACGCCGCCGCCATGCCGGCGATGCCACCGCCGACGATCCAGGCCTTGCGCGATGCGATTCCTTCGGTGGGAAGCGGTTTGAATCGCTGGTAGTTGCCGACCATATCCGGTGGCGGCAGCGTGTTGAGCGGTGCGTTGTGCCAATAGCGGCGCGTGGCATCGGCTTCATGCTCAAAACGCGGGGTGGGTTCGGTCATCATGATTCTCCTGTGGGGAAAGGAAGTGCTGCGAACGAAGGTGGCTGCCGTGAGCCTACTGGGCACGATGGACGCCCGAGTTACATGGGCGTGAAGCGTGGGCGATGGGCGTTATGGGACGGGGGGAAGTCATGGCCGGAACGGTGTCGGCTGCAACCAGACGTTGGCAGCAGGGAGCTGCATGGCAGACTTGGCGATAACGCTTTCCTGAAACCGAACCATGTCGACCGCCGCTACCCCTGTCCCGCTGAACTCTCCGCGTCGTGTGCTGGCTGCCAGCCTGGTCGGCACCACCATCGAGTTCTTTGATTTCTACATCTACGCCACTGCGGCGGTGCTGGTGTTCCCGCAGCTGTTCTTTCCCGAGAGCAGCAACGAAGCGGCGTTGCTGCAATCGCTGGCGACCTTTGCGGTGGCGTTCATCGCCCGGCCGGTGGGCTCGGCGGTGTTCGGGCATTACGGGGACCGCATCGGCCGCAAGGCCACGCTGGTGGCGGCCTTGCTGACCATGGGGCTGTCCACCGTGGCGATCGGCCTGTTGCCAACGCATGCCGAGATCGGGCTGCTGGCGCCGATCCTGCTGGCGCTGTGCCGCTTCGGCCAGGGCTTGGGACTGGGCGGCGAGTGGGGCGGGGCGGTGCTGCTGGCGACTGAGAACGCACCGCCGGGAAAGCGCGCCTGGTATGGCATGTTCCCGCAGTTGGGTGCGCCGCTGGGCTTCCTGCTGTCGGCCGGTACGTTCCTGTTGTTGGGCAAGCTGATGGACGATGCCAGCTTCCTTGCCTGGGGCTGGCGCGTGCCGTTCGTGGCCAGTGCGCTGCTGGTGATCGTCGGGTTGTGGGTACGTTTGAACATCCACGAGACGCCGGATTTCCAGAAAGCGGTGGACAGCGGCAAGCGGGTGCGGTTGCCGATGCGCGAGGTGCTGACGAACCATGGTTTCGCGGTGCTGGTGGGCACGTTGGCGGCGTTCGCCACCTTCGTGCTGTTCTACCTGATGACGGTGTTCACGCTGGGCCATGGCACGTCGGTGCTGAAATATGCGCGCGAGGATTTCCTGCTGCTGCAGATGATTGGAATCCTGTTCTTCGCCGCAGGCATCCCGCTGGCGGCGCTGTACGGCGACCGCCGTGGCACGGTGAAGGCGATGCTGTGGGCGACGACGGGCATCTTCGTGTTCGGGCTGCTGTTCCAGCCGTTGTTCCAGGCCGGGCATCCGTTGCAGGTGCTGCTGTTCCTGTCGCTGGGCCTGTTCCTGATGGGCCTGACCTACGGCCCGTGCGGGACCATGTTGGCCAGCCTGTATCCCGTGCAGGTGCGTTATACCGGTTCATCGCTGTCCTTCAACCTGGCCGGGATTCTTGGCGCAGCGCCAGCGCCCTATGCGGCGACATGGTTGGCCGGGAAATTCGGCATCGCCGCGGTAGGCGGTTACCTGTGCGTGACCGCATTGGTCACCGCCTGGGCGCTGTGGGCCATTGGCCAGCGGCAGAAGCGGGGGGCCGTAGGAACGCCGTAGCGCGGTGCCCTGCATCCCACACAAAGATGAAGGCAGTGCGGATCTGCGGCGTTCCTACAGCAAGGTGAGGCAGGAACGGCGAGGGAGCGAATCTTTCTGGAGGAGGGATCGCAGCCACACCGTTCCCGCACAGGCGGTTCAGTTGAACAATCGTTTCAACGTGCGGCCCAGCCAGCTGCCTTCTTCGTGTTCACGGGCAAACTGGTTGAGGTGCCGCTTGACCTGCTCGGCATAGGCCTTGTCGTCGCCACGGATATGGTTGAACAGCCAGCGCGAGAGCATGTTGCGCAGTTCATCGGTGACGTCCTCGCCGGCCTGGAAGCGCAGGCGGTACTCGCTTACCCGCTTGCCGAACACTTCATGCACGCGCTTGTGCGCAGCGCAGAACGGATAGCCGGCTTCCTCCATCAACTCCTCTTCGAAGGCGAAGTGCGACATGGTGTAGTCGACCAGTTCGTCGATCACCTCGGCCACCGCCATGCGTTCCAGGCTCTTCTGAGCCACATGCAGGTGGTTGAGCATCTCCACGATGCGCATGTGCTGATGGTCGATGACCTCGATGCCGGTGTTGAGATCATCCTGCCAAATCAGTAGTGCCATCGCCTAGATCCCCTGAGAAGTGCCATGCGACGCACTTTAGACGCGGGCTTTTCAGCGCGCGTTGATCTGGATCAATACGAAGCCGCGTTCACACCTTGTCGGCGCTGCACACGCGGTTGCGGCCGCCGGCCTTGGCCAGATAGAGCTGGCGGTCGGCCTCGGTGATGAGCTGGTGCAGGTTGCCCAGTCGTGACGGCATGCGGCACACGCCGATGCTCACTGTCATGGCCAGTGTCTTGCCGCCGAACTGCAGGCGCAGGGCCTGCACGGCTTGCCGCAGCTGCTCGAAATGCAGGGTGCTGGCGTCGTCGTCCAGGCCGCTCACCAGCAGGCAGAACTCCTCGCCGCCAAAGCGTGCGCTGATGTCCTGCGGGTGGGTATGCGCCTGCAGGATGGTGGCCACGGCACGGATGGCCTGGTCGCCGGCTTCGTGGCCGAAGCTGTCGTTGATGTGTTTGAAATGGTCGATGTCCACCATCGCCACGGCCACATCGTTGTCGGCGCTTGGCAGGGCCAGCTGGCGTTGGCTGTTTTCGAGAAAGCTGCGGCGGTTGGGCAGGCCGGTGAGGAAGTCGCGGGTCGCCAGGTCCTGCAGCGTACCGATCAACTCCAGCTGGTCCACGTTCTGCGAAACACGGCAGAAGAATTCTTCGCGCGAGAACGGTTTGCGCAGGAAGTCGTTGGCGCCGTTCTTGAGGAAGCGCGGGATCAACGACGGATCGGCATTTCCGGAAATGCCGATCACCGCCACTTTGTCGCGTGCACGCAGTGCGCGCAGTCTGCGGGTGAGTTCGACACCTTCCATGCCGGGCATTTCCTGGTCCACGATCACCAGGCGGATGGTCGGGTCGGCCTCCAGTGCGAGCAGGGCTTCGGCGCCGTCGGCGGCCTGGCTGACGTGGTAGCCGTACATGCCCAGCAGCGCAGCCGCATACGAGCGTGCCGACGGCGAGTCGTCCACCACCAGCGCGGAGATACGGCGGTTGCGTTCCATCCGCTGCACCAGCCAAACCAGGTAGTCGATGCTGCCGGGGGTGTTCTTCAATACGTAATCGATGATCTGCTGCTGCAGCACACGCTTGCGCAGGTCTTCGTCATAGACACCGCTGACCACGATGGTGGGCAGCCCGCGTTCAACGAAATAGGCCACCACCTGGTCGCGGTCACCATCGGCCAGGACCAGACCGGTCAACACCAGGAACCAGCCGTCCTCGCTGTCGAGCAACGCACCGGCTTCGGCCAGGCTCGAGGCTACGCTTACCGGCAGCTCCAGGCGCTGCTCGATGGCTTCGCGCAGCATGCTGGTGAACGTGCGCGAGTTTTCCACCAGCAGGATGCGCTGCGGAAGCGGCGCGATCGGCGGGCTGTCGAAGCAGGCCTGCGGCAGGGCGGCCATGGGTGGAAGGCTGATGGTCATCTGCAAGGAATATCGGGCAGATGTGCCGGAACTTTAGTCGCCCGGGCAGCGCAAAAGAACGGAGCACACAGCATTCCCGCCGGCGGTCATCGTCACGTCCGGCATCATCCCAGCAGGTCGCGCAGCTTGTACCAGGACATCGCCGCCACCAGCAGTGGCATGCGCAGCGCCCTGCCACCCGGGAATACGCGGTGTGGAATCTTCTCGAACACATCCAGCCGGGCTGACTGGCCGGCAATGGCCTCGGCGATCACTTCGCCGGCCAGGCCGGCGCTGGCCACGCCATGGCCGGAGAAGCCCTGTGCGAAATAGACACTTGGCGTGAGTCTTCCCCAGTGCGGGGCGCGGTTGCGGGTGATGTCGATGTAGCCTCCCCACACGTATTCCAGCTCCACGTCGGCCAGCTGCGGAAACACCCGGCGCATGCGTCGGCTCATGCTGGTGCGCAGGCCGGGCGGCGGCAGCGCGGAATAGTTGGCCTGGCCGCCGAACAGCAGGCGGTGGTCGCGGCTGAGGCGGAAGTAGTCCAGCGCCCAGTTCACGTCGGCCACGGCCATGTCGTTGCGGATCAGCGCCCTGGCGCGTTCGGCACCCAGCGGCTGGGTCGCACCGATGTAGGTGCCCACCGGCATCATCCGGGTTTCCAGTTCCGGGGCGATGCCCTGCAGCCAGGCGTTGCCGGCCAGCACCACGAAGTCCGCATCAACGCGGCCCTGGGCGGTGACCAGTGCCGGCCGCGGGTCGCGCTGCATCCGGATCACCGGTGAGTACTCATGAAGGGTCACGCCCGCTGCTTCGGCAGCACCTGCCAAGCCTTGTACGTAAGCCAGTGGATGCAGGTGGCCGCTGGCGGCGTCATACATCGCGCCGAGGTAGCGGTCGCTGGCCAGTTCCTGCTGCAGGCGGGGGCGGTCCCACCATTCCAGCGGATAGTCGTAGCGTTGTGCCATGCGCTCGATGTCCGCACGCAGGGCGCGTTCCTGGCGCGGATGGATCGGCACGCTGGCGTGGCCATCGCGCCAGTCACAGTCGATGCCGTGCCGCGCGATGCGCTGCTTGAGCTGGTGCATGCCGTCGCGTGAGAAATCGAACAGCAGGCGCGCATCGGCATCGCCGACCAGTTTTTCAAGCGTGTCCTGCTCGCAGCCGTAACCGACGATGGCTTGGCCGCCATTGCGCCCGGAGGCACCCCAGCCGACGCGTTCGGCTTCCAGCAAGGTGACCTTGTAGCCTTTTTCGGCCAGGGCCAGCGCGGCGGTCAGGCCGGTGTAACCGGCGCCCAACACCGCAACGTCGGCACGAGCCTGGCCGCGCAAGGATGCACGCGCGGGCAGTTGCGGTTGGCTGCTGGCGTACCAGCTTGGCGGGTAGGCGGGCTGTGGGCTGTCCACGGATATCAGGCAGATGGGTTTGGCAGAGGGCGGGGAGTGTAACGACCTGGCTGTGTGCGCCGAGCGCAGGCGCCGGTCGAACAGCGTCCATTGTGCCGCGTGGCGTTTGAATGACAGATGCGCTGCGGTTGCCTAAATGCAGGGCCGGGGGTAGCGTGCCCTCACGTCTTCCGAGCCAGATGCATGAGCACTTTGCCGCTGGTCGGCCTGCCAACCGACAGCAAACCGATCGGATCACACCCGTTCCTCGTGGTCGGCGAAAAGTACGTGCGGGCCGTGGTGGATGGCGCAGGCGCCACCCCGCTGGTACTGCCGCTGCTGCAGCCGCCATTGCCGGCGCAGGCTTGGCTGGGCCAATTGGATGGACTGCTGCTGACCGGCGCCACCAGCAACATCGAGCCGCATCATTACGACGGCGGCCCCAGCTGGCCGGGTAATCCACATGATCCTGCGCGCGATGCCAACGTGTTCGGGCTGCTGCCGCAGGCGCTGGCGATGGGTTTGCCGGTGTTGGCGATCTGCCGGGGGTTCCAGGAGGTCAACGTCGCGTTCGGCGGCAGCCTGCATCCCAAGGTGCATGACGTGCCGGGGCTGGCCGACCACCGTGAAGATCCGGATTCACCACTGGACGTGCAATATGGCCCGGCCCACGCACTGGAACTGGTGCCGGGTGGGTTGTTGGCCGGGATTGCCGGCAGCACCCCGGTCAGCGTCAACACCGTGCATGGGCAGGGTGTGGCGCGGCTGGGCGAGGGCCTGCAGGTTGAAGCCCGCGCGCCTGATGGGCTGATTGAAGCCTTCCGTGGTCCGGGCCCGGGTTTCCTGCTCGGCGTGCAGTTCCATCCGGAATGGCGGGTGCGTGAAAACCCGTTCTACCTGGGCATTTTCCAAGCCTTCGGCGAGGCCTGTCGTCGTTACCAGATGCAAAAACCAAAAAGCTGATCCGCCATGACTTCGCGCCCCCGTACCCGCAAGACCGTCAAGACCGTTGCCAATGTGCAGGAAGAGAGTTCGCTGCTGCGTTGGCTCAAGGAGCGGCACATCACCGAGGTGGAATGCCTGGTGCCGGACATCACCGGCAATGCCCGCGGCAAGATCATCCCGGCTGACAAGTTCCGCCACGATTACGGCACGCGCCTGCCCGAGGGCATCTTCGCCACCACCGTCACCGGTGAGTTCCCGGACGATTACTACGAGCTGACCTCGCCGGCAGACGCGGACATGATCCTGCGCCCGGACCCGGACACCGTGCGCATGGTGCCTTGGGCCACCGACCCCACCGCACAGATCATCCACGACTGCTACACCAAGGGCGGGCAGCCGCATGAACTGGCGCCACGCAACGTGCTGCGTCGGGTGTTGGCCGGCTATGACGAACTGGGACTCAAGCCCGTGGTGGCACCGGAGGTGGAGTTCTTCCTGGTGCAGAAGAACACCGACCCGGATTTTCCGCTGCTGCCACCGGCCGGTCGCTCCGGTCGCCCGGAGACTGCACGCCAGTCGTACTCGATTGACGCGGTCAATGAGTTCGACCCCATCCTCGACCTGATGTATGACTACTGCGAGGCCCTGAAACTGGATGTGGACACGCTGATCCACGAATCCGGTGCGGCGCAGCTGGAGGTGAATTTCACCCACAACGATGCGATGTCGCTGGCCGACCAGGTCTTCCTGTTCAAGCGCACCATGCGTGAGGCGGCAATGCGCCATGGCGTGTTCGCCACCTTCCTGGCCAAGCCGATGGAGACCGAACCGGGCAGTGCCATGCACATCCACCAGAGCCTGGTGCGCAAATCCGACGGCATCAATGTGTTTGCCGGTGCCAGCGAAGGCGAGTACAGCGAAACGTTCGACCATTACCTGGCTGGCCTGCAGAAATACGTGCCGCTGGCGATGGCGTTCTTCGCCCCGAACGTGAATTCCTATCGCCGCCTGGTTTTCGGCGAAGTGTCGCCGAGCAACGTGGAGTGGGGCTTCGACAACCGTACCTGCGGCCTGCGCGTGCCCATCGACACGCTGGAAAACAGCCGCGTGGAAAGCCGCTTTGCCGGCTCCGACGCCAACCCGTACCTGGCCATGGCCGCGACCCTGGCCTGCGGCCTGTTGGGACTGCGCGAGAAGCTGCAGCCCACACAGCCGATCACCGGCAACGCCAAGGAGCTGGGCTACGAACTGCCGCGCTCGCTGGGCGAGGCCCTGGACGGGCTGGAGGAGTGCGAACCGCTGCAGGAACTGCTGGGCAAGCGTTTCTGCCGCGCCTACATCTCGGTCAAGCGAAAGGAGTACGAGACCTTCTTCCGCGTGATCAGCTCGTGGGAGCGCGAATTCCTGCTGCTCAATGTCTGAAGGTGCAGCGGCAGGGCGTCGATTGGCGTGATGCCGCCCGCAAATGGGACAATACGCCCCCCACCGGCCATGCCGGTTTCCCCACATCGCTCCCGGATCAACACTGGAGAACCCATGAATCTGCGCATCCTGACCGCTGGCATCGCCATCTCCCTTCTCGCTGCCTGTGGCAGCAAGGAAGACGGCGGTAAAACGCCCGAAGGCGGCGAGGCCAAGGTCCTCAACGTCTACAACTACTCCGATTACATCGCCGAAGACACCATCCCGAACTTCGACAAGGCGACCGGCATCAAGGTCACCTACGACGTGTTCGACAGCGATGAGATGGTCGAGACCAAGCTGCTGACCGGCAACAGCGGTTACGACATCGTGGTGCCGACGCTGAACTTCTTCGGCCGCCAGATCCAGGCCGGCGTGTTCCTGCCGCTGGACAAGAGCAAGATCCCGAACCTGGCCAATCTTGATCCGGCGGTGATGGCGCGCATCGCCGGGCAGGATCCGGAGAACAAGTACGGTGTGCCGTACATGATCGGCACCACCGGCATCGGCTACAACGTGGCCAAGCTCAAGGAGCGTTTTGGCGGCAGCGCCGACATCGCCAACAGCTGGGACCTGGTGTTCAAGCCGGAGAACATCGCCAAGATGAAGGACTGTGGCGTGACCATTCTGGACACCCCGGCCGACATGATTCCGATCGCACTGCACTACCTGGGTGAAGACCCGCACAGCGGGGATCCGGCCGTGCTGCAGAAGGCTGCCGACCTGCTCAAGTCGATCCGTCCGTACGTGCAGAACTTCCACTCCTCGCAGTACGTGGGTTCGCTGGCCAATGGCAGCACCTGCCTGGTGGTGGGTTGGTCCGGAGACATCATCCAGGCCCGCGACCGTGCCGAGGAAGCCAAGAACGGCGTGGAAGTGGCCTATTCGATCCCGAAGGAAGGTGCACCGCAGTGGTTCGACATGCTGGCCATCCCGAAGGACGCCAAGCACCCGGAGAACGCCTATGCGTTCATCAACTACCTGCTGGAGCCGCAGGTCGCTGCCAACAACACCAACGTGACCCACTACGCCAACCCGGTGAAGACGGCCACCCCGCTGGTGGACGCCGCGATCCGCGATGACAAGACCATCTACCCGCCGGAAGACGTGGCGGCCAAGATGTTCACCTACGCGATCAACACGCCGGAGACGGACAAGCTGTACACCCGTCTGTGGACCGAGATCAAGACCGGACGTTGAGCTGAGGGCAACCCTCACCCCAACCCCTCTCCCGTAAACGGGAGAGGGGGCTTGAGCATGCAGCCATGCCTGAAGACACCTTCTCCCGCTTGCGGGAGAAGGTGGCCGAAGGGCGGATGAGGGCAGCTTCTGCTCCTGCGGCAAACACCAAAGCCTCCTTGCCGCACAAGGGGGCTTTGATGTTTCAACGGTGCCAGTTCGGCATCCGGCGCGCTTTCACCTGGCCTCACCCGCACGCCCCGTACTGTCCAATCAGGCCCAGCCGCCAGATGCAGCGGTGTCGCCGTTAAAACACGGGGGCTAAACTACGCCCGTTTTCCACCTGCCCGCTCCCGGAGCCCTGCATGCCCGTTGATGCCAAGCCAGACACCAGGACCGATGCCATCGCCCTCAACAGCGAGCCCGGCTATCTGTCCATCCGCGATCTGCGCAAGGAATTTGATGGTTTCGTCGCCGTCGATGACGTCAACCTGGACGTGCGCAAGGGCGAAATCTTCGCCTTGCTGGGTGGTTCGGGCAGTGGCAAGTCCACGTTGCTGCGCTGCCTGGCCGGCTTCGAAACGCCCACCAAGGGCAGGATCCTGCTCGACGGTCAGCCGATCACCACGCTGCCGCCTTACGAGCGGCCGATCAACATGATGTTCCAGTCCTACGCGCTGTTCCCGCACATGTCGGTCGAGCAGAACATCGCCTTTGGCCTGAAGCAGGACGGCATGGCCAAGGATGCGGTGACCCGCCGCGTCGGCGAGATGCTGGAGCTGGTGCAGCTGGACAAACTGGGCAAGCGCAAGCCGCATCAGCTGTCCGGTGGCCAGCAGCAGCGCGTTGCGCTGGCCCGTTCACTGGCCAAGAGCCCCAAGCTGCTGTTGCTGGACGAGCCGATGGGCGCGCTCGACAAGAAGCTGCGCTCGAAGATGCAGCTTGAGCTGGTCAACATCATCGAGCAGCTCGGCGTGACCTGCGTGATGGTCACACACGACCAGGAAGAGGCCATGACCATGGCCACCCGCATCGCGGTGATGGACCAGGGCTGGATCCAGCAGATCGGCAAGCCCGATGACATCTACGAACAGCCGGCCAATCGTTTCGTGGCCGGCTTCATCGGTTCGGTGAACCTGATCGAAGGCGTGATCGACGAAGACCTGCCCGAGTACGTCACCGTGCGCACCGCCGACTTCCCCGCGCCGATCTATGTCGGCCACGGCATCACCGGTTACGAAGGCCAGCCGGTGGCGTTCGCGCTGCGTCCGGAGAAGATCCACATCGGCAAGGACGAGCCGGAAGGCGAGACCAACAAGGCGCAGGGCGTGGTCGAGGACATCGCCTACTTCGGCAGTCATTCGGTCTACCACGTGCGCCTGCCCAGCGGCGCCAAGATCCTCTCCAACTTCGCCAACATGAAGCGCTGGGACAGCGACGGCATCACCTGGAACGATGAGGTCTGGGTGTCCTGGGACGACAACGATGGTGTGGTGCTGACCTCATGAGCACATCCGGTGCACTCCAAACCGGTTGGCGTCGCTGGCTGCCGGGTACCCGCGCCGGCGTGATTGGCGTGCCGTACCTGTGGCTGCTGCTGTTCTTCGCCATCCCGTTCCTGATCGTGCTCAAGATCTCGTTCTCGAAGATGGCCGTGGCGATGCCGCCGTATACGTCCATCGTCGCGTACGTGGACAACGCCTTCACGGTCAATCTCAACCTGGGCAACTACGCGGCGCTGTTCACCGACAGCCAGTACGTGGTGGCCTACCTGAGCTCGATCAAGATCGCGATCATCTCGACTGTGCTGACCGTGTTCATCGGTTACCCCATGGCGTACGTGATTTCGCGCATGTCGCCGTCGGCGCGCAACATCGCGATGATGCTGGTGGTGCTGCCGTCGTGGACCTCGTTCCTGATCCGCGTCTATGCCTGGATCGGCATCCTCGACAGCAACGGCCTGATCAACCGAACGTTGATGAACCTGGGCCTGATCGACGAGCCGCTGCGCATCCTCTACACCCCGGTGGCGGCGTACATCGGCATCGTTTACTGCTACCTGCCGTTCATGGTGCTGCCGCTGTACGCCAACCTGGTCAAACTCGACAACCGTCTGCTGGAAGCGGCTTACGACCTTGGCGCGCGGCCATGGCAGGCCTTCCTCAAGATCACCTTGCCGCTGTCGCGCAGCGGCATCATCGCCGGTTGCATGCTGGTGATGATCCCGGCGGTGGGTGAGTTCGTGATCCCGGAAATGCTCGGCGGCCCGGATACGTTGATGATCGGGCGCGTGCTGTGGGGCGAGTTCTTCAACAACCGCGACTGGCCATTGGCCTCGGCGGTGGCGATCGTGATGCTGCTTTTGTTGCTGGTGCCGATCATCATCTTCAACCGGTCCCAGCAGCGTGAGCTGGAAGGGAAGCTGGCATGAGCATGAGCCGGCGTACCTCCTGGTTGGGGTGGAGCATCCTGCTGCTCGGGTTCGCGTTCCTGTATCTGCCGATCCTGTTGTTGATGGTGTACTCGTTCAACTCCTCGCGACTGGCATCGGTGTGGGCAGGCTTCTCCACGCAGTGGTATGGCGAGTTGTTCCGTGATCGCCAATTGCTGCAGGCGGCGTGGATCAGCATCAAGATCGCGTTCTGGACCGCCACTGCGGCCATGGTGATCGGCACCATGGCGGCGATGGCGATGACTCGCTTCAAGCGCTTCCCCAGCAAGACCCTGTTCGGCGCGCTGGTGACGGCGCCGCTGGTGATGCCGGAAGTGATCATCGGCCTGTCGATCCTGCTGATGCTGGTGTCGATGGGCGGACTGTTCGGCCTGCCCTCCAAGGGCGTGGTGGCGATCTGGATCGCACACGTGACCTTCACCATCTCGTTCGTGACGGTGGTGGTGTCCTCGCGCCTGCAGGAGCTGGACCGCTCGCTGGAGGAGGCCGCGATGGACCTGGGCGCCAACCGGCTCAAGGTGTTCTTCCTGATCACGCTGCCGATCATTGCGCCAGCGCTGGTGTCCGGCTGGCTGCTGGCTTTCACCCTGTCGCTGGATGACGTGGTGATCGCCAGCTTCGTTGCCGGCCCGAGTTCAACCACGCTGCCGATGAAGATCTTCGCCTCGGTGCGCATGGGCGTGAGCCCGAAGATCAATGCGCTGGCTACCTTGATGGTGCTGGCGGTGTCGCTGGTGGCGGTGGTCGGCTGGTGGATATCCGCCCGTTCGGACAAGCGCCGTCAGCGCGACATGCAGCTGGCGCTGCAGGAGAACGGATAAACGAAGCCGGTGGCGCCGAGCCATGCTCGGCATGGGGCTTCCCCGGTAAAGCTCAAGCGGAGCATGGCTCCGCTCCAGAGGTGATCGTCTGCTTTACCTGTACGCAACACTCCCGGCGCTACCATTCCCGCATTCGTTGAATGCAGGTGTGTCGCCATGGCTTCGTATCAGACCATCAATCCCTTCGACGGCCGCGCTGAGCGTACGGTCGAGCTGATGAGCGCTGCCGCCGTCGAGCAGCGGCTGGCCGCCGCCGAGTCGGCGTTTCCGCTGTGGTCGGCACTGACGTTGGAACAACGTGGAGGGCTGCTGCGCAAAGTCGCCGCAGGCCTGCGTGACCGGCGCGATGACATCCAGCGCACGATGACCCGCGAGATGGGCAAGCTGCGCCGCGAGGCCTTGGCCGAGATCGAAAAGAGCGCCGCCGCCTGCGAGTACTATGCCGACCACGCGGCCGATTACCTCAAGCCGCAGATGATCCCCACCGAAGCACAGCGCAGCTACGTCATCTACCAGCCGATCGGCTGCGTGCTGGCGGTGATGCCGTGGAATTTCCCGTTCTGGCAGGTGATCCGCTTCCTCGCGCCAGGCTTGATGGCCGGCAATGTGGCATTGCTCAAACATGCCAGCAACGTTCCCGGCTGTGCCGATCTGCTGCGCGAGGTGGTGGCCGCTGCGGGTATCCCCGAGGGCGTGTTCGACGTGCTGCATATCGACAACGACCAGGCCGCCGAGGTGCTGCGTGACCGACGGGTCAAGGCGGTGACCCTGACCGGCAGCGAGCGGGCAGGGCGCTCCATCGCCGCCAATGCTGGCGACCAGCTGAAGAAGTGCGTGATGGAACTGGGGGGCAGCGACGCCTTCGTGGTGCTGGACGATGCCGACCTGGATCTGGCTGTTGCCGCGGCGGTGAAATCGCGTTTCGACAATGCGGGCCAGACCTGCATCGCTGCCAAGCGGTTCGTGCTGGTGGAGTCCATCGCCGATGCGTTCGTGCAGCGCTTCGTCGAGGCCGCCAAGTCGCGCGCGTATGGCGATCCACAGGATGAGGTGACGACGTTGGCACCGATGGCGCGTGCTGACCTGCGTGATGAGCTGCACCGTCAGGTGCAGGAAAGCATTGCCAAGGGGGCGAAGGCGTTGCTGGGGTGCGAGCCACTGGCCGGCAGCCATGCCGGTTATCCGGCCTCCATCCTCGATAACGTCAGCGCCGGCATGCCGGCCTACGACCAGGAGTTGTTCGGGCCGGTTGCAGCGATTCTGCGGGTGAAGGACGAAGCCGAAGCGGTACGCGTGGCCAACGACACCACATTCGGCCTTGGCGGCAGTGTGTGGAGCAACGACCACGTACGCGGCGAGCGCGTCGCCGCCCAACTGCAGTGCGGCGCGGCGTTCGTGAATTCGGTGGTCAAGAGTGATGCGAGGTTGCCGTTCGGTGGCACCAAACGCTCAGGCTTCGGTCGTGAACTTGCCGAGCATGGCATCCATGAATTCATGAACATCAAGACGATATACGTGGCTTGATGGCCTGCCTCCTCCCCTGCGCCGATGGCGGAGGGGAGGGGGGAGCTTTTTGAGCAATGGCAAGCTGGAAGCTTTCGCGGCTGAGACCGCTTCTGTGATGCGAAGCCCGCCCCTGCAGGAATTCGGTCGCCCTCAACCAAACGGCTGATCAATCGATGGGCTCTGCGGCGTCATCAATGCCGCACCGTCCTCGGTGACGTAGAGGATGTCTTCCAGCCGCACGCCGAATTTGTCCGGGATATAGATGCCCGGTTCGTCGCTGAAGGTCATGCCCGGCTCCAGAACATGCTTGTTGCCGCGTACCAGATAGTCCCATTCGTGCATGTCGATGCCGATGCCGTGCCCCAGGCGATGGCTGAAGTAGCGGTAGTCCGGGCCGTAACCGGCATCGCTGATGACCTTGCGTGCGGCCGCGTCCACCGATTCCATGGTCACGCCAGGGCGGGCGGCTTTCAGTGCGGCGGTCTGTGCCTGTAGCACGATGTCGAAGATGCGACGGATGTCATCGCTGGGCTGGCCAAGCACCACGGTGCGGGTGATATCGCTGGTATAGCCGCCGGCGCGGCAGCCGCCGTCAAAAATAATCGGCGTGCCCTCGACCAGATGCTGGGGCTGGTCCGAGCCATGCGGTGACGCGGTGTACTTGCCGATGTTGACGCTGGCATCGCCCTGCAGGCCGGTGCGGGCGTAAGCCATCGCAATCAGGCCGCTGATGTCCTGCTCGGTCATGCCCGGCTTGAGCGCCTTCCAGACGGCTTCATATACCGCCAGCGTGTTCTCATTGGCGAGTTTCATCAGCGCCAGTTCGGCGCCGCTTTTAACCCGGCGGCAGCCGGCTGTCACCGGCCAGGCATCGACCACACGCGCCTGTGGCAGTGCGTCCATGATGCCCTTGGCACGGAAGAACGGAACCGTCTCCTCCATGCCGACCGTGCCAGTGGCGTGGCCCATGTCGCGGACGACCTTGGCGACCAGTGCGTAGGGGTCTTCATCCTCCTGTCAGCCTCGAACGTCGTTGCCGAGCTTGATCTGCTCCAGGGTGCGTCCACGTTCGAACTCGGGGGTCACGTACACCGGGTCGCCACTGCGCGGAAGCAGCACGCCGGTCAACCGCTCGCTGTTCCACCAGTGCATGCCGGTGAAATAGCTGAGCGAGCTGCCCGCGCCGATGAACACCACGTCGATTCCGTGCCTGCCCATCAACTGCTGTGCCTTGGCCACGCGTTCGGCGCGCTCGGTATTGCCGATCGGGACCACCTGCGATGCCAGCGGCTTGAGCGCGCGCAGCGATTCAGGCAGGTCGGCATCGGCAGCCGCCGGTGCGGCCTGTGCCAGCTGGGACAGCGGCAGCGCGGCCGCACCCAGTGCCATCGAATTGCGGAGGAAGCTGCGACGCGTGCTGCTGAGAGTGGTATTGCTGCCCATGGAGTTCCCTCAAAGTCCAGGTTGGATGAAACGAAGGTGGTGGCGTTACAGCCAGCCGGAACGCTTGAACAGGCGGTACAGCACCACGCATACCGCGCCGACGCCAAGCATCAGCAGCGGATAGGCGAAGCGGCCGGCCAGCTCGGGCATATGCGTGAAGTTCATGCCGTACCAGCTGGTGACCAAGGTGGGCGCGGCCAACAGCGCTGCCCATGCGCCGAGCTGTTTGACCGTTTCTCCCTGTGCCAGCGTCACCAGCGACAGGTTGACGCTCAAGGCGGTGCCCAGCATTTCGCGCAGGGTATCGATGGCGTCGTTGACGCGGGCGGCATGGTCCTGCACATCACGCAGGTACAGCCGCACCTCTTCGCTGATCAGCTGCGCCTGGCTGCGCTGCAGCTGTGCGAGTGCGTCCTGCAGCGGGGCCACGGCCAGGCGCATCTTGTTGAGCTCGCGCTTGAGGTCGTACAGGCGGATGACGGTGCGGCGCTTATAGGTGTCGGCGAAGATGTCTTTCTCCAGCGTATCCAGCGTGTCGCGGAAGCTGTCGGTGATGGGCGAGTAGTTGTCCACCACCGCATCGAGCACCGAGTACAGGCAGAACGACGGGCCCATCGCGAGCAGCTCCGGCTCCTGCTCGAGCCGGGCGCGGACCGGTGCGTAGGACAGCGAAGCGCCATGGCGCACCGTAACCAGGAAGCGCGGGCCCAGGAAGGCGTGGGTTTCCCCGTAGCGGATGCGTTCGTCCACCACCTGCGCGGTGTGCACCACCACGAACAGCGAGTTGCCGTAGGTTTCGATCTTGGGCCGCTGGTGCGCCTTGCGGGTGTCTTCGATGGCCAGCGGATGCAGGCCGAATTCTTCTTCGACCTTGTCCAGTACCGCATCGGTGGGCTCGTACAGTCCCACCCAGACGAAGCCCTTGGCGTCGCTTTGCAGCATGTCGCTGATGCTGTCCAGATCCAGCGCACGGGGCTTGCCGTCTTCGCTGTACCAGGTACAGCTGATCACGCAGGCGGGGTTGGTCGGCAGGGGAGTAGTGATGGATTCCATGCCGGGCATCGTGCCTCAGCGCGGACGGGCCGCCAAGCTGCGTTTTGCGAACACCAGCGTCAGTGCCAGATGGATCGGCAGCAGCAGCACGATCCACTGCGTGTTGAACTGCGCCTGCAGCGACAGCCAATGCACCGGCAGGGACACTGCGGCAAGTGCTGTCACCAGCCACAGCGTCACGCCGAACCAGCGTCGTGGCTGGCGTCCACGCAGCAGCGTCCACGCACCGGGGATGAGCAGCAGCGCCAGCGGGTTGAGCAGCAACAGATTGCGGTTGGCCCAGGCTGCATAGTGCTCGCTGAAACCCCACAGATACGTCAGCAATGCGCCGCCCACACCGCAGAACAACCAGAACGGCAGAGCGAAACCGGCGACCAGGCGTGGGCGATGACGCGCGGTGATGATGGCGGCGGCAACGGCAAGCCCCAGCAGCAGCCACGGCCACCAGCGACGCAGGTGTTCCTTGGGCTCCGGCGCCAACCGCTGCGGCAGTATTTCCTGTTCTGCCTGTACCAGTGGTCGGCCTTCGCTGTTGCGCGCCTCGCGCAGACTGTCGGCCAGCCGCATCGGCACGAAGGCTTCTTCCCAGCGCGACAACGGCTGGTCCGCACTCGGCCCCAGGCCAAGGTCGAAGCCCAGCCACATCCACAACGATGGCGACGCCAGTCGCACCGATTCACTGCGGTAGGTATTGCCGCGCGAACGACCGGCCAGCTGCGACTGCAGGCCGCCGTCCATCGCCTGGTTCAGTGCATCGCGCACCATCGTGGCGCAGTTGGCAGTGAAGTAGTCATAGCGGTAACGCGCGTTCTCTGGTTTGGAGCGCTCGGCCAGACCCTCGGCCAGCGCGCGCGCCTGTGCATGCGGCAGGTCCAGCCACTGGATGCTGGCGCCACGGCCGGCGTCGCTGTACTGCGCCAGATCCTGTTCCAGCGGCAGGGCCACCAGGTAATACATCATCCGCCCACGGACGAAGTTGCCGATGAAATCCGGCTCGGACGGATCAAAGAAACCGAAGTTGTACGAGGTGGCCTGGCCCGTCACCGGGTCGGCCACCACCAGCGCGTCGTGGCCGAAGCGCTCGAAGAAGATTTCACCCGGCTGCATCGTCACCACGCCGATGCGGGGCGCAGGGGCTCCGGCATCGGCGGGTTGCGCGGCGGCAATGCCGGCGGTCAGCAGCAACAGCAATGCGAACGCGGACAGCAGCCGCGGCAACCGGAGAGTGATCAAGCGTCGTCCTGGTCTTCAGGGGGCAGGATGGTGACGTGGAACGCCTGCACGCGGCGTGCGTCGGCACGGGCCACGCGGAACACGAAGCGGTCCAGCGCCAGCTCGTCGCCGTTTTCCGGCAGGTGGCCGATGGCTTCGGTGACCAGCCCGCCGATGGTGTCGTAATCATCATCGGAGAAATCGGCGCCGAAACGCTCGTTGAAGTCACCGATGGTGGTCAGCGCGTCGACCACGTAGCGGCCATCGGCAAGGATGGCGATCTGCGCGGTGTGGTCCTCGGTCTCATCGTGCTCGTCGTCGATGTCACCGACGATCTGTTCCAGCACGTCCTCGATGGTGACCACGCCGGCAACGCCGCCGTACTCGTCCACCACGATGGCCATGTGGTTGCGCGAGAGCCGGAACTCCTTGAGCAGCACATTGAGCTTCTTCGATTCGGGAATCAGCACCGCCGGACGCAGCAGTTCGCGGATGGTGGCGTGGGTGTTGTCAGCCACCACGCCGCGCAACAGGTCCTTGGCCAGCAGGATGCCGAGGACGTCGTCCTTGTTTTCACCATGCACAGGGAAGCGCGAATGGCCGGACTCGACCACCTGCTTCATCAGTTCAAGGAACGGCGACTCGACCTGCAGCGACACCATGTGCGAGCGTGGGATCATCACATCGCCGACGGTCAGCTCGGCCACCGAAATGGCGCCTTCCATCATGCGCAGGGTGTCAGCGGCGATCAGGCCGTCCTGCTGTGCCGTCTGCAGGAGCGTTACCAGCTCGTCGCGGGTGTGGGGTTCGTTGGAGAACGCCGAACTCAGGCGCTCCAGCCAACTGCGTTTCTTTTCGCCCTGTTCAAGGGCGGTACTACTGTCGTCTTCAGACATCTCTTGGTTTGACTGCACCCGGCAGGCCGGGCGGTGCCGGGAAGTCTAGCAGGATGTGTGTTGCCGGCAGTTCAATCGGTGGGGGTTGCCGGGGCGTCTTTGGCTGCCTCGGCCGGGCTCTCGGTGGTGGGCGTGGGGCCGGCCGGGGCCTCGCCTTCGGCCGGCTGGTCCAGGCTGTAGGTGCAACCGGCCAGCGTCTTGCCGGGGTGCGACTTGACGTTGGACACACTCAGGATCACCGACTCGATCAGCGCCTCACCGGACTTGGCGTCGATGACATCGCGGCTGACCAGCTCGCGGCCGGCCATGAACTTTTCCGGGGCGTCATAACCCACTTCCAGCTCAAGTTCCTTGGCCAGCGGCCGCGGGTCGGGCATGTCGAACAGCGCAACGATGGTGCCCCCGGCCATGGCGATGTGCTCGGCACTGCGGCCGAACACCGTGATCGGCGTATTCAGCATGTACTCGTTCATGAACAGGTTGCCCTGTGGCAGCGGCCGCCAGCCAAGCGCAACGGCCTTGAGCGGATCGTTGGCAATGGGAGCGAGTGCGGCGAACTCGCTGACGCTCTGCCGGCATTCGATCAGTGCGGGCAGGTCGATGCGGGTCTGGGCTTGGGCGGTGCCGCCGAAAGCGAGCAGCAGGGGCAGGAAATAGGTAGGGCGCACGAGCGATCCGCGTGAGTGGAACGTGGCCGTCAATGATAGCGGCCGGTGGTGGGCTCAGTGCAGGGAACGCGGATGCTGTCGGGAGCCGAAAGCGCGTTGCAGCAGCTGGCTCACGCCGGACAGGAACGCCAGAATCAGCACCGATCCCAAGCTCCAATGCACCACCGTCAGCAATCCTTCCAGCCACTGCAGGGACGGTTGAGCAATCCAGGGCTGCAGGGCTTCGTGCAGGTTTGGGGCAACCAGCAAGAATGCCAAGCTCAGCACGATCAACAGGCGCATCGCGCTGGACGTGGTGCGGAAGAAGGGCAGGGATGAAACTGGCCGGGACAGCAGGCGGAAAGCGATCCAGCGCAATGCGATGGGGCCGCTGAGGGCCATTGCAACGGCGGTGCCCAGAAGCAGAGCCATGAGGTTGCCTGTCATCACTGGGCGCTGCAGTTCTGCATCGTGGGCAGCCAATACCCACCACACCGTGGCGCAGGTGGCGACAGCGATGAAGAAGATCACGGTTGCCAGAATGCAGACGACTTCACCACGCGGCGTATCGAGGCGCGTCTTCAGCGCATGGCGGACGTCTGGCATCAGCCCGACGCCCATCAATGCGATGGCAGCCAGGCCGATGATCGCGCTGACGATGAACATGGCAGGGGCGGGGGAAAGAAAGCCGACACTGACCAGAGCGAGCAGGGTCAGTGCCAGAAGCAGCAACGTTCGCTTGGGAAGAGTGCTCAGTTGCATGATTCTTTCCATCCCTTGGTTGCGGCCAACTTTATCAATACCTGAACTCGACTTACCGCTCCCCAGCATAAGGATCAGCGATACCCAGGTCGGCCAGGATCTCGCGTTCCAGCTGCTCCATCGCCTCGGCTTCCTTGTCGTCCTCGTGGTCCCAGCCCAGCAGGTGCAGCACGCCGTGCACGGTGAGGTGGGCGTAGTGGGCATTGAGGGTTTTGGATTGCTCCTCGGCCTCGCGTTCAACCACCGGGGCGCAGATCACCAGGTCGCCCAGCAGCGGGAACTTCACGCCCTTGGGCAAGCCTTCGGGCAATTCGGCCGGGAAGCTGAGCACGTTGGTGGCGTAGTCCTTGCCACGGTAATGGCGGTTGAGTGACTGGCCTTCCTTGGCATCGACCACGCGGATGGCCAGATCGGCCTCGCGGATGCGGCCCTTCAGCGCAGCGGCGACCCATTTGCGGAAGCTCACCGCTGCCGGCAGGCCGGCGCGGGGGAGGGCGTAGCTCACGGCTACATCAAGACGGGTGGGGCCCTTGGTCATGGCGGGTTCCAGCATTTCAGACGGTACAGAGGCGCACAGTATCGCGCGCAAGGCGTGTCACTGCGACTTCCATTCGTCGGCTGCATAGGTGATTTCGATGACTTCGGCAGACCTGCGTGACTGTTCGATGCCGGCTTGTTCGGCAGAGGAGTGGCAGTTGTAGCCTTGGTGTTGACGGCTCTGGCGGACCAGTTCCACAGCACCCTGCTCGGGCGTGGCATCCGGGTTCAGGTAGATGGTCGCATTGGCACATTCACCGACGTTGGCCACCTGCAGGGCGGGGATCAAGGTGCGCGCGGCAAGGTCGGTCAGGCTGTCGAACGACTCCTGCGTGATGCGCTCCTGGGCGGCGGAGGCACGCAGTTTGAAGTAGTAGAGCTGCTTGTAGAAAAGGTAACCACTGGAATACATGGGCCAGTCGCGAGGCTGCAGATTGAAGCGCATCTGCAGCTTGTGGCCGGTGATCCTGTCGGTATCGGCAATGGCTTTCATCACGGCGGCATCGATGTCGTTGGCCGGGATGCTGTCGTCAGGTTCTGCGGCAGGCAGCGGGAACGGACTGTCGTGCAGTTCCTGCACCCGCGTGTAGATGTTCTGTTTGACTGCCTGCGCGATGTCGTAGCGGAACCCCTTCATGCCGTCGTCCACTGCCGAGGCCGGGTCCAGGCGCCCGGCAGGGTAGACGTATACGTCGAAGCGGGTTTCCTGGTGGCCCTTGAGGATGTACCGGAAGCCGGCGCCGGAGTACTTCTGGTTGGCATCGTAACTGGCACCCTCCAACTCGAAATCGCCCACGTGCTTTGGCGCGATCAGGTAGCTGGTTTCAACATACGGACGCGATTGACTGGCGGGCGATTTCTTGGCGGCGACGGCAGGAAGGCTCGTCGCCAGCATCAGTGCGGCAAGGGACAGCAGCAGATATGGCCGGGGCATGGCACCTCCTGTGCGGGCGGGTGCCGGGAGTGTAAGCCTACTCGGCGCCGGGTTTTACCTGCTGCAGGTCACGCCGGTCGTAAGCGTTGACGATGCGCGCCACCAGCGGGTGGCGGACCACGTCGCGTGCCTCGAAGAAGGTGAAGCTCACGCCTTCCACATCACGCAATACCTCGATGGCATCGCGCAGGCCGGATTTGATGTGCTTGGGCAGATCGGTCTGGGTGAGGTCACCGGTGACCACCGCAGTGGAGCCGAAGCCCAGCCGGGTCAGGAACATCTTCATCTGCTCGATGGTGGTGTTCTGTGCTTCATCCAGGATCACGAACGCATCGTTGAGCGTGCGCCCGCGCATGTAGGCAAGCGGCGCGATCTCGATGACGTTGCGTTCCAGCAGTTTGGCGACCTTTTCCACGCCCATCATTTCGTACAGCGCGTCATAGAGCGGGCGCAGGTAGGGGTCGACCTTCTGGGTCAGGTCGCCGGGCAGGAAACCCAGCTTTTCGCCGGCTTCGACCGCCGGGCGCACCAGGATCAGGCGCTGTACGCGCGATTCGTTCAAGGCTTCGATGGCCATCGCCACGGCCAGGAATGTCTTGCCGGTACCGGCAGGGCCGATGCCGAGGTTGATGTCGTGGGTGGCGATCTGGTGCAGGTACTTGGACTGATTGGCGCCGCGCCCACGCACGGTGCCGCGCTTGACCTTGATCGAGACTTCCTGCGCTTCATAGGCGTGGTCCACCACCTGGTCGACGTTGGCCTGGTTCAGCCGCAGGTGGATGCCGTGGCTGTCGAACACGGTATCCGTGGCTTCGGCATACAGCGCCTTGAGCAGCTTTTCAGCCTCTGCGGAAGTCTTGCCCGGGCCGCTGATCCGGAACACGTGGCCGCGGTTGGCGATCTCCACGCCCAGCTTGAGTTCAATCTGGCGCAGATGCTCGTCGAACGGGCCGGCCAGGTTGGCCAATCGTTCGTTGTCGATGGGGGCAAGGGTGAAGTCGCGATGAGTAGTTGCAGTCATGGCTTCAAAGATGGTGTCGATGGCCGGGACATCAAGGCCGTCGTACGGTCTGTGATGGGGCTTGCATTGTCCCATCGGTAAAGGTCCGGGCGGCATGCCGGACCGGATGCTGGCTGCCCGGCCTGTGGCATCTCACGACGTGGTTGAAATTTAATTAATCAATGAATTAAATAAGGCCATGAAACCATCAGTCCCCAAACCCTCCAACGGCGCCGACCCGGCCGGCGATCCGCCCGGCACAGTGGCACCCGCCCGCAAGCCCAGGAAACGGGCTCCGGGGCGGCAGCCCAGGGGCGATGCGGCCGATCTTCGCGCCCAGTTGCTGGATGCGGCGCTGGCCTGTTTCGTGGCCCAGGGCATCGCCGCGACATCGCTGCGGGACATCGCACGTCGCGCTGGCGTGACACCGGCGCTGGTTCACTACTACTTCGGTGACAAGGCGCGGCTGCAGCATTCCGTGGTCGAAGAACGGCTGTGGCCGGTGATGGTGCAGGTGCATGCCGGCGTGCATGAGGCCGGCGATGGCGTGGAAAATCTGGTCGCGGCATTCGTGGGTGGATTGGTCCGCGCGGTGGCGGCACATCCCTGGCTGCCGACGCTGTGGGTTCGGGAGATTCTCTGTGAAGGCGGCGCGTTGCGTGAAGTGATGATCGAACGCGTCGGCCCGGTGTTGCCGCGCGTACTGGCGGAGCGTTTCACCGCCGCGCAACAACACGGGCAGTTGAATCCGCAGCTCGACCCGCGATTGATCGTGGTGTCGTTGGTGGGCCTGACGATGTTTCCGCTGGCCAGCGCGCCCATCTGGCAGCAGCTGTTCGGCGCCGGGGAACTGGGTGCCGATGAGGTGCAACGACATGCGCTGGCATTGTTGGTGCGAGGATTGGAGCTGAAGTCATGAATGATCGACGCATTCGCGTTGCGGCATCAGCGCTGACGCTGCTGCTGGCAGCCTGTTCCCACGACGCGCCGCAGGCCCTGGGCACACTGGAGTGGGACCGGGTCACGCTGCCGGCGCCCGCTTCGGAAAAGATCGTGCAGATCGACGTGCGCGAAGGTCAGCAGGTCGCCGCCGGCGACTCGCTGATGCAGTTGGAGCTGCGCTATGGCCGGTCGCAGCTGGATGCATTGAAAGCGCAGGCGGCGCAAAGCAGCGCAGTGTTGGCGGAACTGCACAACGGGCCACGCAGCGAGGACATCGCCCAGGCGCGGGCAACGCTGGCCGCAGCGCAGGCGCAGGCGCGTGAATCACAGGCGTATTACGCGCGCCTGCAGCCGTTGGGTGCGCGGCAGCTGGTGGCAGCGTCGGAACTGGATCGCGCCCGTGCCGCAGCGCAGAGCGCGCAGGCCGACGTGGGTCGCGCCGGGGCGGCGCTGGCGGAGCTGCTGCACGGCAGCCGCTCCGAGCAGGTGGCACAAGGTGAGGCGGCACTGGCTTCCGCGCAGGCGAACGTGAGTACCCAGACCGTTCTGTTGGACAAGCTTGCGCTTGTCGCGCCGCGCGCTGGCCGGGTGGACAGCCTTCCCTACAAACTCGGTGACCAGCCCGCCATCGGGGCACCGCTGGTGGTATTGCTGGTGGGGGAGGCGCCCTATGCACGCGTCTACCTGCCGCAGGCGCTGCGCAACCGTCTCAAGGTCGGCGATGCGCTGCAGGTGCAGTTGCAGGGGCAGGAGGCCGCGCAGGTTTATAGCGGGCATGTGCGGATGATCCGCAGCGAGCCGGTGTTCACGCCGTACTTTGCCCTGACCGGCCAGGACGCCGAGCGGCTGAGTTACCTGGCCGAGATCAGCCTGGGCAAGGATGCGGCCGGGTTGCCGGTGGGGGCGCCATTGAAGGTGCTGGCCGATGCCGGACATTGAACGCGTCGCATCGGTGAATGCCGCCGCTTCGCTGGACGAACTGGCGATCCGCGCGCGTGGCGTCAGCCGTCAGTTCGGCGCGTTGAAGGCGGTGGACAACATCGACCTGGATGTAGCGCGCAGGCAGGTGTATGGCTTCCTCGGCCCGAACGGGTCGGGCAAATCCACCACCATCCGGATGCTGTGCGGTTTGCTGACACCCAGCGCAGGCGAGATCGAGGTGCTGGGCCTGCGCATCCCGGAACAGGCCGAAGCGCTGCGCAGTCGTATTGGCTACATGACGCAGAAGTTCTCCCTGTTCGAGGACCTGAGCGTGCGCGAGAACCTCGAATTCCTGGCAGCGGTATATGACATGCCCCGCGTCCGCGCGCGTCAACGCATTGATCAGCTGCTGGAGCAGTACCGCTTCCAGGATCGGCAGAAGCAGCTCGCCGGCACCATGAGTGGCGGCCAGAAGCAGCGCCTGGCGCTGGCGGCGGCGGTGATCCACGAACCGGAGCTGTTGTTCCTGGACGAGCCGACCAGCGCGGTGGATCCGGAATCGCGCCGTGATTTCTGGGAGAAACTATTCGAACTGGCCGATGCCGGCACCACCCTGCTGGTGTCCACGCATTACATGGATGAGGCCGAGCGCTGCCACCGCATCGCCATCCTGGACCACGGCGCACTGGTGGCCGATGGCACGCCGGCCGAACTCACCGGCAGGTTGGCCGGGCGCACGCTGGTGGTCGACGCATCGCAGCCGCGTCAGGCGGTGCGGGTGCTCACCGGTTGCGCCGGCGTGGTCAGCGTGGCGCAGATCGGCAACAGCCTGCGCGTACTGCTGGACCGGACAGATGGCGGTGCCACGCTCGCGGAGGCTTTGCGCAATGCCGGGATCACCGCGCAGGTTCATCCACAGGCGGCCAGCCTGGAGGACGTGTTCGTCGCGGCCACGCACAACCGTAGCGGTGACGGAGAGGGCGCATGAAGCTGCGTCGGCTGCTCGGCGTGATGGTCAAGGAGCTGAGGCAGATGCGCCGTGACCGCATCACCCTGGCGATGATCATCGGCATCCCGGTGATGCAGCTGTTGTTGTTCGGGTATGCGATCAACACCAACCTGCGCGACCTGTCAGCCGGCTTCGCCGACCAGGCGGGGACCTCGGCCTCGCGCACGTTGGCGCGCGATATCGTCGCCACCGGTGTGGTCGCTCCGGTGCTGGAGGTGCAGACGCCGCAGCAGTTGATCGAGGCGATGCGGCGTGGCGAGATCAGCCTCGGCATCGTCATTCCCGCCGACTATGAGCAACGCCGCGCCGAAGGCCGCGAGGCGCTGCAGATACTGGTGGATGGCAGCGACAACGCGGTGCAGAGCGCGGCGGCGCAACTGGCACGCATGCCATTGGATGGCACCGGCTTCAAGCCATTGGCGACCAGCGCAATCAGCGTGGTCGCTTTCTACAATCCGCAACGCAGTTCGGCGGTCAACATCGTGCCCGGGCTGGTGGGGGTGATCCTGACCATGACCATGGTGTTGTTCACGGCGGTGGCCATCGTGCGTGAACGCGAGCGCGGCAACATGGAGCTGCTGATCGCCACGCCGGTCACCAGCGCCGAACTGATGATCGGAAAGGTCATTCCCTACGTGGTCATCGGCTTGCTGCAGACCGGCATGGTGCTGGCGCTCGGCACCTGGTTGTTCCATGTGCCGATCGGTGGCGCGCTGCTGGATGTGTTCATCGCCGCCGGGCTGTTGATCGTCGCCAACCTGGCGCTGGGCCTGCTGATCTCGACCCGTGCGCAATCGCAGTTCCAGGCGATGCAGATGACGTTCTTCATCTTCCTGCCGTCGATCCTGTTGTCCGGCTTCATGTTTCCGTTTGCCGGCATGCCGCGTTCGGTGCAGTGGCTGGCCGAAGTGCTGCCGTTGACGCACTTCCTGCGCCTGATCCGTGGCGTGATGCTGCGCGGGGCCAGTCTGTGGGAGCTGTGGCCGGATGCATTGGCGCTGGTGGCATTCAGTGCGGTGATGATGACCGGGGCGATCCTGCGCTTCCGCAAGCGGCTGGACTGAGCTGCGCCCGGCCGCGGTGAAGTTCTCCACAACCGGTGTGGATGCGGACGCGATGAAGCTGTGGATATCCTTCGCCAGCCCTTCTGCTGCAAGGCTCTGGGGTGGATTGGTCAAAAAAGTGTCAGCGGTGGATGCGTTGTCCACATTCGATGTGGATCGAATCTGCACGAAGGTGTGGATAACCTCGCGCAGCCCAGTACTGGCGGGGTTTTCATCAGTGTGATGAAAAAATGACCACGGTGGTGCAGGGCGCTGCGGGGGAATCCCCGTAGCCTTTCCGTGCAGCTGGAGCCAGGTGTCGGGAGCGCGCTTCGCTGCGAGCACCAACCGGCTTTGTCGTGACAAGGGCAGCCCGGGCGCGCGTGCGCTGACCCGGGCGTTGCCGGACCTCAGTCCTGCGCGACGATCCGCGCGCGCAGCGAGTTGCTCAGCGCTTCGGTGATGACCACCTCCACGAACTGGCCGATCAGACGCGGGTTGCCGGCGAAGTTCACCGAGCGCATGTTCTCGGTCTTGCCGGTCAGCTGGTTCGGATCCTTGCGCGACGGGCCTTCGACCAGCACCGTCTGCACGGTGCCGACCATGCGCTCGGAAATGCCCGCGGCATGTTCGCTGATGCGGGCCTGCAGCCGTGACAGCCGGGCGTGCTTGTCGGCATCGCTGAGCGTGTCTTCCAGATCGGCCGCCGGGGTGCCCGGGCGACGCGAGTAGATGAAGGAAAAGCTCTGGTCGAAGCCCACGTCCTCGATCAGCTTCATGGTCTTGTCGAAATCGGCATCGGTCTCGCCGGGGAAGCCGACGATGAAGTCCGAGCTGATCGAGATGTCCGGACGCACCGCGCGCAGCTTGCGGATCTTGGCCTTGAATTCCAGTGCGGTGTAGCCACGCTTCATCGCGCTGAGGATGCGGTCGCTGCCGGCCTGCACCGGCAGGTGCAGGTAGTTGGCCAGCTTCGGCACATCGCGGTAGGCGTCGATCAGCGAATCACTGAACTCCAGCGGATGCGAGGTGGTGAAGCGGATGCGGCCGATGCCGTCGATCTCGGCCAGGGTGCGGATCAGCAGGCCGAGGTCGGCGATCTCACCGTCGCCATACGGGCCACGGTAGGCATTGACGTTCTGGCCGAGCAGGTTGATCTCACGCACGCCCTGCGTGGCGAGCTGGGCGCATTCGACCACCACGTCTTCGAACGGGCGGCTGACCTCGGTGCCGCGGGTGTAGGGCACCACGCAGAACGAGCAGTACTTGGAGCAGCCTTCCATGATCGACACGAATGCCGAGGCGCCCTCGGCGCGCGGTTCGGGCATGCGGTCGAACTTCTCGATCTCCGGGAAGCTGATATCCACCTGTGGTTTGTTCTGCTCACGGCGGGCGCGGATCAGCTCCGGCAGGCGATGCAGGGTCTGCGGCCCGAACACCAGGTCCACATACGGTGCGCGTTTGATGATGGCTTCGCCTTCCTGCGAGGCCACACAACCGCCGACGCCGATGATGACGTCACGGCCGCCGGCCTTGAGCGCCTTCCAACGGCCCAGTTGGCTGAACACCTTCTCCTGCGCCTTCTCACGGATGGAGCAGGTGTTGACCAGCACCACGTCGGCTTCTTCGGGGTTGTCGGTCAACTCCAGCCCTTCGGCCTCGGCCAGCACGTCGGCCATCTTGGTCGAGTCGTACTCGTTCATCTGGCAACCGTGGGTCTTGATGTACAGCTTGCCGCGCGCGCCGCCGGCAACCTTCGGCTTGACGCCGGGCAGGGGAATCAATTCAGGAGTGGTCATTTCAACAGGCGGCGCGGCAGAGCCGGCCTTGGTCGGCAGGGAGGAGGCTGGCGTCCCGGGCATGGTGCTTATTCCAGACGGGTGGGCGGGCTGGCGGCCAGGGGCCGCTGACGAAGCGGCCTATTGTATCGGCCGGTGACGATCAGCGGCGGAATGGCCGCGTCAAATACTTGGCAAGCCCCGGTGAAGCTGGGAGACTCGCGCCCATGAAGGGGATTTTGGGGATCACCGGCATTCTGATTGCTGCATTGGTCGCCCTGCCGGCCAGTGCCGGCACGCTGTACAAGTGCATTGGCAGCGATGGAATTCCGAACTACGTCAACAAACGCGTCGGCGGCGCCAGCTGCAGCGTTGTCAGCAGCTACCGCCCGTCATCCGGGGCGTCGCACCGTGCACGCGCGGTTGCGGCACCTGTGCCGACCGTCGCTGCGGTTGTCGGCACGCCCGCCAGGTCCGAGGCCAACCCCACCACGGTAGCGGCCGGGATTGCCCCATCCGCGGTCGCCCCGACACCGGTGCAGAGTGCACCGGCCAGCCGCGCGCAGCGGGTAGTCAGCGGGCAGGTCTACTCATACATGAAGGACGGCGTGCGCCACTACACCAGCAACCGTCCCGCGCAGGTGGCCAGCATCGGCAACGTGCGCACGATCAACTACAGCTACATCGAGCGCTGCTTCGCCTGCGGGGTACAGTCCGGTGTCAACTTCGGCTCGGTGCGGCTCAACACCCAGGCCTACAACGCCGAGATCGCCGCTGCCGCGCGCGAGTTCGGGGTGGAAGAGGCGGTGGTCCGCGCCATCATCCACGCCGAGTCGGCCTTCAATCCCACCGCGCTCAGTCGTGCCGGTGCACAGGGCCTGATGCAGTTGATGCCGGCCACGGCGCGCCGTTTCGGTGTCACCGATGCGTATGACAGCGGGCAGAACATCCGGGGTGGCGTGAAGTACCTGTCGTGGTTGCTGCGTCGTTTCAACGGTGATCTGACCCTGGCTGCGGCCGGCTACAACGCCGGCGAAGGCGCGGTGGATCGCCACGGTGGCGTGCCCCCCTACCGGGAGACCCAGTACTACGTCAGGCGGGTGGCACAGCTGGCCGATCGCTATCGGGGCGAGCTGGCTTCGCGGCAGTGAGCGGTTGTTCCTGTTGCAACAGGCCGTGACAAATCGCGCGGACTGGTGTTTGATCGCGTTGTGCGGGCGTTAAGCGTTCCGCTACACTCGCGAACGATTTGTTTCAGAGCGGGCTGGCCCCCACCAGACTGCTGGCAGCCTTAAGCTACCTAATCAATATCGGAGTGCCGGATGGCAAACGATGGGGTAAACGATCCAGTCAATACCGGCCGTCGCCGGTTTTTGACAGCGACCACCGCGGTGGTCGGAGCAGTTGGCGTCGGCTTCGCAGCAGTACCCTTCATCAAATCGTGGAATCCCAGTGCCCGCGCCAAGCTCGCGGGTGCACCGGTGACCGCCGATATCAGTGCCCTGCAGGAAGGCCAACGGCTGATCCTGGAGTGGCGCGGCCAGCCGATCTGGATCGTCAAACGGTCCAAGGCCATCCTCGACGCGCTGCCAACCCTGGATGGGCGTCTGAAGGACCCCGAGTCGGGCAACACCGACCAGCAGCCGGCATACGTGCTCAAGGCCAATCCGGAATACCGCTCGATCAAGCCGGATATCTCGGTGCTGGTCGGGCTGTGTACCCACCTGGGCTGCTCGCCGGAAATGGTCGCCGAAATCCGCCCCGAGCCCTACGACGCGCAGTGGAAGGGCGGCTACTTCTGCCCCTGTCACAAGTCGCGCTTCGACATGTCCGGACGCGTGTTCCAGGACGTGCCAGCGCCGATCAACCTGCTGGTGCCGCCGCACCATTACACGGATGACAACACCATCGTCATCGGCGTTGATCCGCAGGGGGTTGCCTGAGCATGAGCAATATTCTTGTCCGTACCGCTACCGGCGTGGCCAACTGGGTCAATGAGCGTGCCCCGGGTCTGATGCCGGTGTACCGCAAGCACGTCAGCGAGTACTACGCGCCGAAAAACTTCAACTTCTGGTACTACTTCGGTTCGCTGGCGATGGTGATTCTGGTCAACCAGATCCTCACCGGCATCTTCCTGACGATGCACTTCAAGCCCAGCGCGGCGGAGGCCTTCGCCTCGGTCGAATACATCATGCGCGACGTGGAGTGGGGCTGGCTGATCCGCTACATGCACAGCACCGGCGCCTCGCTGTTCTTCATCGTGGTGTACCTGCACATGTTCCGCGGGCTCATGTACGGCAGCTACAAGAAGCCGCGTGAGCTGGTGTGGATCCTGGGCATGTTGATCTACCTGGTGTTGATGGCCGAAGCCTTCATGGGCTACGTGCTGCCCTGGGGCCAGATGTCGTTCTGGGGGGCCAAGGTCATCATCTCGCTGTTCGGCGCCATCCCGGTGATCGGCAACGGCCTGACCGAGTGGATCATGGGCGACTACCTGCCCGGCGATGCCACCCTCAACCGTTTCTTCGCCCTGCACGTCATCGCCCTGCCGCTGGTGTTGCTGCTGCTGGTGGTGCTGCACCTGGGTGCGCTGCATGAAGTGGGGTCCAACAACCCGGATGGTGTGGAGATCAAGAAGGGGCCCAAGGGCAATCGTTGGTCGTCGAATGCCCCGGCCGATGGCATCCCGTTCCATCCGTACTACACGGTCAAGGACATGGTCGGCGTTGGCTTCCTGCTCACGCTTGCTGCCTTCATCATCTTCTTCGCGCCGGCCTTCGGTGGCCTGTTCCTGGAGCACGACAACTTCACCGAGGCCAACCGCCTGGTGACGCCGGAGCACATCAAACCGGTCTGGTACTACACGCCTTACTACGCGATGTTGCGGGTGGTGCCGAACAAGCTGGGTGGCGTGATCGTGATGTTCTCGGCCATCGCCATCCTGTTTCTGGTGCCGTGGCTGGACAAGGCCAAGGTCAAGTCGATCCGCTACCGCGGCACGATTTCCAAGGTGATGCTGGGCATGTTGGTGGTGTGCTTCCTGTGGCTGATGGTGATTGGCTCGGGCCCGGGTACGGCGATCTGGGAAACCTGGGTTGGTCGCGTGCTGACCTTCCTGTACTTCGCCTTCTTCATCACCATGCCCATATGGACCAAACTCGACAGCACCAAGCCGGTACCGGAACGGGTGACGACGCATGACTGACAAGTGGATTGTGCGGCTGGTAATGGCCGCGGCGATGTTGTTCTGTGCGTCGGCTTCGGCCGCCGAAGGTGGCAGCAAGCTGCAACAGGCGGGTAACGACTTGGGGGACCAGGCGTCGCTGCAGCGTGGTGCCCAGGCTTACATGAGCTATTGCTCGGGCTGCCATTCACTGAAGTACCTGCGCTACTCGCGCATGGCCGATGATCTCGGCCTGAGCGAAGCGCAGGTGATGAGCAACCTCAACTTCACCGGTGCGGCTTTCGGCGAGCAGATCCAGGTGGCAATGCCGCATGACGAAGCCACCAAGTGGTTCGGCAAGATGCCGCCGGACCTGAGCCTGATCGCCCGGGTGCGCGGCACCGATTGGATCTACAGCTACCTCAAGTCGTTCTACCTGGACGAAACACGGCCGTTGGGCTGGAACAACTCGGTGTTCCCCAATGCCTCCATGCCCAACCCGCTATGGGAGCTGCAGGGCATCCAGCACGCCATTCATGGCAAGGCCGAGCAGGAAGGCCTGGAGCCGCCGGTGGTGGGCTTCACGATGGGCCAGCCGGGCAACGTGGATGCGCGCGAGTACGACAGGACGGTGCGCGACATCACCAATTTCCTGGAGTACGCCGGCGAACCGGCTGCACTGAAACGGCAGAGTCTGGGTGTCTGGGTGGTGCTGTTCCTTGCGCTGCTGACCTTCCTGGCTTATCTGGTCAAGGCCGAGTATTGGAAAGACGTTCATTGAGCGGGGCTGGAAGCCGGGTGAGCGGGGGCCTTGGCAACCGTGCCTGTCGATTGGCACACTCGGAGGACCGAGGCAACCACAGGCAATGGGCCGGTGGGGCCGCAAGGCTGGCGGATTCCGGCCGTTGGAGAGCCTTTGATGGCGGCGAGTGTGCGTATGCGTAATACCCTGACCCTGTTCTCTGCTAATGACGACGTTCTCTGCCACCGGGTACGACTGGTGCTGGCAGCCAAGGGCGTGAATTACGACCTGGTACCGGTTGACGCGCAGAATCCGCCTGAAGATCTGATTGACCTCAACCCATACCACTCGGTGCCGACCCTGGTTGAGCGCGAGCTGGTGCTGTATGCGGCATCGGTGGTCAGCGAGTATCTGGACGAGCGCTATCCGCACCCGCCGCTGATGCCCGTGGACCCGCTGTCGCGCGCGCGCCTGCGCTTGGCGATGCTGCGCATCGAGCACGATTGGGTGCCGCAGGTGCAGGCCATCCAGCTGGGCAACAAGACCCAGGCGGAGGCCGGTCGCAAGCGGTTGAAGGAATTGGTCGCCCAGTCGGTACCGCTGTTCAAGGCCAGCAAGTTCTTCCTCAATCCGGAAATGAGCCTGGCTGACTGCGCGATCGCACCGATCATCTGGCGGCTGGAATCGCTGGGTATTCCGTTGCCCAAGGATGGCAAGGCCATTGAAGATTACGGCAACCGCCTGTTCCGCCACCCCGGCTTCGTCCGCAGCCTGACCGACCAGGAAAGGAAGCTGCGCGAACTGCCGGTCTGACGGATTGTTCTGGCCGTCATCGTGGCGGCGGACGACATGGAAAGCATGGATGCCCGCTGTATGTCGGAGCCGTGGACGCCGCCTGAGGGCGGCGTTCGTGCATCAATGCCAAGTACACTTGTCACATGACTGAAGAAACTTTCCGTATGAGCAGCCATCGCCCGTACTTGCTGCGGGCATTGGTGGAGTGGATCAACGACAACGGCATGACCCCGCATCTGATGGTCGATGCCGGTGTGCCGGGTGTGCAGGTACCACCCACCGCGATCAAGGAAGAGCGCGTTGTGCTCAACATTGCCGAGCGGGCGGTCATGCGCCTGCATATCGACAATGATGCGGTGAGTTTCACAGCGCGTTTCTCTGGCACCAGCTTCCAGGTGCATGTGCCGATTGCAGCGGTGCTGGCCGTGTATGCGCGTGAAACCGGGCAGGGCATGGCATTGCCGGATGACATCCCGGGCGCCGAGCTGGCATCCGATGACGATCTGCCGCCCGATACCACGCCGCCGGACGCGCCGCCGCCGACGGCAGGCAAACGCCCGCATCTGCGCGTGGTCAAGTAACCCGCTCACTACCGCCACCGAAAGGTGGCGGTTTTCGTTGAGGTTGGCAGCGGAGGCAGGTGGTGTCGGCCGTTTGACCGGGCGATCTGTCCGCTCCTGCGATGTCTGCAGTGTGCGGAACGCTGGTCGCAGCTCTTTGCCGAACCGACAGCCGTCGTTCCGCCGCTTGCGCGGCCATAGCCTGGGGGGCAACAAAGGCAGTGGCGGGCTGGTTCGTTGGAAAAGCGGTGCACGCCGGTGCGGGCGCAGGTCCCTCTGTCTGCGGAACCGCCGCGCGCGCGGAGCATGCGCTCGCAGCGTCGTGCAATACCGGCCATGGCCCATAGGCCCAGCTACGGCCTTATGGTCTGCCTGATTACTGCGGCGGTCATTGGATCAGCCGTTTCTGCAGCAGCCTTTGCCTCAAACGTCTTCGGCTTCTTCCGTGCTCTGGCGAAGGCGGCCGATCTGTGCCGCTGACGGGCCGGTGAAGGAGATCAGCTGGCCGCCACGCAACACCAGGCGACCGGTGTGGCGGTCAACGCCGTCATAGGAATAGTCGAAGCGGAAGCTGCGCTCGAAGCCCAGCCAGCCGCTGGGCAGGCGGCGCAAGCGCAGGCCGGTGGCATGCACGCTCTGGTCAAGCCATTGCACGTCGGCGGCACGGCAGGCATTGCGGCCAAGTTCGGTGGCGCGGTCAGCGGCGGCGCGGGATCGATCCCAGACGGCAAAACCAATCGCACCGACGATCATCAGGATAAGCAGGGTAGGCATGCCGATACTTTAGGGCATCCCGCCGTGGCTGGTGCAATGCCGTGCCCTTCCGCTGGTGGACGCTGCGCCAGCGCTTCACCCGTGCCGGGCATCATCGATGTCGAGGTTTGGGGGATGTCAGCGCGTAGGCGGGGCTGGAACCGGCTCGCTCGACGCGGCTGGCACTGGTGCGGTGGGAGGGGCCTGTTCCGGGTGCGGTACGGGAATCGGTGCGGTGGCGGTAAGTTTAAGCAGCGCCGCCCAGTCCTGTCGGTTGAGGTTGCATTCCTCCTCATGGCCGGGCGAGCACCCTTGCTCAATGATCGGTTGCGCATTGTTGGCCTTGGGGAGCTCAAGCAGGCCGGTCCGGTCGAGCATGAGCTTGCGCATCACCACCGCGTTGGCCACGTTGCCGCCCACCAGGTACAACGTGCGGTCGCCGCCGACATTGGCACCGATCACCACTTCGCAATGCGATTTCCAGTTGCCGGCGCGGCCGCTGCCCAGTGCTTCGATCAACCCCGTGTAGTTCAGTGTGCTGCTGCGATTGCGCAGGAAGCAGAGCATGTCCCCAGGTGCCGGTTTCTCCGTGCCGGGATCAGCCATCCGGTAAGGCGAGCCGTTGGCGCCGCCCTGATAGGCGGCGCGGATGTAGTCGATATGGCGAGGGGAGCGGTTGAAGCCGGGCACGCTGGCGCGTGTCATCACCCAGGAAATGAAAGCCGCCGACCACGGGTTGTCGATCAGGAATGCACGGCAGTCGGTGTCGCTGTAACGGTTACCGGCCGGCTGCATGCAACTGGTGGCGCCGGGGATGGCGCCCATCGCCGACAGGGTGCCGCTTTCGCGCCAGTATCCGGCAACGCGTTGCCAGGCGATCAGGCCGTTGTCGGCGAGGTGCTCGGCTTCGGCTTCGGTGACGCCAAGGCTGGCAATGCGGCCGTCGCGGTCAATGAAGGGGCGGTACCACAACCGGTGTTCATCACAGGCAGCGCGGACGATGGCCTTGGCGGTGTCGCTGACCCCGTAACGCACGGGAATGTCGCAGGCCTCGACCGCCGCAGCGGAAAAGGCGGGGGCGAGCAGCGCAAGGCAGCACAACAGGTATCGGTACGCCACATCTGACTCCGCGAGGGTGCAGGGGAAGTGTTGCAGTTCAGGTCGTGTGGAAGCCGTGAGCGCCGGCACCCGCAACGAGCGCCTGGGCGCGGGCAAGGCCGTCGGCAACGATGATTCAGGCCGGCGGCGGGCCGAGTTTCAACGACAGGTCGATGGCCTGCACATGCTTGGTCAGCCCACCGATGGAAATACAGTCCACACCATCCTCGGCGATGGCGCGCAGGCCGACCAGATCAACGCTGCCTGATACCTCCAGCGGAATGCGACCGGCGGCGATGCGTACGGCATCGCGACGCATCGCGGGGCTGAAGTCGTCGATCAGGATGCGCTCGCAACCGGCCGCCAGAGCTTGCTCAAGCTGCTGCAGGTCTTCCACTTCCACCACCAGCGGCAACTGCGGCTGCTGCGCGCGCGCGGCATGCACGGCGGCGGTGAGCGAGCCGGCGGCGCGGATGTGGTTTTCCTTGAGCATCACCGTGTCGAACAGGCCAATGCGGTGGTTGTCACCGCCGCCGCAGCGCACCGCGTACTTCTGTGCCAGGCGCAGACCGGGCAGGGTTTTGCGGGTGTCGAGGATGCGTGCCTTGGTGCCGGCCACTGCGGCCACATGACGGGCGGTGATGGTCGCGGTGCCGGACAGGGTCTGCAGGAAGTTGAGCGAGGTGCGCTCGGCGCTGACCAGGCTGCGGCTGCGGCCCTGTAGCGTGGCCAGTACGGTGCCGGCCTTGACGTGGTCACCTTCCAGTACCCGCCAGTGGATCTGCACATCCGGGTCGAGCGCACGGTGGGTGGCATCAAACCAGGGTCGGCCGGCGATCACCGCATCCTGCTTGCACAGCAGGTAGGCGACATCGGCGCTGTCGGGCAACAGGGCGGCGGTGACGTCACCGCTGCCGATGTCCTCGGCCAGGGCGCGGACGACGTCGGCATCGATCTGTTCCGGCGGCGGTGCAAGCGGCGGGTGCGGCAGCATTACTTGCCCGGGAAGTCGGTGATCTGGGCGGTGTCGATGGCCTCATCGGCCAGCAGCACCGGGATGCCGTCTTCGACGCGGAATGCTTGTTTGCGGTCGCGGGTCACCAGGGCCTCGCGCAGGGCTTCGGTCTGGGCGCTGCCGTCGCTGCGGCTGACGGTGCCGGCGGCGATGGCGCGGTTCAGCGCTTCCAGGCCGGCGCTTTCCAGCTGGGCCAACGGCTGGCGGGTGTCCGGGGAGACGAGCAGGTCGAGCAGTTTGCGGTCCATCAGGTCGTGGTCTTGCGGGGAAGGCGGCTAGAATACGTCTTTGCAGCAGGTGACGGCCAATGACCCTCAACCCCTCCGTGCCGCTTGTCGGCATCGTCATGGGTTCCCGCTCCGATTGGGAAACCATGCAGCACGCTGCCCAGAAGCTTGATGCGCTGGGCGTTCCGTATGAAGTGAAGGTGGTTTCGGCGCACCGCACGCCGGACGTACTGTTCACCTATGCCGAGCAGGCGGGCCCGCGTGGCTTGCGCGCGATCATCGCCGGTGCCGGTGGCGCTGCGCACCTGCCGGGCATGCTGGCTGCCAAGACCGCCGTACCGGTGCTGGGCGTGCCGGTGCAGTCCAAGGCGCTGAACGGTATGGATTCGCTGTTGTCGATCGTGCAGATGCCGGCCGGCATCCCGGTTGCGACCTTCGCCATCGGCAACGCCGGTGCCTCCAATGCCGCGTTGTTTGCTGCGGCGATGCTGGCACCGGAGCAGCCGTCCATCGGTCAGGCGCTTGAGACATTCCGCACGCGCCAGACCGACGACGTGATGGCGGCGGACGACCCGCGCCAATGATCACCGTCGGTATTCTGGGCGGCGGCCAGCTGGCCCGCATGATGGTGTTGGCCGGTGCTCCGCTGGGCCTGCGTTTCGTGGTGTTCGACCCTGCGGCGGATGCCTGTGCCGGGCAGGTCGCGCCGCTGCAGGTAGGCGCCTTTGATGACACCGCCGCGCTGGCCGAATTTGCCGCAAGGGTGGATGTGGTCACCTTCGATTTCGAGAACGTGCCCGCTGCCAGCGCGCGCTGGTTGGCCGAGCGCAAGCCGGTCTATCCGAATCCGGTCGCATTGGCGGTGGCGCAGGACCGCCTGAGCGAGAAGACGCTGTTCCAGGAACTGGGAATCGCACTGCCGCCTTTCGCCGACATTCGCAGTCGCGACGAGCTGGCCGCCAAGGTGGCCGAGTTCGGCATGCCGTGCATCCTCAAGACGCGCCGCCTCGGCTATGACGGCAAAGGCCAGTTCCGCATTCGCAGCGAAGCCGATATCGACGCGGCGTGGCAGACGCTGGGTGCGCAGGTCGAGAAAACCGGCCTGATCCTTGAAGGGTTCGTGGCGTTCGACCGTGAAATCAGTGTGGTTGCCGTGCGCGCTCGCGATGGTGAATTCCGCGCGTGGCCGCTGACGGGCAACTGGCATGTGGACGGCGTGTTGTCGGCCAGTCTGGCGCCGGCCGTGGCTTCTTCGTCACAGCATGACACTGCCATCGACTACGCACGTCGCGTGGCCGAACGCCTCGATTACGTGGGCGTGTTCGCACTGGAATTGTTCTGCCGTGGCGATGCGCTGCTTGCCAATGAGATGGCGCCGCGCGTGCACAACTCCGGCCACTGGACCAGCGATGGTGCCGAAACCTCGCAGTTTGAGAACCACCTGCGCGCGGTGCTCGGTCTGCCGCTGGGCGACACCCGCATGCTTGGCCATGCCTGCATGCTGAACTGGATCGGGCAGATGCCTGAGGCGGGCCCGGTGCTGAACGAGTCGTCCGGTCATTGGCACGATTACGGCAAACAGTCGCGTGAAGGTCGCAAGGTGGGGCACGCCAACCTGCGTGACGACTCCGCCGTGGCCTTGGCGGACGCCCTGGAGCGGGTGGGCGAGGTCCTGGGTGTTCAGGCGCAGGTGGCGCCGGTGCTGGAAACGCTGCGCCGCTGAGGCGCAGCCGTTACATCGCCATAAGGTCCGCTGGCGTAGCGTCTCCGGTACTTCAACCGGAGACGTCCCATGTTGGATTGGAATGCGTATCGTCGTGAACTGAAAGGCCGCATCGGCGAGCTGGGCAAGCTGTCGCCCGATACGCTCAAAGGCTATCTCACGCTCAGTGGGGCTGGTGCGCAGACTGCGCATCTGGACGGCAAAACCCGCGAGCTGATCGCGCTGGCCGTGGCGGTGACCACGCGCTGCGATGGTTGCATCACCACGCATGTGGATGCGGCCTTGAAGCAGGGGGCGAGTCGCGAGGAGATCGCCGAGGCACTGGGTGTGGCCGTTGCCCTCAATGCTGGCGCGGCGATGGTGTACTCGGCCCGCGTGCTGGATGCGGTGGCCACTCACGACTGAGCCGGATTGGTGGCGCGGCGCCTGGCCCGGCCGGGCTTTGCCGCCATGCCTGTGCCGGGCATGGCGCGGTGCCGAGGGTGCTGCTCAGCGCAATTGCGAACTGACGAAATCCCAGTTCACCAGTTTCCAGAAGGCCTGCAGATAGCGAGCGCGCTCATTGCGGTAATCGCTGTAATAGGCGTGCTCCCATACATCGCAGACCAGCAGTGGCGTGCTGTCGCCGGTCAGTGGCGTGTTGGCATTGCGGGTGGTGGTGATGGCCAGCGTGCCGTCCGGGTGTTGCACCAGCCATGCCCAGCCGGAGCCAAATACGGCCATCGCGGCGCGGTTGAACTCCTCACGCAGCTTCTGCACGTCACCAAACTGCAGGTTGATGCGTTCGGCCAGTGCGCCATGGGGGTCGTCACCGGCGCGTGGATGCAGGCACTGCCAGAAGAACGCATGGTTCCAGGCCTGCGCTGCCGCCTCGAAAAGACTGCCCTGGCTGCCGCGGACGATGTCCTCCAGCGACAGTTCGTCCATCTCGGTGCCGGCGATGCGGGCATTGACCGCATCCACATAGGCGCGGTGATGGCGGCCATGGTGAAGGTCCAGTGTCTCTGCCGAAATGTGCGGTTGCAGCGCGGTGCGGGAGTAAGGCAGTTCAGGCAGTTGTACGGGCATGGGGCATTTCTTTTCGAGGCGAGGGCGTCGGGAGTGGGCCGGCTCGGCTTACAATTGGCGGCCACGGAAAGTCTATCCGACCAGGACAGGCCGTTCTTTCGCAGCAGGGAGAATTCGAATGCCGGTGATGGAGCAAATCCAGGCTGAGGTGGAACAGCATCCTCTCGTCCTGTTCATGAAGGGTACGCCGCAGTACCCGATGTGCGGTTATTCCAGTCGTGCGGTGCAGGCTCTGTTGGCCGCTGGTGCGGTCAACCTGCGCACGGTCAACGTGCTGGAGTTCCCCGAAGTGCGTGCCAATCTGCCGCGCTACTCGAACCTGCCGTCCTTCCCACAGTTTTATATGCACGGGGAGTTGATCGGCGGCTGCGACATCATCCTGGAACTCCTCGAATCCGGTGAGCTCAAGCGCATCGTTGCCGAGGCCGGACAAGCGTGAGTGCGCAGCCACGGAGTGCCGGGATGCCGGAACTGGGTGGCAGGGTGGTGTTGGTGGCGGGCGCGGCGGGTGGTTTGGGGGCTGCGGCCGCCAATGCCTGCGCGGCAGCCGGCGCCACGGTGGTATTGCTGGGGCGCAAGGTCGCCAAGCTCAATCGTGTCTATGACAGCGCCGCCCGGCTCGGGCCGGAGCCGCTGCTGTACCCGCTGGATCTGGAAGGCGCCAGCCCGGACGACTATGCGGCTTTGGCCGAGCGGTTGGAGTCCGAGCTGGGTCGGTTGGACGGGTTGCTGCATTGCGCCGCCAACTTCCCGGGGCTGACGCCGTTCGCGCTCGGTGATCCGGCAGCATTCGCGCGCGCCATCCACGTGAACCTGACCGCGCGTGCCTGGCTCACCCAGGCCTGCCTGCCGCTGTTGCGGCAACGCGAGGATGCGGCGGTCGTGTTCGCGCTGGATGACCCGCAAAGGGTTGGCCAGGCCTATTGGGGCGGCTACGGCGTGGCCCAGTACGGTTTGCGGGGCCTGCTGGACTCCCTGCATCACGAGCTCGGCAACGGGCCGGTCCGGGTCAGCGGTCTCCAGCCCGGGCCGATGCGCACCGGGCTGCGCGCGCGCGCATTCACTCATGAAGAAGATGCGGTGGCGGTCGACCCGGCGAACTACGCCGAGGCCTGCGTGCAGCTGCTGGCGGCCGGCGGCGCGCCGTGGCGGGGAAGGGTGCTGGAACTGCCTGCGTGACTGTCCTGTCGGCAGCCTTGATGCTGTTCCTGATCCTGGACCCGCTGGGCAACATCCCCGTCTTCCTGAGCCTGCTCAAGCCGCTGACGCCTCGGCGGCAGCGGGTGGTGCTGATCCGCGAGCTGCTGATTGCTTTGGTCGTGCTGATGGGCTTCCTGTGGGGCGGCCGCTATGCGCTCGAACTCATGCATCTGCGCCAGGAATCGGTGGCCATTGCGGGCGGTATCGTGTTGTTCCTGATCGGCATCCGCATGATCTTTCCCCGGCCGGAAGGTCTGATGGGGGCGGTGCCCGACGGCGAGCCCTTCATCGTGCCGATGGCCATCCCGCTGGTGGCCGGGCCCTCCGGCATGGCGGCGGTGATGCTGATGGGCAGCAACGAGCCGCATCGGCTGGGGGACTGGAGCCTGGCGCTGCTGTTGGCATGGGGTGCCACGGCCGCGATCCTGATGTCGGCACCGCTGCTTTACCGGCTGCTGGGGTCGCGCGCGCTGATCGCGCTGGAGCGGCTGATGGGCATGCTGCTTGTCGCCATTTCGGTGCAGATGCTGCTGGATGGATTGACGGCCTACCTCGCGTCGATCCATTAAGCGATTGATTTGGCGGTTTTTGTCTTGCTGCAGTGCCGCACGACTGTCTTATTCCAGTCATAAACAGTCATTACCGTGTTAACCTTATCTTAACCGTTGCGGCTGCAACCGCCTCGGTAAGGGACCCCCAGATTCAAGCCGATCAGGCGCCCGGTTGACCCCGGGGCTGAAGGATCGCGTTTTTTCTCAATCGCCAACTCGTTTCGAGGCTACCTAACCAATGAATCACCCTCATATCAGGATGTCCAAGCTTGCTCTGGGCCTGGTTGTCGCCCTTGCGGCCGCACCAGCTTTCGCCCAGAACACCTCCGCCGGCATCGGCGGTCAGGTCACCAACAACGGTGGTCAGCCGGTTGCTGGTGCTGAAGTCACCATCACCCACGTCGAGTCGGGCACGGTCAGCCGTGCAACCACCGATGCGGCTGGTCGTTACAACGCGCGCGGCCTGCGTGTCGGCGGCCCGTACACCATCACCATCAACAAGTCCGGTGAAGGCACCAAGACCGAAGAAGGCGTCTACCTGAGCCTGAGCCAGACCAACACCGTCAACGGTACCCTGGCCGGTGATCTTGCCGCGACCACGCTGGAAGCCGTGCAGGTCATGGCTGTGGGCGGCGGTTCGGACGTGTTCAGCGCCAACAAGATGGGTGCCGGTACCTCGGTGTCGCAGCAGCAGATCGAAGCGCTGCCGTCGATCAACCGCAACATCCAGGACTACGTGCGTCTGGATCCGCGCATCAGCCAGAGCGACAAGTCGCGTGGCGAACTGACCGTGGGTGGTCAGAACCCGCGTTTCAACGCGATCCGCATCGACGGCATCAACACCAGCGACACCTTCGGCCTGGAATCCAACGGCTTCCCGACCATGCGTCAGCCGGTGTCGATGGATGCCATCGAAGCGATCAACATTGACGTCTCCAACTACGACACCACCATCACCGGCGCTACCGGCGCTGTGGTCGATGCCGTGACCAAGTCGGGTACCAATGAATTCCACGGTTCGGTCTACGGCACCTACCGTGACAAGGACATGGTGGGTGATCACCCGGTCACCGACGCCAAGTTCAACGGCTTCGAAGATGAGAAGACCTGGGGCGCGACCTTCGGCGGCCCGATCATCAAGGACAAGCTGTTCTTCTTCGCCAACTACGAGAAGTACGAGCGCAGCCGCGCTGCACAGTCCTACGGTCCGCGTGGCTCCAATGCGACCAACGTGGTCGATATCGATCCGAGCTTCATCGCTGAAGCCCAGAAGATCGCAAAGGACGTCTACGGCGTTGACATCGGCACGCTGGACGCACCTGCTGAAACCAAGCAGGAAGTCGAAGAGTACGCCGTCAAGCTGGACTGGAACATCAACGAAGACCACCGCGTCTCGGCCCGTTTCTCCAAGCTGGAGCAGGTTGATCCGAACCTGGTGGGCAGCAGCCGCTCCACCTCCTACGGTGGCCACGGCATCTCCACCGCCGGTCCGGCGCTGGGTCTGAGCAGCCGTTGGTACGACATCAACAAGGAAGTGAAGACCAGCGTCATCCAGCTGTTCAGTGACTGGAACGAAAACTTCTCCACCGAGTTCAAGGTCGGCCGTCGCACCTATGATTCGCTGAGCAACGTTTACTCGAAGCTGCCGCAGATCATCATCGGCGGTGGCCCGGGCAACTCGGCAGTCGCTCCGCCGTACCTCAATGCCGGTGCCGACGAATTCCGTCACGGCAATGACATCAGCACCAAGACCACCAACGCCTACGGCGCTGCCAACTGGTACATCGGTGATCACACCCTGAAGTTCGGTTTTGATTGGGAATCGAACGAAATCTACAACCTGTACGCGCAGAACATCTGGGGCACCTACGGCTTTGCCAACCTGGATGATTTCCGTAACGGTCACTACTGGGTGTATGACCTGAATGCACCGGTCCCGGGCAAGGGCATGGATTCGGTCGCGATGCAGTACAAGCACCGCAACACCGGCCTGTTCGTGCAGGACACCTGGGCGGTGAACTACAACTTGAACCTGATGTTCGGCCTGCGCGTCGATATTCCGGACCTGGACGACGTTCCGGTGCACAACGAGCTGGTGCAGAAGATCTACGGTTATGACAACCGTCAGACCCTGGACAAGGCACTGGTGCAGCCGCGCTTCGGCTTCAACTACACCTTCGACAGCGAGCGTCCGACGCAGCTGCGTGGCGGCCTGGGCCTGTTCCAGGGTGCTGCAGCCAACGTGTGGGTGGGTAACTCCTACCAGAACAGCGGTTTCGGCCTGATCGGTTACAACCAGCGCATCACCGCCGGCATGACGCAGGCGCAGCGCGAGGCGATCTGGGCGAGCCTGCCGGTCTCGCTGGATCCGAACAACCCGACCGTACCGTCGCCGGCTTCGGGCTACAGCATGATGGTCAACCTGATGGAGAAGGGCATCCGTCAGCCGTCCGTGTGGAAGGCCAACCTGGCGTTCGATCACGAGCTGCCGTGGTACGGCATCGTGGGCTCGGTCGAGTTGCTGCATACCAAGGTCAAGGACGCCATCGCGTTCCAGCGCCTGGATCTGGGCAACGTCAATGCCGTGCGCGGTCAGGACGGTCGTGAGATGTACTGGTCCAACGCGTACGCCGGCACCGGTGTTCGTGCAGGCAGCAACACCAACGTGGGCGCCATCGCTGACACGATCCCGGGCTACGAGAACGTGACCGGCTGGCACAACGACGGTGTGATTCTGTTGAAGAACACCGACAAGGGTCGCAGCACCCAGTTCACCGCCAGCCTGAGCAAGCCGCTGACCGATGTGTGGGGCTGGTCGCTGGGTTACACCTACACCGACGCCACCGAAGTCAGCCCGCTGACCTCCTCGCGTGCCATCTCCAACTGGAACAACGTCGCCGGTCTCAACCCGAATGACGTGGTTGCCGGTACGTCCAACTACGAGATCAAGAACCGTTTCACCGGCAGCCTGCAGTTCCGCAAGGCGTTCTTCGGTGACAACTACACCACCTTCTCGATGTTCTACGAAGGCCGTTCGGGTCTGCCGTACAGCTGGCGCTTCCTGAACGATGCCAACGGTGATGGTTACAGCAACGACCTGTTCTATGTGCCGGGTGGCCGTGGTGACGTGAAGTTCACCGGCGGTGCGGCGATGGAAGACGCCTTCTTCGCATGGCTGGATGGTCAGGAAGGTCTGGCGGCATACCGTGGTGGCGTTGCTCCGCGCAACAGCCAGCGCAATGCCTGGGTCAACACCTTCGACGTGCGCATCAGCCAGGAACTGCCGACCTTCTTCAAGGGTCACAAGGCTGAGATCTGGCTGGACATCATGAACGTCGGCAACCTGCTGAATAAGGATTGGGGGCAGGTCAGCTATGCCTCGCCGTTCAGCGATCGCGGCGCTGCGACCTTCGCAGGTATCGATCAGGCCACTGGCAAGTACATCTACAACTTCGACGCGAACAAGGTCACCAAGGTCAACCTGACCGATTGGGAATCGCGTTGGTCGATGCAGGTGGGCTTCCGCTACAAGTTCTGATCGCTTGATTGATCGGATGTAAACCGAAAACGGCCGGGGCAACCCGGCCGTTTTCCTTTTCATGGGGGCAGCGCTAAAGTCGATCGCCAATGAGAAGGAGTTGAAGTGGAAATGACCAAGAGTGAAGGGGCAGCGAGGGCGCTGCCGGTGCAGGATGCGCGCATCTACCCGCGTGGTGGGCTGGATGTGCTTTCGCGTACGGAAGTGGCGCGGCTGCGCGACGCCTCCGGTGGCGGCATGCATGAGTTGCTGCGCCGTTGTGCGCTGGCCGTGCTGACCAGTGGCAGCGCGTCGGATGACCCGCGTGCTGCGCGCGATCTTTATCCGGATTTCGATGTGCAAGTAACGCAGCAGGACCGCGGTGTCCGCATCGACCTGAGCAATGCACCGGCGGCGGCCTTCGTCGACGGTGAGATCATCCGCGGTATCGCCGAGCTGCTGTTCTCGGTGGTGCGCGACCTGGCCTACATGGCCATCGAGCTGGGCCCGGAATATGCGTCGGACCTGGAAACCTCCGACGGCATCACCAACGCGGTGTTCGGCGTACTGCGCAATGCGCGCATCCTGCAGCCGAGCGATCCGAACCTGGTGGTGTGCTGGGGTGGTCACTCGATTTCGCGTGACGAGTATCTGTACACCAAGCAGGTGGGTTACGAGCTCGGCTTGCGCGGACTGGATATCTGCACTGGTTGTGGGCCGGGGGCGATGAAGGGGCCGATGAAGGGCGCCACCATTGCCCATGCAAAGCAGCGCAAGACCAATACGCGTTATATCGGCATCACCGAGCCGGGCATCATCGCCGCCGAATCGCCGAATCCGATCGTGAATCACCTGGTGATCATGCCGGACATCGAGAAGCGGCTGGAGGCGTTTGTCCGTCTGGGTCACGGCATCATCGTGTTCCCGGGTGGCGTGGGTACCGCCGAGGAAATCCTGTATCTGCTCGGCATTCTGCTGCGCGAGGAGAACAAGGAACTGCCGTTCCCGTTGATCCTCAGTGGCCCGGCCATCGCGGCGCCTTACTTCGAGCAGATTGATCGTTTCATCCGCCTGACGTTGGGTGACAAGGCCGCTGAGCGGTACGAGATCGTCGTCGGCGATCCGGTTGGCGTTGCCCGCAGGATGGCGCAGGGCATCAAGCGCGTGCGCGAGTTCCGCTTGGCTCAACGCGATTCGTTCTTCTACAACTGGCAGGTGGAGATTCCGCTGGAGTACCAGCAGCCGTTCGTGCCGACCCATGAAGCCATGGCTGGCTTGAACCTGCACAAGGGACGCCCGGCGCCGGATCTGGCGGCCGACCTGCGACGTGCGTTCTCCGGCATCGTTGCCGGCAACGTCAAGGAAGAAAGCATGCGTCGCATCGAGGAGTTTGGGCCGTTCAAGATCCACGGCGACACCGAGATGATGCAGGCCCTGGATGAGCTGCTGCGTGCATTCGTCGAACAGCGCCGCATGAAGATTTCCGGTGAGTACCACCCCTGCTACCAGGTGGTGGCTTGATCGTCGGCGCCTGATCGCGCCTGGATGCCCCCTTCGTGCAATGCGAAGGGGGCTGCGCTACTCAGGTTGGCAGGGTGACGGTGGTGATATGCCGTCCGTTCTCAATGCGAGTGACGACGTCGCCCTCGCCGTTGGTCATGGCCTGGATGCGGGCCCTGGTGGATTTCAGCCCAACCTTGTGACCGTTGCGCAGCGGCCGCGTACCTGCTGCAGGCAGGTCGTTCTCGATCGTGACGATGATCTGCTGTTTGCCCTGTGCGACGGAGATGCGGATTTCACCGCCTTCGGGCGATGGCTCGATGCCGTGATGGATGGCGTTCTCGACCAGCGGCTGGATGGAAAGCGTGGGTACCTGCAGTTGCGGGAGTGGCGAGGGCAGCTCCCAGTGGACGCGCATGCGCTCGCCGAAACGCAGTGCCTCGATCTCCACATATCGACGGGAGAGCGCGATTTCCTCGGCCAGCGGGATTTCCTGAGGTCCGGCAAGCGCAGCGCGGAACAGGTCGGCCAGGTCCAGCAGCAGGCGCTCGGCATCCTCCGGCCGCTGGTGTACCAGCGCCGCACCGGTGTTGAGCGTATTGAACAGGAAGTGGGGGCGGATGCGGGCCTGAAGCGCTTCCAGCTCAGCCTGCTTGGCGCGCACGGCAAGCTGGCGGGCACGCCAGTGGTTCTGGAAGGCGGCCAGGCCTAGGAGGCCGAAGGTGATGACGATGCCGGTAAAGCGCAGCAGCGTGGGGAGCCAGTTCTCCGACGAAATGAGCAGCAGGCTCCTGAGTACCCACCAGCTGGCGATGCAGACCAGCAGATTGCAGGCCACCAGGACGAGCAAGGTGATGTTGGCGATCCAGGTGGGAGGAAGGCGGGACAACGGATTGCGTAGCAGGTACAGCGCTCCCAGTGCCGACAGCGAGATCCACTGCACCATCAGGGAGAGTGCGCCGAACAGCACCCAGCGGTTGCCGATATGCTCCGGCGCCAGGGCAAGGATGATCGCGAGTCCTTCGCCGGCCAGGATCGTCCAGATGATCGCCGGTGCTTTCCAGAGGGTGTCCAGCGGCGTGAGGGTGGGCTTTTCTGGCATGGGCGGAATGGATGCTGCCATTGGTCATGAGCGAAGTGCCGCCCATCGGTCTGGACGTGACGGGAGGACGGGGCTGGCTTAGCGTGTCAGCTTAGTCAATCTGGGGAGCTTGCGCATGGTCGGGAACATTCCGGCGGGGAGCGTAAGAGTGTTTGGGAAACGCTACGATAAGGGCTTTACGCTCGTCGAGCTGATGGTCACGGTGGCGGTGGCGGGGATCATCGCGGCCATTGCTGCTCCCAGTTTCAGCAAAATGATCAGTCACAACCGTCTGGTATCCAGCGGTAACGAAATGATCGCGGGCCTGCAGATCGCCCGTACCGAGGCAATTTCGCGGCGGCAGGCGACGACCTTCTGTCCCAGTAGCGATGGCGCGAGCTGCTCGAACACGGTAGGTAGTCAGTGGATAGTTCTCTCGACCGTGAACGGCGCTCCCACAGTACTGCGCTCGGTTGCGGCAAATCCGAAGGTTTCTGTGAAAACGAGCGCCAACGTTACCGGAGGCAACACGCGCATTACCTTTACGCCCTCGGGCTTTGTCCAGGTAGGTGCAAAAAGTAGTGGCACCATCTCGATGTGTGCTGCGGACCTGACCGGGCAGAACGCGGTGGACATTTCTGCTGCGGTGGTGCGCATCACCAGCGCCCGTCGTGAAGCTGGGGCGAACTGCTCCGCTCCGGGAGACATATGAATATGAAGAACGCAGCGTGCATGAGCTCGATGCCAGCCCGGCAACGCGGCATCGGCATGATCGAAGTGATGGTCGCGGTGCTGATCCTGGCAATCGGAGTGCTGGGTATCGCCGCGTTGCAGGCAATTACCCTGAAGAACACCGGTAGCTCCGCAAGCCGTACCCAAGCGGCAGTGCAGGTGTATTCGATGATGGACATCATCCGTGCCGATCGCGAGAACGTATCTGCCTACAACACGAATATCTATGTCGATGGTCAAGGCTCGGGAGACCCAGGCAGCATGGATGCTTGGCTGACTGGGTTGAAGCAGACCGTGGCACCTGACGCCAAAGGCAGGGTGGTCTGCGTGCAGAACACCATGACCTGCTCGGTGGGCGTGCAGTGGAATGACGAGCGCGGTACGGGTGGCGACTCGCAGGAACAAGTCGAGGTAACCAGCCAGCTATGAATACCAATATGGGCGCCCGTCAGCGGGGCTTTACGCTGATCGAATTGATGGTTGCGCTGTTACTGGGCCTGCTTGTGGTGGCTGCTGCGGGTAGTATTTTCATGTCGAACCGACGCGTTTATGGCGCCAGTGAGATGGTGAATCGCATCCAGGAAAACCAGCGCGCCGCCTTTGAACTTATTGCACGGGACATCCGCGAGGCGGGTATGAATCCATGTTCGCGCTTCAATGCCGCCAATCCGATCACGGTGCAGATCACGGCGCCGGATGCGCAATTCTGGGATCGATTTGCCAACGGCGTGTTTGGTGGTACGAACGGCGGGCGTGATTTCGTTTCCCTATACCTGGCCAATGGCCCGCAGTACCGGGTTACGCAGCATTCCCGGCCGGATAACGCCTTGACATTGAATTCTGCGAGCGGAATTGAAGCAGGCAAGCCGCTGCTGGTTTGCAACAGCGATCACGCCATTGCATTTTCGGTTACCGGTATTTCCGGTGCGACAGTGCAGCATGCTGCCGGCGCGAACTGTGGTGCGGGTTTCACGACAGCGCCTGAAGCCGGGAAGTGCAGCGAAACGGTGTCTGGTCCCGGTTATTGCTTCCATATCGAAGGTGTGCCGAGCGCAGCTGATTCACTTGCATGTCCGCGCGGTATCGGACGCTCGCCTGCGTTCGTGGTAGCGCCGTACGAAGCACGATGGACGGTGGAGGATAACGGTCGCGGTGGAACTTCGTTGTATCGCACTGCGCAGAATGTTCGCAGCGAAGTTGCCGAGGGCGTCACCGCCATGACCGTGGGTTACAAGGTCGGTGATGCTTCTGGCTATGTGGATGCTGCAAGCGTGGCCGGAGGCAACAACTGGACGTTGGTGACGGCGATCCATCTGGCGATGACTTTCCAGGCGCAACGCGGTGCAATGGCGGCGAGTGACGTGCGTGACGACGAAGGCAATGTGCTGCAAAGAACAATGCAGGACGTCATCGTGCTGCGGAACCATCAGGACAACATCCTATGAAAACGATGCATTCCTTTTCGATGCGGAAGGAGCAATCCGGTGCGGCTCTGATCGTGGTGTTGATGTTGCTGGTTGTCATCACCCTGCTGGGCCTGGCCTCGATGCGGGGCGCCATCATGCAGGAGCGTATGGCTGCCAATACGATTTCCCGTGGTCTGGCGTTTCAGGTGGCTGAAGCCGGGCTGCGCCAAGCTGAAATCATGGTGCGTGATGCTGCGGCCATCAGTTTTCCTTCTTCCGGTTGTTCCAACGGTCGCTGTGCGATGCCGAAACCCGACGCCGAGCCTGTATGGGCTGCGAAGGATTTCTGGGCCAATGGTGGGAGCCAGTATCAGACGGGTGCACAGGTGAAGAGCTATGACGGTGAGGTTGCGATCTCGCCGCGCTTCGTGATCGAAGACTTTGGTACCTCGGTCAGTGGTGGTGGTGCTTCGGACTGTGTCGACGTGTCCAAAGCCTGCATCAGTACTGCTGAGCAGAGCGTTTACCGCATCACCGCCTATGCCGCCACGCCTTCGGGCGCGGAGGTCATTGTCCAATCGCTGTATCGCCGCTGACGGGGCACGCCATGAAATCCAATCCTGATTCCAAACATGCTCTGGCCGAGCGTATCCGCATCGGCATGTGTACCGCGCTGGTATCGATGATGGCGGCCGCATCGGCGCAGGCTGCTGACACGACTTCGTTTCCGAACTATCCGCTGCTGACAGGTGGTGATGCCATTCCGCCAAACATCATGCTGATCCTGGATGACTCGGGTTCGATGCAGGCTGTGCATATGCCTTCGGACAAGTATTCGCTGAATGACAACGTCAGCGATCGTGCTTATGTGAACAACACGCTTTATTACAACCCTGATCGCGATTATCACTCGTGGCGCACATCGAGCGTCAATCTCGACGATCGCCTGGGTGCTGCGAATTTCAAGTCGGTTTCCTCGTCTATTACCGGTACGGGAAGCCAGAATTTGGATCTGCGAGACAGCGAAGAGTCGTACTTTTATATTCCCAAGCCAGGCATCACCAATCCGGGTACGGTCGCAAGCAGGTATGACAAGTATCGTATAGCCAGCTCGACCTCGTCGCAGAGCTCTGGTGGTGGCGTGGTGCAGCGTCAATCGCCTGAATCCAGTCAGATACTTAATGATCGGATTTCTTCCATAGCGGGCAACGGCCGTTCTGATTGCTTTGCCGTGCCGGTGTCTGGTTGGGAAGCCTTGGTGCTCAGGATTTCGGGTAATCAGAACACCCGGCTGTATGTCTACTCGTCCAGCAATTGCAGTTCCGGACAACTTGATAGCTACACCGGCAGTGACAATCCCAAGAGTCTGGCCCTGGACGTTACGTCACTGACGACCGTCTATTTCCAGGTTTTGAACGGGAGCCGTAATTCGATATCCAATATCAGCTACACGGCAACGGTTTCGCGCAACTGGGTGGATGAAACGCCACCGCGTACCAGCAAAGATGCCAGTGGCAATGCTCAGGCGCCGCGAGGACAGGCTGCAGAGCTGCAGAATTTTGCCAATTGGTACCAGTACCACCGGACCCGCAATAAGATGGCCAAGGCGGGCGCATCTGAAGCATTTGGCCGTTTGGGTAAGAATTTCCGAGTGGGCTTTGACACCATCTGGAACAAGGGTGGTAGCCGGACTGACGTTGGGGGGGCTGTTCCGGCGTATCCAATTCCTTATCAAACCGAGGATGGATTGTTTGTAGACGGCAATCGCGACACGTTCTATAGCCGCCTGCAGGCAGCCAGTGCCGGTGGCAATACACCGTTGCATGGCGCGTTGCAGCGGGCGGGTCGCTACTTCAGTAGTGATGATCCGTGGAAGGACAGTACGGGCAACATGCTTGCTTGTCGCCAGAACTATGCATTGCTGACCACTGATGGTTACTGGAATCAGGCCGACAACGCGGGTGGCTACACATCAAAACTGGGGAATGCCGACAAGGGCAGTACTTACGGAGACAACTATTCCGATACGTTGGCCGATGTGGCATATCACTATTGGAAGACTGATCTGAAGCCGACGCTCGCCAACGACGATACGCTGAATACGTGGCAGAACATGGTGACGTTTGGTATCTCGATCGGTCTGCAGGGAACGTTGGATCCGACCAAGCCGCCGCCGAGCACGTGGCCTGATCCCATCAGGAACTCTGGTGGACAGCGTATTGATGATCTGTGGCATGCCAGCCTCAATGGGCAAGGCAGTTTCGTGGTTGCCACGGATACAGACAAATTCGCGGATGCATTGGACGAAGCACTCAAGAATATCGCTGCACGCAGTGCATCCGGTTCCAATATTGCGTCCAGCTCGACCAAGACGGAATCCACCACGCTGACTTTCGTGGCCGGGTTTACCTCCAATACCTGGATTGGCGACATGATCGCCAGTCCCTTCAATGCGGCGTTGACCGGTGTGTCGAATACACCGCTTTGGGCGCTGTCCAAGACTTTTGCTGCCGGTGGTGTCAATGCCAATTTTGCACAGCGCACCGTATTGACCGGCTTTGGCGGAACGCCGCAGGTGTTCAACACCGCGCTGCCTTCCTCCAGCGTGTTTGCACGTGCCGCGACAGGTACCGCTGCTGCGGTCACTGCGGCGGACAACATCGACTACCTGCGTGGTGTCCAGAGCAAGGAAGAAGGGCAGAAGGATGGCACGCTGCGCAAGCGCGCTTACCCGCTGGGTGACATTGTGGATTCCTCACCGGCGTTCGTGGAGGATTCCGGCACTGTATTCGTTGGGGCGAATGACGGCATGCTGCACGCCATCAGCGTGAAGGATGGCAAGATCCTGTTCTCCTATGTACCCAAGGGTCTGGATTTCGAGGAAATGGCGAAGCTCAGTTCACCGGACTATGAGCACCATTATTTCGTTGATGGCCAGATGGATGTAATCAGTCGTGCCAATCAGGGCAACAGCAAGAACATCCTGGTGGCGGCCTTGGGTCGCGGCGGTCGAGGCGTGTTTGCACTCGATGTGACCAATCCCACATCGATGGGCGCATCCAACGTGCTGTGGGATCAGACGTTCCAGACGCCGAAGTCGGGCGCGGATCCTGATGGAGACATGGGCTACGTGTTCGGTGCAGTTCGCATCCGCAACGGTAACGCCGGCAAGACATATGCGCTGGTGCCCAATGGCATCGATAGTCCCAACGGATCGGCGACGCTGTACGCCTATGAGTTGTCAGCAACCGGTTCGGTGATCAAGACGCATAAGCTGGTTGCTGCCACGGGCTCGGGCAATGGCCTGATGTCTACGGGCATGGCCGATCTCAATGGTGACGGCAAGATCGACGTGGTCTATGGCGGTGACCTGAAGGGCAATATCTGGCGCTGGAACTTCGAGGGTACCAATCCGGGTGCTGCTGTGAAATTGTTCCAGGCAGTTGATTCAAAGGGCGCGCCGCAAGCGATTACCGGTGGATTGGGTGTGGGGCGTGATACGTCGGGCAAGGTGTTTGTCGGCTTTGGTACCGGCCGCTTCATCTCCAACTCCGACGTTCCCGGTGACGGCATTACCTCCCAGGTTCAGAGCATCTACGGGATCATTGATACGAATACGACGATCGCCGGCCGCGCAGCGCTGGAAGCACGGACCATTCCGTTCTCCGGCAAGACCAAGGATGGGAACGACGCTCGTGGCTTCGAGGCATACTCGGTGTTGGGTGGTAGCAAGCAGGGGTGGTTCATCGACCTACCGGTTCCGGAGCGAGTGACCTCGGGACCGACGATCTATGGCTCGGCGATGTATCTGACATCGGTGATTCCAGCCACGGGCGTGGATTGTAGTGGCGCCAGCGGCACGGGCTTCGTCAATGCCATCAATCTCTTCACCGGTACCAGTCCCAAGAGCGGCGGCTACTTTGTCGACGGAACGGGCTTGACCGACAAGGATGGAAACAGCGGTGTCATTGGCTCTGTGGGAGTCAAGGGCGGTATGCCGACCGAAGTGAATCTGACCGATACGCTTGTGACGGTGGGTACCGGTACCGGGCCAAGCGACCTGAGTAGCGGCACAAAGAGTGACGAGATCAATCCGCCCACTGGTGGTCGGCCCAGTCGCATCAGCTGGCGTGAGATCGTGGCGCAATGAATCGGGGAATGAGCATGTCAAACCAAAAGGGCTTCACGCTGATCGAGCTGATGATCGCGGTGGCGATCATCGGCATCCTGGCCGGTATCGCCTATCCGAGCTATGTCGAACACGTGGTCAAGACCCGGCGTGTGGCTGCTGCCGGCTGCCTGCTGGAGAAAGTGCAGTTCATGGAGCGCTACTACACCAGTCATCCTGGAAAGGGCTACCAGGATGCCGTGGTGCCGAAGACCGCGTGTGACGATGAGATTGCAGAGCACTACACAATTGACCCGGCGGCGGATCCGACGGCGACCAGCTTCAGCTTGACGGCGACCCCCCAAGGTTCGCAGGCCACCAAGGACACCAAGTGCGGCACGCTGGGAATCAACCAATCTGGTACGCGTACGGCGAACGGGGCGACCGGGACGCTTGCGGCCCAGTGTTTCTGACGCTAGGGGGCGACTGCATGCGCTGAGCGTGTGGTGACTGAAATGAACATGGGCCGCCGGCGATGTTGCTGCGGCCCATGTTGTTTTTTTCGGTGCTGCCGTGACGGTCTGCCGCGGTGGTGAATCGCATAAAGCCAGAGTGACTTACTCGGTGTTGTGCAGTCCGCTTCCTGTGGTCAGGGGTTGTTCCTGCGTTCGAGCAACGACCTGCAAGGAGGTTCCATTGGGCCCGCCCTGCAGGTCTTCAACCGGTCAGCCCATCTTGAAGTCCACCGGGATCAGTCCGTAGGCCTGTACGGGGCGTCCACCATCAACGGCGGGTTGGAACTTCCAGCGGCGCAGTACCTGGTTGCGGGCGGCGGTGTCCAGGCTGCGGTTGCCGCTGCTGCGCTCGATCGTGACTTCCAGCGGTGAGCCGTCTTCGCCGACCAGCACGCGCAAGGTGACGGTGCCTTGTGCACCGGCCATCAATGCATCGCGTGGATATGCGGGAGCGGGGTTGCGCAGGTAACGCAATGTCACGCCTTCTAGTGGTGAGGAGGGGCCGATCGAGTCAATGGCTGGTGCGGTCGTTTCCACCGGCGCGACATCTGCCGGTGCGGTGATGACGGCTTCGGTCGCGAAGATCGGCAGCGGGGCGTTATCGACAGGCGCGGGCAACGCCGGCTGGCGAGGCGGTGAGGGCGCACGGGTGACGGGGATGGGGTCTGGACGTGGTGGCGTGGGTACTACCGGCTTCACGTCCGGAACCAGCCAACGCTCGCGCACGGTGTCGTTGCGGATGGGGGCCTGGGCCAGCGGTATCAGCAGCATGCCCAACGCCAGGGCGTGCAGGGCGATGGCGGTGCTGTAGGCGAAGATGCGGGACGGTTCGAAGTGCAACGACGTGGTGCGGGGTTGCGTGCGGACCATGTTCCACCTCCATGCGTGGGCGTGTGACATAAAACAACGCGCGATGACGCAGGTCGGGGTTGCAGGTTCCGGCCCGCGTGAGGCCAGTGCGCCAGTGAATGGGGTTGCCGACAAGCAGGGCGGGATTTGCTGGTTATCTGCTGGACAGCTTTGAAGGGGATCAGGGGTGTTGATTGCGGTGTGGAAGGAGTTCCTCTCCGTTCCTCTCTTTTGCGATGGGCAGGGGCAGCGCTGATTGTGATGGTGCGTGGGTCGATGTTGTCGCGCGCTTCCTTTGTCTGGACAAGCTGCGTGTCAGGGAAGGGGGTTGTGGTGTTGGGATTTCGCGCCAGCCGCGGCTGCGCTGAGTGCCGCTTGAAGTGCGTTGTCCGGAGTGTCTGCCTCACACGCCTGCCGGTATCGCGGCCTGCGCGGTGTCCACAAACAACAACGGCGCCTTCGGGCGCCGTTGTTGTTTCGCAAAAAGCGTTTGAATCAGCGGCCCAGTTCGAACACCACGTCCAGGTTGACCGACAGCGTGGTTTCACCGGGCGAAACCGCCGTGTCCATGGCAGCAGCCCCGGCCGACTTCATCATCATCATCGGTGCCGGACGGAAGCCACCCTGGCTGCCTTCGGAGATGCTGACGATGCGCCGCACGCGCAGGCCCAGAGACTTGGCGTAGGTCTCGGCGCGGGCCTGGGCCTTCTTCAGGGCAGCCAGACGGGCTTCGTCGTAGACCGGTTCGGGCTGGTCGATCTCGAAGCTGGGGCCGTTGATCTGGTTGGCTCCCTGTGCGGCCAGGCTGTCCAGTACCTTGCCCAGCTTGGTGATGTCACGCACCTTCAGGCTGACCGTGTTGGTGGCCTGATAGCCGGTGATCTTCGGTGCTTCGTTCTCGGCGTAGCGATACTGCGGATTCAGATTGATGCCGCTGGTCTGGATGTCGCGCTCGGCGATGCCGGCGGCCTTGATGGCGGCCATGACCTTGTCCATCTGCACCGCGTTCTCGCGCATGGCGGTATTGCCGTCCACGGCCTGGGTGACCACGCCGGCCGACAGGGTGGCGATGTCCGGCACACGGTGGGCTTCGGCCTGGGCGGAGATGTTCAGCAGCGTGGCGTCGTTGGCGACGACGGTCGGGACGGTTTGAGCGTGGGCGGTCATCGTGGCTCCCAGGGCGAGTGACAGGGACAGCAGCAGCGGGGCAAAGGCGTGATGGCAGCGCATGAGGATCCTCCTTGGATTGGATCGTGAAGTTGAAGTTCGGAGCGATGAACGGGTGGTGAGCCAACGCGGGGTTGCTGTCACATTCGCGATGCGGCGGATCATTCAGGTAGGCGGCGCAGGTTATGCTTCCGCGATGCTTTATCTTGCCTCCCGCTCCCCCCGACGAAATGAACTCCTGACCCGCCTTGGCGTGCCCTTCCGTGTCCTGGATACGGACGTGCCGGAGGTGCGTGGGGTGGGTGAGCCAGCTGAAGCCTACGTGTGCCGGGTGGCATTGGACAAGGCGCGGGCCGGATTGGCCCTGGTCGGCGATGACCCGCAGGCGGTCGTGCTGGGCTCCGATACCGAGGTGGTGCTGGGCGACCGCGTCTACGGCAAGCCGGCCGATGCGGCCGATGCGGCGGCGATGCTGGCCTCGCTGGCCGGGCGCACGCACCGGGTGATCACCGTGGTGGCGCTGGCTGCGGCGGGGCGTCATGCGCTGGAAACGGTGGCGTCCGAGGTGACCTTCGCGCCGATGAGCGCCGAACAGATTGCCGCCTACGTCGCCACCGGTGAGCCGATGGGCAAGGCCGGTGGCTATGCGATCCAAGGGGGCGCGGAGCGCTTCATCAGTCATCTGGCGGGCAGTTATTCAGGGGTAATGGGGCTGCCGTTGCAGCAGACCGCGGCGTTGCTGTCGGCGTTCACTGCGGGGGCGGCAAGCGGTTCCATGGACAAGGGGGAGTGAAGGACGTGTCCGAAGAAATCCTGGTGAACGTCACCCCGCGCGAAACCCGCGTGGCGGTGATCGAGAACGGCATGTTGCAGGAGCTGCACATCGAGCGCGGTTGGCGCCGTGGCGTGGTCGGCAACATCTACAAGGGCAAGGTGCAGCGGGTGATGCCGGGCATGCAGGCCGCGTTCGTCGAAGTAGGCCTGGAGCGCGCGGCGTTCCTGCACGCCAACGACGTGGTGCGGCCGCCGCCGGTGGCTGCTGACATCGATGAAACCGCGCCCGCGCTGCCGTTGCCGTCGTCGGTACCGATTGTCGAGTTGTTGCGTGATGGGCAGGACGTCGTGGTGCAGGTGGTCAAGGACCCGATCAGCACCAAGGGCGCGCGGCTGACCACGCAGATCAGCATTCCCTCGCGTTATCTGGTGCTGCTGCCGCAGTCGAAGATGGTCGGCGTGTCGGCGCGCATCGAGGACGAAACCGAACGTGCCCGGCTCAAATCGCTGGTCACGGAAATCTCTGCCCAGCATGGTGGCTATGGCTACATCGTGCGGACCAATGCCGAAGGCCAACCAGCCGAGGCGCTGGCAGAAGATATTTCCTATCTGTCGCGCGTGTGGAACGTGGTTGAGCGCCGTGGTCGCGACGCGGCGCCGTGCAGCATCATCTATGAAGACCTGAGCCTGCCGCTGCGCTCGGTGCGCGATTTGATCCGCAAGGACGTGGACAAGGTGAAGGTGGACTCCAAGGAGACCTTCACTCAACTCAAGGCCTTCGTCGCCAAATACATGCCGGTGCTGGACGAAAAGCTGGAGCTGTACACCGGCGACCGCCCGATCTTCGACATGTTCGGTGTGGAGGATGAAATCGTCCGAGCGTTGAACAAGCAGGTGCCGCTGAAGTCCGGTGGGTACCTGGTGATCGACCAGACCGAGGCGATGACCACCATCGACGTCAACACCGGTTCCTTCGTCGGCCAGCGCAACCTGGAAGAAACCGTGTTCCGCACCAACCTGGAGGCGGCGCAGACGGTGGCCCGGCAGCTGCGGCTGCGCAATCTGGGCGGCATCATCATCATCGACTTCATCGATATGGATGACCCCGAGCACCGCCGCCAGGTGCTGCGCACGCTGGAAAAGGCGCTGGCGCGCGACCATGCCAAGACCACGGTCTACGACTTCTCGCCGTTGGGTCTGGTGGAAATGACCCGCAAGCGTACCGTCGAAAGCCTGGAGCGGCAGTTGTCGGAGACCTGCCCGCAATGCAGCGGGCGCGGCAGCATCAAGACCACCGAAACGGTGACTTACGAAATCTTCCGCGAGATCACCCGCGCCGTGCGCCAGTTCGAGGCTGCGCGTCTGCTGGTGATCGCCTCGTCCAAGGTGGTGGCGCGCATCACCGATGAGGAATCAGCGGCGGTGGCGGAGCTCGAAGAGTTTCTTGGCAAGAGCATCCGTTTCCAGGCCGATGACCAGTACCTGCAGGAGCAGTTCGATGTCGTGCTGCTCTGATCGTCGTTCCGCTTCCGTCGTGGAGGGCGGCGTTGGCGAATGACCACGCTGTTGCACCACCGTTTGCGTCATCTCCGACGCCATGTGCTGTTCGCACTGGCGCTCGTGCTGGTGGGCGTGGCCTTGCTGGTGGGCACGCTCAGCCAGCTGTTGCCGATGGTGGAGTCGCACCCGGACAAGGTGGCTGCCTGGCTGAGTGAGCGAGCTGGCCAGCCGGTGAGCTTTGACCGGCTGGATACGCGCTGGACCCGTCGCGGCCCGTTGCTGCAGCTCGACGGCCTGCGCATTGGCAGCGACGGTGGTGTGCGCGTGGGGCAGGCCGAAGTGCTGGTTGCCCTTTACTCCGGTCTACTGCCGGGGGCGCCATTGACCGAGCTGCGCCTGCGCGGCTTGGCCCTGACCCTGCAGCGTGCCGATGATGGCCGCTGGTCGGTGCGCGGCCTGCCCAGTGCCGACAACGGTGGCGACCCGCTCGACGCGCTGCGACGGCTGGGTGAGCTGCAGGTCATTGGTGGCCAGTTGCAGGTGGCCGCACCGTCAATCGGCGTGCAGGCGCGCATCCCCCGTGTAGACGTGCGCCTACGCGTGGATGGCCAGCGCCTGCGGGTGGGGGCCAAGGGCTGGATCGACACCGCCGCGCCGCCGTTGACCGCCGTGCTGGATTTCCAGCGGGATCGCGGCGACGGCCAGGCTTGGTTGTCCGCCGAGCCGGCCGACCTCGCCGCGTGGTCGCCATTGTTGCGCTTTGCCGGCGTGCAGCTGCGCCAGGGCAAGGGTGAACTGAATGGCTGGGTGCAACTGCGCGATCATCGCGTGGTGGCCGTCACTGCCGAAGGCGAGCTCGAAGACGTGCAGCTTTCCGGCGCGCCGTTGCAGGCCGCGACGGACGCACCTTCCACCGGTTTCAGGAACCTGCAGCTGCGGGCGCGCTGGAAAACCATCGACGGCGGCTGGCGTGTGGATGCACCGCTGCTGCGTATCACCGAGAGCGGCAGCCCGCAGGTGCTCGACGGTCTGCTGCTTGCCGGGGGCAGGCACTTCGCACTGCAGGGCAAGCAGCTCGACGCTGGCCCGCTGCTGCGGGTGGCGGCGCTGAGCGAACGGTTGGCGCCTGATCTGCGCCGTTGGTTTTACCAGTCGCGACCCAAACTGCGCTTTGCCGATGTCAGCATCGTCGGTGATGCCGATGGCCCGCTGCGCGCCGATGGCGAACTGCTGGATGCCAGCTTCAATGCCGTCGGCAAGAGCCCTGGGCTGAGCGGTCTGCGTGGTCGTTTTGAAGGCGATGCGCAGGCGGTGTCGTTGCAGCTGCAACCCGATCATGAAGTGCGTTTCGACTGGCCCACCGGCTTTGGCGTGCCGCACGTACTGCGCATGTCCGGCGAACTGATCGGCTGGCGCGAGGGTGCCGGCTGGCAGGTGGGCACCCCCGCGTTGCGTGTGCAGGGCACTGACTATGCCGCCGACGTGCGCGGCAGCATGTGGTTCCAGGGCGATGGCACCCGGCCGTGGATGAACCTGGCCGCCAAGATCGACGATGTCCCGCTGACTGCCGCCAAGCGCTTCTGGGTGCGGTCGAGCATGAGCCAGGCGGCGGTGGACTGGCTGGACGCCGCGCTGGTGGACGGCACCCTGCGCGGAGCCACCGGCCTGGCCGTGGGCGACTTGGACGACTGGCCCTTCAACGACCACGACGGCCGCTTTGAGGCCGGCGGGCATATCGATGGCGGCAGCATCCGCTTCCACAAGGACTGGCCGGTGATGCGGCAGGTGGATGCGGACATCAACTTCATCGGCAACGGTTTCGAGTTGCAGGGCAGGGGCGAGCTGGCCGGAGTGAAGGTCGACCGGATGCAGGCCGGCATCGCCGACTTCCACGAATCACTGCTGCAGGTACGCGCGACCACCGCCGACGATGGCAGCCATCTGCTGGCGATGCTGAAGCAGAGCCCGTTGCAGGCCACGTATGGCGAGACGCTGGATAACCTGAGCGTGGCTGGGCCAGCTGATGTGAACTTCGACCTGCTGCTGCCATTGCGCCGCGGAGAGGGAGCTGGCCGCCTGCAGGGGACGGTGGATCTGCGTGGTGCCCGGCTGGCGGATAAGCGCTGGGATCTGCAGTTCGACAACGTGCATGGCAACGTGCGGTACGGCAGCAATGGTTTCGATGCGCCGGCCCTGCAGGTGCGCCACCAGGAACGCGATGGCGTGCTGGCGCTGCGCGCAGGTGATCCGGTCAAAAATCCCGCACATGCCTTCGAGGCAGAACTGACGGCCGCATTGGACGCCGGCAGGCTGCTGGACCGCGCCCCCGAACTGGGGTGGCTGAAGCCTTATGTACACGGGACTTCCAACTGGACGGTAGGCGTCACCCTGCCCAAGGTCGCCACCGGCAGCCGCGCCGCGCCACCGACCTTGCTCACTCTGCATTCGGACCTGCAGGGCACGCGCCTGCAGCTGCCGGCACCGTTGAACAAGCCAGCCGGCGACGCGCTGCCCACCACCGTGCAGGCGGCTTTGCCGATGGGCAGTGGTCGCATCGATGTCGCCTTCGGCAAGTTGATGGCCTTGGCCGCGCGCAGCCAGAACGGCAAGACCGGCGTTCAGGTCACGATGGGCAGCGATCGGGTCGATCATGAGCCGCCCGCCGATGGGCTGGTGGTCAATGGCCGCACGCCGTCGCTGGACGCACTGGAATGGATCAGCCTGGCGCGCGGCGGTGATACGTCGCAGGACAAGGACGGGCTGGCGCTGAAGCAGGTGGATGTACTGGCTGACCAGTTGCTGCTGATCGGCGGGCGCTTCCCGCAGACACGCCTGCGGTTGCGCCCCGGCGCCGATGCCGTGGCCGTGCAGCTGGATGGCCCGGCGCTGGCCGGCAACCTGCAGATACCGCAGGCCGACGGTGCAACCGTCAGCGGCCAGCTCGAACGCGTGCATTGGCAGGCAGCCACGGCGGCGGCGGTTGAATCCACCGACACGCCGATGGCACCGGTCGATCCGGCGAAGATTCCGCCACTGGCATTGGATATCGAAGACCTGGCGTTCGGCACGGTGAAGTTGGGCCAGACGCGCCTGCGGACCCAGCCGTTGGCCGATGGCCTGCATGTGCAGGAGCTGCAGATCCGCGCGCCCAAGCAGACCATCGATGTGCAGGGGCAATGGCGTGGCATGGCCGCGCAGGCTCGTACCGAAGCCACCGCCAGCGTACAGACCGAGGATCTGGGCGATCTGATGCAGCGATTGGGCTATGGCGGTCAGGTACGTGGTGGACAGGGACAGATGCAGTTGCAGGTGAACTGGAACGCCGCGCCGATGGCATTCAGTCTGGCCAACCTTGAGGGTGGTCTGAGCATGAATCTGCGCAATGGCCAGTTGCTGGAAGTGGAACCCGGTGCCGGTCGCGTGTTGGGCCTGTTGAGTGTGGCGCAGCTGCCACGCCGCTTGATGCTGGATTTCCGTGATCTGTTTTCCAAGGGCCTGGCCTTCAATCATGTCGATGGTGCCGTGCGCTTTGACGGCGGCATGGCCAGCACCGACAAGATCGCCATAGAGGCACCGGCGGCCAACATCACCATTCGTGGCCAGACCGACCTGCGCAGCCAGCAGTTCGACCAGACCATCGACGTCAACCCGCGCTCGGGCAACCTGCTGACCGTGGTCGGCGCGGTAGCCGGCGGCCCGGTGGGCGCGGCGGTGGGCGCGGCCGCCAACGCGGTGCTTGGCAAGCCGCTGGGCGAAATCGGCTCCAAGACCTACAAGGTCACCGGGCCATGGAAAGACCCCAAGGTGGAAGTGATCGACCGCGACAGTCCACGCACGCCGCCACCGGTAATCACGCCGGCCGCCGGCAGTCCCTGAGAAGCTGTGCGCAAGCCCTCTTCACGCGTGGGGTTGTCAGCCACAGCCTTCCTGCGCGCGCCGTGTCGCGGCGCGTGAACCATCTCTGATTCCCGCCGGCTTGCGAAGCGCAGGCCCAGCCCCCATCTGGAATGTCATGACCGACAACGCACTCACGCTCGCCGAAACCCGCCTGCTGCTGCCCGCCGGGTTGGATGCAAACCGTCTTGAACGCACCTTCGGCACCCTGTTGGGGCCGGGCATCGATTTCGGCGACCTGTACTTCCAGCATTCGCGTCGCGAGAGCTGGAGCGTGGAGGACGGCATCGTCAAGGATGGTGCCCATTCCATCGAGCAGGGCGTGGGGGTGCGCGCCATCTCCGGCGAGAAGACCGGCTTTGCCTATTCCGACGATATCCAGCCGGCGGCGCTGCTGGCTGCCGCCCAGTCGGCCCGTGCCATTTCCCGCGAGGGTGGCGCGCAGGACGTGCGCTCGCTGGTGCGCGGCAGCGGCCGTTCGCTGTATCCGGCGCTGGACCCGGTGGACGGCATCGGCAACGAAACCAAGGTCGAGGTGCTCAAGCGGCTGGACCGCTACCTGCGCGCGGCCGATCCGCGCGTGCAGCAGGTGACGGTGAGCCTGTCCGGTGGCGTGGATACGGTGTTGATCGCGCGCAGCGATGGCGTGCTGGCCGCCGATGTGCGGCCGCTGGTGCGCTTGAACGTGCAGGTGATCGTGGAGCAGAACGGACGCCGCGAGTCGGGTTATTCCGGCGGCGGCGGTCGTTACAGCTACGAAGAATTGTTTGCCGGCGACCGCCCCGAAGGCTTCGCCCGCGAGGCGTTGCGCCAGGCGCTGGTCAATCTGGAAGCGATTCCGGCTCCGGCCGGGGTGATGCCGGTGGTACTCGGCCCGGGCTGGCCCGGCGTGCTGTTGCACGAAGCGGTGGGCCATGGCCTGGAAGGCGACTTCAACCGCAAGGGCACCAGCGTCTATGCCGGGCGCGTCGGCGAGCGCGTGGCGTCGCCGGGCGTGACCATCGTCGACGACGGCACGCTCGACGGCCGCCGCGGCTCGCTCAATATCGACGACGAAGGTACGCCGACCCAGTGCACCACGCTGATCGAGGACGGCATCCTGGTCGGTTACATGCAGGACACGCTCAACGCGCGCCTGATGGGCGTGAAGCCCACCGGCAACGGCCGCCGCGAATCGTTCGCGCACATGACCATGCCGCGCATGACCAACACCTACATGCGTGCCGGCAGCCATGATCCCCAGGAGATGATCCGCTCGGTGAAGAAAGGGTTGTATGCCGTGAACTTTGGTGGCGGCCAGGTGGACATCACCAGCGGCAAGTATGTGTTCTCGGCGACCGAGGCCTACCTGATCGAAGATGGCAGGATCACTGCCCCGGTGAAGGGTGCCACCTTGATCGGCAATGGCCCGGAGACGATGCAGAAGGTGCGCATGATCGGCAACGATCTGGCGCTGGACGAAGGCGTGGGCATCTGCGGCAAGGATGGCCAGAGCGTGCCGGTCGGCGTAGGCCAGCCATCGTTGTTGATCGAGGGGATCACCGTGGGCGGCACCCAGGCCTGAACTCCAGCACGGCAACCCTCATCCGGCCCGGAGGGGAGGGTGAGGGGCACGCTCTTCGCAATGAAACAACAACCAAAGCGCAGGAGGTCGCTGTCGGCTTACAACCGCGGAATCGCGTCACTCCTGCGCTTCGTCGTCCGCTTCTTCGTCTTCATCGTCCGAGCCGACGTCAAGGCCGGCGAGCAATGGCACCAGCATCAGGTTGCGCAGCACCTGGTAGATCTCGCGGTAAGCGCGCGGCGGCTTGTTCTTGGCTTTCTCGGCCAGCGCATTGCGCACCAGCGTGCGCAGCTCCTGGCGGTCCGCTTCCGGGTGCTCGTCCAGCAGCTCGGCCAGGGCAACGTCACCTTCGGCCAGCAGCCGCTCACGCCAGCGCTCCATGCGGTGCATGATGGCCACTTCGCGACGTGAGGTTTCGCTGTTGGCATCCAGCGCGTTGCGGATGGCATCCAGGGTTTCATCCTCTTCACGCCGCATCTGCTTGGCCAGGAAGGCCAGCTGGCGCTTGCGCGCACCGTGCGAGGTGATGCGCTTGCTGTACTCAATATGTTCCAGCAGGCCTTCCGGGATCGGCAGGCGGGCCAGCTGGGCTGGCGTCAGATCCACCAGTTGTTCGCCCAGCGCCAGGATTTCCAGCGCTTCGCGCCGGTTCTGGCTGCGGCTTTCGCCTAAAAATTCACCGGTATCTTGGTCGCGTCCGCGCATCGTACTGCTACCCACTAAACTTCAGTTATTGAAAATCCGGTCACGAATGGCCGGGGTTACGCGAGGATTCGCATCGTTCGGTTCCGGCCATGTCTGACTGGAACCCTGCGAGGAACTCGCATCACATTCTTGAGTCCGGCCAAGCTGGCCGGCTCTTCGCAAAGGATCCGCACCCCGCCCGGGCAGGCTACGCCGGGCTGTGTGAAGGGGATTCGGCCAACAAGGATAAAGCATTGAACGCCATTACCACCCACACCCCCGTCACCGACGACAGCCTGCCGCGGCTGGAACAGCTGGCGGGCATCTCCCAGCGGCTGCTGGAGAAAGCCCGCGCCATGGGCGCCAGCCAGGCCGAGGTCAGCTGCAGCGAGGAACGCGGGCTGGATGTGAACGTGCGTCTGGGCGAGGTGGAGACGGTCGAGTCCACGCACGACCGCGGTATCGCCGTGACCGTGTACTTCGGCCAGCGCAAGGGCAGTGCCAGCACGGCCGACCTGCAGGAGTCCAGCCTGGAGGCCACCGTGGCCCAGGCCTGCGCCATCGCGCGCCATACCGAGGACGACCCTGCCGCCGGCCTGGCTGACGCCGATCTGATGGCCACCGAGTTCCCGGATATGGACGGCTGGCACCCGTGGGCACTGAGCGCCGATGAGGCGCTGGATCTGGCGCTCGCCTGTGAAGCGGCGGGGCGCTCGGCCGATGGCCGCATCAGCAATTCCGATGGCGCCTCGGCGGCAACCGCGCAGAGCCTGTCGGTGTATGCCAATTCGCATGGTTTCATCGGCCGCGAGCGCAGCAGCCATCATTCCATCGGCTGCGCGTTGATCGCCGGCCAGGGCGACGGCATGCAGCGCGACGGCTGGTATACCAGCGCACTGGCGCGAGAGGACCTTGACGACCCGGCACAGGTGGGCCGGATTGCCGCCGAGCGTACGGTGTCGCGCCTGCAGCCGCGTTCGCTGCCGACGGGCGAGGTGCAGGTGCTGTTCGCCGCGGAAACAGCGCGCTCACTGATCGGCCATCTGCTGGGAGCGGTCTCCGGCGGTGCGCTGTATCGCCGTGCCAGCTTCCTGCTCGACAGTGTCGACACCCGGTTGTTCCCGGACTGGTTTGCCATCGATGAAATGCCGCTGCTGCCGCGCGGCCTGCGTTCCAGCACCTTCGATGGCGAAGGCGTGGCTACGCGCAACTCGGCATTGATCACCAACGGGGTGCTGCAGCGCTACATCCTGGGCAGCTACTCGGCGCGCCGGCTCGGCTTGAAAACCACGGCCAATGCCGGCGGTGTGCACAACCTGAAAGTGGCGGCCAATGCCGGCGACCGTGCGTCCATGCTGTCGGGTATGGGCACCGGTTTGCTGGTGACCGAGCTGATGGGGCAGGGCGTCAACGGCATCACCGGTGACTACTCGCGCGGCGCGGCCGGCTTCTGGGTGGAGAACGGGCAGATCGCCTATCCGGTGGATGGCATCACCATCGCCGGCAACCTCAAGCAGATGTTTGCCGGTATCGAGGCGGTGGGTACCGACGTCGATCGGCGCTCGCATGTTTCGGTTGGCTCGATCCTGGTGGGGAAAATGACGGTTGCCGGTAACGATTGACGCGTTTTTTAATAAGTGCGGGCTATTCTTATCCCGATTTAGGCGTCATCCTTACGGCGGCTAAACCGCAACAAATCTCAACCCATAACAAGGATCTAGGGGACGCAATGAGCGACTATCAGAACAACCCACCGCCGCCGCCGGCAGGTGCCAACGCTTCGGACGACAACTCACTGGCGATGCTGGTGCATCTGTCGGGTATTTTCTTCAGCTTCATCGTTCCGTTGATCGTGTGGCTGATCAACAAGGACAAGCCGGAAAAGGCGTTCCTCAACGAGAACTCCAAGGAAGCGCTGAACTTCCAGATCACGTTGCTGATTGCTTACTTCGTGAGCGGCGTGCTGATGGTCGTGCTGATCGGCTTCCTGACCTATGCAGTGGCATGGATCGCCTGCGTGGTGTTCAGCATCCTCGCTGGCCTGGCGGCCAACAAGGGCGAGACCTATCGCTATCCGGTGACTCTGCGTCTGATCAAGTAATCAGCGCGCAGATCGCAAAAAGCCCGGGAAATCCCGGGCTTTTTTGTGGACGGATTTTGTGGGGCGGGCATCGGCCGGGCAGGTGGGTTCGGCTCAATGTGAGCGACGCACCGTCAGCTCACCCAGTGCGGCCAGCGCAACAGCGGACTCACCGAACGGAGCCAATGCCGACTGCATGGCCGAGGCCAGTTCGTCGAGCGTGGCTTTGGCGCCTTCCATGCCCAACAGCGAGGGGAAGGTGGATTTGTCCTGCGCCTGGTCCTTGCCGGCGGTCTTGCCGAGCTGTTCGGAACTGGCTTCCACATCAAGGATGTCGTCGCGTACCTGGAAGGCCAGGCCGAGCGTGTCGGCGAATGCATCCAGCCGTGCAAGTTCGTCGGTGCTGGCGTTGCCGCACAGGGCGCCCATGCACACTGCCGCGCGGATCAGCGCACCGGTCTTGAGTGCGTGCATGCGCTTGAGGTCAGCCAGCGGCTGCTGGTGGCCGGTGGCATCGATGTCCAGGGCCTGGCCACCGCACATGCCGGCCGCACCGGAGGCGCTGGCCAAGGTGCGCAGGCAGGCCAGCGCCAGTGATGCGGGCAACTCTGCCTCGGCCAGTACTTCAAAGGCGCGGGTCTGCAGGGCATCACCGGCCAGGATGGCCGTGGCTTCGTCAAAAGCGATATGCGTGGTCGGCCGGCCGCGACGCAGGTCGTCGTCGTCCATTGCCGGCAGGTCGTCGTGCACCAGCGAATAGGCATGGATCAGTTCGACCGCAACAGCCGCGGCATCCAGGCGGGAATCATCGGCGCCGAACAGATGGCCGGCGGCGTAGACCAACAAGGGCCGCATGCGCTTGCCACCGCCGAGGGCTGCGTAGCGCATGGCTTGATGCAGGCCCTTCGGGGCCGTCTCGGGATCGGGCAGGGCGCGTTGCAGTTGCTGTTCGGTGCGTTGCAGCCAGGCGGCAAACAGGGCGTCAGTCGTCATTGCCAACGCTGTCGAACGGCTCGGATTTCTCCGGCTGGGCGGGATCGGTGAGCAGGCGCACGCGCAGCTCAGCCTGCTCCAGTGCCTGCTGGCACTGGCGGTACAGGCCAACACCGCGTTCATAGGCGGCCAGCGACTGCTCCAGGCTCAGATCGCCGGCTTCCATCTTCTCTACCAGCTGTTCCAGCTCATCGAGCGACTGCTCGAAGTGGGCGACCGGCGAGGCTTCGTTGGGGGACTTCTTGGGCATGGGGGCAAGTGTGAGCGGCCAGCGGGAAAGGGTCAATTCACCGGATCTGGCGGTTGCCACAGCAGGCGCGCGTCATGTGCCTGCAACCACTGCTGCAGCGATGCGGAAATGATGCCGTCACCGGCCGCCAGCACCTCGTCGCCATCGCAGAGCAGCGGTAGGTGTGCGCGCAGCCACGGCGGCGTATCGGAGGCCTGCAGGCGGTGTTTGAGCTGGTGGGAGTGCTCACGTCCGGGCAGTTGAATGCGCTCGCCGCCGTGGCGTTGGCGCAGGCTGAGCGGTGTGTCGAACGCGGCAGCACCGAGCAATGACAAAGTCGCGCCATCGGGCAGCTGCGCCGGGTTGTGACCGTCCCACTGCGTCTGCCAGCCGGGCGGCCACTCCGGCAGACGCGTTGCCGCATGCAGATGCCCGCGCCAGCGGATGATCCGCGCCCCCCCCCAGCGGAATTCCGCCTGCTGGTCATCCGCAGCAGGCAGGACATGCTGCTGGATGCTGCGCACGCCGTTGGCTGGTAGTGGCGGTAATCCGCGTTGGCGCGCCCAACGGCGCAGCACGCGCGATTGGCGGGCGCCAGGCAGCTGTTTCAATGCGGCGATGGAGAGTGTGTTGTTTTCGCGCAAGCAGGTTTGCAGGTCGTCCTCATCCTGCCGTTCGAGCAGATTGCTGGCGTCGGCCGCCAGGCCTGCGCTGCGTGCCATCGCTGCGGCGGCCTGCGGCCAGCGTTCGCGCAGCAGCGGCAGCACTTGTAGGCGCAGGAAGTTGCGATCGAAGCTGTCGCTGTCGTTGCTGGGGTCGTCGATCCACGGCAGCTGATGATGCTGCGCATAGGCTTCCAGCGTGGCCCGGGACACAGGCAGCAACGGGCGCCACAGCTGCCCATTGCCGAACGCGCGCAGGTGGCGCATGGCGGCCAGACCGTCGATGCCCGAGCCGCGCAGCGCGCGCAGCAGGAAGGTTTCGGCCTGGTCATCCTCGTGGTGTGCCAAGGCCAACCATTCGCCGTCCTGCAGCTGGGTCTTGAAGGCGCCATGACGGGCTGCGCGCGCGGCCGCTTCCAGCCCGTCGCCACTGTCGCGGGCAACCTCGACGCGGACCACCTGCAGCGGGATGTTCCATTGCCGGCAGACATCGCGGCAGTGCAGTTCCCATGCATCCGCCTGCGATTGCAGGCCGTGATGGACATGCACCGCGCGCAGGCTGCCGGGTGCACGGGCGGGTGCGTTGGCGAGCAGGTGCAGCAGAGCGGTCGAATCCAATCCACCGCTGAAGCCGACCATCACCGGGCGGTCGATTGCAGCGTCGAGCAGGGAAGGAGGAAGCAGGTTCATGGCGGTGCCGAGTATCGGTGCGGGGTGCGGCGACCGCAATTCGTGTGCAGGCCGCGAGCGGGCTGTCCGCACATGGCAAGCCGAGACGGCAGAACGAACACAGCCCGGACCGCGTTCACCGGGTGTCGCTCAGCGCGGCTCTGGCAGGCGCCTGCCCAGGCGGTCAATGCGGAAATGTTGGCCGCCGACAATCGCGGTGTGGCCCCCAGCATCAGGTTTGCCGGGATGGCAGTTCTCACAGACCTCGGCGGTTCCGTTCTTGAATGGCCAGCCCCAACTGAAGCGAGCGCTGAAGGCGGGTTGTAGCTGGATGTCGTAGTAACCCAAGCGGCCATTGACCAGCGCCCGGGTAAGCCCTTCCTGGAAATAGTCTGGGCCGTTGTCATAGTCGATGACCGGCAGATAGCGGCCATCGCGACGCACGTAGTAGTACTGATCGCCGGCCTGCAGTGAAGCCAGCCCGTCTTCATTGAAATTCAGTTGGGCCAATGCAGCGGCCGTGATGGAGAGCGCGCCTGGAGCGGCCTGCTGGCAGCCTTCCAGCACCGCGAAATCCGCCGTATCGCGGCGGTGGCAGGCATCGGCTGCGCCGGCAATGCCAGGCAGCAGGGCCAGCGACAGCAGGACTGCCACTGGCCGGATGCGGATACGCAGGCGTGCGGAGGTCACTGGGCCTTGCGTTCGAACTGCTTGGGCTGCGGCAGCTCCACCGGCACACCCGCCACGTCGCAGGTGCCCACGGCGCACAGGCGTTCACGCAGACGCGGAGTGGCCTGCACGATCAGATGGTAGATGGTGTTCTGTTCCATCGTGCCGCGCACTGCCGTGCTGCCCGGGCCACGTGCCCAGATGCCCACATCCTCACCGCCATGCGATTCGCTCTTGGACGGCACCAGCGCTTCCTGCATGTAGTCCGGGTGCTCGGTGTCGACGTGGGTCAGGTCCGGGCGGCCATTGGCCTGCTCAAAGCTGCTCGGGCCGTGCGGGAATTTCTTGGGGCCGGCCGGCTGCTGGTTGCTGGCACCGGTGTAGCCGGGGCCATTGGCGTAGCTGAGCGTGGTGTAGGGCATGCCCATGCCGTCGCGGGCCAGATCCAGTGCACCCATGCCATCTTCGCCGCCCTTGTCCTTGACCTTGCCCAGGATGGCGTTGCCGCGTGCCGGGTAGCCGACGAAGTTGAGCGTATGCGAGTGGTCGGCGGTGACGATGATCAACGTGTCCTCAGCCGAGGTGGCATCCATGGCTGCTTTCACCGCGTCGGACATGGCGATGGTGTCACCCAGTGCGCGGGCCGCGTTGCCGCTGTGGTTGGCGTGGTCGATACGCGCGCCTTCCACCATCAACACATAGCCCTGCTTGTGCTTGGACAGATTGGCGATGGCCGCGCGGGTCAGCTCGGCCAGCGAGGGTTCGCCGCCACGATCCTTGGCGCGGTCCTGCTCGTACTGCATGTGGTCCGGCTCGAACAGGCCGAGCAGGGCCGGGGCGTTGGCGGCAGCCTTGAGCTGGTCGGCGTTCCAGACGTAGGCGCCCTGCGGATGCGCAGCCTGCCATTCGGCAACCAGGTTGCGGCCATCCAGACGCAGGCCGACCTTGTCGTCGTACTCCGGGTCCTGCTCGTTGATGGTGGTGAACTGGCCACGGCCGCCGCCCAGAGCGACCAGCGGACCACGGCCGTAGCGCGCGGTGGAGATCAGCTGCTGGGCGATATCCGCGCAACCGGCGGCCTTCGCCGCTTCGGGCAGATCGGTGTCGTTTTCCCAGTTGCGCTCGGGGGAGTGCGCGTAGGTCGCTGCCGGGGTGGCGTGGGTCAGGCGTGCGGTGGAGACGATGCCAGTGGCCATGTCGGCGCTGTCGGCCAACTGCAGCCAGGTCAGCAACTCCTTGTTGAGGCTGTCGGCGCAGTTGTTGCGGCTGCCGGCGCTGACGCCGATGGCACCCATATGGGTCTTCACGCCGGTGGTGATGGCGGTCATGGTGCCGGCCGAATCGGGGGTCTGCGAGTCGGTGTTGTAGGTTTTGCTGAACGCCGTGGCCGGGAAACGCTCCCAAGAGAGCAGGTTCTCTTCGCCCGGATTGCCGTGGCGCTGGCCTTCCAGGATGCGTGCGGCGGCTACGGTGGTCAGGCTCATGCCGTCGCCGAGGAACAGGATCACGTTCTTGGCCTTGCCGGCCATGGCGCCATTGGCCGCTGCGCGGGCGGCGCCATCGCGGTACCACCACTGCGGGGTTTCACCGTCCGGGTGCGCCACTTTGGGCACGTCCACGATGATTGCCGAGGCGCTCGTGGAGGACTGGGGCGTGGTGCTGGCGCAAGCGCCGAGCAGCAGGGTGGACAGGGCAGCGGACAGGAACGTGGCTTTTTGCATCTGTGGTGATACCGGCGTGAAGACAAGGCGGCCATTATGGGCAAGCCCGGAAGGCATGCATATGACACGCAGCTTTTCCCTGCCGGGATCGTGCTGCGGCAAGCCTTGCGCTATCGTGGCACCCTCGATTTTGCTTCCCGGATTTCCTTTATGAACGTGGTATCTGCCTGGCTGCGGATCCCCTTCTGGCAGCGTGTGGTGGGCGGTTTCGTGCTGGGCGCGCTGGCCGGTTGGGTCCTGGGGCCTGCTGCTGAAACCTGGTTTGGCCCGTTGGGCGAGATCTACGTCACCCTGATCAAGATGATCGCGGTGCCGCTGGTGTTCTTCGCGGTGATCAACGCCATCAGCTCGTTGCACGGCCAGAAATCGGTGGCCGCGCTGGGCGGGCGCACCTTCCTGTGGTTCATCATCACCGCCGTCCTGGCGGTGGGCATCGGGCTGGCGGTGGGCACGGTGATGCAGCCGGGCACCGGCGGGCTGAAGCTGACCGTGGACAGCGCCTACACTCCGCGCGACGTGCCGTCGGTGGCGCGGGTGCTGATGGATGTGGTGCCGGCGAACGTGTTCTATGCGCTGGCCGGTATCGGCACGCGGGTCAATGCCGCCGGTGAGACCGTGCTGGCCGCCGGGCGCGGTTCGATCCTGCCGGTGATCTTCTTCGCCGGCCTGCTCGGTTTTGCCATGGTCAAGCTGGGTGAGAAGGTCAGCGAGGCACGCAAGCTGGTGGGCCAGCTCAGCGAGATCATGATCCAGGTCACCCGCTTCGTGCTGGAGATGACACCGCTGGGCACGTTCGGCCTGATTGCCGGGCTGGTGGGTACCTACGGGTTCGAGAAGCTGTTGCCGCTGGGCAACTTCGTGCTGGCCCTGTACGTGGCCTGCGCGTTGCACATCGTCATCGTCTACAGCGGCCTGTTGCTTGCACACGGGCTCAACCCGATCAAGTTCTTCCGCGGCGCGGCGCCGGGCATGCAGGTGGCGTTCGTGGCCTCGTCGAGCTTTGCAGCGATGCCGGTGGCGATGCGTTCGATCACCGACAACCTGGGCGTCAACAAGGACTACGCGTCATTTGCGGTACCGCTGGGTGCCAGCATCAAGATGGATGGCTGTGGTGCGATCTACCCGGCACTGTGCGCGGTGTTCATCGCGCAGTACACCGGCGTGCCACTGACGCCTGAGCAGTATGTGGTGGTGCTGATCGCCTCGGTGCTGGGCAGCTTCGGCACCGCCGGCGTACCGGGCACGGCGGTGGTGATGGCCACGGTGGTGCTGAGCGCGGCGAACCTCCCGTTGGAGGCGATTGGCTACCTTTACGCCATCGACCGCATTCTGGACATGATGCGCACCATGACCAACGTGACCGGGCAGATGGTGGTGCCGGTGATAGTGGCCAAAGAGACCGGACTGCTGGATCAGCAGGTCTACGACGCCGCAGGAGCGGTCAGCGTCGGCAGTGGTGATCACCGTACCTGAGTCCGGCCAAGCGGCACTCCATACGAACGAAGGTCGGCTTGCCGCCCTTCGTTTTTTTTTGGCCGTTACCTGTGCCGGGTGGGGCGTATTTGCGCGCAATGCAGTGCTCGCCGACGGCGCGGCAGTCCGTCCCGGGGAGCGCTGTAGCAGGGTGTAACACGCGCCTGTAACACCCCTGATACACCACCGGGAGAACCGCGCTGCAGCACGGTCGTGGTCCCATGAATGGCGAGCAGGGCTTGCCCCCGCAAGCCTGGAAAGCTGTGACAGGGATACAGTCGAAGGGGTTGTGTCTGCGGTCCATCGCATTGTTTTTATTGAATAAAGCGGCTTGGCACGGATGCTGCTCTTGGTCCCCCGTCGGATTGAATGGACGGAGCAATGGACAGCAGGATCAGCAATCGCATTACCGGCTTCATCGGTGCTCTGGTACTGGTGGCAGCCAGCGGTTCGGCAGCGCACGCATCGGGGGCGCGTCAGGGTGTCAAGGCGCAACCCGGTGAGATCGTGTTGCTGCGCGATGTCTCGGCACGGCCGGCGTATCGCATGCAACCGCCGGGCCTGGCGCTGATTGCCGACCCCTCGCCGCGCAAGGAACTGGGCTCGGCATTGGGCGCGGGCGGCATGGACGAGCTCAGCGATGCCGACTACGCCGCCATGGAGTCGGGCCTGGCCGGCAGCCCCCTGGCGGGTCAGCACGGCCAGACCACCGTCGAGCGTGTCACCTCTGGTGTAGTGGGCGGCACGATGGGGCGCGTAACCGGGGACGGCGGAATGCTGTCCGGCGGTCAGCTGGCACGCAGCATCGGCGGCCCGATGGGCGCGGTGGGCGGTGCCACGCGCGGCATTGGTGACCAGGTGCGTGGCGCGCTGGCGCAGTTCCCGCTGGGGCAACCTGCAGGGCCGGGTGGCAAATGAGCCGGTACCTCCTCGCACGGATGCAGATCGTCGGGCTGGTCATGGGCGTGGCGATGGCCGCGCCGGTGATGGCGCAATCCAGAGCGGATGACTACACCGGCATGCTGTCGTACCTGTCGACGGACGCGCGCATCGACGGTAATGCATTGGCGGGTGCCAACGGTGCCATCGCGGTGAACCAGGCCGCCGGCGACTTGAACCTGCAGGCCAACCTGCACAGCTTCGCCAGTGGTCGCAACGCAACCGCGAGCGTGAGCGCCACGCAGCGGCATCTATCAGACGAATTCAACACCCCGATGCAGGCCAGCGCCCGCATCGCGGGCAATGCGTTGGCGGGTGCCAGCGGCATTGCATCGATCAATCAGGCCAGTGGCGGCGGCAATTCGGAATTGAACTCCGTGACCGCGACATTGGCCGCACAGGGCATACGCGAGGCAAGTGATGAAGCAATGGCTTCATCCGAGGCGCTCGCGTCGGCGGGGGAGCAGTCTGCTGCCAATGATCCACGCGCCACACGAAAGGTGGGAGTGGACGCATCCGCATTGCGCGGGTTTGACGGTGTGCTGCAACTCAATCAGATCGCGGGATCAGGCAATGCAACGGAGAACAGATTCAGCATCTCCGTGCAGGGCACCCCGTGAGCAATGTTCCATCCACCCGATGCATCAGAAAACCTGAAGAGGGCACCATGAAAGCGAATAAATGGACAGTACTCGCCATGGCGGTTACCGCATTCACCATGAGTGCGGCAGCCAATGCGGCGGACGACCAGAACGCGAGCGCGAACATCAATCACCAGCACAACGTGAATGAGACGCGCACGAATACCAATACCAATACCAATACCAATACCAATACCAACGTAAACACCAACGTAAACACCAATGTTGATACCGACATTGACCTCAAGCTGGACGCTGCCGCTCGGCTGCGCTATTCCGATACGCGTAGCAATACCGATACGCGGACCAACACCGAGACCACCAGCACCTGGTCCAACGAGGTTACCGAGAACGTCAACAAGACCTCGAACATCAGCGCCGACGAACGCAAGGAAAAGAACAACCACGGCGTCGATGTGAATCTTGAAAAGGACATGCGCCTGAGCTCGGACGTCAGCTTCTCCGGCGACCCGACCATCACCGGCGACATCAACCTGGATTCGGCCGCGATTGCCATCATCGACAATCGTCAGTCGATCTCCAACAACGAAGCCGAGAACGGCCTGTTGCAGAACGATGCCTCGATCGCCGATGACGTTGGCTCCACTGCCTCGGGCAACCTGGGCTTCAACGTCGCCGCCGGCGACAACAACGCTCAGGACAACGCGGCTGCGCTGTCGGCAGCGGATGCGTCCTTCAGCTTCGGCATGGCCGATGCGGAAGTGTTCGTACACCAGAGCGGCATGAACAACTACACGATGAACTACGGTGTGACCAACACCGCAGGTGTGGGTGGCAATGCCTTCAACGGTGCCTCGGGCAACATCGGCGTGAACGTCACCTCGGGCAACAACAACGAGCAGAAGAACGCCCTGGCCGCCTCGGTGGCCACCAGCGCCTATGCGACCTCGAGCATCAGCTCCAACCAGGTTTCCTCGGGCAACGAAGTCAGCAATGACGGCTACTACGACTACCTGGTCAACACCTATTCGCTCAGCATGAGCGGAAAGGTCACCGGCACCACCAAGGGCACCGGCACCGGCACTTACAGCGGCACCGGCAACTCCTACCAGAAGACCAACTTCTATCCGGACAACTGGGAAGGCAACACGCATCCGGCAGGTGACCAGACAGGTCACTCGGATTGGGACAACCAGACCCAGGGTGCTGTGGCCAACCCGAACAAGCCGGGAGTGGGTGGCATGGCTTGGGATACCGACGAGAAGGGCAACCTGAGCTTCTCGGAAATGGGTACCGCCGATCTGACCGCAAGTCTGAGCGGGACGGTGATCGACGTGGATTGGATCGCGGTTGATGCGACCAATACCGCCAGCCTGTCGGGCAGCGCGTTCTCCGGCGCCTCCGGCAACATCGGCGTCAACGTGTCCTCGGGCACCGGCAACCTGCAGGCCAACAGCCTTGCGCTGGCCGTCGCACAGCCCTCCACGGGCGGTGGTGGCGTTGGCGGTGGTGGCGGCAACGAACCGTGACCGATCACGTCATCCACCTGGATGATGTTTCAGCCCTGAGCAACAAGCCCGGTCATCCGCCAATGGCCGGGTGACACCGGGAGCCCCTGTTCCTCTCCCCCGTGGAGCCGGGGCTCCCACCTGCTGAAGTTCCTGGAGATGTGACACTCATGTTCGGCAAGACTCTGGTCATGGCTTGTGCATTGCTGATGGCACCGCAGATGGTGCGCGCCGGCGACGTCGCCTTCAGTGGCGTGTTGCCCAATGGCGGGTTGTACAGCGGCCAGGTCGAGAGCATGCAGGAACGGCGTTTCCGCAATCTGGTGCGACAGCACACTGACTACAGCTGCGGTGCGGCCGCATTGGCCACCATTCTCAAGCATGCCTACCACTTGAACACCGACGAGGCGACGGTGATCGAAGGGATGATGGGTCTGGCGGATCAGGAGCTGGTTCGGCAGCGTGGCTTCTCGCTGTTGGACATCAAGCGTTACGTCGAATCGTTGGGCATGCGTGGCCGTGGCTACCGTGTCAACGAAGACCGGCTGGCAAGCCTGCGTGTACCGGGGCTGGTGCTGATGGATGTGCGCGGCTTTCGCCACTTCGTCGTGCTCAAGCAGGTGCGCGATGACATGGCCGAGATTGGTGATCCGATTCTCGGCAACCGACTGGTGCCGCTGAAGGAATTTCTTGAAGCGTGGCCGTCACGCGCGGTGTTCGTGGTGATTGGCAGCGACTTCGACCGCAATACGGCACTGCTGCAACCCAGTGAGAAACCAAGCGCGCGAGCGCTGGCTGCACGCCAGGGGCGTGGGCCGATAACCGATGCCGAACTGGTCGACTTCGGGTTTACCCATGCCGACCTGTTCTGAAGGAGCACTGTCATGAACAACTTCAAACCCTGCCTGCTGGTGCTTGCGCTGATGCTCGCGCTGCCTGTCCAGGCTGGAGAGCACGCTGCACGCACCGGCAAGGGGCTGCAGGAAATTCCCGACGCCGAACTCAACCTGATGCGCGGCCGTTACACCGTCGGTGGAAATTCAGTGGCCTGGTTCGGCGTGACCATGATCTCCACCTGGCAGGCTGCCAACGGCCAGAGTCTGCAGGGCGCGCTCACGCTGGGCATGGACTTCAGCAAGGGCAGCACACCCAAGGTCACCTTTACCCCAAGCGTCAACATCACCGCCGCCAATGCACCACTGCCCGATGCCAGTGGCCGTGCCATCGATGGCAGCGGTTTGCAGAATGTCTCCGGCCTGAGCCAGAGCGTGCAGATTGCCGGCGATGGCAACCGCGCCAGCAACGTCCTGCATTTGAACGTGCGCAACGACGGCGTCATCCCGGGGCAGGGGAGTGGGGGCGGAGCGAGCACCGCCACGGCACAGGCGGGCGATGCCAGTGCTACGGCCAGCTTTGACGGCAATACCGCGCAGTTGCAGCTGCGCATGGAAGGCCAGGGGGCGGTGCAGCAGTGGATGCGCAGTGGCAGCGTGGGCCAGAGCATCCAGTTGATGGCTGACGGTCAGCAGGTGGGCAACCGCCTGCAGATCGATCTGGTCAGGCAGTCGTTGGGCGGCAACTTGCCGTTGGCGCAGAACGTGGCGCAGGCCATCACGCTCAATCGGGGGATTGGCGGGGTGGGCGGCCAGTGAACGGCCCGTGCACTGCACGGGCATCGACAAGGACAACACAGAGGAACACGACAATGAACCGACTGGCGATGGCGGCGCTGGTGAGTCTGGCTGTGGTTTCGCCCTCAGTGGCGGCGCAGGAGGCGAAGGCCAGCAACAGCAGTGATGAAGAGGATGTACGGGCACTGGTGGCGCAGCTGGAGGCCCTGAAGGCCAGCTACGCGCAGGAAGTGCGGCGACTGCGCGAACTGGATATGCAGGTGCAGGCGATCCAGGCGCGGGTCGGCGGCAAGACGGCGCAGGCCATGGCGCCGGCAAGCGTGCCACCGCAGGCTGCGGCGATCACTGCCGAGGCGGCGCAGACCGCGCAGAAACCGGCGGGAACCGGCGAAGGCTATGCCAGCAGCGCCGCTGAGGCACAGCAAGCCAAAGAGGCCGCGCGGCGCAGTGTCGATGACGTCAAACAGCAGCAGTCGGCATTGTTCAATCGCCGCCTGACGCTTGAAAACAGCGTCAGCTATGCGCGCTACGACCGTAAGCAGCTCACCCTCAACGGCTTCCTGGCGCTGGATGCGATCTTCCTTGGCAACATCGCCATCGAGAACGTGGAATCCGACTCGGTCACCTACAACTTCGCTGCGCGTTGGGGCTTGAATCCAAGGCTGACCCTGAACCTGGATGTGCCCTACCTCGCACGCAAGACCATCTACCAGAAAGGGGGGGCCGGTGGCTCGGCCGCAGCCATCGCGCAGGAGGAAACCCATGGCACCGGCATTGGTGACGTGACCGCCAGCGCCAACTACAAGCTGTTCGGTGAACGTGGCTGGCGGCCGGAAACCGTGCTGACCGGCGGCGTCACCGCACCGACGGGACGTGAGCCCTATGGCCTGGACTGGAAGGTGATCGAACGCGACGACGATGATTTCATCCGCTTTGCGGTGCCGGCCAAACAGCCCACCGGCAACGGCGTGTGGCAGGCCAACCTGGGCCTGTCGGCGGTGAAGACGGCGGATCCGGCGATCCTGTTCGCCAACGTGGGCTACATCCATTCCTTCAAACGTAGCTTTGACGACATCGATTCCAACCCGGACACGATCAATCCGGGTGAAGTGAAGTTGGGTGGTTCGTATTACTTCGGCGCCGGCATCGCCTTCGCCTTCAACGAGCGCACCAGCCTGAGCATCTCTTTCAGCGACAAGCTCAGTGCCCGTGCGTCAACCCGCTACAAGGACGGCAAGTGGATGAAGGTGATCGGCAGTGACGCCAACGCCGGCACGCTCAATCTGGGCGTGACTTACGCGCTGACCTCGAAGGCGACATTCGTCAGCATGCTCGGCATCGGCCTGACCCCGGATGCACCGGACTTCAGCCTGGCGTTCAAAGTGCCGTACATGCTGTGACCCCGGTAGAGCCGGGCCGTGCCCGGCAGGGGTGTTCTGCGTGGTCTGTGAGCTTGCAGCGAAATCCGCTTCCGCCGCCTCCCTTTCGCATGGCGAAGGGGAGGCCTGGGGAGGAAGGCCGTTGCTGCTGCTCCAGAATCACTCAACCACGCATCTCAGCGCAAGCCTTCCAATGTCAACTGATGCTTGCGACACATCCGATAGATGGTCACTCGTGACACTTTCATCATCCGCGCACACGCACTGACGTTGTAACGGCTTTGCTGCAGGCACGACAGCAGGGTCTCGCGTTCGGCATGGGTGCGGGCATGGGTCAGCTGTCCAAGGCCGGCGCCATTGCCGTCCTGGCTCAACTCCAGGTCCTGGCAGGTGATCAACTCACCCTCGGCAGTGATGGCCGCGCGCTGCACCCGGTTCAGCAGTTCACGTACGTTGCCTGGCCACTGGAAACGCTCCATCGCATGACGCGCCTCACTGCTGTAACCGCGTGCGCGGATGCGGTGGCGGGCGCGGAAATCAGCCAGGAAATGTCGTGACAACAATTCGATATCGCCATCGCGGCTGCGCAGTGGCGGCATCGACAAGCGCAGTACGTTCAGGCGGTAGTAGAGGTCGCGGCGGAAGCTGCCCTTGTCCACCGCACGCTCCAGATCCACGTGGGTCGCGGCGAGGATGCGGACATCGACATGGATCGGCTGATTGCTGCCGACGCGTTCGATGGTGCCTTCCTGCAGCACCCGCAACAGACTGGTCTGCGCGTCCAGTGGCAGGTCGCCGATTTCGTCGAGGAACACCGTGCCGTTGTGCGCGGTTTCAAACAGGCCATGACGACGGGTGGTCGCACCGGTGAAGGCGCCGCGCTCATGGCCGAACAGCTCCGACTGCACCAGGGTGGATGGAATGGCGCCGCAGTTCACGGCCTGGAACGGCTTGCCATGACGCGAAGACAGGCGGTGCAAGGCATGTGCGGCAACTTCCTTGCCGGTACCGGTTTCGCCGGTGATCAACACCGGCAGGTCGACCGGAGCGAACTTGCGCAGGGTGGCGCGCATGACCAGCATCACTTCGCTGTCGCCCAGCAGCGTGTCGAGCACATCGTCGTGGGCCAGTGCCAAGGGGGCATCACCCAGCGCCTGCAGCTGCCGCAGCAACTCCTTGATGTCGGGCGGGTGCGGAAACTGCTGCCGGCAAGCGGCAAGCAACGGGTGCGACATCCGGACGTCGTCTTCACCCTGTGCGGGGGTGAGGGCAAACAGCGGCATGTGCCGATGCTCGGCGGTGAGCTGGCTGATGCGCTCCAGTTCGTTGTCCGAGCTGGAGCGGAAATCAATCAGGCCGACCACCATATCGCCGCCGCGCATGCCGATGTCGGCGGGCTGTTGGGGTAGAACCGCACGTACTTGCCAGCCATCCGCAGCCAGCATCACTTTTTCTCGCGCCCCCGGTTTTCCGAACCAGATAACACAACGTTTGCTCGAATCAGGTGCTGCGGCCATGCGTGGTCACCTTTGCGTTCGGTGGCAACCATATACCCCTGATTCAGAAGGGTGCAATCACATCTGTTATGTGAATTGGCGCACCTTTGTCATGAGGCGTATTAAGGTTGCTTCCACCCGGCTGGATTGTCACCGCCATGAAAAAAGCCGCCGCCCGGAAGGGCGACGGCTTTGCTGGCGGTACCTGCGTTCGCTTTACAGCGGGACGCGGCGCGCCTGCATGAATTTGTCGCTCCAATAACCGGTGAGCAGGGTGTCGGTACGCACGTCCTTGCCGGTGCTCGGGGCATGCAGGAAGCGGCCCTCACCGACGTAGATGCCGACGTGGTCGACACGGCCGCGACGGCCGAAGAACACCAGATCGCCGGCAGCCAGGGCCGAGCGGTCACGGATCAGTTCGGAGCTGGCCTGGCTGGCCATCTCGCGGGACACACGCGGCAGCTCGATGCCCAGCGCGGTGCGGAAGACGTAACCGACCAGGCCGCTGCAATCGAAACCGGCATCCGGCGAGGTGCCGCCCCACCGGTACGGCGTACCCAGCAGGGTCATGGCGCGGCGCAGGACCGACTGCACCTTGCCGTCAGCGTCGTTGGCGAGCGCGGCTTCGGTGGCGGCAGAAACGCCCTTGGAGGCGTCGTAAGCGGAGATCAGGCGGCTCAGGTCGCCGGCAAACATCGCCGAGCGGTCCATCAGCGGAATGGTGTCGCTGGCGGCCAGGTGCGGCAGCAGTGCGGCCAGCGTGGCGGTGGCAGCGGCGTCGGCCTTGCTGCGCTGAGCCTCGGCGCGGGCAGGCGCCGGCTTGGCGGTGGTCTCTGTTTCCGCAGCGCTCTGGGCGAAGGCCGGGAGGCTGGCGACGGCCAGTGCCACGGCGCACAACAGGCGACGGATGGAGGGTGAAACGGTCTTCGGCTGGCCCGGGTAGGACGTGTTGTCAGTCGTCACGCGGCAGTCACAATAAAATTCGATGGGCGATCATGCCCTGTGAAGCGTGGGTATAGGTACAAATTTCGTTAATTATTCGTTATTTTTGGGGACTGAATTCACGGTTTACCGCAAAACACGCTTGGCACCGGTGTAATGGTTACGCCAGTAAGGGCCGTCCAGGTAATCCAGTCTTACGGTTCCGCCGGTGCTTGGGGCATGCACAAAGCGGCCTTCACCGACATAGATTCCGACATGCCAGACGTTGCCCTTGTCGCCGAAAAACACAAGGTCGCCAGCGGTGAGGCGGTCGGTGGCGATCTTCGGCCCCTGGATGGCGGCCAGCTCGCGTGAGGTGCGTGGCAGGTTCAGCGCCAGCATGTCCCGGTAGACATAAGTGACCAGGCCGCTGCAGTCGAAACCGGATTCAGGCGTATTGCCGCCATACCGGTAGGGCGTGCCCACCAGGCCCAGTGCCCGCATCAGTACCGACGACGCAGCGGCTGGGTCGGCCGGTGCCACGGGAGAGTAAGTGTGGCCCGACGGCGGTGCTGACTTGCTGGGGCTGTGCCCGCAGCCCGCCAGGGTGGCAGTGATCAGGAGCGCGGCGGTCAACTGCCACGTACGGGAGCGGAAAACTGGCGTGATGTGCATGGAGCCCGGATAATGCGCCACCTTAGAAGGCCGTCATCATGGCGGCGTACCCGGCGGCCGACAAGGCCGTCCCAACGACTGCCCCGGGCAGCCACCAGATAGAGTCAGGCATGAAGATCGAAAAAGACCGCGTCGTCCGCTTCCACTACACCGTTTCCGAAATCGGCCAGGAGCCGATCGAAAGCTCCAAGGACCGCGATCCGCTGGCGATCCTGATCGGCCACGGCAACATCATCCCGGGCCTGGAAGCGGCCATGATGGACAAGGAAGCCGGCGAGAGCTTTGGCGTTGACGTGAAGTCGGCCGAAGCCTACGGCGAGCGCCGTGAAGGCTTGACCCAGCGCGTGCCGAAGAAGCATTTCGGCACCACCCGTCTGATTCCGGGCACGCAGGTGATCCTGCAGACCAACTTCGGCCCGCGCGCCGTCACCGTCGAAAAGGTCGGCATGACCGTGGTCGACGTTGACCTGAACCACCCGATGGCTGGCAAGGATCTGCATTTCGACGTGGAAATCATCGAAGTGCGTGAAGCCAGCGAGGAAGAAGTGCAGCACGGCCACGTGCATGGCGACGGTGGTCACCAGCACTGATTGCCGCACCGGCAGCAATGCAGCAAACGGCCCGCCCTGTGCGGGCCGTTTTGCGTTTGAGGGGCATGGCCCTTGAAGGAAATGGCAGGGGAGCACAGCACATGCTGTGCTGAGGCTTTCGCGGTAGTGGTGCTGTCGGACGCGGCCCGGTACGTCCTCCCCCGGCAGGAGGGCATGTTTTAATCGCGCACCTGTCACCAGAGCGTGTCTGCCCTTGTCCACTTCCGCTTTCCAGCCCGTCACGCCAAACGAGCGCATCGCCACGCTGGACGTCCTGCGTGGTCTGGCGCTGCTTGGCATCCTGCTGATGAACATCGAGGCCTTCGGCGGGCCGCTGGACCTGTCCTTCACCGGCATCGATGCGCACTGGCAAGGGCTGGACCGCTGGGCCGACGGCTTCGTCTACATTTTCGTGCAGGGCAAATTCTTCACCCTGTTCTCGTTGTTGTTCGGGGTGGGCTTCGCGGTGATGGCGCAACGGGCCGAAGCAGCCGGGCGCGACTTCACCCGCTTCTATCTACGCCGCAGCCTGGGCCTGTTGTTGATCGGCCTGCTGCATGCGGTACTGCTGTGGGCCGGCGATATCCTGGTGGCCTACGCGCTGCTGTCTTTCGTGTTGCTGGCGTTCCGTGAGGCGCCGCGCAGTTGGTTGCCGGTGCTCGGCACGGCGGCCTATCTGGCCGCGGCTTTGCTGATTCTGCTGTTGGGTGCGGTGATGTCGCTGCTGCCGGCCGACGAAGTTGCCAAGCAGGCCAGCACCGCACTGGCTTCGATTGAAGCGCAACGTCAGGCTTATGGTCACGGCAGTTATGGCACGGCCGTGCTGCAGCGGCTGCGGGATTTCGGCACCTCGCTGGGCGCGTTGATGGTAGTGGGGCCGCAGGTGCTGGGCATGTTCCTGATCGGCGCGTGGTTCGCACGTAGCGGTGCCATCGCCCATCCGGCCGAGCATCCCCGCTTGTTCGCTTGGTTGCGTTGGGGCGCATTGCCGTTGGGTCTGGGGTTGATGCTGTTCAGTGTGTGGTGGCTGCCCTATGTCGTGCCTGGGCGCTTCGACCTGCGTTCGACCAGTACCTATGCCTTGAATGCGGTGGCGGGCCTTTTGATGTGCTTGGGCTACCTGGCATGGGGGGGGCGCTGGAGTGCGCATCTGCGTTGGTTGGCGCCGGCAGGGCGCATGGCGTTGAGCAACTACCTGGGCCAATCGCTGATCTGCACCCTGGTTTTCTACGGTTATGGGCTGGGCTGGTTCGAGCAGATGGGCCGTGCGTGGCAGCTGCTGTTTGCGATCGCCCTGTTTGCCGTGCAGGTGCTGCTCAGCCATTGCTGGCTGAAGTACTTCCGCTTCGGCCCGATGGAGTGGGTGTGGCGTGCGATCACTTACTTGCAACTGCCACCATTGCGCCGTCAGTCGATTGGTTGAGGAATAGAATCGGCGGGTGAATTTCCCCAAAGACGATGTCCTGATCATCGGTGCCGGCGCCACCGGCCTGGCTACCGCGTTGGCCCTGTCCCACGCCGGGCGCCAGGTGCGTGTACTCGATGCGGGCCGCCTCGGCGGTGCAACCTCGCATGGCAATTGCGGCACCATCACGCCCAGCCATGCACCCCCATTGGCCGCGCCCGGCGTACCGATGCGCGCGCTGCGCTGGATGCTGTCACCGCAGGCGCCGCTGTATATCCCACCGCGTTTTGATCCATCGCTTTGGCGCTGGTTGGTACGCTTTGCCGCGCGCTGCAATTCGCATGCTTGGTTGCAGAGTACGCAAGGCCGCGCGGCGCTGTTGAACGACTCGCGGCAGCGCCTGGTCGAGTGGGTACGCGATCATCAGCTCGATTGCGAGTTCGCCGAGAAGGGCCTGGATTACGTATTCCGCGAGCAGGCCAACTTCGAGCGACATGCGGTTGAATGCGAGGCGTTGCAGCAGCTGGGAATCGCCACGCAGGTGATCGACGGCGCTGACTATCTGCGGCAGGAACCGGCCTTCAATGAAGGCATCGTTGGTGCGATCCGCTTCCCCGGGGATGCCAGTCTGCGGCCGGATCGCTACACCGCCGAACTCGGTCGCGTACTGCGTGCGCAGGGTGTGCAGATCGAAGAACACTGCGCGCTCGTCTCGTTCGATCCGCAGAAAAACGGCGTGCGTGTGCGGACCGCGAAAGGCGAGCGGTATGCGGCCGAACTGGTACTTGCTACCGGCGCGTGGTCGCCGCAGCTGGTGCGCAGTGTGGGGTTGCGTATGCCGATACAGCCTGGCAAGGGTTACTCGATCACCACCAGCCAGACGGCACAGGTGCCGAGCCGCCCGGTGGTACTGAAGGACCGCTCGGTGTTCGTCATCGCCTGGGATGGGCGCATGCGGCTGGGTGGGACGATGGAATTCTCCGGGCAGGATCGCCGCCTCAATGAAACCCGATTGCAGGCGCTCGAACAGGCGGCACATCACTATCTGCGGCAACCACTGGGCGGGGCCGTGCATGAGCGCTGGTATGGTTGGCGGCCGATGACCTGGGACGATATGCCGATACTGGGGCGTTCGCCCCTGCATGCTCACGTCTGGCTAGCGGCCGGCCATGGCATGCTCGGCATCAGCATGAGCAGCGGGAGCGGACAACTGATGGCTGATTTGATTACCGGGCAGACACCTGCCATTGATCCCACACCGTATCGCGCGGAGCGATTCCAATGAGTGCCAGTGCTTACGATGTGGTGGTGATTGGCGGTGGTTCGGGTGGGTTGGCGGCGGCATTCCGCGCTGCAGGCCATGGCGCCAAAGTGGCGATGCTGGAACCTGCGCCATTGGGCGGTACCTGTGTCAACGTCGGCTGCGTTCCGAAGAAAGCGATGTGGCTGGCGGCCGACCTTGCCGAGCGTATCGGCCTGGCTTCGCGAATGGGATTCGAGGTGCCAGCTGAGCCGGGCTTGGATTGGGCACAGCTGGTACAGCGGCGGCAAGGTTATATCGCCAACATCCACGCCAGCTACCAGAAGCGCCTGGGTGAAACCGGCGTGGCTCGCATCAGCCACCGTGGTCGTCTGCTGGATGCGCATACGGTGGAGTGCGATGACGGCACCCAGCTGCTTGCCCGGCATATCGTCATCGCGACCGGTGCGCATCCACTGAAACCTGATATTCCAGGCGCTGAGCTGGGTGGCGTGTCTGATGATTTCTTCGCATTGCAGTCGCGCCCGGCGCGGGTGGCGATCATCGGTGGGGGCTACATCGCGGTGGAGCTGGCCGGCGTGCTGCGTGCCCTGGGTAGCGATGTTGCGTTGCTGGTACGCGGGCAGCGTTTGCTGGGTCACTTTGATGCGGAGGTGTCCGCGCAGTTGGCCGAGAATCTGCGCCTGCAGGGTGTGGAACTGCATTTCGGCTGCGAAGTGAAAGCACTGGAGCGCCAGCATGGCCGCGTGCGCGCCGTGTTGCAGAACGGCCCGGAGCATTCGGTGTTCGACAATGTGCTGTTCGCCACCGGGCGCGTACCGAGCACGCATGACCTCGGCTTGGAACAGGCGGGTGTCGTGCTGGGCGAGAAGGGCGCCATTGAAGTGGATGCCTACCAGAACACTTCGGTGCCAGGCATCTTCGCTGTGGGTGACGTCACTGGCCGGGTGACGTTGACGCCGGTGGCCATCGCCGCCGCGCGTCGCTTGATGGACCGCCTGTACGGCGGCCAGCCCGATGCACGGCTCGACTACGACAACGTGCCGAGCGTGGTGTTCGCGCATCCGCCATTCGGCACGGTGGGATTGAGTGAGGAGGAAGCGCGCAAACGCTTCGATAAGGTGAGCACGTACCACAGCCGTTTCCGGCCGATGCTGCAGGCATTGGGGGATGGCGACGTACGCACGGTGTTCAAGATGGTCTGTGCGGGCGATGATGAGAAGGTCGTGGGCATCCATCTGTTGGGCGAAGGCGCCGACGAGATCCTGCAGGGCTTCGCGGTGGCGCTAAAAGCCGGGATCACCCGCAGGCAGATGGAAGACACGGTGGCGATTCATCCCACGTCGGCCGAGGAAGTGGTGTTGATGCGTTAGGACGGAGGAGGGGGCTTTCAGCACCTGCTTTTGCATTTGATAGCTGATCACTCCCACAACATATCCCCGACAATAGGCGTCCCCCGCAATTCCTCCATCGATGAACGTTCCACCTCGGCCTGCGGCTACAACGCTTCCCACCAGTTCCCGGCGCCTGCTGATCAACGGCCTGTTGCTGGCCGGCATGGGCGCCATTGCCGCCTCCGGCAAAGCGGTGATCGTCAAGCTGGCCTATCGTCACGGTGCCGACGCCACTGCGTTGCTGGCGTTGCGGATGATGGTCGCGTTTCCGTTCTTCATCGTCATGGGCATGTGGGCGGCGCGACGCGCGCAGCGGCTGTCGCGGGGAGATATGGGGCGGGTAGTGCTGCTGGGTTTCAGCGGCTACTACCTGTCCAGTTATCTCGACTTCCTGGGGCTGCAGTACATCAGCGCGACCCTGGAACGATTGATCCTTTATCTCAGCCCAACCCTGGTGGTGCTGATCGCGCTGGTGGTGCTGAAACAGCGGCCCACGCGCATGCAGGTGGCAGCGCTGCTGGTGAGTTATCTCGGTGTGCTGTTGGCATTCGGGCACGACATACAGCTGGATGGCCGGCGCACGCTGATCGGCTCGGCGCTGGTGTTCGCCAGTGCGCTCAGTTACGCGGTGTATCTGTTTGGCAGCGGCCAGGCGGTGGCGCGCATCGGTGCGGTGCGGTTGACGGCCTATGCCAGCATGGTCGCTTGCGTGCTGTGCATCGGCCAGTACCTGCTGTTCCAACCGGTGAGCGCGTTGTGGACGTATGCGCCACCGGTGTATTGGCTGTCGCTGCTCAACGGCACGATATGCACGGTGTTGCCGGTCCTGGCAATCATGATCGGGGTCAAGCGTATTGGCTCGTCGCTGGCGGCGCAGGTGAGTATGCTGGGCCCGGTTTCCACCATTGTGCTGAGCGTATGGCTGCTCGACGAACCGATGGGCCCGTGGCAGAGCGTCGGCACCGTGCTGGTGCTGGCGGGCGTGCTGCTGGTCGGCAGCGGGATAGCGAAGAAGCGGTGAGCAAGGCGTCGGATTCCGTCGCCGATCCGGCCACCGGCCACGCCCGCATTCTTGAAGCGATCCGGGCCATCCCGAGTGGGCAGGTGCTGGGCTATGGCGAGGTGGCAGCAAAGGCCGGCCTACCCGGGCGCGCGCGTCTGGTGGCGCGGCTGCTGGGCAGCAATGATGACCCGGAGCTGCCCTGGCACCGGGTGCTGCGCTCGGATGGACGCATCGCCATGCCCGAAGGCTCTCGCGGTTGGCGCGAGCAGAGCCAGCGGTTGCGGGCCGAAGGTGTGGTCGTGGAGAACGGTCGGGTGAAGCGTGCCAAACCGCCGCGTACGCTGGATGAAGCGATCTGGGGGCCGGGCTAGCTGCTGCGGCTATCATGGGCGGGAGTTCTCCCGGATGCCGCCATGTTCCCGCGCTTGCCCAAGATCACCCAGACCTTGCTGATTGCCAACGTCGCCCTGTTCCTGCTGCAGCAATTGCCGCAGACCGCAGGTATTTTCAATCAACTGATGTTGTGGCCATTGGGCTCGCAGGAAGCATTCCTGGATTCACCCGGCTTCGAGCCGTGGCAGCTGCTGACTTACGGCTTCCTGCATGGTGGTTTCGGTCACCTGTTCTTCAACATGCTGGCGCTTTTCATGTTCGGCGCGCCGCTGGAGATGACCTGGGGCGAGAAGCGCTTCCTCACCTATTACATGGTGTGCGTGGTCGGCGCCGGCCTGTGCCAGTTGCTGGTGGCCTCGCTGTTTGGCGAGTTCAACCCGGTGCTGGGCGCCTCCGGTGGCGTGTTCGGCCTGTTGCTGGCATTTGGCATGCTGTTCCCGAACCAGCGCGTGATGCTGTTGTTCCCGCCGATTCCGATGAAAGCGCGCACCTTCGTCATCGTGTTCGGCGCCATCGAACTGTTCCTGGGTTTCACCGGCTGGCAGCCGGGCGTGGCCCACTTCGCGCATCTGGGCGGCATGCTGTTCGGCTGGTTGTTGATCCGCTATTGGCGCGGGCAGCCGCCATTCAACAAGCGCGGACCCCATCTGCGCCGGGTGAAATAAAGCAGGTACGGTAGCGCCGGGCCATGCTCGGCTTGGACGTTACCTGCAGCGCCTCAGCGGAGCGTGGCTGGGCTCTACAGCAAACGAAAAAGGCGCGGATATCCGCGCCTTTTCGTCTTCCACTCCAGCGGAAACTCAGCGCCAGATCTTGATCTGCTCGGCATCGGTGCGCTGCATCGGCTGGCCCGGCTTGCAGGTGAAGGTCGCGCCGAAAGCGGGCAGGTTGGACAGCGGTGCATTGGCGCGCCAGCGGCCCGGGGCACGTACATCCGAGGCCAGACGCTGCACGGCATCGTTCGGCGACAGCTGCTGGGCCCACAGTGCGGTCCAGCCCTTGAAGAACGACTGCTTGTCGGCCACGGCGGCGTTGGCCTGGGTGGCGCTGAACGCTTCCCATGCGATTTCCACGCCGGAGATATCGGCCATGTTCTCGTCGCGGGTCAGTTCGCCGTTGACCTTGGCATCCTTCACGCCCGGGAACGCGTACCCGCTGTACTGCGCGGCAACGCGGTTGCCCAGCAGGGTCCAGGCGCTCTTGTCGGCCGGCGTCCACCAACTGCGCAGTTCGCCCTTGGCGTCGATCATGGCGCCCTTGGCGTCAACGGCGCGGCTGACTTCATGCGCGACCAGGCCACCAAACGCACCGAACTTCTCGGCGCTGCTGGCCGACTCGGCGAAGATCGGGCCCTGCAGGGCGGCGGCGGTGACGATCAGGCGGTTCTGCGCGATGTCGTAGCTGATGGCCGGCTGCTGCGGCAGCACGTCCCAGCGACGGTCGGCGTTGCCCTTGCCGATGCGCTTCATTTCCTGCGCGTGGCGCCAGGTGGAGGCGATCAGCATGTTGCCGCCGAAGCTGCCACGGCCCATCGGCTGCACGGTGTAATCCAGGTCGCGCAGCGGGGTGCCGATTTCGATCTTCATCGCGCCGAGCTTGGCTTCGGCTTCGGCCTGGGCTTCCGGGCTCAGCCAGGTGCTGCGCTTGATCGCGGCAATCTGTGCCTCGCGGATCTGATCGACCATCACGCCAGCCTGGCGGCGCACGTCACGGCTGATGTAGGCATTGGCGTACTCATGGCCCAGCATCGGGCCAGCGGCAACGTTGATGGCGTCGAGCACCACGTCGTTGCGTGCCGGTGCGATGGTCTGGCCACGCAGCACGCGACCGCGGAATTCGAACTCGGCGTCGCGATAGGCCTTGGACAGGTAGGGGGCCATCGAGTCGCCCACGCGCCAGCGCAGGTAAGCCTTCCACTGGGCGGCCGGGAGGCGCGCGACCATGGCGTTGAGCTGCTGGAACAATGCCGGGTCGGCCATCGAGACCAGGTCGTCGTTGACGCCCTGTGCCTTGAGGAAGGCATCCAGCTGCAGGTTGCGATAACGGCTCAGGTCCTTGGTGGCGACCGGCGCGTAGTTGTTGAACGGGTTGTTGATGTCAGCCACCGAATGCGCGCTGCGCGCCAGTTCGGTTTCCAGCTGGATGACCAGTGCCGACTCGGCATCGAGCTTGTCGGCCGGGGTGCCGGTCAGGGCCAGGATCTGCTTCACATAGCCACGGTAGCGGCCCATCAATGCGACGGTGTCGGCATCGGTGCGGGTGTAGAACGCCGGGTCAGGCAGGCCCATGCCGCCCTGCATGAAGTAGCCGATGTGGCGATCCAGCGCCTTCAGGTCCACGTCCGGGGCGAAATTGAAGGCCACCGGAATGCCGACCTGGTGCAGTGCCGCGATCGAGGCGGGGATGTCCTTGGCCTTCTTGATCGCATCGATGCGGGTGAGCAGGGGGGCGATCGGCTTGGAGCCATCGGCTTCCACCGCGGCTTCATCCAGGCCACTGGCCCAGAAGTCGCCCAGCAGCTTCTGCACGTTGCCCTGCGGGCTGTTCATCGAACGGTCCAGCAGCTGGCGCTGCTGGGTGCGGGCGTTGTTGGCCAACTGGCCCAGTGCGGTGACCGCGCCGGTCTGCGGAACCGGATTGGCCTTGAGCCAGTTGCCGTTGGTCAGTTCGTAGAAATCGGTACAGGCCGCGCTTACCGCCGGCGCCCGTGCCGAGGACTTCTTGCGCGCCGCCTGGGCATCGTTCGTTGACAGGACGGCCACCAGGCTGAAAGCCAGGGCGAGGGACAGCGGGCGAAGGGTAGGCATGTAGTGCATATCCGCAGAAGGACAAAGTGGGCGGAGTTTAACAAGCTGATGGGCGATTGGCGCTGGGGCGTGGTCGCGGTTTTGCGGATCAGCCCGGGTGGGAGCGACCTTGGTCGCAAAGTGGGGATCAAGGGCGGATGCAGGGGGCTGTGGTTGCAGCCCTGCCTGCGTGTTTCACGTCCATCGGCGTCGCGGCCGAAGCCGCCCCTGCAGAAAGTCGCTCCCGTCGCCAAGGCCGGAAAGAAGAAGGCCCGGCAATGCCGGGCCTTCTCGTGCAGCATCACCGCAAGGCGGCAATTACCAGATGACCACCTGCTTGTCGCCAGCACGGACCATCGGCGAGCCGGCCTTGCACTGGAACGCAGCAGCGAAGGTCGGCAGGTTCGACGGCGCACCCATGGCGCGGAACTGTGCCGGGGCGTGCGGATCGGTTGCAAGACGGACCTTGGCGTTCTCCGGGGTGTACTTGGTACGCCACACGGTCGCCCAGTTGGCGAAGAAGCGCTGGTCGCGGCTCAGGCCTTCGACCTTCGGATCTTCCTTGCCGGCCGAGGCCTTCTGCAGCGCGTCATAAGCGGTAGCCAGGCCACCCAGATCGGCGATGTTCTCGCCCAGGGTCAGCGAGCCGTTGACCTGCTGGTCGCCCACCTTGTACTCGTTGAACTGGTTGACCAGCTTGCCGGTCAGGCCGGAGAAGCCCTTCGAGTCGGCTTCGGTCCACCAGTTCTCGAAGTTGCCGGTCGGCCCGAAGCGGCTGCCCTGATCGTCGTAACCATGGGTCATCTCATGGCCGATGACCGCACCGATGCCACCGTAGTTCAGCGCGTCGTCGGCGTTGATGTCAAAGAACGGCGGCTGCAGGATGGCGGCCGGGAACACGATCTCGTTCTGCAGCGGGTTGTAGTAGGCGTTGACCATCTGCGGGGTCATGCCCCATTCGGTCTTGTCCACCGGCTGGCCGATCTTGCCCAGTGCCCACTTGTAGTTGAAGGCATTGGCGGCGCGCACGTTGCCCAGGTAATCGTCGTGGGTGGTGCTCAGGCCGCTCCAGTCACGCCACTTGTCCGGGTAACCGATCTTCGGGGTGAAGGTTTCCCACTTGGCGATAGCCTTGGCCTTGGTTTCGTCGCTCATCCACGCCAGGCCCTGGATGCGTTCCTTCAGCGCGCCGGCCAGGTTCTTCACCAGCTCTTCCATCTTGGCCTTGGCTTCGGGCGAGAAGGCGACCTTGACGTACATCTGGCCGAAGGCTTCGCCAGCGTTGTTCTCGACCGTGCCCAGCACCTGCTTCCAGCGCGGCTTGATTTCCTTCTGGCCGTTGAGTTCCTTGCCATAGAACGCGTAGTTCTCCTGCACGAACGCATCGCTCAGGAAAGGCGAGGCGCCGTCCACGGTGTGGAAGCGCAGGTAGGCGCGCCATGCGGCCGGGTCGGTGTCGCCCAGCATCTTGCTCACTTCCTGGTGGAAGCTCGGGATGGCCAGCGAGAACGACGCCGGGGCGGCGATGCCCTGGGCTTTGAAGAATTCGGTCCAGCTGAAGTTCGGGGTCAGCTTGTCGGCGTCGGCCACGGTGACCGGGTTGTAGTACAGCGACACATCGCGCGACAGCTCGACGCTGGACTTGGAGGCCTTGGCCAGGCGGGTTTCAAACTTCACCACCTCATCGGCCTGCTTGGCGGCATCAGCTGCGGCCACGCCCGACAGTTCCAGCACCTTGGCCACGTGGGCCTTGTAGGCGTTGAGCTTGTCGGCCTTGCTGGCGTCGGTGTAGTACGTGGTGTCCGGCAGGCCCAGGCCGCCCTGGCTGGCGTAGGCCATGTTCATCGACGAATTCTTGAAATCCGCTTCCGGGCCGAAGCCGAACAGCACGTTTTCGCCCTTGGCGGCGGTGCTGCGCAGGTAGTTCGCGATGGCATCCTTGTCCTGCAGCGCGTCGATCGCGGTCAGGTCGGCCTGCAGCGGGGTGATGCCCAGCGCATTGATCTTGGCCTCGTCCATGCCGGCGGCCCAGAAGTCACCGACGATCTTCTCGATGCCGGTGGCGTTCTTCATTGCAGCGGCCTGCTCGGCCAGCTGGTGCTGCACGGCGACCGAGCGCTCGTCCAGGATGGTGAAGGCGCCCCAGCTGGTACGGTCGGCCGGGATTTCGTTGGCATTGAGCCACTTGTCGTTTACATAGCCGCCGAAATCAGTACAGGCGTCTTTGCTGGTATCCAGGTCGGCCGCGGTGAAGGCGTTGTAGGCCGGCAGCTTGGACTCGTCCAGCTTCAGTTCGGTGGCGGCAGCGGCCGGAGCGGCAGCAGACGCGGCCGGGGTTTCTTCTTTCTTGCAGCCGACCAGCGCGGCCGAGACGGCCAGGGTCAGCAGGAGGATTTTGGGGTTACTAACGATCACGGGAATGGCCTCCAGGCCGTTTGCAGAGCACAGGTGTGGCCCCGCAACCAGGGCCGATCGAAGAAGATACGCCTGAAACCGATCGGCAAGGGGTGTCGAAGGTAATGCCCGATTGAATGCTGGTGTGGGCCGCAGCGAGCCTGCAGCCTCCCTTGCACGCAGTGGAAAGAAGGGGGCTCGACTGCCGGGCCCCCAGCATTGGCAGCCCTGACTCACGGTCCGGGCGCATTCCGATGCGCGTGGTTCTCCACCAGTGCTATACAACGCCCATGACCCAGACATCAGCCAAACAGTGGGATGCGATCCTCATCGGCGGCGGCCACAACGGCCTGGTCTGCGCGGCGTATCTCGCCAAGGCAGGCAAGCGCGTCCTGGTACTTGAACGCCGAACGGTAGTCGGCGGCGCTGCGGTGACCGAGGAGTTTCATCCGGGTTTCCGCAATTCAGTGGCCTCTTATACGGTGTCGCTGCTGCAGCCCCAGGTGATTGCCGACCTGGAGCTGGAACGGCATGGCCTGCGAGTGGTGTCGCGCCGGATAAACAACTTCCTGCCGCTGCCGAACGGCGAGTATCTATTGGCCGGCGGGGGCCACACGCAGGCCGAGGTTGCGAAGTTCTCGCAGCGAGACGCCGAACGGCTGCCGGAATACGAGCGTCGCCTGGAGATCTTCGCCGATGTGCTTCGCGCCCTGGCGTTGCAGGCGCCGCCCAACGTGACCGACGGTCATTGGCTGCGCGCGCTGCCGGAACTATGGAAGGCAGGCAAGCTCGGTTTGCAACTACAGAAGCTGGATGCAGGCCTGAAGCAGGAACTGCTGGACCTGTTCACCATCTCCGCTGCGGAGTATCTGGATCGCTGGTTCGAAAGCGCGCCGATCAAGGCGCTGTTCGGTTTTGACGGCATCGTCGGGAACTACGCCAGCCCTTACGCGCCGGGCACTGCTTACGTGTTGTTGCATCACGTGTTTGGTGAAAGCAATGGCGTCAAAGGTGCCTGGGGGCATGCCATTGGCGGGATGGGCGCGATCACCCAGGCGATGGCGCGTGCGGCGACGGAGGCCGGTGTGGAAATACGTACCGATGCTGCCGTCAGCAAGGTGCTGGTCGAACAGGGCAAGGCGGTTGGCGTCGTAACCACGTCCGGTGATGAACTGCGTGGCAAGGCCATCGTCGCCAACGTCAATCCGAAATTGCTGTACGAACGCCTGTTCGATCCGGCTGATGTGCCGCCGGCAACGCTTGAACGAATGGGCAACTGGCGTTGCGGATCCGGCACGTTCCGCATGAATGTAGCGCTGTCGCGATTGCCCGACTTCACGGTGCTGCCGGGGCAGGGCGACCATCTCACCGCAGGCATCATCATCGCCCCAGGCCTGGACTACATGGACCGCGCGTACCTGGATGCACGCCAACAGGGATGGTCACGCGAACCGGTGGTCGAAATGTTGATTCCCAGCACCCTGGACGATTCGCTTGCACCGCCCGGGCAGCACGTCGCCAGCCTGTTCTGCCAGCACGTAGCGCCGCAGCTGTCCGACGGGCGCAGTTGGGATGATCACCGCGAAGAAGTTGCGGATCTGATGATCGCCACCGTCGATCGGCACGCTCCGGGCTTTGCGGAATCAGTGCTCGGTCGCCAGATCATGAGTCCGCTCGACCTGGAGCGGACCTTCGGCCTGATCGGCGGCGATATCTTCCATGGTGCGTTGAGCTTGAACCAGTTGTTCAGTGCGCGGCCGATGGTGGGGCAGGCGGGGTATCGAGGTGCAATGGCGGGCTTGTATCTCTGCGGATCGGGATCCCACCCGGGCGGCGGTGTAACCGGGGCGCCTGGGCATAATGCGAGTGCGGTGATATTGAAAGACAACGGCCGCTGAGAGCGGCCGTTGCGTGCGTCATTTTTGGGTGTCTTTACCTTCGCTTGAGATTTCGGGCATCGCGTCCTCAGTGACAGGTTCCGGCGCATTCTGCATGGGAGGTACTGTCGGAATGCGGGTCTCCTGATGCTGTGGAAGAACCTTTGTGGCATCGCCGACGCTGACGGTTGCTACGCGGGGCTTCATCCAGATGGAGTCGTGCCATTGCTGATACTTTGCTGGGTCCCAGTAACGCTCATCGTAGAACTTAGATGCATCTATGAATTCGCCACCGCCAGGGGTGGGGATGAAGATCTTGAGATTGCCTGAAAACCCGGTACGGCTACCTGTTACGTTCTTCCGCTCCCGTCGCAGTGCAGTAGCTATGCGTGGTTGCGAGGCAGCATCGCCAAAGCGAGCATAAATATCCTGGCCATACTGAACCGCCTGGTCGCGCTCGGTGGCGTCCAGTCCACTCCAGTACCGCTCCCGCAATTCCAGAAATCCCTCGTAGCCGCGTTCTGCTGCCAGATCCATCCATGCATATGCCTGTGCCTTATTTGCCTCGACACCTGTTCCATTCCAGAGCATCTCAGCAACCATTGCCTGGGATGGCTTGTCCGCATAATAGGAGGCGCGTTGGAAGAACTTGAACGCGTCTTCCTGTTTCCCCTGTTCACGCTTTTCCAGTCCGAGAAGGCGGAAGCGAAGGTCTGGGTGACCACTGAGGAAGCCGGCCGTAATCATGGCCTTGTCCTGAGTGGGGTCGTCCGGTGCTCTGCCATCGGCAAATGCTGGTGGGTAAGCCAGGGAAACTGTGAGTAACAGTGATGCCCCGATGAGAATCTTGCGGTTCATTGTCTGCTCCTGTGACGGCGCGTACTTGGCGTCGGTTCTTGAGTGATGGCTCAACATGGAAACTTCCGAAACACTCATGTTGCGAAGGAAGTGAGGGTAAATCCCCTCCCTTCCTTCATGCTTCAGTTTCCAGACGATTTCGAGCTGCCAATGTGACGATCAAAAAACCTCAGCATCTCGGTATAGAGGTTGATGCGTGCCTCCTCTCCGTAAAAACCATGCATTTCCCCAGATTGGATGATCATACCCTCAGGCTTGTTGCCTGCTGCGATCAATGCCTTGTTCATCAGCTCCGTTTGTTCTGGGGGGGTGCGCACATCGCGGGCACCTGCCGCCAGATAAACGGGGATTTTGACCTCCGCCGCACGTTGGGCTGGAGAATTCTGTGCCCATACGCTGCTGTCGGTGCCATGAGTGCGACGCAGGAAGCGCTGGCCGGAACTGCTCTCGGGAATGTCGCCGCGCTTGAACATCATGTCGATGTCATAGACCCCGACATAACCAAACGTGCATTGGAACAGACCTGGCTCCCGGATCGGGGCCATCAGTGATGAGTAACCACCAAAGCTGCCGCCATAAATGCAGATGCGGCTGCGATCGGCATGTCCATTGTTGATGGCCCAGTGGGTGGCATCGAGGATGTCGTTCTGGATGCCCTGTCCCCACTGCTGGTGACCGGCATCTTGGAACTCTTTGCCATAGCCACCTGAGCCGCGGTAGTTGATCTGCAACGTCGCATAGCCGCGGCTGCCAAACAGCTGTGCCTCGGGGTTGAACCCCCAGTCATCACGCGGTCCAATCGGGCCGCCGTGGGGGTTGACGATTAATGGGAGGTTCTTGCCATCAGAGCCGAAAGGAATGGTCAGGTACGCATGGATCAGGCGGCCATCGCGGGATGTGAATGAGAATGGCTTGATCGAAGCCATCTTCTTTTCGTCCAGCTGTGCCATGCGCGACATCAGGAAGCGTGCTTTCCCCGTGTCTCGATCAAAGATGTAGAGCGCACCTGGGTTCCTGTCGCTGTAGACAGAGACCAGTATCTTCTTGCCGTCTTCGGTGTAGCTCGAGAAATCAACCTTTTCGCCGGGAAACGCGGCTGCCAGTGATGCATACAGCTCTGCATCCGGATGAGCCTCATCCACCAGCGTTACCTGCGGTGCACCGGCTTCGGTTACGACGCCCACAAGCGATGTGTTGTCAGTTGACCAGATAATCTGGGATATTTCGGCAACAGGGTCGCCAAAAATCCGGGTGAAGGCTCCTGATGCGGTATCAAGTGTGCCGATGACAGCTGGTGACTTTCCATCATCTTCCAGCGCATAGACAGTCCCATCATCTGTAGTTCTTGCAACAGACAGGTGCTTTCCGTCGGATTTCGATGCGTTGATCAATGTCCAGTCTTGACCGTCACGCCGATAGAGCTCGGTGCGCTCATCGTATTCGCCGGCCTCGTCCCGCGTCGAGGAGCAGACGGCGAATCGGGGATCTTTGGATGCATCCAGTGCCATTGAACAGTTTGATTTTGGCGCGCGTCCCAAGGATGTGCGTCTGCCGGTTATTGTGTCAACGCGGACTACTTCGGTGCCAGCGCCTTCATCCGAGCGGGGGTAGCGAGCCTGCATGATCACATTGCGATCATCGCTCTTCAGGGTATCCAGCAATGAATAGCTCTCGAAGCCAACTGCTTTATTGCGCTGGGTGGCGTCGCGGGTGCCGCGGAAGATGACGGGGGCCGCTTGGGATCCATCAGCATTGACGGCGTACCATTCGCCTAGGGCAAAAGGCTGGGCATAGCCGCCCATTTTTTTCACGGCGTTGAACATGATGCGATCTGGCGATATCCACTGAAACTGCCCTACGCTTTTTTTGTCAGGCAGCTGATTGACCTTGAGTATCTTGAGGTCGGAAGTGCGCAGAATTGTAAGTACATCCTGATCGCCATGATCCACCGTAACTGCCAGGTAGTCGCCGTTCGGTGAGATGCGCGCGGTCCCGTATGCGGGATGGCCGACGAAGTCTTTGATGGATTGGCTTTGAGCGATGGCCTCTCCTCCGGCGAAAAGAATACCTAGCGCAAATAGCGCGGGTGTGGCGATTTTCACGAATGGTTCTCCATATCCACGGTTGCTCGAATATTTTTGGTGTGCCAGAGAACAGAGCCCGGCGAATGCCGGGCTCTGTTTTGTTGCTCTCTTCGTCTCTTAGAACTTATAAGCGACAGAGAAGTTGAAGCGGCGGCCGTAAGGATCAGAACCGTTGTAGGCGCTGAAGTACGGATATGCCTGGCTGGAGTCCTTGCGGTACAGGTTGTTCAGCACGTTGGCTACCTGCAGGGTTGCTTCAACCTGGGTGCCGAACTTGCGGCTGATAGCCAGGTTGTAAAGCATGTACGGCTTCAGACGAAGCGGGGAGAACACCCCGGCAGCGTTGGTGAAGTCGGCATTGGCGGAGTTGCGCATGGTGCCATAGCGAACACCAAAGACGGTCGTCGACCAATCACCCATGGTCCAGTTCAAAGAGCCACGTACACGGCTGCGGCTGTCATAGAGGCTGGGGGTATCGCGGTAGTCAATCAGTTCATCTTCCTCGAACTGCTTGTACTTGTCGGTAAGCGTCAGCGAGTATCCAAGGTCCAGCTTGAAGGTGCCGATGCGGTCCGTATCAAGGCGGTACTTGTAGGTGGCATCGATGCCGCTCTTGTCACTCAATGCCGCATTGATATATGCGGAGTTGATGCGCTGGATGGGACCGGTGGTGCTGCCACCAGAGCGTTGGACAAGGTTGTACACGTTCTGGCAATAAGCCGAGTCGCTGCTGTGTTCGAAACCGTCGCCATTCGGGTAGGAGCCCAAGCGGCAGTTGGCTTCGTTGGCCAGCAGGGTTGCGGCGGTCAGCTGCAGTGCCTGATCTTCAAGCTTGATCCGCCAGTAGTCCACCGATACGGACATGTTGTCGATGACATCCCAGACAAAGCCGAAGCCATACGAGGTGCCTTTCTCTTCCTCAAGCAGGCTGTTGCCTGCGACCGCGGTCTGAATGGTGTAGACGGTCGGATCGGCCTGGGTGGTTTGGCATGTGCCCAAGGAGCGTGGGCCAAGGCCATCGGCGACGCCTACACCGGCGCGGCAGGCGTACTGATCGACGGCAGCAGAGAACGAGCCAGCGCCTTCGGCAAAGACCATCTGCATGTCAGGCGCCCGGAAGCTGGTCGAGTAGGAGCCGCGCAGCAACAGGCGATCAAATGGACGCCATTCCAAGCCGGCCATTGAGGTCACGGCGTCATCAACTGCGGTGATGTCGTCGTATTTGTCGTAACGACCAGCGATATTGGCAGTCAGCGACGAGAAGATCGGAATACGCAGTTCCAGGCCAGCAGCGTAGCGGTCACGGTCGCCCTTGGTGCGGCCAGAACTGGTCAGGTTGTAGATCGTCTGATCATCGTATGGACGTGTCAGGCTGGTGCGTGGGTCGCTGTTCAGGTCAAAAGTCTGACGGGCTACTTCCAGCACGCCTGCGAAGCCAACCGCGCCTGCCGGCAGTTCGAACAGATCGCCGGAGATGTTGAAGTTCGCCATGGACGAGGTGGTTTCTGCGGTGTTCTTCGCGCGCGTTGAGAACGAGCGGTAGATATCCGGAGTGATGGGCGTATTCCAACGGTCCACGTTCAGAGCGTAGATGGGGTAGAGCGCGCCCTGGGGCGATGCCCGCCAGCCTTGCTGCTGGCCGAGGAAGTAGTCCGAGACGCCCTTGGCGAGCAGACGGGGCTGATTGGCCTCGTACTCGTACTTGCCATAGGAGATTCCTGCTTCCCAATCAAAGCGATCGGCAAAGGTGCCGCTTGCTCCGAAAAGGATGTCGTAGGTCAGCTCATCGTACTTCGTGGTTGCCGCTTCGTTACCACCAAGCTCGAACGGATTGAACACGCGCTGCAGCATGGTGAACTGGTTGAGGTTCGAATCGTAGTAACCCGGGAGCTGGCTGCCAAAGGGTGCCAGAGCGGTTGGAGGGGTACGATTGAAAGGACTGCTGGTTGTCGACCAGAACTCCGTGCCGCTGCTTGACTCTGCGTTGCTCTTGTAGACGTTGATGCTGCCGTACAGCTGCGTGGTGTCTGTCAGATCGAAAGAGGTGTAGTTGTAGCCAGCAAAGTACTTGTCTTTGTTGGAGATCGTGCGCGAAGCAGACTGGGTGAATCCACCGCAGTACGTGCCGCGTGCGGCCGTGGTGACCGTGGTATAGCCAAAGCGATCACATGCTTCCTGGCCGGGGTAGTACACACTCGTACCGAGGGCGCCAGTCGCAGTGTTGATGCGCAGGGCAGCCAAGGACAACGCCGGGTTGGTAAGGCTGCCCAACGGTCCATTGCGGGTATCCGCCATGAAGTCGCGCTGGCTGGCCCAGATCGGTTCTTCAACGCCTGCCTGCAGAGCGAAGGTGGTACTCCAGCGGTCACCAGAGCGTCCGCCAGTCAATTCAAATTTCGCGTTGTCACCACCGCCTTCTGCGGTTGTACCCACCGTGCCGCGCAACTGGGTGCCGTCATAGTTCTTGCGCAGAACCAGATTGACCACGCCCGCGACTGCGTCGGAGCCGTAGATCGCCGAAGCGCCGCCAGTGAGGATTTCGACGCGCTCCACGATTGAAGACGGAATGGCGCGGACGTTCACGACATTGTTGTCGCGATTGTACGGCTGGGGATACTGTGCCGGCCTGCGGCCATTGATCAGTGTCAATGTGTAACCAGGGCCCATGCCGCGCAGGTTGACGACCTGTGCGTTCGGGGTGAAGCCGTTGACTGCGAGATCGCCAGTGAATGAGCCGGTCGTGTTCTGGGTCAGCGTCTGCAGCATGTCGCCGACGGTTTGAAAGCCTTCACGGTCAATGTCATCGCGGGTAATCACGGTCACCGGAGCCGGGCCTTCCAAATCGACGCGCTTGATGCGCGAGCCGACTACGGAGACGCGGTCCAGGTTGGTGGCTTTCTCGCCGGAAGCATTGCTCGAATCTGCGGAGCTGTCTTGGGCGAAAGCGGCGCCAGGTACGACAATCGCTGCGAGCAGGGCGCTGGTAAGTGCCTTGCGCTTGAACGGGTTGGTCTTGCTGGTATGCACGTATGTATCCCCTTGGAGTCTAGAATTTACGGTTCATCCGGGTTTGGCCAGTCCGCTGAAACAGTGACTGATGCCCCCTTCCCATATGAACGTAACGTGACCTTAACGAATAGTTCATGGGATTGCACTCTTTTTGAAAATGTTTCGTAGGAAACTTCTGGTATGACACAGATAACAATGTTTCATCAGCGCGCGGCCTCGCACCGTGTGCAGAAGGGGCTCTCTCCCCATTCACGTATCCGCAATGTCATTGCGGTGGGCTCGGGCAAGGGCGGGGTGGGCAAGTCCACGACCGCAGTGAACCTGGCGCTGGCGCTGCATAAGCTGGGCGCGCGGGTCGGTGTGCTGGATGCCGACATCTATGGGCCGAGCGTGCCGGCCATGCTCGGCTTGAGTGGCCGCCCGGAAAGTCCGGACAACAAGAGCATCGAGCCGTTGCGCGCGTTCGGGGTGGAGGCCATGTCCATTGGTTTCCTGATCGAACAGGACTCGCCGATGATCTGGCGCGGACCGATGGCAACCTCGGCGTTGACCCAGCTGTTCAATGACACGCTGTGGGACGACCTGGATTTCCTGCTGATCGATCTGCCGCCGGGTACCGGTGATATCCAGCTGACGCTGTCGCAGAAGATCCCGGTGGCCGGCGCGGTCATCGTCACCACGCCGCAGGATATCGCCACCCTGGATGCGCGCAAGGCATTGAAGATGTTCGAAAAAGTCGAGGTGCCGGTGCTCGGTATCATCGAGAACATGGCCGTGCATACCTGCAGCAACTGCGGCCACGTCGAACATCTGTTCGGCGAAGGTGGCGGCCAGCGTATGGCCGAGCAGTACGGAGTGCCGCTGCTGGGCTCGTTGCCGCTGGATATCGGTATCCGTGAGCAGGGCGATGCGGGTACGCCGATTGTGGCTTCTGCGCCGGATTCGGCCGCAGCGCAGGCCTATCTGGCGGCAGCGCGGCGGATGGTGGAGGAGCTGGCCAAGCGGCCGCGCGCCAGTATTCCGATCGTGTCCTCGCTGATCTGATCCGACAGGGTTGGTCCGCCCCCGGTGGTCCCGGCAGCCACATACCTACAAGTATGTATCCGGCCAGCCGGGGTACGGCTGCGCGCTGGGTCTGGGCTAGAATCGGCCACCCCGACCGCCGCAGCCGAGCTGCGGCATCACGAAATCAGGAACATTGAATGAGCATCAAAAGCGATCGCTGGATCCGCCGCATGTCCGAGCAGCACGGCATGATCGAGCCGTATGAGCCCGGGCAGATCAAGCAGGTGGATGGCCAGCGCATCGTCAGCTACGGCACCTCCAGCTACGGCTACGACGTGCGTTGCTCGCGTGAGTTCAAGGTGTTCACCAACATCAACTCCACCATCGTCGACCCCAAGCACTTCGATCCGAAGAGCTTCGTGGATATCGAGGCGGACGAGTGCATCATCCCGCCGAATTCGTTCGCGCTGGCCCGCACCGTGGAGTACTTCCGCATCCCGCGCGACACGCTGGTGGTGTGCCTGGGCAAGAGCACCTATGCGCGCTGCGGCATCATCGTCAACGTCACCCCGCTGGAGCCGGAGTGGGAAGGCCACGTGACGCTGGAGTTCTCCAACACCACACCGCTGCCGGCCCGCATCTATGCCAGCGAAGGTGTGGCACAGATGCTGTTCTTCCAGGCCGACCAGGACGATGTCTGCGAGACCTCCTACAAGGATCGCGGTGGCAAGTACCAGGGCCAGACCGGCGTGACCTTGCCGCGCACCTGATCAGCGCTGAGACAAACAAGAAGGGCGCGGAATTCCGCGCCCTTCTTGTTCCTGCTCGGCGGGGCTTACTTGCCGCGCCCGAACAGCATGCCGATGCCGACGGCGACCAGGATGGCCGGCCACCAGGTGGCCAGCATCGAGCCGATGTTGCCGTTGATCCAGCCCAGGTTCTTGGCCAGGAAAAACAGGCCGACGATGATCAGGATCAGGGCGGCGATCAGGTTGGAGCGCATCGGCGGAAAGTCCGTTGGTGGGAAGGCGCTTATCGTAGCCGTTGGCGCCAGATTTCGACACGCTGGGCCAGTACCTCGGCGTCGAAACGCTGCGCCTTGCCGCTGCCCCAGACCGGCCCTGGCCAGGCGGCATCGCCTTCATGGCGGCCGATCAGGTGGATGTGCAGCTGGCGCACGATGTTGCCCAGCGCACCGATGTTGATCTTGGTGACGTTGGGCTTCTGCTTGAGGTGCTGCGAGATCTGGTTGATCTCCGCCAGCAGCAGGCGCTGCTGGCCACCGTCCAGGTCGATCCATTCGCTGGCGCCAGCAACGCGTGGGACCAGCACGACCCACGGGAAGCGGTCATCGTTCATCAGGCGGATCTGGGACAAGGGTCCGTCAGCGATCAGGACGCTGTCGGCGGCAAGGCGGGTATCGAGTTCGAAATCGGACGTCACAGCTTCGGTCATCGCAGGTTCTCGCTGAAGAAGGCCAAGGTGCGTTCGCGCGCCAGGTCGGCGCTGGGAGCGTGGTAGTGCATGCCCACCTCGCGGTTGAAGGCGTGGTCGGCCGGGTACACGTATACCGGCAATGTGGGTTGCTTTTCACGGTGCGCTGCAACGGCGGCGGCCGGAATGGAGGCGTCCTGGTCGCCAAAGTGGAAGATTGCCGGGGCTTTGAAGGGGCTGTCCAGGAACGGCACATTGCGTGCGCCGTAGTAGCTGGACGAGGGCAAGCCCAGCCGTTGCGCGGCGAGCATGGCGATCGTGCCGCCCCAGCAATAGCCGACGGTGCCGACCTTTCCGTACTGCGAGAGCTGCTGCGCAGCCGCTTCGACCACGGCCACGGCGCGGTCCACGCCCAGTTCGGTTACCAGCGCCTTGCCCTGGGCAACGCCGTCAGCGTCGTAGTCCAGTTCCAGTTCGGGTTGCAGAAGGTCGAAGAAGTCGGGGGCCAGCACCACATAGCCTTCGGCGGCGTACTGCTCTGCGACATGGCGGATATGGGCGTTGGCGCCGAAGATCTCCTGGATGACGACCAGACCGGCGCGTGGCGTGCCTTCGGGCAGGGCCTGCCAGGCGCGAACCGGGCCGGATTCAGTGGAAAGAGTGATCCATTGGGGCATGGGAGGTTCCAGTTGCAGCTGAGGGAGGGGGCTCGGCTTGCTTCTCCCGCTGGCGGGAGAAGGTGCCCCGAAG
>NZ_LDJI01000028.1 GCF_001431415.1 Stenotrophomonas humi | reverse complement strand
CGCGAATTTGATGGGCAGAAGGAAACACCGGTATTCGGCAGTTTCACCATCAGCCGGACGCTCTGATCCCGCCGCTTTCCGCAGCGCAGGGCCGAGAGCGTGATCGATGAGTCCAGATGTGCAGCGCTTGCCCGGGCAAGCGCTGCGGCCGTTCAAGCAGCCCTTGAACCTGCCCGTTCCACCGCACACTCCCAGAAACAAAAACGGCGTCGCTGCGCCCTGCCCCGTACATCGGTCGACAGAACACGGCAACGCCGTTCGGCTTTTTCAGCCGGTGAAAGCCCTTACTCGGACTTCCACCACATCATGAAGGCATCCCACAGACGCTTGAAGAAACCACCCTCTTCAACCGCCTGCACCGCTACCAGCGGCGCCTCGGCAACGACCTTGCCGTCCAGCGACACCTTGACCGTGCCGATCTGCTGACCGGCGGCAATCGGCGCCACCAACTGCTTGGGTACATCCATGCTCGGCTTCAGGTCGTTGTAGCGACCGCGCGGCACGCTCACCAGCATCGGCTGGGCAACGCCCAGCTGCACGACGTCGGCAGCGCCCTTCCACACCTTCTGCGTGGTCACGGCCTTGCCCGGTTCATACAGGCGATGGGTCTCGAAGAAACGGAAACCCCAGTTCAACAGCGCCAGGCTGTCGTCGGCACGCTGCTTCTCCGAAGCACCGCCCATCAGCACCGCAACCAGGCGCTGGTCACCCCGCTGGGCCGAGCTCAGCAGGCAGTAACCGGCGGCCGAGGTGTGACCGGTCTTGATGCCGTCCACGCTCTGGTCGCGCCACAACAACAGGTTGCGGTTGGGCTGGGTGATCTTGCCAACCGTGAATTCCTTGATCTTGTTGTAAGCGTAGGTCTCCGGGTAATCGCGCACGAAGGCGCGACCCAGCAACGCCAGGTCATAGGCGCTGGACTGGTGGCCTTCGGCGTTCAGGCCGTGCGCGTTGACGAAGTGCGAATCCTTCATGCCGATCTTGGCGGCATAGCTGTTCATCAGCGCAGCAAATGCTTCCTGGCTGCCGGCAGCGTGTTCGGCCAATGCAATCGCTGCATCGTTGCCGGACTGGATCGCCATGCCCTTTTCCATGTCTTCCAGACGCGCGGTCTGGTTGACCGGGAAGCCGCTGTAGCTGCCGTCGGTGCCTGCGCCACCTTCGCGCCAGGCACGTTCGCTCATCATCACCTGGTCGTCCGGCTTGATCTTGCCGGTCTTCATCTCGGCGGCCAGTACATAGGAGGTCATCACCTTGGTGATGCTCGCCGGCGGCAACGGGGCATGGATGTTCTCGCCTGCGAGCACCTGGCCAGTGGCGTAATCCATCAGCACCCAAGCGGTGGCCGTGGTCGGTACTGGCGCCGGTGGCGTTGCCACCTGGGCGGGTGCGGCCGCAGCAGCCGGCGTCGGGACCGGTGTGGGAGTCGGCGTCTGGGCAGAGGCCAGGCCAATGGCGAACGTCGTGGCCAGAGCGGCGGCGGCAAAACGGAATTTCATCGGAAAGCGGTTCCTGATGGACGAGGAAGGAAAAAACGGGCGGTCATTGTAGGACTCCAACGCCGAACCAGCGGGGCCCCGGAGTGACTGCGTTCAGTCGCGGACGATCTGTGGGCTGCCAAAGCCCAGACCCGCGATACGCCCGGCAAGTTCCGCTGCCGTGGTCGGGTCGCTTGCCGGTACGCGCAGCCGCCACAAAGTGCGGCCGCCGCTGACGATGTCACTGAGGGAGGCACCGACAATGCCGGCAGACGACAGCTGCCCCATCGCGCGGGCGGCATTGTCGCGGCTGGAGAAACTGGCGACCTGCAACAGGATCGCACCCAACGCGCGCGTGGCCGGGCCCTGTTTGTCAGCGGTTGCGGTTGCGGTTGCTGCTGCCGCTGCAACCGGCGCCAGGGCCTGCACGGTCACCGTGTCGGGCGCGCTGCCTGCGGCAAGCGTGGTTGCCGGACGTGCGCCACGGGCGCTGGGCTGAACAGCTACCGGTGCGGCTGGCAGCTTCTCCACCAGCTGATCCATATGGCTGGGCGCCGCGGTGGCAACCGCGCGCGTGGTTGCCGGCACTGCGGCGGCGCGCTCGCGACGCGCACGGCGGCTGTCGCCGGACGCCTGCAGGTTGTCGCTGCCCGGCGTAAGCGCGCGCACTTCCACCCGGCCGGTGCCGCGCTGGGTGATGCCCAGCCGTACCGCGGCGGCGTAGCTGAGATCGATCACCCGGCCGTCGTGGAACGGGCCGCGATCATTGACGCGCACCACCACCGATTCACCATTGTCCAGGTTGGTGACGCGGGCAAAACTCGGCAAAGGCAGCGTCTTGTGTGCCGCACTGAAGGTGTACATGTCATACACCTCGCGGTTGGAGGTGAGCCGGCCATGGAACTTCTGGCCGTAGTACGAAGCGGTGCCCTGCTCGACGTAGCCATCCACACGGTCCATCACTTGATATTGCTTGCCCAGCACCGCGTACGGCGATTTGTTGCCGACCGGCGAACGCGGTTCGTTGGTCACCACCGGCTCGGGAATGCAGCCCACGTTGGGCACGTAGTCCGGCGTGGTGTCCTTGACCCCTGGCCGATAAAGCCCGCCAGCGGTGTAGTTGCCGCGCGTGGTCAGGTCTTCCTGCGCCCGCGCGTAAGGCGAGCCTTCCGGACAACCGCTGCTGGCGTTGCCGCGACCGTGCACCACCGCACCCGACGGGGTGCCGCTGCTGCCGGCCGTGGATTTGCCGGGCTTCTTCGGGGCGCTGCTGCAGGCAGCCAGCCCGAGCACGATCAACGCAGGGACCAGCCACTTGATGTTCATGCCGGGGGAAGCTCCTTGCCGGCGATGGCCTGGGACAGCTGGAATACGGCCATCGCGTACATCTTGGAGATGTTGTAACGGGTGATCGCGTAGTAGTTCTGGAAGCCAAGCCAGTACTGCTTGCCGTCACTGCCTTCCAGCGTGATCGGCGTGGCGGTGGCACCCACCGCGCGTACCGGCACCACCGGTTGGTAACCGCGTGCGGCGAGATCGGCCATGCTGTGATTGGGCGTCCAGTCCACCGGATTGAACTCTTCGCGGCCGGCCGCCAACGTGGCCGGCACGGCGACGGTGCCGCCACGCACCCAACCACCCTTCTTGACGAAGTAGTTGGCGATGGACGAGAACACGTCGTCATAGCTGTTGAACAGATCGCGGCGGCCATCGCCGTTGCCGTCCACCGCGAAATCCAGATAGCTGGACGGCATGAACTGGCCCATGCCCATCGCGCCGGCATAGCTGCCCTTGAGTGTGTTGATGTCCAGCTGCTCCAGCTTGGCCAGCTCGAACAGCTTGGCCAGCTCGTCGCGGAAGAACAGCTCGCGGCGCACTTCGCGCTCCAGCTTGGCCGGGTCGCCCGTACGCGGGTACTTGAATGCCAGCGTGTACAACGCGTCGATCACGCGATGGTTGCCGGCATTCTTGCCGTAGCTGGTTTCCACACCGATGATCGACACGATCACTTCGGCCGGCACGCCGGTACGCTCCTGCACCCGCATCAGCTCATCGCGATGCTGGGCCAGAAAGGCACGGCCGCCGTCGATGCGGGCCTGGGTGATGAACATCGGCCGATATTCATTCCACGGCTTGACCCGCTCGGCCGGGCGCGACATCGCCGCGATGATCGGCTCGCGGATCTGCGCCTGCGCCAGGGTGGCTTCGATGTAAGCAGGGTCGATGCCGTAACGGGCCGCCGTGTCACGCACGAAATTGGCGCGGGCGGTCTCAAACGGCACCGGGGTCAGGTCAACCGGCGGCAGATCCTGCTTTTTCTCCGGGACCGCTTCCGCTGGACCGGTCGCCGGTTTGACCGGCGTGCCTGCACTTGAAGGCGGGGTGACGGGGGCATGCGGCTGGGTCGCACAGGCAACCAGGCCGAAGGTGATACAGCAGATAAGTACGCGTCGAATCATCGGCCGAGATTAGCAGGTCAAAGATGAATTTCCATCAATAAGGCCATGAATCACAACAGGATTGAAGCGCGGATTTGCAGCAGCATCGCGATGGCACGGTGTCAGTTCGGGTGCCGTCCCGGATGAATGCGCGGGGCGCGTTGCATCTGTAGAGCAGAGCCGTGCTCCGCCGGGGCGTTACCGATGAAGGCCGCTTGCCGGGCATGACTCGACACTGCACCTGTAAAAAAGAACGCCGGCCATCTCCCCATCCCACAGAGATGACCGGCGTTCTGATCGACCCTTGGGGGAACCGGGCGGCGTCTCCCCACGCCAACCCGCCAAAGGTCAATCTGGCTGTCACAGCGCAAGCGCAGCAAGTGACGGGTGCAATTGTGAAGAATTAGTCAAAACAAGTGTTTGATCTGGATCAACCCTTGAACGCGCGATCAGCCGCCGTGGACGGGCCGGTGCGCGCGTACCGCCATCACCAGGCCGAATCCCGCCAGCAACGACACCGCCGAGGTACCGCCATAGCTGATCAACGGCATCGGCACGCCCACCACCGGCAGCAGACCGGAGATCATGCCGCCGTTGACCAGGATGTAGACGAAGAACGCCAGGCCGGTGGCGCCGGCCAGCAGGCGCGAATACCCATCGCGCGATTCCACCGCGATCCACAGGCAGCGGCCGATCACGAACAGATACAACGCCAGCACCACCGCCACGCCGATCCAGCCGAACTCCTCGCTGAGCACCGAGAACGCGAAATCCGTGGTCTGTTCGGGAATGAAGTTCAGATGCGACTGCGAGCCCAGCCCCCAGCCCTTGCCGGTGAGCCCGCCCGAACCAATGGCGATCTTGGACTGGATGATGTTCCAGCCCGCGCCCAGGGCATCGCTTTCCGGGTCCAGGAACATCAGGATCCTGTCCTTCTGGTAAGGCATCAGCAGCCAGAACCAGGCCACCGGCGCGGCAGCGGCAACGCCGGCAACACCTACGCCCACCCACCACCACGGCAGCCCGGCCAACAACAGCACGAAGGCACCACTGGCAGCGATCAGCACGCCGGTGCCGAAGTCCGGCTGCAGCATCACCAGCGCGGTGGGCACACCGATGATCACGCCCGCCACCAGCACCACCGGAATACGCGGCGGCAGCGGCATGCGGTTGAGATACCAGGCCACCATCATCGGCAGGCTGACCTTGAGCAGTTCTGCCGGCTGCAGATAGAACAATCCCAGGTTCAACCACTGCCGGCCGTATTTACCGGTACCCAGCACGAACACCGCCAGCAACGGCAGCATCGAGATGGCATAGATCATCGGCGTCCAGGCGCGGATGCGCAGGATCGACATGCGCGAGATGCCCCACATCGCCACCAGGCCGACCGCGAAACGCGCGCCCTGCGCCATCACCAGACCACTGCCGCCGGCACTGTCCAGCACGGAAAGGCCAATGACCATCAACGCACACAACGCGACCAGCAACGGCCAGTCCAGGCCGCGCGTAAGCCGCTGCGCCATCTCCAGCGCCCAACGCAGGAAATCCCTCATCGCTGTGTCTCCGTCGGCGAGCCTGTCGCTGCGGGCGGGCGCGGCGTGGATTGCGGCACCACCGGGGTCCCGCCGGGCTGCGAGGGTGCACCCGGCTCCGGCATGGGCGACGGCGCACCAACCATGACCGGCAGCTCGCCCAACGCCAGTACCGCCTGTTCGGCACGCAGCTGAGCGGTCGGGTCCTCGGTATCGAAGGTCGCCACGCCCACCGCCACGGTGCCACGCTCGGCGTCCAGCGGCTGCAGGCCCTCGGGCATCACGCCCAACAACCATGCATCAAACACCTTGCGGGCGATCGGGGCCGCCGCCGAGCCGCCGTAACCGCCACCTTCCACGGCAATCGCGATCGCGATGACCGGGTCTTCGGCCGGCGCAAAACCGACGAACAGCGCGCGGTGGCGCAGGTGCATCGGCAGGCTTTTCGGATTCAACGCGGCGGTACCCTTGCGACTGATCACCTGCGCGGTACCGGTCTTGCCGGCCATGCGGTACTGCGCACCGGAAGCCACACGCCAGCCACTCCCGCCGGGCTGCATGGTGCCCATCATGCCTTCGCGCACCGCCTGCAGATTGGACGGATTGGGGCTGATCGAGCGGGCCGCCGGTTGTGCTGTCGGCGCCCAGTCGTGATCGAAGCCGGCACGCTGTTCGGTGACCAGATGCGGGCGATGCAACTGCCCGGTGGCCAAGCCGCCGACGCCGCGTACCAGTTGCAGCGGGGTCACTTTCCACAACCCCTGGCCGATGCTGGCGTTGACGGTATCACCGGGATACCAGCGCTCCTTGCGGGCCTTCATCTTGGCCGCAGGCGATGGCAGGATGCCGTCGATCTCACCGGCCAGGTCAATGCCGGTCGCACGACCAAAACCGTAGTGCTCGCCCATGTACTCATCGAAGCGCTCGATGCCCATGTCGACACCCAGCTGGTAGTAGTAGGTGTTCACCGACTGCGAGATGGATTTGCGCAGGTCGGTCCAGCCATGACCGCCACGGTTGGCGTCGCCCCAGCCGCGGCTGACGCCCGGCAGGTAGAACATGCCGCGCGAAAGAATCTTGTCCTCGGGGCGGCGCACGCCGCTGTCCAGGCCCGCCAGACCAATCAACGGTTTGACCGTGGAACCGGGCGCTACACCACCTAGCACGAGCCGGTTGAACTGGGGCCGTGAGGGGTTGTCGTTGAGGCGCCTGAAATCGGCATGCGAGATGCCGTTGACGAACAGATTGGGGTCGTACGACGGCAGGCTGACCATGGCCAGGATCTCACCGGTACGTGGGTCGATCGCCACCGCCGAGCCTTCCTGCTCGCCGAATGCGGCAACCAGTGCACGCTGCAGGTCGGCATCGATGGACAGGCGCAGGTCGGTGCCCGATTGCGCCGGCACGCGGCCGATGGTGCGGATCGCCCGCCCCTGCACATTGGTTTCGACCTGCTCGTAGCCGATCCTGCCGCGCAGCTGCTGCTCGTAGTAGCGCTCCAGCCCGGACTTGCCGATATGCGTCAGCGCGGCATTGCCCTCGCCCAGTTCTTCCAGATCCTTGTCATCCACCCGGCCGACATAGCCGATGACATGCGCCAGCAGATCGCCGTAGGGATAACGCCGGGTCAGGTAGGGTTCCAGTTCCACGCCTGGGTAGCGCCAGCGGTCCACCGCGAAACGCGCCATCTCGTCGTCACTGACGCGCAGCTTCAAGGTCACCGGCATGAAACTGCGGCGCGCCTTGCGCGATTGTTTGAAACGCTCGATGTCTTCTTCGCTCAGCGAGAAGATCTTCTGCAGGCCGGCCAGCGTGGCGGCCATGTCCTCGACCTTGTCGGGCGTGACGTCCAGGCGGAACGCCGGCACGTTCTCGGCCAGCAGCCTGCCGTTGCGGTCGTAGATCAGGCCACGCCCCGGCACCACCGGCCGCGCCTTGATGCGGTTGGCTTCCGAACGCGTGGCGTAGATGTCGTGGTCCAGCACCTGCAGCTTGAAGTACCAGCCGCCCAGCAACCCCAACGTCAGCAGCACGCCCAGGAATCCCAGCGCTGCACGGCGCCGGAACTGCTCGGATTCAGCGTGCGTGTTCTTGGCCTGGCGCCGGTTGTACATCGTCAGCGACCGCGCTTGCCCAGCCGCAGCGCATCCAACAGTGCGTACAGCGGCAGCCACAACGCCATGCCCAGCAGCGGTGCCCACCAGTAACTCCAGGGCAGCGCCGGCTCATCGGCCATCAGATGGATGGCCGCATCAATCACACGGTCATTGAACAGCAGGCCGCCGATGGCCAGCGCCTGCTGCGACAACGGGAAGAAGCGCAGGCGCGCACGGAAACGCTGCAGGATGAAAGCCATCACCACCAGCCGCAGTGCCTGCTCGCCCAGGATCCCACCGAACATCACATCGGCCAGCAGACCGATACAGAAGGCAAAACCCAGGCCCACTTGATCAGGCGTCTCGATCACCCAGAAAGCCAGCACCAGCGCCAGCCAATACGGGCGCACCGGCTGCAGCAGTTCGGGCAGCGGCACCAGCCCCATCAACAACGCCAGCGCCACACTGGCCGGCAATACCCAGGCTTTGGCACGGAGGCGGCTCATCGGCGCACCTCTGCCGAAGCGGCGGGCGTTGTCTGTGTCGGCGTAGTGGCTGACGGCGCCGGCACTGCGGGTGAGCTGGTCGGTGCAGGCGAAGTCGTGGCTGGCACTTGGCTGGATGGGTTGCTCTGCGCGGCCGGAAGCTGCGCGGGGTCAGGGGTTGGCTTGTGCGACGGGGAAAGGTCGGCGGCGGGCACGGGGGTGCCAGTCGACGCGGCGGGCACCGACGAGGGCTCGATACCGGTCGTTGCCGGCAACTGCGGCACGCTGGCCACCGAGCGCAGCAGCAACACGTTGCGGCCACGGTCGAGCTTGGCAGCCGGTTCCAGCTCGCCCACCAGGAACGCATGGGTGTCATCCGGGCGCAGCTTGAGGATCTTGCCGACCGGGAAGCCGGCCGGGAAACGCCCGCCGAGACCGGAAGTGACGATTTCATCGCCCACTTCCACGCCCGCACTGAGCGGAATGTCCCGCAGCTCCAGGCGGTCGCCGCGACCATAGGCGATCAGCCGCACACCATTGCGTGCCACGGTCACCGGCACGGCATGGTCCGGATCGGTCAACAACAGGACGGTCGAATGACCGGGCGTCACCACGATCACCTGCCCCATCAGACCGCCGGCATCGATCACCGCCTGGCCGACGCGCACGCCGTCGCGGCTGCCCGAATCCAGCACCAGCCGCTGCTTAACCGGGTCCAGGTCGATGTCCAGAATCGGCGCCAGCTGCACATCCAGACCGGCACGCTCGGAGACATTCAACAGTTCACGCAATTGCGCGTTGTCGAGCGCAGCGGTCTGCAGCCGGGTCAAACGCGCATTGGCGACCAGCAGTTGGTTGCGCAGTTCGCGGTTCTCGGCGACCAGCTGGCCGTGACTGGCGGCGTTGTCCTTGACCGACGCACCCAGGCGACCCGGCAGGCCGGCCAGCGCCCAGACCGGCTGCACCACCAGACTGGCCTGCGTACGCAGGCGCGACAGCCAGCCACCCTGGTTGTCGAGCACGATCAAGGTGATGGCCAATGCCAGGTACGCCAGCAGGCGCAAAGTGCTGCTGGCGTCACCCTGTCGGGAGGCTACGGGAGGACCGGCGTAGGGAGGCACGAAATAAGCGCTGGGAGCTGGAAATGGCGAATGGGGAACGGAGACTGGCAAGACACCCGGACTTCAGGCGCGCCAGCTTTCATCGGCGAAACATGGCGGGGTGGGAACCCAGGTAAGCACTCGACAACCCGCGCGCCCTCATTCCCGACTCCCCGTCCCCTGTTCCCCGCATCACTCCGGCGCAAAGAACTCGTTGCCGTGCATGTCCACCAGTTCCAGCGCACGACCGCCACCGCGGGCCACGCAGGTCAACGGATCATCGGCCACCTGCACATGCAGGCCGGTTTCTTCGGAGATCAGGCGGTCCAGGTCGCGCAGCAGGGCGCCACCACCGGTCAGCACGATGCCGCGCTCGGCGACGTCGGCACACAGTTCCGGCGGGGTCTGCTCCAGCGCCAGCTTGACCGCCGAGACGATGCCCGACAGCGGCTCGTGCAGGGCTTCCAACACTTCGTTGGAGCTGATCTTGATCATCTTCGGCACGCCCTCGGCGAGGTTGCGGCCGGAGATTTCCATCTCGATCACTTCCGCCTGCGGGTAGGCGCAGCCGAGCTCCACCTTGATGCGCTCGGCGGTCGCCTCACCGATCAGCATGCCGTGGTTGCGGCGCACATAGTTGGTGATCGACTCGTCGAAGCGGTCACCGCCGATGCGGACCGAAGCCGAGTAGACGATGCCGTTCAGCGAAATCACCGCCACTTCGGTGGTGCCGCCACCGATGTCGATGACCATCGAACCGCGCGCCTCGGTCACCGGCATGCCGGCGCCGATCGCAGCGGCCATCGGCTCTTCGATCAGGAACACATCACGCGCGCCGGCCTCCTCGGCCGATTCCTTGATGGCACGGCGCTCGACCTGGGTGGAACCGGCCGGCACGCAGACCAGCACGCGCGGGCTCGGGCGCAGGAAGCGCGACTTGTGCACCTTCTTGATGAAGTGCTTCAGCATTGCCTCGGTGTAGGTGAAATCGGCGATGACGCCGTCCTTCATCGGGCGGATGGTGGTGATATGGCCCGGGGTACGGCCCAGCATCTGCTTTGCCTCGGCGCCGACGGCAGCCACAGAGCGGGTACCACCGATGGCGCGGTCCTGGCGCACGGCCACGACCGACGGCTCGTTCAGAACGATTCCCTGCCCGCGCACATAGATGAGGGTGTTGGCCGTGCCCAGGTCGATGGACAGGTCATTGGAGAACATGCCACGCAGCTTCTTGAACATCTGGGAAGTGATCCTGAGGGGTGTCGTGCCCACGCCGGTTGGCGAAAAAATGGGCAGAAATTGAGGGCGGTTAGCCTATCAACCCACCATGGCCCGAGCAAGGAGAATCCTTGTAAATTCGGGCCCTCACACCCTTTCCCACGGCCAACGTACAGATTCAGTTCTGGCCGTGCGCCGTTGCAGCCGGTAACCTTATGCGCTTTGGCGCGAATCGCGCCGCACCGCCTGCGCGTGCATGGCGGCGACTTCCCCTTTTTCGCATAGGCCTGTTCGCGATGTCCGCTTTGATCTGTGGTTCCCTTGCCTTTGACACCATCATGGTGTTCCCGGACCAGTTCAAGAACCACATCCTGCCGGACAAGGTGCACATCCTGAACGTGTCGTTCCTGGTGCCGCGCATGCGCCGCGAACTGGGCGGCTGCGCCGGCAATATCGCCTACAACCTGAAACTGCTGGGCGGCAGCCCGATTCCGATGGGCACCGTGGGCCAGGATTTCGGCCCCTACCGGGAACACTTCGAGCGGATGGGCATCGACCTGAGCCAGGTGCGGGTGCTGGAGGACATGTTCACCCCGCAGTGCTTCATCACCACCGACCACGACAACAACCAGATCACCGCCTTCCACCCGGGCGCGATGATGCGTTCGCACGACAACCACGTGAAGGACGTGCCGGGCGTCAGCTTCGGCATCGTTGCGCCGGACGGCCGCGAGGGCATGATCCAGAACGCCGCCGAGTTCCTGGAGTGCGGCATTCCCTTCATCTTCGACCCGGGCCAGGCTCTGCCGCTGTTCAACGGCCCGGAACTGCGCCAGTTCATCGAGCAGGCCGACTACGTGGTGGTCAACGATTACGAGTCCAACCTGCTGCAGGAACGCACCGGCTGGAGCGAAACCGACATCGTCGCCCGGACCAAGGCCTACATCACTACCCAGGGCCCGCGTGGCGCGATCATCCACACTCCGGAAAAGAGCTATGACATCCCGCCGGCGCATGAGCGCCGCGTGGTGGATCCGACCGGTTGCGGCGACGCATTCCGCGCTGGCCTGATCTTCGGCATCGAGAAGGGCTACGACTGGCTGACCATCGGCCGCATGGGCAACCTGATGGGCGCACTGAAAGTCGAACACCCCGGCACCCAGAACCAGCGCTTTGACTTCGCCGAGTTCAATGACCAGTTCAAGCAGCAGTTCGGCTATTCGCTCTGAGCGTTGCCGGATTGATGCAGGAAAAACGGCGCCTCGGCGCCGTTTTTTGTTTGTCGATCGATGTCGCAAAGAGCAGGCAGCACCACTCGCAAGGCGAGCGTCACTTGCTACCGCGCGATCACCGCGCTGCTGCTGCACCAGCACTCCAACAGCTCGGCGCAATCACGCACCTGCCAGCGTGCCATGCCCGGCCACGGATCGCCGGGCTGATTGACCAGCACACCCGGCACGCCCGCCGCGTGTGCGGTGGCCAGGTCGTAGTAGTGATCGCCGACCATGCGCATCGCCGCAGGCGCCACCTTCCAACGCTCGACGAAGAACTGCAGGCCGGCCGGTGAAGGCTTGGGTGCAACTTCCCAGCGACCGATGACCTCCTGCGCTGCAAAGCAATCGTCCAGACCAATCGCCGCCAGCGTCACCTGCGCCAGTTCACGCGCATTGCGGGTGAGGATGCCAAGCCGGCAACCGGCGGCCTGCAGCGCGCGGATCAGCGCCACCGCGCCCGGTGCCGGCGTTGCCGCCAGCGCCAGCGCATGTTCGTGTTCCATCAGCCATGCATGGCTCTGTGCCGCCTGCTGCGCAGGCAGGGTGGCCAGATGCTGCAGGATGTCGGACTCGGCCGGTACGCCCAGCTCGCGACGGATCAATGCGAAGTCATGCACCGGCTCGGTCAACGTGCCGTCCATGTCGAAAACCCAGTGGCGGCTGTTGCCCACCGCGCTGATCGCGGCGGCGTGTTCCACGGCATTGATCACCCGGCTCAATCCCAGTTCGGCATCTGGTTGCCGTCCAGGCCGCCAACCTCGAATACCGCCTTGCGGGTGCCGCCCGCCTTCACCGGGAACTCGATCTCGATGACCTTCGCCCGGCGCGCCTGACGCCACAGGCCACGGTTGTCGACGATGAACATGGCGATGGCTTCGTCGGTGTCCGGGCGATTGGCGGCCATGGGGCGCGCAGCACCGCCATCCACGCTCACCTTGACCTGGCAGCTGCGATAGCAGTCCTTGGCGAAGTCACTGCTCTGCAGCACCAGATAGGCATGGCGCTTCCACTCGGGGTGATCGCGGAACACCAGATTCACCTGCTTGGCCGGGCTGCCATCCACATCGACACGGTCCTTGCTGTAGATCGCCGCCGAGCGCTGCGTGCCGCCCTTCACCGGCACCTGGTTGTAATTCCACAGTGCCTGCATGCGACGCAGCTCACGCGATGCATCGGCTTTCTCTTTCACTTCGGCAAAGCCCGGCTCGATGCGCTTTGCCGCTTCCGAATCAGGGAACTGATCCATCAACGACGCGCCGTGGATCTTTGCCTTTTCCCAGTCCGCACCGTTCACCGCCGCGTCGTACAGCTTGCCGATTCCCTCGGCATCCGCCTCACGCTTGGCGCGTTCCTGTGCGGCAATGGCTTCCTGCTGCTGCCGCTCGGCCTCCGGGTTGCTGCACGCGGCCAGGGCGACGACGCACAAGGCGCCAAGGATCAAAGGTTTCATCAGACTGCTCCATGGAAACGGGCGCGACGCCTGGCCGCGCGACGGCGTCCACTTTAAACATCCATGCGCTGGATTGCTTGTGCCCGGGAAGCGTGGTGATGGAGGGAAGACTCGTTTGCAGTGCGTTGTCTGTGTGGCTCTTGATGCCATCGAAAACCCTGTCGCCCATCCCCTGCCCTCATTCCCCTGTCAGGAGCCCTTGGCGCCACCAATGCGTCGAGGGCGCCGGCGTCCTGATGTCCAGACGCTCGCCCATCTGCGGTGCGGTCAACGCAACACCCTGCGCTGCAGCCAACGCCGTGATCCGCTCGAACGGCTCGGTCCATGGATGCAGGGCCAGATCAAACGTACCGTTGTGGATCGGCATCAGCACCCTGCCGCGTACGTCCAGATGCGCCTGCAGGCTCTGCTCGGGCTGCATGTGCACATCGGGCCAGTCGGCATCATAGGCACCGGTCTCGATCATGCTCAGGTCGAACGGGCCGTAACGTTCACCAATCCGCGCGAAGCCATCGAAGTAGCCGCTGTCGCCACTGAAGAAGATGCGGGTGCGGCCGGTATCGATCACCCACGACGCCCACAGCGTGCGGTTGCCATCGGACAGACCACGCCCGGAGAAATGCTGCGCCGGAGTCGCGACAACCTTCAGCCCCTCCACCCGCGCTTCCTGCCACCAGTCCAGCTGCGTCACCTTGGCTGCCGGTATGCCCCAGCCGATCAAGCGATCACCAACGCCCAGCGCGGTCACGAAATGCTGCACCTTCGGTGCCAGCGCCATGACCGCAGCGTGGTCGAGGTGATCGTAGTGGTCGTGGGAAATGATCACGCCGGTGATCGGCGGCAATGCGTCGATGGACAGCGGCGGCGCGTGGAAACGCTTGGGGCCCATGAACGACATCGGCGAGACACGCTCGGAAAACACCGGGTCGGTCAGCCAGAAATGGCCATCCAGCTTGAGCAGCATGGTGGAGTGCCCGAGCCGCCACAGGCTGTCATCCGGTGCGTCCAGCAACGCCTGTCGGGTCAGCGACTGCACCGGAATCGGCGCCTGCGGGCTGGCATCGGCCGGCTTGTCGAACAGGAACCGCCACAGCGCCCCGACCGTACGGCCGAAGCCCAACGAGGTCTTGGCGACCGGATTGTGGAAGCGGCCATCGCTGAACTGCGGCGAATGGTCATAGGCGGCGGCCGGATGCGCACCGCAGTTCAGCAGGCCAATGGACATGGCGATCAACACCGTAAGAAGAAGGAGAAAACGTGGCAGGCGACGCTTCATCGGGGCTTGCCCTGAAAAGTACACTTGCGAGTCTACTTCCATTTTCCGGAAAGTAAACTGAACGGTGTAAAATGGTGGCATGACTGCCTCCAGCCGCCCTGCCCGCCTCACCGACCGCAAGCGCGCCGCCATCCTGAAGGCGGCGGTCGCCGAGTTCCGCGCGTTCGGTTTCGCCGGCACCAGCATGGACCGCATCGCCGCCACCGCCGAGGTGTCCAAGCGCACGGTCTACAACCACTTCAGCAGCAAGGACGAGCTGTTCACCGCCATCCTGTGGCAGCTCTGGGAAGCCAGCCGCGCGTTGGAAAACGTGAGTTACGAACCGGCCCGGCCGCTGCGTGAGCAACTGCTCGCCTTCCTGGCGCAGAAGCTGCGCCTGCTCAGCGATCCCAGCTTCATCGATCTCTCGCGCGTGGCCATCGCCGAACTGGTGCATGCGCCGGAGCGCGCACGCGCCATGATGGACAAGCTCGCCGAGAAGGAAGAAGGCATGACTACCTGGATGCGTGCGGCGCAGGCCGATGGCCGTCTGCGTACCGACATCGCACCGGCCGATGCGGCCCATCAGCTGCAGGGCATGGTCAAGGCGTTCGCGTTCTGGCCGCAGATCACACTGGGCCAGCCACCGCTGGACGAGGCCGCACAGCAGCAGTTGATGCACGACTGCGTGGACATGTTCCTGGCACTGCGCGCACTCAAGCCCTGAGTTCACAGGCCCAGTGAAAGACGGACGCCTCCGCTGCTTCATTCAACCGACAAGCCGAGCGACAAAGTCCGGGCTTCGTTGAACCAACGACAGCCCCCATCAGCCTCACCTGACCGCGTTACCTATGACACTGCGGCGGTCACAAGGCCGTCCCTACACTGCGGCAACGCCCTCGGGGCCCTAACGCAGATGCTCTACGTGCCTACTTCCTGGAAGTTGCTTTCACCGCTGCTGCTTGCACTGCCACTGAACGCCCTTGCCGCCGATCAATGGATCGTGGCAACCGATCTGTGGGGCAACACCAACTACCAGACCTTGACGTTGGATATACAGGGCAAGCAGGTCGCAGGCACCCTGGACAGCGCGCCCGTAACCGGTGTGCTGACCGGCAAGCAACTGCAGTTCACGGCAACGGAAAGTGATGGGCAGGTCTACCACTTTGATGGCCGCATCGATGACGCGCGCATGCAGGGCCGCAGCGATCAACCCGACACCAACAACCGCAGTGCGCGCGCGGCGCATGCATTCAGCGCATGGCGTGTGCCCTCGCGAGCGGCAGCCGCACCACGACTGCACACCTTCACGCCGACCGACTATTCCAACACCTTCAACGCGGACCGTGCGCCGGTACTGGTGATATGGCCGGGCGATTCGGTGCAGACCAGGACACTGGATTCCGGCGGTGTGGATGAGAAAGGCATCACCCGTGCGTTGTTCGGCAATCCGCAGGTTGGGCCGTTCTTCGTCGCCGGCGCCGAGCCCGGCGATACGCTGGCGATCACCATCAACTCACTCAAGCTCAACCGCGACTACGCCGACAGCCTTGACGGGATCGTCGGCCGCCTGAAGACGCCGCGCATCGCCACCGAAACCTCGGCGCTGGGCAACCCCGTTCGCTGGGAACTGGATCGCGTGCGCGGCATGGCGCGACCGCAGGGGGCGAGCGGCGCATTGAACAATTTTGAAATTCCGGTCAAACCCATGCTCGGCGGTCTCGCCGTTGCCCCCGGTTTTGGCTACCCGCCCTTCTCCACCGGCGACACCAGCGATTTCGGCGGCAACATGGATTTCAACGCCGTGGTCCAAGGCAATACGGTTTATCTTCAGGTGCAGCAGCCGGGTGCGTTGTTGTATCTGGGAGATGGCCATGCGTTGCAGGGCGATGGTGAAACCAGTCAATGGGCGCTGGAGACATCATTGGATGTGGTCGTGCAGGTTGAACTGATCAAGAAGCACTCCATCGCCACACCGCGCGTGGAATCGCCGACACAGATCATGACCTTGGGCCAAGGTGGTTCCAGCGATGATGCACTCCGCCTGGCAACTTCGGGGATGCTGCAGTGGTTGCGCCAGTCCTATGACCTGGATATGTCGCAGGCTACCCAGGTGATGGGCGTGGCAGTGCAGTACAGCGTGGCCAACCTTGCAGGTCGCAGCGTGGGTGTGGCGGCAAAGATCGACAAGTCGGTGTTGAAGGGCTTGCCGGCTGCTGCGGGGAAGACTGGCAAGTGAGTCTTTTTGCTTTCTGTTTTTCGCTGTTGAGTTCCGTCATTTCCGCGCAGGCGAGGACGAAGGCACAGGAAGGACAGCAACAACAAAGCGAAGCAAGAAAAGCGGTGGTCAAAGCGACGCCGGAACGAAGCATCCACTGAAGTGGAAACAATACAAACAACAACGGCGGGCTTGCGCCCGCCGTTGTCCTGTTTCACATCCTGGCCGATTACTGCTTCGGCGCTGCGTCCTGCTTCGGTGCGGCAGCTTCCGCCTTGGCGATCATGTCTTCCACCGAACCGGTGGTGATCGGGTGGTAGCCCGGCTTGGCCTTGGCGAACACGTCCTTGGCGAAGGCCAGACCTTCCGGCGTCTTCAGCAGTTCTGCGTAGATCGGCAGGATCAGCTTGCGACGACCCACCCGCTGGATGAACTCACCGGCAGCTGCCTGTGCTTCGCCGTAGCCACTGCGAATGGCCAGCGGGTACCAGCGCATGGCGATTTCGCCGTTCGGCGTGCCGGTGAAGTGGTATGCCTTGTCCAGCTGCGCCATCTTTGCGACCGGCAACGTCTGGCCCAGGCCATCGATGAAGCGCACCCATTCCTGCGTGCCCCACTCGTTGGTCACCTGCGCGTTAGGCACGTTCTCGCTGCCCAGGAAGGCAATGCGTGCGGTGTCGACCACGGCGAAGTTGCGCGAACGCGCCTTGGTGGCGAACGCCGGGATGCCCGGCTCTTCCAGCCACGCCTTCAGCTCGGCCTCGGTCACGGCCGTGGGATTCTTCGGCAGCAGGTTCTTCTGCATGTAGGCGACGAACTGGTCGGTGTTGGCGCTCTGGAACGCATGGTCGTTGAACCAGCCGCGCAGGAACGGATCGAACACCTCGCGACCGAAACGCTGCTCCAGGAACTGCAGGAACCAGGCGCCCTTGACGTAGGCGACATTGCTCAGCGCTTCGTCCGGATCACGCTCGTTGAGCGGCGGCAGTGCCAGTGCCTGGTCGGCCGGGCTCATGTCCTTCACTTCATTGAGCAGATCGGTCTGGTCGATCTCGCGCTCCATCTCGGCCATTTCCGTGCCGTACAGCGCTTCGGTGATGCGGCCCTGCACGTAGGTGGTGAAGCCCTCGTTGAGCCAGATGTCCTTCCAGCTCGCATTGGTCACCAGGTTGCCGGACCAGCTGTGCGCCAGTTCGTGCGCGACCAGCGACACCAGCGACTTGTCACCCACGATCACGGTCGGGGTGGCGAAGGTCAGGCGCGGGTTCTCCATGCCGCCGAACGGGAACGACGGCGGCAGCACTAGCATGTCGTAGCGGCCCCAGCGGTATTCGCCGTACAGGTTTTCGGCGGCACCGATCATCTTCTCGGTGTCTTCGAATTCCTTGGCGGCCTTGGCCACCATGGTCGGCTCGGCCCACACGCCGGAACGTGCGGAGATCGGCTCGAACACCACGTCACCGGCAGCGATGGCCAGCAGGTAGGACGGGATCGGCTGCGGCATCTTGAAGGCGTAGTCGCCATCACGCGCGGCCTTGGGATCGTTGTCGGCGCTCATCAGCACCATCACGTCCGGGCGGCTGGTCACGTGGGCGCTGTAGGTGAAACGAACGCTCGGGGTGTCCTGCAACGGCACCCACGAACGCGCGTGGATGGCCTGCGACTGGCTGAACATGAAGGGCAACTTCTTGCCTTCGGTCATCGACGGATCCAGCCACTGCAGGCCGGAGGCGGTCGGTGCGGTGTGATACGTGATGCGCACGCTGGCCGGCTGTTCCGGCGTTTCGATGCTCAACTTGCTGCCGAACACCTTGTCGGCCGGCGCCAGTGCGAACTGCAGCGGCGAGGCGGCGCCATCGGCGGCCACGGCTTCGACCTTCTCGACCGTCAGTTCACGCGTGTCGAGCAGCAGCTGCTTGGCTGCCTTGTCCTTCCACTCCAGCGTATAGGTGGCGGTGCCACCAATCTGCTTGGTGTCGAAATCGACCTTCAGGTCCAGCGCCAGATCCTTGATGACGACCTTGTCCGGCTCGGCATAGGAACTTTCATCGTGGCTGCGGCTGACGGTATTCACGGCGGCGGCGGGCTTCTGGGCGACGGGGTCGACGGTGGGCGCAGCGGGTTCTTTGGCACAACCGGCGACAAGCGCCACGGCCAGGGGCAGCATCAGGAACGGAGAACGCATTGATGTAGAGCCGGTTCAGGGAACAACCGCTGATTTTAAACCCGATTGGCCATTCCCGATGCGGCACTGCGGCGAATCGCCCCGCACGGAAACGAAAGGAGCGGCTTTCGCCGCTCCCTGCCCGCATTCATGCGTTCGACCGAAACCTCAGAGCTTGTAACCGGAATGGATCGAAACGATGCCGGCACTGAGATTCTTGTAATGGCAGCGGCCGAAACCGGCCTCGGTCATCATCGCCTTCAGTGCTTCCTGCGGCGGGTGCTTGCGGATGCTTTCAGCCAGGTACTGGTAGCTGTCAGCGTCGCCACGGGCGAACAGCTTGCCCAGCTTCGGCAGCACCTTGAACGAATGGAAGTCGTAGATCGGCTTGAACCAGTCCAGCGTCACTTCGGAGAACTCCAGCACACGCGCCTGGCCACCGACCTTGAGCACGCGGTACATCTCGCGCAGGGCCGCGTCCTTGTCGGTCACGTTGCGCAGGCCGAAGGAAATGGTCACCAGGTCGAAGCTCTGGTCCGGGAACGGCAGCGCCTCGGCGTTGCACTGCACCCAGTCAAAGCCGGACACGTGGCCGCGGTTGATCAGACGGTCACGGCCCACCGACAGCATGCCGGCGTTGATGTCGCCCAGCACCACGCTGCCTTCATCGCCCAGACGCTCCTTCAGCAACACCGCGATATCGCCGGTACCGCCAGCCAGGTCCAAGGCGCGATCGCCGGGCTTCACCTGCGCGGTGGCCACGAAGTAACGCTTCCACAACCGATGAATGCCAAGGCTCATCAGGTCGTTCATCAGGTCGTAGTTGTCGGCCACGGAGGTGAACACCTGGCCGACAAGCTTCTGCTTGTCCTTGGCCGGTACATCGCGGAAGCCGAAGTGGGTGGTGCCGCTCTTGTAGGGGGATTCGCTCATGCCCGCAATTATCGCACCGACGGCGCGCAACGTCGTCGGTGCGACCAAACGCCGCAGCTATCATGGCCCCTTGCCGGCGCGCCCAGCGCCTTGAGGACTCCGCATGATCACCACCCCCGACTACCGCGCCCTGCTTGAAACCGCCGTTGCCGAAGCCCGCCAGGGCCTGGCTGAGGGCGGCATTCCGATCGGTGCGGCGCTGTACCACAACGATGGCCGGCTGCTCGGCTGCGGCCACAACCGCCGCATCCAGGAAGGCGACCCGTCCATCCACGGCGAGACAGACGCGTTCCGCAAGGCCGGCCGCCAGCGCGGCTATCGCAACACCATCATGGTCACCACCCTGGCCCCGTGCTGGTACTGCAGCGGACTGGTGCGCCAGTTCAACATCGGCACGGTGGTGGTGGGCGAGTCGGTCAGCTTCGGCGGCGGCATCGAATGGCTGCGCGAGGCCGGGGTCAACGTCATCGACCTGAACGACGCCGGCTGCATCGAGATGATGGGCCGCTACATCGCGGAGAACCCTGACATCTGGAATGAGGACATCGGCGAGTGACAAAGATGACCCGGCTCTGACCGGTTTCACTCCAAAATGAGACATCTGCAACGAAATCGTAAGGGAGTCGGGCTATGCTCGGGGCACAGGGGCTCTGCCATGGAGGTGAAGCGATGCAAGTCATGCCTATCCAGAACCGCAGTCGGCGGTCACTGCAGGAAGCCAGCCACCGCTTGCGGCGGCACTACGACCGTTATCGCAGCTCCGCGCCCTTCTGGGATGCTTACCAACAGGTGCAACGCGAACTGGTGAGCGCCTTCCCCGAGCACCAGGCCGAACTGTGCAACCGCCTGGCCGTGTTCGCCCAGCGCCTGGGTGCCGTTGAAAAGGCACAGCTGCTGGAAACGGTGGACCTGGAGTGATGACCGCGCCGTCAATGACAGCCATGAAAACGCCGGGGCCCGCCCCGGCGTTTTTTGTTGCAGCAGCCATGCCCGCAGTGTCCGGCCAAGCCTGGCACGGGAGTTCCCGCTAGAGCTTCGGCGGAGCACGGCACTACTCCCGCCTGCTGAAAAAAAACACCAAAAAAAAAACGCCGGGCAATGCCCGGCGTTTTCAGTATCCATGTCGCCGCGCGTTACTTCGGCAGGTCGCCGTTCCTGGCCAGCTGCTTGCGGTTGAACACGCGCTGCACCACCACGAAGAACAGTGGGATGAAGAACAGGCCCAGCAAGGTGCCGACCACCATGCCGCCCAGTACGCCGGTACCGATGGCGCGCTGCGCACCGGAACCCGCACCGGAAGCAATGGCCAGCGGCAGCACGCCCAGGCCGAACGCCAGCGAGGTCATGATGATCGGACGCAGACGGTCACGCACGGCATGCATCGTCGCTTCGATCACACCCGCCCCCTTCTCCAGGTGCTCCTTGGCGAATTCCACGATCAGGATCGCGTTCTTCGAGGTCAGGCCCACCGTGGTCAGCATCGCCACCTGGAAGTAGACGTCGCGCTCCATGCCACGCATGGTGTTGGCCAGCACCGCACCGAGGATGCCCAGCGGCGCGACCATCAGCACCGAGGTCGGCACCGACCAGCTTTCGTACAACGCGGCCAGGCACAGGAACACGATCAGCAGCGACAGCGTGTACAACAGTGGCGTCTGCGAACCAGCCTCACGCTCCTGGTAGGACACGGCCGTCCACTCGATGCTGAAACCGGCCGGCAACTGCTTGGCCAGCTTTTCCACTTCCAGCATCGCGTCACCCGAGGCCACGCCCGGTGCGGCTTCACCCTGGATCTCCAGTGCCGACACGCCGTTGTAGCGCTCCAGGCGCGGTGAACCGTAGTCCCAACGCTGGCTGGCGAAGGCCGAGAAAGGCACCATCTCACCGACGTTGTTCTTCACCGTCCACAGCGTGAAGTCTTCCGGATTCATGCGGAAGCCGTCATCAGCCTGCACATAGACGCGCTTCACGCGGCCACGGTCGATGAAGTCATCGATATAGCTCGAACCCCAGGCCGTGGCCAGCGTGTTGTTGATCGCATCCAGCGACAGCCCATGCGCACCGGCCTTGGCCACGTCGATATCCAGACGCAGCTGCGGGGTGTCATCCAGACCATTCGGGCGGACATTGGCCAGCATGCTGCTCTTGCCTGCCATGCCCAACAGCTGGTTGCGCGCATTGACCAGCGCGTCATGGCCCTGCCCGGCGTTGTCCTTCAGGAAGAACGAATAACCCGACGCGATACCCAGCTCCGGCATGGCCGGCGGCGGGAAGGCGAAGATGAAGGCGTCCTTGATCTGGCCCAGGGCCGCCATCGCACGCCCGGTGATCGGGCCCACGCCCTGATCGGCACTGCGCTCGCTCCAGTCCTTGAGCTTGACGAAGGCCATGCCCGAGTTCTGGCCCATGCCCGAGAAGCTGAAGCCCTGCACCGAGAACACCGATTCCACCGCGTCCTTCTCGTTGTTCAGGAAGTGATCTTCCAGCTTGTAGATCGACTCCAGCGTGCGCTCCTGGGTAGCGCCGACCGGTGCCTGCACCAGCGCCATCAGGATGCCCTGGTCTTCGTTGGGCAGGAACGAACTGGGCAGCCGCGCGAACAGCACGCCCATCACCACCGCCAGCGCCAGGAACACCGCCATGAAGCGACCCGGACGGGCAAGAATGCCGCGCACGCCGCGCTGGTAGGTACCGCTGGTGCGGTCAAAACCGTTGTTGAAGGCGTTGAAGAAGCGACCCGACAGGCCCTTGTGCGCGACGTGGTGCTCGCCCTTCTTCAGCGGCTTGAGCATGGTTGCGCACAGTGCCGGGGTCAGCACGATGGCGACCAGCACCGACAATGCCATCGCCGACACGATGGTCGCCGAGAACTGCCGGTAGATCACGCCGGTGGAGCCACTCATGAAGGCCATCGGCACGAATACCGCCGACAGCACCAGGCCGATGCCGACCAGCGCACCGGTGATCTGGCTCATCGATTTACGCGTGGCTTCCAGCGGCGACAGTCCTTCCTCGGACATGATGCGCTCGACGTTCTCCACCACCACGATGGCGTCATCCACCAGCAGGCCGATCGCCAGCACCATCGCGAACATGGTCAGCATGTTGATCGAGAAGCCCAGCACCGCAAGGATGCCGAACGTACCCAGCAACACCACCGGCACGGCGATGGTCGGGATCAGCGTGGCGCGGAAGTTCTGCAGGAACAGATACATCACCACGAACACCAGCACGATGGCCTCAAGCAGCGTCTTGACCACGCCCTTGATCGACACCTTCACGAACGGCGTGGTGTCGTACGGAATCACAGCGTTCATGCCACGCGGGAAGTTCGCCTTCAGCTCTTCCAGGGTCTTGCTCACGCCCTCGGCGGTTTCCAGCGCGTTGGCGCCGGTGGCCAGGGTGACGGCCAGGCCGGAGGCCGGCTTGCCGTTGTAGCGGGTGACGAAGTCGTAGGTTTCCGCGCCCAGTTCAACCCGGGCCACATCGCCCAGCTTCAACGTGGAACCGTCGGTTTCGGTCCGCAGCACGATGTTGCGGAACTGCTCCGGCGTCTGCAGGCGGTCCTGTGCGTTGATGGTCGCATTGAGCTGCTGGCCCTTCACCGCCGGCGCGCCGCCCAACTGACCCACCGCAACCTGCGCGTTCTGCGCCTTGACCGATGCGGTCACCTCATCAACGGAGACCTTGTAGGTCTGCAGCTTGTTCGGATCCAGCCAGATGCGCATGGCGTACTTGCCACCAAACACCTGGATGCTGCCCACGCCCGGCACGCGGCTGAGCGGGTCAACGACGTTGGAGCCGACGTAATCGGAGATGTCGTTCTCGTCCATGCTGCCGTCTTCGGACACGAAACCGATGACGTTGAGGAAGCCGGAACTGGACTTGGCGACGTTGATGCCCTGGCGCTGCACTTCCTGCGGCAGCAACGGCATGGCCAGCTGCAGCTTGTTCTGCACCTGCACCTGCGCGATGTCCGAGTCGGTACCGCTTTCAAAGGTCAGCGTGATGCTGGCCTGGCCGTTGGAGGAGCTGTTGGACGAGAAGTACATCAGCCCGTCCAGGCCCTTCATGTTCTGCTCGATGATCTGCGTCACCGAGTCCTCGACCACCTTGGCCGAAGCACCCGGATAGTTCGCCGAGATCGACACCGCCGGCGGTGCCACTTCCGGGTACATCGAGATCGGCAACTTGAGCATCGCCAGCGCGCCGGCCAGCATGATGATGATGGCAATGACCCACGCGAAGATGGGCCTGTCGATAAAGAAGCGAGCCATGTATTTCTCCGCTTACTGCTTGTCAGCCGGCGCCGCCGCGGCGGGCGCGGCAGCAGCAGGCTTGGCGGATTCGGCACCCTTCTCGGTGGCTTGTACCGGCATGCCCGGACCGATCTTCTGCAACCCTTCGACGATGACCTTGTCACCGGCCTTCAGACCGCTTTCGACCAGCCACTTGTCGCCGATGGTGCGGCTGACGGTGACCGGGCGCTGTTCAACCTTGCCTTCCGCATCGACCACCATCGCGGTGGTACTGCCCTTGGGATCGCGGGCAATGCCCTGCATCGGCACCAGCAGCGCATTCGGGCGCACGCCACTGCCCAGCACGGCACGCACGAACATGCCCGGCATCAATACCTGCTCGGGGTTCTCAACGCGGATGCGCAGGCCATAGCTGCCCGTGGAAGGATCGACACTGACTTCGGAGAACTCCAGCTTGCCCTTGTGGGCAAAGGGGGTGCCATCTTCAAGCACGATGTCCACCGGCAGCTCGGAAGCGCCTTCCAGGCGCCCTTCGGCCAGTTCACGGCGCAGCTGCAGCAGCTCGGCCGAGGACTGGGTGACATCGATATAGATCGGATCGAGCTGATTGATCGTCGCCAGTGCAGCCGCCTGGCCGGCGCTGACCAGCGCGCCCTGGGTGACCGAGGACTTGCCGATCTGGCCACTGATGGGCGCGGTGATGCGGGCATAGCCCAGCGTCACGTTGGCCGCATCCAGCGAAGCGCGTGCAGCAAGCACGTCGGCCTCGGCCTGCTTCCAGGTGGCCTGTGCGTTTTCGTTGTCCTGCGCGCTGATGACCTGCGACTTGACCAGCGCCTCGCTGCGGCGTGCAGCCAGGCGTGCGGCATTTGCCGTGGCTTCGGCGCGTGCCAGCTGCGCGCGTGCGCTGTTGGCCTGGGCGCGGTAGGCGGCGTCATCCAGCTGGTACAGCGGCTGACCTTCCTTCACCAGACTGCCTTCAGTGAACAGGCGCTTGGCAACAATGCCACTCACCTGCGGACGAACTTCGGCTACCTGGTAGCTGTTGGCGCGGCCCGCCAGCTCACGCTTCAACGTGACCGGTTCAGCCTTCAAAGTGACCACAGTGACCTGACCCGGGCCACCCTGCGGGGGAGCTTCTCCACCGCCTTTGCACGCGGCGAGCGCGAGGGTCAGGGCAAGAGAAAGCGCGAGAACACGGCAGTTGCTGATTCGGGACATTGGAAGGCTCGAAAGGGAAGTGACGCTCGCAGAACGTGGCTGGCAACCCCCACCAGCGGCACACGGACTGTGCACATACGTTACGGGGAGAGCCATGGGGCTGCCACCACAAACACAGCCCGGGCATCCTGCGAAGCAAGCTGCGGGAATATACATACATGCATGGATGTTTGTAAACGACTACACTCCGGGCCGGTTCATCCAGCATTTGCACAACGCAATGGCCAGAAAAACCAAAGAAGAGGCGCAAGCCACCCGCGAAGGCATCCTCGATGCGGCCTTGGCGTGCTTCCATGAAACCGGCGTGGCGAGCACCTCGCTGGCGGCCATCGGCGAGCGCGCCGGGTATTCGCGCGGCGCGGTGTACTGGCACTTCAAGAACAAGACCGAAGTGCTTGAGGCCATCATCCACCGTGAGCGCATCCCCTTCATCAAGCGCCTGCACCGCACCTACTCGCCCCACCGCGTCACCCCGGTGCTGGACCTGCGCTCGGCGATGCTGGTCTCGGTGAGTGAGCTGGCCAACGAACCGCGCCTGCGCAACATGATGGAGATCATGCTGCGCAACGATCTGTCGGCCGAAAGCCTGGCCATGCAGAAGTTGCAGCACGACAGTCTCGACGAAGAACTGGCGATCTTCCGCCGCGCGCTTGAGCGTGCACAGGAATTGGGACAACTGCGTGACAACGTCGATGCGGCCACCGCCGCGCGCATCCTGTATGCCGGCGTTACCGGCGTGCTGTACAGCGCGATGATGGAGCCGGAACGTTTCGACCTGGAGCGCGACAATCTTGAAGCGATGGACGCGCTGCTCTTCTATTACGTGAAGCCAGGCGTGTTCAGCCCCGGCGACCCACCCTCCCCGCTGCCGGATCCCGACGAAGTCGATTGAATTCGTTGGCCGCGTGCACGGTAGAGCGCAGCCATGCTGCGCTTTGGCATGCCTGATAAAGCCTCTGCCGAGCATTGCTCGGCACTACGCGCCTTCCTGCAAAAAAAACGGCAGCACCGAAGTGCTGCCGTTCCTTTCCTCGCGAAAACCGCCCGTTACAGGATGTAACGGCTCAGATCCGGGTCCTGCACCAACTCACCCAGATGCTTGTTCACGTAGGCACTGTCGATGGTGATGGTTTCGCCATCACGATCCGGCGCTTCATAGCTGAGCGAATCCAGCAGACGTTCCAGCACCGTGTGCAGACGCCGCGCACCGATGTTCTCCTGACGCTCGTTGACCTGGAACGCGATCTCGGCAAGACGGTCCACCGCATCAACCGTGAAGCTCACCTTGACGCCTTCGGTCGCCAGCAGTGCTTCGTACTGCTTGGTCAGCGCGGCCTTCGGTTCGGTGAGGATGCGCACGAAATCAGACTTGGTCAGCGCGCCCAGTTCCACACGGATCGGGAAGCGACCCTGCAGCTCGGGAATCAGATCGCTTGGCTTGGCAAGATGGAACGCGCCCGAAGCAATGAACAGGATATGGTCGGTCTTGATAGTGCCGTACTTGGTCGACACATTCGAGCCTTCCACCAGCGGCAGCAGATCGCGCTGCACGCCTTCGCGCGACACATCACCGCCGCCGACGTTGTCACCGCGCTTGGCGACCTTGTCGATTTCATCGATGAACACGATGCCGTGCTGTTCGCAGGCCTCGATCGCCGCCGTACGGATGTCGTCTTCGTTGACCAGTTTGCCTGCCTCTTCCTCGATCAGCAGCGGACGCGCCGCCTTGATCGTCAGCGTGCGCTTGTTCGACTTGGCGCTACCCAGGTTGGCGAACATCGACTTCAACTGCTGGCCCATTTCCTCCATGCCCGGCGGGGTCATGATGTCCATGCTGACATTGGCAGTGACGTCCAGCTCGATCTCACGCTCATCCAGCTCACCGGCACGCAGCATGCGGCGGAACTTGATGCGGGTTTCATTGTCGCCGGCCGATGGCTCATTGCGTGCCGCCTCGGCATCAAAACCGATGCCGGCACTACGACGCGGCAGCAGCGCATCGAGGATGCGGTCTTCGGCCTTCTCTTCAGCCTGCGTGCGCACGCGCACCTTGGCCTGCTCGCGATACAGCTTGACGGCGGTATCGGCCAGGTCGCGGATGATCTGCTCCACGTCCTTGCCGACATAGCCGACCTCGGTGAAGCGCGTGGCTTCCACCTTCACGAACGGCGCATTGGCCAGCGTGGCCAGGCGACGCGCGATCTCGGTCTTGCCGACACCGGTCGGCCCGATCATCAGGATGTTCTTGGGCATCACTTCGTTGCGCAGCTCGCCGGGCAGCTGCATGCGACGCCAGCGGTTGCGCAGTGCGATGGCCACCGCGCGCTTGGCGTCGTGCTGGCCGACGATATGCCGATCCAGCTCCTGCACGATCTCGCGCGGGGTCATGGTGGCGGAAGAAACTTCGATCTTGTGAGTCATGTTTTGACAGCCGGAATAGGGAATGGGGAACGGGAGGGCGCGTCAGCGGGCAGGAGGCAATAGCCGGGCTCGACCTTCCCTGCCTTCAACTCAAAGTTCTTCCACCACCACATTCTTGTTGGTGTAGATGCAGATGCCGCCGGCAATGTTGATTGCCTCCATCGCCACCGTCCTGGCATCCAGTTCGGTGTGCGCCAGCAATGCGCGCGCCGCGCTCAGTGCATAGGAGCCGCCGGAACCGATGGCGATGATGCCGTCCTCCGGCTCGATCACATCGCCGGTACCACCGATGATCAGCGAGGTTTCACGGTCGGCCACTGCCAGCAGCGCTTCGAGCTTGCCGAGACGGCGCTCGGTGCGCCAATCCTTGGCCAGCTCCACCGCTGCGCGGGTCAACTGACCATGTTTTTCGAGCTTTGCTTCAAACAGTTCGAACAGGGTGAAGGCGTCCGCAGCAGCGCCGGCGAAACCGGCCAACACCTGACCATCGCGGCCAAGCCGGCGCACTTTGCGTGCGTTGCCCTTCATCACCGTGTGTCCCAGCGTGACCTGGCCGTCACCGGCAATCGCCACATGTTCGCCGCGACGCACGCAGCAGATGGTGGTGGCATGAAAAACGTTCGGGTTCTGACTGGGGTCCATACGGCCTCCGGGATACTGTTCAACGGTAATGGGGACGTGTTGGCCGCGATCAAGCCTGCCCCCTCCCCTGCCCGCGACAGCCAGCGTTCAGAAAAACAGCGTCGTCGTGCCGAACCCGGCTCGGCATCACCCACCCCGTGGGGGCTCAGTTCCCTTGCCCACGCGGGGATAAGTTGCCTGCCTATGGTTTGAGCTTGGCGTGACTCGGCCGGTCCGGCTCCGGTTCGATGCCCCATGCCACATACCAGTCCTCGCCCTGCGTCTCGACCGGATGCTGGGTGCGCCCGGAACCATTGCCGCATGCCAGTGCATCGGTAGCGCAGTAGCGATCACAGCCCCAGCAGATGCGTTCGGGGTGTTTGGGTTTGAGTGGGAATGGCTTGGCCATTTCGGCACCTCCGATTGACCCCGACAATGCGCGCCCATCGATGAGGCCGCCCTGATGGAAATCAATTGCAACGCATTCACCTGACCGCTGCTCAGCTGACTGCGGGTTGTCTGCGTCTGGCGCATGGGATTGAGCCTTGCCGACGCGATTGGCCCGGCACGAATAACATCCGTAACGGGCATGATGAAGATGCACATACGCCACCGCTTCATCGTCGAAAGCACGCTGCAGCCATACCGCCACTGCCGTGCCGTCACACACCTCCGCATCGATGATCTGATGCGCGGCGTCATAGGCGCGCAGCGACATCAGACGGTGAAGCATCGCCATCGGGATTTCATCGACCGCAAGATCGGCAGCCACTGCACCGCGCCGCACGAAGATCGGACCACTGGCCCGGTACGGCGAATCTGCCGGCTGATGTTGATAGGGCAGAAGCAACAGCTCTTCGCCGACTGCCGCATCCAGCAGACTCACCCGACACGGAAATGCCTTGGCCTCATGCGCCACCACGCGCTTGATCTGGCGCGCGGCAAGCGCGGCATCATCCAACTGGAACAACGCTGCGAAGTCGTCGGCATTCAAGCCGTGCAGGACGAAGGATGTCATTGCATGCTCCTTGTTTGGAGCACGCAGCTTGGGCCAGGCACATAGTGCGACGCTCGCCGTGATCGGACATCAAACCCAAAGTTGGAAATCAGCGAACCCTGCTGCCGAGTGGATCAGGATTTCCGCTTCGCCCGCGGATGCGTCGCGTCATAAACCTTGGCCAGGTGCTGGAAATCCAGATGCGTATAGATCTGCGTGGTGGCGATGTCGGCGTGGCCGAGCAGTTCCTGCACACCACGCAGGTCGCCGGAGGATTCCAGGATGTGACTGGCGAAACTGTGCCGCAGCATGTGCGGGTGCACGTTCTTGAACAATCCTTGCCGCTGCGCCAGCTGCTTGATCCGGATCTGCACCGCGCGTTGGGTGATGGGCCCGCCACCACGCCCCGGGAATACCGGGTTTTCGTTGCCGCCGCCACTGTCCCTGCGCCACGCCTGCAGCGCGTTCAACGCATGCGAACCCACCGGAACGCTGCGCTGGCGGTTGCCTTTGCCATGTACCAGCACCAGCCCACTGGGTATATCCAGATCACGCCAGCGCAAGGCGCATAGCTCACTCAAACGCAGCCCGGATGAATAGAACAGTTCCAGCAGCGCGCGGTCGCGCAATCCCAGCGGGGCGTCGGTTGGCAACTCGACCAGCTGCACCGCCTCGTCGGCATCCAGCACCTGGGGCAGCTTGCGCGGTGCCTTGGGCGCACGCAGACCAGCGGCAGGGCTGTTGTCGATGGCGCCGTTCTTGAGCAACCACGCGTAGAAGCTGCGACAGGCTGACAAGCGGCGCTGCAGGCTCTTGGGCGATAGCCCACGCCGGTGCTCGGCGGCGATGAAATCACGCAGCTGCTCGCCGGCAAGCGCCTGCGGATCGGCAACATCGTTGCCCTCGCACCATTGCGACAGTGCGGCCAGGTCGCGCTGGTAGGCGTCGAGCGTATGCGCGGACATGCGCCGCTCGACCTGCAGGTAGGACAGGAATTTCTGGACGGCGCTCATCGCCGCATCACCCGGTCAAGCGCTGCGGAAACGCTGCAGACCCACCACCAGCGACTCGCCCATCATGCGCAGGAACAGCGTGCCCATGCCCGGATAGAAGCGGTTTGAATCGTGACTGCCTACCGCGATCAGGCCCACGCCCGGCAGCGGCAACAAGGCGGTGGAAGACACCTCGCCCACGCGCTCGCCGTACAGCAGGTCGTTCTTTTCCGGCTGCAGGCGGCCGCAGATCGGCTCACCGTCCTGCAGGCAATCGTGGAACGCAGCCAGGCGCGGGTCGTCACGGCCGATGACCTGCAACCACGGCGCCTGCTCCAGCTCCGGCATGGCCTCGAAGGAGACGATGCGTACCAAATCGCCGGCGAAATCCTCTTCCAGCGAGGCCGCCATCGCCCGCAGCGTGTCGGCGGCGCTGGTCTGCCGCATCAACGCCAGGGTCAGCTGATGCGTGCGCACCGCAAGACGCTCGTTGATCTGCGCATTGCTGCCGAGGTCGGCCAGACGCCGCGACAACTCGCGGTTCTTGTCACGCAGCACTTCCAGCTGATAGCTGGCCAGCGATGCGGTCGGGCCATCATCGCGTGGCACCACCAGGGTGAGGGCCAGGTCGGGAAACTGCTTGAGGAAGCCCGGGTGACGACGCAGCCATGCGGCTACTTCGTGGGCACCGATTTTTTCCGCGGTCTCGTTCATCCCATCCACTCTCCGTCGAAAACGAATGCTGCAGGGCCGGACATCACGATGGCGGCCTGATCATCCGGCCACTGGATGCGCAGATCGCCGCCCGGCAATGACATCAAAGCGTCGCGTTGCAGGCGACCGCGTTGCATCAGTACCACGGCGGCGGCGCAGGCACCGCTGCCGCAGGCCAGGGTCTCGCCAACGCCGCGCTCGAATACACGCAACCTGGCGTGACCACCATCGAGCACCTGCGCGAAGCCGACATTCACCGATTCCGGGAACGATGCGTGCTGCTGCAACAGCGAACCGACCCGCTCCACCGGAGCCGCATCAATCAGGCCGACTTCCAGCACGGCGTGCGGGTTGCCCATCGACACCGCGCCAAAGCGCACGTTCTCGCCCTGCAACGACACCGCGTATTCCTCACGCGCACGCGGAAAGCCGACCAATGGAATCTGGGCCGGCTCGAAATCCGGCTTGCCCATGGTCACCGCGTAACGATCGTCGGCCAGACGCTGCACGGCATGCGTGCGCAACGGGCTGTCGATCACGAATTCGTCGCCCTGTACGGCGCCGTCGCGTACCAGCCAGGCCGCCACGCAGCGCGCGCCATTGCCGCACTGCTGCGAAGTGGAGCCGTCCGAGTTCCAGATGCGGTACGCGGCCACCGAGCCTTCTTCACGCGGCGGCTCGATGGTCAGGATCTGGTCGCAACCCACGCCACGGTGGCGGTCGGCGAGCCTGGCGGCCAATGCCGCGTCCGGCGGCGGCGTGCCGTCACGCAGGTCCAGCACCACGAAATCATTGCCGGCACCGTGCATCTTGGTGAAACGCAGGTGCCCCGAAGCCGACTTACTCATTGCCCTTGGCGTCACTTTCGGCCGGCTTGGTCTCGGCATCGTCCTTGGTTTCGACCGGCGTTGCCGGGGTGCTCTCGGTGGGGATTGCATCGTCCGGGACGACTTCCTGCTCCTCGATCGGCACCGGCTTCTGGGGCATGACCAGCGGCCCCTTGTTGCCGCAGGCAGAGAGGGCCAGCAGCGCGCAGGCCGCCGGGATGAGCATCAGCAAACGGGACGTCGTGTTCATTGCCGAAGTATAGCCACTGGACCATGAAATCCGCTGGCGGCACTCGCTGTTCAGCTGCCTTTGGGTGGCAACGGCCGCATCCACAGCCACAGGCAGACACACGCCATGATGCTGATCGAGGTCCACTTCACCCACGCCAACGGTACGCACCACAAGGTGATCAGGGCGCAGGCCAGCATGGTGATGCTGGCCATCCACTTACCCTTGCGGCTCACTGCGCCGTGCGCCTGCCAGTCGCCAATCGCCGGGCCGAAACGCGGATGCGTCACCAGCCAGTGATGCAGGCGCTTGGATCCACGCGAGGCCGCCCAGGCCGAAATCAGCACGAACACCGTGGTCGGCAGGCCCGGCACGAAGATGCCGACAATGCCGATGCCCAGACTCACATAGGCCAGCAACCACCACGCCCAGCGCATCCGCACCGGGCGTGGTTCTGGCGATGACGGGGGCTCTGACATGCGCGCGCGATGCGGTCAGTTCGCCACGCCCAGTTGCGACAGCACGAAGGCGAACGATTCGGCCTGTTCCTTGTAGCGCTGGAAACGGCCCGACTTACCACCGTGGCCGGCTTCCATGTTGGTGCGGAACACGATCGGCAGGTTGCCGGTGTTGACGTCACGCAGTCGCGCCACCCACTTGGCCGGCTCCCAGTACTGCACCTGCGAATCCCACAGACCGGTGCCGACGAACAGCGACGGGTAGGCCTGGGCGCGCACGTTGTCGTACGGCGAGTAGCTGAGCATGTAGTCGTAGTACTGCTTCTGCTCCGGGTTGCCCCACTCGTCGTATTCGTTGGTGGTCAGCGGGATGCTGGCGTCGAGCATGGTGGTGACCACATCCACGAACGGCACCTGCGCCACCATCACCCGGTAGTCCTGCGGCGCCTGGTTCGCCACCGCCCCCATCAGCAGGCCCCCGGCACTGCCGCCGGACGCGGCCACGCGGTCCTTCGCGGCATAGCCCTGTGCGACCAGCGCGCGGGTGACATCGACAAAGTCGTTGAAGGTGTTCTGCTTGTGCAGCAGCTTGCCGTCCTCGTACCAGTTGCGGCCCATTTCCTCGCCACCACGGATGTGCGCAATGGCGTAGACCATGCCGCGATCCAGCAGACTCACCACACTCTGGTTGAAGCCCGGATCCATCGACATGCCATAGCTGCCGTAGGCGTACTGGTACAGCGCGGCGCTGCCGTCCTTCTTGAAGCCCTTCTTGTAGACCAGCGACACCGGCACCTTGGCACCGTCACGCGCGGTCACCCAGACGCGTTCGGTCTGGTACAGCGACGGGTCGTAGCCAATCACCGGCTGCTGCTTGAGCTGACGGCGTTCGCCGGTCTTGACGTTGAGTTCGTAGGTGGTGGCCGGGGTGGTCAGCGAGGTGTAGCTGTAACGCAGCCATTCGGTATCCGGCTCGGCATTGACCGACAGGCCCATCGAGTAGGCCGGCTCGTCGGCCTTGACGAACTCGCTGTGGCCATCGGCGAACAGCAGGCGGATGCGTTCCAGCGCGTCGGCGCGCTCGGCGATGGCGGTGTAGCCGTTGAAAAGCTCGAAGCCTTCGACCAGCACCTGCGGATCGTGCGCCACCCAGTCCTTCCACTGCTTGCGACTGGTGGCATCGTCCGGGGCGGTGACCAGCTTGAAGTTCTTCGCGCCGTCGGCATTGGTGCGGATCACCCAGCGGCCGTCGAAGTGGTCGGCGTCGTACTCCACGTCACGCTCGCGCGGCGCCAGCACGGTGAAATCACCAGGGTTGGCGGCCGAGGTGTAGCGCAGCTCGGAAGCGACCGTGCTGTCCACGCCGATGGTGATGAAGCGGTCATCGCGGGTGCGGCCGATGCCCATGTAGAAGCTGTCGTCCTCTTCCTCGTAGACCAGCGTATCGGCACTGACCGGCGTGCCCAGCACATGCTTCTTCACGCGCACGGTGAGCAGGGTTTCCGGGTCGTTCTCGACATAGAAGACGGTGCGGTTGTCGTCCGCCCACACCACGTTGGCCGAAACACCGGTGATCACGTCCGGCAGCAGCTTTCCGGTTTCCAGGTCCTTGAAGCGGATGGTGTACTGACGACGACCGACATCGTCCTCGGCCCAGGCCAGCAGGCGGTTGTCCTGGCTCACTTCCATGTCATCGACGCCGAAGTAACCCTTGCCTTCGGCCATGACGTTCAGATCCAGCAGCACCTGTTCCGGCGCCTGCATGTCGCCCTTGCGGCGCGCATGGATCGGGTAGTCCTTGCCGGTTTCATAACGGGTGTAATACCAGTAGTCGCGCTCGCGGTACGGCACGCTGGCATCGTCCTGCTTGATGCGGCCGACGATCTCGCCGTAGAGCGTTTCCTGCAGCGGCTTGAGCGGCGCCATCAGCGCGTCGGTGTAGGCGTTCTCGGCCTTGAGATAGGCCAGCATCTCCGGATTCTCGCGCTTGTCATCGCGCAACCAGTAGTACTCGTCCTGGCGTTCGGCACCAAACGGCGCCTTGACCGTATGCGCACGCTTGGCGACATCTGGCGGGGTGGGCGTTGCGGCGACGGCGGTGTTCATCATCAGGCTGGCTACCAACAGGCAAAGGGCAGGTTTCACGGAGAGGCTCCCATCGACAGGAGCGACGCCCCCGCGCAAGACCACAGTGTGCCACGGGCAGCCTGGGCCTTTCGAGGCGTGGACAGCTTCAATGTGGTGGCCGCCATGCACCGTTGGTCGCAATGCCTCGGTGGCCGCGTCGTCCTATGATGCGGCGATGAACACGCCCCCCCCCACGCCGTCCGGCTACAGCCGTCGCAGCCACGAGATCGCCCCGTTCCACGTCATGTCCCTGCTGGCCCGCGCCAATGCGCTGGAACAGGCCGGTCACGATGTGATCCACCTGGAAATCGGCGAACCGGATTTCACCACCGCCGACCCGGTCATCCGCGCCGGCCAGGCAGCCCTTGCTGCCGGCCACACCCGTTACACCGCTGCACGCGGCCTGCCAGCATTGCGCGAGGCCATCGCCGGCTTCTATCGCGACCGTTATCACCTGGCCATTGATCCCGAACGCATCCTGGTCACGCCCGGTGGCTCCGGCGCGCTGCTGCTGGCTTCCAGCCTGTTGGTCGACCCAGGCAAACACTGGTTGCTGGCGGACCCGGGTTATCCCTGCAATCGCCATTTCCTGCGGCTGGTCGAAGGCGCGGCGCAGCTGGTGCCGGTCGGCCCGGAAGACAGCTATCAGCTCACGCCGCAATTGATCGAACAACGCTGGAACAGCAACAGCGTCGGTGCGCTGGTCGCCTCGCCGGCCAACCCGACCGGCACAACACTCGACGCCGAACAGCTGGCCGCCTTGTCGGCATCCTTGAAAGCGCGCGGTGGTCATCTGGTGGTGGATGAGATCTACCACGGCCTGACCTATGGCTTCGATGCACCCAGCGTGCTGCAGGTGGATGACGAAGCCTTCGTGTTGAACAGCTTCTCCAAGTATTTCGGCATGACCGGCTGGCGCCTGGGTTGGCTGGTGGCGCCGCCACAAGCCGTGCCCGAACTGGAGAAGCTGGCGCAGAACCTGTACATCAGCGCGCCGTCCATGGCCCAGCATGCGGCGCTGGCATGCTTCGAGCCGGAGACGATTGCGATCTTCGAGCAACGCCGGGAGCAGTTCCGTCAGCGCCGCGATTACCTGCTGCCCGCGTTGCGCGGACTCGGCTTCCGCATTGATGTGGAGCCGCAGGGTGCGTTCTATCTGTACTGCGACGTGAGTGCGTTCACCGATGACGCGCAGGCGTTCTGCGCGCATTTCCTGGAGACCGAGCATGTGGCATTCACGCCGGGCCTGGATTTTGGTCATTACCGCGCCAACCAGCATGTGCGGATTGCCTACACACAGGATGTGGCGAGGCTGCAGGAGGCGGTGATGCGGATTGGACGTGGGTTGGAGAGCTGGCAGAGGAAGTGAGCTGCCGGGCGGGCCGCCCCTCCCGTCTACGGGACAAAAGGCCTGACGCCGAAAAGGCGGAACGCTCGAAGGGCTGGGAACTGGCAGATGAAACTGCCGCAAGGCCGCTTCCTTCTCCCGCCCGCGGGGCGACAACTCGGCAGGATTGCCGAGTTGCACGGCGAAGCCGCCCGAAGGGTGAGGCGCAGGGATGTACCGAATGCAGGTGCCCGAAGGGCGGATGGGGGAGCTTTGGGCTTTGGGCTTTGGGCTTTGGGCTTTGGGCTTCGAAAGCGATCATATGGATTCACCATCACGACTTCGCCCCTGCCCTCACCCCAACCCCTCTCCCGCCTGCGGGAGAGGGGCTTCAAACAACGACGCCACCTTGTGGTGGCGTCGTTGCTTCAATCATGCACAGGTGACTTCACCTGCGGCACATCACTTCTTGCTCAACTGCTCCCACAGGAAGCTGTACGCCAGTGCCGACATGTGCGCGGCCTGTGCGTTGTTGGCTGCGCCGCCGTGGCCACCTTCGATGTTCTCGTAGTAGGTCACGTCCTTGCCCGCATCGATCATCTTGGCCGCCATCTTGCGGGCGTGGCCCGGGTGGACGCGGTCATCGCGGGTGGAGGTGGTGAACAGCACCGGCGGGTAGCTCTTGGCCGGGTCGAACAGGTGGTACGGCGAGAAGGTCTTGATGAAGTCCCAATCGGCCGTATCCGGGTTGCCGTACTCGGCCATCCACGAGGCGCCGGCCAGCAGGTGGCTGTAACGCTTCATGTCCAGCAGCGGAACCTGCACCACCACCGCACCGAACAACTCCGGGTACTGGGTCAGCATGTTGCCGGTCAGCAGACCGCCGTTGCTGCCGCCCTGCACGCCCAGGTGCCTGGCCGAGGTGATGTTGCGGCTGACCAGGTCCTGCGCCACCGCCGCCATGTCTTCGTACGCCTTGTGGCGGTTCTGCTTCAGTGCGGCCTGGTGCCAGCGCGGGCCGTACTCGCCACCACCACGGATGTTGGCCACCACGTACACGCCGCCCTTGTCCAACCACGCGCGGCCCATGCCACCGGAGTAGTTCGGGGTCAGCGAAATCTCAAAACCGCCGTAGCCATACAGCAGGGTCGGGTTGGAGCCGTCCAGCTTCATCGCCTTGTCGTGCACCACGAAGTACGGCACGCGGGTGCCATCCTTGCTGTTGGCGAAATGCTGCTCGATCACCTTGCCGCTGGCGTCGAAGAACGCTGGCATGGTCTTGAGCACTTCCGGCTGCTGGCCGATCTCGGCCAGGGCCAGCGTGGTCGGGGTCAGGTAGTCGGTGACGGTCATCCACACCGCGTCGCTTTCGTCGGCATCCACCGCGCCGATACCAATGGTGCCGAAGGTCGGCGCACCGGCGAACTCGCTGGCAACCCAGCCGTCCTTGCCGTGGGTCATCACCTGCAGGCGGTTCTTGACGTCGTCCAGCACGTTCAACACCACGTGCGACCGGGTCCAGGACATGCCGGCCAGCGAGGTGGTGTCGGTCGGGGCGAACAGCACGTCGAAGTCGCGCTTGCCGGCCATGAAGTCATCGAACTTCGTCACCAGCAGCGAACCTGCGGCATAGGTCTTGCCGCCCACGGTCCACGGCTCGCGCAGTTCCAGGGTGAGCCATTCACGGCGCACGCCCTTCTCGGCCGAATTCGGCGCATCCACCTTGGTCAGCTTGCCATCGGCGCCAAGCACGAACAGTTCGTTGTTGTAGAAGGCGATGGTGCGGCTGACGAAGTTGCGCTCGAAGCCCGGCGTATCGTCGTGCATCGCGGCGATGTACATGTCTTCCGGCTTGCCTTCATACACCGGGGTGGCAGCCGTGATCGGCGTGCCACGCTGCCAACGCTTGACCACGCGCGGGTAACCGGAGGTAGTCATCGTGCCGTCGCCGAAATCGGTATAGACGAACACGTTGTTCTGGTCGATCCAGCCCAGCCCGCCCTTGGCTTCCGGACGGAAGAAGCCGTCCTTGATCCACTGCTTGTTGGACAGGTCGAACTCACGGGTGACATCGGCATCCGCGCCGCCGCGCGACAGCGCGATCAGGCAGCGGGTGTATTCCGGGCGCAGGCAGTTGGCGCCATGCCACACCCAGTTCTCGCCCTCGGCCTTGTTCAGCGCGTCCAGGTCCAGCACGGTTTCCCACAGCGGCTCGGCCTTGCGGTACTCCACCAGCGTGGTGCGGCGCCAGATGCCGCGCTCGTGCTGCTTGTCCTTCCAGAAGTTGTAGTAGTAGTCGCCGATCTTCTCGACGCCCGGGATCTTGGCGTCCGAATCCAGCACCTCGCGGATGCCGGCCTCCATCTGCTTGAACTGCGGGCTCTGTGCCAGCCGCCCCTCGGATTTGGCGTTCTGCTCCTTCACCCAGGTCAACGGCTTGTCGCCGGTGACGTCTTCCAGCCAGGCATACGGATCCTGGGGCTGGTCAGCAGCCATGGCAGCACCGGCCAGGCCGGAGGAAAGCAGCCCTGCCACGAGGCAGGCGGAGGTGATTCGGGACATATTGGCTCCACGCGGTCATAAGCGCCGAACGCTAGCACAGGCAACCGATGGCGCTCCCGTGTCGAAGGTCAGGCCGCCTGCGAGCCACGCCAGCGCAGGGGACGGCGCGCGCGTCGGGCCTGCGGGCCACGGCGGCGCTGCCCAGCCTTGCGGTTGCGCCATGCCGCCGGCAGGCGGAAGCCATACAACGCCCACCAGGAGGCCAGCGGCATGCCGACCAGCCACAGTGGCAACCAGCCGATCCAGATGCTGTGCCCACGCGCGGCCGGCCAGACCAGCACCAGGGCCATGCCTGCCAGCGCGACTTGCCTGACGCAGCGCAACACGCGCGGATCCGGGTTCGACTCCTGCTTACGGCGGTATGACGGTGCAGACGGCTTGGACATGACGTTCTCCGGCAACATGACTGTGTTGGAGTGCATCCTCAATGCCGCTCATCTCACAGACTGCGACCTGCCATTGACGTGCCTATCGCCGCCGTTGAACATGCAGCCGTCACCCACCCATGGCGCTCCAACCCGTAATGCGACCAATTCCAGCGTTTCTGTCCGCCCTGTTGTTGAGCCTGGCCCTGCCGCTGGTGCCTGCCCACGCGCAGGAAGCCCCCGCCGCGACACCCATCGTGGAAGGCGATTCCGAAGGCCCGGTGGACCTGCAGCGTTTCATGGGCCGCTGGTATGTGATCGGCCGGGTACCCAACTTCGTCGAGCGCGGGCATGTGGCCAGCGTCAACACCTATACGTTGCGCGAAGACGACAAGGTCGCCATCAACTATCAGTTCCGCGAAGGCTTCGGTGAGCCCACCGAGGAACTCAGCATCCGCGCCAAGGTGGACGAAGATAGTGGCAACCGCCGCTGGCGCACCTGGTTCTACCGGGTGGTACCGACGCACTCCCGGATCCTGGAAGTGGCACCGGACTATTCCTGGGCACTGATCGGCTACCCCGGCCGCGAGATGGCCTGGATCTTTGCCCGCGAACCGGACATGGACAACACGCTGTATCGCCACCTGGCCCTGCGCCTGCGTGACAAGTACGACGTCAACACCGACAAGCTCAAGCGCGTGCCGCAGCACCCGGAGCAGGTGGGACGACTCGGCTTCGAGGTACCCAACAAGAAGTGAGTGAAGCGGGGTGAGAAGTGACGGAGGGCGGAAGCGAGTCTTCGCACCCCGTGCTCACCTCAACCAGAGTCACCCACTTCAGTCACCCCGGCGAGCGCAACGCAGCCGGGCCTGGGGTGGGACGCATGCAATGCGGTTGATCGCCATGCAATCAATCCCGGTGCAACACGCTGGCCCGGATGACATCTCTGCGGCAAACCGGATTGAATTGAAGCGCGCGCCGCTTTACTCATGGCGCACCGCCACGGAACTCAGTCGTAATTGCTCAGCGCCAGCGATAACAGAGCCTTGGCCTGTTCTCGCAGGGACTGGGGCTCGATGATTTCCGCATCCGAACCGTAATGCAGCACGTCCATCAGCAGTTCGCGCGAGACGCTGTACGGCAGTTTCAGTTCGTAGCGGCCATCCGCCAGGAACCGGCCCTGCTGCTTGGAATGCCAATGTTCATCGGCGACCCAGCGCGCGGCCTTGGCACTGAACACGATGGTTGCCCAGCCCTTGGGGGCGCCGGAGAAGATGCCGTAGCTGGCCGCCAGCTGTTCATCCAGCTCGGCATCCGGTACGTCACGGGCCGGCTGATCGAGCAGCCGCGCCTGATGAATGCGGTCCACCGCGAAACTGCGTACCGCGTCGCGGGTGTGATCCCACGCGTCCATGTACCAGTTGTCGCGGTAATGGGTGATGCGCTGCGGGGACACCGTGCGGCGGGTGGCCTCATCGGTGGAACGCGCGCGGTATTCGAACGACAGCTGCTTGCGCTCAAGCACGCCGGAGGCAACGGTGCGGAAGCTGGCTTCGTCGAGCTTGCGGCCGCGGTGCGGGATCACCCGCACACGCTCCACCGGCCAGGAGGTCGCGCCGGCCTGCGCCGCCAGCAGGCTTTCAATCCGCTGTTGCAGCGGCGCCAGCACCGAGGACAGCACCCCGCCCCCGGTCCGCGACAGCAGGTGCTGCGAGGCCAGCAAGGCATGCAGTTCTTCGGAGCTCAGCCATAGGCCGGGCAGCTCGAAACGGTCGCTTTCGCCACTCAGATAGCGGAAACCGGCCTCGCCATCGCCTTCCACCGGCGCCATCAGCGCATCGCGCAGAAAGGCCAGGTCGCGATAGACCGTTGCCCTGGAACATCCCAGTTCTTCCTGCAGGCGAGCCACCGTGACCGGATAACGGGCGGACTTGAGCAGCCGATGCAGCGCGTTTATGCGTTCGTAACGATCCATGGGCCCGATTATGTCCGACTCCGGGCCGCAATGCTGCGGGCCGGCGACAGCCTCCCCGCCAAACGCCGTCTGAAGCGCCCGCCGCCCCGGAACCGAGCCAGCGCAAGCCTTCCGGTATCATGAAAACGCTTACTTGCCCCGATTTCATTCCGGAGATTGACTGATGTCACTGCGTGTTTCCCTGTTCCTGCCGCTGCTGTTGTGCGCCCCGCTGGCCGCCTGGGCAGATGATGCCTCCGACCTGGCCGCCATGACGTCACCGTGGAGCGGCAGCGGCGGTGAGCTCGGTTTTGCCTCCGCACACGGCAACAGCACCACCGAAAGCTTCAACGGCCGCCTCAAGCTGCGCTACACCGACGATGACTGGGTGCACAGCATGGATCTGTTCGGCCTGCGCTCCAGCGCCCAGTACAACCAGACCAATGACGACGGCAGCACCAGCCGCACCCGTCAGACCACCGCCAACCGCTACACCGCTGGCGCCGGCAGCGCGCTGCAGCTGGGCGAGCACCGCCAGCTGACCGCCACGGTGCGTCATGAACGCGATGATTTCGCCACCTATGACCGCCAGAGCAGCTTCGGTCTGGGTTACGGCACGCGTCTGATCGACGGTGAGCGGCTGATCCTGGACACCCAGATCGGCCCGGGTGTGCGCCGTTCGCACAATGCCGACACCGATGAGAACCGCACCGGCTTGATCGGCCGCGGCCTGTTCGACCTGAAGTTCTCCATCACCGAGAACACCGAGCTGGTCAACAGCCTGCTGGTCGAATCCGGCTCGTACAACACCTTCGCGCAGAATGACTTTGGCGTGTCGGTCAGCATGAACAAGCATTTCGCGCTGAAGGCCGGCTGGCAGGCCCGTCACAACAGCGACGTGGCCGAAGACAAGCGCAAGACCGACACCCTGACCACGATGAACGTGGTTTACAGCTTCAAGTGATCTTGAAGCGGGGTTGAGGGATTGGGAACAGGGAATGGTTCTGCGCTGCGGCGCGGGCCATTCCCTTTTTGTTGCGGGCCCTGCTCCCGGAGCCACCAGTAGAGCCGGAGCCATGCTCCTCTGGCGTGTTACCACCCTCCCGCCCTTCCCTTCGCTGCGCGAAAGGGAGGGAGCAGAAGCGGCTTTCGCTGCGATCTGGCAGCCCAGGCTAGATCGCCCCCTCGCTTTGCTGCAGCCAAAGTAAGGGCTGAAAAGGGGCTGGCTTCATGCCGTTGCACGGTAGGTTCGGAACCGCGCAACGCCTTGCTTCAGGCCGGGTTGCCCAGCAGTTCACCTGCGCCGGCATCCAACAGCTGACGGGCGACATTGCGACCCAGTGCTTCCGGATCGGTCGCCGGGCCGTGTGCCTCGGCGCGCACGATGCGGCCATCGGCCACACCGCCGACCAGGCCCTGCAACCACAGGTCCTGGCCCTGCCATTGCGCCAGACCCGCCACCGGCACGTGACAACTACCGTCCAGGGCACGGTTCATCGCGCGCTCGGCTTCGACGCAGGTGCGTGTCGGGGCGTCGTCCAAGGCGGCAACCAGGGCGATCACCTTCGCATCGTCCTGGCGGCATTCGATGGCCACCGCCGCCTGTGCCGGTGCCGGCAACCACTGCGGTGCGCGCAGGCGGTCACGGATACGCCCCCCCAGCTCCAGACGTTCCAGGCCGGCGCAGGCCAGGATGATGGCGTCGTAGTCACCGGCATCGAGTTTGCCCAGGCGGGTATTGACGTTGCCGCGCAGGTCCCGCGCCTGCAGGTCCGGACGCAATGCACGCAGCTGCGCCTGCCGACGCAAGGAAGACGTGCCGACGCAGGCACCCTGCGGCAGGGCATCGAGCGAGGCGTAGCGGTTGGACACGAAGGCATCGGCCGGATCGGCGCGGACCAGAATGGCCGGCAACGCGAACGGCGCCTCCAGCTCCATCGGCACGTCCTTGAGCGAATGCACGGCGCAATCGGCTTCGCCGCGCATCATCGCCAGCTCCAGTTCCTTCAGAAACAGGCCCTTGCCACCGATGGCGGCCAGCGAACGGTCCAGCACTTCGTCACCGCGGGTGCTCATCGGTACCAGCTCCACGGACAGCCCGGGATGGGCCTGACGCAGGCGGTCGGCGACGTGTTCGCTCTGCCACAGGGCAAGCGGGCTCTTTCGGGTAGCGATACGCAGGATGGTCATGCGCGCATTATCGCCGCTGCCGACGCGACGGTCACAACCGGATCAGTTCGGTCTTCAGGTTGGCCACGCAGCGGCGACTGACTTCCAGCAACACGGGCATGTCGCGCAGCACCGCCTGCACCTGCCCGGCCGGCGTGCGCCGCACTTCCTGCAGCTGGTCACGGGCCACCAGGCAGTTGCGATGGATGCGGATGAAGCGCTCACCGAATTCGTCCTCCAGCGAGCGCAGCGATTCCTCGATCAGGTCCTGGCCGCGCTTGTGGTGGACCACCACGTACTTTTCCTCGGCCTGCAGGTAGACGATGTCCTCCACCGGCACCAGCCGCAGGCTGCCGCGCAGACGCGCGCACAGCACCCGGCGTGCCTGCGTCGTCTGCGCAGGCGCCGCCGTGGCGCGCCCGGCGATGACGGTGCGTGCACGGGCCAGCGCAGCAGCGAGGCGCTCGGCGCGGATCGGCTTCATCAGGTAATCCACCGCGGCCGCTTCAAACGCGGACAACGCGTGGGCATCGTAAGCGGTGCAGAACACCACGGCCGGACGCGGCTCGAAATGGGCGAGGTGGCGGGCCACTTCCAGTCCGTCGATACCGGGCATGGCGATATCCAGCAGCACCAGGTCCGGTTGTGTCTGTGCGCAGGCGTGCAGCGCGTCGGCGCCATTGGCCGCCTCGGCCACCACGATTGTTCCAGCATGCTCGGCCAGCAGCGAACGCAGGCGTTCGCGTGCCAAAGGCTCGTCGTCGGCAATAACCACCTTCACACGTTCCTCCCCGTCACGCAGTGCTGGTGCGGCCATGGTAGCCGCACCGATGCGAAACCGGCGTGGCCGGATGCGGAACTGCGCAGTCCTTCACACCCTGGCGTTCATGCGTCGAAACGGGCCTGCAGCCAATCGCCGAGTGCATGGATCTCTTCCCCGCAGACCTGGTGCGCCATCGGGTAGCGATGCCATTCCACGGCAAAGCCCAGCTGCTTGAGCACCTGCATGCTGTGCTCGGCGATCTGCACCGGGATCACAGGGTCACCCGTGCCGTGGGCCATGAACACCGGCTGGGTGTTGGCACCCGCGACCAGCTGCGCGGCGGCGGCATCGACCTCAGGCAGATAGGTGGACAGGGCCACCAGCCCGGCCAGCTTTTCGCGACGCTGCAGGCCGGTGGCCAAGGTGATGGCACCGCCCTGCGAGAAACCGATCAACACGATGTGGTCCAGTGCGATACCACGCTCCTGTTCGCGCGCGATCAGGGCTTCGACCTGCGCCACCGATTCGGCTACGCCGGCAGCGTCGGCACGACTGCGGAAATCCATGCTGACGATGTCGTACCACGCGCGCATCGGCATGCCGTTGTTGATGGTCACCGCACGCTTGGGTGCATGCGGAAACACGAAACGGATCGCCGGCCATTGCGGACGCACCAGCTCGGGCACGATGGGCGCGAAATCATGGCCATCGGCACCCAGCCCATGCAGCCAGATGATCGACCACTGCGGCGACGCGCCGGTTTCCTGTTCCACCGTTTCCAGCATTTTCACGACTCCCGAAGACAGACGCAGATTATGCCGTGTTGGGAGGCCGGGGATGGCACTAGGAAATACGCCATTACGAGCGTTGCATCGGTGGTGCCATGCACGTTGCTGGGACACCATGCCGGCAGGTTGCTGCAAAAATCCCGGGCACGCCGCGTGTACCCGGGATTCGCATCTGCAACTGCCTGCAACGCAGGAGTGCTTACTGCTGCACCGACTCGCGCATTGCAGCGGCGCGCAGTTCGGCGGCGCGTACGAGTACGCGCGGCGGGTGGCTTTCTTCCGGAATGGCCAGCAACTGGTGACGGCGCAGCCAGTCACCGGCGCGACGCGACGATGTCCATGCCACCACCGGCACCGCCAGTGCCATGCCGATCACCACCGGTGCCATCCAGGCAGCCAGCGGAGGCGATACGGCGTAGGCCATCGCCCCCATCACCAGGCCGAACACACTCAGCCCGCCGTAGCTGCGCAGCAACGTGCCGAAGGAAACAGTGCCGTCATCGCGCTGCTGTGCGTCCCAGCCCGAATCCTTGCCGGCCAGCACTTCGGATACACCACGCGACTGCACGTACATCACCACCGGTGCCATCAACGCCGCCAGCAGCGTTTCCAGCAACACCGACACCAATGCGCGCAATGCACCACCGCAACCAATGCGCTCGCTGCGCGCGGTAAGCATCGCCATGTAACCCATCATCTTGGGCGCCAGCAGCACCGCCATGGTCACGGCGAAAACCCACACCACGCCCTGCTGGTCCAGGCCGCGCCAGTACTGCGCGGGCGACACTTTCAAGTGCAGCTCTTCGACCAGGTCGATGCCGCCGTGAATCAACGGAATGGCGATGCCGATCAGCATCAACATCGCCCACATCGGCGCGGTGAAGTAATGGCCGATGCCGATCATCATGTGCACGCGGCTGATCCAATGCAGGCCGGGCGTCGCCACCACCTTGGAGTGCTGCAGGTTGCCCTGGCACCAGCGCCTGTCGCGGATGAGCATGTCGGTCAGCGTCGGCGGGCCTTCTTCATAGCTGCCCTGCAGGTACGGCACCATGTGCGCGGCCCAGCCACCACGGCGCATCAGCGCAGCCTCGACAAAGTCATGGCTGAGGACGTGGCCGCCGAACGGCTTGCGCCCCGGCAGTTCCGGCAGGCCGGCCTGCTCGGCGAAAGCCTGGGTGCGGATCACCGCGTTGTGGCCCCAGTAGTTGCTCTCGGCGCCGTGCCACCAGGCCACGCCGTAGGCCATCACCGGCCCGTACACGCGGCCACCAAACTGCTGCATGCGGGCGAACGCGGTGCGGCCGTTGACCACCGCCGGCAGCGACTGGATCAAACCGACGCTGGGGTGTTTTTCCATGGCCGAGGTCAACCGCACGATCACGTCGCCGGTCATCAGGCTGTCCGCGTCGAGGATCAGCATCTGCGGATAGGCACCGCCGAACCGGCGCACCCAATCAGCGATGTTGCCGGCCTTGCGGCCGACGTTGCTGGCACGGCGACGGTAGAACAGCCGCTCGGCACCACCGGTCTCCTCGACCAGTCGCAGGAACACCTGTTCCTCGGCGCGGCCGATGTCGTCACGGGTGGTGTCGCTGAGCACGAAGAAATCGAAACGATCCAGCTGACCGGTGGCCGCGACCGATTCGTAGATCGCCTGCAACCCGGCCATCATCCGGCGCGGGTCCTCGTTGTAGGTGGGCATCAACAAGGCGGTGCGCGTTTCCAGCACCGGCAGCGGCGTATCCGGGTAGATGCCAAGCTTGCGGCGGCCGCGCAGCAGTGCCTGCAGGCCGGCCAGACTGCCGACGAAGGACAATGCGATCCACGCAAACAGCGCCACGAACAGCACCAACAGGCAGCCTTCGAGCACGTTGATGCCGCCATTGGCCAGTACACGGGCCATCATCCCGGTGGCGACCGCGGTCATCACCGCGGTGGTGCCGAACACGTAGAGCCGGCGCAGGCCGATGTTGGGCGGCGCGGTTTCCTGCCGACGAACCTTGAGCTTGCCCTCGCGCAGCGACTGCTCCGGCATCTGCAACGGATGCTCGGCCGGCAGCACGGCCATGCCGGCATCCAGCCCCGTGGCGACCGCTACAGGCTTGCTGCTGGAAAGGATGGGGGTGGCGCTGCTCATCGATCGCTCCGCTGCGGCGTCACCGCGCGATCATTGCCTTGTGCGGAAAGGCGCGTTGCACCGTGCCATTCACTGCTTGCGTGTTGCACCGGAATTCCTTGAAGGGAGAACGTGACGTGCGGAAAAAACTAGAAGATCAAACTTAAACCTGCGGCAAACGCGCTGATGCCACCTTGTTGATGTGCCCTGCCTCAGGCACCGCGGGAGCCCCCTCAACCGCATCACCCGCCACTTTCCGGGTGCCCCGCCACGGCCATGCGCCGTTGCGTAGCAGCAGATTATCCACAATGGGGAAGCCTCACCGCCAGCGGGGCCGGCATCACCGGCGCCTCGGCTTTGGCGCGAACGCAATGGACAACGGCCGGCTTCATCGCGGCTTTTCTGCGCCAGGTGCGGCCGCACGGGGTATCTGGCGGGCATTCAGCCATGCATAACGCTGGCTAAACCGCGTTGCCCGCCTCGTGCCGCGAGGCAGGGTTTCAGCAATGGAAGACCGGGGTGCCGCGCGTCATGGGCGCGGCACGGGTGGCCGGCAATGCGCGTAGGTGACGCCTCAGGGCGTGCGCGCGGACAGCAGACCCAGGCGACGGAACCACATTTCCAGCGGCACCGTCACCAGCGGCGGCACCGCTGCGACCAGCGCCACCAGCATTGCCCACAGCGGCCAGCGCAGCTTGATCCAGGCGTACAGGCACACCACCACATAGAACAGGAAGGCCATGCCATGCAGCGGCCCGAAGATCCGCACCCCCAGGTCGGTGATTTCCAAGCCACGCTTGAGCAGCATGCCAATCAACAGTCCGGCCCAGGTCACGCCTTCAATCATTGCGGCAGTGGCGAACAGCTTCCCGGTGGGGGACATGGGTTTGGCGGGCATTGCGGCTCCGGTGGGTGGAAGAGGACCGGAGATTCTAGGCGAAAGGGCTGGGCGGGAGTGGAGATGCGTGGTGAGCAAGAGAGGGCAGCAGCAGAAGCACCCTACCCTTCGCTCGCTCCTGGCTCAAAGCCAGCCACGCCGTTTGAACCACGCCAGCGGCACCACGATGCTCAACACGATCACCGCCAGCGCTATCCAATAGCCGAAATGCCAATGCAGCTCCGGCATCGTGGCGAAGTTCATGCCCCAGATGCCGACCAGGACCGTTGGCGGAATGCCCACCACCGAGGCCACCGCCATCACCTTCATCACTTCGTTCTGGTCCATGTTGATCAGGCCCAGAACGCTGTCGAGCAGGAATTCGTTGCGGTCACCCAGCTGCTGCTCGAACTCGCTGAGCGAGGTGATGTCCTTGAGCACCAGCTTGATCCGCTTGTGTGCGTCGGCGCCGAACCACTCCGGCGCGGATTCGTCCAGGTAATTCATCATCCGCAGCAGGCCATGCAAGGTGTTGTGCAGCGCGCCGATATGACGCCCCATCACCCCTACTTCGTGCAGCATGCGTTCCAGCCGTCGGGGTGTGCGGCGGCCCTTGGGCTTGTTGAAGGCCTGCCGCGAGAACTCGCTCATGCTGCTCTCCAGCGATTCGAGCAGGTCGGCCAGATAGTCGACGATGCGTTCGATCATGCGCAGGAACAGATCGGCGGGGCCAACGCAGGGGTGCTTGCCCAGTTCGGCCTCCAGCGCGGTGAACGCATCCACGGGATGTTCGCGCTGCACCACCAGGGCGTTGGGCGCGACCACGAACCCGAGCGGTGCCACCACCTGCGCCGCCTCGTACTGGAAACGCGGCAGGTTCAGCACCAATGCCTCGCCTTCCATCCGCACCCGGCTGCTGAACTCGATCTCGCTGATGCCGGCCCGATCCGGGATTGGAAACCCGACCTGCTGCGCTGCCTGTGCCAGTTCTTCCGGCGTGGGTTGGCAAAGGTCCACCCACAAGGCGGACTTCGCACCCGATCCTGCTTCAACAATGGTCCGGCAATGCAGCATGGGGCGCGCCTCGAACAAAGAACCTGTCGGCATCCTCCATCCATCTGGCGACCGCGTAAAGGCACCCGCCCGGGCAAGGCAGGGCTTGCGGTGGACGGCACCTCCTCCCTCCGGGCTACGGCTATTGCACAGCGCCACCGGCTTCACGCAAGCTCTGCGTTCCCTTCGCCAACAGTCCAGCCATGCAAGACAACATCATCCAGATCATCCCCGCCGACGGCTGGGTCGCCGTATTTGAAGAGAATGGTGAAGAGAGCGCGCAGACGCTGGTGTGCTTTGCCATTGTGGAAGAAGCCGGCAAGCGCGCGGTGCGCCCGATGCTCGCCAACGGCAAGGTAATCAGCCTCGCCGACACCCTGCCCAACTTCGTGCGCGTTGAAGAGCTGGAAGCGTTCGAGGAAGAGGACGAGGAAGAAGAGGACGAAGAAGAGGGCGACGAGGAAGAAGAAGACGAGGAAGAAGAGGAAGAAGAAGAAGCCTGAACCCTTCGCTCCCTGGGCGGCCGGTGCAATGCCGGCTGCCTTGCGTGCCCGCCGCGTTCCGGGCACGCCGCCATGGCGTTTCGGGGCACAGGCCCCACACATGGCACGCTTCCGATCAGGTCGCACGCGCCGGTGACCGCCACCGACACCCTTCTTGTCATCACCCCGTCACTCCCTGCCGCAACGCTGCGCGGTCGTACCCGCCGCGATGGCCCTGCGCATGAAACTCCGCTTCTCCCTGCTTTTCCTTGCCGGCACCCTCGCCGCCTCCGCACCGCCCCTATCAGCCAATGAACTGCCCAGGCTGCCGCTCACTCAGCACGGTGGCAGTTGGGAGTCCGGCCATGTCCAGGGCATCGCAGTGGACATGCGCGGCGGCTACATCTACTACTCCTTCACCAATCTGCTGGCGCGCTACGACTTCAGCGGAAAGCTGATCGGCACGCTGGTGGGCTGGACCGGCCACCTCGGCGACCTGGATTTCAATGCAGCCGATGGCAAGGTCTACGGCTCGCTGGAGTACAAGAAGGATGAGGCGTTCTACATTGCGGTGATCGATGTCGCGCGGATCGATCGCGTGGGCATCAACGCAAAGGACGTGGACATCCTGCGGACGGTGTACCTGCCGGAAGTGGTGGCCGACTACACCGCCGATGTGAACGGGGATGGTACGTTCGATGGCGACGATGGCAGGTACCACGACAACGTGACGGCCTCACCGGATCATCGCTACGGCTGCTCAGGCATCGACGGCGTTTCGTTCGGTCCGCAGTTCGGACGCACCAATGGCCCGCAGTTGCTTACGGTTGCCTATGGCATCTACGGCAACACCACGCGCAGCGACAATGATCACCAGGTGCTGCTGCAATACGACATCACGGACTGGCATCGCCTCGCCCACCCGCTGAACGAAAGCGCTCCTCATCGCAGTGGACCTGGAACAGTGGATGGCAAGTACTTCGTGCGTACCGGCAACACCAGTTATGGCGTGCAGAACCTGGCGTACGACGCGGCACAGCAGCGATGGTTCATGGGTGTGTACCCGGGCAAAAAGCCCAGCTTCCCCAACTACCTGATGTTTGCCGTTGATGCACAGGCAGAACCACAGCGGGGCAGCCTGATCGGTGTTCCCGGAAAACATGGCCGGCGCTGGGAACAAGGCCTGTTGCTGCCACTGGCCGATGCAGGATTGAGGGACGAAACCACCGGCATCCGTGGCTGGAAGCAGAAAGCCGATGTCGGCCTGCAACCTGTCGGCGATGGCCTGTTCTATCTGGTTGGAAACTCGAAGGAAGACGGCAAGCAGCGTGCGGACCTCCAGCTGATGCGCTGGAGCGACGATGCGCAACAGCCTTTCATCCGTGTGGATGCGGACCGGCGGTGAAGCACACCCCGCCGTAGCATCAGCTTCAGCCGTGAAGCTGATGGCGCCGACCGGGTCCCTGCAGATGCGTGCGTTGCGCAACCTGAGCGTGTGCCCGCTCCGCGGCTGAAGCCGCTCTGCATGCCTCATCCGCGCGCCCTTCATACGGTGGCGTATGCGTGGCACACAAGAAAAACCAGATTCACACATCTGCATCTGCATGGGGAAAACGTAAAGTTTCTGTAATTGTCCGGACGTATCGTTGCGCCGCTTGCACGGCGGAACCTCAGCTGTGTGCGGTACTCCCACACTCCTCCGGAACAGATCCATGCTCGAATTGAAGAAGCCGGCGCTGGTCAGCGCCATCCTTGCTGCGCTTTGCGTTTCGCCTGATGCATTCGCCCAACAGACCGACACCGCCACCGTGCAGAACATCGGTACCGGCAGCCTGCGTGGCCGCGTGCTCAATACCGCCACCGGCGACTACGTGCGCAACGCCGAAGTACGTGTCGAAGGCAGCCGCAACGTCACCTACACGCAGGAAGGTGGCCACTTCCAGCTCACCGGCATTCCAGCAGGTGACGTCACGGTGCTGGTGAAATACACCGGCCTGCAGGATTCCCGCTCAACCGTCAGCATCGAGGCGGGCAAGGCCGGCGTGCTGGATGTCGCGCTGAAGGCACCGTCCTACGTGGCCGGCGGCGGCGATGCCACCGACCTGGACATGATCAAGGTCACTGCGTCGCGCGATGGCCAGGCCAGCGCCATCATGGAGCGCCGTGCGGCGATGAACGCCAAGAACGTGGTGGCCGCCGACAACTACGGCGCGCTGACCATGGGCGATGTGGGCGAGTTCATGAAGTCGATGCCGGGCCTGTCCCTGGACTACACCGAAGTCGACGCCACCGCCGTGCGCATCGGCGGCCTGGATCCGAAGTATTCGACCTTCACCACCGATGGCGCGCGCATGGCCACGGCCACGTCGAACAACAATTCAGGCCGCCAGAACTCCTTCGAGCAGATGTCGATCACCGGCATCGAGTCGATCGAGTTGAACCACACGCTCACCGCGGCGATGGAAGCCGACGCACCGGGCGGCAACATCAACCTGCGCAGCAAGTACGCCTTCCAGCGCACCAAGCGCGACCTGGTGTTCCAGCTGGGCGCGGTGGGCACGTCGGACTCCACCTGGTCGGGCAAGTACTTTCCGGATGACAAGAAACACTCGACCATCTACCCGTCCGGCCAGTTCGGTTTCGGCGATGTGTTCATGGATGGCCGGTTCGGCGTGGAATTCAACGCCAGCTACAACGCCAACTACGTGCAGCAGGACCGCATCCAGACCGACTACGCCTACAAGCCCGATGGCAGCGCGATGCCCTACCGGGTGATGTGGCGCCCCGGCCCGAAGATGACCAGCCGTACTGCTGCGAACCTGAGCCTGGACTATCAGATCACCGACAACCTGGTCGCCTCGCTGCGTAGCACCTACTCCATGTACGACGTGGAGTACTTCAACCAGTACACCTACCTGATCTTCGGCACCACGTCGAAATCCGAAGCTGCACCGGGCTCCACGCCCAACCACATCGTGGTCAACCCCAACGGAACCAATACACGCCTGCACACGCAGTACTCGCACCGCTACGCGGGCACGCCTGCGTACCTCATCGCACCCAAGCTCGAGTACAAGGGCGAGAGTTGGGAGGCGGTGCTGCGCGGCAGCTACTCGGGCGCCGAATTCAATTTCCGCGACAACAGCAAGGGCTTCTTCCAGCGTACCGACAGCTGGCTGACCGGTATCGGCTTCACCCTGGATCGCCCGTCGGAAAGCTCGCACGAGTGGAACCTGGCGCAGACCGGCGGACGCCCGTGGAACGACCCGACCAACTTCAACCGGGATACCGCCATCGGCTACAACGTGCGCACGGCCGAGTCGGACGCGGTCAACGACCAGTCCGGCGTCAACCTCGACCTGAAAAAGCACTTCACCTGGCTGGACAACCCACTCACCCTGATGGGCGGCCTGGGCACACGTCGCAATGACTGGCGCACCAACGAAGGGTCCTGGCAGCAGTACAAGTATGTCGGCCCCAATGGCAGCCAGACCGATCCGTCCTCGACCATCCCGTGGACCGAGAACTACGACTTCGAGATCATCGGTACCGGTGCGGGCAACATGAACCAGCAGGGCTGGCGCGCCGACAGCAACTACGCGATGTACGACATCTTCAAGGACCACCCGGAGTATTTCGAGGCCGATGTGGTGGGCAACCTCAAGCGTCGGCTGGACAACAACAAGCGCATCCAGGAGGACGTGGATGCGGCCTACATCGAAGCGGAGACGCGGATCGGCGATGCCCGCTTCGATCTCGGCCTGCGCTACGAGAAGACCAAGACCGCAGCACGCATGGCCGATGTGCGGCCGCTCAGCGAAGTCACCGCCGCCGGGCTGGACCCGAACACCGTCGCAGGCGTGATGTTCCAGTACAACAACGGCCGCTATGTCACCCGTCGCGGCGACTACGACGATTTCTTCCTCAGTGGCGGCATGAAGTACGACTTCACCGACAAGCTGGTCGGCCAGTTGTCCTTCAGTGAATCGATCCTGCGCCCGGATTACGGCAACCTCGGCGGCGTGGTGTCGGTGAACGAAGACACCATGATCGTCACCGTGCCCAACGCCCAGCTCAAGCCCGAGCACTCCACCAAGTACTACGCCAGCCTGCAGTACTACCTGGAGCCGTCGGGCATGCTCGGCCTGTCCTACTACAAGCTGGACATGCAGGACATGCAGGTCACCGGCATCACGGTCGATCCGGAAAGCGTCGGCTTCAATCCCGGCGACTACGAGGGCTACACCTTCCGCAGCGCGCAGAACCTGCCCGGTACCAGCACCAACGAAGGCATGGTGCTGGAGTACAACCAGCAGCTCACCTTCCTGCCCGGTGCGTTCAAGGGCCTGAGCGTGTACGGCTCGCTGACCCAAGTGAATCCGGACGGCCCGCGCCAGAACATTCCCAAGGAAGCCGCCAACTGGGGCATTCGCTACAACTACGGGCGCTTTGATTTCCAGGTCAACGGCAACTACCAGTCCAGCCACCGCATCAGCGCGCTGAGCAACACGCCGACCAGCGCCAACAACGGCATCCTCTACCGTGACTCGCGCGAGCTCTGGAACATCAGCGCCAGCTACAAGCTCACCGACAACATCGACGTGATGCTGTCCGGCCGCAACATCTTCAACGCACCGGAAGTCATCTATTCCAACATCCCCAGCCGCGTGCAGATGTACACGGTCTACGGCTCGATGTGGAACTTCGGCATCCGCGGGCGCTTCTGAGCAAAAGAAACGCAGCAGTCCAGAGCCCCTCTCCCGCATGCGGGAGAGGGGTTGGGGTGAGGGCAGATTTCAAGCACAACGACTTCACCGCCCTTCCCCATCTCCCCACAACGCTTTGCCAGGATTCCCACAATGACCCTCAACATAGACCGCCGTCGCCTGATCATCGGCGCCGGCCTTGGCCTGGGTGCCCTGTTGTTGCCGGCAGGCAAGCTGCTTGCCGCTGAAGTGCTCAACGCCAAGGGCTTCACCCACAACGTCGCCAGCGGCGAACCCGGCAGTGATTCGATGCTGCTGTGGACGCGTTACGTGCCGCGCGGTACTTCCGACGAAGTCCGCCTGCAGGCAGAGATGGCGCTGGACCCGGCGTTCACCCGTGTGATCGGCGGCGCCACGGTACGCACCGGTGCCTACCGCGACTGGACCGCCAAACTCACCATCGACGGCCTGCAGCCGGGCACCACCTACTGGTACCGCTTCATCGCGCCCGATGGCAGCGTCTCAGCGGTGGGCCGCACCCGTACCTTGCCGGTAGGTGATGTGGCCAGCTTCAAGCTCGGCCTGTTCTCCTGCGCCAACCTGCCCATCGGTTGGTTCAACGCCTACGCACACGCCGCCGAACGCGACGACATGGATCTGTGGCTGCACGTCGGCGATTACATCTATGAGTACGGCATCGCGTCCTACAAACCGCAGGATCGGATTGCCGAGCGCGACGTCATGCCGGCACACGATCACGAGATGGTGTCCCTGCTCGACTACCGCATGCGCCTTGCCTGTTACCGCGCCGATGCCGATCTTCAGAAGCTGCATCAGATGGCGCCGATGGTGGCACTGTGGGACGACCACGAAATCACCAACGACAGCTGGGAAGGTGGCGCACAGAACCACCAGCCGGACAAGGAAGGCGACTGGAACATCCGCAAGGCGGCAGCGGTGCAGGCCTACCGTGAATGGATGCCGGTTTCCGAAGAGCCGTGGAAAGCCTATTCAATCGGCACACTGGCCACGCTGTATCGCACCGAGTCGCGGTTGATCGGCAGGACCCAGCCGGCCGATATCAAAAACGCCTTTGCCGCAGGTACCGATGCCGCACTGGAAGTCTTCCGTGATGGGCCGTGGCAGGACGCCTCCGCGACGATGCTGGGCCTGGAGCAGGAAAGCTGGCTGCATCACGCCCTGCAAGCCAACGCGCGCAGCAGTCACTGGCAACTGGTGGGCATGGGCACGATTCTGGGCCGTACCGTGATGCCGCAGGAAACCGTGGGCTGGCTGCGACCGGAAGCCAGCGACCGTAGCCGCGAAGCGTTCAAGGACAACGTGCGCGCCGCGCGCCTTGGGCTGCCGATGTGGATGGACCGCTGGGACGGCTATCCCGCCGCGCGCTCGCGCCTGCTGCGTGCCGCCCAGCAGGCCGACGCCAACCTGGTGATGCTCTCCGGTGACAGCCACAACGCCTGGGCATTCTCGCTGCAGGAGGACGGCCGACCGGCCGGCGTGGAGTTCGCGGTGCAGGCCGTCACCTCCGGTGGCATCGAAGGCAGCATGGCGACCGATCCGCGCAACGTGGCCAAAGCGTTCATGGCAACCAATCCGGAAATCAGCTGGTGCGACACCTCACAGCGCGGCTACGCGATGATCGAGATCACGCCGCAACAGGTCAGCAGCGAGTGGGTGTTCATGCAGGACATCAAGACGCGCGGTACTGCGGTTGCCGGGACACATCGAATGCGCGTGGAGCAGGATCGTAAAGTGTTCGCAGGGTGAGAAACCCTCCCGCCGTGAAACCGAGCGGATGCCGAAGCACGAACCGACCGCGCATTGATTGGGCCCCCGCTTCAGCCCAGGTGCTGCGAGCGGGAGTTGCGGTGAGGGGAAGCCGAAGCCGGGAAAACCCGGCACGTTTCGCGCTCCCCTCTCCCGCTTCTTCGGTACGCATTCTCCTGCCAAGGAGAAGCGGGCAACCGCACCAAGTCCCCGCGAACTGCCGGCGATCCGACTCTCCGATTTCCGGTACTGATTTCCCGCTTACCTGCTTCGCGTCTCCCTCTGCCAGGACATCGGCGTCCACCGGACACCAATTCAGTGATGCCTGGCATGGGCTCTGCCGGACCCTGATTTCCTGCCGCCACCGTCCTGCTTGTTGACCGTTGCCCAGCCAATGCGCGCGGCATCCTGCTTCGACCTGCCATCTTCGCGCTCACGCTGCTGGATGTGTTCAGCCTGGCGTTTCTGTTTCCCGTATAAGCGCGTTCTTCACCGCGTGTCATCACCACTCTCCGGACCTGTGTGCCTGCATACGCTGGACGCAGTTGCGTGATCAGCACGCCGAAGATTCCTCGAAACCCGCTCGCATGAGTTTCGAACTGTGCATTCAGCACGACGCTTCATGCTTCGTTCTGCAACGTGATCATGCGACGCATTGGCAACTCACATCACCAGCGCGCGGTGTTAACACGCGCCCCCCTAGGGTGAAACCGGATTCAGTGCATCGAGTCCAGCCCCCATCACCAGATGGAGAACCAAAACATGAAGCACTTGAACGTTCGCAATCTGCTTTTTGCTGCGGCATTACTGCCGGCATGCGCGCCCGTCGCGGTGGCCGCTACCAGCGATCCGCGCGCACAGGAAAGTGGCCATGACAAGGTGGCCAGCACCCACTCCGAGCAACCCGGCAGCGATACCTGGATCACCACCAAGGTAAAAGCCGACCTGCTTGCCACCAAGGATGTGCCCGGCATGGAGTTGAAGGTCGAAACCGTCAATGGCGTGGTGTCCCTGAGTGGCAATGTCGGCACACAGGCTGAAGCCGACCGTGCGGTCGCCGTGGCACGCAAGATCGAGGGCGTGAGCCGCGTGGACAGCTCGGGTATCGTCGTGGGTCATGCCGCGCACGGACGCTGATCCACACATTTCCCGTCATGCCCCTGGCAGCCCCCCATGCCAGGGGCATGCGTACCCAGCCCCGGAAAAGGCAGACTCCAATGGATACGCTCCACCTGTTTCTCGAAGGCCCCGGTCGCGAAACCATCCCAGTCACTACCCTGGACGCTGAGTCGTATGGCTCACCCCAGGTCACGAACGAAGCCACGCGCCGCACCCTGGTCGATGACAACGGCAACATTGCCGAACAGACCGACAAGAGCGGCTACCGCTATCAGTTCCGTGAACGTTTCGGCATCTGGTCGTTGATCGTCTCGGATTAGAGGCGCCCCCTCCTCTTCATGCTGGCTGCAGCTTTCCCGCTGCCTCCGGCGTCGCTCCAGAGCAGCATGGCAAGGCCCCGATCCGGGGCCTTGCCTGTTTACAGCGACATCAATGTTTGGGCGCCATCCGGTCTTTCTGCGACGCCTGCCTGTCCTGCATGTCCTTCTGGTGGCTCGGCTCGGTGCGCGACGCCTGCCGCGAAGGATTGGCCTTCTGCGCGTCATCCACACCCGGACGCCCCGGCCGGTTCTGGTCCATCTTCTGCGGCGGGTTGGGGTGCTGCTTGCTGCCCATCGTCTACCTCCACATCACGGCACACTGCCGCACCAGCAGCCTGCGCGCCCAACGGTTATCTCGCTGTAACCCCTTGTGTGCGTCCCGCTACAAACGTAACCAGGCAACACCACCACATTAGCCGCTGCGACCCGGGCGACAATCCGCGCCTCAGGCAACGACCAAAGCACCGATGAACAGGCCCACACCGAATACCGCATGCGTTGCTGCGCTCTGCACGCGTGCACGCCAAGGCTTCGGTGTGCGTGATGCCGCCACACCGGCACCGAACGCCGGCTGGATCACGCACCACGGCACGATCACGGTCGCCACGCCGAACACCAGCGCCGGTGCCAGCGTGGGCTGACGAAGCCAGCCCTCCCCCGCCACCATCCACAACAGCAGTGCGAACAGGATGCCGAGCGCATAGTGCGCACCCCAACCCAGCAGGCGCTCATGGGGTATCGGCGTGCTGTGCTGGATTGGACGATGCCACCAGCGCCCTTCACGCATGTGCCCAAGCCAGCGGCCAACCAGCGCATAGTCCAGTGTCGGCAGGCCCATCCAGCGCAGCAACAACGCCCATCCATCCATCACCAGTGTGGCGACACCGCCGAGCACCACGATTCGTATTGCCCACTCCGACGTCGTCACGGCGCTTTCCTCTCCACTGGATTCCTGTTCTCATCCAGTCTGCTAGTTGAAGTCGACTTGAGGTCAAGCATGCAGGAGCTCGACATCGGCCAGGTCAGCCGCCAGTCCGGCCTGCCCGCCTCCACGCTGCGTTACTACGAAGCGCGCGGGCTCGTCCATCCACTGGGCCGCAAGGGACTGCGCCGCGTCTACGATGCGGCGGTGATGCAGCGGCTGGCATTGATCGCGCTGGGCCGCGCTGCGGGCTTTTCGCTCGACGAGATCGCCGGCATGTTCGACGCCCACGGCCAGTTCGCGATGGACCGCCCGCTGCTGTTGCGCAAGGCCAACGATCTCGATAGGCACATCGCGCGCCTGCAGGCACTGCGCGACGGCCTGCGTCATGCGGCCCGCTGCCAGCAGGCTGACCACCTGCAATGCCCGACATTCCAGTGCCTGATGAACAAGGCGCTGCGCCGGCAGGCCCCGCAGCGCGCAGCCGTGTCAGCAGGAAACAAGGGACCAGGGTAACGGGCACGTACTGCCCTGGCCCCCTGCGGCGCAATCATGCGCCAATCGCATCACTCAACTGCCAAGCTCGATACGGGCAACACTTTCCTCGCCGCCCTTCGGGTCGGCTTCGCCGTTCTTGATGCTCACGTACAGCACGTTGTTCTTCGCATCCAGCGCAAGGCTGTTGGGGTGCGTAGGCACCGACCAGCTTGCCAGCTGCTGATAGCTGTCGCTGTCATACGCAGTGACCGTGCCGGCCTCGCGGTTGGTCACATACAGCCGCTTGCGCGGTGCGTCCAGCAGGATGCCCAGCGGGCCGGCATCGGTCGCAATGCTGGCAAGCTCCTGCCCGGTGCTGCGGTCGAGTACCAGCACGCGCTTGCCCGGATGACGCGAGACGAAGCCCGCGATGCTGTTGCCCTGGTAACTGCGGATCATCTCCAGCCCCTGGTCGGTGACGAACAGGCGCGGGCTGGAAGGATCCAGCGCGATGTTCATCGGCTGCTCGGCACTGATCCTGAAGCGCTGCTCAACCTTGCCGCTGTCGGTGCCAACCCTGACCAGTTCCCCCAACAGGTTGGAGGTGTATACCTGCTTGCCCGCCGTATCCAGGGCCAACCCCGGTGCCTTGGCGTTGCCCAGTCCGGCGATGGTGTCGACCAGCGTCAACGACTGCGTATCCACCACGAACAGCACACTGCCTTCCTGCGAGTGGCCGGTGACGTACAGGCGATGATTCGGCGCATCGACCACCAGCTCACGCAGGTCATGGCTGTAGTACGACTTGCCGTCCTTGCCGACCACCTTTTCCATCAGCTGCACGGTGCCAATGGCTTTGTTCTGCGCGGTATCCACCACCGTCACCGAGGTATCGACGGTATTGCCCACGTAGAGACGATGACCGACATCATCGAGCACTACGCCGAACGCCTTGCGCTCCAGCGGAATGCGCGCCTGCACGGCCAGCGTTTTCGGATCCAGGCGCAGTACCTGCGCGGGGCCGGCGTCATCACCAAACCCGCCGGAGGAGGCCACGAACAGAGCATTCTGCAAGGGGCTGTAAGCCAGTTCGTAAAGACCCTTGGCCACGGCCTGACGTTGCACACCCGCAGCAGCGGCGGTGTGGGCGGCGGCTGGCGCGGCGGCGAAGGCGCCCGGTGCAGCCAGCGCAAAAGACACCGTCAGCGCAAGCGCGACGGAACGGGACAGGAAAGATGGAGACATTGCGAGCTTCCTTGATAGGGCACGGAGGGTGTCCTGGCTCGCTGGGCCGTCTTCGAACGGCAGGGCCTGCGGAATCGCGGGCTGGCTTGCTGGTGGCGGCATGGTAGGCAAAACCGGCCGGCACGTCGAGCATTTGCTCATACCACGCCGCCCCCCATCGCGGCACGACGCGCGAAATCAGAAAACAAAGAACCGGGATCAGGGTCGAATCAACGCCGCGCCGGCAGGCCTAACCAACACCGCCGGCAGCCACCCGACGCAACGCCAGGTTGTACACGGTGGCGTAGACCGCTGTGACCGAAAGCGGGACAGCCATCGTGCGCACGATCTCCGGCGTACCGGCCAACCAGTGGACGCTGCTCAGCAGGGCCAAAGAGGACAGCACCGCAACCAGCGGCGGCAGCCAGGTGCCGACGCTCCCTGGGTACCGGGCCGACAACGCCTCGATCATGCGCTTGAGAAACAGCGTGATCAGTGCGGATAGCGTGCCTTGCACCACGCCCGCAATCAGCGGCCCCGGCATCGGATGCGCACTGTTTGCGAACGCCGCCCAGCCGCCCATCGCGATGAAGGCCACTGCCATGTGCACTGCGCTGCTGCGGCTGGCTGTCGACGCTGACTTCATCATTTCCCTGCCTGATCAGTAATCGGATGACACAAAATTTCCATGACGGACAACGCGGATGAACTCATCCTTCCAGCCCAAGGAAGATGCGCATGCGCTCCAGCTCCGCGTTGCATGCCGAGCGGAACGCAGCATCACGCGGTGCACGACCGTCCACATAACCGAATTGCGACTGCAGCTCACCTCCGGCGACACTGAGGTTGGCCCAGCCGATCACCCGGTCATGCCACAACAGCGGCAACGCGTAGTAACCGAGCTTGCGCTTGGGTGCGGGTGTGTAGGCCTCGAAACGATACGCCCAGCCCCAGAACAACTCGAAACGGCGCCGGTCCCACACCACTGGATCGAACGGCGTCAGCAGCCGCACCGCATCATCGGGCTTCCAGCGTGCCGCGCGTGGATTCTCGTCCGCTGGCCAGTACCAGTCCACACCGTCAATGCGGGCCGTGCCCAGGCGCTCACGTGCACGCTTGAGCGCGGCAGCGCGCAGGCCCTGCCACTGTGGCACGCCGCTGCGCAGGTATCCCAGCAGCTGCCCCAGACTGGCCGCCGGCAGCGGTGCGTACTTGCGTACGACGATGTCGAGCAGCGCATCCAGGCGCGCATGGGCCACCAACTCGTCTACCGGCGCCGCATCCCCGCCGCGCAGGGCATAGACGCGTGTGCCACCGTCGCGGCGCGCCACGCGCAACATGCCCCGGTAGTGCATGCCATCGAGCAACTGGGTACTGGCATTGGACGAGCCGCCAAACCAGTTGGTGGTCTTGCCATGGGCGAAGTGCGCATCCACTTCACGCGGGTGCACCGCCCCGCGTTCGGCAATGAACTCCCGCACCGCGTGCGCCTGCTTCCAACGTGTCGGCGTCCATACCACGCGCGCCTCGCGCGGGTGCATCAATGCATGGTGCTCGCGCGGCAGAAAGCCGTAGTTGACGAAGAAGTCCTCTTCCAGGGCCAATCGCGGATAGCGCTGCTCCAGCTCGCCGGCACGGTAGCCGCTGACCCGGTGACGCAAGGTCAGGTCCTGCGCCCGCGCAGGTGCCCGGATGGGATCGGCCTGGACAAAGCCCAGCTTGCCGATCGCCCGCATCAACGTGGTCGGCTTGAACAGCGAGCGGGCGACCGCGTAGCGGCGCAGGTGGTCGAGGTTGAGGGTCATGGACCAATCATGACCAAAACCTGCGCCGGAGTCAGGTACGACTGCACTCGGCCTCCCCAGGCGCTCCCGGGTGACCGGAGACAGCGGGACTGATCCGACGAGGAACCCGGGTTCGTGCCACTCCAGCCCAAAGGCCGGATTGATCACGCTCTTCGGGAAATCCCCCATGCCATTCATTGCACTGCGCTGACACTTTCTGCTTCCACTTTGGCGATGCAAGGGATGGATGGCCACGCCAGCATTCCTGTGCAGCATCAGCTGCGAACAAGGATCCCCCGATGAATCGGATTTCCATCTTCCCGCTACTGCTCGGCTTTGTTCTGCTCTCGACAATGTTCGCCGCCCCCTCCCACGCGGGAGGTGTCATCGAATGCAACAACTGCCCATCCACCCGAAATGCCGCGATCTCGGGGGGTATCGGATTGACCCTGGTCGTCGACTTCAGCAATGCCAGACTGACGGCTTACAACGTTGAGTACGACAGGGAACTGAGACGCTGGCGCACCCTTCCCGCCTCCGTACCCACGCAGATATCCGCAGCGTTCTACCGTGTACTTGATGCGTCAGGAACGGTCACGGCGCCAAGGGGCAGCTCCCCTCCGAACCAGGGCGTCAAGGAGCCAAAAACCCTACCCAGGAAGGGTGACGGAGGCATGATAGTTACCCTTCACCCGGACAATCCCCAGCATTCAAATCCCTTGGGAGCCAGCTTTCCCAATGCCTATCGAGATTCCAATGCGCATGAGATTGTTCAGTCGGCCACATTCAAGTCTCGGCTGGGTCAGCAGTTGGCTACCGACCTCGCTGGTGCGAATACCGACAATGCCGCCTGGAACTCCATCGCACTTTCCGTGCAGAAGCTGGCCTTGAACTGGGGCGAAAAATTCGGCGCCGGCGCAATCACGATAGTGATCACCTGGCGCGATGGCTCACGGACGACCTACCGGATAACGCAGGACAATGTGGCTGAAGCCAAATACGTCAAGGGCGAGAGCCGTGACAACATTGGAAACAAAATCCCCGACGAGACAATCGCTCAGCCTCAGACCGCCCCCGAGTACGCTGGTGGGTACTACTTCGGTGAAGTGGATGCAGGCGGATCGAGGAACCTGGAAAGGTGGATGCAGGCTGCACAGATGTACGGAATCCCGATCACAGGCTCTTCTGCAGGCCGAAATCGCATGTCCTGCGGATGGGACGGCCGGACGCTGAAATGCGTGGTGAGATGAGCCACCGTGTCATTGCTGGACGAATTGCTCATTCCGCGGTCTGGGAGGCGCCGGCAAGCTACCCGCATCACGTGAAGGCACTCCTCCCCGCCGGGAGGAGTGCCATGCGGCGGCTATGTGTAACCAGCATGCCGCACCTCCATCCCGCCAATCGTCAGCGATTGCCGGCCACCGAGCGGCAGTAGTACTCAGCCAGGGCGAAGGTCAGTGGCCGTTCTGCGGTGAGCTGCCAGTCGCTCGCCAAAGCCTTGGCATCGCCGTGGATCACCTGCCCCTGCACGCCGCGTGATTGAAGCAGCGCAGGCAGTGCCTTGCCGAATTCGCTGGCACGGGTTTCATCAGCGGCGACGATGCATACCGGCATGCCCTGCGCGATGGGCGCCTCGGCCAGCATCTCCTGCAGATCCTCGACGCTGTCATCGTCGTTGTCCAGCTCATCGACGCCAGCGCCTTCTTCCGCAAGCCGGTATTGCAGACGCTCCGGCTCCAGCAGCATCACCATCAGCTCCGGCACCTTGGCGGTTTCCACCGCGCACCTGGACGGAACCGGCGTACCCAGGACCGCACTCACGCTGCCGTCCTCAGCGACACGACGGATCGCGATGCCGCAGCTGCCACCGCCGAAATCGCGGATCATGTCGCCCTCGTAATCCACTCCCGGCTCCGGGACGAAAGCGATATGTATTCCACGCCCCCGGTTGCAGCTCCACCCCGAGCCACTGGCGATGTTCGCCTGCAGCGATACAGGCTGCCCCGGCACCAACGGATACTCCGCGTAGTACGGGCTGGCCCACAGCTTGTCGCGGGAGGCCAGATTCCGCGTGCTGTCGGTTTCGGGAATGCCGATGGACTCGTTCGGTCGCTTCTTCCCGATCAGCGCCTTGAAGTTGTGCGATAACGCGCCGGATGCCTCGATCTCCTCGTCGTACTCATCCTCACAACGCGCATTGGTATACATGGTCAAACCAACACCGTTCTGGCCAAACAAGCGGATGCGTGCGGGCCGCTCGATGGTGGCGATGGGCCCCTGCGGCGCGGTGTCTTCTACTGCGAAGGCATCGGCACAGGCAAAGCCTGCCAACGCTGCAACCAACAAGCGGATCTTCATGCGTTCGACTTCCGTTTCGAGAGGGTATCCAGGGGCCGATGCGTTGACGCCCCGACAAGCGCAGGCGCTGCGTTGGGTGATGCCCCGGGCCCGGAGTTTATAGACGCCATGAACGAGCGTATACATGCCAACCGTTGCCGAAGGCGCTGCTGCAAGGCGCCATTGCGGCAGTCACCGTGCTCGACAACACGCGCTACCCTATTCGCTCCCCGCACCATCCCGCACGCTCCGATCTACCTTTCATGACCACCCCCCAACACCGCGTCCAAGGCCTCAACAATGACGAGGTCCCAGCCGACTGGCCTGCGATCAGCGACCGCGAGGTCGCTTGGCTGCGTGATCGCTTCCCGCAGCTTGAAGGTGCTGGCCCGGTGCTGTGGCATAGCCCTCGTCCCATGTCTGCCGCTGGCATCGTCGAAAGCGCGACGGGGCGGACTTTCATCAAGCGTCACCACCACAGCGTCCGTGATGTGGCGTGTCTGAGCGAGGAACACCGCTTCATCGCGCACCTTGCCGGGGCAGGCGTACCGGTGGTCCAGGTGTTGAAGGATCGCGACGGTGCGACGGCCGTGGCACACGATGGTTGGACCTACGAAGTGCATGCCCTCGCCGATGGCGAAGATCTGTACCGCGATGCACCGTCCTGGACACCTCTGACCGAGCGGGATCAGGCGCGCGAGGCCGGCAGAATGCTCGCCACGCTGCATCAGGCCTCGGCAAGCTACATCGCTCCCCAGCGCAGCACCCACATGCTGGTGACGCGCGACGATCTGCTCCGCACCGCCGACCCCATCGCAATGCTGGAGCGCGACTTCATCGACCGACCCGCACTGGCCGATTACCTGTCGCACAAGCCCTGGCAATGGGACCTCGAACAAACCGTATTGCCATGGCACGCGGAATTGGCCGAGCGCCTGCAGGACGAGCCACGGCTGTGGGCGCACAACGATTGGCATGTCTCCAACCTGCTCTGGCGCCGCGAAGGTGCTGCCACGGTCGTGGCAAGCGTGCTCGACTTCGGCCTGGCCTCGCCGACCAGCGCGCTGTTTGATCTGGCCACGGCAATCGAGCGCAACGCGGTGGCGTGGCTGGAACTGGAACGTGGCGCGCAGGCGATGCATGTGGATATCGCCCTCGCCCTGCTCGATGGCTACCGACAGGTGCGGCCGTTATCTGCTGCGCAGGTGCATCTGCTGGCCGACCTGCTGCCGGTAGTGCATTTCGATTTCGCATTGTCGGAAGTCGAGTACTTCCAGGGCGCAACCGGTTCGACCGCCGACGCTGACGTGGCCTATCACGTCTTCCTGCTGGGCCACGCGCAATGGTTCCGCAGCCACGACGGACAAGCACTGCTGGCCGCACTGCACGCCGCCGCCTGAGTCACCACCTGAACACGGACGGAGGGCAAAACCGTACCGTTTGTGGTCCAATACGCGCCTGAAGCGGGGGTGCCTGGTTTTTGCAGGCTGAGAGAGTCCCTTGGAACCTGATCCGGTTTGCACCGGCGTAGGGAGCTTTGAGCAGCAGGCACACCGCCTCCATGGCGTTGCGCGTGCGCGCCTTCGCTTCGTCTCCCCCATCGGCTGATGACGAAACGAATGAACCGCTGCTATCGAATCTCGCTGTTGACTGCTGCCCTGAGCGCGGCCCTGCCGCTGCACGCCAGCAACCCCGAAACCGCTGCCGCCGACCGCTCGCCCACCGAGCTGGCCGCCGTGCGCGTGCAGGCCGCGCAGCCGCATGCAAAGAACACCCAGTCCAACAGCTTCGGTGTGGGTGACTGGAAGAACACCCCCGCCTCGATCACCGTACTGGACCGCGAGCTGCTCGACAGCCGCCACGTACGCACGCTATCCGAGCTGGCCTACAACGACGCATCGCTGGGCGACAGCTACGCACCGGTCGGCTATTACCAGAACATCGCCATCCGTGGCTTCGCACTGGATACCGCCACCGGCTACCGCTTCAACGGCCTGACCATCGCTGGCGAACAACGCCTGGCGCTGGAGAACGTGCAGCAGGTGGAGATCCTCAAGGGCGAAGCCGGCCTGGCCGCCGGCGTGATCGCGCCGGGCGGCGTCATCAACTATGTGGGCAAGCGCCCGGCCGAAGTGCGCAGCGTCACCCTCGGCACCGATTCGGAAGGCAGCCGTTACGCCGCCATCGACGTCGGCCACTGGGTCACGCCGCGCATCGGCCTGCGCTTCAACGCCGCGTGGGATGACAGCAGTTCCTATATCGACAATGCCGATGGCCGCCGCAATTTCTACTCGCTGGCGACCGACTGGCTGATCGGCGAGCGCGGCAAGCTGGAAGTGGATGCCAACTACCAGACCAGCGCGCAGCGTTCGGCCTCCGGTTACCAGCTGCTGGGCGCCACCGCGCTGCCGCGCAACGTTGACCGCAAGAAGATGCTCGGCCACCAGGCGTGGCAGGAGCCGGTCGGCATCGACAGCACCAACATCACCGCGCTGCACACCTTCGACTTCAACAGCGCGTGGCAGTCGCGCGTGTCGGCCAGTTACAGCCGCTCGGTCATCGACGACAACGTCGCCTTCGCCTATGGCTGCTACTACGCCGCCGAATGCGCCGACGGCAGCGTGCCGGGCAACTACTTCGCGCCCAATGGCGACTACGACATCTACGACTACCGCAGCCCGGACGACACCCGCCGCAACCAGCAGCTGCGCGCCGAGCTACGCGGGCGCTTCAGCACCGGCGGCGTCGAGCACCAGCTGACCTTCGGTGCGGACTACTTCGACCGCACCGTCGACAAGCGCCGCAACGTCAACGAGTACGTCGGCACCGCCAACATCCACGACAAGCACGTGCCGCAGTTTGCGCCGTCGCCGTTGCAACCGGGCCCTTCGGTGCGTCGCCTGGACAGCACGCAGAAATCGCTATTCCTGCTCGACCGCATGAGCTTCGCCGACGATTGGCAGGTGCTGGCCGGTGGCCGCTTCGTGCGGCTGGACGAGCGCGCCTTCGACAAGCGCGGCAACCTGGAACGCAGCAGCCGGTTGTCGCGGTTCCTGCCGCAGGCCGCGTTGATCTGGAGCGCCAACGACGAACTGAACCTCTATGCCAGCTACGCGCAGGGCATTTCGCTCGGCCAGGAAGCGCCGTTCTGGACCACCAATGAAGGCACCTTCCTGCCGGCAGTGCGCTCGCGCCAGCTGGAAATGGGCGCCAAGTACACGCCGTCGGATGCACTGACGCTGGGCGCGGCGCTGTTCCGTATCAGCCAACCGTTCCAGTACGCCAAGCCAGACGACAGCGCCTACGGCTACACCTTCGTGCAGGAAGGCCAACAGAACCACATCGGCCTGGAACTGAGCGCGCAAGGCCGCGTCACCGAACGCCTGCTGCTGACCGCAAGCGCCAGCGCGTTGCGCGCACGTGCACGAAACACCGGCACGCCGGCCTATGAGGGCCATCCGCTGATCAACGTGCCGAGCACGCGCGCCAGCCTGCATGCCGACTACGCACTGCCGTTCGTCGCCGGCTTGAGCGTCACCGGCGGCTGGCGTTATGCGTCCTCGAACGTCGCCACCGCCGACGGCCGCGTGCGTGCACCGAGCTACAACGTCGCCGATGTGGGCCTGCGCTTCCAGCACCAGCTGCGCGAGCACGCGGTGAACTGGAACCTGTCGGTGGACAACGTGTTCAACCGCTTCTACTGGCGCGACACCGGCAGCAGCTCCGGTGACTACTACCTGTTCCCGGGTGCCCCGCGTCAGGCGCGCCTGTCGGTCACCGTCGCGCTATGAACCCGGCGATTCTGGAATGGTCGGCAGTCGGCGCCAGCATCCTCGGCGTGTGGCTGATGGCGCAACGGCGGATGCTGGCTTGGCCGGTGGGGCTGATCTCGGTTGGCCTGTACGCCTTCGTGTTCATCGAAGCCCGGCTGTACTCGGACACGCTGCTGCAATGCGCCTTCGCGGCCTTCCTGCTGTACGGCTGGATCAACTGGCAGCGGCAGGACCGGCCCGATGGTCGCGTCATCATCGTGCCGCTGGCCAATCACCTGCTGGCGCGTGACCTGGGCATCGGCATCGCCTTCGGCATCGCGCTCGGTGCGGCCATGCACAGCTGGACCAACGCCGCCCTGCCCTGGCTGGACGCCATGCTCGCCGCGCTCAGCCTGGTCGCCCAATGGTGGCAGGCACGCCGCCACACCGCCGCGTGGTGGCTGTGGATCGTGGTCGATGTGGTCTACATCGGCATGTATGCGGTGAAGTCGCTGCATGCGACGGCGGGCTTGTATCTGGTCTTCGTCGGCTTGGCCGCGATGGGCCTTCGTGCCTGGAAGAAGGAAGAACACCGGGGTCAGCGTCATGCGCTTACCCCGAGCCACTGAGTTCAAAGGGCACCGCGGCCCGCTGAACACCTCACGGCCTCGTCTGCGCAACAGCAGCTAGGCTGATTGGGCCAAGCAGGCGAGGATTGAGCTTCGCTGCGACCCGACATCATCACGATGCGGCGACCGAGCACCTCGCAGTCACTGATCGAGCGTGATCTGCAACTGCTTCATCGTCCCGTTGAAGGCAAAGGGCAGCTCATAGTCCGCGCTGACCGGTGAGGTATAGGCACGGGCAATACCCAACGAGCCCAGCACCGGGGAGCCCAGCCGTTCGACACGGCGTTCGCCTGCCGGCTTGCCGTTGACGTGCAGGGTGACCACGCCACCATTGCCTTGTGCGTCGCGCACGAAGGACATCCCCAGCGATGCCGGCCCCGCGGGCAATGCGTTTGCAGATACCAGCTGCGAACGGTCACGCCCATTGACGTTGTTGGCAAATACCACATGCCCGTCATTCAGATACCAGGCAAACCCACCCAATCGGCTGCCATAGGCCATCAGCGTGCCGTGTCCGCCACCAGCGGGAATCTCCACCTCGGCCTGCATGCTGAAGCTGTTGCGCGACAGCCGCGGCAATGCCTTGGTCGGCAGGCGCTGCAGGGGCGGAACAAACGCGAACTGCCGGCGCGTGCCGGCCACCGTCGGTGCGCCGTAGTCGCGGCCTTCCACGTAATTGGCCAACGGATAGACATTGTTGGCGCGCGCCTGCTCATCGAAGCGCTGCTTCATCTCTTCCAGTTTCTCCGGGTACGCCGCTGCCAGGTCCATGGACTGGCTGAAGTCCTGGTTGAGGTTGTACAGCTCCCAACGGTCCTTCTCGAAACCCTCCGGATAGGGCTTTATCCAGGGCGTCATATGGCGCGCGCTTGCAATCCAGCCATCCTGGTAAAGCGCACGGTTCCCAAGCATCTCAAAGTACTGCACACGCGCGGGGGCAGCGGCGTTGGCGTCCTTGAACGTACCGGAAAAACTCACGCCATCGAGCGGGCGCTGCGCCACACCCTCCAGCACTTCCGGCATGGCAGTACCGGCAACCTCCAGAATGGTAGCGGCCACATCATTGGCATGCGCAAACCGTTGAACGGTCGCACCGGGCTGACCAATCTTGCCCGGCCAGGAAACCGCCATCGCGACGCGCAGGCCACCAAAGTGTGACGCTACCTGCTTCATCCACTGGAACGGCGTGCTGCCTACCCATGCCCACGCGGAGGAGTAGTCATTGAAGTGCTTTGGCCCGCCAAGCTCATCCAGATGCGCCAACTGCGGCGCATGTCCCGCAGCGGCATCCATATAGCCGTGAATTCCCTCCATGCCGCTGGCGCCGTTGTCTCCGGCCACATAGAACACCAGCGTATTGCTGGCCGGGTCATCCGCGTTCACCTGCTCCAGCAAACGGCCAACTTCATGATCGGTATGCGCCAGGTAAGCGGTGAACACCTCCATCTGCCTGGCAAAGACCTGCCGCTGCTCCGCACTCAGCGATTCCCACGGCGGGATTTCCACCGGTCGCGCTGTCAGCACCGCGTCGGCAGGCACGATGCCCAGTGCTTTCTGCCGGGCGAAAATCTGCTCACGCAGGACGTCCCACCCTTGGTCGAACTTTCCCCGGTACTGCTGTATCCATTCCTGCGGCACATGATGCGGTGCATGCACCGCGCCCGTGGCCAGGTACAGAAAGTACGGCTTCTGCGGCGCGACCGAACGCTGCGTGCGCACCCAGCCAATGGCCTCGTCCACGAAGTCCGAGGTCAGGTGATACGTCTGCCCGGGACGCTGCACCGGCTCAACCGGCGTGGTATTGCGGTACAGGCTTGCCGGCTCCCAATGGTTGTCACCGCCGTGATTCATGATCCCGTAGAAGTAATCGAAGCCCAGCCCCGTGGGCCAGCGATCGAATGGGCCTGCGGGCGATACCTCCCACTCCGGCGTGTTGTGCCATTTGCCGATGGCCGCCGTGCTGTAGCCGCTGCTTGCGAGTACCTGAGCAATCGGTGCCGCATCCGGCTTCCAGATCGCGTCATAACCAGGCGTGCCCGTAGCCCAATCGGCGACACGCCCAAAGCCGACCGCATGATGATTGCGGCCGGACAGCAGGGATGCCCGTGTCGGCGAACACATGCCCGTCGTATTGAAGTTGGTGAAACGCAGACCGCCCTCTGCCACCTTGTCGAACGCGGGCATCCGCGCCACGCCGCCGAAACCAGCCGGATCGCTGAAACCCACGTCATCGAGCAGTATCACGATGATGTTGGGTGCGGATTTGGCGGCAGTTGCCACTTGCCAGTCGTTGGCGGCCAATGGTGCGATGAACGCCAACGCCATGACCGCCATCACGCGCCCACGACACCGCAACATCACCTGCCTAGTCCGCCCCATCGCACCATCACCGGTTCATCTGTCTGCTGCACACCATGCGCAGCTCCTGCATCTGAAACAAGCCAGCGGGCTTCACTTCTGACAGAAGCATTGGCGGGTTCTGATGTTTTATTGATCGACCCACCAGATAAGGAGAGCCCGTAGGCGGATTCAGGTTGCGCCAACTGCCTGACTCCTCCCCCCATCGGCCGTGCGCGTGTCTTGTCGATCCTGATCCCGTTGCATCGGGACTGAGCCAGCTTCGCGCGACCCCATGCCTGATGGTGATCGCACCTCAGGGAAGCGCCGCTTCCGCAACTTTCCTTGGCCTGTCGCTCGAAAGAAGCCCGTCCGCAACCGGCAATGCCCACTCCACCCGGTTGCGCCCAGCCTCCTTGCCCCGATAGAGCGCCGCATCCGCAGCCTGCATGGCCCGGTCCAGCGACTTCTCGTCGCCAAAGCAGTCGGAGATACCGACCGTCACCGTGCAACGCAGCCCTTCATAGCGCGGCCCTTGCAGCATCACCTTCTGCTCGATGGTGCTGCGCACCCGCTCGGCCACGCGCAATGCGGCTGCATCGTCGGCCCCCATGCAGATCGCAGCGAATTCCTCGCCACCCAGCCGGCAGACCAGATCGTCCTTGCGCACGGCACCGCGCAGCGCCTCGGCAACACCACACAACACGGCATCGCCCACGTGGTGGCCGTAGTCGTCGTTGATGCGCTTGAAATGATCGACATCGATCAGCAGCAGACGCGCCCTGCTGTTCGGCCGCTGGAAGCTGACATCCAGCGCCTCGGTCAGGCCACGGCGGTTGAGCAGCTGCGTCAGCGGGTCGCGTGCGGCCATGTTGCGAAGGGCGTCCGTCAGGCGGCGGAGTACCAGCCACACGATGGACGGCGGAAGAATGGTTGCCAGCGAACACATGTAGACATAGAAGACCATCTGGAACTGGCCATCCATGCTCAGCGCCGCCAGCCCGCCACTCAACAGCTTGCTGAGCTTGATGATGTTCAACACGCAGATGCCGCTGATCAACAACGCGAACAACAGCACTTCGCCGCGCAGGTCCCGCGCGAACGTCCGCGCGCCATACAGCAGCATCCCGACCATGCCGACGAAGCACAGCGCACAGGTCGCCGCGAGCATGGAATAGCGCGCCACCGACCCCCACGCCGCATCCACCACAACCTGCACCACGCCATAGCCCACTGCCACGCCGATCAACGGCCAGAGCAGCGGCGTCGAGCGACCGAAGAAGCGCGCCCCGCCCACGCAGTACGCCAGCAGCGAGCAGAGCGTGAGCGAATGATTGATCACACTCATCCAGCTCAATCCCGCCGGCTCTTCCAGCAGCTGCAGCACATACGCCATGCCCAGCGTGAGGTTGCCCACCGCAAATGCATCCATGCCCATCTTCTCGCCATGCAGACGCCGACTGATGAGCAGGAACATCACGGTGAAGCTCAGCAGGTAGACACACAACATGCCTACGAGAAGGGTGGCGATCATGGGGTGTTCAACGTTGGGGACAGAACGGATGCGAAGCGGCGCGGATTACGGTCCGCCCAATTAGGCTGGGGAATCCAGTGCGGTGAAGCTTAGGTGGCGCGTATCGTACCCAATCACATTGCTTGGCCGCCGTTTCGTATCGGGCTTTATTGCCAGCATGAGCGTTGCACCCGTCTCTTACGATCAACGCGACGGAAGCGCTGTTCGATGAGCGTATTGGTAATTAATGGAGCAATTGGTCAGGCCAACGGTCTGAGCGAACTCATCCAAGCCAACCAGAATATTCGTCGATCAAGTACCGCGAGCAGCGCACATCCCAGCTGCAGCACGCCGCTAGAAACAGCGATACAGCCAGCCTCGTAGTTCCCACCGGCGGACGCAAAGCCAGGTCATCCTCCTGCGCGTCGCGCAACCCTAGAAACTCATGGAACGCATGATCCATATCGCTTGGCCCATCGCCATAGTGTTCCCAATGACGCCGATGCAGACCGAGCAACAGCACTTGCTCCGGTACGAAGAGCTCTCCTGGATCTAAGCAGGATCGAATCCTCGCTTCATAAGCCCCCGCTCGACCCTGTAGTAGCGCTGCCCCGTAGGTCTTCCAGTTACCTGCATCGCGATACATGTACTCCAGTACGGAGTAACTCACTCTTTCTCTCATTTCGTCAGCCCCAGAACCAAGGAGCAGCGAGCCTGGCCTAGGTGCGTCCCGCGCGATGAGATGGAACATTCCGGACTGCTCGCCTACCATCCCCCAAAAGGGGGAAAATCTGAATGGCAAATGCGGTCTTTACTACTTCCCAATCAACAAACTTCGTCTGCTGCATTGAGGCCGGCCGATGAGCTTCTGGTGGGTTAATCACAAGCAGACGCGTGCTCATGAGGTTCGCGGGGGCTACCTGTGGTCTCCGTACCGTAACGCCAATGGCGCATTCAATCAGAGCTACGAAAATATGCGCCACGTAAAGGTTGGCGACACCGTGTTTTCATACGGCTTCGGGAATATCGCGTATGTCGGTACTGTCACTGCTGCTGCAGTACCGGGCCCAAAGCCAGAGGAATTTGGCAACGTAGGCGACAATTGGTCCGATGTTGGCTGGCTAGTGGATGTGTATTTCGAGCCGGTTGCTCAGCCTTTGCGCCCTACTGACCACCTGCAGCAGTTAGCAGCACTGTTGCCAGACAAGCATTCCCCAATCCAGAAAACTACAGGGCACGGCAACCAAGGCTGCTACCTGGCCGCGATCAGCGAAGCGCTGGGCCATATCTTGCTCGCACTGCTGGAGATCGACCCGAAACCTTGGCTCCATCACCCCGTCGCCGAGCATGTGCCTGCGCCGGAGCTGTTGGAGGACTTGCGCGTGATCGAGCAGGATCCAAGCATGCTTGAGACACAGCGTCTGCACTTAGCCAAAGCACGCGTGGGCCAAGGCTTGTATCGAAAGCGCGTGATGCTGCTGGAGTCTGCTTGCCGCGTCACCGGCGTGGGAGATAGCCGGGTACTTATCGCAAGTCACATCAAACCCTGGCGTACGTCCAGCAACATCGAACGCCTCAATGGTCACAACGGCATCTTGCTGTCACCACATGTGGACGCGCTGTTTGACGACCACCTAATGACGTTCGAAGACAATGGGCGTATGCGCTTTCACCAGTCACTTTCTCTGGACGTACTGGAGCGCTGGGGCATTGATTCGCAGAAGAAGCTTGATGGCTTTAGACCCGAACAAACGCCTTTTCTTGAACAGCACCGTGCTGCTTTCGCTCAAAAATTTAATTGACACCCAGCTAATCCAATAGGAAATGTACGGTAGAAATGGGAATCAATACTATTGGCAACTAAGCCAAATAGATTCTGACCCCATTTCCCTGCTACATACCCCCCCCCTAACGGGCGGGTTTACCCGCATCCTATCGTTTCAGTCCTGGGCCGTTGGCGTTGCCATCTCAGCTGAGAATTCAAACGGTTCTGCCGCCTTCTTCACATAAGCAATCTGCGGCCTACCCGCAAATCGGACACAATCGTTCGCTGAGATTTGGCCGGCCGCAGCCGACAGGAGCCAGATAAGAATTAACCTGAATCTGACCCCTGTTTTCCTCTAATCGACCGTAGTCGGCAGGAGTCAGATCAGACTCGACCCGATTCTGCCCACCTTGTCTTCAGCGTATAATCCCAGGCGCAAACCGCCAGCTAGTTGCAAGGAGCAGCCTTAGAATGAGTGAATCGCCCAGGATTTCGTAGACACCTCGCAGCCATAAACTATGGCTTAGGCGGAGGTGGTTATGAGTACGAAACGTTACACGGATGAGTTCAAGATCGAGGCGGTTCGGCAAATTGTCGAATATGGCCGGCCAGTAGCTGAGGTTGCTGAGCGGCTGGGTGTATCGGTCCACAGTTTGTATGGTTGGAGACGTCAGCACGGCTTAGGGGAGGTAGGCCGGCGCGTTGAGGTTAATCAGAAAGCG
>NZ_LDJI01000027.1 GCF_001431415.1 Stenotrophomonas humi | reverse complement strand
CGGCCTGGCCATCTCCGAGCGCTTCGGCACCCAGATCCGCGGCACCGACGTTGCCATCCGCAATGCCAACGACGGCATTTCGCTGGCGCAGGTCGCCGAAGGTTCGCTGAGCGAAATCGGCAACAACCTGCAGCGCGTGCGTGAACTGGCCGTGCAGGCCTCCAACGCCACCAACTCGGCCAGCGACCGCAAGGCGCTGCAGGCCGAAGTGACGCAGCTGGTCAGCGAAATCGACCGCGTTGCCAAGCAATCCGAGTTCAACGGCACCAAGCTGCTGGACGGCTCGTTCTCCAGCAAGCTGTTCCAGGTGGGCGCCAATGCCGGTCAGTCCATCGCCATCGACAAGGTGGTCGACGCCAAGGCTGACGCACTGGGCAATGCTGGGTTTGACGTCACTGCGATCACCATCGCAGCCGGTGGCTCGGTGGCTGCCGACAAGGGCAAGACCATCAGCTTCGACGGTCTGAAGATCGGTGGTGGCGGCCTCACCGCCGCAGTGGCCATCGACAAGGTCGAGATCACCTCGACCGGCGTTCCGGCCGACGACCAGAAGGCACTGGTGGCCGCCGTGGCCACTGCTGTCAACGCGAAGATCGGCGAAACCGGTGTCTATGCTGAAATCGACGCCGCCGCCGGCAAGATCAACCTGACCTCGGTGAAGGAAAGCGTCGACAAGAACGGCAACTTCAGCGCCATGAGCGTCACTGCCGGTACCAGCGCAGGTGTTACGGGTTTCAACTCCGCTGCTCCCACTGCAACGACCGGCGCGACGGGCAAGCTGCTCAAGGACGTCAACATCGATAGCGTCAAGGGCGCCCAGCAGGCTCTGGAAATCGTCGACAAGGCGCTGAGCTCGATCAACAGCACGCGTGCTGACCTCGGTGCGATCCAGAACCGCTTCACCTCGGTGGTGGCCAACCTGCAGACCTCGACGGAAAACCTGTCGGCGTCGCGCAGCCGCATCAAGGACACCGATTTCGCCAAGGAAACCGCCGAACTGACCCGCACCCAGATCCTGCAGCAGGCCGGTACGGCCATGCTGGCCCAGGCCAACCAGGTGCCGCAGAACGTGCTGAGCCTGCTGCGTTGATTCAGCAACTGGTGCACTTTGCTTGATCCCTTCTCCCGCTCGCGGGAGAAGGGGGCCAGAAGAGCCGGAACCCCTCTCCTGCAAACGGGAGAGGGGCTCTGGAAACCGCTTCACAGGTGCAGGCCATGCCCGGCCCGGGGACTCCCCGAGACCGGCCCGGCATCGCCAGCCCCTGTGGCTCTTGAAGTTTCAGCGTTGTGGTTTTTTTGACTGTACGTACCGGACGGCTTCGTCTCCCTCCGATTGTCAGTAGCCTGATCCCTCCCCTGCTTTGGGGGAGGGTTTTCTTGCAGACCACCAGCAGCCTGCGGCATATCGCCCGCACCCTGCCCCCCAGCTCCTGCAACCCGCGTGCCAGAACCGTCCCGCGCCGTTGGCACAGCTCCTGCATCAATCCAGTCCTCAAGACCCGGCGGCGCAAGCCGCTACTTTCGTTGACGACGTGGTCAGCGGCCATCCGGCCCGGCCAGGAACAAGGAGATACAACGTGGCAGACTTTGGTTACGGCGGCATCGGTTCGGGGCTGGATATTTCCGGCATGGTCAGCCAATTGGTAGCTGCTGACCGCAAACCCGCCGACAACGCGCTCAACCTTCAACAGTCCAAGGCCAAGTTGCAGCTCTCGGCCATCGGCACGGTCAAATCGGCGTTTGACACGCTCAAGACCGCGCTGGAAGCGCTGAAGGCCAACACCGCGTTCGACACGCGCACTGTCACCGCCAGCAAGTCCGGCACCGACGAGATCCTGTCCGCCTCGGTCTCGCTGATTGAAAACGTCACCGGCAAGACCGCTGCTGCGAACGGTACGCACATCATCAAGGTTGACTCCCTGGCAACCGCCAACAAGTGGATCGCCAACACGTCCGTGCCCAAGACCCAGACCTTCGCGGCTGGCACCTTGACGCTCACCGTCGGTACCGGCGACAAGCAGAAAACACTGAACATCGAAGTCGAGGAAGGTGACACCCTCACCACCATCCGCAACAAGATCGACGCGACCGGCCGCAAGGAAGGCGTGCAGTCCACGCTGATCAGTTCGGGTGACAACCAGTACCTGTCGATCGCACAGGAAAAATCCGGCACGGCCAACGCGATCCAGCTGTCCTATGCCGGTAGCGATCCGGGCCTGACCGCACTGGTCGGCTCCATGACCGAGCACACCAAGGCCACCGACGCCAAGCTGACCATTGACGGCGTCTCCGTGGTGAGCAGCGAGAACACCATCACCGATGCGGTTCCGGGGCTGACGCTGAACCTGAAGAAGGAAGGCACCAGCACGGTGACCATCAGCACCGACGTGGCGGCAGCCACCAAGGTCATGCAGGATTTCGTCACCGCGTACAACGCCGCGCTGGCAGCGATCAACGGCGCCACCAAGTATGACGCCGAGAACAAGGAGCCATCCGCGCTGACCGGCGACGCGCAGATGCGCGGCGCATCCAGCCAGCTCCGCTCGATGATGAGCGGTGTACTCAAGGAATTGTCCGCATCCGGCCTGGATCCCAAGACGCTGGGCCTGCAGACCCGTGGCTATCCCAACGCCGACGGCAGCCTTGTCCTGGACACTACCAAGTTCGGTGCGGCCCTGGCCAACCAGCCGGAGAAGATCCGTCAAGCCATCACAGGGGACCTTGGCGGCGCAGGCAAACTGTTCGGGGTCGTGGACGGCTACGTCAACACCACCGTCGGCAAGGAAGGCGCATTCGTCTCCCGCACCAAGAGCCTCAACGCCAACCTGACCGACATCGACAAGCGCAGAAAGGCGCTGGATACCCGTATGGAAGGCGTGGCGGAGCGATACAAGAAGCAATTCCTGGCCCTGGACACCTTGATGGGCAAGCTCAGCCAGAGCAGCGCCGCCCTGCAGCAACAGTTGGCGCAGCTGTCCGGCTGACAGGCAGTCACGGACGCGTGGCACTCAAGTTTTGCGCCACGCTCACCGATAACAGGCTAGAAACGTCACCGTCGCACTGCGACGCGCAAGCCACCCAAACGGGTGCGTACCAGGAGAATCAGCCAATGTACGGTTCCAGCCGTCAATACGCAGAACAGTACCGCCATGTGGGCGTGAGCAGCGCGGTCGCCGAAGCCGACCCCCACAAACTGGTGGCCCTGTTGCTGTCCGGCGCGCTGGACCGCTTGCGCCTGGCATCGGCCAGCCTTGAGCGTGGCGACCAGGCACGCAAGGGCAAAGCCATTGGCGAGGTCTGCGCCATCGTTGGGCACCTCAACGGCTCACTCGATCATCAGGCCGGCGGCGAGATCGCCGCCAACCTGTCGGCGCTGTATGACTACGTGCTGCAGCGCCTAACTGACGCCAACCTGCATAACGATCACAGCGCATTGGATGAAGCCCTGCAGTTGTTGACCGAAATCGACAGTGCATGGAACGCCATTCCCCACGACCAGCGGCAGCCGGCCAAGGCGACACCATGACCGTCGCCGCGCTCAATGCCCACCTTGATGCGTTCGAGCACGCGCTCGGTGAGCAGGAACTGGACAACGCCGAAGCCATCCTCGGCCGCCACGACGACGCCCTGCACGCGCTGCTGCAACAGCCCATTGATCCGGCCCAGGCATCTGCACTACGCACGTTGCTGCAGCGTCAGCAGAGCATTCTCGGCAAGCTGGGCATCCAGCGTGAAGCAGCTGCCTCACTCGTGCGCGAAGGCCAGCGCACCACGCGCGCGGTCAACGCCTACCAACAAGCCGGCGCATTGCCATGACGCCGGACAGCCTCTCGCACCCTGCTGAAGTGGAACTGTTTGACGACACATTGACCTGTGACGTCATCCTGCCCGTGGTGTTTGAGGCCGGTGCCAGCGTGCAGAGGCCGGGGGCATCGGAAGTGCTCCTGCGCAGCGTTGCACTGGTGGAGGATTCGCGCAGTGGCGATGACAGCGAGGAGCGCGCTGAGAGCAGCGCACAACTGCAGCGCCTTGAAGCGCGCATGGACTTGACCCTGGTGTTGCTGGGGCGCCTGCTGCAGCAATCCAACGCCACGCTGCCCACACGCCCAATGCGCTGGTCGCGTCACGGCCTGCGCATCGATCTTGAACAGCCCGCCAACGTATCCCCGGGCACGGCAGGCGTAGTGAGACTGCAACCGGCCGAATGGTTGCCCGACAACATCGAACTGCCGGTACTGGTGCTTGCCGAGACGGGGACCGCTGGCCAGTCTCACCTGTGGTTGCGGCTGCACAATGCCAGCGATGCACTTGGCTCAGCCTTGGAAAGACATCTGTTTCGCCTGCACCGTCGTCAAATTGCCGACAGTCGACGCAATCGTTGAAACACACAGTACTTTTGGCCTGCTGGCGCCTGCTCCCCCGCTCCGTTAAGGTGCTGCATTCCGTTGAGTTGACCGATTCCCGTGCGCGTTCTGATCGTTGACGACCACACATTGGTGCGGGCCGGGCTGACCCGGTTGCTGCAGTCGTTCGACGGTATCGAGGTCGTCGCCGAAGCCAGCAATGCCGAGCAGGCATTGGAAATGGCGTTGTTCCATGTCCCCGACCTGGTGTTGTTGGACCTGTCACTGCCGGGCCGCAGCGGCCTGGACGCACTGAGCGACATCCGCGAACGCATTCCACACGCACGTGCAGTGATCATGTCCATGCATGACGATGCCGCGCATGTGCGCGATGCACTGGATCGCGGCGCGGTAGGTTTTCTGGTCAAGGACGCGGCACCGGCCGAGCTGGAGCTCGCGCTGCGGGCGGCACATGCCGGCCAGGTGTTCCTCAGCCCGCAGATCTCCGCCAAGATGCTGGCCCCGCTGCTGTCGCGCGCGCGCCCGACCGGCATTGCCGCACTGTCACCGCGTCAGCGACAGATCCTGCGCTACCTGGGCAATGGCCGGACCACCAAGGAAATCGCCGCCGAACTCGGCATCAGCGTAAAAACAGTGGAAACCCATCGCGCCCGGATGATGGAAGTGCTGGGTTGCCGTCGCGCAAATGACCTGCTGCTGCTTGCCGTGCGCCACGAAAAAGACCTGGCCTGAGCCAGCTCGCGCCCTCAAACCTGCGCGACGTCACAGAAACGGATTTCCGGCACGGCATGCAATGCAATCGTTTAAAATCAATTGCTTGCGCGTTATCCAGGCACTACTGGCGTCATATAACCGTCGCTTTGTAGGGGAAACCCCTACATGACGTAGGTCCGACAACCACTCCCCTCAGGTGGGCACCTATTACGGGCCTGACAGCGGCCACGCAAGATGCGTTCCACAACGCGCCATTGAAGCGGCGCACCGGGGAAAACGCATGAAAACCACACTGTCCGCACAACTGGGTCAACAGCTGCATTTGACCCCCGCCCTGCTCCAATCCATCCGCCTGCTGCAACTCAATGGCATGCAGTTGGAGCTGGAGGTGCGACAGGCGCTGGAGAACAACCCGCTGCTGGAGTTGAGCGAAGAGCGCGAAGAGACCGCCCCGGCCAGCACCACCGACGAGGCGCAGATTGAAACCGCCGCGTTCGATGAGCTGCCCGAAAGCACCATGTGGGACGTGCCCGCCTCCAGTTGGAACGGCGCTGACGACGACCACATGGCGCGTATCGCCGCCGGCGAATCCAGCGATCCTCAGCTGCGCATCCTCAAGGCACTCGCCCTGGAGCTGGATGAAGCCGACCTCGGCATTGCCCGCTACTGGCTGGAGCAGTGCGACGACGCCGGTTACCTGCAGGGTTCATTGTCGGCACTTACGCAGTTGGCCTGCGCGCGCCTGGACCGCACCAGCAGCGATGTTGAAATGGTCCGTCAACGCCTGCTGCATGGCGAGCCGGCCGGCATGGCGGCGGTTGATCTGCGTGAGTGCCTGCTGGCCCAGCTGACCTCCCTGCCAGGCCGCGTCCCCGCGCGTCATCTTGCAGTGCGCCTGCTGGATGCCGATCTCCAGCTGCTGGCCAACCACGACCTGCCCGCGTTGGCGCAGGTACTGGATGCGGAACTGGACGACGTGCGCGAGGCATTCCGCCTGGTGCTGTCGCTTCAGCCGCGTCCGGCCGAAATCCTGCTCCCGCAGCCGGAATTGACCGTCATCCCGGATGTGGTGGCTTGGCACGCCGATGGCCAATGGCGCATCGCGCTCAACCCGGCAACCACGCCGCGACTGGGCATCAACGCCAGCTACGAGCGCGTGGTGGCCGAAAGCTCAGGGGACGCCGCACAACCGCTGCGCGAGCTGCTGCAGGAGGCACGCTGGCTGACCCGCGGGCTGTCGATGCGCTACGACACGCTGCTGCGCACCGCACGCGTGATCATCGAGCGTCAGGCCGCCTTCCTGGTCAATGGCGAAGAGGCCATGGCGCCACTGACCCTGAAAGAAGTGGCCGACACCATCGGCATGCACGAGTCCACCGTCTCGCGGATCACCTCGGGCAAATACCTGCAGACCCCGCGCGGGACGTTCGAGCTCAAGCACTTCTTCGCGGTGCGGCTGGAAGGTGCCAGCGTCTCCGGTCAGGCCGTCAAGGCCATGGTCAAGCGCCTGATCGACTCCGAACCGGCCGCGCGCCCCCTGGCCGACGAAGCCATCGCCGGGCTGCTGGCACGCCAGGGGGTGAACATTGCACGCCGCACCGTCGCAAAATACCGCGAACAGCTCGATATCGCCCCGGCCCGAGAGCGTCGCCGGTGCAATGCCAAGCCCTCGCTGGCCCGTGTGGGCTGAAACCAAGGATTCCCATGAGCAAGCTCACCGTATTGCTGGTCGACGACCACGAAGGTTTCATCAACGCCGCCATGCGCCACTTCCGCAAGATCGACTGGCTGCAGGTTGTCGGTAGTGCCGCCAACGGGCTGGAAGCGATCGAGCGTTCCGAAGCGCTGCGCCCACAGGTGGTGCTGATGGACCTGGCCATGCCGGAAATGGGCGGGCTGCAGGCCACGCGCCTGATCAAGAGCCAGGACGACGCGCCCTATATCGTGATCGCCAGCCACTTCGACGATTCCGAGCACCGCGAGCATGCGCTGCGCGCCGGTGCCGACAACTTCGTCAGCAAACTGTCTTACATCCAGGAAGTCATGCCGATCCTGGAAACCCTGAAGGACCCGAGTCATGAGTGAGTCGCGCATTCTTGTCATCGATGCCGATGCCGTGCGTGCGGAGCGCACCATCGCGCTGCTGGAGTTCATGGACTTCAACCCACGTTGGGTCAGTGACGCACAGGACATAGACACACGTCGCCACCGTGCCAATGACTGGATGGCGATCGTGGTTGGCACACTGGAAGATGCCGACCGCGCTGCAGGCTTCTTCAACTGGCTGGCCGCCGCGTCGCTGCCGCCGCCGATTCTGTTGGCCGGAAGCGACCCGTTGGCGTTCTCTCGCCACTACGGTCTGCATGAAGCCAACGTCTGGCCGCTGGAACAACCGATGCGGCACGCGCAGGTCGAAGCATTGCTGCGTCGTGCCAGCCTGAACCGACTCGATGCCGAGCACCAGGCCAGCACCAACGACGACACCGGCCCCACCGGGCACAGCCCGGCTGTCACCGAGCTGCGTCAATTGATCGAGCAGGTCGCCAACTTCGACACCACCGTGCTGGTGCTGGGTGAATCTGGCACCGGCAAGGAAGTGGTGTCGCGTGCCATCCACCAGCGCTCGCCCCGCCGCGACGGCGCGTTCGTTGCGATCAATTGCGGCGCGATTCCGCCGGACCTGCTGGAAAGCGAGTTGTTTGGCCACGAGAAGGGCGCCTTCACCGGCGCGCTGAGCGCACGCAAGGGCCGTTTCGAAATGGCCGAGGGCGGCACGCTGCTGCTGGATGAGATCGGCGACATGAGTCTGCCGATGCAGGTGAAGCTGCTGCGCGTGCTGCAGGAACGCAGCTTCGAGCGCGTCGGTGGCAACCAGACCATCCGCTGCAACGTGCGCGTCATCGCCGCGACCCATCGCGACCTGGAAAGCCGCATCGCCGAGGGCAAGTTCCGCGAGGATCTGTTCTATCGCCTCAACGTGTTTCCCATCGACGTGCCCGCACTGCGCGAGCGCACGACCGACATTCCGGCGCTGGTGGAAACCATTGCCGCGCAGTTGGCGCGTACCGGTCGCGGTGAAGTGCGCTTCACCCATGAAGCGCTGCAGGCACTGGCCGGCTATGCCTGGCCGGGCAATGTGCGTGAGCTGACCAACTTGGTCGAACGCCTTGCGGTGCTGCATCCCAACGGTCTGGTGCGGGTGCAGGATCTGCCCAGCCGCTACCGGGGCGATCAGCTGGCCGTGCAGGCTGCTAACGGTGATGACGAACGTCCGTTGCAGTCGATGGCCGTGGCGACATCCGTTGCCGCAGCGCCGGCGCGCGCCAACAACGGTGGCGTCGCTGCGCCGGCGCAGGAGCAGACCCATCTACCCAGCACTGGGCTGGACCTGCGTGACCATATGGCCAGCATCGAGTTGACCCTGATCAACGAAGCGCTGGAACGTACCCAGGGTGTGGTTGCACATGCGGCCCAACTGCTCGGCCTGCGGCGTACGACCCTGGTGGAAAAGCTGCGCAAATACGGCATCGAACGCGATCAGCTGGAAGCGACCGGCTGATCAGCACTTCGGCTGCCCCCGGCAGGCAGCCATGAGCGAGTGGAGCCTGCCTCATTCAGCTTGATGTCCTGCTGTCGCCCCTGCCGTCCATTCCGCAACCGGACTGCCGGGACATGCCGATGATGCAGGCCGGTCCACAGGCCAGGAGGAAATCCTGGCACCCGCCCGACCGCGGTTCGCTGATTGTCGCGATCACCCTGCACTACTTCCCGCGCGCAGCATCCGCCGATGGGGGTCATGCCACTGAGCGCAAGCATGCTGCAGCGAAACTCGGGCAGGACTGCCCTCCGCACATGGCCCGGCACAGCAGCCTCCCCTCCGCGCGGACCGGACCGTAACGCCAGCGTCGTCGCTCGCACCCTCTCCCCCTCGCTGCTGAAACCGCGCCTGGTCGTCGACGCTAGCCCTACTGTGACGTCGGAAACCCGACAACACGCAGGATTGCAGACATCGTTTGGCACCGTGGTGTCGGATAAATGTCTTCACATTCGTGGCACGCCACTTGCAACCGTGAAGGCAGAAAGTTCTCTCTCTGGAATCCGTTTCGATGTCTCATTCCATCACCTCTGTTCTCTCCCAGATCCGAACCCTGCAGACCCAGGTAGGCCAGGTTGCGCCGCCTGCCGATATGCCGCGCAGCAATGCGATCCAGGGGCTGAGTGAAGGCCAGAACATCAATGCGCCGTCGTTCAGCCAGACCCTGCAGGGCGCCATCAAGGGTGTGAACGAGGCTCAGCAGAAATCCGGGCAGTTGGCCGCCGCCTTTGAGCGCGGCGAAGCCGGTGCAGATCTGGCCAAGGTGATGGTCGCCTCCCAACAGTCCCAGCTGGCGTTCCGCGCCACCGTGGAAGTCCGCAACCGTCTCGTCCAGGCTTACCAGGACGTGATGAACATGCCGCTGTAAGGATAGAAACGCATGGCCCTCGCGCTTCCCAAAGACTCGTTGAACACCCAGCAGGCCGGTGCCTGGTTCGACCGCCTGCAAAGCCTGCAGATCACCCGTCGCCTGGGATTGATGGCGATGATCGCCGTGGCCGTGGCGGCGGGCCTGTTCGTGTTCTTCTGGGCTCAGAAGCCGCAGATGATGCCGCTCTACACCGGGCTGGACCAGAAGGCGACCGCCGAGGCCACCGACCTGCTGCGTGCGGCGCAGATCCCGTTTGAACTCAATGCCAGCACCGGCGCCATCAGCGTGCCGGAGAAGAACGTCCACGACGCACGCCTGAAGCTGGCCGGCTCCGGCTTGACCGAAAGCGGTCGCCTGGGCTTTGAAATGATGGAGCGCGACCCTGGCTTCGGCGTCAGCCAGTTCGTTGAAAGCGCCCGTTACCAGCACGCACTGGAAACCGAGCTGGTACGCACCATCTCCACGCTGCGCCCGGTGCGTGATGCGCGCGTGCATCTGGCCATTCCCAAGCCCAGTGCCTTCACCCGCCAGCGCGATGTCGCCAGCGCCTCGGTGGTGCTGGAACTGCGTGGCGGCCAGCAGCTGGAGCGCAACCAGGTGGATGCCATCGTGCACATGGTTGCGTCCAGCATTCCCGATCTCGCACCCGAGCGCGTGACCGTGGTCGACCAGAGCGGCCGCATGCTCACCATCGCCGACCCCAACAGCGATGCCGCGCTCAACGCTGCACAGTTCGACCAGGTGCGTCGCCTGGAAGGTTCGTACAACCAGCGCATCCGCGAACTGCTGGAGCCGATGGCCGGCGCCGGCAGGGTCAACCCGGAAGTCAGCGTGGACATGGACTTCTCCGTCACCGAAGAAGCCCGTGAGCTGTACAACGCCGAGCCGCAGAAAATACGCAGCGAGCAGATCAGCGAAAACTCCACCAGCACCGCCGGCCCGCAGGGCATCCCCGGCGCGGCCAGCAACACGCCCCCGGGCGCTGCGGCAACACCTCCGCCGGCCACGGCCGCCACACCGACCGAAACCTCCAAGAACGCCACCCGCAACTACGAGCTGGACCGCACCCTGCAGCACACCCGCCAGCCGGCAGGCCGGGTCAAGCGCGTGTCGGTGGCGGTACTGGTCGATCACGTGCCGCGTGCCGGCGCCAACGGCAAGGTCAGCGACCAGCCGCTCAGCGCGGCCGAGCTCACCCGCGTCGAAGCATTGGTCAAGCAGGCCGTCGGCTTCAGCGCCGAGCGTGGCGACACCGTGTCGGTGATGAACGCGCCGTTCGTGCGTGAAGCCATCCCGGTGGAAGCGCCCAACTGGTGGGAGAACCCGCAGCTGCGCGATGCACTGCGCCTGGTCCTGGGCGCCATCGTGGTGCTAGCCCTGCTGTTCGGCGTGCTGCGCCCGGCCCTGCGCCAGATTTCCGGCCCGCCCAAGGCCCTGCCAGGCAGGAGCGACGATCCGTTGAGCGCCGATGTGCAAGTGCTCGACGATGGCGTGCAGATGCCCGAGCTGGCGGCGGACCGCCTGCGTCTGGACAACGACGCCAAGCTCGCCCTGCCGGTCGATGCCTATGAAGAACGTCTGCGCATGGCGCGCGAGGCCGTGCGCACCGATTCCAAGCGCGTGGCACAGGTAGTGAAGGGTTGGGTGGCAAATGACTGATGTAGTTCCCATGACCGGCGTGCAGCGCGCCGCCGTATTGCTGTTGTCGCTCGGTGAAACCGATGCGGCCGAAGTGCTGCGCCACATGGAACCCAAGGAGGTGCAGAAGATCGGCATCGCCATGGCCACGCTCAGCGATGTCACCCGCGAGCAGGTGCAGCAGGTGATGGACGACTTCGGTGCTCAGCTGGGCAACAAGACCTCGCTGAGCGTCGGCTCGGACGACTACATCCGCAACATGCTGGTGCAGGCGCTGGGCAACGAAAAGGCCAGCAACCTGATCGACCGCATCCTGCTCGGCCGCAACACCACCGGCCTGGATGCATTGAAGTGGATGGACCCGCGTGCGGTGGCCGACCTGGTCCGCAATGAACATCCGCAGATCATCGCCATCGTCATGGCCCACCTGGAAACCGACCAGGCCGCCGATGCGCTGAAGCTGCTGCCCGACCGCACCCGCGTTGACGTGCTGCTGCGCATCGCCACGCTGGACGGCATTCCACCCAATGCCCTGAACGAACTCAACGAGATCATGGAGCGCCAATTCGCCGGCAACCAGAATCTCAAGTCATCCAACATCGGTGGTGTGCAGTGCGCGGCCAACATCCTCAACTTCATGGACGGCGGCCAGGACCAGACGATCCTCAGCGAGATCGCGCGCATAGACGCGCCGCTGGGCAACCGCATCCAGGACCTGATGTTCGTGTTCGACGATCTGGTGGACCTGGACGACCGCGAAATGCAGCTGGTGCTGCGTGAAGTCAGCGGCGAACGCCTCGGCCTTGCGCTGCGCGGCGCCGACATCAAGGTGCGCGACAAGATCACCCGCAACATGTCGCAGCGCGCCGCGGAAATCCTGCTCGAGGACATGGAAGCCCGTGGCCCGGTGCGCCTGTCCGACGTCGAAGGCGCGCAGCGCGAGATCCTGGCCATCGTCAAGCGCATGGCCGATGAAGGCACCGTCACTCTCGGTGGCAGCGCGGAGGCAATGCTGTGAACAACGCCGTGCGCTGGCATGCGCCTGACCTGAATGCAACGCGGGTGCCCGGCGAAACATCCGCGCCGACGTTCGCATCGGATTTGATCGAAACCATCACCGCTGCCGAACCGGCACCGCCGCCGCTGCAGTTGCCGACGCTGGAGGAGGTGCAGGCCATCCGCGATGCCGCGCAGGAAGAAGGCTTCCAGCAAGGCCACACCGAAGGCTATGCGCAGGGCCAGGCTGAAGTACGCCGTCTGGTCGCGCAGATTGAAGGCATCCTGGACAACTTCAGCCGGCCACTGGTGCGCCTGGAAAACGAAGTGGTCGGCGCGCTGGGCGAGTTGTCGGTGCGCATCGCCGGCTCGCTGATCGGCCGCGCCTACGAGGCCGATCCATCACTGCTGTCCGAGCTGGTCAACGAAGCACTGGACACCGTCAGCGGCGCCAACCGCGATGTCGAAGTCCGTCTGCATCCGGACGATATCGCCGCGCTCAGCGGCCTGCTGTCGTTACCCGAAGGCCAGCGCCTGACCGCCGACACCGGCCTCAGCCGTGGCGATCTGCGCGTGCATGCCGAAACCGTGCGCATCGATGGCACGCTCGATGCACGCCTGCGCGCGGCATTGAGCACGGTGCTGCGCCGTGCCGGAGCCAACCCATGACCGCTGCCCCCTCGCCTGCCCCGGCCGAATGGGCCGCTGCGCGCAACCTGCGTCTGGCCTCGCGCCTGGACAGTATTTCGCTTGATGCGACGGGCGGCCACGGCCTCGTCCGCGAAGGCATCCTGCGGCGAGCAGTCGGCCTGACCCTGGAAGCGGTTGGCTGTGAAGCGCCGATGGGCGCCAACTGCAAAGTGGAAATCATCGACGGTGGCTGGGTGGATGCCGAAGTGGTCGGCTTCTCCGGTGACCGCTCCTATCTGATGCCCAGTGCGGAACTGCACGGCCTGCTGCCCAACGCACGCGTGGTGCCGTCGTACCGGCGCAGCGGCGTGGAAGTGGGCGAAGGCCTGCTCGGCCGCGTCATCGACAGTGACGGCGTGCCGCTGGACGGCAAGGGCCCGATCCGCGCCGAAGGCAACGTCAGCATGGCTGGCGTGTCGATCAACCCGCTCGCCCGCGAACCGATCATCCAGCCACTCGATGTGGGTGTGCGCGCGATCAATGCGCTGCTACCGATTGGCCGTGGCCAGCGCGTGGGCTTGTTCGCCGGCTCCGGTGTCGGTAAATCGACGCTGCTTGGCATGATGACCCGCTATACCGCCGCCGACGTGATCGTGGTGGGACTGATCGGTGAACGTGGCCGCGAAGTACGCGATTTCGTTGAAACCACGCTGGGCGAAGAAGGCCTGCGCCGCGCCGTCGTCGTCGCCAGTCCCGCCGACCGGCCGCCGTTGGCGCGCCTGCATGGCGCCTACCGCGCCACTGCCATCGCCGAATGGTTCCGCGACCAGGGCCTGAACGTCCTGCTGCTGATGGATTCACTGACCCGCTTCGCGCAGGCGCAGCGAGAAATCGGCCTGTCCGTCGGCGAGCCGCCGACCACGCGTGGCTATCCGCCTTCCGTTTTCGCCAAGCTCCCCGCACTGGTGGAACGCGCCGGCAACGGCGCCAAGGGTCGCGGCTCGATCACCGCGTTCTATACCGTGCTGACCGAAGGCGACGATCCGCAGGATCCGATTGCCGACGCTGCCCGCGCCATTCTTGACGGCCACATCCTGCTGTCACGCCGTGTCGCTGACAGCGGCCTGTATCCGGCCATCGACGTGGAATCGTCGGTCAGCCGTGTGGTGCAGGACATCGCCGACGACACCTGGCGCCTGCGCATCCGCAAACTCAAACGACTGGTGTCGGCCTATACCGCCAACCGCGACCTGATCGCCATTGGCGCCTATCAGCGCGGCAACGACCCGGTCACCGATGAAGCGCTGGACCGTTGGCCGGAGATCATGGAGTTCCTCGGCCAGGACGTGCATGCCGCCGCCGACCTCGGCCACAGCCTCAACGCATTGCAACAGCTGGTAGATAAAGAGAGCGCCGCATGAGCCCTTCACGCCGCATGGATCCCCTGCTCCGTCACGCGCAGGATCGCCAGGACGAAGTCGCCAAAGAACTGGCCGAGCGCCAGCAGGCACTGGACGTCCACCAATCGCGCCTGTCCGAACTGCGCCAGTACGCCGAGGAATATGCCAACGCGCAGATGTCCACGACCAGCGCCGCGCAGTTGCTCAACCGCCGCGCGTTCCTGGATCGTCTGGACAACGCCGTGGAAGCGCAGAGCAAGACCGTGGACAGCAATCGCGAACGCGTGGATGCCGAGCGCGCCCGCTTGTTGCTCGCCAGCCGAGACAAGCAGGTGCTGGAGCAGCTGGCCGCCAGCTACCGCGCGCAGGAAAAGAAAGCCGAAGACCGCCGCGACCAACGCGAGATGGATGAAATCGGCGCGCGCCGCGTGCGTGTCGCGCAGGCCGCGGCGGCGGCCGAAGGGGAAGACGCATGAACGTGCTGACCTCCAGCCTGTCGGTGGGCAGCGGCAATGCTGAGACCGGCAATGGCCCACGCACCAATGGCAACGCCGGCAGCAAATCCAAATCAGGCTTCGACGCGCTGCTGCAGGACTCGCCGGCCACGCAGAGGAGCGATAAGCCGTCGCCGCCTGCAGGCCAGGACACCAAGCCCAGCCAGCCCTCCTCGGCCAGCGATGAAACCCGGTCCAGCGAAAGCGAAGACGCTGTCCCCGCTGCGCCCGCCAACGGCCAGGACGACAACGCCGACACCGGGCAGCAGGCTGACGAAGCACCGTGGCCGCCGCTGGGCCTGTCAGCCATGTTGCTGCCCGCACCCGAGGCCGCGCCTGCGCCAATCGTGCCGCCCGCCGCGGCTGCGCAGGGCGACACCCGCCCCGGCAGCAACCCCGCGCTACCGGGCGTTGCCACGACATTGCCGGCCACAGCGGCAATCACCGCTGCACAGGCACCGGCCGCCGACAGCGCCGAGCCCTTGCCGGCGGCATTGACCGCAGCCATCGCACAGGGCGCCGATGACGCGGCCAGCAGCAAACTCGATATCGCGGAAAGCCCTGCGCCCACAACCTTCAATGCGCTGCTGCAGAACCCGGCCCTGCACGAACTGCGCGCCACGGCGGCGGGCGGCAGCGTGCCACCCCCAACCGCCACGCCGGACATCAACAGCGGCGACTTCGATGAAACCTTCGGCGCCCGCGTCGGTTGGATGGCCGACCAGAAGATCGGGCACGCCCATATCCGCATCACCCCGCACGACCTCGGTCTAGTCGAAGTGAAACTGCAACTGGACGGCGATCGTGTCCATGCCAGCTTCAGCAGCGCCCATGCCGACGTCCGCCACGCGTTGGAAAGCAGCCTGCCACGCCTGCGCGAGATGCTGGGCGAACAGGGCCTGCAACTGGCGCAGGCCGATGTCGGCCAGCAACCGACCTCGCAGCAGCAAGGTGGTGATGGCCAAGCTGCCTCCGGTGGCGGGTTTGCCGATGGCCAGGATCCCGCTGTCGACATGCCGGCACCCAGCACCCAGACCCTGCGCATGCGCGGACTGCTGGACGCATACGCCTGAGACGACGCGCGGAAGCCAGCACCGCGCTGGCTGTCGCCGCCTGTCCCAGCTCGGCCGCGAGGCCGCTAGCGCCAGACCAATGGCACGGCCTGCCGTCGCCCGCTCGCGCGCAATGCGGCGCTGTTGGAGCCCGGTACTTCCCGGCCTGGGGCCTGTCATGAAGGCCAGGCGACTGGGTTCGCAGCGGCCCACCCCGCCCCCGTCAACATTCCGCCACCAGTCGCCACATCTCCTCCGGCACGCCCCTTGCATGTGAACGGGCAGCATTCTCGAGGAGCACACCGTGGCTGTTGCCGCCGACAAATCCCGTAAACCCGAACCGACCCAGGAGGCGACGGGTAAGTCGCGGCGTCCGCTGTTGGTAATCGCATTGATCGCACTGGTCGCTGCCGGCGGTGCCGGTGGCGCCGTCTGGTATTTCACCCAGGGACAGGGCGTGGCCAAGGCCGACAAGCCGGTCGCAGCGACGCCTGCTCCGGCGCAGTACTTCGCGCTGGACCCCTCGTTCGTGGTCAACCTCAACGGCCCCGTCGATGGCCCCCGCTACCTGCAGGTGGACGTGCAGCTGATGACGCGTGATCCGCTGGCGTTGCAGGCAATGCAGACCCACGCACCGGCCATCCGCGCCAAGCTGCTGATGCTGTTCTCGCAGGTCGAGCCGGCACAGATCGCCGACCGCGCCGGCAAGGAAGCGCTGCAGGCCTCGGCACTGGCCGAGGTGCAGAAGCTGATGAAGGCCGAGACCGGCAAGAAGTCGGCCGATGATCTGCTGTTCACCAGCTTTGTCACCCAGTAAGGGAACACGATGAGCATCAACGACCTGCTGTCACAGGACGAAATCGATGCCCTGCTGCATGGTGTCGATTCCGGCAATGTCAGCACCGCCGAGCCGGCCCCGGCACCCGGCGAAGCACGCTCCTATGACTTCGCCAGCCAGGACCGCATCATCCGTGGGCGCATGCCGACGCTGGAAATGGTCAACGAGCGCTTCGCCCGCCTGTGGCGCATCGGCCTGTTCAACCTGATCCGCCGCTCGGCCGAGCTGTCGGTGCGTGGCATCGAACTGATCAAGTTCGGCGACTACCTGCACTCGCTGTACGTGCCGACCAATCTGAATCTGATCCGCTTCAAACCACTGCGCGGTACCGGCCTGATCGTCTTCGAACCGACCCTGGTGTTTGCCATCGTCGACAACTTCTTCGGTGGTGACGGGCGCTACCCAACCCGCATTGAAGGCCGCGAATTCACCGCGACCGAGATGCGCGTGATCCAGCTGATGCTCAAGCAGACCTTCGCCGATCTGCGCGAGGCCTGGGGGCCGGTGTTGAACGTCGATTTCGACTACATCAACTCCGAGATCAACCCGCACTTCGCCAATATCGTCAGCCCGCGCGAGTACGTGGTGGTCAGCCGTTTCCACGTCGAACTCGACGGCGGCGGTGGCGACATCCACATCACCCTGCCGTATTCGATGCTGGAGCCGATCCGCGAACTGCTCGATGCCGGTATTCAAAGCGACCGCAATGACCGCGATGAAAGCTGGGCCATCATGTTGCGCGAACAGCTCAACACCGCCGAAGTCGAACTCTCCAGCGTGCTGGCCAACCGCCGCATGAGCCTGCGTGAACTCACCAAACTGAAGATCGGCGACATCCTGCCCATCGACATGCCCAAGGAAGTCCCGCTGTGCGTGGAAGGCATCCCGGTATTCACCGGCCAGTTCGGTGTCGCCAACGAGCGCAACGCCATCAAGATCACCGCAACCCATCCGCCGGGCAAGCGTCCCAACGTTCCCGTGATCCAGGACACATCCAATGAATGACACCGAAGCCCCCGATACCGTCGCCTCCGCCACGCCGGCACAGTTCGCCAATCTGCAGGCCGATGCCGCCAGCGGCACCGACCTCGATCTGGACGTGATCCTCGACGTCCCCGTGACGCTGTCGCTGGAAGTCGGCCGTGCGCGCCTGCCGATCCGCAACCTGCTGCAGCTCAACCAGGGCTCGGTGGTGGAACTGGAACGCGGTGCTGGCGAATCACTGGATGTGTTCGTCAACGGCACCCTGATCGCCCATGGCGAAGTGGTGGTCATCAATGATCGCTTCGGCGTGCGTCTGACCGATGTGGTCAGCCCCAGCGAGCGGATCCGGAGACTGCGTTGATCGCATTGCTCGCCCTCGCCGCGCCTGCCGCCAAGGCGGCAGCACCGGTCGGCCAACATGCGGCGAGCACGCCCAGCATGTTCGGCGCGGTGTTCATGCTGCTGGTCGTGTTGGGTTTGATCATCGGCCTGGGTTGGGTGCTCAAGCGCCTGCCCGGTGGTGCGTTCCGCCCGGCCGAAGGCCTGAAGGTGGTGGCGAGCATCAACGTCGGCGCCAAAGAGCGCGTGGTGGTGGTGGACGTCAACGGCCAGCAACTGCTGCTGGGCGTGACGGCCGGCGGCATCAGCGCCCTGCATACCCTGCCCGAGCCGCTACCGCAGACGCCGGCTCCGGCGCTTCCCACACTCAAACACCTTCCGAATTTCGCACAGCTGCTCTCGCAGAAGCTGCGCAAGGATTCCTGATCATGCCGGGTCTTCGTTTCAGCCAGCGCCATTGCTGGCAACTGTTCCTGCTGCTGGCGATGCTGGCACTGCCGTTGTTCGCCTTTGCCGCACCGGGCACGCCACAGATGCCTGCATTGCCTGACGTGAATGTCGGCAAGATCGGCAGCCAGCCGGTGAGCCTGCCGCTGCAGACCCTGCTGCTGATGACGGCCATCACCCTGCTGCCATCGATGCTGCTGGTGCTCACCGCGTTCACCCGCATCATCATCGTGCTGGGCCTGCTGCGTCAGGCGCTTGGCACCGGCCAGACGCCGTCCAATCAGATTCTGTTGGGACTGGCGTTGTTCCTCACCGCAATGATCATGATGCCGGTATGGGACAAAGCCTGGTCCACCGGCATGGCGCCCTACCTGGATGGCCAGATTGATTTCCAGACCGCCTGGCAGCTGACCACGGCGCCCCTGCGTGCCTTCATGCTGGCGCAGGTACGCGAGACCGATCTGATGACGTTTGCCGGGCTGGCCGGGCATGGCGCTTATGCGAGTCCGGACGCGGTGCCGTTCCCGGTGCTGGTGGCATCGTTCGTGACCAGCGAATTGAAGACCGCGTTCGAGATCGGTTTCCTGATTTTCATCCCGTTCGTGATCATCGACCTGGTGGTATCCAGCGTACTGATGTCGATGGGCATGATGATGCTGTCGCCGATGCTGGTGTCGGCACCGTTCAAGATTCTGTTGTTCGTGCTGGTGGATGGCTGGGTGCTGGTGGTCGGCACATTGGCGGCGAGCTTCAACGCGGTGTGATCCACGCTCGTTGATGCCTCCTGACAAAGCCGCGACCACGTCGCGGCTTTGTCGTTTTCCCCTCCCTGCGCTTTGCGCAAGAGCGCGCGGGCAGCACCGCCATCATCCCGTCACGCCTCTGGCACCAACCTTGCATCCAATGCCTGCATGAGCCCCGAACTTGCCCTAACCGAACTGCGTGGCGGCCTCGTCGCCACCCTCTGGGTCGCCGGCCCCCTGCTGCTTACCGTCCTGGTGGTCGGTGTGGTGGTGGGTGTGATCCAGGCTGCCACCCAGCTCAATGAACCAACCATCGCCTTCGTCGCCAAGGCCGCTGCGCTCACCGCCGCGTTGTTCGCGCTGGGTAGCCTGCTGATCGGCCACCTGGTCGAATTCACCGTCCAGCTGTTCCAGCGCATACCCCATCTGATCGGATAGCCCGGCGATGGATTCCGCCACCCAGATGGTCGTCGACGGCCAACAGGCCTTCGCCATCATCGGCAACACCCTGTGGATCATGCTGCGTATCGGCGCCATGCTGATGGCCATGCCGATGATCGGCACCCGTGCGGTGCCAGGCCGCGTCCGAGGGCTGCTGGCGGTGACGCTGTCGGTCGCGCTGGCCCCGGTGCTGCCACCGGTACCGCTGTTCCATGGCTTCGATTCGATCACCGTACTCACGATCCTGCGCGAGCTGGCCGTTGGCATCACCATGGGCTTCCTCTTACGGTTGATCTTTGAAGCGGGCGCGATGGCCGGCGAGATGATCGCGCAGAGCACCGGCCTGGCGTTCGCGCAGATGAGTGACCCGCTGCGCGGTGGCAGCTCGGGGGTCATCGGACAGTGGTTCTATCTGTTGTTCGGCCTGCTGTTCTTCACCAGCAATGGCCACCTGGCGGTGATTGCGTTGCTGGTCGACAGCTACAAGGCACTGCCGATCGGCACCGCCCTGCCCGACCCGCATGCCGTTGCCAGCATTGCCCCGACACTGGCGCTGCAGATTTTCCGCGGTGCACTGTCACTGGCCCTGCCGCTGGTGGTGGCCATGCTGGCCATCAACCTGGCCTTCGGTGTGCTCGCCCGTGCCGCGCCGGCGCTCAATCCCATCCAGCTGGGCCTGCCGGTCGCATTGCTGGTGGGGCTGTTGCTGCTGGTGTTGCTGTCAGGAGAAATGGGCCCGCCGGTGCAGCGCCTGTTCGACATGACGTTCGATGCGGCACGGCAGGTAACAATGTGATGTACTCCACAGCTCGCGCGTCCGGTTTTCCTATTGCGTCCTCTGGCTATTGCCGCCATCGGGGTAGCTCGCGATAGTCTGCCCCGGTAGGCCAGCGCGGACTGGATTGGCCATTCGTCATGCGGGGGCATGACGCCATGCGGTACGGACACTAAAGGGAGTGGGTTTGATGCTCGTCGGCAGCTACAACCCGTTGTTCGTGGTGCTCTCCATCCTCGTTGCCATCCTGGCCTCGTTCACGGCGCTGGACATGGCCTCGCGGGTGTCCGCAACCCAGCCCCGGCGCACTGCCGCCCGCTGGCTGCTTGCCGGCGGCGTAGCCATGGGGGCCGGCATCTGGTCCATGCACTTTGTCGGCATGCTGGCCTTCCGTCTACCCATTCCGCTGGGTTACGACCTTTGGCTCACCCTTGAGTCGCTGCTGGTCGCGGTGGCTGCATCGTTGTTCGCACTGTGGCTGGTTTCCCGGGCCACGCTGCCGCACCTGCGCCTTGCGCTGGGCGCACTGCTGATGGGCCTGGGCATTGCCTGGATGCATTACGTCGGCATGTCGGCACTGCGCATGCAACCGGCCATCGACTACGACCAGGTCTGGTTCGTGCTTTCCATCGTGATCGCGGTCGGCGCCTCATGGAGTGCGCTGTACATCGCCTTCCGCCTGCGCACCATTGAACACGCGCTGCTGCCTCGCCTGATCGCCTCGGTGGTGATGGGCCTTGCCATTGTCGGCATGCATTACACCGGCATGGCAGCCGCCCGTTTTCCTGCCGATGCGGTCTGTGGCGCTGCCGCCAGCGGCGGCGTCCCCACCGAGTGGCTGGCCGCCTGCGTGGTCCTGTTGACCGTGGGCGTCATGGCCATCGTGCTGATCTTCTCGCTGCAGGAACAGCGCATGCAGTCGCGTCTTCTGCACCTGCGCAATTCGATGCTGGCCGCATCGTTGGACGATGCCCGCAAGGAGCTGTTCCATGCCAGCCAGCACGATGCCCTGACCCGCCTGCCCAACCGTCAGCTTTCCCACGAACGCATCGAACAGCTGCTGCAGGATGGCAACGCCTTCGCGGTGATGTCGATCGATCTGGACGGCTTCCGCCACATCAACGGCGCGTTCGGTTCGCCCGTGGGTGATGCCGTGCTGATGGACATCGCCGAGCGGCTGCGGCGGATGCTTCCACCCGAAGACCTGGTAGGCCGGCTGGGCGGCGATCAGTTCATCATCGCCACCACGTTGAAGAGCGCCAATGAAGTCGATGCCTATGCCGAGCGCATCATCCTGGCGGTCAATTCGGCGCGCGGCGGTGGCCGCGAGCTGCGCATCACCGGCAGCCTGGGCATGGCCCTGCATCCGGACCATGGCAACTCGCCCGCGCAGCTGATCGCGATGGCCGAAACCGCCATGCGCTACGCCAAACAGGCCGGGCACAACACGCACACAGTGTTCGCCGACTGGATGAATGACAACGTCGAACAGGATCGATACCTGCTCGAAGACCTGCGCAAGGCGATCGGTACCGCCCAGCTTTCATTGCACTACCAGCCCCGTGTCCATGCCGAGAGTGGCCAAGTCAGCGGTGCCGAAGGGCTGATCCGCTGGCGCCATCCCGAGCATGGCTATGTTCCCAGCGAACGGATCATCCGCCTGGCCGAACAGAACGGCCTGATGAACGTGCTCGGCACCTGGATTCTGGACGAGGCATGTCGACAGATGCGCAGCTGGCAGGATGCCGGCCACAACGAGTGGAACATCTCGGTGAACGTGTCCGACCGCCAACTGGGTTCACAACAGCTGCTGGATGATGTCCGCAATGCGCTGGAGCGCAATGAACTGGAACCGGCGCGCTTGATCCTCGAGATCAGCGAAAGCGCGATGATGCGTGACACCGAGAGCACCATCGCGGTCCTGCGCAATGTCGCCGCACTGGGCGTGGGCATCTCCATCGACAATTTCGGCACTGGCGTGTCCAGCCTGCTGCATCTCAAGCGGCTGCCCGCCAGCGAGATCAAGATCGACCGTGCGTTCGTGCTGACCCTGGAAGAAAGCGACGAAGACGTGGTGATCGTCTCGGCCATCGTGGCCTTGGGGCACGCGTTGAACATGTCCGTGGTCGCGGCCGGCATCGAAAACGCCGCGCAACGCGCCTACGTGGAGCGGCTGGGGTGTGACCAGTTGCAAGGGGTGCTGCTTGGCCGCGCCGTCAGTGCCGAGAACTTCATCCGTCTGCACGGCGGCGGTGCCCGCCAAGCCGCGCTCGAGGCGCGACTGTCCTCGTTCCAGAACACGCCGGAGTAAGCCCCTCGGGTTCGCGCGGGGGGAATCCCAAGGACGCACGCAGTTCTTCGGGCAGAACCACACCGCACGCCAGATCGTAGCTGCGCAACAGCGTGGCGAGGACTGCAGGTTGGACAACTCCGGGCCGATCCATGGACTCTGCCGTTCAAACTACCGCGAGCGGCAGGAGTGCAGCACGCATCCGCCGCCGGAAACAGTTCAGCCCCTGGCACCTTGGCCCAGACGCACCCTCAGCGCAGTTCAAAGGGAAACTGTTGACGGGTTTCCATCCGGATCGGCTTCCCACTCAATGTTGCAGGAGTGAATTTCCAAGTGCGGACCGCCTCAAGCGAGGCGTCCGAAAATTCCGGGCGTGTTGCAGATTCAACACGCGCATCCACGACGCTCCCTTGCTCGTCGATGGTGAAGACCAACGTCGCGCTACCAGTGATGTCTGCAGCTATGAGCTCTGGCGGGTAAGTAGGCGCGGAGCCGGAAACCAGTTCAGGCAACCTGTCGCACTTCCCCGAACCACAGTAATGCTCGTGCCCTTGGGCCACGATCATCTGGTTGTAGGCACCTGCGTTGACGGGTGTGCCGTTCGGAACTGCGATCTCATATCCACGACCTGCATCTTGCGTAATGCCAGGTACATCAGCGGCTCTACTCTGCTGAGAGAGCCAAACGCACGCACCGACAGAACACACCACCATCAAGATTAGTTTGGCTGATTTCATACAGGGTCCATGCGTCTGATCCAAGCCAGCTTCGGAATCAAGCCTGGCTGCAAAGCAGCGGAGGCCTCTTTGGAAGCATTGCACACCCGCTGTTCAATGTTGATCCCCCGCGATTCCCCCGCCTCATACGCCTCGCCACTTTGTGTAGAGACTCGCGCAGGTTTTGTGGGAAATCGACGCTTTCGCCATGGCAATAGCGGCGGAAGCGCTGTTCCAACGCTGTGGAGCAAAGCGCTGGAAAAATTCTTCAGCCATGAAAAAGCCCCTGAAATCAGGGGCTTAATCAATGTTTTGGCGGACAGAGTGGGATTCGAACCCACGGAAGGTTTAACCCTTCGCCGGTTTTCAAGACCGGTGCCTTCAACCGCTCGGCCATCTGTCCTTGCTGTGCTTGAGCCCGGCGATGAGGTGCGTGGCCGGGCGCGCATTCTCGCATGCTTGCCGCGGTTTTGCTCAACCGGTCTCGATGGCCAGTGCACCAACGGTCGAGGCACGGATCTTTTCCTTGGCCCGTTCGCAGGCGCCGCCGCAATCCAGGCGTGAGGCCTCCAGTTCCGGCGGCAGATGTTCGGCCAGAAAGTCGATGAACACGCGCACTGCCGGCAGCAGGCCGCGACGGGAGGCGAACACCGCGTGGCAGATGCCCTGCGGCAGCGACCAGTCCGGCAACACCACCTCCAGCTCGCCGTTGCGCACGGCCTCGGCGCAGATGGTTTCCGGCAGCATGGTGATGCCGAAACCGTCCTTGACCATCGACTGCAGCAAGGGGAAATCCGAGCCCGCCACACGCGGCTGCAGCTCCACGCGATGCACCTCACCGCCCGGGCCGTGCAGCTCCCAGCGCTGGCGCGCTTCGTCTTCGCTGATGCTCAGGGTGACGTGGTTGGAGATGTCCTGCGGCGACGCTGGGCGGCCGGCACGATCCAGATAGGCGGGGCTGGCGACCAGCAGCTCCTGCACCTGGCCGAAGCTGCGCATCACCAGGCTGCCGTCGTCATCCAGCCGTGAGCGAACGCGCAGCGCCACGTCGTAGCCTTCGTTGATGATATCCACGCGCCGGTTGGTGATGGCCAGCTGCAGTCGCACCTTCGGGTATTGCGCCAGGAATTTCGGCAGCAGTTTGGACAGCTGCATCTGTGCCAGCGACACCGGCACGCTGGCGCGCACCAGTCCGCGTGGCTCGGCACTCAGCCGGTCAACCACCTCGCGCGCGGCCTGTGCCTCGGACAGCATCGTCTGGGCATGCCGGTGCACGCTCATGCCAACGTCAGTCACCGCGAAGCGGCGGGTGGAACGCTGCAGCAGGCGTACGCCCAGCTCGGTTTCCAGTTGGCTGATGCGCCGGCTCAGGCGCGACTTGGGTATGCCCAGTGCGCGTTCAGCGGCGGCAAAACCGCCATGATCCACCACCATCGCAAAGTAGTAGAGGTCGTTGAGGTCTTGCATGGATTGATCCCAGATTTGGAACGAACTCGCGAATTCAATCACCTTTGTCCTGAATTTACAAATCAGACCCCAAACGGTCCTCTTTATATACCTCGACGCCGCAGCGATAAGGACAGAAAGTTCTTACGGTTCAATCGCTTCAGTGCGAGAACACGAAAAAGCCCGCATCGCTGCGGGCTATTTTCTCAATCCAGACTGCGCGAACGGGATCAGCCGATACGCTCGGCACCACCCATGTACGGCCGCAGCGCCTCCGGAATGGTGATCGAGCCATCGGCGTTCTGATAGTTCTCCATCACCGCGATCATGGCCCGGCCCACCGCCACGCCCGAACCATTGAGCGTGTGCAGCAGCTCCGGCTTGCCACCCGGGTTGCGCCAGCGCGCCTGCATGCGACGGGCCTGGAAATCGCCACAGTTCGAGCACGAGGAGATTTCGCGGTAGGTCTGCTGCGACGGCAGCCAGACTTCCAGGTCGTAGGTCTTGATCGCCGCGAAGCCCATGTCACCGGTGCACAGCAGCACCTTGCGGTACGGCAGGCCCAGCTTCTGCAGCACGGCCTCGGCACATCCGGTCATGCGCTGGTGCTCGGCCTCGCTGTCCTCGGCGGCACAGACGCTGACCAGCTCCACCTTCTCGAACTGGTGCTGGCGGATCATGCCGCGCACGTCGCGACCACCGCTGCCGGCTTCCGAGCGGAAGCACATCGAGTGGGCGGTCATGCGCAACGGCAGGCGCTCGGCGTCGATGATTTCATCACGCACGATGTTGGTCAGCGGCACTTCCGAGGTCGGAATCAGATAGCGCGTGGATTCACCCAGCGCGGTCTTGAACAGGTCTTCCTCGAACTTGGGCAGCTGGCCGGTGCCACGCAGCGAGTCGGCATTGACCAGCACCGGCACGTTGGTTTCCTCGTAACCATGCTCGTTGCTGTGCAGGTTGAGCATGAACTGGCCCAGCGCACGGTGCAGCCGCGCGATCTGGCCACGCAGCACGGTGAAGCGCGCGCCGGACAGCTTGGCGGCCGTCTCGGCATCCAATCCGCCGTTACGCGCGCCCAGCTCAACGTGATCGAGCACCGCGAAATCGAACTCACGCGGGGTACCCCAACGCAGCTGCTCGACGTTCTCACTCTCATCCTTGCCGGCCGGCACATCCGCCGACGGCAGGTTGGGGATGCCCATCGACAACACGTCGATCTTCTCGCGCAGCACGTCCAGCTGGATTTCCGAGGCTTTCAGCTCATCGGCGAAGGCGGCCACCTCGGCCATGATCGCCGACACGTCCTCGCCCTTTGCCTTGGCAAAACCAATCGCCTTGGAACGACTGTTGCGCAGGCTCTGCAGTTCCTGGGTGCGCACCTGGATACGCTTGCGATCGGCCTCAAGTGATTCGAAGGCGGCCACGTCAAGCTCGTAGCCGCGCGTTTCACGCAGGCGTTGGGCAAGTTCGGCGGGCTGCTGGCGAAGAAGGGCTGGATCAAGCATGGGCAGGCACTGTGTACGGATATGAAAGGGGATTATCGCGCGAACCGCGACTTTCTGCCGCCTGTCGCTATTGTTATGCAAGAATCGTCCTGTTCAATCCGGTCCAGCCCATGTCCGCATCACGCTCCCGCACCGACCAGAACATCACCTTTCAGTTGCCCCGCAACGCCCTGAAGATCGCCGGTATCGCCTTTGGCGTTGGCCTGCTTTTGTTCGTTGTGGTCTGGCTCAATGCGCGCCGCAACAGCGACTTCTACCGTGCCGGGCCTGCCCAGCCGCAGGCCGAAGTCGCCGAAATTACTCCGTTGCCGGCTCCCCTCCCGGCCGGTGCTGGGGCCAGTGACATGCCCGATGCGCGCCCGGTAGCGGTTGAAGAGGCCCCCGCACTGGTGGAAACCCCTGCTCCACCGCCGGCTCCCATTGCCGAGCAACCTGCACCCGCGCCAGCACCGGCCCCCGCTCCGGTTGCCGCAGCACCGACCGATCGGCCGGTTCCCCTGCCGGGGCAGAGTCCAGCCCCGGACTACCCGCCGGCGGCCCTGCGCCGTGGCGACAGCGGCACGGTCGTTGTGCAGGTGGAAGTGGACGCCAAGGGCCTGCCTCTGGACGCCAAGGTGATCCAGCGCAGCGGCTCGCGTGATCTGGATCGCGCTGCACTGGATGCGGTTCGTGGCTGGCGTTTCCAGCCTGCCCAGAGCAACGGCCAGCCAATGCAGGGCACGCTCGAAATCCCCTTCGATTTCAAACCCGCTCAGTAAGCTGAACCCCAGGCGTCGGGCCTCGGCTGGGTTTAGCCGCAGGTCACTCCGCCATGGCCAGACTGGCCGCATTGCAGAACGTGCAAGGCAGCCAAGTCCATGTCCAGCATTCCCCACGATCAAGCCAGCGCCAGCACCACCACCCCTCAGTCGGGCACGGTGGCCGCTTGGCTGTGGGTGCTGCTGGCGGCGTCCCTGGTGATCGGCATGCTGTTGTTCGCACGGCATGTTGCACAACCGCTTTCCGACGAACCCTCCGCGGTGGTTGCCCCCAGTACGGCCATCCAGCACGCCCCGGTTACTGCCACGCCCATGGCCAATGGTGATGCCGAACCGCTGGCAGACAATCCGCTGCCGGACTATCCGGCAGACGTACTCCAGGCTGGCATCGAGGGTGACGTGATCGCCCGACTACAGATCGACCGCAACGGGCATGTGATCGAACTGAGCATCGTCGCGCGTCAGGGCGCCGCCGACCCACGCCTGGACGATGCCGCCATGACAGCACTGCGCCAGTGGCGTTTCCGCCCGGCCATGCGGGATGGCCAGGCGGTACCGAGCGTGGTGCAGGTGCCGGTGGAGTTCAGGACCGGGCGCTGAGCCCGAAGCCCGCACCGTTCGCCAGTGTGTCGAAACCGGGGAACGAGGTTGCCACGTTGGCCACATCGTTGATGCGCACTTCACCCGTGCTCAGCTGACCGGCGATGGCGAACGCCATCGAGATGCGGTGGTCACCGTGGCTTTCAATCGTGCCGCTGCCCAACGGGCCACCGAAAATGGTGGCACCGTCCTCGGTCTCGTCCACGCGCAAACCCAGCGTGCGAAGGCCGGTGGCCATGGCCGCAAGGCGGTCCGACTCCTTCACCCGCAATTCGGCCGCACCGCGCACCACGGTCTGGCCTTGTGCCGCTGCAGCGGCGACAAACAGCGCCGGGAACTCATCGATCATGTCCGGCACCACATCCACCGGAATTTCTGTGCCCTTGAGCGGCGCGTAGCGCACCACCAGGTCGGCAACCGCTTCGCCACCGTGCTCGGCGTGGTTTTCTTCGGTGATGTCCGCGCCCATCATACGCAGCGCGGTAAGCAGGCCGGTGCGGCGCGGATTCAAGCCCACCGAACGCAGGCGCACTTCCGAGCCCGGAATGATGCTGGCGGCGACGATGAAGAACGCCGAGGACGAGAAATCCGCCGGTACCGAAATGTCGGTCGCACGCAGCCGCTGGCCGCCGCGCAGGCGTGCCTTGCCCGGCTCGAAATCGATTTCCACGCCGAACGCGCGCAGCATGCGCTCGGTGTAGTCGCGGGTCGGATGCGGCTCGACCACGGTGGTGTCGCCCTGCGCATACAGACCGGCAAGCAACACCGCTGACTTCACCTGCGCGCTGGCCACCGGCAACTCGTAGTGAATGCCCTGCAGTGGCTGGCCACCGTGGATATGCAGTGGCGGCGTGCCATCGTCCTGGGTGTCGATGCGCGCACCCATCAGTGCCAACGGGCCGGTGACGCGGCGCATCGGCCGCTTGGTCAACGACTCGTCACCAACCAGAGTGCTGCCGAACGGCTGTGCCGCCAGCAGGCCGGCCAGCAGGCGCATGCCGGTGCCGGCATTGCCACAATCCAGTTCGCCTTGCGGGGCCTGCAGGCCGTCCACGCCCACGCCGTGCACGATGCGCCGTGACGGCGTCGGGGTTTCGAAGCGCACGCCCATCTGGGCGAAGATGTTCGCGGTGGCCCGGGTGTCTTCGCCTTCCAGGAAGCCGTCGATGTGTGACACGCCATCGGCCAGTGCAGCGAACATCACCGCACGGTGCGACACCGATTTGTCGCCGGGGATGTCGAGCGTGCCCTGCAGGGCGGAACCTTTGCGTGCAATCCAGTAGGGCTGGGAACTCATGCGGACTCTCTGAACGTTCTTCCCTTCCTGCTCAATGCGGGAAGCGGGGGCTGAAGGCGGATTGGATAACGGCGCAGAGCCTGCCCCCATCCGCCCTTCGGGCACCTTCCCCCGCCTCGCGGGGAAAGGGATACATGCGTCGATGGTTACGGCGAAATCAGGGCACGGCGACCGGGTAGGAACCCAGCACCTTGATTTCCGCCGAGTGCGCCTTCAGTTCGGCCAGCGCCGCCTGCATGGATTCGTCTTCGATATGACCGGCCAGGTCGATGAAGAAGCCGTATTCCCACTTGGCCTGGTGCGACGGCCGCGACTCGATCCGGTTCATGCTGATGCCATGGCGTGCGAACGGGCTGAGCACGTCGAACAGCGCACCCGGCTTGTCATGGATGAACACCAGCACCGAGGTGCGGTCGTGGCCGGAAGTCGGGAAGAACTGGCGGCCAATCACCAGGAAGCGCGTGGTGTTGTCCGCGTCGTTCTGGATCGGCTTGGTCACCACCTTCTTCAGGCCATAAACGTGGCCGGCGCTCTCACCACCAATCGCGGCGGCATCGTCGGCATTGCGGGCACGGCGCGCGCCCTCGGCGTTGCTCGAAACCGGAATCTTCTCGGCCTTGGGCAGATTGGCACGCAACCAGGCCGAGGTCTGCATGAACGACTGCGGATGCGCATAAATGCGCTCGATATCATCGATGCGACCACTGCGCGACATCAGGAACTGCTGGACGCGCAGTTCCACTTCGCCACAGATCTTGAGGTTGGAGGTCAGGAACATGTCCAGCGTGATCTGGATCGTCCCCTGCCCCGAATTCTCCACCGGCACCACACCGAAATCCGCGTTGCCGGCTTCCACTTCCTGGAACACTTCTTCGATGCTCGCCATCGGCAGGCCCATTGCCGAGCGGCCGAAGTGCTTGAGCACGGCCTGCTGGCTGAAGGTTCCTTCCGGGCCGAGGTAGCCGATCTTCAGCGGTTCCTGCTGGGCCAGACAGGCGGACATGATCTCGCGGTACACGTGCACCAGCACTTCATCGCTGAGCGGGCCTTCGTTGCGGTCCACCACCATGCGCAGCACCTGCGCCTCGCGCTCGGGCCGGTAGTAATCCACCGCTGCGGCCAGCTTGCCCTTGGCCTTGCCGACCTGGTGGGCGAACTGCGCGCGCTCGGCGATCAGCGACTGGATGTTGCGGTCAATCTGGTCGATCTTGGCGCGCACGTCGGCCAGCACCGGCTTGGCGACGGGGACGACAACGTCTTTCTTGGCGACGGTCTTCTTGACGGCCTGCTTCTTGACGGCCTGTTTGGCCGGTGCCGGTTTCGCCTTGGCGGGGGTCTTGGGTGGCTTGGGTGCCATGGAATCGTCTACCTGTTGCAGGCCGGCGCCAGGCGCGCGGCGTAAAAAGTTGATCAGCCGTTGCGCTGCTGGAAATCACGCATGAAGGCAGCCAGCGCCTGCGCGCCTGCCAGCGGCATGGCGTTGTACAGCGAGGCACGGATGCCGCCCACGGCCTTGTGGCCCTTCAGCGCCAACAGTCCGGCCGCTTTGGACTCACTGACGAAGCGCGCATTGAGTGCGTCGTCCGCCAGGAAGAACGGGATGTTCATGCGCGAACGCACCGCCGGCACCACATCGTTGCGATAGAAGCCGCCGGAGCCATCGATGGCCTCGTAAACCAGCGCCGACTTGGCCTGGCTCAGCTTGGCAAACGCTTCCACACCGCCCTGCGCCAGCATCCATTTGAACATCAGCCCGGCCAGATACCAGTTCCAGGTCGGCGGTGTGTTGAGCATCGAATCCCGCGCGACATGCGAGCGGTAGTCAAAGATATCGGCGCGCGGTTGGCCCGCGCGCTCCAGCAGGTCCCGGCGGATGATCACCACCGCAATACCAACCGGGCCGAGATTTTTCTGCGCGCCGGCATAGATCACGCCGTAGCGCGACACGTCGATCGGTTCGGAGGCGATGGAAGAACTGAAATCGGCGATCAGCGGCACATTGCCAACGTCCGGCACATCGCGGAACTCGATGCCATGGATGGTTTCGTTGGCGGTGATGTGCACATAGGCCGCGTCCTTGGACAACTGCCACTGCGCCACCGCTGGAATGTCGTGGAAGCCATCGGCTTCTCCGCTGGCGGCGATATGCGCATCCACGTACGGCTGGGCCTGTTTGACCGCCGTCTTGCCCCAGTGGCCACTGACCACGTAGTCGGCACGCTGGCCGGGCTCGGCAAAGTTCAACGGCAGCAACGCCTGCTGGGTGGTGGCGCCACCGCCCAGGAACAGCACCGCATAGTCATCCGGAATGCCGATCAGGCGGCGAAGGTCGGCTTCGGCCTGTGCCGCGACCGCCATGAAATCGGCGCTGCGATGGCTTATTTCGACGATGGACGCGCCAACGCCATTCCATTCCAACATTTCCTCCTGCGCCTGGCGGAGAACTTGCTCCGGCAGCGTTGCAGGGCCGGCACTGAAATTGAATGCGCGCGTCATGTCACACCTTTAGGCAGAACGCCTAGTATGCCGCAGCGCAACAGCCTTTGGGGACACGGAAAAAGTTGCATCTGCACCCAATAACTGGGGCGGTTTACCCCCCAGCCGCCGCATTGCGGCGGGGACGCAAACGCCGGATCAGCGGGCGCCGAACATCAGCAGGGCGCTGATCGCCGCACCCAGCAACAAGGCGCTGAGCAGCAGCCACGGCCAACGCCGCGAACGGGGTGGCTTGGGCGCAGGAACCTCCACCTCGGGGGTCAAGGGCGCTTCGTCGGCGACAAAGGCCTGGTTCGGCACGCCCTGCCCCAGCGGCATTTCCAGCACGAAACGATGGCTGCCCTCGAATACCACCTGGTCGCCCGCCTGCAGCCAGCAATGCCGGCTGAGCACGCCATTGACCAGGGCACCCTCGGCCGAGCCCAGGTCGCGCAGCAGCACTTTTTCACCATGCCGCTCGAAACGGGCGTGGGCGCCGGCAAAAGCAGGGTCGTCGATGACGATATCGCTGCCCGGCTCGCTGCCGACCGTGCGTGGACGCTCCAGGGTGAAACTGCGCCCGTGGTGACGACCACCCACACCGCGCAGCAACACGCGCAGGTCTTCGATCTGCTCGGTGGCAGCCTCGGGCGGATCGGGCAGCTGCTCGCAGCTGCCCCGCAACAGCATTTCGGCGCCATCGGCATAGATCGAATCACCGGCCCGCAGCAAGGCCATGCGCCGCACCGGCCGACCGTTCACATGAATGCCGCGCACGCCGTTGGCAACCTGCAACCAGACGCCGCGTTGGTCGGAACAGAACTGGGCCAGCAGCATCGGGCCGACGCTGTCGTCGCCCAGCCGCACCTGACCCGAAGCATGGCGCACGATGCGCTGGACGCCCGGCGTTATCGGCTGGTCGGGCTGTTGTCGATTGCTGAAATGGACTTGCAAAGTTCGCACCGGTGGCAGACTAGCAGGTCACTGGATCATTCAGAAGATGGCCGCGGGGCTTGGAGTGCATCGTCAACGTCCGCACAATGCCGCACCTCTTCAATCAAGCCGCACCCAGGAACAGCCCATGTCCAGCATCGACATCCAACACGCCCACTCCCTGTCCGACGACAAGGCCCGCAGCGCCATCGGTGAAGTGGCCGAAAAACTGCAGGAACGTTTCGACGTCGCCACCCGCTGGGAAGGCCAGGTGCTGCACTTCACCCGCTCCGGCGTGGAAGGTGCCATTGAGCTGTTGCCCGGCGCAGTGCGGGTGAAGGCACAGCTGGGCTTCCTGCTGTCGGCGATGAAAGGCATGGTCGAATCGGAAATCCAACGCGTGCTGACTGAAAAACTCGGCTGAACCGGCTCCCATCACGCCGCGCTGGCAAGCGGCCGGTTACGGTGTTTCTGGGCGCTAGATACCCAGACTCAGGAGCACCGTAATGAACTCACATGAACATCGCACCGGGGACGAAAATGGCGGCGGTCCCCGCTTGCAGGACCAGGCCGAGCGCCTGGGCCGCAAGGTGACTCATTCCGCTCAACAGGTCTGGCTTGCAGGGTTGGGTGCGCTGGCACGCGCACAGGACGAAGGCAGCCGGCTGTTTGAATCGCTGGTCAAAGAGGGCGAAACCGCCGAAGCGCGCTCGCGCGAGGAATCGACCGCCGGGGCCAGCCTGCGCGACACCGTCGAAAACACTCTTGGCCAGGCACGTGATCGTGCAGCCGGCACCTGGGACCGCGTCGAGAAAAGCGTCGATGACAGCGTGCACCGCGTGCTGCGGCGGATGGACATCCCCAGCCGTTCGGATATCGAAGCCTTGAATGAACGCCTGGACGCGCTCAACCGGCGCCTGAGCCGGGCTGAAAGCCGTGCCTCGCATACGACGACGAAGCCTGAAGAACATTGATGTTGCAAAGCAGCAAAAGTTGAGCAAGAATCACTTGACCCGCCAGCAGTACCGCGCCGTTTGTCTCCCTCCCCTCACGGCACCGGATGGCGGGTTTTTCGTGTCTGGCGTTTAATACGGTGCCGGGAAGAGAACTGCCATGCCCCCCGCATCGCCTGAAACCGCCACCCGCCACGACCAGCACGGGCGCTACCCGCGCGCCGAAACGGTCGAGGATTTCGCCCACAACCTGGCCGTGGTGCGCCAGCGCATGGCTGCCGCGTGCCTGCGTGCCGGCCGCGACCCTGCTCAGGTCCGTCTGCTGCCAGTCAGCAAGACCATCGACGAAGCACATATCCGCCTGGCCTACCAGGCCGGCTGTCGCCTGCTCGGCGAGAACAAGGTGCAGGAGGCCCACCACAAGTGGGAAGCAATGCAGGACCTGGGCGACCTGCACTGGTCGGTGATCGGTCACCTGCAGACCAACAAGGCCAAGCTGGTGGCGCGCTTTGCCAGCGAGTTCCAAGCCCTGGACAGCCTGCGTCTGGCCGAAACACTGGACCGCCGCCTGCAGCACGAAGGCCGATCGCTGGATGTGTTCGTGCAGGTCAACAGTTCGGACGAGGACAGCAAGTTCGGCCTGCCGCCGAGTGAAGTGGCAGGCTTCATCCAGGCGCTGCCGCAGTTCACCGCCCTGCGCGTGCGCGGGCTGATGACGCTGGCGCTGTTTTCGGCCGAAGCCGAACGCGTGCGCGCCTGCTTCGTGCGCATGCGCGAGCTGCGCGACCGCCTGCGCCAGGACGCCCCGGCCAGCGTTGCCCTGGATGAACTGTCGATGGGCATGTCCGGTGATTTCGAAATCGCCATCGAAGAAGGCGCCACGGTGGTCCGTGTTGGTCAGGCCATCTTCGGCGCGCGAGCCGTGCCTGACAGTCACTATTGGCCGGGCCTGGTATCAGCAGGCTGAACCGCCAACCCGGTCTCGGAAAATAGACGGGACAGGACGACCTTCCGAACACACCAACAACGATAAACTTCCGATCCAACTCTCTGCTTTGGGTGCTGTTGATGTTTTCCTGGATTTTGGCTTTGGCGCTCGCGCTGGTTCTGTGGGGCCTGGCCACGGCTTATATGTGGCTGGTCAAACGCAGGAAAACCGAAATCCGCCACGGCCTGGCCGCATTGGCCGGTCTGCGCTGGCGTGAGTTCTCGCAGATCGTGCGCCAGGCCATGGCTGACCAGCGCAACCTGCTGCCACTGACCGACAGCGAGGACAACGACCGCGGCACCAGCAGCGACTTCCTGCTGCAGCAGAACGCGCAGCGTTGGCTGGTGTCCTGCAAACATGGCCGTGCCTACCGCTTTGATGCCACTGCGGTGAACGAACTGGCCTCGGCCATGCGCCTGACCGGCGCGGAGGGCGGCCTGCTCATCACCGAAGGCCATGTCAACCGGGATGGTTTGAACGAAGCGCAGAAGCAGTCCATCGAAGTGTTCGACGAGCGCAACCTGTGGCAGTTGCTCAAGCCCTACGTCTCCGACGACATGCGCCAGACGGTTACCGGTATTGCCCAGCGCGAGGCTGCACGTCACACCGGTATTGCCGGCCTGGCAGCGCTGACCATCGGCCTGCTGGCCGGTATGGGCTACCTGACGATGCAGACGGATGAAGCGGCTTTGTCGCCGGTGAGCGCTGCGCTTGCACCAGCCGAGGTGCGCAGCGCCGATGCAGGCGATGCTGCGACACCGGTCGCCACCCGCGCGGAAACGCCGGCAGCAACCGCGCCGGTCGACGCAACCACGCAGATCGCCGATCCGGATCCCGCCACTCTGCTGCGCTACCAGCAATCGGTTTCCAAGACGCTGGCCCGCACGCCCGGCGTGGTCAGCGGCATCTGGCTGACACGCTCCACGCTGTCGGTCGAACGCAGCGGTGACGATGCGGCAGTGTGGCCGCTGATCTGCCAGGAACTGGAACGCTACCCGGCACTGCGCACCGTACGCGTGCAGCTCAACCCGCGCCCGGGCGTTGAAGAGTCCGTGCGCTGGCGACAGTGCCGGACGTATTGAGTGGGTTTCCGCAGCTGCTTGACCTCTGATCCCGGCTGAGCTTCTTTTCTGGAAGCAACGAGATCAAAAGAGAAGCTGCCTTATCCGCCCCTGCGGGGCGCCGTGCCCCAGCCACGCAGGAGCCAGTGGCTCGTAAGCGGCACGCCTTCACCCCGTTTGCGGGAGAAGGCATGAATCAGGCGCTTTGGTACCCCGACTGACACCGCATCAGCAAACCACACGCCCCTCAGCGCGAGCCGGGGGCGAAGCGGGCGATGAGGTCGTAGGCGTCGCCGAGAAATTTCTGGCGTACCCAGGTGATCTGCTGGTCGCCGCGCCAGGTCTGGCGGTCGATCACCAGGCAGGCGGTACCGGTCGGCACTTTCAGGACTGCGGCTTCGTCAGCGGTGGCGGCGACCGCGCTGATGCGATGCTCGCCACGCGTCCACGACACGTTCTGCAGCAACCAGCTACCCGGAGCATGGCGGGAGAAATCCACCTTCAGCGTTTCCGGCACAGCGTCGGGATTGATGAAGCGCCGCTCCAGCGCCAGCGGCTTGCCATCGGCCAGATGCAGGCAGCGCATTGCCAGCAGCTTGCCTTCGCCCACCAGCAACAGCTCCTCGGGTGCATCCGCCTTGGCCTTGCGGTGAGAGTGGTCAAGCAGCTGGTAGCCGTATTCGTGGCCACGCTCGGTGACCGCGACTTCGATATCCGGGATCTCCAGCGCCACCTGCTCCAGGTGCGGGGGCTGACGCGCCACGAATGAACCTGCGCGACGACGGCGCTCGATCATGCCGCTCTCGGCAAGTGCGGTGAGCACCTTGTTCACGGTCATCCGCGAGCAGTCGTACTGCGCCATCAGTTCATGCTCGAACGGAATCCGGTACCCCGGTGCCCATTCGCCACTGAGGATGCGGCTTTCGATCTCGTTGCGGATGCGGTGATTGAGGGTGGGAGCTTTCTTGCTCTTCACTCGGAGTTCCTGGAATGGATGGCGCCCGGCGGTTGCGAGCGTCAGGCCAGTATCCGGCTCAACGCGGCGCGGTAGCGCGTGGTGATCGCTTCGCGATTCACGTGGCGACCAGCACGCACCCATTCGCGGCCGTTGCGCCAAACGCTGCGGAGGGCGCCATTACGTGCGGCGAACAGCCAACTGTCAAGCAAGGCATCGCCCTGACGGCCATGCAGCGATGGATGTTCGGTGTCCAGTTCCAGCAGATCCGCAGGTGCACCCACCGCCAATCCAGCGGCAACTCCCAGCACTTGTGCCGCACCCTCGCCTGCCTGCTGATACAACCAGCGACCGCTGGACAAACTGCCCGGCGAGATCACGTTGCGGCCCTGCAGCGTCAGGCGTTGCCCGTATTCGAGCAGCCGCAGTTCTTCGGCTGCATCAATCAACACATTGGAGTCGGAACCGACGCCGAATCGTCCACCGGCAGCGATGAACTCGCGCATTGGAAATACACCATCGCCCAGATTGGCTTCGGTGATCGGGCACAGGCCGACCACCGCACCGCTATCGGCCATCGACTTCACTTCCTGCGCGGTGACGTGGGTGGCATGCACCAGGCACCAGCGCGCATCGACCTCGATGTTCGCATGCAGCCATTCCACCGGGCGCTGGCCGCTCCAGGCCAGGCAGGCTTCGACTTCGCGTGTCTGTTCGGCGATGTGGATGTGGATCGGCCCTGGCGCCATCGCAGCCAGCGCCTGCAGTTCCCGCGGCGTGCAGGCGCGCAGGCTGTGCGGTGCCAGCCCCAGCACTGCGTCGGGAGTGCGCGACAAGGCGCTGCGGCAACCCTCCAGCAGCCTGGCGAAGCCGTCGATATCGTGCAGGAAACGGCGCTGCGCCGGCATCGGTGCGGCACCACCAAAATCCGAGTGCGCGTAGAACACCGGCAGCAAGGTCAGGCCCAGGCCGGACTCGTTGGCGGCGGCGGCAACGCGGCCGGCCATTTCGGCGTGATCGGCATAGCGACTGCCATCGGCAGCGTGGTGCAGATAATGGAACTCGCCGACGCGGGTGAACCCGCTTTCCAGCATTTCCATGTAGGCCTGCCCGGCGATGGCCTGGAAGTCGTCCGGATCGATCCGGTCGAGGAAGCGGTACATCAGCTCACGCCAGCTCCAGAAGCTGTCACCCGAGCGCCCCCCCACTTCGGTCAGGCCGGCCATGGCGCGCTGGAAGGCGTGACTGTGCAGATTGCCCAACCCGGCCACAACGGTACCCAGTGACTGGTCGCCCGTTTCCCGGGCGCTTCCGGCGGTGACCGCGGTGATGCGCCCACCCACGCTTTCAATGCGCACATCCTGCGCCCAGCCGTCGGGCAGCAACGCTTGGGCGGCGTGGAAACGAACTGATTTGCTGGCGTTGTCAGGCATCACTGGACACTCTCCGTTTTCCGTCGTTATTGTATATACAAATTGACGGGATGAGTGCACATGCGCTGCGACACACTCTGGCACAACGCCAACCTGATGACACTGGATGACGCCAGCGGCGGCCTAGGTCTGGTCCGCGATGGCGTGATCGCCGCGCGCGACGGCCGCATCGTCCACGCCGGCCCCGCGCATGCCGTTCCGGTGTTCGAGGTCGACCAGCGCATCGACTGCGAAGGCCGCTGGATCAGCCCCGGCCTGATCGACTGCCACACGCACCTGGTCTACGCGGGTAACCGTGCCGGTGAGTTCGAGCAGCGGCTGCAGGGCGTGAGCTATGCCGATATCGCCCGTGCCGGTGGCGGCATCGTCTCCACCGTCCGCGCCACCCGCGCCGCGGACGATGCCGCGCTGCTGAAAGCCACCCTGCCCAGGCTCGATGCGATGTTGGCCGAAGGCGTCACCACCATCGAGATCAAATCCGGCTATGGCCTGAGCCTGCCCGACGAGCGCAAGCAACTGCGCGTGGCGCGCGAACTGGCGACGTTGCGCAAGGTGGAAGTGGTGCCGACGTTCCTCGGCGCACATGCAGTGCCGCCGGGCCACGAAGCGCAGGCCTACATCAACGAAGTGTCCGCGGTGATGATCCCCGCCATCGCCGCCGAAGGGCTGGCTGAAGCCGTGGATATCTTCTGCGAGAACATCGCCTTCTCCCCGGCACAGGCGCAGCAGGTCTTCGAAGCCGCCCGGAAGCATGGGCTGGCGATCAAGATCCATGCCGAGCAGTTGTCCAACCAGCACGGCGCTGAACTGGCCGCCCGCCACGGCGCGCTCTCGGCTGACCATATCGAACACCTCGATGATGCCGGTATTGCCGCGATGCGCGCTGCCGGCACCGTCGCCGTACTCCTGCCGGGTGCCTACTACTTCACCCGCGAAACGGTGCTGCCGCCGATCCAGCAGCTGCGCGATGCCGGCGTGCCGATCGCGCTGGCCACCGACAGCAACCCCGGCACCTCGCCGCTGACCAGCCCGCTGCTGACCATGAACATGGGCGCCACGCTGTTCCGCCTGACCGTGGACGAATGCATCGCCGGCTTCACCCGCGAAGCGGCGCGCGCGCTGGGCCGCGGCGACCGCATCGGCCAGCTCGCAGCCGGCATGGAATGCGACCTCGCCATCTGGGACATCGAAGCACCTGCCGATCTGGTCTACCGCATCGGCTTCAACCCCCTGCATGCCCGCATCTGGCGCGGGCAGCCCGCCTGAAACACCGCATCACACGCACAGCTGGAGAACACATGAGCACCACCCTTACGCTTCTTCCCGGTCACGTTCCGCTGGCGCAATGGCGGCAGATCTATCGTGGCGCCGATGTCCGCCTGGACGCTTCGGCACAGGCGGCCGTGCAGCGCAGCGCACAGGTCGTTGCCGACATCGTCGCCAAGGGCGAGCCGGTCTACGGCATCAACACCGGCTTCGGCAAGCTGGCCAGCGTGCGCATCGAGCGTGAGGACCTGGAAACCCTGCAACGCAATATCGTGCTGTCGCATGCCGCTGGCGTGGGCGAGCCGATGCCGGCCAATGTGGTGCGGCTGATGATGGCGCTCAAGCTCACCAGCCTGGCACAGGGCGCCTCGGGCATCCGTCCACAGACGCTGGCATTGCTGGAGGCCATGCTGCAGAAGGACGTGGTGCCGGTGGTGCCGTGCCAGGGCTCGGTCGGCGCATCTGGCGACCTGGCCCCGCTGTCGCATCTGGCCAGCGTGATGATCGGCGTCGGCGAAGCCTTCGTCGCTGGCGTGCGCATGCCAGCCGAACAGGCATTGAAGCAGACCGGGCTGGAGCCACTGGTGCTCGGTGCGAAGGAAGGCCTGGCCCTGCTCAACGGCACCCAGTACTCCACCGCCTATGCTCTGGCCGGCCTGTTTGAGATCGAAACCGTGTTCCAGTCAGCACTGGTTACCGGTGCGCTGTCGGTGGAAGCGGCCAAAGGTTCGGATACGCCGTTCGATCCCCGCATCCACAGCATCCGCGGCCAGCGCGGGCAGATCGCCACCGCCGCAGTGCTGGGCGAACTGATGAAGGGCTCGGCCATCCGCGAATCACATCGCGACAACGACGTGCGCGTGCAGGACCCGTACTGCCTGCGCTGCCAACCGCAGGTGATGGGCGCGGCGCTGGACATCATGCGCCAGGCGGCGACCACGCTGGAGATCGAAGCCAACGGCGTCTCCGACAACCCGCTGGTGTTCACCGATACCGGCGAAGCGCTCAGCGGCGGCAACTTCCACGCCGAGCCGGTGGCGTTTGCCGCCGACATGCTGGCGATGGCGATCTGCGAGATCGGTTCGATCAGCGAGCGCCGTACCGCGATGCTGGTCGACCCGGCGCTGTCCGGCCTGCCGGCGTTCCTGACGCCAAAGCCGGGCCTGAACTCAGGCTTCATGATTCCGCAGGTCACCGCTGCGGCGCTGGTGTCGGAGAACAAGCAGCGTGCCTATCCGGCAAGCGTGGATTCGATTCCGACCTCGGCCAACCAGGAAGACCATGTATCGATGGCCGCGCATGGTGCGCGTCGCCTGCTCGCGATGGCCGAGAACGCCGCCAACGTGATCGGCATCGAACTGCTCGCCGCCGGCCAGGGCTGCGACTTCCATGCACCGCTGCGTTCGAGCGCTGCACTGGAAAGCATCCGCACCACGTTGCGCGCGCATGTACCGACGCTGGAGGACGACCGCTATTTCCACCCGGACATGGTCCTGGCCACCGAACTGGTGCGCAGTGGCGCACTGGTGAAGAACCTTGGCGTGCAGTTGCCGGGCGTGGACGAGGCTGGCAACTGACCTGACGACATGCTGCATTGGGTGCACATGGGCGGTTCTTTGCACTTTCGCTTTACCGCGAAGAATCTCCCTCATCTGCCCTCCGGGCATCTCGCTTCGCGCCCCGGCCCAGCGCAACGCGCTGGGCGTTCAGCCATGCACGAGCCAATGGCTCGTAGACCGCATGTCTTCACCCCGCCTGCGGGAGAAGAAACGGCGCCGGAATCTCCGACGCTACCGGGTATTGCCACACACCCAACGTTCGCCGCAAACCCTTCTCTTCTCCCGCAAGCGGGAGAAGAGATAACGCACTCCCACACGCCTCAGCGTTATGCCCTGCCTTCCGGAGTCCACCATGACCCACTCGCCTGACTGGCTGCAGATTCACCGCGGCGATGCCCCGTTGATCATCAGCTTCCCGCACACCGGCACCGAGTTGCCCGATGAACTCGTCGGTCACTTCGTGTCGCCATGGCTGGCCCGTCGCGATGCCGACTGGTGGGTGCATGAGCTGTACGCATTTGCGGCCAGGGAGCTCGGCGCGACCACCGTGCGCACCGCCGTCTCGCGCTCGGTGATCGACGTCAACCGTGACCCGTCCGGTGTGTCGTTGTATCCGGGCCAGAACACCACCGGCCTGTGCCCGACCACCACCTTCGACAACCAGCCGCTGTACCGCGACGGCCATGCCCCGGACGATGCGGAAATCCAACGCCGTCGGCAGACCTGGTTCGATCCGTACCACGCCGCGTTGAGTGAGGAAATCGCCCGGTTGCGCGAACAGCACGACACGGTCGTCGTCTACGACGCGCACTCGATCCGCTCGCTGATCCCGCACCTGTTCGATGGCCAATTGCCGCAGTTCAATATCGGCAGTGCCGGCCCCAGCGGCGCGCCGGATACCTCCTGCGACAACGCGCTCACCGACGTGGTGGAAAACCTCTGTGCGATGAGCGGTCTGGGCCACGTCCGCAACGGCCGCTTCAAGGGTGGCTGGATCACCCGTCACTACAGCGACACCGCTGGTGGCGTGCACACCCTGCAGATGGAGCTTGGCTGCCGTGGCTACATGCACGAACCAGCGCCCGCCGACGTGAATGAGCACAGCTGGCCCACCCCTTACGACCCCGATCACGCCGAACCGGTGCGCAACACCTTGCAACAGGTACTTCGCGCCTGCCTCGATTTCGCTTCCCGGAGAAATGCATGACCCGTCACGATCCCACCCGCAGCCCGCGCGCACCGCGCGGCAACACGCTCAACTGCAAGTCCTGGCAGACCGAGGCGCCGTTCCGCATGCTGCAGAACAACCTCGACGCCGAAGTGGCCGAAGACCCGACCTCGCTGGTGGTTTACGGCGGCATCGGCCGCGCCGCGCGTGACTGGGAGAGCTATGACAAGATCCTGGAAACGCTCAAGCGCCTGGACGACAACCAGACCCTGCTGGTGCAGTCGGGCAAGCCGGTCGGCGTGTTCCCCACCCATCCCGATGCGCCGCGCGTGCTGATCGCCAACTCCAACCTGGTGCCGCACTGGGCCAACTGGGAGCACTTCAACGAGCTCGATAAGAAGGGCTTGATGATGTACGGGCAGATGACCGCCGGCAGCTGGATCTACATCGGCAGCCAGGGCATCGTGCAGGGCACCTACGAAACCTTCGTCGAGATGGGCCGCCAGCATTACGGCGGCAGCCTCACCGGCAAATGGATCCTCACCGCCGGCCTCGGCGGCATGGGTGGCGCGCAGCCGCTGGCCGCCTCGCTGGCCGGCGCCAGCAGCCTGACCATCGAATGCCGCCAGAGCAGCATCGATTTCCGCCTGCGCACCCGCTACGTGGACGAACAGGCCAACGACATCGACGACGCACTGGCGCGCATCGCCAAGTACACCGCCAGCGGTGAAGCCAAGTCGATCGCCCTGCTTGGCAATGCCGCTGAAATCCTGCCGGAACTGGTGCGCCGTGGCGTGCGCCCGGACTGCGTCACCGACCAGACAAGCGCCCATGACCCGGTGCACGGTTACCTGCCGATCGGCTGGAGCGTGGAGCAATGGCTGGCCGAACAGCAGGCCAATCCGGAAAAAGTGCGCGACGCCGCCAAGGCCGCCATGCGCGTGCACGTGGAGGCGATGCTGGCCTTCCACGCGGCCGGCATCCCGACCGTGGACTACGGCAACAACATCCGCCAGATGGCCTTCGATGAAGGCCTGAAGAACGCGTTCGACTTCCCCGGCTTCGTGCCCGCCTACGTGCGTCCGCTGTTCTGCCGTGGCATCGGCCCGTTCCGTTGGGTGGCGCTGAGCGGCGACCCGGAAGACATCTACAAGACCGATGCCAAGGTGAAGGAAATCATCGCCGATGATCCGAACCTGCATCGCTGGCTGGACATGGCGCGTGAGCGCATCGCCTTCCAGGGCCTGCCGGCGCGCATCTGCTGGGTCGGCCTGGGCCTGCGCCACAAGCTGGGCCTGGCCTTCAACGAAATGGTCCGCAACGGCGAGTTGAGTGCACCGGTGGTGATCGGTCGTGATCACCTCGACAGCGGCAGCGTCGCCTCGCCCAACCGCGAAACCGAATCGATGAAGGACGGCTCGGATGCGGTCTCCGATTGGCCGCTGCTCAACGCCATGCTCAACGTCGCCGGCGGCGCCACCTGGGTGAGCCTGCACCATGGCGGCGGTGTCGGCATGGGTTACTCGCAGCACTCCGGCGTGGTGATCGTCTGCGACGGCAGCGAGGCAGCTGACCAGCGCATCGCCCGCGTGCTGTGGAACGACCCCGGCACCGGCGTCATGCGCCATGCCGACGCTGGCTACGACATCGCCATCGATTGCGCGGAGGAAAAGGGATTGGATCTGCCGGGCATTCTCGGCTGATCCAAGCGCCGTGCGTTGCACCCAACGGGCAGGCCCATGACCTGCCCGTTGGTGTTTCTGCTGGCCTGGAACTGCGCCGCGAAAACGCTGGAGCCACCTGCCCGTAGACTCGAGAACGGGCGCCGTTGACAAAGCCTCGGCGGCGATGGACGCTGCGCCACTTTCCGCCAACCAAGCACGTGTTCAACGCGCTGTATACAACAGGGAGTGATGCAGGGAATGAGGGGACGAAACGTAGTGATCGGCACGTTGCTGGCGGGAGGAATGCTGGCGGGAACAGTGCAGGCGCAGGCCTTTGATCCGGGTGCGCACAAGGGGCCGCAGCACGGCGTGCAGAACGAGGTCATGGTGCTCGGCACCCCGCATTTGTCGGGAATGCCCAAAACCTTCGACCCTTCAACACTCGATGCCCTGATCGACCGGCTGGCGACGTGGCGGCCGCAGGCAATCTCCATCGAGGCGGTGTCCGGCCAGCAGTGCGACACGCTGCGCCGCTACCCCTCTCGCTACGCACTGACGGTGAACGATTACTGCCCCGACCTGTCAGTGGCGGCAAAGGCGACCGGGCTTGATGTGCCGGCGGCCAATGCTGCGGCAGAGGCCATGCTGGCGACGTGGCCCGCACAGCCGACGGCGGCACAGCGCCGAGAGCTGGCAGCCACATTCCTGGCAGCCGGTGAACCCGATTCGGCGCTGGTCCAATGGCTGCGCCTTCCGGTAGCGGAGCGACATGCAGATGAGCGCCTGGATCCGGCGCTGGTTGACGCTCTGGAAGCGCTGCGCGTCAGCCGCAATGAAACGACGCTTGTCGCTGCCCCCCTTGCAGCACGCCTGGGCCATGAACGGCTCTGGCCGACGGACGACCACAGCGCTGATCGCTACGGTCCTGACCCAAAAGCCTACGTAGCCGCCATCAGGAAGGCATGGGACAACCCTGCATCCAAACAGCGGCGGGAGATGTCCAGCGGCCTGGAAGCACAGCTGGACACAGCGGAGAAAGTGCTGGCGATGTACCGCCGCAACAACGCCGCGGACGTGGCTCCCATCGCCTTCCAAAGTGATTACGGCGCCGCGTTGGAAGAGCCGTCTTCACAAGGCTACGGGCGTATGTATGTCACCTCCTGGGAAACGCGCAACCTGCGCATGGCAGCCAACATCCGCGACCTGATGGGCCCAACCCCGGGGATGCGCACGCTGGTACTCGTCGGCGCATCGCACAAAGCGTATCTGGATGCATATCTCGACCAGATGCACGACGTGCGGATCGTCGATTCCCAGGCGTTGCTGAAGTAGCTCCGCCAGCACAGGTGTTGGATTCGCCCGTTGTTGACGGCTGATCCAATTGCAGTACATGACACCCAACGGGCAGGTCTTTGACCTGCCCGTTGGCGTTTTCATGGGGCGAGTGATGGGAGTGAACCCCCTCGCCCCCCAACCCTCCTCATGCCTGGTAAGACGGGTCCTGGTGGGCGGCGAGTTGGAGCGGTACGCGCAACCGCAGCCCCTGAAGCCCCTCACCCCTGGCGGGAGAAGGGTTGGCACTTCGAAGCCACCCCATCGCCGCACGCTTGCAGCCCCTGCACCCGATTCCGGAACAGTTCTTGCACCACCCGGATGACCTCCTTATCCGCGCCGTGCCATGTCCGAGAACGAACAGGCCGGGGAAAAAACCGAACTCCCCACCGAAAAACGCCTGCGCGACGCGCAGGAACAAGGCAACATCCCGCGCTCGAAGGAACTCGCCACCGCTGCCGTGTTCACGGCGGCGGTGGTGGCACTGGCGACGCTGTCCGGCCCGGTCGCCAACAGCTCGCGGGAGTGGATGAAAGCGGCGCTCAGCCCCGACCCCTCCCTGCTGGACACCCCGCAGGCACTGTTCGGCCACGCCGGGTGGCTGATCCTGCGGCTGATGCTGGCGGTCAGCCCGGTGATCCTGGTGTGCCTGCTTGCAGGCTTCATCGCCCCGGTGCTGATGGGTGGCCTGCGTTTTTCCAACAAGGCGCTGATGCCCGATTTCAAGCGCATGAATCCGATGAGCGGGCTCAAGCGGCTGTATGGCGGCGAGGCGGTGGCCGAGCTGATCAAGTCGATGCTGCGCGTGGCCTTCATCGGCGGCGCCGCCAGCCTGAGCATCTGGCACAGCATGGACAGCCTGCGCGGGCTGCTGCACCAGCCGCTTGAAAGTGCCGTCAGCAACGGCCTGGGCTTCACGCTCAAGCTGCTGCTGGCCACCGGCGGCGCCCTGGCGTTGCTGGCCGCCATCGACGCGCCTTACCAGAAGTGGAACTGGCTGCGGAAGCTGAAGATGACCCGCGAAGAGCTCAAGCGGGAGATGAAGGAAAGCGAGGGCAGCCCCGAGGTCAAGGGCCGCATCCGCCAGATGCAGATGCAGATGTCACAGCGCCGGATGATGGAAGCGGTGCCCACCGCCGACGTGGTGGTGGTCAACCCCACCCACTACGCGGTCGCCCTGAAGTACGAAAGCGGTCGCATGAACGCCCCCACCGTGGTTGCCCGGGGCGTGGACGAAGTGGCCCTGCGCATCCGCCAGGTGGCCGACGGCAACAAAGTCGCCATCGTCTCCGCACCGCCTTTGGCACGCGCCTTGTATCGCGAAAGCCAACTTGGCAAGGAAATCCCCGTGAGACTGTATTCGGCCGTCGCCCAGATCCTGTCCTACGTCTACCAACTGCGCCAGTGGCGCACCGGCCCGATGCCGTCGCAGCCGGCCTTCGAGATCGACGAATTCGGCACCGGAGCCAAGCCATGAGTGCGCAGGCCTCGGGCGTCAACGCGCGCCGCGTACTGGACATGCTGCGTCAGGGACTTGGCGCGCCACTGATCGTGCTGGCGCTGCTGGCGATGGTGGTGGTGCCACTGGCCGCGCCGGTGCTCGATGCGCTGTTCACCCTGAACATCGCCATCTCGCTGATGGTGCTGCTGGCCGTGGTCTATGTGAAACGGCCGCTGGATTTCACCATCTTCCCGATCGTGCTGCTGATCACCACGATGCTGCGGCTGGCGCTGAACGTGGCTTCCACCCGCGTGATCCTGCTCAACGGCCAGAACGGTCACGAAGCGGCCGGCAAGGTGATCGCCGCGTTCGGTGAGTTCGTGATCGGGGGCAACTACGCAGTCGGCATCGTGGTGTTCGCGATCCTGACCATCATCAACTTCGTGGTCATCACCAAGGGTGCCGGGCGCGTGTCGGAAGTGACCGCGCGCTTCATCCTGGACGCGATGCCCGGCAAGCAGATGGCCATCGATGCCGACCTCAACGCCGGTTTGCTGACGCGTGAGGAGGCCAAGGCCCGTCGCGAAGAGGTACGTGAGGAAGCCGACTTCTACGGCGCGATGGACGGTGCCAGCAAGTTCATCCGTGGCGATGCCATTGCCGGCATCCTGATCCTGTTCATCAACCTGCTCGGCGGCCTGGCCGTGGGCGTGCTGCAGCACGACATGGCGTTCGGCGACGCCGCCGCCACCTACACCCTGCTGTCCATCGGTGACGGCCTGGTGGCGCAGCTGCCGGCGCTGTTGATCTCCAGCGCGGTCGCCATGCTGGTCACCCGCGCCTCGCGCTCGCAGGACATGGCCCAGGCCATGATGGGTCAGGTGTTCGGCCAGTACCGTGCGCTGGCCATCGCGGCCGGCATCATCGGACTGGTCGGCCTGGTACCGGGCATGCCGAACCTGGCCTTCCTGACGCTGGCCGCGATCCTGGCGTTTCTGGCCTGGAAGTTCTGGAAGCGCGAAACCGCGGCTGCCGCCAACCCGAAAGCGACCGCCACTGCGGGCGCCGAGACCGGCATCCCGGGGCTGGCGCCACCCGCCTCGCCGACCGCCGAACTGAGCTGGGACGAACTGCGCCCGGTCGATCCGCTGGGCCTTGAAGTCGGCTACCGGTTGATTCCACTGGTGGACAAGACCCAGGGCGGCGAACTGATGGCACGCATCAAGGGCGTGCGTCGCAAGCTCACCCAGGACCTGGGCTTCCTGATTCCGCCAGTCCATATCCGCGACAACCTGGAGTTGCCCGCCAGCGCCTACCGCCTGCTGATCCATGGCGTGCCGGTCGCCACGGCCGACATCCACCCCGACCGCGAACTCGCGTTGGACCCGGGCAGCGCCATGGGCAAGCTTGAAGGCATTGCCGGCAAGGACCCGGCCTTTGGCCTGGATGCCACCTGGATCCAGCCCCACCAGCGCGCCCATGCCGAATCGCTGGGTTACACCGTGGTTGATCCGGCCACCGTGGTCGCCACCCATCTGTCGCACCTGATCCGTGAGCACGCACCGGAACTGCTTGGCCATGAGGAAGTGCAGCAGTTGCTGGCGACCCTGGCCAAGAGCGCCCCCAAGCTGGCCGAGGAGCTGTCGCCCAAGGCGTTGCCGCTGTCCACCGTGGCGCGCGTGCTGCAGAACCTGCTGATCGAACGCATCCCGGTGCGCCAGCTGCGCAAGATCGCCGAAGCCCTACTGGAAACCGCACCGGTCACCCAGGACCCGGCCGCGCTCACTGCCGCCGTGCGCAACGCGCTGGGCCGTTTCATCGTGCAGGAGATCGCCGGAATGTCGCCGGAGCTGCCGGTGTTCACCCTCAACCCGCAACTGGAACGGGTCTTGCAGGAGTCCACGCAAGGCAATGGTGCCGCACTGGAACCCGGTCTCGCCGAACGCCTCCATCAAAGTCTTGCCGATTGTGTCGGCAAGCAGGAGGCCCGCAACGAGCCCGCGGTCGTGCTGGTACCGGCGCCGGTCCGCGCCGCGCTGGCGCGCCTGGTCCGCCACAGCGTTCCCTCGCTGTCGGTCCTGGCCTACAGCGAGGTACCGGAGGACAAGCGGCTGAAGCTGGTCGGCACGATCAGCTGAGGCAGCCCGGAACCCGGCGCTGATACCTGCGCCGGTGACGGAAAACAGACACCTGACCCATTACCAGACACCCCCGCACGAAGGAGCACGCCACGCCATGCAGGACACCGCCATCGCCAACGCTGCTGCTTCGGGCCAGCCCCACTCCCGGTACCAGAACATGAAGATCAAACGTTTCGTCGCCGCCGACATGCGCACCGCCATGAACCTGGTGCGCAAGGAGCATGGGCCGGATGCCGTCATCCTCTCCAACCGCCGCATCGAGGAAGGCGTCGAAATCGTGGCAGCTGCCCATTACGACGAAACCGCCGTGCAGCAGGCACTGGAAGCCAGCCGCCCGGCCGCGCCGGCACCGGCCAAGCCGCGCAGCGCCGCCGAAGCCATCATGGCCGCCGTCACCCGGCGTCGGACGCCCGAGCCGGAGCCCGTCACCGCCACCACCTCGGCCGTGGCAGCGCTGGCGCGCTCGGCCGTCGGCGCTACCGGCCGCTCCATCGACAGCAGCCTCGAGCTGGCACCGGGCAGCCGTTTTGCCTCGCTGCTCAAGCGCCCTTCTTCGGATGACCTGGAGCCGCTGCTGCAGCTCGAAGCGCAGCGCTTCGCCACCCTGCCCGCCAGCGACGACGAACCGCCGGTGGTGCCGGTTTTCCGTCCCGCAGGCAGCACCCCGACCCGCGTCGCCGCGCCGCAGTTGCCGGAAGTCGCCAGCGAACGGCCGGTCGAGCGCGCACGTTTCTTCATTGATCCGCCACAGCACGACGACGCGCCCCTGGCAGCGGTGGTGCCGCAGCCGGCGATTGCCACAGCTTCAATGGCCGCGCCGGCCTTCGCAGAGTCCCCCACGGCCGCGGCGATTCCGGCGATTCCGGCAGCTCCGGCCAATGCCGAAGCCGCCCCGATCCTCACCACGCAGCTGATCAGCAACCCTGGCAACGAGCGCGAGCTCAATCAGCTGCGTCAGGAAGTGGTCGGCATGCGCCAGATGATCGAGCGCGAAATGAACCGCTTCACCGACGAACGCCTGCGCGGCAGTGCGGTGCGCGGCAACGCATTGGATCTGATGGACGAATACGGCTTCGATGCGGGCCTGTCGCGTGACGTGGTCATGCAGATCCCGGCCGACATTGAACCGGCCCGCGCCCGCGGCCTGATGCTGGGCCTGATCTCGCGCAAACTGCCGATCGCGCCCATCGACCCGATCGAAGCCGGTGGCGTGATCGCGCTGGTCGGCCCCACCGGTGCCGGCAAGACCACCACCATCGCCAAGCTCGCATCGCGCTTTGCCAATGCCCATGCCGCCCGCGACGTGGCATTGGTCACCACCGACACCCAACGCATCGGCGCACGTGAGCAGCTGTATGGCTTCGGTCGTCAGCTCGGCATCGCCGTGCACGAGGCCAACAGCAGCACCGACCTCAATCAGCTGCTGGAACGCCTGGCCGACTACAAGCTGGTGCTGATCGATACCGCCGGCCTGGGCCAGCGCGACCGCGCGCTCACCGCACAGCTGCAGTGGCTGCGTGCCGCCGGCCAGATCCGCACCCTGCTGGTACTGCCGGCCAACACCTCCTTCCAGGACATGGACGAGGTCGTGCGCCGCTTCAGCGCCGCCAACCCGCAGGGCCTGGTGCTGACCAAGCTGGACGAGACCGGCCGCTTCGGTTCGGCCCTGTCGGTGGCGGTGGACCACCGCCTGCCGATCACCTGGGTGACCGACGGCCAGGACGTTCCGGAAGACCTGCACCGGGCTTCGGCAGCCAATCTTGTACTTCGCCTTGAAGATTTGCGGCGCGCGGCCGATATGCCCTGCAATCCGGAGTTGAACAATGCAGTCGCGTGAGTACGCCAAGCTGACCCACACCTTCCCGCTATCGGCCACCCGGCGCGATCCCGCGGGCCCGGTGCGCACCATCGCCGTCACCGGCGGCAAAGGTGGCGTGGGCAAAACGAATGTCTCGGCCAACCTGGCCGTGGCACTGGCGGGCATGGGCAAACGCACGCTGCTGCTCGACGCCGACCTGGGCCTGGCCAACATCGACGTGGTGCTCGGCCTGCACCCGAAGCACACCCTGGCCGACCTGGTCGCCGGGCGCTGCACGCTGGAAGAAGTCATCGTCGAAGGCCCCAACGGCGTGCTGGTGGTCCCGGCTGCATCGGGGCGCCGGCACATGGCCGAACTGCAGCCGGCCGAACACGTCGGCCTGGTCAATGTGTTCTCCGAACTGGAACGCGACCTGGATGTGATGATCATCGACACCGCCGCCGGCATCACCGACAGCGTGTTGACGTTCTGCCAGGCCGCGCAGGACACCGTGGTCGTGGTCTGCGACGAACCGGCCTCCATCACCGACGCCTACGCCCTGATCAAGGTGCTCTCGCGCGAACGCGGCGTGGACCGCGTCCAGGTGGTGGCCAACATGGCCCGCGATCCCAACGAAGGCCGCGCCCTCTATGAAAAGCTGGTGCGTGTCTGCGAGAAGTTCCTGATCGACGTCTCGCTCAACTACCTGGGCTGCGTCCCGCAGGACGACTGGCTGCGTCTGTCGGTGCAGCGCCAGCAGCCGGTGGTGAAGCTTTACCCGTCGGCACCGGCGTCGCTGGCGATCCAGGAGATCGCCCGCCGCACCGCCCGTTGGCAGGCGCCCACCGCACCCCGCGGCGGCGTCGAATTCTTCCTGGAACGCATCCTCCAGCAGAAGGTGAGCGCATGAACGCCGCAGCCCAATACCGGGAAGTCCAGCGCAACGCCGCCAATGAATGCATCGCCCGCCACGCGGATCTGGTACGGCGCATCGCCCACCATCTCGCCGCACGCCTGCCGGCAAGCGTCGAGGTCGATGACCTGATCCAGGCCGGCATGATGGGCCTGATCGAAGCCTCGCGCAGCTACGACGCAGAACAGGGCGCCTCGTTCGAGACCTACGCTTCCATCCGCATCCGTGGCTCGATGATCGATGAGATCCGGCGCGGCGACTGGGTTCCGCGCTCGGTGCATCGTCGCGCGCGCGACGCCGCCGCCACCATTCGACGCCTGGAACAAGCCAGCGGCCGCACCGCCAGCGCCAGCGAAGTGGCCGAGGCGATGGAAATTCCGTTGCCCGAATACATGCGCCTGATCGAGGACGCATCGCGCGGCCAGGTACTGAGCCTGGAATCGCGCATCGAAGACCACGGCGAGCTGGACACCCCGTCCACCGGCGGCCCGACCCCGCAGCAGATGCTCGAACGCAGCCAGTTCGGCGCCGAGCTGGGCAAGGCCATCGCCCTGCTGCCCGAACGCGAACAACTGGTGCTCTCGCTCTACTACGAGCAGGAGTTGAACCTCAAAGAAATCGGCGCGGTACTCGGCGTAAGCGAGTCACGCGTCTGCCAGATCCACGGCCAGGCCACGCTGCGTCTGCGTGGCCGGTTGAAGAGTTTCGAGGCCGCTGACGCCGGCCTTGGGGAACCATGAAGAGGAACATCCTTTGAACAAGAACATGCGCATCCTGATCGTTGACGACTTCTCGACCATGCGTCGCATCGTCAAGAACCTGCTCGGCGATCTGGGCTTCACCAACACCGCCGAAGCCGAGGACGGGCATGCCGCGCTGGCCCTGCTGCAGAGCCAGCCGTTTGATTTCGTGGTCACCGACTGGAACATGCCGGTGATGACCGGCATCGAGCTGCTCAAGGCCATCCGTGCCGACGCCAAGCTCAAGACCCTGCCGGTGCTGATGGTTACCGCCGAAGCCAAGCGCGAGCAGATCATCGAAGCCGCCCAGTGCGGCGTGAACGGCTACATCATCAAGCCGTTCACCGCGCAGACATTGGAAGAAAAACTCGGCAAGATTTTTGAACGCCTGGCAGCGAGCGCCTGATGGACCTGCACGCCGAAGCGTTGAGCGACAAGTCGGCCCTGGTGCAGCGCCTGCAGGATGCGTTGGCGGCGCTGGAAAACGGTGACGAAGCCAGCTGGCGCCGGGAAATCGACGCGCTGGCCGCGCTGCGTACGCAACCGATGATGGCCGGCCTTGGCCGTCTGGCCCGCGAGCTGGGCCAGGCGTTGGGCGAACTGCCAAGCGTGCCATCCGAAGCGGGCGAACTGGACGATGCCTGTGCACGACTGGATCACGTCGTGCAGATGACCGAACAGGCGACCCATCGCACCCTGGATCTGGCCGAGGAATGCCGCGAGCTGACCGAGCGCCTGCGCGCCGAAGGCCTCAACCCGGATCAGGACCAGTTGCTCGACCGCATTCGCCACAACCTTACCGAGGTGGCGCTCACGCAGAGCTACCAGGACCTCACCGGGCAGATCATCCGCCGCGTGGTCGGCATCGTGCGCCGCGTGCATGAAGGCTTCGGTGCACTGGGTCTGCCACCAACGGAAGAAGAGGCCCGCAATCCGGGCCTGGCCGGCCCTGCCCTCAAGGGCCTGGACCGCCACGCGGTTTCCCAGCACGACGCCGACGACCTGTTGTCGGATCTGGGGCTGTAAGACATGAGCGCCTTTGCCGACGACATCGCCGCCGATTTCATCCTCGAAGCGCAGGAGATCCTCGATCGGCTGGGCGAACAGCTGGTGGCACTGGAACAGGCGCCGCAGGACAACGACCAGCTCAACGCCGTGTTCCGTGGCTTCCACACGCTCAAGGGTGGCGCGGGCTTTCTGGCGATCACGCCCATGGTCGAGCTGTGCCACGCCGCCGAGGAAACCCTGGGCATGGCCCGTGCCGGCAAGGCGGAGCTGCTCGCCCATCACTTCGATGCGGCCCAGCAATCGCTGGACTGGCTGCAGTCGATGCTTGATGCCGTGTCCAATGGCACCGACCCGGAACACGCCCCGGCAACGCTGATCGCACAGTTCGATGTCGGCGCCGCGCCCGTTGTGGTGGCTGCACCGGTCAGCACCGACAGTGACCTGATCAGCGAGGACGAGTTTGAAGCCCTGCTCGACCAGCTGCATGGCGGCACCGTGCCGGGCGCTGTGGCGGCCAAGGTGGATGACACCCTGATCAGCGAGGATGAATTCGAAGCCCTGCTCGATCAACTGCACGGCGGTGCTGCCCCGGGGGCGGTGACCGCTGCGCCGGTGGCTGCGGCGATCACACCCGCCAAGCCTGCAGCAGCACGCCCGGCAACTGCCCCCAAGGCAGCGGCGGTCAAAACCGCCGAGCCTGAGCAGACGGTGCGCGTGGATACAAAGCGCCTGGATGCCATCGTCAACCTGATCGGCGAACTGGTGCTGTCGCGCAACCGTCTCAAGACGCTGCGCACACGGCTGAAGGATGAAGAGCTCGATCGTGCGGTATCCACCCTGGACATCGCCACCGCGCGCCTGCAATCGGCAGTGATGCGCACCCGCATGCAGCCGGTCGGCAAAGTGTTCTCACGCTTCCCCAAGGTGGCGCGCGATGTTGCCCGCTCGCTGCAGAAAGAAGTGGATCTGGAGCTGATCGGCGCCGACACCGAGCTGGACCGCAACCTGGTCGAAGCGCTGGCCGACCCCTTGGTGCACCTGGTGCGCAACGCCATTGATCATGGCGTGGAAATGCCGGATCTGCGCGAAGCCCAGGGCAAGTCACGCATGGGAAGGGTCCGGCTCTCCGCGCAACAGGAAGGCGATTACGTCAGCATCGAAGTGCAGGACGATGGCGCCGGCATCGACCCCGAACGCCTACGCGCCAAGGCGCGTGAGAAAGGCTTGATCGACCCGGAAGCCGCCGCCCGCCTGACCAGCGAGGAGTGTCTGCACCTGGTGTTCCTGCCGGGTTTCTCGACCAAACAGCAGGTCACCGATATCTCCGGACGTGGCGTCGGCATGGACGTGGTGCAGTCACGCATCCGCGAACTCAGCGGGCAGATCCAGATTCAATCCGAACTGGGCCGCGGCAGCCGTTTCCTGATCCGCGTGCCGCTGACCCTGGCCATTCTTCCAACCCTGCTGGTGCAGGCCGGTGAGGACGTCTACGCCCTGCCGCTGGCGCGGGTGATGGAAGTGCTGCACGCACCGGCCACCTCGCTGGGCTGGTTTGACGGCCGCGCCGTGCTTGATCGCAAGACCCACACGCTGGCCTTGCTGGACTTGCGTCAATGGCTCGGCGTCACACCGATGCCGACGACGCTGTTGACCATCGTGGTGCTGCAGATGGGTGAAACCCGGTTCGGGCTGGTGGTGGACCAGGTACGCGGCCGCGAGGAAGTGGTCATCAAGCCACTGCCACGCGCACTGCGGGGGCTGCGCGGCTACGCCGGCGCCACCCTGATCGGCGACGGGCGCATGGCATTGATTCTCGACGTCGATGGCCTGCGGGGTGGTCAGGGGTAAGTAGACGTCAGCGATGCATGACGCGGGCTGCGGGCTGCCGGCTGCGCGCCACCTCCCCTTTCCCACGTGCGGGAGAGGGGCTAGAAATTTCTCCAACTCAAGACCGCATTCACCAGGCCGATATCCAACACCATGGACCGACTCAGCATCATTGGACTTTTCCTCGCCCTGCTCTCACTGGTGGGCGGCAGCATCCTGAAGGGTGCCGGTCTGTCCTCGCTGTGGTCGCCGGCCGCATTCGTGATCGTCATTGTCGGCACCCTCGCCGCGATCCTGCTGCACACCTCGCCGGCCGTATTCAAGCACGCCTTCAAGATCGTGCGCTGGGTGGTCAAGCCGCCGGTCAGTGATCGGCGCGCGCTGATCCAGCAGATCGTGGACTGGAGCAACATCGCCCGCCGCCAAGGCCTGCTCGGCCTGGAGCCGCAGGTGGAAATGCAGGACGACGCGTTCATCCGCAAGGGCCTGCAGCTGGTGGTCGACGGCGTCGAGCCGGACACTATCCGCCACATGATGGAAATCGAGCTGGGCAGCCAGGAGCAGCAGGATCTGGCCGCCACCAAGGTATTCGAGGGCATGGGCATCTATGCGCCGACGCTGGGCATCATTGGCGCCGTGCTCGGCTTGATCGCGGTGATGAAGAACCTGGCTGACCCAAGCAAGCTCGGTCATGGCATCGCCGCCGCGTTCACCGCCACCATCTACGGCATCGCCTCGGCCAACCTGCTGTTCCTGCCGGTATCGGCCAAGCTCAAGGGCGTGATCGCACACACGACCCGTGAACGCGAAATGGTCATCGAAGGCCTGATCGCCATTGCCCAGGGTGAGAACCCGCGCAACATCGAGAACAGCCTGGCCGGGTTCGTGAACTGAGCCATGGCACGTCGCAAGCGCCACGAAGAGCACGGCAATCACGAAGCATGGGCCATTCCCTATGCCGACCTGATGACCCTGCTGCTCGCCTTTTTCGTGGTGATGTACGCCATCTCCTCGCTCAACGAGGGCAAGTACCGGGTGATGGCCGACTCCCTGTCCACGGCATTCGGCGGTGCGCCGCGCACCATCACCCAGGTCCAGGTCGGCAACATGCAGATCCAGGGCGGTGGTCATGACACCCCGTCGGTGATCCGCTCACCCAGCATGACCGGCGGCGCCATGTCCGATCCCACCCAGCTGCCGTCGATGGCGTCGCATATGCGCATGCCGGTGTCCGCGCACAACCAGGAACAACTGCGCCGCGCCGAGCGCCAGTTGAACCAGATTGCCGACCGCTTGAGTTCGGCGTTGGCGCCACTGGTCAAACAGGGCGTGATCACGGTGCGCCGCACCGAACTCTGGCTGGAAGTTGAAATCAACAGCGACATTCTTTTCAGCACCGGCTCGGCCGCACTCGATGTCGGCGCGCGCGACACGCTCGGCAAGCTCGCCGATGTGCTGCTCGACGCCCCCAACGGCGTGCGCGTGGAAGGCCACACCGACAACCTGCCCATCGCCACGGCGCAGTTCCCATCCAACTGGGAATTGTCCGCCGGCCGTGCGGCGAGCGTGGTGCACCTGTTCGCCGACCATGGCGTGCAACCGGCGCGACTGGCGATGGTCGGTTACGGCGAATTCCGCCCGCGCGAAAGCAACGATCAAGCCGCCGGCCGCAATCGCAACCGGCGGGTGATGGTCATCATCCTGGCCGATTCGGCGTCCGCCGCCGACCTGCCGGGCGTTGGCAACACCACTGCCAGCACCCGCACCGACACCGCGACACCGGCAGGCGGCGCACCCGTTGCCACCGGCGCGGTGCCTGCTGTCATCGAAGGAGTTCATTGATGCGTATCTGGGCCATTGCCAACCAGAAAGGTGGCGTCGGCAAGACCACCACCACGCTGTCGCTCGGCCGCGGCCTGGCCGCGCGCGGCCACAAGGTGCTACTGATCGACCTGGACCCGCACTCCTCGCTCACCCGCGCCTTCGGTGTACCGCTTGAGCCGGTGCCGCAGGGGGTGCAGGAGCTGTTCGCCACGCCACCGCATGAGATCGCCAGCCTGTCGCGGGCCAGCGATATCCCGGGCCTGGATTACCTGTGCGCGCAGGCGTCATTGGCCACCCTGGAGCGACGCAGCGCCAATCAGCCCGGCCTCGGCCTCGCCCTGCAGCAGGCGTTTGCGCGTCATGGCGACCGCCACGATTACATCCTGCTGGACTGCGCGCCCACGCTCGGCTTGCTGATGATCAATGCGCTGGCCGCTGCCGACCGCCTGATCATTCCCACCCAGGCCGAACCGCTGGCGTTGCATGGCCTCGAGGGTATGGTCCGCACCGGTGAAATGGTGGAACGTTCGCGCAAGCGCGCCCTGCCGATCTCGGTATTGCCCACCCTGTTCGACCGCCGCACCCGTGCCGGCAACGAAACCCTCAAACAGATGCAGGACCGGCACGGTGCCCGCGTCTGGGAGGACGCCATTCCGGTGGACACCCGCATCAGCCATGCCGCAGGACTCACCCAGCCAATGCAGGGTGATGACTATCCCGGTCGCGGTCACGCCGCCTATCGCCGCGCACTGGAGTGGATCCTTGGCGAGGATGGCCGCGCGCTGGAGCAGGAGGCCGCATGAGCACCGCTGGCGCCTTGGACGACTACCTCGACGAACTGTTGGCCGAAGCCATTCCCGCACCAGCGCAGGCCCCGGTCAGCGACGGCCCGTCAATCTCGCTGCCCGTACCCACCGCGCTCGTCGGCGTACCCGGCGACAGTGCTGAACTGGAGGCTGCTTTCGAGGAGGCGCTGGCGGCAATGCAGGCCAAAGCCGGAAGCTCAGTGGAACCCAGCTGGGATAACGTCCCGCCCGAGGTTCCGCAGACAACGGTTGATACCACGACAGAGCACACCCCCGAGCCCACCTGGGATGACTTGCCCGACGAAGTCATCTACGAAACCGGGCCGGCAGAGAGCGCCAAACTGGCGCACGTCGACAGCCCTGCGCTGCAGAGCGCCTTCGATGTGGCGGCGGGCGTGACGCCACCCGCACCCGCCCCGATGCCCTCCACCGCACGCGCGCCCATCGCCCGTGCGCAGCCCGCCCCTGCACGACCCAGCAGCTGGCAGGAACTGCAGGCCCAGGCCCATGCTGCCGCCGGCCCGCAACAGCGCCGAGCCAGCGAACGCGCCTCGCGCTGGCTGCGCCTGCGCTGCGGCCAACAGACCTATGCGCTGGAATTGCTGAAGGTGCAGGAAGTGGTGCTGCCGGTACCACTGCTGGCGCTGCGCGGCACCGATGCATCCATGCTCGGCATCATGAACCTGCGTGGCCAGGTGGTGCCGGTAATGGACCTGTGCCTGCATCTGGAGATGGCAGCCACAGCGGAAGACCCGCAGACCCGCATCGTGGTGCTTGAAGAAAACGGCGAAGTGCTGGGCCTGCGGGTATCGGCCGTCGAGGACGTCGCCAGCCTCACCGATTCCCAGATCGAGCCACCCGACACCGCCCGCATCTGCCAGATATCCAACGAACTGTTCCGCGGCATCGCCCGCGTCGGCAGCCAACCGATGATCCTGCTGGATGCGACGCGCCTGCTGCAGTGAGTTGGGGTGAGGATTGCAGAGCGAGGCAGGCGCACCACTCGCTGGCACCTCGCTTGGGCTCCAGGCCCCCTGCCTTGCGCATGGCACAGCGGAGGATCGAGGAGGAGCGGCTTGGACTCTGCCTCCAACCGCCGGCAAGGCGTCCTGGCCCAGCCCTCAGCCCATTGCTTCGCGATGGGACAGGCAAGCGCCAAACCGTGCGTCCGTTGGCACTCTGTCCCGCATTTCCCTATGTGCCCTAAAGATCCCCGGCGCAACGCCGCTAAACCTCCCAGTAACGTTTGTCCGGAGCGACGATGAGCACTGTGGCGCTGTTGCAGGATCTCGGTATCGAGACCACCAGCGAGTTGAAACAGCAATTGGCCCCGCACCTTGGCCAAGGCGGTGAACTGCGCGTGGACGCAAGCGAGGTTTCGCGGATACACACCGCGGCCATGCAGGTGCTCTGCGCCTTCGTGCTGGCCCGCCAACAGGCCGGCCATACCACCGTCTTCGACAACGCGACCGCAACCTTCCTTGACGCCGCGCGCTTGCTCGGCGTGCTCCGGACCCTGGGTCTGGAAGCAACCCCTGACACAACGAGATCTGTGGAGAACGCTGCATGAGCGCACGAATCCTGGTGGTAGACGACTCGGCGTCAATGCGCCAGATGGTGTCTTTCGCCCTCACCTCGGCCGGCTTTTCGGTTGAAGAAGCCGAAGACGGCGCCGTCGCCCTGGGCCGTGCCAAGGGCCAGCGCTTCAATGCGGTGGTGACCGACGTGAACATGCCCAACATGGACGGCATTTCGCTGATTCGCGAGCTGCGCCAGCTGCCGGACTACAAGTTCACGCCGATGCTGATGCTCACCACCGAATCGGCCGCCGACAAGAAGTCCGAAGGCAAGGCTGCCGGTGCCACCGGCTGGCTGGTCAAGCCGTTCAATCCCGAACAGCTGGTCGCTACCGTCCAGAAAGTCCTGGGCTGATCAGCCCTGCCTGCCTTACCAACGGATACCGCGCCAATGAGCATGGACCTGCAACGCTTCCACGCCACCTTCTTTGAAGAAAGCCGCGAAGGGCTGGATGCGATGGAAGCCGGCCTGCTCGCCCTGGAAGATGGCGCGCAGGATCCGGAGATCATCAACTCCGTCTTCCGCGCCGCGCACTCGATCAAGGGTGGCGCCGGCACGTTCGGCTTCGATGCGATCGCCGGCCTGACCCATGTGCTTGAAACGCTGCTGGACGAGCTGCGTTCCGGCAAGCGCGCCCTGGCCGGCAACGCCGTCGATGCGATGCTCGCCTCGGTGGACGTGCTGCGCGCGCTGCTGCGTGAGGCCGAGCACGGCCAGGCAGCGGATCCGGCGGCGGTCAAGGCCGTGACCGACCGCCTGCAGGCGGTGTTGTCCGGGCAAGCACCATCCCCTGCCAAGGTTGCTGCCGCCGTCAAGGAAGATGACACGCCGGACGCATGGCAGATCGGTTTCGCGCCCGCGCCGTCACTGTTCATGAGTGGCAATGACCCGCTGCGCATCATCCGCGAACTGGAAACGCTGGGTTCACTGCATGTCGAACCTCGCATGCAACGCCTGCCCGCCTTCGCGCAGCTCGATCCGCTGGAAGCCTATCTCGCCTGGGATCTTGGCCTGGTCGGCAAGGTGCCGCGCAGCCGCATCGAAGACACCTTTGCCTGGGTGGTGGACGATTGCGAGCTGGACATCCGTCCTGCCGCACCGCCGAGCCTGGCAATCGAAGCAGCGCAGCCCGAGCCGGTATCAGTGACGGCCACTGCCGGCGACGCCTCCAAGCCCGCAGCAGGCGGCGCCCCTGCGCACGAAGCCGAGTCCTCCATCCGCGTCAGCGTTGACAAGGTCGATGCCCTGATCAACCTGGTGGGCGAGCTGGTCATCACCCAAGCCATGCTCAAGCAGGTTTCCGGTGGCCTGGATCCGGCACATGCCGAGCAGCTGCTCGCCGGCCTCGATCTGCTGGAGCGCAATACCCGCGACCTGCAGGAAGCCGTCATCGGCGTGCGCATGTTGCCGGTGGATGCGGTGTTCCGCCGTTTCCCGCGTCTGGTCCGCGACCTTTCCAGTCGCCTCGGCAAACAGGTGCGCCTGCGCACCATCGGTGAAGGCACCGAGCTCGACAAGGGCCTGATCGAAAAGATCGCCGACCCACTCGTACATCTGGTCCGCAACTCGATCGATCACGGCCTGGAAATGCCGGACGTGCGGCGCGAGGCCGGCAAGGAAGAAACCGGCACCATCACCCTGGCAGCCTCACATCAGGGCGGTCATATCGTGATCGAGGTCAGCGACGACGGCCGCGGCCTGAACCGCGACAAGATCCTGGCCAAAGCCCTCGAACGTGGCCTCAACGTTCCTGACAATCCCACTGATTCACAGGTGTGGGACCTGATTTTCCAACCGGGCTTCTCCACTGCCGACGCGGTCACCGATCTGTCCGGCCGTGGTGTCGGCATGGACGTGGTCCGTCGCAACATCCAGGCACTCGGCGGCGAAGTCCAGCTGGAAAGCCGCACCGGCGCCGGCACCCGCGTGCTGATCCGCCTGCCCCTGACGCTGGCCATCCTCGACGGCATGACCGTTTCGGTCGCTGGCGAGACCTTGATCCTGCCGCTGGCGTACGTGCTCGAAGCACTGCAGCCACAGGCCGAAGATATCCGCACCATGGGCGGCGAAGGCCGCGTGCTGCGCGTGCGCGGCGAGTACCTGCCGATTCTTGCCCTGGGCCAGCACTACGGATACCGAGACAGCAGCCACGCCGATCCGCTGGTGGTGGTGGTCGAGAGCGATGGCCAGAAGATCGCGCTGGAAGTGGACGAACTGCTCGGCCAGCAGCAGGTGGTAGTCAAGAACATCGAGAACAACTATCGCCGCATCGGTGGTGTCTCCGGCGCCACCATCCTTGGCGACGGCCGCGTCGCGTTGATCGTCGACATCGGCGGTCTGGTACGTTCGCTACGTATGCCCCAGGCGGCTTGAGGCCGCCAAGCACCAGCTCCTCACGGAAATCTCCCGCGAAGCGGAAGTCCACCGCTCCCTTCCTCCGGTCTGCCGGGTGAAGGGAGGCGGTTTGCGGGCCGCCTCCTCCCAGGTGACGGGACAGCATGCGCGATATACGGCAGCGACGCGTCGGCTCGGCGCAGCGACAGGGTCTCGTCCACATGACCTCGTCCACGGCCCTGTGCTGAGAGCGAAACCGATCCATGGAAAGCCCACCGCCATCCGCTCGCGGGCGGACGTGCCCGACATGCGGTGGATCGTTCTGGGCTGAGCACGCGGCGTGCAGTTGGAGCAACACCGATCCAGCCCCGCCGCAGGCAAGGGAAACCGACCGCGGAAGCGTTGGTATTCCGTGCCACCGCGCACGCGTCGAATCGCCGCCTGAACGCCGTTCAGCAGCGCTCCTCTCAGTCGCTCAAGAACCCTCACTGGTCGCCGATACCTCAGCACGTCGTGGTTTCCGCACCACAAAGGCGCCCCCGCCGCCTTGCTCAATCAACCGATATTTCCGCAGGTGCACCGGGCCTGTGCGTAGCGCGAAATGCCAATGGAGGCGCCTGCAATGAAATGGTTCCAGAACCTGTCGATCACGCGGAAGCTGTTGGTGGCTTTCTGTTCCACCGGCCTGCTCACCCTGCTGCTGGGCCTGTTCTCGGTGTGGCGCCTGGGTGTGGCTGAGCGCCAGATCGAAGAGGTCAGCAGCAACTGGATGCCCTCAGTGCAGCATCTGGGCGAAATGCGCGCCCAGCTGGGTGAATTTCGTACTTTCGAACAGGCCCAGTTGAGTTACCAGGGCAACGCGACGCAGCTGGCCGACTATGACAAGCGCATGGCGGAAACCCGCGCCCTGATCGAAGCCGAAGAAAAAGCGTATGACAGCATCGAAACCGCAAGCACCAAGGAAGAGCAGCAGCTGTACGACAAGGTAAAGACGCTTCGCGCTGCCTACTTCGGTGCGCATGAGCGCATCTCCGCCGCCATCGCGCTGGACGATTTCGACACCGCGCGCACCATTTCCAGTGATGAATCGCGCATGTTGCGCCGCGATCTGTTCAACCAGCTCAAGCAGCTCTCGCAGTACAACCAGACGCAGTTGAGCAAGCAGACCGCTGAATCCAAACAGGCCCATACCCGCTCGTTGCTTACGGTGTTTGGTGTCCTGGCGCTGGCACTGGTGCTGGCAGCCCTGCTGGCATGGGTGATCATCCGCGCGATCATGGTGCCGCTGGAAGAAGCCGTCCGCGTGGCCGATGATGTTTCCGTCGGCAAGCTGGATCGCCGCATCGATGCCTCGCGCCGCGACGAAGTAGGCAAGCTGCTGTCGTCGATGCAGCGCATGCAGACGCAGTTGCAGGCGGTAATCGCCGCACAGGGCGAAATGGCCCGCCAGCACGACGCAGGCACCATCAGCTACCGCATGGACGAAAGTGCATTCCCCGGCGAGTACGGGCAGATGATCCACTCCACCAATGATCTGGTGGCATCGCAGGTAAACACCATCCTGCACATGCTGGACGTCCTGAAGCGCTACTCGATTGGCGACATGAGCATGGACATCGACCGCCTGCCCGGCGAGAGCGCGGTGATGACCGAGGCCGTGGACGGCATCAAGGCCAGCCTGTCCTCGATCAATACCGAAATCACGCGCCTGGCTGGCGCCGCTGCGGCGGGTGACTTCACCCAGCGGGGTGATCTGAACCGCTACCAGTACGATTTCCGCAACATGGTGAGCGGCTTGAATCACCTGATGGAAACCGCAGACGGCAACCTGGCCAAGGTGTCGCAGGTGCTGCAGGCGCTTGCACAGGGTGACCTCACGGTGCGCATGGACGGCCAGTTCAACGGCGTGTTCGCACAGATGCGCGATGACGCCAATGCCACCGTTGATCAGCTGGCCAGCATTGTCGGTCGCATCCAGAATGCGGCGTCCAGCATCAACCTGGCAGCCACCGAGATCGCTACCGGCAACAACGACCTGTCGCGCCGCACCGAGCAGCAGGCCGCCAATCTGGAAGAGACCGCCGCCTCGATGGAGGAGCTGACCTCCACCGTGCGCCAGAATGCCGAACACGCCCGCCAGGCCAACCAGCTCGCCATCGGCGCGCATGGCGTCGCCAGCCAGGGTGGCAACGTGGTGCAGCAGGTTGTCACCACCATGAGTGGCATCGAAGCCTCGTCCAAGAAGATTGCCGAGATCATCTCGGTCATTGACGGCATCGCCTTCCAGACCAACATCCTGGCGCTGAATGCTGCGGTGGAAGCAGCCCGTGCCGGTGAGCAGGGTCGCGGTTTCGCCGTGGTTGCCTCGGAAGTGCGCACGCTGGCGCAGCGCTCGGCCGGTGCCGCCAAGGAGATCAAGGGGCTGATTGAAGACTCCGTCGGCAAGGTCGGCGAAGGCTCGGCACTGGTGCATCAGGCAGGCACCACCATGGGCGAGATCGTCGCCTCGGTGCAGCGCGTCACCGACATCATGGCCGAGATCTCGGCCGCCTCGCAGGAGCAGTCGGCTGGTATCGAGCAGGTCAATCAGACCGTGGTGCAGATGGATGAAACCACCCAGCAGAACGCTGCGCTGGTGGAAGAAGCCACCGCTGCTGCCCGCGCGATGGAAGAACAGGCACTGCTGCTCAACGAAGCGGTCGCCGCGTTCCGCGTGACCACGACCTCACGCCCTGCCGCCGTGGCCGCCAACGCCAGGCCTGCAGCGGTTGTCGCCGCGCCGTCATCGGGCTATCGCCCGGCACGCATGGCCGCCGCGCCACGTCGCATGGAACCGATGGTCGCCAATGGCGAGGATTGGCAGGAGTTCTGATCGGCACGCTTGCTAAGCGGCTCAACGGCCTCGTCTGACAAAGACGAGGCCGTTTTCATTTCAGTCGGTGGACGGCAGCGACCAGCACCTGCCGCGGAGCAGCGTCAGTAAAAGTGATGCGACACACAGGCTCTTACGGCAGCCGATCACGTTGTCCGCCTGCTCCGATTGAATGCGTCAGCTACATGATCTTCATGTGATTGTTTGTGCTGAATTCTTCAGAATGTCCGCAGTAATTGCCCTACAGCCCGCAAAGCTGGGCGCCGATACCGGCTCTGACCACACCGCTTCAACGCGGTGATGTGCACGCCTCTCGGCGGCGCTTTCTAGAAGGACACGATCGCCCGCCACTCACAATTCAGTCGATCCGGAGAGCAAGAGATGGAGTTCTTTCGCAACCTCACGATCACCCGAAAGCTCGCAATCGCTTTCACCCTGACCACCGTCGCCACCCTGGCCATGGGTGGCTTCGCCGTCATGCGGCTCAAGCAGGCCAGCGTGCAGCTGGACGCGGTCAGCACGCGCTACATGCCCGCCGTGCAATACCTGGATCTCATTCGCGCCGACCTCGCTGAAATCCGCATCGCGGAGCTTTCGCAGCTCTCGCACCTGCAGGAGCCCGAGTTCGTTGCCGAGTACAACCAGCGCATCGCCGAACAACGCCAGAAGCTGGCCGAGCACAGCCGGAAGTACGAAGCGCTTCCGGCCAGCGACGCGCAGAAGGCCCTGTACGCGAAGATGCAGCAGACAGCGCAAGCCTACTTCGATGCCCACACGCTGATGTCCAAGGCCATCGCCAGCGGCGAGTTTGATGCGGCGCAGGCCATCTCCAACGATCAGTCGCGCATTGCGCGCCGCGACTTGTTCCAGAACGTGGAAGAACTCAGCGGCTATGTCGTCAACGCGTTGGATCGCGAGACCGCCGAAGCCAGCGCGACGCAGGCGAACAGCGTCAACGCGATCCTCGCTTTCATGCTGCTGCTGGGCGTGTCGTCGGCAGTCATGGGCGTGATCATCGTCCGTTCGATCGTGGGCCCGCTGCGTAGTGCGCTGCGCGCCGCCGATGACGTGGCCAGCGGCCGCCTGGACGGCGCCATCGACAGTACCCGCAAGGATGAAGTCGGCCAGCTGCTGGCCTCCATGCAGCGCATGCAGGACCAGCTCAAGGCGGTCATCGCCGCACAGGTGGAACTGGCGCGCGAACACGATGAAGGGCAGATCAGCTTCCGGATTGATGAAGCCCGTTTCCCCGGCGAATACGGGCGCATGGTACGCGAGGTCAATGCGGTCGTAGCCCAGCACATCGGCGTGAAGATGCGCGTGGTGGAAGTGATGCGCCACTACGCCCGCGGTGATCTGTCGGTGGACATGGACCGCCTGCCCGGCGAAAAAGCCGCCATCACCAACGCCATGGACAGCACCAAGGCCAGCCTGTCGGCGATCAACAACGAGATCAAGCGCCTGTCCGGTGCCGCTGCCGTCGGTGACTTCAGCCAGCGCGGCGATGCCGGCAACTTCGAGCACGATTTCCGCGACATGGTCGGTGGCCTCAACTCGCTGATGGAAACCACCGAAAGCAATCTCGGCCATCTGTCGCGGTTGCTGCAGGCCATCGCCCAGGGCGACCTGACCCAGCGCATGGAGGGTGACTTCCATGGCGTTTTCGCCCGCATGCGGGATGATGGCAACGCCAGCATGGACCAGCTGGCCGCCATCGTTTCACGCATCCAGGCCTCCAGCGGCAGCATCAGCCTGTCGGCCAGCGAGATCGCCACCGGCAACAGCGACCTTTCCCGTCGCACCGAACAACAGGCCGCCAATCTCGAGGAGACCGCCGCGTCGATGGAGGAACTCACCTCCACCGTGCGCCAGAATGCCGAGCACGCTCGCCAGGCCGACCAGCTCGCGCGCGGGGCGGCCGAAGTGGCCGCCAAGGGCGGCGACGTGGTCAGCCAGGTCGTCACCACCATGACCTCCATCGAGCAGTCCTCGCAACGCATCGCCGACATCATCAGCGTCATCGACGGCATCGCGTTCCAGACCAATATCCTCGCCCTCAACGCAGCCGTGGAAGCGGCACGCGCCGGCGACCAGGGACGGGGCTTTGCAGTGGTCGCCACGGAAGTGCGCACGCTGGCGCAGCGCTCGGCATCTGCGGCCAAGGAGATCAAATCGCTGATCGACGACTCGGTGGAAAAGGTGACCGAGGGCTCGCAGCAGGTACGCCGTGCCGGTACCACCATGGATGACATCGTCGCCTCGGTGCAGCGCGTGACCACGATCATGGCCGACATTTCCGCCGCCTCGCAGGAACAGACCGCCGGCATCGAACAGGTCAACCAGACCGTCATGCAGATGGACGAAAGCACCCAGCAGAACGCCGCGCTGGTGGAAGAAGCCACTGCCGCCGCGCGCTCCATGGAAGACCAGGCGCAGCAGCTCACGGATGCCGTTGCGCAGTTCCGCCTGTCGGATTCACTGAGCACCTCGCTGGCCCGCGCGGCGGCCAGTGTCCCCAGGCCCGCGCAACGTCCGCGCCCGGCCCTGCGCGCCATTCCCAGCGCGCCGCCGCGTGCACCGGTGGCAACCAGCAGCGACTGGCAGGAGTTCTAGAGGTCATTGCCGGCGGCAGGCGGGAAACTCTCCGGCCTGCCTGCTGCCGGCTTCTTGCTTCGGACATGCCCGCTCCGGGCGAACCGGAGCGGCAGCGCCGTGGGCATGGCCAACGTCTCCCATCGGTAGAGGCAATCACCGCCATTACTGCCCCCGATCCTCGATGATCGCGGACACTGGCATCCACCAAACCTTGCCGGCCGCAGACGCAGAGCCGGGGTCGTAATAGCGTGGCTAAAGATGTAAAAAGGGCGGCCGCTATCACAGTTTCCAGCGGACTCCTTTTCAGCCACTGGTCTTTCGGCCCATCGCAAGCGTGCCCATGTCCGTAAACGAACCATTCGAGCCGAGTCCCTCCAACGCCGCTGGCAAGCTATATGCCGACGACCGCTTCATGGTGCGGAACCGACATCAGATCCGGCATCTGCTGCAGTCCATGATCGACCAGCGCTCCATGATCAATGCGCATCCTGACGGACGCGACCAGTCCTTCCCCAGCGCCGTGCTGGAAGTGGACGAGCACGGCCTGCTGCTCGATGCCAGCCCGCTGCCGTCGCTCAACCGGACCGTTGAAAGCGCTGCCACCCTGCTGTGCTTCGGGCTGGTGGACAAGGTCACCGTCCGCTTCCAGCTGCAACAGCCACGGCGCGTGGAGCGCGACGGCCACATCGCCTTCCAGGTGCCGCTGCCGGAGGAGGTTTACCACCTGCAGCGCCGCGAGTTCTATCGCCTGGAAACGCCGGTCGGCGACTCGCCTTACTGCCTGCTGCCCGACCCCGATGGCGGCCAGCCCAGCCGTTGGCGGGTCCTGGACATCAGCGCCGGCGGACTCGCGCTGATGCTGCCCGCCCCGCAGAACCTGCTCAGCCTGCAAAGCCGTTACCACGGCTGCGAGCTTCAGATTCCCGAATCCCCGCCGATCATCACTACCATGGTGGCCTGCAACCTGCGCCAGCAGAAGCAAGCCAACGGCGTTGAAATGACCCGGGTCGGGTTGCGTTTTGATGGGCTGCCGCGTGGCGCCGACACGCTGATCCAGCGCTACATCTTCCGCATCGACCGCCTGCGCAAGGCACGTGCGAATGGCGACTGAAACACGCAGACGTGAGTGAACGAATGCGGCTGATACGTGTTGGCAGCAGCCCCAATTGAGCTGCGACACAGGCAATCATCCGCTTTCCACCCTGCACCCCTGCCCCGGCACTAAAGTCCCTGCCCCTGCCGCCGATACCGGTGCATCAGCCACCGGCCCACGCCAGGATCAGGAACCGCCATGAACGACACGCGCATCACTTCCGCCGAAGGCACCGGCGGCGAGTACCTCAGCTTTACGCTCGGCAACGAGCACTACGGCGTGGACATCCTCAAAGTGCAGGAAATCCGCGGCTACGACGCGGTTACCCGCGTCCCCGACGCGCCGGACTACATCAAGGGCGTGATCAACCTGCGCGGCACCATCGTGCCGGTGATCGACCTGCGCCTGAAGCTGCGCCTGGACGAAGCCCGCTACGACGCGTTCACCGTGATGATCGTGCTCAACGTCGAAGACCGCGTGGTTGGCATCGTCGTGGACAGCGTCTCGGATGTGATCCCGCTCAACGCCGACCAGATCCGCCCGACGCCCGAATTCGGCGCCGCCGTGGATACCCGTTTCATCTCCGGCATCGGCACCCAGGACGATCGCATGCTGATCCTGCTGGACATCGAAACCTTGCTCGACATCGCAGATCTGGGGCAATCCGCTGCCGTTGAAGAAGTTGCCGCCTGAGATTAGGTGACTTCAATCACATTTTTGTAGTTGTGACTTAAATCACTGGCACGGACTGCCGATAGCCAAGGTATGCCCGCCTCCCCGCGGGCCCTACATGCCCTCTCGGAGACTACAGATGTACAAGCACCTGCTTCCGCTGTTCTCGGCAGCCATCCTGGCTACCGCTGCTTTCAACGCTGGCGCCGATACGGCGGAAATGATCCCGCCGGAGAATGCCGCGCGCTTCGCCGGCAAGGACGGCATGGTCTGCGGCAAGGTCGAAAAAGCCCGTTACGCCGAAGGCTCCGAGGGGCAGCCGACCTTCCTGCACATGGGTGGCATGTTCCCGCGCCATACCTTCTCGGCCCGCATCGCCGGCGCCAACCGCAGCAAGTTCGCCTTCCCGCTGGAGTCACTGGAAGGCAAGACCGTCTGCGTCATCGGCAAGATCGAGCGTGATTCCTCGCGTGCCGAAATTGAAGTCAGCTCGCCGGCCGGCCTGAAGCTGGCAAACATCAAGTAATCCAGCCCGCCGTCGCGCCGGCGCTGCCGGCGTGACGCGCTGCGCCGCGCCCGCCACCCCGGGTTGCCGCCACCGGAGATCTAGCAAGATGCAGTGGATCAATTCGCTCAAACTGAAGCCGAAGCTGATGCTTACCTTCGGCGTCGTACTGTTTGTGATGCTGTTGCAGGGCGTCGTCGCCTATCGCGGGCTGTACTCACTCAACGATGTCACCACCGACCTTGCCAGCAATCGCATGCCCAGCCTGCGTGCTACCGGCGAGCTCAGTGGCATGGTCAGCGAGTATCGCAACACGTCCTACCAGAGCCTGGTACGCGCCAGTGACGACGTCAAAGCCGATGCCAAGACACGCTCGGCAGAGCTGCGCCAACATATCGCCGAGACCATTGCCAGCTACCCCAAGTTGATCGACAACCCCGAACAGAAAAAACTGTTCGAGACCTTTGTCCGTGACTGGGAAGCAACCCTGGCCTCCTACGATGCGGTCACCGAGATGCTGGAGCTGGATCTGCCGGATGACGCCATCGACACCTTCGTCGGCGAAACTCGCAACCTGCATCGCAAGGCCTACTCTGCACTGCAGGCACTGGCGGCCAACGACAATGCCCGTGCCCAGGCTTCGGCCAAGCAGGCGGCCGATACCTACTCGGCGTCGGCGGTACTGACCGTGATCGCCGTACTGGTAGGCGTCAGCGCCGGGCTGCTGCTTGTATGGCTGTTTGCGCGTTCGCTGGTCAACTCCATGCGTGGCGCCGTCAACGTGGCCAACGAGGTTGCCGGCGGCAAGCTCGACGGCCAGATCGATGTCACCCGCGCCGATGAAGTGGGCGACCTGCTCCGCGCCATGCAACGCATGCAGCGCGACCTGCGCGAGCGCATCGAGACCGAGCAGATCGTGGCCAGCGAGAACCTGCGCATCCGTACCGCGCTGGACTATTCATCCACCGGCGTCTACCTGACCAACTCGCAGCTTGAGATCGTCTACGCCAACCGCGCCCTGCTCGATACGCTCACCAGCTACCAGGACGACATCGCCGCCGGGCTCACTCACTACGACAGCAGCAAGCCGCTGGTCGGGCAGCCCGTCACCGCGCTGGAACATGGTGGCGAAGTGGATGTGAAAATCCTGGAAGTGCTGGACAAGACCGGTGTCGCCAAGCGTGAGATGCGTTACGGCGATGCAGAATTCGCGCAGACCATCTCGGTCATCCGCGACGATCAGGGCGTTGCCGTGGGTCATGTCGTGGAATGGCGTGATCGCACCACCGAGGCACAGGTGGAGAAGGAAGTGGCACGCGTCATCGACGCTGCAGCCGCCGGCGACCTGAGCGGCCGCATCGGCACCGACGACAAGGACGGCTTCTTCCTGCAGCTGGCCGCACAGCTCAACACCCTGCTCGACGCCAACGCCAGCAGCCTGGAACAGATCTCGGCGCTGCTGTCGGCACTGTCGCGCGGCGATCTCACCGTGCGCATGCATGGCGACTACCAGGGCGTTTTCGCCACCATGCGTGACGATGCCAACGCCACGGCGGATCAACTGACCGACATCGTCGGCCGCATCAAGCACTCCTCGACGGCGATCAACTCCGCTGCCACCGAGATCGCCAGCGGCAACAATGACCTGTCCCGTCGTACCGAGCAGCAGGCCGCCAACCTGGAAGAGACTGCCGCTTCGATGGAGGAGCTGACCTCCACCGTGCGCCAGAACGCCGAATCGGCACGCCAGGCCAATCAGCTGGCCATCGGCGCCGCTTCGGTAGCCTCGCAGGGCGGCGACGTCGTGCAGCAGGTCGTGTCCACCATGACCGGCATCGAGCACTCGTCCAAGAAGATCGCCGAGATCATTTCGGTGATCGATGGCATCGCGTTCCAGACCAACATCCTGGCACTGAACGCGGCAGTGGAAGCAGCCCGAGCCGGTGAACAGGGTCGCGGCTTTGCCGTGGTTGCCTCCGAGGTACGTACCCTGGCGCAGCGCTCGGCCGGTGCCGCCAAGGAGATCAAGGGCCTGATCGACGATTCGGTCAGCAAGGTCGCGGACGGTTCGGCGCTGGTGAAGAAGGCCGGCAGCACCATGGGCGAGATCGTCGCCTCCGTGCAGCGCGTCACCGACATCATGGCGGAGATCTCGGCCGCGTCGCAGGAACAGTCCGCCGGCATCGAACAGGTCAACCAGACCGTCGTGCAGATGGATGAAACCACCCAGCAGAACGCTGCATTGGTGGAAGAAGCCACCGCAGCGGCCCGTGCCATGGAAGAACAGGCCGGACAACTGGCGCATGCGGTCTCGGTGTTCCAGCTCGATGACACGGCATTCGAGGCTGCACCTGTCGCGTCATCCGTCGCAGCGTTGCGGACACCCGCGCCGCGCAAGGCGATGGAGCCACCTGCACCGGCGCCGCGCCGACGCAACCCTGGCAGGGTTGCGGTCGCCGAGCTGCCGGACGCGGATTGGCAGGAGTTCTGATTCACCCACAACCCCGGCTCCGGCCGGGGTTGTGCTTTCTACGGCCTCAACTTGGCTCCCGCACGGCCGATATAGCCGTAACCCTCCTCGTCCAGCGCTTCGACAGCGCAGCCCCCATGAACCTCTATCGTCTCTGGTCGAACTACATCAGCAACATCTCCGTCAGGCGCAAGCTCAACCTGCTTACCGCCCTGATCGCCATTGGCGTGATCGCCCTGTCGGTGATCGCCGCACGCATGCAGTACGTGGATCTGTACGAAACCCGCAAGGCCGCATTGCAGGAGCAGGTGGAACTGAGCTACGGCGTGCTGGACCGCTACGCCAGGCGCGTGGATGCCGGCGAGATTTCCCTCGAGGTCGCCCAGCAACATGCAATCGACAGCCTGCGGGGCATGCGATCAACCAACGATGTCAACTACTTCAACATCTACAACACAAACTATGTGGTGTTGATGCACCCGTTCCGCACCGACCTGGTCGGCAAGAACATGAAGGATTTCCGTGGTGACGATGGTGTGCGCCTGTACTACGACCAGGTAGAAGCTGCCCGCAAGGGCGGCGGCTACGTGGCCTATACCTGGGCCAAGCCCGGCCACGATGCGCCGGTCGGGAAAGTGGCCTATGCGGGCATGTACAAGCCTTGGAACTGGGTTATCTCCAGTGGCGTCTACATGGACGACGTGCAGGCGCAGGCCCTCAGGTTCACCGCCATCATGGCCGCCGCTGGCGGCGTTCTGGTGCTGCTGGTGTTCGGCCTGAGCTGGATCATCGGCAATCGCATCGTGCTGCCGCTGCGCAATGCCACCGCGGTGGCAAACGCCATTGCCCAGGGGCGCATGAACAACACCATCGACACCCCCAGTCGTGATGAAACCGGCCAGCTGCTGGCCAGCATGCAGCGCATGCAGGAACAGCTGCGCGCGGTGATCGCCGCACAGAACGAAATGGCGCGCCAGCATGACGCCGGCATCATCAGTTACCAGATCGACGCCTCTGCCTTCCCAGGTGACTACAGCGTGATGGTGGCCGAGACCAACACACTGGTCCGCAACCACATCGACGTCAAAATGCAGGTCATCGAGATCGCCAAGCGCTACGCCATTGGCGACCTGACCCCGGACATGCCGGTACTGCCTGGCGAGAAGCGCGTCATCACCGACACGATGGCTGCGATCAAACAGAACCTGGCGGCCATCAATGGTGAAATCAAGCGACTGGGCGCTGCGGCGGCTGCCGGTGACTTCAGCGAACGCGGCGATGAAGCACGCTTCGAGCATGATTTCCTGGAAATGGTACGCGCACTGAACACGATGATGCGCACCAGTGATGAGAACCTCGGGCAGATCTCCAGCTTGTTGCGCGCCCTGGCCGACGGCGACCTGACGGTCACCATGCGAGGCGAGTTCCAGGGTGTTTTCGCAACCATGCGTGACGCCGCCAACAGCACCATCACCCAGCTGTCGAGCATCGTCTCGCGCATCCAGCAATCGGCAGACAGCATCACCCTTGCCGCCGGCGAGATCGCCACCGGCAACAGCGATCTGTCGCGTCGCACGGAAATGCAGGCCGCCAACCTGGAAGAAACCGCCGCATCGATGGAAGAGCTGACCTCCACCGTGCGCCAGAACGCCGACTCCGCGCGCCAGGCCAACCAGCTCGCCATCGGCGCGGCCAGCGTGGCATCACGCGGCGGCACGGTGGTGGATGAAGTGGTCACCACCATGACCCAGATCGAGCAATCCTCGCGCCGCATCGCCGACATCATCTCGGTGATCGATGGCATCGCCTTCCAGACCAACATCCTGGCGCTGAACGCTGCCGTCGAGGCCGCGCGTGCGGGTGAGCAGGGCCGCGGTTTTGCCGTGGTTGCCTCGGAAGTACGCACCCTGGCGCAGCGCTCGGCCGGTGCCGCCAAGGAGATCAAGGGCCTGATCGAAGACTCGGTCGGCAAGGTCGCCGAGGGCTCGCAGCTGGTGCAGCAGGCCGGCACCACCATGGGCGAGATCGTGGCATCCGTGCAGCGCGTCACCGACATCATGGCCGAAATCTCCGCCGCCTCGCAGGAACAAAGCGCGGGCATCGAGCAGGTCAACCAGACCGTCATGCAGATGGATGAAACCACCCAGCAGAATGCCGCGCTGGTGGAGGAAGCCACCGCAGCCGCACGCTCGCTGGAAGAACAGGCCAATCAGCTTGACCAGGCCGTGGCCGTGTTCCGTCTGGAGCAGGGTCATGCAGGGGGCGGCGTCAGCATGCCCGCTCCCTTTGCGCTGGCCAGCTGAGCGGAGCACAGACCACCATGTCCAGCATCAGCCACGGCGAGCGTGACTTCGAGTTCAATGACCGCGACTTCAAACGCGTCTGCGAACTGATCCATGCTCGCGCCGGCATCGCCCTGGTGCCTGCCAAGCGCGACATGGTGTATGGCCGGCTGTCACGGCGGCTGCGCACCTTGGGACTGCGCAGCTTCAAGGATTACCTCGACCAGCTGGAGCAGCACGGCGGCGAGGAATGGCAGGCGTTCACCAACGCCCTGACCACCAACCTCACCTCGTTCTTCCGCGAGCCGCACCATTTCGACAAGCTGCATGAGGAGCTGCTGCTGCGCGCGCACAAGGCACCGCTGAAGTTGTGGTCCTGTGCCGCCTCCACCGGGGAAGAGCCCTACTCGCTGGCGATCACCGCCTGCGAGACGTTCGGCACGATGACACCGCCGGTACGCATTCTCGCCACCGACGTGGATACCCAGGTGCTGGCCACGGCCAGCCAGGGCGTCTATTCCACGGAGCGCATCAACGGTCTCGACCTTGAGCTGAAGCGCCGCTATTTCCAGCGCGGCACCGGCCCCAACGAAGGCAAATGCCGCGTGGTACCGGCGTTGCGATCACTCATCGAGTTCCGCCCGCTCAATCTGCTGGCAAACCGCTACGAGGTCAGCGGTCCGTTCGACGCCCTGTTCTGCCGCAACGTGATGATCTATTTTGACAAGCCCACCCAGCGCGGCATCCTGTCGCGGCTGGTCGAGCACATGGGCGATGACGGCCTGCTTTACACGGGCCACTCTGAAAACTACCTGCACGCTGCTGACCTGATCCAGCCCTGCGGCCGCACCTTGTACCGTCGCACCCGCCGGAGCGGCGCATGAAACCCACGCACAAATACCCCGATGATGTGATGCGCTATCACGACAGTCGTTTCCAGACGACTGCCGCCAAGCTGCTGCCCACGCAGTACCTGGTGGTGGATGACGACACCGCGTTGACCACGACCCTGGGCTCCTGCGTGGCAGCCTGCATCCGCGACCCGATCCTCGGCATTGGCGGCATGAATCACTTCCTTCTGCCGGAAGGCAACATCGGTGACGGCGCGCCCGCGCGCTACGGCAGCTACGCCATGGAGCTGCTGATCAATGACCTGCTCAAGCGCGGCGCCCACCGCAAGCGCCTGGAAGCCAAGGTGTTTGGCGGCGCCAACGTGCTCAAGGGATTTACCAGCAATCCGGTGGGCACCCGCAATGCCGAGTTCGTCCGCCACTACCTGCAGGCCGAACACATTCCGGTGATCGCAGAAGACCTGTGCGGCATCCATCCGCGCAAGGTCTGGTTCTTTCCGATCACCGGCCGCGTGGTGGTGCAACGTCTGCCGCACGCACACGATGCCGAAGTGGTGGCGGCCGAATCGGCGGTCCGCGCCAAACTGTCGCGTACCCCGGTCAGCGGTGGCGTGGAACTGTTCGAATGATGCTGCAGCCCCCTTGCCGTGTCCTGGTGGTCGACGATTCCGCGTTGGTGCGCCAGGTGCTTTCAGAGATCCTCGCCGCCGATCCCGGCATCGAAGTCGTCGGTACCGCGGCCGATCCGTTCCTGGCACGCGAGAAGATCAAACGCCTCAATCCTGACGTGCTTACGTTGGACGTGGAAATGCCGCGCATGGACGGCCTGGCATTCCTCGAGAACCTGATGCGCCTGCACCCGTTGCCGGTGGTGATGGTCTCTTCGCTCACCGAGCGCGGTGCCGACACCACCCTGCAGGCTCTGGCATTGGGCGCGGTGGATTTCGTGGCCAAGCCCAAGCTCGATGTCGCCCGTGGACTCGAGGTCTACGCCGAAGAGCTCCGGGCCAAGGTCAAGATGGCCGCACGTTCTCGCGTGCGAGCCTCCGCCTCACCGCTGCGGCGCCCCGCCCTGTCATCGAACACCCCGGCAAGCATCGGCTTCCGGACCACTGATCGGCTGATCGCCATCGGCGCTTCCGCCGGTGGTACCGAAGCCCTGCGGGTGGTGCTGGAAATGATGCCCGCCGATTCGCCGGCCATCGTGTTGACCCAGCACCTGCCGGCCAGCTTCAGCACCGCCTTTGCCGAGCGCCTGGACAAGCATTCGCCAATGTCCGTACGCGAGGCCACCGATGGCGAAGCCATACTTCCCGGACACGCCTACCTGCCATCCGGCGGCCGTCATCTGCGCATCATCCGCGATGGCGCACGTTGGCGCTGCCGCGTGGATGACACCGCACCGGTCAATCTGCATAAGCCGGCAGTCGATGTACTGTTCCGTTCCGTTGCCCAGAGCGCTGGCGCCAATGCCATCGGCGCCATCCTCACCGGCATGGGCGAGGACGGCGCACGTGGACTGCTCGACATGAAGCAGGCCGGTGCGACCACGCTCGCCCAGGACGAGGCCAGCAGCGTCGTCTGGGGCATGCCGGGCAGTGCCGTTCGCCTCGGCGCAGTCGACGAAGTACTACCTCTGGAAAGAATTGCAGAGCGCCTACTTGCGCTGGCGCGGGCCTGAGTGCCACCCCGCAGGCCATGCTCAGCGCACGCTCGATCCCAATGGATTGCGCCAAAACATCGAAGTTTCCGATCTCGCCAGCCAGCTCCTCACTTCGTTGATCACGCAGCTTCCTGGCACGAGTCCGAACAAGGCAAGTCATCGCGAAGATCGTATCCATTGGCGATGCTTCCAATGTACCGCTGGCCCTATTGCTGTTTCCGCATCGCAATCACCTTGATGCGGAAGCTTTGTCAGCCTCGACTTTGATGGCCTGTGACAGATCAACCACGACTTCGCCGACCACGACCATTCATGCAACGCTTCCAGCAGCTCCTCGAAATGCATCCACCTGGCTGATCAGCAATGCCAGTTCCTGTTCAACCCGCTCGATTGCAGCGATGATCCGCGCATGATCCATATGCTCGGCATCGCATAGTCTTTCCACCTCCATGCACGCGACCACAACGCCTTTTGCCTGTAGAACCTGCGCGCCGCCCTTTACGCGATGAACAAGCCGTGCCAATGCAGGTGGATCGACGCAGGTCCGTTGCACGCCCAACTGGGAAAGGTCATCCACGTAGTCTTGGCGCGCCTCCTCCAACAGCATCCTGCGTATGCTGAGATCGCCGCCATCAAGCTCGCGTAGAACAGATGCGATGCTGCCATCACCCTCGACGAGCGGTGCCGCGCCGTATCCCCTGGACATGCCTGCCAACGACATCAGCAATCGCGACAGCGCCTTCAAACCGACAGGTTTGAACAGGCAGTCGTCCATGCCGGCGTTCCTGCATTTCATCTTCTCTTCTGGCTGTGCGTTCGCGGTGAAGCCGATGATCGCGCACGGCATCATCGCACTGTCATCCTCCGCCTGACGAATGGCTCGGGCCATCTCGTAGCCGCTCATCACCGGCATGTTGCAGTCGGTGATGATCACATCAATCGCATTCTGCCTCCACAGCTGCAGTCCTTCTTCGCCATTCTCCGCGCTGTACACGGTCTGCCCAAAGAGCCTCAGCTGCTCGGTGAGCAGCACACGGTTTGCTTGTTGATCGTCCACCACCAGGATCCGCATGGCGGGATGCTCCTGCGCCACTTCCTCCTGATGAACCGAAGACGGCTCCCCCACGTCAGGAAGAACGTTGAAGGGGATCTCCAGCGTGACCCGGGTACCTTCTCCTTTCACGCTGCTAACCACGATGTTTCCGCCCATCAACTCACACAGCGACTTGCATATCGGCAAACCAAGCCCTGTTCCGCCACGTGAGATGCGACCATGATCTGCTTGCGCAAACGGCTCGAACAATCCTTGCAGATCGTCCTCAAGAATTCCGATGCCCGAGTCCTCGACAACAAGGCGTATCCGCATCCGACCATCGGAAAGCGGCCTGCCTTCAACATGGACCTTCACCCCGCCAGCGTCCGTGAACTTGATGGCGTTCCCCACGAGGTTTGACAACACCTGCTTCAAGCGCATTGGATCGACCAGAACATCATGGTCAGCGACCCCATCCATCTGCAGACTCAGCGTCAGCGACTTCTGCCGCGCCAATCCATCGAATACACGTACGACTGACTCGATGATGTCACGCAGATTTGCCCGTCGTGGACTCAAGCTTGAATGGCCCGACTCAATGCGCACGACATCCAGAATGTCACCGATCAGCTCGAGAAGGCCCCGTGCCGAGTCATAAGCGACCTCTATGGAAGACTTGTCGAATCGTCCCTTTGCAGCATGCATCATCGCCAGCTCAAGCATGCCGATCACTGCGCTCATCGGCGTACGAATCTCATGACTCATGGTCGCAAGGAAGGTTGTCTTCGCTCGACTGCTCTGATCCGCAGCATCCACCGCCGTTCGCAGATCCTCCATCAACTGGCGGCGATCGCTCACGTCGATCCAGCCGCAGATCACCCCCTTCATCTGCCTGTGCGCGTCGTAGTAGGGGTGAATCCAGTGGTAAACGCTGAGTATCCGCCCAGGAAGGTGCAGTGTCCGGTCGACTTCCAACGGCTTTCCGTTCCTGATCACCCACAGGTAATCGTTGTGAAACTGCAACGCCTCCTGGCGATCCAGCTTCACACCTTCCAGCGCGGTCTTCCCGATCACCGATTCGCGGCTGGCACCGAAGGCCACCAGGTAGTTACTGTTGCAGGTAACCATCCGTGCCTCGCAGTCCCTCACATAGATGGGGTGCGGCGTGCCATTGATCAACGACTCCATGAAATTCAGCTGCTCGCCCAACGCCTCCTCCGCCTGTTGTCGGCGTTTGTACTGCGTACGGATATGCAGGTTCCACGCGAGCGACACAAGGATGAGTAGAAAGGCAATACCGGCAACTTTGTAGATCAAACTGCGATAGTCAACCCACGCACTTTTGGCGACATCTGATTTCGGCCGCCATCGGTTCTGGAATATGTCGATTTCGTCAGGAGGTATCTGCAGCAGTGCCTTCTGCAGAATCGACGCCAGCTCGACATCACCCTTGCGGGAAGCAAACGCAAGTCCCGTTGGCGTGTCCTCCACGACATTGGCCACTTTCAATACACCCTCATGAAGCGTTGAGGTGTAGTACTGCGCGATAGGGAGGAGTGCCATCGTCGCGTCAGCTTCGCCATGGGCCACCATATCAAGGGACTCTGCCATGCCCTCCGATTCGATGAAGCGATACGCCCACGCAGGCTGCAATAGTTCGCGCAAGGCGTGCTTGGCGGGCAGCGCGATTCGCTTTCCACGCAGGGACAGCACGTCTTTGGGCTCACCCGGCTTGTCACGGGTAATGATGGCAAATGCCGTATGCACGAACGGACGCGAGAAGCCGAACTGATCCTCACGCATTGTCGTCGGGATCAGCAGCGTCAGATCCGCATCATGCTGATCCAATGCATCCAGCTGTCCTCCGACATGATCGGCTTTGGTCGGTTTGAACTCCAGACCAGTACGTACAGAAACTGCCCTCAGCACATCCGCACTGATACCGCTGAACCGTCCATCCGCATCGAAGTACGATAACGGCGCAGTATCGTTACTCACCGCAAAGCGAACCACAGGATTCTGATCAATCCAGCGTTGCTCCTGATCAGTGAGCACGACACGGTCGCTTGAAGCGACGCTCCCGCCCCCCGACCAGCGCTTCAGAATCTCGCCGGAATGATAGCCCCGCACCGAGGTCAGCGCCGAGTTCAGGATGGACTTCAACCTTTCCGCATCGGCGTGTACCGCAAACGCAAAGCCACCCGTTGGAACGTCGAGCACCTGGTAGATGCGCACATAGTTGAAATAGTTGAGATTGATCAGGTAGTTGCTGGATACGGCATCCCCCAGGTACAGGTCCGCCCTGCCGAATGCCAACGCCGACAGGGCTTGCTCACGCGATGCATACGTGTCGATCACCGCACCGGGAAAAAGCGCGTTCAGCGGCGCCTGCGGCAGATAATCTTCTGTCATCGCCACCCGCAACCCGGTCAATCGCTGCGGCATCATCCGGGTCTCGGTCTTGCGGACGTACAGAGCTGGCTCATCGCGAAGATAGCTTCGGGTCAGCTCGACGTTGTGACTACCAAGTTCATAGGTATTGGAACTTCCCACGACATCCACGCGCCCTTCCTCGAGCGCATCCAATGCGGCGGCACGGGAAGGGAACCTCACTATGCGCACATCCATGTTCAACATTCTGCTGACCGCACCCAACACGTCGGCGGTGACGCCTTCGTAGTGGGAGTCCCCGCTCAGTATCTCCACAGGCGAGAAGCTGGGTGGCGCGGCAGCCAGCCCACGATAAAGCTCGGCGCGATCGATCAATGCACTGGCATCGTGATTGGCAGCACGAATGCGGAACTCCAGGTCCAGCGCCTGCTGCTCAGCGGCCTTCCAGCCTGCGGAAGCACGCTCACGCGCAGCTTGCTGTGATGCCCGCGCCGAACCGCCGCGGAATGCACTTCACGAGACAGTCAAACCAGTCTGCCATGCAGGCTCGCGCCCGAACGAATCCTCGCCAGTTACCTTGCCCACCACCCAGTTGAGCTGAGGCAATGATGAAGACTTCATCACATCGGCCTGCAGATCGGCCGAAGAAGCCTGCGCCTGAGCCTGGCGCATCACGGGATGATTGACCGCCTCGGCCAGCAACCATTTCAACTCAGGCAGGCGAATGTCCCAGTACCGTGAGGTCGGCAGGGTTGGCAGCGGCCTGTCGCCAACCATGCGTCGCAGATTGATCTCGATATCACGCGCACGTGTGTCCGCGGTGCTGCGCGAGGCCTCTGCCTGCAACAGGCGCGCTCGCGCCTGGGTCAACTCACTGATGCGGCCGGTATCCACAGCGACGATACCCTCGAGCATCTTCACCAGATCGCTCATGCGATCCACATACTGTTGGCTGATATCGACAATGATGCGCTGCTTACCCAATTCAACCAGATTCGATGTGACATCGAATGCCGAAGATTCCAACTCCGCCTCGAAGCCCCAGTCGGCCGCACTGGCCAACTGCGAGCGTGCGTCAATCGTCTTCCGAATACGACCCCAGTCGAAGATCGGTGTCCTGACGTCCAGACTCAACGATGGCTCACCGCTGCTGCCGCGACTGTTCGAACCGAACTCCACCATCTGACTGCGCGCTCCTATATCAACCTGCGGATAGCGCTGCCCTCGAGCTTCAGCCACATCCGCTTCGGATGCCGAGCGCTCAGCCAAGGCCCGTGCTACGGAGGGGCTGCGCCCCGCAGCCGCTTCAACGACGCGCAGGAAGATGTCACGCAACTGACGATCGGTGGGCATTGATTGCCCCGAGGGTCCGATGATCTCCGCCGGAAGCGAGCGATCAATGGCCGCCCCTGACAAACCGGACATCTGCCTGATATGCGGAGCGGATGCATTGGTTGTCGCCCCCTGCGTGATCGGCAGCGGACGCACATCCGACACAATCTCCTTCACATCGCCCAGCTTCTCGAATTCAAGCACCGGAACAGCAGGCCGAGGCAACGGCAAGGGAGCGAGGCTATCGCGCACCGACTGGATCATCTGCGCGGATGAGGACTCTCGCGCCTGAATGAGCCGTTTGGCGAGTACCTCAGCGTCATCACGGGAAACCGCTTTCGGAACCACATTGGCAGATGCGAGCGGACTCACCCGCTCGAATTTGAGGATCTCGTCTTCGGCATGAGCGTCAACGCCAAGCGACACCAAGCATGCCAAGGCCAACACAGATGCAGATGGAAACGATCTGCGCGACGAAGCACCGAAACAGCGCATCTGATTTGAAATAGAAACTGACATATACGACCTCTGGACGCCCCTCGACACGGAACTGAAGGGGGATTTCATTTCGCGGCGCACGATTCACTGCACGGTTCGTCGTTCTGAAGCTGCAGAAATCAACCGTTCCCGATGCGCACCGCCGGGACAAGGAAAAGGTCGACCCACCGCCTCGATGTGCGTGCTTCCATCCACAACATGGACATCCGCGCGCACAGGCCTCCCCCGACTTGAGCCAGGGCAGACCAAGGAAATTCGCAAAAAAAAACAGGCGTGGGGAATACGCGTGACGAGTCATCTCCCCGCATCTTCAAGCAGAGGCGAAGACTAGGATCGCTGTTCCGAAAAGTACATGAGACATGTCCTAGACCGTCACGTAGGCAGCCTCCCATCGAAGCCCAGCCCATCCGAAGACCACTCCAACACTTCGCGCGGACAACTCCGAATCAGCCCACGCGTTTTTGAGACAGGTCTTATTCCCTGATCTGGACGCCGGCCCCAATATTCCTGTCTCTCAACATGATGGCTTCCGCATGCCTATCGCCATCCAAATCCGACTTTATGAAAGCGGTCCTCGCAGGAACCTGTCATGACCCCCGCCACTACCGAAAGCAGCGCAGACGAAACTGCGATGATCGCCGATGACAGCACCAGCATCGACGACACGCTGTTGCAAAGCGTGTCCTGGATATGCGATCACTACGACACGCATCGCAGTACCGACGCGCTGCTCGCCGGACTTCCACATGCCGGGCTGCTTACCCCAACGCTCGCGCTCTCCGCACTGCAGAATGCAGGGATGACCGGCGGACTGGTGAAGCGCAGCCTCCGCAACCTGCCTGCACAAGTAATGCCCATGATCCTGCTGCGGAATGGTCGTGGTGGCTGCATTCTTGTTGCCCGCACCGAAGTGCGTGACAGTGAGAACAAGCGTCAGTTGCGCTACTCTGTCATTCTTCCAGAGGTCTCGAAGGAAGCCGTTGATCTTTCACAGGACGAGATGGATGCACAGTACGCCGGCTACGCCATTCTGGTGAAGCCACGTGCCCAGACGGACAATCGTGCTGGCGAGATGCTCCCCGCACCCACCGGTCACTGGCTGCTCAGCACGCTCTGGCGCTACCGTCGTTACTACCGCAGCGCCGCCATCGCATCGGTTGTGGCCAACGTGCTTGCGCTTGCCAGCATCTTCTTCACCATGAACGTCTACGACCGCGTCGTACCCAACCAGGCGTTTGTCACCTTGTGGTCTCTGGGAATCGGCGTGATCGTGGCGATGGTGTTTGAGGCCATCATCCGCTTTGTACGCGCCCATCTACTGGACGTCGCCGGCAAGAAAGCTGACCTGGTGCTTGGCGCCATGCTGTTCCGGCAGGCGCTTTCCGTACAGATGGAGCACAAGCCCGCCTCATCCGGCAGCTTCGCCAACCAGCTGCGTGAGTTTGAATCGGTTCGCGACTTTGCGTCCTCCGCGACGTTGGCTGCGCTTGCCGATCTTCCGTTCGTGCTGCTGTTCGTCGCGGTCATCTTCTTCATCGGTGGTCCGCTCGGCTGGGTACCGCTACTGGTCCTGCCATTGATCCTGATCATCTCCATTTCCATCCAATGGCCTTTGGCCCGTGTCATGCAGGAGAACCTGCGTGAGTCTTCGTTGAAGCAGGGCGTCCTGGTGGAGTCCATCGAAGGCCTGGAGACATTGAAAGCCACCGGCGGCCAGGCACACATGCAACGCCGCTGGGAACACTTCAGTGCACTGCAGTCAGCCACCTCGATGAAATCAAAGCGACTGTCCAGTGCCGCCACAGGCACCGTCACCCTGCTCCAGCAGCTGCAGACCGTGGCACTGGTGATCACCGGGGTGTATCTCATCAGTGACGGCACCATGACGATGGGCGCGTTGATAGGCACGGTCATGCTGGCAGGTCGTGCCACTGCACCACTGGGGCAGGTCATCGGCCTGGCCGTACGCTTCCAGCAAGCCAAGGCCGCATTGAGCTCCTTGAATCGACTGATGGAACTGCCGGTGGATCGTGACGTGGAGCGCGACTACCTCCCCAATCCGACGCTTACCGGCCAGCTGACGTTGAAGGGGGTGGGCTTTGCCTATCCGGCCCCCCCCATGCAGCCCAACCCACCGGTGTTGACGGGCATCAACCTGACCATCAACCCCGGCGAACGCGTTGCGATTCTCGGCCGCATCGGCAGTGGAAAATCCACCCTGCTGCGTGTCATGTCGCGCCTATACGCGCCGGTTGACGGGCAGATGTTCAGCGACGGCCTGGATGTCAACCAGGTTGACCCTGCGGACTGGCGCAGAACCGTCGGTTTCGTCTCGCAGGATGCACGCTTGTTCTACGGCACGCTGCGCGAGAACGTGATGCTCGGCAAGCCGGAAGCAACCGCCGAGGAGTTCCTGCGGGTACTGCGACTGACCGGCCTGGATCATATTGCCGGTGCGCACCCCCGCGGCATCAATCTGCCGATAGGTGAAATGGGCGACGGTGTCTCCGGCGGACAGCGCCAGCTGATTTCCCTGGCGCGTACGCTGTTGAGCCGTCCAAAGCTGCTGCTGATGGACGAACCCACCAGCGCGATGGATTCCCAGACCGAAGCCATCTTCCTTGGGCACCTGAAGCGCGCAATGGATGGGCAGACACTGGTCGTGGTCACCCATCGCCCTTCGGTACTCAGCCTGGTGGATCGAATCATCGTGGTTGATGGCGGAAAGATCGTTGCCGATGGCCCCAAGGAGTCCGTTCTCGCGGCGCTTGCGGGCGGCAATGGCGCGCAAGAAAGCGCGAACGAAGAAAGCAGAAGGCCCGCTCGGCCCCCGGGCATGCGCCTGCAACGCACGAGCGTGACCGCCAAGGAGGCACGGTAATGTTCGGTTGGTTCAGGCGAAACCACGATGCCAGCGCCATCAACGCGAGCGATGCTGCGTTCATGAACGATGTACAGGAATCCCTGCTCGCACAAACCACTCCCGGTTCGCGCCTGGTGTTGTACATGATCGCGGCAGTGCTCTGCGCCGGGTTGATCTGGGCATCGATCGCGCGCGTCGAGGAGATCACGCAGGGCGAAGCCAAGATCATCTCCAAGAGCCGCGAGCAGGTCATCCAGAGCCTGGAGGGGGGAATTCTCGCCGAAATGAATGTTCGGGAAGGCGATGTGGTCGACGCAGGCCAGGTGTTGCTGAAGATCGACCCAACCCGCGCCAATGCCAGCTATCGCGAAGCGCTCAGCAAGGTCATTTCCCTCAAGGCCGCCATCTCCCGCCTGCGCGCTGAAGCCTATGGTGAGCCACTGCAATTTGACGAGCAGGTAAGCAGCGCTCCAGAAGAAGTAGAGAGCGAGACCCGGGCCTACAATGCCCGGCGGCGCGCCCTGATGGAAAGCGTTGCTGCGCTGGAACGCAGTTATGCCTTGTCCATGCGCGAGATCAACCTGGCCGAGCCGCTCGCCGCCAAGGGCCTGCTTTCCGATGTTGAACTGCTGCGCATGCGGCGCCAGGCCAACGACATCAAGTCGCAGGTGGTCGAACGGCAGAACCGCTACAGGGCCGATGCGAACTCAGAGCTGGCCAAGCTGGAGATGGAACTTTCCCAGACCAATGAAAACCTGGTCGGTCGTGCCGACGTGGTCGAGCGCACGACGATCAACGCGCCCGTCCGCGGTACGGTGAAGAACGTACGGGTCAATACCATCGGCGGGGTCATCCAGCCCGGTGAGCACATTCTGGAAATCGTGCCACTGGAAGACCAACTGCTGGTGGAAGGAAAGATCCGTCCGAAGGACGTCGCCTTTCTGCGTCCCGGCCTACCGGCAACGGTCAAGGTCACCGCCTATGACTACGCCATCTATGGTGGGTTGACCGGCAAGGTCGAACACATCAGTCCGGACACGCTGAAGGACGACCAGAAAGCCGCATCCGGCCGCCCGGATGACACCTACTATCGCGTGCTTGTGTTGACTGAGAGGAGTGCACTGCAGGCGGGAGGCAAGGAGCTGCCGATCATTCCAGGCATGGTTGCCTCGGTGGAAATCCGCACCGGTGAGAAGACCGTACTGGAGTACCTGCTCAAGCCGATATTCAAGGCCCGCGAAGCGTTTCGGGAGCGTTGATTGGTTCTGCCCCCCCACGGCACACCGGTTGCCGTTCGCGGAACAAAAAAGAACCCCGGCTTTGACCGGGGTTCTTCCTTCAGAACTTATCGCTCAGATCAGACTCAGGCATTGACCGAATCGGCCACGTCCTTGTAGTCGGCAATCTGGTCGAAGTTCATGTAGCGGTAGATCTCGCTGCCAGCGGCATCGAGCACGCCAACGTCGGCCATGTACTCTTCCTTGGTCGGGATGCGACCCAGACGCGAACAGATCGCGGCCAGTTCGGCCGAACCCAGGTACACGTTGGTGTTGCGGCCCAGACGGTTGGGGAAGTTACGGGTCGAGGTCGACATCGCGGTGGAGCCTTCGCGGATCTGCGCCTGGTTGCCCATGCACAGCGAGCAGCCCGGCATTTCCATGCGTGCGCCAGCAGCGCCGAAGGTGCCGTACACGCCTTCCTTGGTCAGCTCGGAGGCATCCATCTTGGTCGGCGGGGCCACCCACAGACGGGTCGGGATGTCGCGCTTGCCTTCCAGCAGCTTCGCAGCGGCACGGAAGTGACCGATGTTGGTCATGCACGAACCGATGAACACTTCGTCGATCTTGGCGCCGGCAACTTCAGACAGCGTCTTCACGTCGTCCGGGTCGTTCGGGCAGGCCACGATCGGCTCATGAATGTCGGCCAGGTCGATCTCGATGACGGCGGCGTATTCGGCGTCGGCATCGCCCTGCAGCAGTTCCGGGTTGGCCAGCCATGCTTCCATCTTCTCGATGCGGCGGGCCAGCGAACGGGCGTCCTGGTAGCCCTCTGCGATCATCCACTTCAGCAGCGTGATGTTGCTGGTGAGGTACTCGATGATCGGCTCCTTGTTCAGGTGCACCGAGCAACCGGCGGCCGAACGCTCGGCCGAGGCATCGGACAGTTCGAACGCCTGCTCGACCTTCAGGTCCGGCAGACCTTCGATTTCGAGGATGCGGCCGGAGAAGATGTTCTTCTTGCCCGCCTTGGCCACGGTCAGCAGACCGGACTTGATCGCGTACAGCGGAATCGCGTTGACCAGATCACGCAGGGTCACGCCCGGCTGCATCTTGCCCTTGAAGCGCACCAGCACCGACTCCGGCATGTCCAGCGGCATGACGCCGGTGGCAGCGGCGAAGGCGACCAGGCCCGAACCGGCCGGGAACGAAATGCCCACCGGGAAACGGGTGTGCGAGTCACCACCGGTGCCGACGGTGTCCGGCAGCAGCATGCGGTTGAGCCAGCTGTGGATCACGCCATCGCCCGGACGCAGCGACACGCCGCCACGGGTGGAGATGAACTCCGGCAGGGTGTGGTGGGTCTTCACGTCCACCGGCTTCGGGTAGGCAGCGGTGTGGCAGAACGACTGCATCACCAGGTCGGCCGAGAAGCCCAGGCAGGCCAGGTCCTTCAGCTCGTCACGGGTCATCGGGCCGGTGGTGTCCTGCGAACCCACCGAGGTCATCTTCGGTTCGCAGTAGGTGCCCGGGCGCATGCCCTTGCCTTCCGGCAAGCCACAGGCGCGGCCGACCATCTTCTGGGCCAGCGAGTAGCCCTTGCCGGTATCGGCCGGCTGCACCGGCAGACGGAACAGGTCGGTCACCGGCAGGCCCAGCGCTTCACGCGCCTTGGCGGTCAGGCCACGGCCGATGATCAGCGGAATACGGCCACCGGCACGCACTTCGTCGAACAGCACGTCGCTCTTGACCTGGAACTCGGCGATCACTTCACCGTTCTTCAGCGCCTTGCCGTCGTACGGACGCAGCTCGACGACATCGCCGTGCTCCATCTTCGACACGTCCAGTTCGATCGGGAGCGCGCCGGCGTCTTCCATGGTGTTGTAGAAGATCGGGGCGATCTTGGAACCCAGGCACACGCCGCCGAAGCGCTTGTTCGGGATGAAGGGGATGTCTTCACCGGTGAACCACAGCACCGAGTTGGTGGCGGACTTGCGGCTGGAGCCGGTACCGACCACGTCGCCGACGTAGGCGACCAGGTGGCCCTTGTCCTTCAGCGACAGGATTTCCTGGATCGGGCCGCGCTTGCCATCTTCTTCCGGCACGAACGGCGCGTCAGGACGCTTGTTCTTCAGCATCGCCAGCGCGTGCAGCGGAATGTCCGGGCGGGTGGTGGCATCCGGTGCCGGCGACAGGTCGTCGGTATTGGTTTCGCCCGGCACCTTGAACACGGTGATGGTCAGGCTCTGCGGCACTTCCGGCTTGCTGGTGAACCACTCGGCATCGGCCCAGCTCTGCAGCACGCCCTGTGCGTTGGCGTTGCCGGCCTTGGCCTTTTCCTGCACGTCGTGGAAGGCGTCGAACACCAGCAGGGTGTGCTTCAGGCCATTGGCGGCGATGGCGCCGACGTCTGCGTCGTCCAGCAACTGGATCAGCGGGGCGACGTTGTAACCGCCGAGCATGGTGCCCAGCAGTTCAGTGGCGCGCTCACGGCTGATCAGCGCGCTCTTCTCGCTGCCGAAGGCGATGGCGGCCAGGTACGAAGCCTTGACCTTGGCAGCGTCATCGACGCCAGCCGGCACGCGGTGGGTGATCAGGTCGAGCAGGAACTCGGCCTCACCGGCGGGCGGATTCTTCAGCAGCTCGATGACGTCGGCCGTCTGCTGTGCGGTCAGCGGCAACGGCGGGATGCCAAGCGCGGCGCGCTCAGCTACGTGGTGGCGGTAGGCTTCCAACATGACAACTCCCGGGTATTACGGTTTGAGAATGGATGGGCTCAGGCTTGCGGCACGATCAGCTTCAGGCCCTTGAAGTAGTCGCGATAAAACGTGTCGTTCCAGGTGATCAGGCCGTCGCACTGCAGCAGTGCGTGGGCGCCGACCATGAAATCGTCGATGCGGCGGGTTTCACCGCTGCGCTGCCGATGGCGGCGATGCATTTCGCCTGCACGCAGTGCGGATTTGGCCTCCAGTGGATTGAAATGGACGCCCATTTCTTCCAGTGCTTCCTGTACTTCGGCGCCGCCACGCAGCGAGGCGCAGACCTCGGCCAGGGTGGTGCCGCACACGACCACCCGTCCGCTGACCAGCGCCTGCCGCAGGCAGGCTTCCACCGCGTCGGCACGCGGGCCGTCGCTGAGCAGCTCGATCAGGACCGGGGAGTCGACGGCAATCATGCTTCGTCAACCTCGTCGCGGACGGTACGCACGGCCTGCTCGGCCGAGTCGAAGCCGTCCAGCGCGAATTTGCCGCGCGCACGGGAAATGGCGTCATCCACGCTCTTGCGCAGGATGATCCGGCTGCCGTCCAGCTCGACCTTCAACAACGTGCCCTTGGTCAGGCCCAGCGCGTCGCGTACAGCCTTGGGCAGGGTGATCTGCCCGCGTTCAGCTACGGTGGCTTCCATGACGACCTCCAGCAAAGTATGTACGAATTATACATACCTTCACCGGCATACCCCAACCCGCCGCTGACCACCGTGCGGGCCTTCCCGGCCCGCACGCCGTTACATGGGCGCAACAAGCCGTTGCCTAAAATGTCCGCTGCAGCCGTGCCCCGGCCACGAAGGCTTCGTCCATACTCGACAGGCATTCATGCAAGGGGCACTGGCCCCGGAAAGCCCGCGCGGCACCCCAGCCGCGGCAAGCCATCTGTATGTAAAGGAGCAAAGCCGTATGAGCGATTCGTTCTCCACCCGCAGCCAACTGGAGGTTGGCGGCCAGCAGTACACCTACTGCAGCCTTCCCAAGCTCGGCCAGAAATACGACATCTCCCACCTGCCCTACTCGATGAAGATCCTGCTGGAGAACCTGCTCCGGCATGAGGACGGTGGCCAGACCGTCGGCCCTGAGCACATCGAGGCCATCGCCCGGTGGAACCCCAAGGCCGAGCCCGACACCGAAATCGCCTTCATGCCGGCCCGCGTGGTGCTGCAGGATTTCACCGGCGTGCCGTGCGTGGTGGACCTTGCCGCGATGCGCGATGCGGTGACCAAACTCGGTGGCAAGGCCGAGCAGATCAACCCGCTGATCCCCTCCGAGCTGGTCATCGATCATTCGGTGCAGGTGGATGTGTTCGGCCGCGCCGACGCGCTGGACATCAACGGCAAGATCGAATTCGAGCGCAACCGCGAGCGTTACAGCTTCCTGCGCTGGGGCCAGAAAGCCTTCGAGAACTTCAAGGTGGTGCCGCCCAATACCGGCATCGTCCACCAGGTGAACCTGGAAAACCTCGCCCGCGTGGTGATGGAACGTGATGTCGATGGCACCCGCTGGGCGTTCCCGGACACCGTGTTCGGCACCGACTCGCACACCACCATGATCAACGGCATCGGCGTACTGGGCTGGGGCGTGGGCGGCATCGAGGCGGAAGCGGCGATGCTCGGCCAACCCTCGTCGATGCTGATTCCGCAGGTGGTCGGCTTCAAGCTCAGTGGCAAGATGCCCGAGGGCACCACCGCTACCGACCTGGTGCTGACCGTGACCCAGATGCTGCGCACGCTGGGCGTGGTGGGCAAGTTCGTCGAGTTCTACGGTGACGGCCTGCAGCACCTGCCATTGGCCGACCGCGCCACCATCGCCAACATGGCACCGGAGTACGGTGCCACCTGCGGCATCTTCCCGATCGACGCCGAATCGCTGACCTACCTGCGCCTGTCCGGGCGCAGCGAATCGCAGATCGCGCTGGTCGAGGCCTATGCCAAGGCGCAGGGCCTGTGGCACGAACCCGGCAGCTCGCAGGCGCAGTACAGCGCCACGCTGGAACTGGACATGGGCGACGTCAAACCGTCGCTTGCAGGCCCCAAGCGCCCGCAGGACCGTGTGCTGCTGGGCGACGTGCACAGCAACTTCGCCGAAGCGTTGAAGGGACTCACCGTCAATCGCGACGTCCGCAACGGCGACGTATCAGAGTTCATCAACGAAGGCGGCGGTGCGGCGGTAGGCAACGAGCAGCTCGCCAAGGGCCACGCGGACATCGTCATCGACAACCAGTCGATGCGCTTGAAGGACGGCTCGGTGGTGATCGCGGCGATCACCTCCTGTACCAACACCTCCAACCCGGCGGTGATGCTCGGTGCCGGTCTGCTCGCACGCAACGCCGCGCGCCTGGGGCTGAAGGCCAAGCCGTGGGTGAAGACTTCGCTCGGGCCGGGCTCGCGTGTGGTCACCGACTATCTGGAAAAGGCCGGCGTGATGACCGACCTGGAGAAGCTGGGCTTCTTCGTGGTCGGCTACGGCTGCACCACCTGCATCGGCAACTCCGGCCCACTGCCAGTCGAAGTCAGCGCCGGCATCGCAGCGGGTGACCTGGTCGTGGCATCGGTGTTGTCCGGCAACCGCAACTTTGAAGGCCGCGTCCACCCGGAAGTGAAGGCCAACTACCTGGCTTCTCCCCCGTTGGTGGTGGCCTACGCCATCGCTGGCACGGTCAACATCGACCTGACCCGCGACCCCATCGGCAAGAGCAGTGATGGCAAGGACGTATTCCTGCGCGATATCTGGCCGAGCAACAAGGAAATCGGCGACACCATCGCCGCCACCGTCGGTCCGGAGATGTTCAAGCAGAACTACGCCGATGTGTTCAAGGGCGACAGCCGCTGGGCGCAGATCGAATCACCGGAAGGCCAGGCTTACCTGTGGAACTCCGATTCGACCTACATCAAGAACCCGCCCTACTTCGACGGCATGACCATGCAGGTCGGCACCATCTCCGACGTGCACGGCGCGCGCGTGCTGGGTTTGTTCGGCGACTCCATCACCACCGACCACATCTCACCGGCCGGCAACATCAAGAAGGATTCGCCTGCCGGCCGTTTCCTGCAGGCGCGCGGCGTACAACCGGCCGACTTCAACAGCTACGGCAGCCGCCGCGGCAACGATGACGTGATGGTGCGCGGTACCTTTGCCAACATCCGCATCAAGAACCTGATGTTCGGCGGCGAAGAAGGCGGCAATACGCTGTATTACGCACCGGGCAGCCCAGTTGGCGAGAAGCTGGCCATCTACGATGCCGCGATGAAGTACAAGGCCGACGGCAGGCCGCTGGTGGTGATTGCCGGCAAGGAATACGGCACCGGCTCCTCGCGCGACTGGGCCGCCAAGGGCACCAACCTGCTGGGCGTCAAGGCGGTCATCGCCGAGAGCTTCGAACGCATCCACCGCTCCAACCTGGTCGGCATGGGCGTGCTGCCATTGCAGTTCCAGGATGGCCAGAACGCGCAAACGCTTGGGCTGGACGGCTCGGAAACCTTCGATGTCACCGGGCTGGACGACGGCAAGGCCAAGACCGCCACCGTCACCGCCACCCGGGCCGATGGCAGCAAACAGCAGTTCCAGGCCAAAGTGCTGCTGCTGACCCCGAAGGAAGTGGAGTACTTCCGCAACGGCGGCCTGCTGCAGTACGTGCTTCGCCAGCTGGCGGCGAAGAAGGCTGCTTGAGTTGCCGCGTCTAGTTTGAAGTGAAGCGAAGAACGCCCCAATCGGGGCGTTCTTTTTTACTCCCCCTCCTCTCCTTCGCCGCAGGCAAAGGGAGGGTTGGGAACGGGTAAAACTCCTAACCCTGGCCCCGCGCCAGCCATCGCATCGCCATTCGCTGCATGGATTCATCTTCCTGCCCGGCGATATCCGTCACCAGGCACCAGGCCAGATCCAGCGACTCCTCGCTGACCGCAAAGCGCTCGTCCGGCCCGGCAACCACCACGTAGCGCACGTCGTAATGCCAATGGCCCGGCACCTCGCGGCGCTCCGGAATCCAATGCCGGTCCAGATCGAATATGGCCCGCGAGGCCAAGGCCAGCCCCGGCAGGCCCGACTCCTCGTCAGCCTCGCGCAACGCCACCGCCGGCAGGTCATGGTCGCCATCGGCATGCCCGCCCGGCTGCAGCCAGCGCCCAAGCTTGCGGTGATGGGTCAGCAGCGCCCGCTGGCCATCGGCACTGACCAGCCAGGCACTCCCGGTGAAATGGCCCTCCAGCCGCTCGCGGGTGAACGGGTCCGGCCCCGCAGCCTCCAGCAACGCCAGAAATTCCTGCGCCACATCGCCATGCGCGGGAACAGCCCGTGCATACTCCAGCAGCGCCTGGCGCAGACTCTGATCCTGTTCAAGCATGACCGTCAGCACATCCCATTGATTCGAGGCAGCGGCCATTATCGCTGTCGATGCTGCACATGCGCTTGTCGAGTTTGACCACCTTTGGCAAGGTAGAGCTGTTGCCGACCGTTCAGTTTGTGACACCCTCCATCCTCCCCGTCGCCTCCATGCGCCCGGGTGCATTACACAAGATTCGGGAATTAGCGGAATGCTCAAAACACTGTTGAGGGTCAAACCAATCGAACCGACCGCGCATGTCGATGCCGGAGAGCCGATTGAAGGCAGCCTGCAAGGCGAAGCCACGCTCAAGCGCACCCTCACAGCCAAGCATCTGATCATGCTGGGCATTGGCGCGGTGATCGGCGCGGGCATCTTCGTCCTTACCGGACAGGCCGCGGCCAACCACGCCGGCCCGGCCGTGATGCTCTCTTTCGTGATCGCCGGCTTTGCCTGTGCCCTGGCGGGCCTGTGCTATGCCGAGTTCGCGGCGATGATGCCGGTCTCCGGCAGCGCCTATTCCTATTCCTACGCCACCCTGGGCGAAGGCATGGCGTGGTTCATCGGCTGGTGCCTGGTGCTGGAGTACCTGTTCGCCTCGGCATCGGTGGCGGTGGGCTGGTCGGCCTACCTGATCAGTTTCATCACCACCACGCTGCACGTCCCGTTCCCGGATGCACTCTCCGCCGCCCCGATCGCCTGGACCGGTGACGCCTTCGTCAACTCCGGCAAGCTGTTCAACCTGCCAGCCGTGTTGATCGTCGCCGCCATCACCGGCCTGCTGTATGTCGGTGTCACCCAGTCCACCTTCGTCAATGCGGTGATCGTGGCGATCAAGATCACCGTCATCTGCCTGTTCGTGGGTTTCGGCATTCATTACATCGACCCGGCCAACTGGCACCCCTTCATTCCCGAAAACACCGGCACCTTCGGCCAGTTCGGCTGGAGCGGTGTGTTCCGCGCGGCCACCATCGTCTTCTTCGCGTATATCGGCTTCGACGCGGTCTCCACCGCTGCCGGCGAAACCAAGGACCCGCAGAAGAACATGCCGATCGGCCTGCTCGGCTCGCTGGCCGTGTGTACGCTGGTGTACATCGTGGTCTGCGCGGTGCTGACCGGCATGCTGCCGTACAACCTGCTCGGCACCGACAAGCCGGTGGCCACCGCACTGGAGCCTTACGCCAACCTGGCCTGGCTGAAAACCGCGGTTGAGATCGGCGCCATCGCCGGCCTGTCCTCGGTGGTGCTGGTGATGATGATGGGGCAGTCGCGCATCGCCTACACCATCTCCCGCGATGGCCTGCTGCCCAAGGCCTTCGGCAAGGTACATCCGCGCTTCCGTACGCCCTACGTCAGCACCGTCGTGGTCGGCGTACTGGCTGCCGCGCTGGCCGGGCTGGTGCCGCTGAACGTCCTGGGTGAGCTGGTTTCGATGGGTACCCTGCTGGCGTTCGCCACGGTCTGCATCGGCGTGCTCGTGCTGCGTTACACCAAGCCCGACCTGCCGCGCCCGTTCAAGGTGCCGGTTGTGTGGCTGATCTGCCCGCTGGGTGCGGTGGCCTGTCTGGCGCTGTTCATGCAGGCGTTCGTGGTGCATTGGCACCTGTTCGTCGCCTGGACCGTGCTGGGCCTGTGCATCTACTTCGGCTATGGCATCCGCCACAGCAAGCTCAACAAGAGCGCCTGATTCCACTTCATTGCCGGCGCTTCCCGCGCCGGTTTTTTCTGCGTGTCCCCACCACGCACTGACGAGCGAATATTCGAACCATGTTCAAGCAACTGTGGGCCACCAAACATCCGCATGCCGCACATGAAGAAGCCAATGGCCTGAGCCTGCGCCGCACCCTCGGCCCGTGGGGCCTGACCGCGCTCGGTATCGGCGCGGTGATCGGCGGCGGCATCTTCGTCATCACCGGACAGGCCGCCGCCAACCATGCCGGCCCGGCCATCATGCTGTCCTTCGTGCTGGCGGCCATCTGCTGCGCCTTCTGCGCCATGGCCTACGCCGAATTCGCCTCGATGGTGCCGGTCGCCGGCAGCGCCTATACCTACACCTACGCCACCTTCGGCGAACTGTCGGCGTGGTTCATCGGCTGGATGCTGGTGCTGGAATACGGCGTCTCCGCCTCGGCCGTGGCGGTGAGCTGGACCGGTTACTTCCTCAGCTTCCTCAACCATTTCGATATCCACCTGCCGGCCGCTCTGGTCAGTGCCCCACTGGATGCCCAGCTCAAGCCCACCGGCGCCATCGCCAACATCCCGGCGGCGATCCTCGTGCTGCTGCTGACCTGGCTCTGCTATGTCGGCATCAGCAAGTCCTCGGCAATGAACATGGCCATGGTGATCCTCAAGACCGGCCTGATCCTGCTGGTCATCATCGCCGGCTGGAAGTACGTGGACCCGAGCAACTGGACCCCCTTCATCCCCGCCAACGAAGGCCCGGGCAAGTATGGCTTCGACGGCGTGCTGCGCGGCGCGGCGATGGTGTTCTTTGCCTACATCGGCTTTGAAGCGGTGTCCGTGGCGGCGCAAGAATCGCACCGTCCGCAGCGCGACCTGCCGATCGGCATGCTGCTGTCGCTGGTGATCTGCACCGTGCTGTACATCGCCATGGCGGCGGTGATGACCGGCCTGGTGCCTTACCAACTGCTGGGCACGGCCGAACCGGTGGTGACCGCCGTGGCCGCGCATCCGCAGCTGGATTGGCTGCGCGTCATCGTCGAAGTGGGCGCGCTGATCGGCCTGGCGTCGGTGGTGCTGGTGATGGTGATCGGCCAGCCACGCATTTTCATGATCATGGGCCGCGACGGCCTGCTGCCGCCGGTGTTCACCCGCATCCACCCGAAGTACCGCACCCCGCACATCAATACCGTGATCACCGGTATCGGTATCGCCCTGCTGGCGGCGCTGTTTCCGCTGGACATCCTGGGTGAGCTGACCTCGATGGGCACGTTGATCGCCTTTGCCGCGGTCTGCGCCGGCGTGCTGGTCCTGCGCCGCACCCAGCCGGACCTGCCGCGTCCGTTCCGCATCCCGATGGCGTGGCTGATCTGCAGCCTGGGCGTACTCAGCTGCATCGCGCTGCTCACCGCCATGACCCTGCACAACTGGATGCTGATGGGTGTATGGACGGCCACCGGCTTCATCATCTATTTCACCTACAGCATCCGCCACAGCAAGCTCAACGCAGCCAACAAGGCCAACAAGGGCTGAGCACCGCGTCGTGGATGGACAAGCAGAACCCGGGTGTCTGGCACCCGGGTTCTTTTTTTTGCGGCGGGACGCCGGCTGGCGGTAGAGCGGGATGGAACCGAGCCGAATCCCAGCACCACGGCGACCACTGGCCCCCACCAGGCCGGGATTTCATCCCCGCGTGCCGCCGGGCAGGAACCGGCATGCGTTCTTAGTAGAATGTGGACATGAACGCGCCTTCCGTCCCCTACGACAGCGAGCGGCTGAGCCAGCTGGCCCAGCTGCTGATCGACAACATCCGCGATCTGGCCCAATCGGGCTGGACACCTGCCACCAGCAGCAATTTCTCGCATCGGCTGGACGACCAGCATGCGGCCATCACCGTGTCCGGCAAGGACAAGGGCCGGCTGATCGAAAGCGACATCATGGTGGTCGACTTCGCCGGCAAGGCCGTCGGCCGCCCACTGCGCCCGTCCGCCGAAACCCTGCTGCACACCCAGCTGTACGCCCGCTTCCCGGACGTGGGCTGCGTGCTGCACACCCATTCACCGGTGCAGACCATCGCCTCACGCCTGTATGGCCAGCAGGGCCATATCCGTCTGGAAGGCTATGAACTGCTCAAGGCACTGCACGGCAATTCCACCCACGAAACCGCCGTCAACCTGAAGGTGTTCCCCAACACCCAGGACATGGATGTACTGGCCGCGCAGGTGGAAGCCGAGCTCGACAAGGGGCCGATGTGGGGCTACCTGATCGACGGCCATGGCCTGTACGCATGGGGTCGCGACATGGCAGAGGCGCGGCGCCACCTTGAAGCGTTCGAGTTTCTTCTCCATTGCGAGCTGGAACTGCTCAAACTGCGCGCCATATCCTGATTCCGAATCGGCGCGGGTCCTGTTCGGCCCGTGCCTGCTACGCTCCTTCCCCCTCACCCATGGAGTCCATCGCCATGAGCCGTCTGCGCATCTTCAATGACACCGCTCCGGACGCCCCGCTGCTCGACAGCCGCGACGGCGACGTCATCGCTGCCGAACTGAAAAAGATCGGCGTCACCTTCGAACGCTGGCAGGCCCAGCACCCGATCACCCCGGGCGCCAGCCAGGAAGAAGTCTTTTCCGCCTATCGCGAAGACATCGACCGCCTGGTGGCCGCGCATGGCTTCAAGAGCGTGGATGTGGCTTCCATTGCCCCGGACAACCCGAACCGCGCGGAGATCCGCAAGAAGTTCCTCGACGAGCATTACCACAAGGAAGACGAGGTACGTTTCTTCGTCGCCGGCTCGGGCCTGTTCACCCTGCACGTGGACGACAAGGTCTACGAAGTGGAATGCGTGAAGGACGACCTGATCTCGGTACCGGATGGCGTCACCCATTGGTTCGACATGGGCGAGGCGCCCAACTTTGCCGCGATCCGTTTCTTCACCGAGCCGGACGGCTGGGTCGGCCATTTCACCGGCACCGACATCGCGCTGCGCTTCCCGCGCTACGAACCCAGCGCCGCTTGACCCACAAGCCCCTCTCCCGCCTGCGGGAGAGGGGTTGGGGTGAGGGCAGCTCCAAGCCGTTGCACCCTACCCTCTGTATCTACCCGCGAGCACGTTGAAAGCATCGCGCAGGAATCCCCGCATGACCATCAAAGCCATCCTCACCGACATCGAGGGCACCACCTCCAGCATCTCCTTCGTCAAGGAAGTGCTGTTCCCGTATGCCCGCGCCGCCCTGCCCGCATTCGTCCGCGACCACGGCAACGATCCGCAGGTCCGCCAGTGGCTGGATGCGGTCGCCACCGAGATCGCCGCTGGCGCCTGCCAGGACGAAGTCATCGTCGAAACCCTGCAGGGCTGGATCGACCAGGACCGCAAGCACACCGCGCTCAAGGCGCTGCAGGGCATGATCTGGGATGCGGGTTATCGCAACGGTGACTACGCCGCGCACATGTATCCGGAAGTCGCCGGCGTACTGCGCGGCTGGCATGCCGCCGGGCTGCCGCTGTATGTGTACTCATCGGGCTCGGTGCCGGCGCAGAAGCTGTTCTTTGGCTTCAGCGAGGCTGGCGATCTCAATGGCCTGTTCTCCGGCAACTTCGACACCGAAGTGGGCGGGAAACGCGATGCCGCCAGCTACGCGCACATCGCGCAGGCCATCGACACCGCGCCGCAGGACATCCTGTTCCTGTCCGACATCGTCGAAGAACTGGATGCCGCCCGCGACGCCGGCCTGCAGACGGTGCTGCTGGATCGCATCAGCGACTACCCGCAGCCGCGTACCGGCGATGCCACGCATGGCCATGCCCGCGTGGAGAATTTCGAGCAGATCGCGTTCTGATCCGCACTTCAGACGCTACCCACAACGGTCCTGAAAAGGGCCGTTGTTGTTTCAGCAGCAGGATCACCTGCCGCGACGAAGGGCATCCGCATTGGCAGTTGTCCTCCCGCTCCCGCGGCCGATAGGCACTTCTGCCCCAGCCATCACCGCTGCCGCACCTGCACAGTGCTAGCGTTCCAACGCGGACCGTGATGCAGCGCCGGAAGGTTGCGGCGGAACTGCCGCTTGATCGAAGCAATCAACCCGTAACCCATCCTTGCCCGCTTCAGCGGAGACCCGCAATGAGCATCCCCTCCCAGATCGGTCATGCGCTGGCGGCCGAATTTTCGATACCCGATGTGGAGACGCTGACCGTCGTTGCATCCCGCCTTCTCACCGCCATCGTACTCGGCGGGCTGCTGGGGCTGGAGCGCGAAAGCAAAGGCCGCGCGGCCGGACTGAAGACCCACATCCTGGTGTCCGTGGGTTCGGCGTTGTTTGTATTGGCGCCCTTGCAGATGGGCATCAGTGGCGCCGATGTCACCCGCGTGATGCAGGGCATTGTCTCCGGCATCGGCTTTCTGGGTGCAGGCGCCATCCTCAAGCAGGACAAAAAGGAGCGGGTGCAGGGCCTGACCACCGCGGCGGGTATCTGGATGACCGCCGCCATCGGCATGGCGGCCGGCATGGGCATGCAGATGGTGGCATTGGCGACGACGGTTGCGGCACTGGCGGTCGTGGGCGCACTGCCGCGATTGATGCCCGACCGGAAGAACACAGCCACCGAGGAAACCATCGACAGCTGAGTTCAAACACCCGGCGTCAGCGCTTCATCGCAACGTCTCAACGACTGCCGGCGGCGCCACGCTTCAATACCAGCACGTCAATACTGGAAGGCACACCCAACCGCGCGGTGAAGCCATCCCACTGTCCGGCACCACTGCTGACGAAGAGCTTCATGTCCTTGACCCTGTATTCGCCACGCACGTAGCCATGGTTTGCCGGAGCCACCACCCAACGGTCGAAACCCAGCATGTGGCCACCATGCGTGTGACCGGAGATCTGCAGATTGAAGGCACCGGTCGCCGCCGCATCACGTGCCTGCTTGGGCTGGTGGGCCAGCAGGATATGCGCATCACTGCCCTTGGCCGCAGCGATGACTGCCGGCAGGTCCGGCGCCAACCCACCCCGCATGTACGAGCTGGGGCGCAGCGCAGCCAGATCGCCCACACCGGACACCGCCAGGGTGCGTCCGTTGATCGACAACCGCGCGGTCTGGTTTTCAAGTACGCCCAGGCCCATGCCACGGAAATGGGCCATCCACTGTTTGTAGCCGTGGTAGTACTCGTGATTGCCTGGTGCGACCCATACGCCATGCGGTGCGGCCAGCTTCGCAAGCGGTTCGACGAACGCGGCCGTATCGGTGACTTCGCCGTCCACCATGTCACCCGGCAGCACGATGATGTCCGGCTTGGCCGCCATCACCGCATCGACGATGCGCTGCGTGCGCCAGGTGCGCTTGACCGGACTGACATGCAGGTCGGCAAGTACTGCCACACGCACACCGTCCAGTTCCACAGGCAGCTGCGGCACGACCAGTTCACGTTCGCGCACCTGCGGCGGCTTCAGGCCGTTCCAGATCCCCAGCGTGGCCAGCACGACGATCAACACCGATGCCGATTGGTTCATGCGCTTGCCGTGCCACAGCGTCGCCCACAGCGACGTGCGAGGTGCGAAGCGTGACACCAGCCAACCCAGCGTACGCAGCACCAGGAATGCCAGCAGGATGATGAACATCGCCAGCACCCAGCCAAACACCAGCTGGATCCAGGCCTCGACCGCGTACTCGAATACATCCATCCGCCACAGCGTGGCGAAGCTCAGGCCGATCAGTGCGAGGGCAAGCGTGACGCCGATATGCCACCGACGCTGACGCTTGCTCAGGGAGGTAACAGGCCACCAGAGCCACAAGGCGAGCAGCGGCAGGATCAGCGATACGAGTAGGGTCATTGTCGGTAACAGCGATGGCTGGAGTGCAGGTGCTGACTGCCTTCAGGCCGCTGGGAGGGTCTCAGGGGATGTCGCGTACTTTGACATAGGCGTGTGGCCGGACAGATGCTGGCGGGTGAATCAATGCGTTCCTTTTTTTGGGGGATGGATTTGCCGCTTACTTCGGCAGCACTTGGAGATTTCGTAGTTCGCGGGCTGCGGCTCTGCCCTCACCCCAACCCCTCTCCCGCAGGCGGGAGAGGGGCTCGCCGCAATACAGGCGGACGCGGTTCGAGCAACTGCAGCTTTGAAGCCCCTCTCCCGCCGCGGGAGAGGGGTTGGGGTGAGGGCAAGCTCTTCGCTTTCACTCCATGAACCACAGACCCCAAAAACCAAAGAGGCACCGCTTTCGCGGTGCCTCTCCAAATCCACTTACCGCAGATTACTTGCCCTTGGCAGCAATCCAGCCGTCCACCTTCTCTTCCAGCACGTCCAGCGGCACCGAACCATCCTTCAGCACTTCGGCATGGAACTCGCGGATGTCGAACTTGTCACCCAGCTTTTCCTGCGCACGCTTGCGCAGCTCCTGGATCTTCAGTTCGCCGGTCTTGTAGGCCAACGCCTGGCCCGGCCAGGCGATGTAGCGCTCGGCTTCGGCAATGGCATCGGGCTCGCTCACGGACGAGTTGGCGAACATGTAGTCCAGCACCTGCTGGCGGGTCCAGTTCTTGGAATGCAGGCCGGTGTCCACCACCAGACGCACGGCACGCCACAGCTCGCCCTGCAGGCGGCCGAAGTAGCTGTACGGATCGGTGTAGACACCCAGGTCCTTGCCCAGGCTTTCGGCATACAGCCCCCAGCCTTCAATGAAAGCGGTCTCGCCGCCAAAGCGACGGAACGCCGGCACACCCTTCAGTTCCTGCTGCAATGCCAGCTGGAAGTGATGGCCCGGAATGGCCTCATGCAGGAACAGGTCTTCCGCATCCCAGGTCTTGCGGGTCGGCAGGTCGTAGGTGTTGACGTAGAAGATGCCCGGGCGGGTACCGTCTTCGCTCGGCTGCATGTACTCGCCACCGGCGGCCGACTTGGCCCGGAATGCCTCGATCGGGCGAATCTCGAACCCGGCCTTCGGGGTCAACGAGAACAGCTTCGGCACGCTGGCGTTGATCTTGGCTTCCAGCCCACGGTAATGCTCCAGCAGCTCCGGTTCGGACTTGAACTCGAACTGCTTGTCGGTCTGCATGAACTTGAAGAAGTCCTGCAACGAGCCCTTGAAGCCCACCTGTTCCATCACCGTGCGGATTTCGCCGTGGATGCGCTCCACTTCCTTCAGGCCGATTTCGTGGATCTGCTCCGGCGTCTGCGCGGTGGTGGTGCTTTCCTTGGCGTTGAAGGCGTACCACGCCTTGCCGTCGGGCAGCGAATCCAGACCCACCGTGTCACGGGTCGCCGGCAGATATTCGTTGGCGATGAAATCGCGCTGCTTCTTGATTGCAGGCAGCAGCTGCTCGGCAATCAAGCTGCGGTAAGCGGCGGTCAGACGGTCCTTGTCGGCCTGTGCGAAGTCTGCAGGCATCGACTTGATCGGACCCCAGAACTGGCTGTCCTCGGCCTTGGCGGCGAGGATCTCATCGAACTGCGGCACCACCTTTTCCATCAGCACACGCGGCTGCACCACACCGGCCTTCATGCCTTCGCGCATGTTGCTGATTTCAGTATCCAGCAGCACCGGAATACGGCCGGCACGTGCCAGCCAGTTGTCGTAGTCCTTCACCGTCTTGAACGGCTGTGCGACCTGGCCGGAGCCCAGCATCACCGCGTAGCTCACGGTCGAGCCCATCTGGTTGACCGGCATCATCCAGGTCGGGAACTTCTCACCTTCCAGTGACTGCTTCTGCTCTTCCACGAAGATGCGGTAGCTGAGCAGGTCCTGCCCGGTCAGTCCGGCATCGCCCAGCTTCTCCACCTTGCCCAGCCATTCGGTGGTGAAGTCATGGCTCTGCTTGCGGAAATCCGCCGAGCCGAAATCCGGCAGCTGATCGTTGTAGCGGTTGTCGCCCTGGAACGTGGCCTGCAGCGGATTCAGCTTGAGCACGCCTTCCCAATAGTCGGCATACATCTGGGTCAGTTGCGCGGCCTTGTCGGCCTGCGGGGCCTGGCTCGCGGCATCGGCACCTGCCGGCTGCGGGGACTGCGTACAAGCGCCCAGCACGGTGGCCAGGGACAGCGAAACGGCAAATGCCAGCGGGCGAAGCGTCATGGCGGCTTTCCATAGGGGAGAACAAGGCCGCCAGCGTTACCGCGCAACGGATTCACGGAAAGGGCCAAAGGTCATTACCCGCATCCGGGTTCGCCGTCAGGCCGGCAAACCGTCATAATTGCCCCATTCCGCAGTCATCCGTTCAGGAAAGCTGCAGCCCCCACTCCCGTCCCGCCCGACGCTCCCTGCGCCGTCGCATGACCCTTGCCGTTGCTGTACTCCATGACTAATTCACGCCGCCCACTGGGCTTCTGGTCCGCCACCGCCCTGGTGGTGGGCAGCATGATCGGCTCAGGCACCTTCCTGTTGCCGGCCACCCTTGCCCCCTACGGCGCCGCCACCCTCATCGGCTGGGGTATCACCCTGTGCGGCGCCCTGCTGCTGGCCATCACCTTCGCCCAGCTGGCCAAGCGCTGGCCGCAGACCGGTGGCCCTTATGTGTTCGCCCGCAATGCCTTTGGCGAACTTCCCGGCTTCATCGTGGCCTGGAGTTACTGGATATCGATGTGGTGCGCCATCGCCGCCATCGCCGTGGCCTTCGCCGGCAGCATCGGCGCCATCTTTCCCGCATTGACCGCCACGCCGGCAAGCGCGGCCGCCTGTGGACTGGTGGCGTTGTGGCTGTGTGCCGGTGTCAACCTCATTGGTGTACGCGAGGCCGGGCGACTGCAGTTGCTGACCACCGTGCTCAAGGTGGTACCACTGCTGCTGTTCGGGCTGGTGGCGCTGTGGTTCATCGATACCAGCCACTATGTGCCGTTCAACCCCAGCGGCGAGTCCCTGGGCAGCGTGGCCGCTGCCACCGTGGCGCTGACCCTGTGGGCCATGATCGGGCTGGAAGCGGCCACCGTGCCGGCTGAATCGGTGGACGACGCACCGCGCACCATCGCCCGCGCCACCGTCACCGGCACCGCGATCGCCGGCATCGCAACCGTACTGGCCTGCACCACCGTGCTGGGCCTGCTGCCGGCCGATGTGCTGGCCAACTCCGGCGCACCCATGGCCGACGCTGCCGCATCGCTTTGGGGTCCGACCGCAGGCAAATTGTTGGCGATGGTGATGGCCATTTCCTGCGTCGGCGCACTCAACGGTTGGACCCTGCTGTCGGCACAGCTGCCGATGGCCGCCGCACGCGATGGCGTATTGCCGCGCGCCTTTGCCCGCACCAACAAGCGCGGTGCACCTGCGTTCGGCGTCATCATCAGCTGCCTGCTGGCCACCGTACTGGTGATCTGCAACTACAACCGCTCGCTGGTGGATCTGTTCAAGTTCTCGGTGCTGCTTTCCACCGCCGCCACTCTGCTGCCGTATCTGGCCGGGGCGGCGGCATGGCTTTGGCGTGGCAGCGGCATGCCTTCGCGTGTTGCAGCAGCCGGCGCATTGGCTTTCAGCCTGTACGCCATCGGCGGCATTGGTACCGAAGCATTGCTCTGGGGTGTTGGCCTGATCATTGCCGGCCTGCCGATCTACTTCTGGTTGCGGCGCGCCTGAAAGGCTGACGTTCCCTCGCGACGCAGCGCATTGGATTCAGCCAACTGAATCCACGTATTCAGCGTATTGGCGTGAACGCGAGCGCCCGACAATCCCGCAGGTTGACCACGATGACTGAATGTCCGGCGTGCTATGCAGGCCGTCTATTCGGGAGAAACGTCATGCTCAACAAGAACACGATATGTCTCTGGTTCGACGGCACTGCACTGGAAGCTGCCACCTTCTATGCCGCCACGTTTCCGGACAGCAAAGTGTTGGCCGAACACCGCGCGCCAAGTGACTTCCCCTCAGGCAAACAAGGGGATCCGCTGACGGTGGAATTCACCGTAATGGGCATCCCCTGCCTGGGCTTGAATGGCGGGCCCGCGTTCAAGCACTCCGAGGCGTTTTCGTTCCAGGTAGCCACCGACGACCAGGCCGAAACCGATCGTCTATGGAACGCCATCGTCGGCAATGGCGGGCAGGAAAGTGCCTGCGGCTGGTGCAAGGACAAATGGGGGCTGTCATGGCAGATCACCCCGCGCGTGCTGACCGCAGCGTTCACCGACCCTGATCCGGCGGTAGCCAAGCGCGCCTTCGAAGCGATGATGGGCATGACCAAAATCGATGTCGCCGCGATAGAAGCCGCGGTACGCGGCTAAGCCCGCCCAGAAACAGCCTCTGTCGCGAAGTCCATGCATTGCACGCTTCGCGGCCAAGGCCGCTTCCAGACCGGGGGGCTGGTCAGCTTGCCACCTGCCCACCCAGTGACTCGGCGCGTTCATTGCCTTCCGTCACCAGCGGGCGTGCCGGAGCCGGCTTGCTGGGGAACGCATGCCGCACGATGCGCCACATCACCTGGCCAAACTGGCGCGGCAACGAGCCGGTGTTGTAGTGCTGGCCGTAACGCTCGCAGATCTGGCGCACTTCCACGGCCATGGCGGCGTAGCGGTTGGCGGGAATATCGGGATAGAAGTGATGTTCGATCTGATGACTCAGGTTGCCGGTCATCACATTCATCAGCTTGCCACCGGCGATATTCGACGAGCCACGCAGCTGACGCAGGTACCAATGCCCGCGGCTCTCGTTACGAATGCAATCCTTGGGAAAGGTTTCCGCATCGGCGGTGAAATGCCCGCAGAAGATCACCACGTACGTCCAGACATTGCGGATGACGTTGGCGGCCACATTGCCCAGCAGCACCGGCAGGAAGAACGGGCCGGCCAGCACGGGGAACAGCACGTAGTCCTTCAACACCTGCTTGAGTGCCTTGCGGCGCACAGGCTTGGCCTGCTTCCACAACTGCCGCAACGTGACCTTGCCACCGAGCAGGCGGCCTACGCGCAGATCCTGTATGGCGATACCCCACTCGAACAGCAGCGCGAAGATCACCGCCACGAACGGCTGCAGCAGATAGAACGGCTGCCAGCGCTGCTCGGGGAAGATGCGCAACAGGCCATAGCCGATGTCATCGTCCAACCCGCGCACGTTGGTGTAGGTGTGGTGGCGGAAATTGTGGGTCTTGCGCCAGTTCTCGGAAGTACCGGCAATATCCCATTCGTAGTTCTTTCCCTGCAGGCTCGGGTCACCCATCCAGTCGTACTGGCCATGGATGACGTTGTGCGCCAGCTCCATGTTCTCCAGGATCTTGGAGAGCGCCAGCAGCAGCACACCGGCAATCCATGCCGGCACCAGCACGCTGTGCACGAATGCGCCGAGGAACAACAACGCGCGACCGGCAACGCCGCACCAGCGCACGGCGGCGACCACCTTGCGGATGTAACGTGCGTCGCTGGCACCCAGCGTGGCCTGGTGACGTGCACGCACGGCGTCCAGTTCGTCGCCAAAGGTCTGCAGTTGTGCGGGCGACAGCGCCCGGTTGTGTACGGAAGACATCGATTACAGCTCCAGGGCGAGATCGGTACTGGCGCTGTTGACGCACAGCTTCAGCGGTGTGGAGGGTTCGTCTGCGTAATCACCGGTAAGCGTATGCCGGGTGATGCCCGAGACCTTGCCGCACACGCAGGTATTGCAGATGCCCATGCGGCAACCGCTGGCAGGTTGAACACCTTCGGCTTCCAGCGCCTGCAACAAAGCAGTGCCACGCGGCACGATCAGCGTACGACCGCTGCGCAGCAGTTGGACCTGCACATTGCCTTCCTCCTGCGCAGGCAGCTGCGGCAGGCTGAACGCCTCGCTTTGGAAGCTGGCCACCTGCCCCTGCAGGCGCTGACGTGCCGCTTCCACGAAGCCACCGGGACCACAGGCGAGCACGCGTGCGGTGTCCAACGCGGCAAGGCCGGTAAAGTCGTGTGCGTCGATCCGCGCATCCGGCGCCTGCGGATCGCGGGTCAGCAGCAGCTGCAAGCGGAAATTGGAATGCCGGCGGGCCAATGCATTCAACTCATCGACGAAGCACAGCTCTTCGCGACGACGCGCCCAGTACAGCAGCGTCACCGGTGCCGGCATCGCCTGCGCATCCAGCTGCCGCAGCAGCGCCCGCATCGGCGTGATTCCGCTACCGGCCGCCAGCAGCAACAGATGCTGCGGCACGTCCTTCGGCACAGTCATGTCGCCAAATGCCTGACCCAGCGCAAACACCTCGCCGGGGACGGCAGCTCGCGCCAGATGGGTGCTGACCTTGCCGCCGGCAATCGCCTTGACGGTGATCGCCAGGCGGCCGTTTGCAAGCAACGTGGGGCTGAAGCTGCGGGTCGCCAGGCGGCCATCCACTTCGACTCCCAGGTTGATGTGCTGGCCAGCCGCCAGCCCCCGGAAATGCCGATTGGGCTGAAGTTCCAGGGTGACTGCATCGGCGCTGGCGGCGCTGCGCGAGACCAGCCGCGCCAAGGGGCGCCGCAGCGTCCACAACGGATGCACCCGGGAAGACCAGAAATCGAAGAAGCCCTCGCTCAACCAGGGAATCGTTGGCGGGGTGGCATTGCGGTAGACGGCACTCATGGGGACGAACTATACGGGCGAGCATACGACTGTGTATACAGCTGTATATACGCAACACAGGCTATGATTCATCGACCTGACCACCCGAGCCGTGATGAGCACCCGCGACCAGCCCACTGCCGCACCAGACGACCTGCACCCCGCGCGCAAGGCCTCGATCTCGCGTGACGACCTGCTGGCCGCCGCGCTCGCCCTCATCGGCCCGCATCGCAGCGTTTCCACGCTGAGCCTGCGCGAAGTCGCGCGCGAAGCCGGCATCGCTCCCAATTCGTTCTATCGCCAGTTCCGCGACATGGATGAACTGACGGTGGCCCTGATTGATCTGTCCGGGCGCTCGTTGCGCACCATCATCGGCCAGGCACGGCTGCGCGCGGCCGACAGCAATCGCGGCGTGATCCGCTTGTCCGTTGAAACCTTCATGGAGCAGCTGCGCGCCGACGACCGGTTGATGCATGTGCTGCTACGTGAAGGCACCGCCGGTTCCGACGCCTTCAAGGAGGCAGTGGACCGCGAGCTGGTGTACTTCGAGGACGAGCTCAAGGTGGATCTGGTGCGGCTGGCCGCGCTCGACGGCGCCACCCTTTACGAGCCGGCGCTGGCAGCCAAGGCCATCACCCGCCTGATCTTCGCGATGGGCGGCATGGCGATGGATCTGCCGGAAGAGAAGGATCCGGAGCTGATTGAACAGATGTCGCAGATGATCCGCATGATCATCACTGGTTCACGCGCACTGGCACGGCATCCGCAGCGCACGGAGTAACGGTTGGCGCAGCGCCACCTGCCACTCCCCCATGAAAGCAGAGCAATCCCTGCCTTCGCGGGAATGACAGACGCAAGACCTCCAGGCGTGCGCGGATGCAACGCCCGGATACAAAAATTGAAATGCGCGGGCCGATGCACCGAGGTGGTCATCGCAGTCACGATTCACCGCGCCAGACACTGCCGATAACGTTCATCCACCCGATTGGCAAACCACTCGGTGGTCAATTCACGGGTGATCTTGGGGCTGTCCAGGCGAATCCCCGGAATCATCGCACGCGGCAGTGCATGCCCGGCCCGGGCCTCGGCAAGATCGAACACCCGGTGATGCAGCTCACTGTCGCTGAAGGCCAACGTATCGGCCTGTTCCAGCGCACGCCGAATCAGCCGCTCATCCATGCCCAGTTGCGGCCCAAGCGAACGCACGGCACGCTCGGTCTGGCCCGGCTTGTCCAGTGCAGCGTCTGGCACCAGCACATCGCCATCCAACTCCAGCGTGATACCGGTCGCCATTGCCACCGCACTCTGGAACGCCGCATTGCGGCTGGCATACCAGCCGGCGTTGTAGTCGGCGAAACGATGCACCTTGCGCGTATACGGCGTCTGGTAGCCCAACAGATGCATCGTGCCGAAATAGATACCACCACGACGACTGAATACTTCATCACGGATGCTGCTCTGCACCGGATACGGGTAGCCTTGCGCATGCGCTTGTGCGAAGGGAATTCCAACCTGCATCGCACCACCGGTCTGCACCGGATTCTTGCCGGCAAACAAGCGCCGCCCCATCGGCACGCGATCGATGATCTCCTCGTACAAACGACTCAGATCGCGCTCGGTGCGCACACGGGCAAGCTTGTCGCCGTAGCTGATGCCGTCCAACGCCCTGATCTTCAAGCCGGCGTCCACCATCAGGCCCGGGATGCGCACTGCCGATGCGCGCCGACGGATTTCCTGTCGCGCGATCTGCGGCAGATTGTCGACCGGCGGGTCGGCACGATAGCCCGATTCCTGCTCGATCACCGCCAGCACCGCGCAGATGTTCTCGGTATTGGGCTCGATCCGTTGCGCCGCCAATGCGGTCTGGATGTCCGCCGCCCAACCGTCGCGGTCCGGCGTCTTGGCCGGTATGCGCTGCTCGATTTCGGCATGCACATCCCGCGCGGGTCCGGCAGGCACCTGTGGCACCGTGTTACAGCCGGTCGTCACCAACAAGATCAACGCGAATGGCAAACCGCACAACTGCGGTGCGACACGCCTGGTCCGGCCAAGCCCTTTGCCACTGCACATGTAACTCACGCCCTACTCCTGAACCACCTGAGTGACCTGATTGCATTGAACGCCACTGCGGAGCAGTACGTCGTACGAATGTTGCTCCTTCGCATCGCGCTGCTCTACCTGTCGCTGACGGAGGGGGGAACACATCGTGCGAACAACGGTACCTGTAAATGCTGGCTGTCGACTAGATGCTGAGCGGATTGACGGGCATTCTCCATGCTTCCAGATCGACTGGCCTTCCCCCCTGCCCCAATCCATCTCCCGCAGCGAGACAGGGGCTCGCATGGCGAAGCCTGAAGCCCGGCCCGCACTCTCGCATCATCCGCCGCTTCCCCGCATCATGACTGCGAAGATTCTCCCGGGAGTGAAACTCATGTCCAAGTCATCCATCCCATCATCCAGCAAGGACGGCGCGCCCCCCGCCACCGATGCCGAGCTGCTGATCCGCGACGAGCTACCCGACGACGTCGAAGCAATCGACCGCATCACCCGTGCTGCGTTCGCCGATCAGCCCTACTCCAGCCATACCGAACAGTTCATCGTCGCCGCGCTGCGCGAGGCTGGCCAGCTGACGCTTTCGTTGGTCGCACTGAAGGGCGATGAGGTGATCGGCCATGTCGCGGCATCACCGGTAACACTCTCTTCCGGAGATACGGGTTGGCACGGGCTGGGGCCGATCTCGGTAGCGCCGGCGCATCAGCAGCACGGCGTTGGTTCGGCACTGATGCGAGCCGCAATCGCACGCCTGCAAGCCATGGGAAGTGCCGGCTGCGTACTGTTGGGCGAGCCGGCGTATTACGCCCGCTTCGGCTTCAGGGCCGATCCCGCACTGGTGCTGCCCGGGGTGCCCGCCGAGTACTTCCAGCTGCTGTCGTTCAGCGGTGAACCGCCGGTTGCGCAGGTGCATTACCACGACGCCTTCGAGGCCACCGCATGAGGCGCGCCCGCATAGGCCAGTCCGCAGGAAGCCTGCATTCACTGCTTTGCGCTAGGCTTGTTACCTTCCCCGTACCGGCCTGCCAGCAGTGAAGACCGTACATGCGACCCGCTACATCACACCGCTGCGCGAAGGCGGCTCGCTGCCTGCCGTCATCGAAGCCGATGACGACGGCATGTACGTGCTCAAGTTCCGCGGTGCCGGCCAGGGCCCCAAGGCGCTGATCGCCGAACTGGTGGTCGGCAAGCTGGCACAGGCGCTTGAACTCCCGATGCCGGACATGGCACTGGTCGAACTGGATCGCGAATTCGCACGCACTGAGCCCGACCCGGAAATCCAGGACCTGATCCGCGCCAGCGAAGGCACCAATCTGGGAAGCGACTACCTGCCCGGCGCCCTCAACTACGACCCCGCGGCAATGCAGCCGGATGCCGGACTGGCTTCGCGCATCGTCTGGTTCGATGCCTTCACCAGCAACGTCGACCGTACTGCGCGCAATCCCAATCTGATGGTTTGGCACCGCAAGCTGTATCTCATCGATCATGGCGCCGCGCTGTATTTCCACCACGATTGGGAAAACGCTGGCGAAGCCTGCGGCAAGCCGTTCAAGCTGATCCGCGACCATGTGCTGCTACCGTTCGCCAGCGCGATTGCGGACGCCGATACCGCACTGGCGCCAGTCCTGACCGATGCGGTAATCGACGCAGCCGTCGCCGACATCCCCGAAAGCTGGCTGCAGAACGAGCCCACCTTCACCGATGCCGATGCTTACCGCCACGCCTATTCCAACTATCTGAAGCGCCGCCTGCAACTGCGTGAAGCCTTCGTACAGGAGGCCATCCGTGCCCACGCTGCATACCTATGACTATGCGGTCATCCGCGTGGTGCCGCGGGTGGAGCGCGAGGAGTTCATCAACGTCGGGGTGATTGTTTCCTGCCCCGGTGCGAGCCAGCTGCAGGCAGCCATCGAGCTCGATACCGCTCGTCTGCAGGCGTTCGCGCCGCAGCTGGATATCGAATCACTGCAACCATGGCTGGATGCCATCGTCGCCATCTGCGAAGGCCGGCCAGACGCAGGCCCCATCGCACAGCTGCCACCGCGCGCACGCTTTCATTTTCTGACCGCCAAGCGCAGTTCGGTGGTGCAGATGTCGGTTACCCATGTAGGCCGCACGGCCAATCCTGCCAACATCGTCGAGCATCTGCTCGAACGCATGGTACGCACGCCGCGCTGATTGCAGCGCAATCAGCAATCCCGCCTGGAGTGGAGCCATGCTCCACTGAGGCTTCACCAGAGAATGCCCCTGCCGAGCTTGGCCCGGCGCTATCGGTTGTCTCGCACGCCGCCGCGCCCCAAAAGAAAACGCCGGCATCGCCGGCGTTTTCTCATTTCAACTGCAGTGACAATCAGGCTTCGGGCGCTGCCGGTGCCTGCTCAGCATCCTGCACAACTACTCCGGCCTCGTCATCCGTATCGTCGCCATCGTCCAGCGAGGCATCCAGGCGTTCAACCGCCTGCAGCTTTTCGCCCTTGGACAGACGGATCAGGGTGACACCCTGGGTGTTGCGGCCGACGCGCGAGATTTCCGAACCACGGGTACGCACCAGCGTGCCACCATCGGAGATCAACATCACTTCGTCATCGTTGCTCACCAGCACTGCGCTGACCAGCTTGCCGTTGCGCTCACTGGTCTGGATGCCGATCACACCCTGCGTGCCGCGACCCTTGCGCGGGTAGTCCGCCAACGGAGTGCGCTTGCCGTAGCCGTTCTCGGTCGCGGTGAGGATGTACTGAGCACCTGCATCATCGGCACCGATATCGGCGATTTCGCCGCCATCGATCACTGCTTCCTCGACGACATTGCCCTCGTCTTCGCTCTCGTCCTCAACACCACCAGCGCTTTCGGCCACGATCAGGCTGACAACTTCTTCACCCTTGACCATCTTGATGCCGCGCACACCGGTGGCGGTGCGGCCCATCGAACGGACCTTGTCCTCAGCGAAACGCACGGTCTTGCCGTTGGACGCGAACAGCAGCACATCGCGGTCGCCATCGGTAAGGCCGACGCCAACCAGCGCATCGCCCTCATCGAGGTTGATGGCGATCTTGCCGCGCGCCAGACGGAATGCAAACTCGCTCAGCGGCGTCTTCTTGACCGTACCGTTGCGGGTGGCGAAGAACACGAAGTGGCTGTCGTCGTACTCACGCACCGGCAACACGGCCTGCACGCGCTCGCCATTCTCCAGCGCGATCCAGTTGATGATCGGACGACCACGTGCATTGGAACCGGCTTCCGGCAACTGATGCACCGGCAACCAGAACACCTTGCCCGAGCTGGTGAAGGTCAACAGCGTGTCGTGCGTGTTGACCAGCCACAGCTGTTCAATCGAATCCTCGTCCTTGGTCGCCGCCGCGCTGCGGCCACGGCCACCACGACGCTGCGCACGGTAGGCACTGGCCGGCTGACGCTTGACATAACCGGCACGCGACAGCGTGACCACCACGTCTTCCGGTGCAATCAAATCGAGGATGTCGAGATCTTCTTCGCTGTGACGGATTTCGGTACGACGTGCATCACCGAACTCCGAACGCACGCTCTCCAGCTCTTCGCGGATGACCTGCAGCAGCACTTCCGGATTTTCCAGAATGCGGATCAGGCCGGCGATGACTTCCAGCAGTACCTTGTATTCCTCGGTCAGCCTGTCCTGCTCCAGCCCGGTGAGGCGGTGCAGGCGCATTTCCAGGATCTGCGTCGCCTGGACGTCGCTGAGCTGGTAATTGCCATTGACCAGACCAATGTTCTTGGGCAGATCTTCCGGACGCGATGCCTCCGCACCGGAAGCGGCCAGCAACGCACCTACCAGGCCCGGCTCCCACACCTTGGTGAGCATGCGCTCCTTGGCTTCGGCAGGGTTGGCCGACGTCTTGATCAACTCGATCATTTCGTCGATGTTGGCCAACGCAACGGTCAAGCCTTCCAGCACGTGCGCACGCGCACGCGCCTTGCGCAGTTCAAAGATGGTGCGACGGGTGACGACTTCACGGCGATGGCGGAGGAAGGCCTCCAGCATCTGCTTGAGGTTCATCAGCTTCGGGCGGCCATCAATCAGCGCCACCATGTTGATGCCGAACACCGACTCCATCTGGGTCTGCTGGTAGAGGTTGTTGAGCACAACCTCGGCCGACTCGCCGCGCTTGATTTCGATGTAGATGCGCATGCCGTCCTTGTCGGACTCATCGCGCAGCTCGCTGATGCCTTCGAGCTTCTTTTCCTTGACCAGCTCGGCGATCTTCTCGATCAACCGCGCCTTGTTCACCTGGTACGGAATCTCGGTGACGATGATCGATTCGCGGCCGTTGTCGGCCACTTCGATATCCGCCCGGGCACGGATGCGCACACGGCCACGGCCGGTGCGATAGCCGGCGATGATGCCGGCGGTGCCATTGATGATGCCGGCAGTGGGGAAATCCGGGCCCGGAATGAATTCCATCAGCGCATCCACTTCGATCGACGGATCGTCGATCAGCGCGATGCAGGCATTGATGGATTCAGTGAGGTTATGCGGCGGGATGTTCGTCGCCATGCCCACGGCGATACCGGCGGAACCGTTGACCAGCAGGTTCGGGAACCGGGTCGGCATGACCGTCGGCTCCATCTCCTTTTCGTCGTAGTTGGGCTGGAAATCGACGGTTTCCTTGTCCAGATCGGCCATCAGCTCATGCGCGAGCCGCGACATGCGCGCCTCGGTGTATCGCATTGCCGCGGCGGAGTCGCCATCGACCGAACCGAAGTTACCCTGCCCGTCCACCAGCATGTAGCGCAGCGAGAACGGCTGCGCCAGACGCACCAGCGTGTCGTACACCGACTGATCGCCATGCGGGTGGTACTTACCGATGACGTCACCGACGATACGCGCCGACTTGTAGTACGGCTTGTTGCTGTGCGCACCCAGCTCGCTCATTGCGAACAGGACACGGCGATGGACTGGCTTGAGGCCATCGCGAGCATCGGGGAGTGCGCGCCCCACGATCACGCTCATCGCGTAATCGAGGTAGCTCTTGCGCATCTCGTCTTCCAGGTTGACCTGGATGATTTCCTTGGCGTTTTCTGCCATTCGGGTTCCGTTGTCTGGTAGCGATCCAAGCCGGCGGAGGCTCGCCCACGGGCAGCCGCGCCGGAATCTCTGATCAACCGACGAATGCTATCACAAAACGCCGCTTTTCGCTGCCATTTAGCGGACTTTTACCGGAACAAATCAGGAACTTAGGGGATGACAGAAGGCGAGCTCAGACGCCCTCCACCCAAGCCGATCACAGCCGGGCAGCAACCCCGGCAGCACGATGGCCCGCCATCAGCAGGCACCACGATCACATCGCGATCCATCTCCAGCAAGGCCCAATCAAAATCGCGCCAAAGCGGAGTCCAGCGCCAGTGCGCTCACCCCATGAAGCCGCTGCCGGGCATGGCTCGGCATGACACCTCAGGCCGGGCCAAACGCTGCGGTCATCGCCGCCAGATCCGGCTTCAGGATCACCCCGCGCTCGGTGACGATGGCATCGATCAGCTCGCCCGGGGTGACGTCGAACACCGGATTCCAGGCGGCAATGCCCTCGGCCACGGTCCGCACGCCACCCACGCCGTACAGCTCGCCGGGGTCACGCTGTTCGATCTCGATCTCGTCGCCATGGGCAGTGCCCATGTCCACCGTGGAGGACGGCGCAACCACCATGAACTTGACGCCGTGATGGCGCGCGGCAATGGCCAGCTGATACGTACCGATCTTGTTGGCGGTGTCGCCATTGGCGCAGATACGGTCGGCCCCCACGATCACCCATTGCACCGCGCCGGTCTTCATCAGGTGCGACGCGGCGGAATCGGCGATCAAGGTCGCATCAATGCCGTCCTGCTGCAGCTCCCATACGGTCAGACGCGCGCCCTGCAGCCACGGGCGGGTTTCGCCAGCGAATACCCGGGCGATGTTGCCCTGCGCCTTGCCGGCGCGGATCACGCCCAGTGCGGTACCGAAGCCGGCAGTCGCCAGCGAGCCGGTGTTGCAGTGGGTCAGCACGCCGCTGCCGGAGGCGATCAGCCCGGCACCCAGCGCCCCCATGTGGCGGTTGGCCGCGAGGTCTTCATCCGCGATGGCCTGCGCTTCGCATGCCAGCACCTGCTTCCAGTCCGCACCTGCGGCGGCAAGCACGCGGCGCATGCGTGCGAGCGCCCAGGCCAGGTTCACGGCGGTCGGGCGCGAGGCATTCAGCCGGGCCAATGCAGGTTCAAGCACTTCCAGCGCGGTGGCGCCGTTGTCGGCCTGCACTTCGGCGGCGGCCAACACCACACCCCAGGCGGCAGCGATACCGATCGCTGGCGCGCCTCGCACGGTCAGTGCATGAATGGCTTCGGCAACAGCGTCGCTGTCCTGGCACAAGACATGCTCGACCACGAACGGGAGCTTGCGTTGATCCAGCAGTTCAAGGGCATCGCCGGTCCAGCGGATCGGGCGAACATGGTCGTAGCGGGCGAAATCGATGGGGGCGGTGTCGTTCATCCGGCCATTGTAATCGGCCCCGCAGAGCACGGCTCAATCGGCGGAGAATTCGCCACGACAGCCCTTGTCCACCCAGATGCCGTTACGGTCCCAACCCCAGGTTTCACCCTCGCGACATGCCGCGCTGGAGAGCTGTTCAACCAGTGTCACCCGCCGTTCGACACTCACTCCGCATTCGCGCCGCAGATTGCTCTTGGATTCGCAGACGACCTTGCGCGGGGTCTGCACGAAGCCCGAGCCGTCCTCGGCCCCCACTTCGAACACGCCCTGGCAGCCACGGCTTACCCAGATTTCGTTGCGGTCATATCCCCAGGTGCGCCCTTCCCGGCATGGCAGCACCGATTGCTGACGCAGCAAGCGCACCGGCGCGCCTCTCAGCACCACCGGGCAGGATTCCACCCGGCCACGCGACTCACAGCGCACCACGCGCCGGCTCTTGCGCGAACTTGCCTGGCGCCTGGCGAATTCGGCACGGCAGTTGTGACTGACCCATACCGCACCGCCCTCCACCCCCCAACTGGTCTCGCGGATGCAGTTCTGCTCGGACAGCTGGCGCACCAGCTCCACACCATTGCCCACGTCCATCTCACAGAACACACGCAGCATGTCCCTGGATTCACAGCGCACCACCTGCGTAGAGGCGGCCACAGGCTCACTCGCCTGCGCGCTGAAGAGCACAGGGACAACCAGCAACACAAGGGCGCTTACCGCCTTCATCCGAGATTTACACTCATGGCTTCATTGGACTCTGCTACCGCACACCCTGCACAAGCGGGCGTGATCAAAGCATCATCATCGTCGAACCGGCAACGCCCTTCCATGACATGAACGGGCTGATCGACACGGATATCTGCGACGAATTGCCGCATGAGGGTCCAATCAAGGCGGCTTTCAGGCATTTCCAAAATCGAAAGCGAGCACGTCCGCGATGCGCGGCGTGCCGGCCAGCGCCATCAACAGGCGGTCCACGCCCACCGCAACCCCGGCGCAGGCAGGCATGGCAGGCAACGCTGCCAGCAAGGGCTCATCCAATGGCGGCAATACCGTGCCGCGCGCTTCTCGCACGACCAGGTCGCGCTCGAAGCGCTGGCGTTGCTCATCGGCATCGTTCAGTTCGTGATAGCCGTTGGCCAGCTCGACCGCCCCCAGATAAAGCTCGAAGCGCTCGGCAACGGGCGGCTCGCCTGGGCGGATGCGGGCCAGTGCGGCCTGCGTGGCCGGCCAGTCATGGATCACGGTGATGCAATCGGATGCGAACCGCGACTGGATACGATGGGTCATCAGCAAGTCCAGCCAGTCATCCCGGTTCAAGCCATCGGCTTGAATGCTCACGTCGCCAAGGCCCGCCTGCAGTTGCGCCTCGTCGGCCAGAAATGGATCCAGCCCGACGCTTTCGATGAACAACTCACGGTAGGTGAGTACACGCAGCGACGCCTGTCGTCCCACCATCGCCAATGCCTGCCGCACCAAGGCAACGGTTTCGTCGATCAAACGATGATGGTCCCAACCCACGCGGTACCACTCAAGCATGGTGAACTCGGGATTGTGGCGGCCACCGGCTTCGCCGTTGCGGAACACGCGGCCCAGTTCGTAGCAATCGCCCACGCCGGCAGCGAGCAATCGCTTGAGCGGGTATTCCGGCGAGGTACGCAACCAGCGCAGCGGCGCGCCGGCATCGGCATGACCGGTGAAATGGGTCTGGAAGCTTTCGATGTTTGGCTCGGTGTTGCCGGCCGCCGACAGGATCGGCGTCTCCACCTCCAGCACCTGCCGCTGCGCGAAGAAATCACGGATCAGCGCATTCAAGCGGGCACGCTGGCGCAGCGCTTCGATCACGAATGCAATCCCCCGAGCTGGCCGTTCAATGACAACGTCAGAATATCGCGTGCGTCGTCACGGTAGCCCGCCGAAAGATACAGCCGCTTGGCCTTGGCATTGTGATGATTCACCTCCAGGCGGATGACCGATGCACCGTGCCCAGCTGCCCAGTCGCGCGCCAACGCGAGCGCTTGCCGGCCCCAGCCACGGCCGCGTGCGGCCGGCGCCAGATACAACTCGTCCAGCAGCACGAAGCGCCCGCCTTGCTCCACGCTGAAACACCAACCCAGGGTGACGTAACCCACTTCGGCCACGTCGTCGCTGGACAGCATCAGCACCGCGCCCAATGACGGACTGCCGAGCACCGCCTGCAGCCCCGGCTCGACCAGCTCCGGCTGGTACGCGATGCAATCCTCGACATAGAAATCCCGCACCATCGCAATCAGCTGTGCGAAATCTTCAGGCCCGGCGACACGGGCGGTGATGTCGTTGCTCATGCGCTCAGTCCGTTTTCGGCGAGGAAGCTCAGCAGGCGCGCTTCGTCCCATACTTCCACGCCCAGTTCATTGGCCTTGTCCAGCTTGGAACCGGCCTCGGTGCCGGCCACCACGAAGCTGGTCTTCTTCGACACGCTGCCGGACACCTTCGCACCCAGTGCTTCCAAGCGCGCCTTGGCCTCGTCGCGACTCATCTGCGCCAGCGTGCCGGTCAGCACCGCAGTCTTGCCGTCCAGTGGACCGGCGACCTGCTGCACCGCCTCCGGGGTTTTCTCCAGCAGCTCGTGCATTTTTTCCCCGGCATTGGAGAACAGCGCGGCATTGGCGTCCTTGTCCAACCACGCAACCAACGCATTGGCGGTTTCTGCCGGCAATCCGGCGGTGACGAAGTTGTGCGCGCTTTCATCGCGGATGGCATCCACCGACGGGAACGCCTCGGCCAACTGCCTGGCGCGTACCGGCGTGACCTTGGGAATTTCCATGTCCTGCAGCAGGTTGGCCAGGGTGAGCTCAGCGCGCAGCTTCGCGGTGGGCGGGTGACGGTCGGTGATCTGCACCCCGCGCGCCAGCAGTTCGTCGATCGCCTGTTGGTTGCCCGGCTGCGCCATGAAGTGACCAATGGAACGCGCCACCTCACCGCCGATATCCGGCACGCGCTTGAACAACGGCCACGGCAGGTAGCGGATCAACTCCAGATCACCGAACCACACCGCCAAGGCCTTGGCCGTGCTCTCACCGACATGTTCGATGCCGAGCGCGAACAGCAGCCGCTCCAGCATCGTGTTGCGGCTGTTGGCGATGGCGGCAATGAGATTGTCGGCCCACTTGGTGGCAATTTTTTTGGTGTTCCACTGGAACTGCGCCGGCACCGCCAGCACCTGCGCACGCCAACTGGCATCGTCGCTGGATAGCCTCAGAATCTGCTTGAGCGTGTCGCCGCTGCCTTCCGGAACAAGGTGCAGGCTGAGCTGCGAGGCCAATGCCTCGGGCGAATCCGCATCCAGCGCCAGCTTCAACAACAGCAGCTGGTCACGGTTCAACGCGTAGAGATCGGCCACGCCGCGCACGATGCCGGCATCGACCAGGGTTTCGATGTACTTGTCACCGAGGCCGTCGATGTCCATCGCCTTGCGTGAGGCGAAGTGAGCGATGGCCTCCTTACGCTGTGCCGGGCAGCTCAATTCACCCGAGCAGCGCCATGCGGCTTCGCCTTCCTCGCGCACGATTTCCGAACCACACACCGGGCACGCGCGCGGCATCTGCCACGGCATGGTGCCCTCGGGGCGTTTGTCGGCGATGACGCTGACGACTTCCGGAATCACGTCACCGGCGCGGCGCACGATCACTGTATCGCCCACCCGCACGTCCAGGCGCGCGATCTGATCGGCGTTGTGCAAAGTAGCGTTGGTGACCACCACACCGGCTACGTGCACTGGCTTGAGGCGTGCGACGGGGGTTGCAGCGCCGGTACGACCGATCTGGATCTCGATGGCCTCAACGGTCGTGGTCTGCTCCTGCGCCGGAAATTTATGGGCGATGGCCCAGCGCGGCGCCCGCGCGACAAACCCCATTTCCTGCTGGCCCTGGCGGTCGTCCAACTTGTACACAACGCCATCGATGTCGAATGCCAAGCCATCGCGGCGCTCGCCGATATCACGGTAGTACGCCAGCAGCCCGTCAGCGCCTTCCACCACCTTGCACAGGTCGCTGACCGGCAAACCCCATTGCGCCAACTGTGCCAGTGTGTCCGAGTGCGTTGCCGGCAATTCGCCGCCGGACACCTCACCCAGACCGTAGGCAAAGAAGCTCAACGGACGTTGCGCGCTGATTTTCGGATCAAGCTGCCGCAACGAGCCGGCCGCGCCATTGCGCGGATTGGCCAGCACCTTGCCACCATGCAGGCGCGCCTGTTCGTTATAGCGCTCGAAATCGGCACGCGGCATGTAAACCTCGCCACGCACTTCCAGCACGTCCGGCCAGCCCTGCCCTAGCAGCTGCTGCGGGATCACCTTGATCTGACGCAGGTTGGCCGATACATCCTCGCCGGTAGCACCGTCACCGCGCGTGGCGCCCTGCACGAAGCGGCCATGCTCATAGCGCAGATTGATCGCCAGGCCATCGAGCTTGGGCTCGGCCGAGAACAGCAACTGCTTGCGTCGCAGACGTTCATCGATGCGCCGCACGAAGTCGCGCACCTCCTCATCGCTGAAGGCATTGCCCAGCGACAACATCGGCACCGCATGGGTCACTTCAGGGAAGCGCGAGGAAGCCTTGCCACCCACTTGATGGCTGGGCGAATCCACACTGTCCAGCTCCGGGTGCGCCGCCTCCAGCGCCTCCAGCTCCCGCATCAGCCGGTCGTACTCGGCATCGGGAATGATCTGCTCGTCGAGCTCGTGATACGCGCGCGAAGCGTCGGCCAGTTGTGTCCGAAGCGCGGCGATACGCTGGGAGGCTTGGGTATTGGAATTCATGTGGCGATTTTACCCGCGTGCGCGTGCATGCGCCGGGATGTTCGCCTGGGGTTTTCGGGCACACCGAAGTGCTTACCCGCCAAGCCTTTCCCTGCCTTTGCCCAAGGCCGGGTGAAGTGCATGCCTTCGATCAGTTTGCCGGGATCCGCGTTCGCCCCCTCCCTCTGGCAAAGCCAGGGGGAGGATTGGGGAGGGCGCTTCTGCAGAGGAAACTCAGCCGAAGCAAGCCCCCAACCAACTCACCAGCGCGGCGACTTGGTCAGCGGCGGCGCCTGATGCTGGCGGTCATAAGCGCGCAGGTCATCACGGATATGGGCAATGCGCTGGCGACCCAGCGCGTTGCGGCTGTCGTCCAGCACCACGCCGTCCAGCAGCTCGCCCATGCGCTGAACGGTGGGCAGCATCTTTTCCCATGCGTCGAGCGCGGTCAGCGGCGCCGGCAAGGTCAGGAAGAATGCGATGGCCGGTGTTTCCATGTCACGGATGCTGGCCATGTCGAAACTGCCCGGCTTCATGATGCTGGCCATCGAGAAGATCGGGCCACGCTCGGGATGCCCTTCAACCAGCCGGTGGAACACATTCATGTAGCCGAACACCAAACCGGTTTTCTCGGCGGCGACGACGATGTCCTCACCGCGCAGCACTTCACCGGAACGTGCGGCCACATACAGCGACACGATCTTGTCGAAATCCTGGCTCGGGCGCTTGCCAAGCTCGCTGGTGCCGGCCGGATCGGGATCGGCCAGACCAAGCTCGGCCTGGCTGATGCCTTCACCGTCGGCCATGCTTGCCGTCGCCCCATCTGCCAGGCCTTCCTCGGCTGTGCCCAGCACCGGTTCGCGGCGCTCAACACGCTCACCGCCTTCTGTCGCGGGCGACTCCCTGCGCTTGCCCTGTGCAGGCTTGCGGGAACGCCCGAACAGGAAAATCGCCACGATCAGCAGCAGTCCGGCAAACAGAATGCCGATGCGCAACAGTGCCATGTCGGACATACGTTGGAGTCTCCGGAGGTTCGTTCAGGTGGATAAAGGATGGCACGTCACGCCGCGCCCGCCAATCTTGCGGCCTCTTCGAGGTCCACGCTGACCAAGCGACTGACACCCGGCTCACGCATGGTCACGCCTGACAGCTGATGCGCAGCTTCCATCGTGGCCTTGTTGTGGCTGACGAACAGGAACTGCACCTTCTCGCTCATTTCCTTGACCATGTTGGCCAAGCGGCCGACGTTGGCCTCATCCAACGGTGCGTCCACCTCGTCCAACAAGCAGAACGGCGCCGGGTTGAGCTGGAAGATGGCGAACACCAGCGCCACCGCGGTCATCGCCTTTTCACCGCCGGACAGCAGCGAGATGCTGGACACACGCTTGCCCGGCGGGCGCGCCATGATGGTCACGCCGGTGTCGAGCAGGTCTTCCCCGGTCAACTCCAGGTAGGCGTGGCCGCCACCGAACAGCCGCGGATACAGCGCCTGCACGCCGGCATTGACCCGGTCGAAGGTGTCCTTGAAGCGGCCACGCGTCTCACGGTCGATCTTGCGAATGGCGTCTTCCAGCGTTTCCAGCGCCGTGGTCAGGTCGGTGTTCTGTGCGTCCAGGTACTCGGAGCGCTGCGACGCCTCGCCGTACTCATGGATGGCCGCCAGGTTCACCGGCTCCAGACGGCGCATGCGCCCGTCGATCTGATGCACGCTCTGCTCCCAATCGGACAGACGTGCGTCCTCGGCCAGCGTGTTTATGACGTCCTGCAGGACGAAGCCGGCCTTCTCGACCGCACCGGAAAGCTGCTCGGCGCTGAGTACGAGGGCCTGCTGGTCCAGCTTGCGCTGGGAAATACGCTCACGCTGCGCCAGGGCCTGCTCATCGCGCTGATGTCGGGTCTGCTCGGCACTGCGCAGCTCGGCATCGATGCCTTCCAGCTGCGCACGCGCTTCGCCCAGCACACGCTCCACGCGGACGCGTTCGCCCAACGCATTCTGATGGTCCGACTCCAGCGTCAGTACGGGGGTGTCGCCTTCATCCAGCTGCGAGTGCAGCTCACCCAAGCGCGAATCCAGTTGCCCGCGCTGGTTGCTCATGCGCTCCAGCGCATGGCTGAGCGAGGTGATCTGGGTACGCTGCGACTCCAGCGTCAACGCCAGCGCATGCATGCTGTCGCGGACATTGCGCGCGGCATCGCGCGCCTGGTCACGCGCCTCGGTCAACTGCCTGCGTTCGCTTTCCAGCGCATGCCGTGCCGATTCGAGATCACCCATGCTGGACACGGCATCGTCCAACCGCACGCGCGCTTCACTGGCCTGCTCGCGGCTGGCGTCCAGCATTTCCAGCAGCTGTGCCAACTCGCTTTCGATACGCTCGATGCGGGTCCGCGAGGACTCCAAGCGGCCCTGTTGGCTCTGCAGCTGCCCGGCCAGCTCCGACGCAGCACGATGTGCCTGATACAACGCACGCTGCGCCTCTTCGCGGTGCTGCTCTGCCGCCAGCAACTGCTCGCGCAGGCTGGACAACCGCTGTTCCAGCTCACTCTCGCGTTCCTGCAGCGCTTCAATCTGTTCGCGCAGGGTGACGATTTCGCGCTCGCGCAACAATGCGCCTTGCTGTGCGGCACCGGAGCGCGACAGACGCACCCAACCTTCGCCCAGACGCTCGCCGTCGCGGGTGATGACCGAGTCGCCGTCCGGCAGTTGCGACTGCAGGGTGCGCGCCTGCGCCAGGTCATCGGCCGCGTGCAAACGCCCCAACAGGCGACGGATCGCAAGCGGGCCTTGGACCTTGGCGGCCAGCGAGGTCGGCGCGAAATCGGCCTTGCCGTCAGCGCCAGAAACCAGCGCGATGCGGCCCTCACCCAACTCGCCGAGTGCATCCACCAGCGTTTCCGGAGCATCGACCAGGACACCTTCGATCAGCTGCCCGAGCGCGCTTTCAACCGCGTTCTCCCAGCCTGCTTCAACGGTGATGCGCTCGCCGACGCGCACGGCCGAATCCAGCCCGCGCGCTTTCAACCACGCCACCGCCGCGCCCTGCTCCTGACCCAATGCGGCCTGCTGCAGCGCTTCCAATGACGACAAACGCCCGCGTGCCGACTGTGCCTGCTTGCGCACCTCCGCCAGCTCCGATTGGCTGGTGCGCTGTTGTTCCTGCAGCGTTGTTGCCGATTCCTTGCGCGCTTCAACCTGTTCGGTCAGCGAGTCGACGGTGGTTTTCTGCGTTTCGTGCTGCAGCTGCAGCTGCTCGAATGCTTCCGCCAGCGCCTCCATGTCCAACCCGGCACGCTCGGCCGCCAAGGTCTGTCGACGGCGGTCCGCTTCGAGCACCTGCTTGTCCAGGTAATCCACCCGGGTGCGCTCCACTTCACCCGAGCGCGTGGCTTCGGAGGTGTTGCGGTTGTGTGCTTCCCAGCGGTGCTGCCAATCGCCCAGCTTGGTCTCGGCTTCGCGCAGGGCGTCCTGACGCAGTTCGTTTTCTTCCTGCAACTGTTCCAGCCGGGGCTCGGCGCCTTCCACGGCTTCGCGCAGCACGATCAACTTGGCTTCATCGCCACTGATGTGCTGACCAAGTTCGGCCAATGCCTGGCGGGTTTCATCGCGCGCCTTGTTCAGGCGCTGCGCCATCTCGCGCTGGTGGTGGATCTGCTGCTCCAGGCGCGCCAGGGTGCTGCCCACCTGATAGACATCGGCCTGCGCGCGGTTCAAGGTCTCAGCGGCTTCTTCGCGGCGCACACGGCCGGTTTCGATGCGGCTTTCAGCTTCGCGCTGCTCGGCGATGAACTGCTGCAACTTGGTTTCTTCGCGTGACAACGCTTCACGCAGGCCACTCAGCCGACCATCCAGACCACGGTATTCCAGCGCCTTCCATTCCGCGTCCTTGATCCGGCGCTCTTCCTGCAGGGCTTGATACTGCTCAGCCTGCTTTGCCTGCCGCTTGAGGTGCTCCAGCTGCTTGCCGATTTCCTCGCGCAGGTCGTTGAGGCGATCCAGGTTCTCCCGGGTATGACGGATACGGGTTTCGGTTTCCTTGCGACGCTCTTTGTACTTGGAGATGCCGGCGGCTTCTTCCAGGTACACGCGCAGATCTTCCGGGCGCGCCTCGATGATCTGGCTGATCATGCCCTGCTCGATGATCGAGTAGCTGCGCGGGCCAAGCCCGGTGCCGAGGAACAGATCGGTGATGTCGCGGCGGCGGCACTTGGTGCCGTTCAAGTAATAGTTGCTGCTGCCGTCACGGCTGACCGTGCGCTTGACCGAGATTTCATTGAACGCGGCGTACTCGCCGGAAATCGCGTGGTCGGTGTTGTCGAAGATCAGCTCGACCGTGGCCTGCGACACCGGCTTGCGCCCCGCCGAGCCGGAGAAGATGACGTCGGTCAGCGAATCGCCCCGCAGGCGGCTGGCCGAGCTTTCGCCCATGACCCAGCGCACCGCATCGATGATGTTGGACTTGCCACAGCCGTTCGGGCCGACCACGCCGGTCATGTTGGTCGGCAGGTGCAGCGTCGTGGGATCGACGAAGGACTTGAAACCGGAAAGCTTGATCGTGGATAGACGCATGGACTCGGGCTATTGGCGGAGTCCGGCACTGGCCTGCCGGCCCCCGGGGGAAATTCCGGAAGTTCCTTTCCCGCCCCCAAGCTATTGATATCCGTAAAGATTCAAAACCTGAAGCACGGCACTGGGGAACGAGTATAGCGACACCCGCTGCCCCCGGCTGCATGGCCGGCAGCCCAAAAGAAACGGGCGCCTTGCGGCGCCCGTTTCAGTACCTCAACAACGGCAGGATCAGGCGTCGGCTTGGACGATGACCTTGACGGTGGCTTCCACGTCGGCGTGCAGCTTGACGATGACGTCGAACTCACCCACGTTGCGGAAAGCACCTTCGCCGAGGATGACTTCGCTCTTGTTCAGCTCCAGGCCGGCAGCGGTGAAGGCTTCGGCGATATCGCGCGGGCCAACCGAACCGTACAGCTTGCCTTCGGTCGAAGCGTGCGCACCGATGGTGACGCTGGCGCCTTCGAACTTGGCAGCGCGGGCTTCAGCACCGGCATGCAGGGCCGAGGCCTTGGCTTCGTACTCGGCACGCTTGGCTTCGAACTCGGCAACGTTGCTCTCGGTGGCCGGAACGGCCTTGCCCTGCGGCACGAGGAAGTTACGGCCGTAGCCCGGCTTCACGTCAACCAGGTCGCCCAGGCCGCCGAGGTTGGTCACTTTCTGCAGAAGAATCAGCTTCATTGGTATTGCTCCGTTATTCGTTAGCGGCACCGGTCGGCGCCGCAACGCTTGCTGTCCGAATAGGACGGGTTGACGACAGGAGTGAGTGAACAGAAGCGAGGAGTGAATGAAGGCAGATTGCCCTTCCACTCCTCACTTCCTGCAGCGCAGGCGCCGCCACTCAACGCTGCAATCAGACGTCGTGGTTGTCCGTGTACGGGATCAGGGCCAGGAAACGGGCGCGCTTGACGGCCGTTGCCAGCTGGCGCTGGTACTTGGACTTGGTGCCGGTGACGCGGCTCGGAACGATCTTGCCGTTCTCGGTCAGGTACTGGCGCAGGGTGTTGAGATCCTTGTAATCGATCTCTTTCACGCCTTCGGCGGTGAACTTGCAGAACTTACGGCGACGGAAGAACTTGGACATGGGTGTGCTCCTTATTCAGCAGAAGCGGCGTCGTCGCCGGCTTCGTCATTGGTGGAGGAAGTGGCACCCTCTTCGTCGTCGCGACGACGGCGTTCGCCACGCTCGGGCTTGTCACCCTTTTCGTCCTTGCTCTTCATGATCAGCGACTGCTCGGTGTCAGCCTCGTCACGCTTCATGACCAGGTTGCGCAGCACGGCGTCGTTGAAGCGGAAGCTTTCGGTCAGTTCGTTCAGAACCGACTGGTCGGCTTCAATGTTCAGCAGAACATAGTGGGCCTTGACCAGGTTCTGGATCGGGTAAGCCAGCTGACGGCGGCCCCAGTCTTCCAGACGGTGGATGGTGCCGTTGCCAGCTTCGACCAGCGCCTTGTAGCGCTCGATCATGGCGGGAACCTGTTCGCTCTGGTCCGGGTGGACCAGGAACACGACTTCGTAATGACGACTCATGTTTTCATACCTTTCGGATGTGGCCCCTGCGGGCCGGACAGCCCCCCGCTGTGAACGCGGTGGGGCAAGGATTCCAACGCCGGAAGCGAAGGAAGCCGCGCATTATCCAATGAGCCGGCCCCACAGGCAAGCTACCCCTCGCCAAGCTGAACACAGTGTCCGATGCCCGGCGCCCTATCCGGCGCGCATCTGCTGCGGCGCAACAGTACAATATGTAACCGTTTCCACGCCGCCCCAGGTTTCGACGTGAACAACCCCGTCTCCCTCGCCGCGAGCCTGAGCCCCGGCCAGCGCACCCTTATCCTGCTGGCACTGTCCCTCGGCGGCTTTGCCATCGGCACCAGCGAATTTGCCAGCATGGGCCTGATGCTGGAAATCAGCCGCGGGCTGGGCATCAGCGAAGCCCAGGTCGGGCACCTGATCAGCGCCTATGCCATTGGCGTCGTTGTCGGCGCCCCGGCATTGGCCTTTGCCGGCGCAAGTCTCAGCCGGCGCATCCTGCTGCTGTGCCTGATGGGCTTTTACGCTGCAGGCAACCTCGCCAGCGCACTCGCGCCGAATTACCACACGATGCTGCTGGCCCGCTTTGTCGCCGGCCTGCCGCATGGCGCCTACTTCGGCGTGGCCATGCTGGTGGCAGCCTCGATCAGCCCGCCGGAGCAGCGCGGCGCCGCAGTCTCCAAGGTGCTGCTGGGCCTGTCGATCGCCATCCTTGTCGGCAACCCGCTGACCACCTGGATGGGTCAGCAGTTCACCTGGCGCACCGCATTCGCACTCGTCAGCCTGCTCGCCCTGGCCACCGTAGTGATGGTGGCCAGCCACCTGCGTCCAGATCCCGCGGAAGTCCGCACTTCGCCGATGCGCGAGCTGCGTGCGTTCAACCAGACACAGGTATGGCTGGCACTGGCGATCGGTTCGATCGGGTTTGCCGGCATGTTTTGCGTATTCACCTACCTGGCGCCCACCCTGGTCAATGTGACCGGCGTGAACGAGCGCTGGATGCCGGTGGCCGTGGGCCTGTTCGGCGTCGGCGCGATCATCGGCAACATCGCCGGCGGCAAGCTGGTCGACCGACTGCAGTTCCGCGCCGCTGGCGTGCTGCTGGCGTGGTCGGTAGTGGTCCTGCTGCTGTTCCCGCTGGCCGCACATTCGGCCTGGGCGGTGGTGCCGGCGATCATTGCCGTGGGCACGATGGGCGCCCTGGCCGTGGCCCTGCAGACCCGCCTGATGGACGCCGCCGGCGAGGCACAGACGTTGGCGGCGGCCTCCAACCATGCGGCGTTCAACACCGCCAACGCGCTGGGCCCCTGGCTGGGCGGCATGGCGATCAATGCCGGTCTCGGCCATGCCAGCACCGGCTATGTCGGCGCGGCCACGGCGGCGACCGGGTTGCTGCTGTGGTTTGCAGCGGTTGCCCTGGAGCGCCGTAGTGCGGGGCGCGAGGCGGTCTGCAGCCAGTAATCGGCACGCTTGAGCCCTCTCCCATCCACGGCAGAGGGCTGGGGTGAGGCCAACTGCGCGCCCTTCGGCTCACGACTTGAAGCCCAAAGCTCTCCCCCCCCTTCGGGGCACCCCGCTCCGCGCCCCGGCCATGCACAACGTGCGTGGCGCTCAGTCATGTACTGACGCCGATGGCTAGCAAGCCACACACCTTCACCCGCAAGCAGAAGAAGGAAAAGGCTCGTGCTTTCGCGTTGCGCTGCGAGTTCCACCCAGGAATCAGCACCCACCCACCAAAACAAAAGGCCGACACCCCATGGGTGTCGGCCTCTGTTGCTGCATTGATACGCCGAAAAATCAGCGATGCATGTCTTCCGTGGTGAAGCTCTCGCCGCAACCACATTCAGCAGCGGCGTTCGGATTCTTGAACGTGAAGGTCTCGCTCAGTCCCTGCTTGCCGAAGTCGATCTCGGTGCCATCCACCAGCGGCAGGCTGTCGGCGTCCACGTAGATCCGCACGCCGTCCTGCTCGAACACGGTGTCGTTCTCACGCAGGTCCTTGGCCAGATCGGTGATATGCCCCCAACCGGAGCAGCCGGTGCGGGTCACGCCAAACCTCAGCCCCAGCGCACCGGGGGTGGACTCAACAAAGCGCTGCACCCGGGAATGGGCGACGGGGGTCAAATGAACAGCCATGATGGGGCGACTCCAGCAGAATTACAGGCCAATTATAGGTGGGGGCGACCACCCCGTACTGCAAGCGCTGATAAATGCCTCGCCTGCCCGGGCTTACAGCCGCTAAAATCTCGCATTCACAGATCGAGTCGATCAACAGAGGATTCATGTCATGACGGTGGTCAGCGTTGCACACGCCCTTGCCGGGAAGTTCCCGGAAGGCGGAGAAGTCACGGTTCGCGGGTGGGTGCGCACAGTGCGCGGCTCGGCAGGACTGGCCTTCGTCAACGTCAGCGATGGCTCGGGCTTTGCGCCGATCCAGGTCGTGGCCACCGAGGCGCTGGGCAATTTCGAGGACATCAAGCGGCTGACCCCCGGCTGCTCGGTGATCGCCACCGGCACGCTGGTCAAGTCGCAGGGCAAGGGTCAGAGCTTCGAGATCCAGGGCCAGAGCCTTGAGATCGTCGGCTGGGTCGAAGACCCGCTGACCTACCCGATCCAGCCCAAGCCGATGTCGCCGGAGTTCCTGCGTGAAGTCGCGCACCTGCGCCCGCGCACCAACCTGTTCGGCGCGGTCACCCGCATCCGCGATTGCCTGTCCAAGGCCGTGCACCGTTACTTCCACGAGAACGGCTTCTATTGGATCAGCACGCCCATCGTCACCACCTCCGACGCCGAAGGCGCCGGCCAGATGTTCCGCGTGTCCACTCTGGACATGAGCAACCTGCCGCGCACCGGCAACGGTGAGATCGACTTCAGCCGCGACTTCTTCGGCAAGGAAACCTTCCTGACCGTGTCCGGCCAGCTGAATGTCGAGGCCTACTGCCTGGCACTGAGCAAGGTGTACACGTTCGGCCCGACCTTCCGCGCCGAGAACAGCCACACCACCCGCCATCTGGCCGAATTCTGGATGGTGGAGCCGGAAATCGCCTTCGCCGACCTGGCCGAAGACGCACGCGTGGCCGAGGAGTTCCTCAAATACCTGTTCCGCGCGGTGCTCGATGAGCGCGCCGACGACATGGCCTTCATCGCCGAGCGTGTGCAGAAGGACGCCATCACCCGTCTGGAAGCGTTCGTCAACGCGCCGTTCGAGCGCATCGAGTACACCGATGCGATCACGCTGCTGCAGAAGTCCGGCAAGAAGTTCGACTACCCGGTCGAATGGGGCCTGGACCTGCAGACCGAACACGAGCGCTGGCTGACCGAGGAACACGTTGGCCGCCCGGTCGTGGTGACCAACTATCCCGAGCACTTCAAGGCGTTCTACATGCGCCTGAACGACGACGGCAAGACCGTCGCAGCGATGGACGTACTGGCCCCGGGCATCGGCGAGATCATCGGCGGCAGCCAGCGCGAAGAGCGCCTGGATGTGCTGGATGCACGCATGGCGCAGTTCGGCCTGGATCCGGAGCATTACCAGTGGTACCGCGATTTCCGTCGCTACGGCTCGGTACCGCATGCCGGTTTCGGCCTGGGCTTCGAGCGCCTGGTGGTTTACGTCTGCGGCCTGTCCAACATCCGCGACGCGATCCCCTACCCGCGCGCACCGGGTTCGGCGGAGTTCTAAGCAGCACACGTGAGGAGCGAGAGATGAGAAGTGAGCAGAACTCAGATCCCACGCCAGTGAGCGGCCTCGGCGGCCTCTCGCTTCTCTCTCCCCTTCACCCGTATCCGCACGCATGACGCTGTTCTTCGCGCTGTGCTTCGTGGGTATCGCCATCGCCGGTCTCAGTGCGTTCCTGATCTTCTGGCCGCTGACTCTGGTGCATATCCGCGACCAGCATCCGGCGCTGGCCGATGAATTCGGCGGCGGTGCCTTTCTCAAACCCGATTGCCTGCGCTGGCTGCTCAATCGCGGCTACGCCGGCATCAGCGACCGCTCGCTGTCCGGCCTTGCCACCCCGGCGCGCATCGCCTTGCTGGTGATGCTGGGCGGGTTGGCCATGGCCGGGTTGCTCGGCCTTTATTCCCAGGTATTGAAATGAACGACCACGACAACGCCACCGACCAGTGGTGGCTCGCACAACTCGGCGGCACCCTGATCTGGGCGCGCCTGCGCGTGCGCCCGGCCGGCACCGCCGAAGTACTGGACAGCGACGGCAATACGCTCAGCTACGACAGCGAAGACACCGCCCGTGCGCAGTTGTTCGACGCCGAATTCGTGTCCTTTGACGGGCTGGACGAAGAAGACGCGCTGGCACGCGGCTTCTCGCTGCATGAAGTGCAGCCGCCGGTTGGCGACGACGATGAAGCCCTGCGTGACCGCATGGTGCAGCTGCTCGGCGGCCGGGCCTGACCCCCACCGATGTTCAGTCCCCGTGCCTTCAGCGAAAACGACCTGCACTGGCTGGATCGCCTACTGGCCCGTGACCCGTTCGTAACGGTGCTGACCACCGGCAGCGACGGCCTGCCCGAAATCACCCGCATGCCGGTGCTTCACCGGCGTCAGGACCAGGACATCACGCTGTTGGGGCACTGGGCACGTGCCAACCCGCAGGCGCGACACAGCGGCGCTGCCAAGGTGCTGGTCGATGGCCCGCACGGCTATGTGTCGGCCAGTTGGTACCCGGACAAGGAAACGGCTGCGCGCGTGCCGACGTGGAACTACGCCACTGCCGAACTGCGCGGCCAGCTGCAGCCGTTTGACGACACCGACGCGCTGGCCGAACTGGTCGGCGCGGTGAGCGAGCATTTCGAGGCCAGCGTTGGCCAGGGCTGGCGCTTCGAGCCCGAGCGCGATGATCACCGTCGCCAGCTGCGCGGCATCGTTGGCTTCCGCTTCACGGTCGAACAGGTACAGATCACGCTGAAGCTCAGCCAGAATCACCCCGAGGCAAATCAGCTGTCGGTCATCAGCAACCTGGAACAACTGGCCTCGCCCGCTTCCGATGAGCTGGCGCAATGGATGCGCTGGCGCCGCGATGAAGTTGCGTCAAGCAACTGACACGCTCCCGTTTCCCGCGACAACGTGGCCATAAAGGCCGCGTCTTGCCCCCACCCGACGTCAGGGACACCGCACGATGAAAGACATCCACAAGCTGCTGCAGAACAACCGCGAATGGGCCGACCGGATTGAAAAAGAGGATCCCCACTTCTTCCATCAACTGGCCACGCAGCAGCATCCGGAGTACCTGTGGATCGGCTGCTCCGACTCGCGCGTGCCGGCCAACCAGATCATCGGCATGGCCCCGGGCGAGGTGTTCGTGCATCGCAACGTGGCCAACGTGGTGGTGCACACCGACCTCAACTGCCTGAGCGTGGTGCAGTACGCGGTGGACCAGTTGAAGGTGAAGCACATTCTGATCGTGGGCCACTACGGCTGCGGCGGCGTGCACGCCAGCCTGAACAACACCCGCGTCGGCCTGGCCGACAACTGGCTGCGTCATGTCGGGGATGTCGCGCAGAAGCATGCGGCCATCCTGGACGCGATCGAAGAGCCTGAACTCAAACACGCACGCCTGTGCGAACTGAACGTGATCGAGCAGGTGGTCAATGCCTGCCGCTCGACCATCGTCCAGGACGCCTGGGCACGCGGGCAGAAGCTGATGGTTCACGGCTGGGTGTACAGCCTGCGCGATGGTCGCGTGCGCGAAATGGGCATCGACGTCGACAGCCCGGATGCACTGCAACCGGCGTATGAAAAGGCCCTGTCGCATGTGCCGCGCAAGGGCAAGCGCGACTGAGGCGCAAGCAGCTGCCCGCTTGAGCCCCTCTCCCGCGCGCGGGAGAGGAGTTGGGCTGAGGGTAAGCTCTGAGAAGCTTTAAAAGCCCCCTCATCCGCCCTTTCAGGGCACCTTCTCCCGCAGGCGGGAGAAGGCACAAGAAAGCAGACATCGAGGCCACCATGCTCGCACTTCCCCTCAATCTCCAAGGCTGGATCGACGAGCACCGGCATCTTCTCAAGCCGCCAGTCGGCAACAAGATGATCGAGAACGGCGACTTCATCGTGATGGTCGTTGGCGGCCCGAACAACCGCAACGACTTCCACTGGGATGAGGGCCCGGAGTGGTTCTATCAGCTGGAAGGCGAGATGGTGCTGCGGGTGCAGGAAGATGGCGCGGTGCGCGACATCCCGATCCGCGCCGGGGAGATCTTCCTGCTGCCACCGCGCGTACCGCATTCGCCACAGCGCATGCCCGGCTCGGTCGGGCTGGTGGTGGAGCGCAAGCGTCTGGAACATGAGCTCGACGGACTGATGTGGTTCTGCCCGCAGTGCAACCACAAGCTCCATGAAGAGTTCTTTCCACTGAAGAACATCGAGACCGATCTGCCCAGAATCTTTGATCGTTTCCATTCCTCGCTGGAACACCGCACCTGCAGTCAATGCGGCACCGTGCATCCGCTGCCGAAGCCGGCCGCTAGCGAGGCCTGAGCGCAAGCGCCGGCATCGCGCGGGCGGGTACACTGCGGCTACATTTGCCACGCGTCCTGTACCGATGAACGACATACTGTCCACCGCCCATGCCGCCGCACTCGATGCCGCCGATCCCCTGCGACATCTGCGCGACCAGTTCCTGATCCCGCAACACCATGGCGCCGACCAGATCTACTTCGTCGGCAATTCGCTCGGCCTGCAGCCCAAGGGCGCGCGGGCGATGGTGCAGGAAGTGCTGGACCTTTGGGCAAGCATCGCGGTCGAGGGCCACTTCACCGGGCCCACCCACTGGATGAACTACCACCGCCTGGTCACCGATTCACTGGCCAGTGTGGTCGGCGCAAAGCCCGAAGAAGTCGTGGCGATGAACACGCTGAGCGTGAACCTGCACCTGATGATGGTCAGCTTCTACCGGCCAACGGCGCAGCGCCCCGCCATTCTGATGGAAGCCGGCGCGTTTCCCACCGACCGCCATGCGGTGGAAGCGCAGGTGCGCTTCCATGGGTTCAATCCGGAAACCGACCTGATCGAAGTGCAGCCCGACGAACCCAATGGCACCATTTCGATGGCCGCCATCGAACGTGCATTGAGCGAGCACGGGCAGCGCGTCGCCCTGGTGCTGTGGCCGGGCGTGCAGTACCGCACCGGGCAGGTGTTTGACCTGGATGCGATCACCCGCCTGGCACGCGCACAGGGCGCCAACGTGGGTTTCGATCTGGCCCATTCGGTCGGCAACGTACCGTTGTCGCTGCACGACGTCGCACCGGATTTCGCGGTGTGGTGCCACTACAAATATCTCAATGCCGGCCCCGGCGCGGTTGCAGGCTGCTTTGTCCATGAGCGCCATGCACGCGATACCACCCTGCCCCGCTTCGCCGGTTGGTGGGGCCATGAACAATCGACCCGCTTCAAGATGGCGCCGGAATTCGTGCCGGAGCTGGGCGCTGAAGGCTGGCAGCTGAGCAATCCGCCGGTACTCGGCCTGGCCCCGCTGCGCGCGTCGCTGGCGCTGTTCGACGAAGCAGGCGCCGATGCATTGCGCAGCAAGTCGCTGCAGCTCACCGGCTATCTGGAAACGATGGTGCGCGCGCGTCTGTCCGAGGTGCTGCAGATCATCACACCAAGCGAACCCGAACGCCGTGGCTGCCAGCTTTCATTGCGCGTCAATGGCGGCCGGCCGCAAGGGCGCTCGCTGTTCGAGTTCCTGCAGGCCAACGGCGTGCTCGGCGATTGGCGCGAGCCCGATGTGATCCGCATCTCGCCCACGCCGATGTACAACCGCTACCAGGACATTCACCGCTTCGTCGAAGAAGTGGAGAACTGGGCCCGCCGCAGCTGATCCAACGGAACCTCTTGAGTTGACCATTTCCTCCCCCCGCAGTCTCACCATCATCGGCGCCGGCCTGGCCGGCTCCCTCCTGGCCATTCTGTTGTCCCGCCAGGGCTGGCGGATCACGCTGTACGAGCGCCGCGGTGATCCGCGCATCGCCGACTACGAGTCGGGCCGCTCCATCAATCTGGCCCTGGCCGAACGCGGTCGCAATGCACTGCGTCAAGCCGGCGTCGAAGACGCGGTCATGGCCAAGGCGGTGATGATGCGCGGGCGCATGGTGCATCCGCGCAGCGGCGAGCCAGAGCTGCAACGCTATGGTCGCGACGACAGCGAAGTGATCTGGTCGGTGCATCGCAAGGACCTCAATACCACCTTGCTACAGCTCGCCGAAGAAGCCGGCGCGCGCTTCCACTTCCATCGTCGTCTGCACACGGTGGATTTCGATGCCGGCTACGCACGCTTCATCGACGACCGTGACGACCAGGCGCACGACATCCATTTCACGACGCCGCTGATCGGTGCCGATGGCGCTGGCTCGGCACTGCGTGCAGCGATGAATCGCAAATCACCGCTGGGCGAGCGCATCGAGTTCCTCGACCATTCGTACAAGGAACTGGAAATCCCTCCCGGCGCCGATGGCGGCTTCCTGATTGAAGGCAACGCGCTGCATATCTGGCCACGTGGCAAATACATGTGCATCGCCCTGCCCAACGATGAAGGTACATTCACCGTTACGTTGTTCCTGCCCAACCAGGGCGAGCCGAGCTTTGCCAACGTCCGCACTGGCGCCGAAGCCGAGGCCCTGTTCCAGCGCGAGTTCGCGGACGCGTTGCCGCTGATCCCCAACCTGCGCAGCGACTGGGAACAGCACCCGCCAGGCCTGCTCGGCACGCTGTACCTGGACCGCTGGCACCAGGGCAGCAAAGCGGTTCTGGTGGGTGATGCCGCGCATGCGATGGTGCCGTTCCACGGCCAGGGCATGAACTGTGCCTTCGAGGATTGCGTGGTGCTGGCCCGCACGCTCGCCGAGCATGAAGACACCGCACAGGCGTTTGCCGCGTTCGAACGCGAGCGCCAACCCAACGCGGCCGCCATCCAGCAGATGGCCCTGGACAACTACCTGGAAATGCGTGACCACGTCGCCGATCCGGCGTTCCTGCTGCAGCGCGAGCTAGAACACGCACTGCAGGAACGCTGGCCCACACGCTTCGTGCCGCATTACACGATGGTCACCTTCCTGCATACCTCGTACGCGCTGGCACTGGAACGCACCCGCATCCAGCAGCGCATCCTTGCCGATGCCACCGCCGGCCAGCAGACGCTGCAGCACATTGACTGGGCAGCGCTGGAAAAAATCGTGCATGAGCAGTTGCCGATCCTGGAAGGAGCGCACTGATGGCCGAGAGCTTCCTGTTCTACGACCTGGAAACCTTCGGCCAGGACCCACGCCGCACCCGCATCGCGCAGTTTGCCGCGATCCGTACCGACGAGCAGTTGCGGCAGATCGATGAGCCGGTGAGTTTCTACGTCAAACCCGCCGATGACCTGCTGCCCTCGCCCATCGCCACCTTGATCACCGGCATCACGCCGCAACACGCGCTGGCCGAAGGCGTCAGCGAAGCCGAAGCGTTTTCGCGCATCCAGGAACTGATGGCGCGCCCGCAGACCTGCACGCTGGGCTACAACACACTGCGCTTCGACGACGAATTCGTCCGCTACGGGCTGTTCCGCAATTTCCACGATCCCTACGAACGGGAATGGCGCGGCGGCAACTCACGCTGGGACCTGCTGGACATGCTGCGCCTGGTGCATGCACTGCGCCCGGATGGCATCAACTGGCCGCAGCGCGAAGACGGCGCCACGTCATTCAAACTGGAACACCTGGCCATCGCCAACGATGTCCGTCAGGGCGATGCACACGAAGCCCTGTCTGACGTGCACGCCACCATCGGCATGGCCCGGCGTTTCCGCGACACCCAGCCGCGCATGTGGGACTACGCCCTGCGCCTGCGCGACAAACGCTATGTGGGCACGCTGCTGGATGTGGTGGCGATGCAGCCGGTGCTGCATATCTCGATGCGCTACCCGGCCAGTCGCCTGTGCGCGGCACCGGTGCTGCCGCTGGCCCGCCACCCGCACATCAACAACCGGGTGATCGTGTTCGACCTGGAAGGCGACGTCGACACCCTGCTGGATCTGTCGGTGGAAGAGATCACCAGCCGGCTCTACACCCGTGCCGCCGATCTGCCCGAAGGCCAGCAGCGCGTGCCCTTGAAGGAAGTGCACCTGAACAAGGTGCCGGCGCTGGTGGCGTGGAATCATCTGCGTGAAGCAGATTTTGAACGCCTGGGCATCAACCCTGCCGACGTCGAAGCCAAGGCCGCGAAGCTACGCGCGATTGGCCCCCAACTGGCCGAGAAAGCGCGCCAGGTATTCGCACGCGAGCGCAGCATCGACGGGCCGATCGATGCCGACGCCTCGCTGTACGACGGCTTCCTGGCCGAAGGCGACAAGGGCCTGTTGAGCAAGGTCCGTACTGCGCCGCCGGAAGCACTGGCGGAGCTGGAACAGCGCTTCCGTGACCCGCGCCTGCCGGAGCTTCTGTTCCGCTACCGCGCCCGCAATCATCCCGACACGCTGGATGCCACGGCGCGCGAACGCTGGAACGCCTACCGGCGCGCACGGCTGTTGGAAACACCCAGCCTTGGCGAGCAGCTGTTGCCGGACTACGTCGCGCAGATAGCCTCCCTGCGTGAGGAACACCACGACAACCCCACTTCATTGGCCCTGCTCGATGCGTTGGACCAATGGGGTCATGACCTGCAGAAATCACTATGAGCCAGTATTTCAGCGACGCCAGCTTCAAGTTCCTGCGCGGCCTTGCCCGCCACAATGACAAGACCTGGTTTGCCGAGCACAAGCAGCAGTACGAAGACCATGTGCGGCAGCCGTTCCTGCGCCTGATCACCGACCTCCAGCCGGACTTGAGCCAAGTCAGCGAGCACTTCCAGGCCGACCCCCGCACGGTTGGAGGCTCGTTGTTCCGCATCTACCGCGACTCACGCTTCTCCAGCGACAAGACGCCGTACAAGACCTGGCAAGGTGCGCGGCTGTTCCATGAGCGTCGCAAGCAGGTTCCCGCGCCGTCGTATTACATCCACCTAGCACCGGGCGAGAGTTTTGTCGGCGCCGGCATCTGGCACCCCGAGCCGGACGTCCAACGGCGCCTGCGGCAGTTCATCTTCGACAACCCGGGCAGCTGGAAAGCCGCGGCACATGCGCCGGCCACCCGCCGCCGCTATGAGTTCGAGACCAGCGAAAAACTGGTGCGTTCGCCGCGTGGCTTCCCGGCTGATTTCGAGTTCATCGACGACCTCAAGCATCGCAACTGGGTGCTGTGGCGCTCGCTGGACGACGCCACCATGACCGGCCCACGCCTGCGCCAGACGCTGGCCAAGGACCTGGCCGCATTGGGCCCGTTCGTTGACTACCTGTGTGCCGCGCTGGACCTGGAGTTCTAAGGATCGGTGAGGCGGCTTGCCCCGTGCAGGTGCAGCCCCGGTCGCGAAACCGGCTTGGCGACAAGTTGCGGGAATCATCGCAACCAAATGATGCAGTGGCTTGGCGACCAAGGCTGCTCTTGCATGCGGCAGCCTGTCCAACTCCTGAAAGCTTCACACGCCCGCACACGGTTTGCGGCAACCTTGTGGCACCGCCGACCCCGAGGCTGCCGCCATGTCCTCCATCCATCACCAGATCTGGATCGACGCTCCGCTGACCACCGTCTACGACGCGCTTGCCGGTGCTGATGGACTGAGCCATTGGTGGGTGCCGCACCAGCAGACTGTCCGCGATGGCGACACGTTGATCAGCCACAACCCCGGCGGAGCCCATGGCACGGTGGTGATGAAGGTGCTGGAAACCGTGCCGGGTCAGCGGGTGCGCTGGGAGGTCATCAGCCACCATCCGGCACAGAGTCCGGCCTCGACCTGGGCTGGCACCGAGATCCGCTTCGACCTGTCCCGACGGGCCAGTCCCGGCGCGTGGCGCGGCCTGTCGCATGAGGGCGAACCGATGACTGTGCTGGAGTTCCAGCATCTGGGCTGGGAGCCGCAGAATGAGTACTACGGCTTCTGCAGCCAGGCCTGGGCCGAAACCCTGGTGCTGCTGCGCCGCTGGGCGGAAGCCCAGACCAATCACCGCCATTGACTGGACGGACGTACGCAATGAAGAAATGGATCATCGCCGTGGTTGTGCTCGTGGCGCTCGCCATCGGCGGCTATGTGGTCGCCGGGCCTTACCTCACCATCCGCGGCATCAGCAACGCCATCGAACAACGCGACACCGGCAAACTGCAGCGCTACGTGGATTTCCCCGCGCTGCGGGTCAACCTCAAGGCGCAGGTCAATGACTACGTGGTCCGCCAGGCCGGCAGCCAGATGCAGTCCAGTCTGTTCGGCGCGATCGTCGTCGGTGTGCTCGGCAACGTGACCGGTGCCGGTGTCGACACGCTGGTGACGCCCCTCGGCGTTGCTGCCCTGCTGCAGGGTGACAACGCGTGGAAGCGTGCGACCGGCGACACCGTCGGCGGCGACACCTGGGGCCCACCGTCGCCGGCAAAGCCCTTGGCCGACACACACGGGCGTTATGAATCGCTGTCGCGCTTCACCGCCACCACCCGCCTGCAGGATGGGCGCGAGCTGGTGTTCGTGCTCAGCCGCCAGGGCCTGCGCTGGCGGCTGACCAACATCATCCTGCCCACGGGGCAGGCGCCAGGCTGAGCCCGGCGCCTGCCTGCGTCAGGCAATGCGTCGCACGGGCGCTTCTTCCAGCAGGCTGTCCGCCAGGAACGCCTCCAACGAATCGTCCATCGCCTCCATCCACGGCGTGTGGTGTGGCGGCGCCAGCGTCCCGGTCAACACCGAGCGGTAGCTGCAATTGCGGTAGCCAAGAATGTCGTCCTTCTTGTCGTGCTTCCACTGCTTGAACAAGTCCGCCACGGCTTCCACGTCGAATGCGGGGTAATCGGTGACATCAAGCAGGTCACGCACATAGTCCGTCTGGAAATCGATGTCCTGCTCGGCCGATTGGGAGGCTTCCTCACGGGCCACCCAGGCTTCGCTGTCGGCACGCATAGTGCTGGCATCCGGCAATGCGATGCGCCCCAGGATCACGTCACGCGCATACCATGCCTGCGCGTCGAACATGTTGAACGTGTAGTACTGGTCCTGCATACCCAGGTACATCAGCTTGGGATTGTCGATCCAGAACACGCCCTTGTAGATGTCACCCGGATACAGGCGGTTGCGCGTACGCAGGCTCAGCTCATCGGGCAGGAACGGGAAGTGATGCTGATAGCCGGTGCACAGCACGATCGCATCCACCTCCTTGGATGTACCATCGGCAAAGTGCGCGGTGTTGCCGTCCACGCGTAGCAGCAGTGGTTTTTCGTCGAACGCTGCCGGCCAATCGTGACCCATCGGCGTGCTGCGATAGCTGAAAGTCACCGACTTGGCGCCGTACTTGTAACACTGGGTACCGATGTCTTCGGCCGAATAGCTGCTACCGACCAGCAGGATGTCCTTGCCGGTGAACTCGCAGGCATCGCGGAAGTCATGCGCATGCAGCACGCGGCCGGGGAAGCACTCCAAGCCTTCAAAGAACGGCGCATTGGGCGTGGAAAAATGCCCGGTCGCCACGATCACCCGGTCGAACTCTTCCGACACCAGCTCGTCTTTCTTCAGGTCGCGCACGTTGACGGTGAAGCGTCCGGTCTGCTCCGAATAGTCCACCCACTGCACCGCCATGTTGAAGCGGATCTGATCGCGCACACCGCTCTTCTCGATGCGGCCCATGATGTAGTCGCGCAACACCGCACGCGGCGGGTACGAGGCAATCGGGCGACCGAAATGCTCTTCAAAGCTGTAGTCGGCAAACTCCAGCGCTTCCTTCGGCCCGTTGGACCAGAGATAGCGATACATGCTGCCGTGAACCGGCTCCCCGTAGGCATCCAGCCCCGTACGCCATGTGTAGTTCCACATCCCACCGAGATCTGACTGCTTTTCGTAACAGACGATCTCCGGTACTTCAGCACCTGCTCGGCGGGCGGATTCAAATGCACGAAGTTGTGCCAGGCCGCTGGGGCCAGCACCAAGAATGGCGATACGCATGGTCATTGGGGTTGTTTCTCCTGTGTAACTGCTGCCGCGAATGAACGTGACAGCACGGCGCAAGGGCGCGTGGTGCGCAGCGCAGGAGAGACAATGCGTCCGGTCCCGCGCGGCGCGCGAAACACCCGGCAGCCGCCCGGGGGCAGCATTGGCGAGGAGTGGCAGACTGAAGAAGCTACCGGTCGAGGCGAAGCCCCGTCCCTACATCACCGGGTGGTTGCTGTGCGGGTGGGATGGATCTGCCGCAGTCGTGCAGATCAAGGGCGCGGCAGGATTGCCGCTGGGCGTGAATGAACCCGCGAAAGCGTTTTCATCCTAGCATGCGATCAGCAACAGGCTGTAACCGCGCGCCTCGTTGCAACGCTGAAACCGGTGCGATTCGCGAAGCTGACCAAGCGTCAACACCGGCGAAAGCCTGCATTTGCAGGCTTCTCCGTCGAACGCAAACGCGGGCTGGCAGCTGTCCCGCACTACGATGCAGCCTGCTCAGTCAGGATTGGCAACACCGTGCGGCACATGACCGGCGGCCACATGCTGACGCGCACTGTCGATGTTGTGCTGCGAATCATCAAAGAAGATATCGGCGCCGAATGCTTCCAGGAACGGCCCCTTGTGGCGCCCACCCAGGAACAAGGCTTCGTCCAGTCGCACGCCCCATTCGCGCAGCGTGCGGATCACCCGCTCATGTGCCGGCGCCGAACGCGCGGTGACCAGCGCCGTGCGGATCGGTGCCGCTTCGCCCGGCGGGAACGCAGCCTGCAGCGCATGCAGTGCCGACAGGAAATTGCGGAACGGACCACCACTCAGCGGCTCGTGCGCGCGCTCGCGCTCATGCCGACCAAACGCCTCCACACCCTGCTCGCGGGAAATGCGCTCGCTTTCATCGCCGAAGATCACCGCGTCACCATCGAAGGCAATACGCAGCTGTGAGGTCGGTCGTCCGGTATCCGTGGCGGCGGCGGTCGCGGCACTTACATCCGCCGCACTCTGCGGCAGGATCGTCGCAGCGGCGATACCGTGCACCAATGCTCGTCGCACCGACTCCGGATTGGCGGAGAGGAACAGGTCGGTGCCGAACGGCTTTACATACGGCCAGGTCGGCTCACCTGCGGTGAACGTCGCGCGGATGATGCCCAGGTCGTAGTGCTGGATGGAGTTGAAGATGCGCAGGCCGGTATCGGCCGAATTGCGCGACAACAGGATCACCTCCACCCGCGGTGTTTCGCCCGGCGCGCCATCGTTGAGCGCCAGCAGCTTGCGCACCACCGGGAAAGCGACGCCCGGCTTGAGCACATCGTCTTCGTGTTCGCGCTGATAGGCGGCGTAGGCTTCCAGCCCGTCGCGCTCGAACAGCGCGTGCCCTTCTTCCAGGTCGAACAATGCGCGCGAGGTCACCGCGACGGTGAGAAGCCGGGGAGTGTTGTCACCCATGAGCGATGAACCCAATGACTATCAAGGAACGGAGCCCAGTCTACCCGGATCCTGCAGCGGCCTCCGCCCTCTCGACGCGGCCCACCTAGGGCCGGCTTGACGGAAACTGCATGCTTGTCTGCACGCCAACCGTACTTGCAACCGCTGGCCGGGCTCACCGGAGACATTGCCGGCAACGCCTGGAGGAGCCAGGCTCCGCTCCATGAACGCCTCCGATGCACCAGCAGTCCGCCTTCAGACCATGAACTGTTCGCTGAGGATGCGTTCTTCGAGATTGTGCTCGGGATCGAACAGCAGGGTCACCTGGCGCTCGCGCGATTCGCGGATGGTCACTTCCACCACGTCACGGGTTTCGTGCGAATCGGCGGTGACGCTGACCGGGCGCTTGTACGGGTCGAGCACGCGGAAGCGCACTTCCGTTTCGGCCTTGAGAATCGCCCCTCGCCAGCGGCGTGGCCGATAAGGCGCCAGCGGCGTGAGGGCGATGGTGTTCGAGCCCAGCGGCAGGATCGGACCATGCGCGGAGTAGTTGTATGCGGTGCTGCCGGCCGGGGTTGAAACCAGCACCCCATCGCAGATCAGCTCTTCGACCCGGGGCTGGCCATTGAGATCAATGCCGATATGCGCCGCTTGCCGCGTCTGCCGCAACATCGAGACGTCGTTGTAGGCCAACGAGCCGGTGCTGGTACCCGATTCGGTCAGCGCGATCATCTCCAGCGGCCGCAGATGCGCCGGCTCGGCGAGTGCAAGACGCTCGATCAGATCTTCTTCGCGATGATGGTTCATCAGGAAGCCAACGGTACCCAGCTTCATGCCGAACACCGGTTTTCCCTTGCTGCCATGGCGGTGCAGGGTCTGCAGCATGAAACCGTCCCCGCCCAGCGGGCAGAGAACATCGGCCTCTTCCGGATCATGGTTGCCGTAACGGGCAATCAACAGCGCGCGTGCCTGCTGCGCGGCCTCGACGGTGCTTGCGAGAAAAGCGATTCGGGGGGACACGGGCGTCTTTGGGTTCGGCTCAGGGGGCGAGGATAACCCGCCACGGCGAAAGCAACAGCATTGCCCTCCGCCCAACCCCTCTCCCACGCGCGGGCTGGGATGAGCCGGCTGCGAACCACGGTTCGCTGCTCCTTGAACACCCTTGCGCTGACGCAAGGACGGGAGCGTGGAGCGGGATTGGGGTAAGTGCAGCTTTGTCACACCAGAAACAAAAAAGCCGGACCTGCAGTACGCAGGCCCGGCTTCTCAACCTCAAACCGCTTGCTTAGACGCCGTGCGCCGCCAGCTGGCCCAGACGCTGCACCGCGACCGACACGGTCGGGTAATCCAGCGTCTTCTGCTCTGCCAGTTCAGCCAGCATCGACAGGGTGAAACGCAGGCTGCTGTCGTCACGGTTCAGCCAGGCAGCGACCTTGGCTTCGGCGTTGGCCCCCTTCATGGTCAGCACCTGACCGGCCAGGTTGCGCTGGTGCGCCGCCAGTTCGTCACGCAGCACGCCACGGGCAACCGCGTGCCAACGGCCATTGACCTCCAGCGCGTCGATCTGTTCGAACAGCCACGGCATCTGCAGGGCTTCGCCCAGGCGGAAGTGGACCTTGGACACATCCACCGGCTTGAGCTTGCGGGTGCGCGCCAGTTCGATGATGTCGAACGCCGGCTCCAGGAACTGCAGCTCGGACAGCTGCTGCGACAGCGCCGCCGGCAGGCCCTTTTCCTTCCAGGCCTTGACGCTGGCCTCATAGGCCGGGCGCTGCGAATCGGACAGCACGCCCGAAGCGACGCGGATGTCGTTGAACGGACCCTGGTAACGCTCCACCGCGGCGGTGATGCCCGGCATCGCGCCCGGACGGCTCAACAGCCAACGCACGAACGAACGCTGCAGCTTCCAGATCACTTCCAGCGCGTCCACCTGCACCGCTTCCGGCAAGGTGCCGTCGAGGGCATCGATCTGCGTCCACAGCGCGCGGGCATCCAGCGTTTCACGGCTGATGGTGTAGGCCTTGGCGACTTCGGCCACGGTACGGCCGGTGTCTTCCTGCATGCGCATCAGGAAGGTGGCGCCCATGCGGTTGATGGTCTGGTTGGTCACTGCCGTGGCGATGATTTCGCGCTTCAGGCGGTGACGCTCCATCGCATCGGCGTACTTCTTCTGCAGCGGCAGCGGGAAGTAACGCAGCAGCTCCTTGGACAGGTACGGGTCTTCCGGGATGTCCGACTCCAGCAGCTGCTGGAACGCGACGATCTTGGAGTACGACAGCAGCACCGCCAGTTCCGGACGGGTCAGGCCCTGGCCGCGCAGCTTGCGTGCCGACAGCTCGGCGTCGGACGGCAGGAACTCGATCTGACGATCCAGCAGGCCCTGCTTTTCCAGCGTGCGGATGAAGTGCTGCTTGGAGCCCAGACGGGTCGCGCTCATGCGCTCCATCAGGCTCAGTGCCTGGTTCTGACGGTAGTTGTCCATCAGCACCAGACCACCCACCTCCTCGGTCATCGAGGCCAGCAGCTTGTTGCGCTGCTCGACGGTGAGCTTCTTGGCGCGCACCACGTCGTTGAGCAGGATCTTGATGTTGACTTCGTGATCGGAGGTATCCACACCGGCCGAGTTGTCGATGAAGTCGGTGTTGAGCAGCACACCCACCTGCGCGGCTTCGATGCGGCCCAGCTGGGTCATGCCCAGGTTGCCGCCCTCGCCCACGATCTTGCAGCGCAGCTCACCACCGTTGACACGCAGCGCGTTGTTGGCGCGGTCGCCTACATCGGCGTGGGTCTCGGTGGCGGCTTTGACGTAGGTACCGATGCCGCCATTCCACAGCAGGTCCACCGGCGCCTTCAGCGCGGCATTCATCAGGTCGGTCGGGGTCATTGCCTTGATGCTGGCGTCGATGCCCAGGGCTTCGCGCACCTGCGGGGTGATCTCGATCGACTTCAGCGAGCGGGCATAGATGCCGCCGCCCTTGCTGATCAGCTTGGCGTCGTAATCGGCCCAGCTCGAACGCGGCACCTTGAACATGCGTGCGCGTTCCTTGAACGAGCTCGCCGCCACCGGGTTCGGGTCAAGGAAGATGTGGCGGTGGTCGAACGCGCAGACCAGGCGGATGTGCTCGGACAGCAGCATGCCGTTGCCGAACACGTCGCCGGACATGTCGCCGACACCGACCACGGTGAAGTCCTGCTTCTGGCAATCCTGGCCCAGCGCACGGAAGTGGCGCTTGACCGATTCCCACGCACCGCGTGCGGTGATGCCCATGCCCTTGTGGTCGTAACCGACCGAACCACCCGAAGCGAACGCGTCATCCAGCCAGAAACCGTGTGCACGGGCAATGCCGTTGGCGGTGTCGGAGAACGTCGCGGTGCCCTTGTCGGCGGCCACCACCAGGTACGGATCATCCTGGTCATGACGCACCACGCCCACCGGCGCCACGATCTTGTTGTTGACGATGTTGTCGGTGATGTCGAGCAGGCCGTTGATGAAGCGCTTGTAACAGGCCACGCCTTCGGCGAACCACGCATCACGATCCACCGCCGGGTCCGGCAGCTGCTTGGCGAAGAAGCCACCCTTCGAGCCGACCGGCACGATCACGGTGTTCTTCACCATCTGCGCCTTGACCAGGCCCAGCACCTCGGTGCGGAAGTCTTCGCGACGGTCGGACCAGCGCAGGCCACCACGGGCCACCGGGCCGAAGCGCAGGTGGGTACCTTCCACGCGCGGGCCGCACACGAAGATCTCGCGGTACGGGCGCGGCTTGGGCAGGTCCGGCACCTTGGCGGCGTCGAACTTGAAGCTGATGTAGTCGGCCGGACCGCCATCAGCGCGCACGCCATCCTTGCGGACCATGTAGTAGCTGGTACGCAGGGTGGCTTCGATCACGCCGATGAAGCTGCGCAGGATGCGATCCTCGTCCAGGCTGGACACGCCGTCCAACAGCTTGACCAGCGCCTCATGGACCACCGCCATGCGGGCATCACGGGCGTTCTTGCGCGCCTTGACCACGCCGTCGAGCACCTTGAGGGTGGCCGCGTCGTCACCGATCAGCGCCTTGAACTGGGCCAGCTGTGCATCCATCGTCGCCTTGTCGGCGCTCGGGTTCGGATCGAAGCGGGCCTCGAACAGTTCCACGATCAAACGCGCCAGCAGCGGATAACGGTTGAAGGTGCCTTCCACATAAGCCTGCGAGAACGGCACGCCGATCTGCAGCAGGTACTTGCAGTAGCCACGCAGCATCGACACCTGGCGCCAGTCCAGCCCGGCGCCCAGCACCAGACGGTTGAAGCCGTCGTTCTCGGCGTCGCCGTGCCAGATATGGGCAAAGGCTTCGCTGAAGCCGGCGTTGGCGCTGGCCGGGTCGATCGCACCGATGGTGGATTCGACCTCGAAGTCCTGCACATACACCGGTGCGTCATCGACCATCAGGCGATACGGACGCTCGGCGACCACGCGCAGGCCCATGTTTTCCATCATCGGCAGCACGTCGGACAACGGAATGTCGTCCAGCTGGCGGTACAGCTTCAGGCGCAGGCCTTCGACACCGTCGCGGTTGGTGGACTGCAGGCTCAGGCGCAGGTCGTCCGGGCCGGTCAGCGCATCGAGCTGGGCCACGTCAGCCGCGGCGATCTCGGCGCTGGAGTCTTCGATGTAACCGGCCGGCAATGCCTTGCCGATACGCGAGGCAATACGCAGGCCTTCGCTTTCACCATGGCTGTTGACCAGCGCTTCGCGCAGATCGTCCTGCCAGTTGCGCAGTACGTTGGCCAAGCGCTTTTCCAGACCTTCGGTGTCCAGATCCAGGCTCTGGCCGGCCTTGGGACGCACGATCAGGTGCACCTGGGCCAGCGGCGAATCGCCCAGCACCACGCTGGAATCGACGTACTCGCCCTGCAACGCATCCTTGAGCATGCTTTCAACACGCAGGCGCACGTCGGTGTTGAAGCGTTCGCGCGGCAGGATCACCAGTGCGGAGATGAAGCGGCTGAACTTGTCGCGGCGCAGGAACAGGCGGCTGCGCACGCGCTCTTGCAGGCCCAGCACGCCCATGGCGGTGCGGAACAGTTCGTCCTCGCTGGACTGGAACAGCTCCTCGCGCGGCAGCGACTCCAGGATGTGGCGCAGTGCCTTGCCGCTGTGGCTGGACAGGCTCAGGCCCGAACGCTGCATCACGTTCTCATAGCGCTGGCGCACCAGCGGGATTTCCCACGGGCGGCGGTTGTAAGCGCTGGAGGTAAACAGGCCAAGGAAGCGCTGCTCACCGATGATCTTGCCCTTGGCGTCGAATTCCAGCACGCCGATGTAGTCCATGTAGCCGCTGCGGTGGATGCGCGAGCGGGCATTGGTCTTGGTCAGGATCAGCGCGTCGTGCAGGCTGCTGGTGGCGTTCAGGCCCTCTGCGGCCAGACCCTTGACCGGCCGCGCGACCATGGTGTCCTTGCCGCGCATCAGGCCCAGGCCGGTGCCGTTCTGGGCGACCAGCACTTCTTCCTTGCCCTTCTTCTCTACCTTGTATTCGCGGTAGCCGAAGAATGTGAAGTGATTGTCCGCCGCCCAGCGCAGGAATTCCTGTGCTTCCAGACGCGATGCCTGGCTGACCGGCAGCGCGCGCTTGCCCAGGTCATCGGCCAGCGCCAATGCCTTGTCGGTCATCGGCTGCCAGTCCTTGACGATGGCACGCACGTCGTCCAGTGCATCGCTGACGCGCTTGGCAACGACGTCAAGGTTGGCGGCGGGCTGGCGGTCGATCTCCAGCAGCATCACCGATTCCAACGTACCGTTGCCCACACCCGACAGCTTGCCGGCCTTGTCACGCGCAATGCTGATGACCGGATGGCCCAGCACATGCACGCCGATGCCCTGCTCGGCCAATGCCAGCGTCACCGTGTCCACCAGGAACGGCATGTCGTCGTTGACGATCTGCAGCACCGTGTGGCCCGACTCCCAACCATCGGCCTTCAAGGTCGGGTTGAAAACGCGCACGTTCGCCTTGCCCGCCTTGCGGGTACGTGCGAACTCCAGCATGCCTGCGGCCAGCACGGCCCAGTCGTCGGCGGAGTGCTGCTTGAACTCGTCCGCTTCCATGCGCTTGTAGAACGCCGTGGCGAATGCAACCGCCTGCGTCTGCGCCGCAGCTGCGGAATAACGCTTCCGCAAGGCTGCAAAAACCGGTTCGAGCGAGAGGCCGGCCTCCACGGTGTTCTGCTTTACGACAGCCGGTTTGGATTTGGTTTTTGCAGACTTGGGAGCGTTGTTTTGCGATTTCATGACAGAGCTTGGGTGCTGCTCGTTGGAGAAAACGCGATTGTATCCCTCGCAACAAAAAGTGCCTTGCTGCAGGGCCGCAATATCGCGGGTGCATGACGACGAAAAACCACGCTATTGCGCGGAAAGCGGCACAGATCGTCGCCACTGCATGTCTGCCACCTGAATCTCGGACGCTCACCGTTGCTCCGCTTCGATGCCGACGGCCTGCCCCCCGGCCTTCGGCCGCGCGTCGGAGTGCTGTCCTGCTACTGCATATGTGCTTGCTGGGAACGACTGGCAGCAGCGAAATCAAAATTACATTGCAGGAATTCTGTACTGGACGGTATAGTCCACCTCCTGTGCAAACCTCCCCTTTCCCCAGCCCCGCTCCCCTGGACGCGCGTGACGAGCGCGTGTTTGAAGCCGTGCGCGAATTGCTGGCGGTCCAGGGAATGCGCCTGAGCATGGATGCCGTGGCAACGTTGGCGGGTTGTTCCAAGCAGACGCTGTACAGCCGCTATGGCTGCAAGCGCGAACTGCTGCGTCAGGCCATGCGGCTGCATGTGAGCAACGCGACCTCCGGGCTCTCCAGCTGTGACCGCAAGCCCTTGCGACAGACGCTGATTGATTTCGCCATCGGTTACCTGGACCACCGCAACAAGCCCAAGGTGCTGCAGACCTCGCAGTTGCTCGGCGCCAGTGCCCACGAATTCCGCGACGAAGCGCGCTTCATGTACCACGGCAGTGCCGAGGCGCTGCGCGACCAGGTAGCTGAATGGATGCAGACCGAAATTGCGCGGGGACGCCTTACCCATGACGACCCGCATTTCATGGCCGAACTGCTACTAAGCATGATCGCGGGCCAGGACTTTGAACGACAGCGCTTTCACGCCCCCCACCGCGATGATGCTCAACAGCGTCAACGGTGGGCCGATTTCGCCATTGACGCTTTCCTGCGCGCTTTTGCCAACGCACCGGAAGCCGGCATGGCACCAGAAAATAAAAACAACCCCCGGAGTTTCTCCTGATGACCGCCCCGCTCCGTCTCCTCGCCCTTACCTGCGCAGCGACACTCACCCTGGTTGGCTGCAAGAAGCAGGAGGAACAAGCCGCTCCGCCTCCGCCAGACGTGGGCGTAATCGACGCCAAACCGCAGACGCTGCCGTTGCAGCGCGAGCTAGTCGGCCGTCTGTCGCCTTACCGTTCAGCCGACGTCCGTGCCCGCGTGGCCGGCGTGCTGCAGAAGCGTGTCTATGAAGAGGGCAGCAACGTCAAGGAAGGCCAGGTGTTGTTCCTGATCGACCCGGCACAGCTGCAGGCTGCCCTGAATCAGGCCGAAGGTGCCTTGGCCGCCGCCCGTGCGACGTATGCCAACGCCCGCGCCACTGCCACCCGTGCCCGCTCGCTGGCACCGCAGAAGTATGTGTCGCAGTCGGACCTGGACAACGCCGTTGCCGCCGAGCGCAGCGGTGCGGCCTCCGTCCAGCAGGCCGAGGCCGCAGTAGCCAATGCCCGCATCAACCTCGGCTACGCCCGTGTCACCTCGCCAATCACCGGCCTGGCCGGCAAGGCGCAGGTGACCGAAGGTGCTCTGGTCGGCCAGGGCGATGTCACCCTGCTGACCACGGTCGACCAGATCGATCCGCTGTACGTGAACTTCTCGATGACCGCCGATGAGATGAGCGCACTGCGCGCCGCCCAGGACAAGGGCGCGCTGGCACTGGCCGGCGACGGCAAGACCACGGTGCAGGTCAACCTGCCTGACGGCACCCCGTATGCCCACGAAGGCACGCTGGACTTCTCCGCCCCGACGGTTGACCCGGCCACCGGTGCGATATCGCTGCGCGCGCAGTTGCCCAACCCGGACCACCTGCTGCTGCCGGGCACTTTCGTCAGCTTCAATGCCAACCTGGGCCAGCGCCACAACGCCTTCCTGATACCGCAACAGGCCGTACAGCGCGATACGCAGGGCGGCTATGTGCTGGTGGTCGGCGCGGACGGCAACGTGGTCCGCAAGAACGTGGTGCTGGGCAATCAGCAGGGTTCCAACTGGCTGGTCTCCTCGGGCCTGGAAGGCGGCGACAAGGTCATCGTCTCGGGCATCCAGAAGGTCAAGGCCGGCGCCCCGGCCAAGCCCTCGCCGTGGCAGCCGCAGGCCGCCACCAAGCCTGGCGCCGCCGTGCCGGCGCCGGAAAAGAAGGAATAACGGAACTCCGTCATGCCTAAATTCTTTATTGATCACCCGGTATTTGCCTGGGTGGTGGCCATCCTGATCTCGCTTGGCGGCGTGATCTCGATCCTCAACCTGGGCGTGGAGTCCTACCCCAGCGTGGCGCCGCCACAGGTCACCGTCACCGCCAACTATCCGGGCGCCAGTGCCTCAACCGCCGAAAAATCGGTCACCCAGGTGATCGAACAGCAGCTGACCGGCATCGACAACCTGATGTATTTCAGCTCGTCGTCCTCGTCCAACGGTCGCGTCACCATCACCTTGACCTTCGACAGCGGCACCGACGCGGATATCGCGCAGGTGCAGGTGCAGAACAAGGTGTCGTTGGCGACCCCGCGCCTGCCTTCGGAAGTGACCCAGCAGGGCGTGGTGGTGGCCAAGGCCAACGCCGGCTTCCTGATGGCGATCGGCGTGCGCTCGGACGATGGCAGCGTTGACCGCGACGCCTTGAACGACATCGTCGGTGCCCGCGTGCTGGAGCAGATTTCCCGCGTACCGGGCGTCGGCAGCACCCAGCAGTTTGGTTCCGAATACGCCATGCGCGTGTGGTTGAACCCGGAAAGGCTGCAGGGTTACCACCTGTCGGCACGCGACGTGTACAACGCCATCGGCACCCAGAACCTGCAGTTCGCTGCCGGCTCGGTGGGCGGCGATCCGACCCCGGACGGCCAGGCCTTCACCGCCACGGTTGCCGCCGAAGGCCGCTTCAGTTCGCCGGAGGATTTCGAGAACGTCATCCTGCGCGCCAATGCCGACGGCAGCGTGGTCAAGCTGAAGGATGTGGCCCGCGTCGCCTTCGGTGCCACCAACTACGGCTTTGACACCAAGTACAACGGCAAGCCGGTGGCCGTGTTCGCCATCCAGCTGCTGCCCGGCGCCAACGCCCTGGACGTGTCCGAGGCAGTGCGCGCCAAGATGGACGAGCTGGCCCCCAGCTTCCCGCAGGGCGTGAGCTGGTTCACCCCGTACGACAGCACCACCTTCGTCACCATTTCGATCGAGGAAGTGATCCACACCCTGATCGAGGCGATCGTGCTGGTGTTCCTGGTGATGCTGATCTTCCTGCAGAACTTCCGCGCGACGATCATCCCCACCCTGGTCATCCCGGTGGCCCTGCTCGGCACCTTCATGGGCATGCTGGCGATCGGCTTCACCATCAACCAGCTGACGCTGTTTGCGATGGTGCTGGCGATCGGCATCGTGGTCGATGACGCCATCGTCGTCATCGAAAACGTCGAACGCATCATGAGCGAGGAAAAGCTCGACCCCAAGCCGGCCACGCAGAAGGCCATGGGCCAGATCACCGGCGCCGTGGTGGCCATCACCGTGGTGCTGGCGGCGGTGTTCATTCCCAGTGCAATGCAGCCCGGTGCCTCCGGTGAGATCTACAAGCAGTTCGCGCTGACCATCGCCATGGCGATGGGCTTCTCGGCCCTGCTCGCCCTGACCTTCACCCCGGCACTGTGCGCGGCCTTCCTCAAGCCGACCCACAACGACAAGCCGAACTGGATCTACCGTACCTTCAACAAGTACTACGGCAAGCTGGAAAAGAGCTACGTCGGCACGGTTGGCGGCGTGATCAAGCACAGCCCGCGCTGGCTGATGGTGTTCGCACTGTTGCTGGTGCTGTGTGGCTTCCTGTTCACCCGTCTGCCGGGCAGCTTCCTGCCCGAAGAGGACCAGGGCTACGCTCTGGCCATCGTGCAGCTGCCGCCGGGTGCCACCAAGAGCCGCACCAGTGCCGTGTTCGACCAGTTGCTGGGTACGCTGCAGAACGAAGAAGCCTTTGAAGGCCTGATGCAGATCACCGGCTTCAGCTTCATCGGTTCTGGCGAGAACGTGGGCATGGCCTTCGTCCGCCTGAAGGACTGGAGCGACCGCAAGGAAACCGCGCCTGAATTCATCCAGAAAATGAACCAGAAGGCGTATGGCATCAAGGACGCGCAGATCTTCTTCGTCAACCTGCCCACCGTGCAGGGCCTGGGCCAGTTCGGCGGTTTTGACATGTGGCTGCAGGACCGTGCAGGTGCCGGCCAGGATGCCTTGATGGACGCCCGCAACACCTTGCTGGGCGCTGCCTCGCAGGACAAGTCGCTGACGGCCGTGCGCCCCAACACGCTGGAAAACTCGCCGCAGCTGCAGCTGCATGTGGACCGCGTGCAGGCCCAGACCATGGGCGTGTCGGTCAATGATGTCTACTCCTCGATCCAGATGATGCTGGCGCCGGTGTACATCAACGACTTCTTCTACGCGGGCCGCATCAAGCGGGTGAACATGCAGGCCGACGCGGCCTACCGCACCGGCCCGGAATCGCTGCGCAGCTATTACGTCCCCAGCTCGCTGAGCAAGGACGCTGACGGCCAGGCATCGATGATCCCGCTGAGCACGGTGGTCAGGTCCGAATGGATCTACGCGCCGCCGGCACTGAGCCGCTACAACGGCTACTCGGCGGTCAACATTGTCGGTTCACCGGCACCGGGCAGCAGTTCGGGCCAGGCCATGACGACCATGGAGCGGCTGGTGCATGACGACCTCCCGACGGGCTTCGGTTTCGACTGGAGCGGCATGTCCTACCAGGAAATCCTGGCCGGCAACGCGGCGACATTGCTGATGGTGTTGTCGATCGTGGTGGTGTTCCTGTGCCTTGCCGCACTGTATGAAAGCTGGTCCATCCCGGTATCGGTACTGCTGGTGGTGCCGATCGGCATCCTCGGTGCGGTGGTGTTCTCGCTGATGCGCGGCCTGCCGAACGATCTGTACTTCAAGATCGGCATGGTGACGGTGATCGGCCTGGCGGCGAAGAACGCGATCCTGATCGTGGAGTTCGCGGTCGAGCAACGTGCACTGGGCAAGACCCTGCGCGAGGCCACGATCGAAGCGGCGCATCTGCGCTTCCGCCCGATCCTGATGACTTCGTTCGCCTTCATCCTCGGCGTGCTGCCGATGGCGATCTCGACCGGCGCCGGCGCCAACGCCCGTCACTCGCTGGGTACGGGCGTGATCGGCGGCATGCTGTTCGCCACGGTCATCGGCGTGTTGCTGATCCCGCTGTTCTTCGTCTGCGTGCGCCGCGTACTGGGCGACAAGCTGGACGAGCCGTCGAAGGAATACCTGGCACAGCACCAGGTGCGCTCGGCGCAGCAGGATCGTTGACCTGACAAGGACGGGCGCCCCCGCCCGTCCTTGTTGCTCCGCTGCAATGAAAAGCCCCGGCAATGCCGGGGCTTTTTTGTGCGCTTCCCAACAATCCGTCACAGCCGTGCAGGAGCGGCCTTGGTCGCAAAGCCCAAGCCCGTATCGCCCCCCTCATGCACTGTGGCGGGAATAAAAAAGATCCGGTGCCAGCTTCCCGGCATCGGATCCTTGGCATTCCCGTCGCTCTACTCAGCTCAACGCAACCCGGTCTCATTGCGCGCAATCACCATGCGCTGGATCTCCGAAGTACCTTCGTAGATCTCGGTGATCTTGGCATCGCGGAAGTACCGTTCCAGCGGCATCTCCTTGGAATAGCCCATGCCGCCGTGAATCTGCACCGCCTGGTGCGCGATCCACATCGCCGCTTCGGAAGCGGTCAACTTGGCCACCGCCGCTTCGGTCGAGAAACGCCTGCCTTGTGATTTCAGCCACGCCGCGCGCAGGGTCAGCAGCATCGCCGCGTCCAACTTGCACTTCATGTCGGCGACCTTGGCCTGGATCATCTGGAACGTACCGATCGGCGCACCGAACGACTTGCGTTCCTTCACGTAAGCCACCGACGCTTCATACGCGGCGCGGGCAATGCCCACCGCCTGCGACGCAATGCCGATACGGCCGGAATCCAGCAGGCTCATGGCGATCTTGAAACCCTCGCCTTCCTTGCCGATCACATCTTCGGCGCGCGCCACGTAATCCTGGAATTCGATCTCGCAGGTGGCCGAAGCACGCACGCCGAGCTTGGGCTCGGTCTTGCCACGGCCGTAGCCGGGCCTGTTGGCATCGATCATGAAAGCAGTGATGCCGCGCGAACCCTTGGTCGGGTCGGTCATCGCGAACAACACCACGTAGCGCGCTACCGGGCCGGAGGTGATCCAGCTTTTCTGGCCATTGATCACATACGAACCGTCATCCTGCTTCACCGCGCGGCAGCGCATTGCAGTGGCGTCGGAACCGGACTGCGACTCGGTCAGCGCAAAGGCGCCAATCTCGCTGCCTTCGGCAATCGCACGAACGTAAGTCTGCTTCTGCGCCTCACTGCCATAGGCCAGCACCGCATTGCAGAACAGCGAGTTGTTGACCGACATGATGGTTGCATGCGCCGCGTCAGCTGCCGAGACCTCGATGATCGCCAGCACACTGGAAATCGGGTCCATGCCGGAACCGCCGTACTGCTCCGGCACTTCAATGGCCATCAGGCCGTTTTCGCCCAGCAACTGGATGTTCTCCAACGGGTACTCGCCCGTGGCATCGAAGTGCTCGGCGCTGGTGGCGATCTTTTCCTTGGCAATACGGCGGGCGACGTCCTGCAGCATCAGCTGCTCGTCGGAAAAACTGAAATCCACAGCACCCCTCCCAGGGTTAATCAAGTTGCGATTGTAACCATCGCAGCCCGGTTCAGCCTATGACTTGCCTTGACCCGGCGTGGCGGCACGGGGACAATATCTCTATATCGCGATAGGTAGATATTTATGGATCTGGAAGACTGGTCAACCCGTCTGAAAGTGTTCGCCGATGCGACGCGGGTACGCCTGCTGACGCTGCTGGAACAGGAAGAACTCACCGTGGCCGAGCTTTCGGCCATCACCACGCTGGCGCAGCCACGCGTATCCACCCACCTGGCCCGACTGAAGGAAGCCGGCCTGGTGCGCGACCGCCGCGCAGGCGTCTCGGCCTATTACCGCTTCGACGAAGCCGCGCTGGACCCCGCGCAACGCGCATTGTGGCATGCACTGAGCTCCGGCAGCGACGATCCGCTGCTGCGCCAGGACGCCGAACGAGTGCCTTCGGTGCTGGCCATGCGTGCCGCCGACCAGAACTGGGCCGACAGCGTGGCCGGCGACATGGAACGCCACTATTCCCCCGGCCGTACCTGGGAAGCGCTGGCACGCAGCGCATTGCCGCTGCTGGAAACCGGCGACGTGCTCGACATTGCCTCCGGCGACGGTGTACTGGCCGAACTGCTGGCGCCGCATGCGCAACGCTATGTCTGCATCGACACCAGCGCCCGTGTCGTGGCTGCCGCCAGCGAGCGCCTGCGCAAGCTGCCCAACGTGGAAGTCCGCGAAGGCGACATGCACAAGCTGCCCTTCGACGACGGCAGCTTCGACCTGGTCGTGCTGATGCATGCGCTGACCTACGCCAGCCACCCGGCCAAGGCTGTTGCCGAGTGCGCACGCGTGGTGCGCCCCGGCGGCCGGCTGATGTTGTGCAGCTTGGCTCGTCACGAACACAAGGCGGCGGTGGAGGCTTACGGCCACGTCAACCTTGGCTTCACCGGCAAGGAACTGCGCAAGTTCGTGGAGAAGGCCGGGCTGGAAGTCTCCAGCCTGGAAACCGTGACCCGCGAGAAGCGCCCTCCCCATTTTGAAGTTATCTCGCTGATCGCCCATCGCCCCTGATTCAAGAGAACCGGCCCGCCTCATGCAAGCCCTGCCCTGGCTCCATCCCGAACGCGTCGCAAAGCTGCTCAGCGCGCTTGAACACCGCATCCTGATCATCGATGGCGCCATGGGCACCATGATCCAGCGTCATCGTCTGGAAGAAGGCGATTACCGTGGTGAGCGCTTCGCGGGCGGTTTCGACAGCCAGCATGTGCACGGCGCCGGCTGCGAGCACGACCTCAAGGGCAACAACGATCTGTTGCTGCTGAGCCGTCCGGAGGTGATTGCAGGCATCCATACCGCTTATCTCGAAGCTGGTGCGGACCTGCTGGAAACCAACACCTTCAACGCCACGTCGGTGAGCCAGGCCGATTACCACCTCGAACACCTGGTCTACGAACTCAACAAGGCCGGTGCGCAGGTGGCGCGCCAGTGCTGCGATGCGATCGAAGCCAAGACACCGGACAAGCCACGCTTCGTGATCGGCGTGCTCGGCCCGACCAGTCGCACTGCGTCGATCAGCCCGGACGTCAATGACCCTGGCTTCCGCAACACCAGCTTCGATGAACTGCGCGGCACCTATCGCGAAGCCATTGAAGGCCTGATCGACGGCGGCGCCGACACGCTGATGGTCGAGACCATCTTCGACACGCTCAATGCCAAGGCCGCACTGTTCGCCATCGAGGAAGTATTCGACGCGCGTGGCGGGCGCCTGCCGGTGATGATCTCCGGCACCATCACCGACGCCTCCGGCCGTACGCTGTCCGGGCAGACCGCCGAAGCCTTCTACGCCTCGGTCTCGCACAGCCAGCCGCTGTCGATCGGCTTCAACTGCGCGCTGGGCGCCACCGACATGCGTCCGCACGTGGAAACCCTGTCGCAGGTGTCCAGCGGCTACGTCAGCGCGCATCCCAACGCCGGCCTGCCCAACGCCTTCGGCGAGTACGACGAAACACCCGAGGAAATGGCCGCCACGCTCAAGGAGTTCGCCCAGTCCGGCCTGCTCAACCTGGTCGGTGGTTGCTGCGGCACCTCGCCGGACCATATCCGTGCCATCGCCGACGCGGTCGCCGGACTGCCGCCGCGCGCCCTGCCGCTGCCCACCGCCAACGCCGCCTGAAGGAGTACGTCATGAAGAAGATTCTGCTGGTGGGTGCCGGTGGCACCCTGGGCTCGGCCGTTGCCACACACCTTCGGCAGCAGCATGACGTGATCACCGCATCGCGCTCGGACCCGGCACATCCGGTGGACCTGGGCAGCGACGACAGCGTGACCGCGTTGTTGCAGTCCGTCGGCAAAGTGGATGCGATTGTTGCCACTACCGGCGCCGTGCATTTCGGGCCGCTGGGCGAGATGACGGCCGCGCAGTTCGACATCGGCCTGCAGGACAAACTGCTCGGCCAGGTGCGCCTGGCACTGCTGGGCCAGCATCATCTCAATGAGGGTGGCTCCATCACCTTGACCACCGGCATCCTCACCGAGCAACCCATCGCGCAGGGCGCCAATGCCACGGCGGTGAATGCCGCCATCGAAGGTTTTGTCCGCGCTGCCGCACTGGAGCTGCCGCGCGGCCTGCGCATCAATGCGGTAAGCCCCAGCGTGCTGCTGGAAGCCTGGGACAGTTATGCCGGTTTCTTCCCTGGCTTTGAAGCGGTGACTGCTGCACGCGCCGCGCTGGCTTACCAGCGCAGCATCGACGGCATCGCCAATGGTCAGGTGTTCAAGGTCTGGTGATGAGCAACGACTCGAATACCGAAATCCGCCACACCCGCTTGTCGGGCCTGGAACCGCTGGTCATCACGCCTGACCTGCTGTTCATCAACGTCGGCGAACGCACCAATGTCACCGGCAGCGCGCAGTTCCGCAAGCTGGTCAAGGAAGAACGCTACGAGGAAGCCGTGGATGTGGCCCGCCAGCAGGTGGCCAGTGGCGCGCAGATCCTCGACGTCAACATGGACGAGGGCCTGATCGATTCCGAGAAGGCGATGACCCGCTTCCTCAACCTGATCATGTCCGAGCCGGACATCGCCCGCATCCCGGTGATGGTCGACTCCTCCAAGTGGAGCGTGATCGAAGCCGGCCTGAAGTGCCTGCAGGGCAAGAGCGTGGTCAACTCGATCTCGTTGAAGGAAGGCGAAGCCGCGTTCCTGGAACACGCGCGTCTGGTGCGCCGCTACGGTGCCGCTGCGGTGGTGATGGCGTTCGATGAAGACGGCCAGGCCGATACCTGCGCGCGCAAGGTCGAGATATGTACCCGCGCCTACCGCATCCTCACCGAACAGGTCGGCTTCCCGCCGGAAGACATCATCTTCGACCCCAACATCTTCGCCGTCGCCACCGGCATCGAGGAGCATGACAACTACGCGGTGGACTTCATCGAAGCCACGCGCATCATCAAGCGCACGCTGCCGCACTGCCATGTGTCCGGCGGCGTGTCGAACGTATCGTTCTCGTTCCGTGGCAACGAGACCGTGCGTCAGGCGATCCACTCGGTGTTCCTGTACCACGCCATCCAGGCCGGCATGGACATGGGCATCGTCAATGCCGGCGCCATGCCCATCTACGACCAGCTCGACCCGGAATTGCGCGAAGCGGTGGAGGACGTGATCCTCAACCGCCGCCGCGATGGCACCGAGCGCCTGCTGGAACTGGCTGAGCGCTACAAGGGCAAGAAGGGCGAGAAGAAGGTCGAAGACCTGGCCTGGCGTCAGCGTCCGGTGCGCGAGCGTCTGGCGCATGCGCTGGTGCAGGGATTGGATGCCTGGGTGGAAGAAGACACCGAAGAAGCGCGCCAGCAATCCAATCGCCCGCTGGATGTGATTGAAGGCGCGCTGATGGATGGCATGAACGTGGTCGGCGATCTGTTCGGCGCCGGCAAGATGTTCCTGCCACAGGTGGTCAAATCCGCCCGCGTGATGAAGAAGGCCGTGGCCTACCTGCTGCCGTTCATCGAAGAAGAGAAGCTGCGTACCGGCGAGGTGGGAAAAAACAACGGCAAGATCATCATGGCCACGGTCAAGGGTGACGTGCACGACATCGGCAAGAACATCGTCGGCGTGGTCCTGGCCTGCAACAACTTCGAGGTGGTGGACCTGGGCGTGATGGTGTCCGCGCAGAAGATCCTGGACGCCGCGCGTGCGGAGAACGCAGACATCATCGGCCTGTCAGGGTTGATCACGCCGTCGCTGGAAGAAATGAGCCATGTCGCCAAGGAAATGCAGCGACAGGGCTTCGTCATGCCGCTGATGATTGGTGGTGCGACCACGTCACGCGCGCACACTGCATTGAAGATCGACCCGCACTACAGCGCACCGACGGTATGGGTGAAGGATGCCTCGCGTGCGGTGGGTGTCGCGCAATCACTGATTTCCCGTGATCTGCGCGAGGCCTTCGTCGCCGCCAATGACGCCGACTACGCCGATATCCGCGAGCGCCACAAGAACCGTGGCGATGCCAAGCGACTGGTATCGCTGGAGCACGCACGCGGCCAGCGCTTCACCTGCGACTGGAGCCAATACACGCCACCGGCGCCGGCGAAGCCGGGCCTGCATGTGTTTGACGACTACCCGCTGCAGGACCTGCTGCCGGTCATCGACTGGACGCCGTTCTTCCAGGCCTGGGAGTTGGCCGGGAAGTACCCGGCGATCCTGACCGACGAAATTGTCGGCTCGCAGGCCAGTGATCTGTTCAAGGATGCGCAGGCGATGCTGAAGCGGATCGTCGATGAGAAATGGCTGACGGCACGGGCGGTGTTTGGAATCTGGCCGGCGAACAGCCAAGGCGATGACGTCGTGGTGAACCTTGCAAGCGCAGCATCCACCTCCCTTCCCCCGTTCACGGGGGAAGGTGCCCGAAGGGCGGATGGGGGCGGCTCTGGCTCCACGGGCCTTAAGAGCGCCCTCACCCCAACCCCTCTCCCGCGCGCGGGAGAGGGGCTTGCTCAGCTTGATTCGCACCACACCCTCCACTTCCTCCGCCAACAAGTCGACAAACCCGCCGAGCGCCCGGACTTCTGCCTGGCCGACTTCATCGCACCGGAAGACAGTGGCAGGCAGGATTGGATCGGCGCGTTCGCGGTCACCGCTGGCATCGGCATCGAGCCGCATGTCGCGCGCTTCGAGGCCGATCACGACGACTACAACGCCATTCTTCTCAAGGCACTGGCCGACCGCCTGGCCGAGGCCATGGCCGAGCGCCTGCACCAGCGTGTGCGTACCGAGTTCTGGGGCTACGCGCGTGATGAGCAGCTCGACAACGAGGCATTGATCGCCGAAAAGTACAGCGGCATCCGCCCTGCCCCCGGCTACCCGGCCTGCCCGGAACACAGCGAGAAGGAAACCCTGTTCGCAATGCTGGGCGCGGAAGACATCGGCATGTCGCTGACCGAGAGCTTCGCCATGCTGCCGACTGCGGCAGTGTCCGGTTACTACTTCAGCCATCCGCAAAGCCAGTACTTCGTGGTCGGCCGGGTCTCGCGTGAGCAGGTGACCGACTATGCCAAGCGCAAGGGCGTGGAGCGCGCGCAGGTCGAGCGCTGGCTGGCCTCCAATCTGGATTACGATCCGGAGTGAGCCCCCGCTCGCTCCGCCCCCTTCCTTCGTATCGCGACCTGCCATGGAAAGCCGCAACGCCGAACTCATCCGCAAATACGCCGCCCCGGGCTGCATCGGCCTGTGCGGTACCTCGGACTGGATCGGCAAGGCCATCCGCAAGGCGCAGGCGCCATTGACCGACGACGGCCATCGCAGCCTGTGGTCGCATGCGTTCCTGTTCAACGAACAACGCCTGGATGGTCATTGGTGGGTGCTGGAATCGGACCTGGACCTGCGCAACCGCCAACTGCGTCTTGGCGCACAGGAGAACCGCGCCGACCGCTACTTCGACGATGAGGCCTTCCCCAACCTGGCCATTCTCGATTTCGGACTGGATGCCGAGCAGACCCGCAAGGTGCAGATCGCCGCGCTGGATCTGCTGGCCGGCTTGTCCAGCTACTCGCTGAGCGAACTGGTCGGCACCCTGTTCGCGATGCACAGCACCCGCCTGCGCCGCCGCGGCAACCTGCTGTCCAAGGAAGGTGCGCTGTACTGCTCGGCGATGGTGCAGCACTGCTACAGCGCGGCCGGTATCGAGTTGATGCCGGGCGTGCACGGCAAGAACGTCGCACCCCACGACCTGTACGATTCGGCCCTGCCGCACCAACACCATTCCATCGTCCGCGACCTCGGCATCTCCAGCCTGCGCCGGCTCAAGCACAGCACCGTCGAACTGCTGACCACTCCGGTCGAAGATTTTTTCTGATCCCATGAGCACCTCCAACCCGCAGCCAGCCGTCGTGCCCAGCGCACGGCTGTCCAGCTTCTATTTTTTCTATTACGCCGCACTGGGGGCGTTCACGCCGTACTGGAGCCTGTACCTGCAGTCGCGCGGCATGACCGTGACCGCCATCAGCGTGATGATGAGCCTGTGGTACGCCACCCGCGTTGTCGCACCCAGCACCTGGACATCGCTTGCGGCGGTATCGCCCAAGCCGATCCGCTGGCTGCGCATCGGCTGCGTGCTGACCATCATCAGCTTCGCCGGCTTCCTGGTACCGGCGCCGCAGTGGACGCTGTACGTGGTGATGATCGCGTTCTGCTTCTTCTACAACGCGGTGATGCCACAGTTCGAGTCCATCACCCTTACTCACCTGGGCAGCGACAGCCATCGCTACGGCATGATCCGCGTGTGGGGCTCGCTGGGCTTCATTCTGGTGGTGACGCTGTTCGGCTGGCTGATCGAGCACCATGGCGCCGGCACGCTGCCGTGGATGATGTTGCCACTGTTCGTGCTGCTGGCCGGTTCGGCGTTCTTCAACCGCTATGCGCGCAACATCGGCACGCATAGTCACCACACCGACGGCTTCTGGGCCATCGTGCGGCGGAAGCCGGTGATCGCATTCTTCATCGCCGCATTCCTTGAGCAGCTGTCGTTCGGCCCGTATTACACGTTCTTCTCGCTGTACATGGACCAGCACGGCTACAGCACCTCGTTGCTCGGCCTGATGTGGACGGTGGGCGTGATCTTCGAGGTCGCGGTGTTCTTCTTCATCGCCCGTTTCTTCCGCCGCTGGGATGCCAGCTGGCTGCTGATCATCTCCATGGCCAGTGCCGCGCTGCGCTGGTGGGTCACTGCGATGTGGCCGGAAAACCTGCCGGTGATGCTGGTCGCGCAGACCACCCACTGCCTCGGCTTTGCGGCCTTCTTCGCCTCCGCCATGCAACTGCTGGCACGCTACTTCCCCGGCAACCTCAACGGCCATGGCCAAGGCCTGTTCTATGGCTTTTCGTCCGGCCTGGGCGGTGTGCTGGGCGCATTGATCGCCGGCCAGCTGTGGCGGTTCGGCGACGGCAAGGTGGCCTTCATCGTTGGCGGCTTCTTTGCCCTGGCCGGTTCGTTGATCGCCTGGTATTGGCTGCCACCGTCACGACAGGCCCGCAGCCAATAAAAAAACGACAGGCCGCAAGGCCTGTCGTTTTTTCGTCCATCCGATTCAGTGGCGTTGCGCGCTCACCAGACCAGATCGTCCGGCACCTGGAACTGCGGATCGGCATACGGATCGTCGGCGACCGGCGCATTCGGGTCCACCTTCAAGGCGACGCTCGGGGCGAACAAAGCTTCTGCTTCGGCCAACACCGCAGCGGTGACCAGCAGGTAGCGGCCGTTCTGCTGCAGCACGCCCAACTCACCAGCGTTGAGCCCCTTGAGCTGCTCAGCGTTGACATAGATGCGCTTGATCTTGCCGCCGTACTCGAAGTGACGTGCGATGTCGGCATTGGGATCGTTCAACCCCTTGTCCTTGATCAGCTCGTCCACCTTGACGCGGGCTTCGCGACGCAGGCGTGCTTCTTCCTGCTTCAGTCGCTCCGCTTCCAGGCGCTCGTCCTTCTCGCGCTGGGCGCGGATGGCGTATGCCTTGGCCAGGTCGATGTCTTCCTGGGAGCGCGGCTTGCGCGGACCCTGGTTGGGTTGCGATGGCCGGCCTGGTTGCGGCTTGCCCTGCTGCGGGCGTCCGGCATGCGGCTTGCCCTGCCCCGGCTTTCCAGCTGGGCTGTGTTTGGCTGCAGCGGAACCTGGCTTGCCCTGCGGGCGGCCATCACGACGGGCGTCGGGCTTGCGCTCCGGCTTCGGCAAGGTTTTGAAACCCAGCCCGAGGAGCTGGTCACGGAGAGTGTCACTCATGGCGTGCAGTGCTTCTGTATCAGTAGTGCGGGGGTGGCGGTTCGGTGGTTGGATCAGCGGCGTACAACGCCGTGCGCACCTTACCCAGATCATCCAGCAGATGGCGCAGCACATTGCTGTTGCGCGCACCTTCCATGCGAGCTTCGGCCAAGGCCTCGCTCAGTTCAGCCAGCGCTTGTTCCTGGAAGGAAACGCGCATTTCCAACTCGACCAGGCGCGCTTCCAGCGCCTGTTCGCGTTGACTCGAAATTGATTCATGCATGCAGGGAACGCCCCCGGCCAATGCCGTAGTAAGCCAGACCAGCCGCCTCGATTTCCTGCGGCTCGTAGATGTTGCGGCCATCAAAGACGACCGCGTCGCCCAGGGCTTTGCGCAGTCGCTCAAAGTCCGGGCTGCGGAATTGTTTCCATTCGGTGACCACGACCAGCGCATCGGCGCCATCCAGCGCTTCATAAGCCGAATCGCAGAACACCAGATCCTCGCGCTCGCCGAAAATGCGGCGCGCCTCATTCATCGCTTCCGGGTCGTATACGCGCGCGATGGCGCCACCTTCCCAGAGCTGTTCCAGCAACCGACGGCTCGGTGCAGCACGCATGTCATCAGTGTTGGGCTTGAATGCCAGACCCCACACCGCGAACGTCTTGCCGCGCACACCTTCGTCCTCGCCCCGGTCGTAGTGGCGCTGGATCAGTGCGAACAGATGCCCCTTCTGCGCGTTGTTGACCGCCTCCACCGCATCCAGCAGATGCGGCTGATGGCCATACTGCGAAGCGGTGCGGGCCAGTGCCTGCACATCCTTGGGGAAGCAGGAACCGCCATAACCGGCGCCGGGATAGATGAAGTGCCAGCCAATACGCGGGTCCGAGCCGATACCCTGCCGCACCTGTTCGATATCAGCCCCCACGCGCTCGGCGATGTTGGCGATTTCGTTCATGAAGCTGATCTTGGTGGCCAGCATCGCGTTGGCCGCGTACTTGGTCAGCTCGGCCGAGCGCACGTCCATCTCCACCACGCGGTCGCGGTTGCGGTTGAACGGCGCATACAAACGGCGCAGCACCGCCACTGCCTCCGGATTCGACGCACCAATGACGATGCGATCCGGGCGCATGCAGTCCGCCACCGCATCGCCTTCCTTGAGAAATTCGGGATTGGAAACCACGTCAAAAGTGATTTCCTCGCCACGCGCTGCCAGCGCTTCGGCAATGGCAGCACGGACTTTGTCGGCGGTGCCCACCGGCACCGTCGACTTGTTGACCACCACCATCGGCTGCGTCAGATGACGGCCGATGGTGCGGGCCACCGCCAGCACGTATTGCAGGTCGGCACTGCCGTCTTCATCCGGCGGCGTACCGACGGCGATGAAAACCACCTGCCCATGCGCGATACCGGCTGCGGCATCGGTGGTGAAGGCCAGGCGCCCTGCGGCGTGGTTGGCCTTCACCATCGGCTCGAGCCCGGGCTCGTAGATCGGAATGATCCCGCGCCCAAGGCCATCGACCTTGGCCTGGTCGATATCCACGCAGACCACATCGTGACCGACTTCGGCCAGGCAGGTCCCGGTGACGAGTCCCACATAGCCTGTACCGAAAATCGCTACACGCATGACTGCGATTACTCCGTGGTGTTACGGCAGGACGCCCAACAGCTCAACATCAAAGGTGAGCGTGGCGTTCGGGCCGATCGGACCACCGGGGGTGCCGGAATCGCCATAGGCCAGTTCGCCCGGGATCCAGAAGCGGTACTTGGCGCCAACCGGCATCAGGCTCACGCCTTCGGTCCAGCCCTTGATCACCTGGTTCAGACCGAAATCGATCGGCTCGCCACGCTGGTAGCTGCTGTCGAACACGGTGCCGTCCAGCAACTTGCCTTCGTAGTTCACACGAACGCGGCTGGTGGCGGTCGGGCGCTCACCGGCGCCGGCACGCAGCACCTGGTACTGCAGGCCCGATGCGGTGGTCACCACGCCCGGCACGGTCTTGTTCTTGGCCAGGAACGCATTGCCCTGCTCGCGGTTTGCCTGCGCTGCCTGGCCCTGCTGGGCCTGCGACTCGGCCTGCTTGGTGGCACTGAATGCCTGCAGCACGGCCTGCGACTGCTCGCGGTTCATCAGCGGCGTGCCCTTGGCGAACACGGTGGTGATGGCCTGGAACACCGAATTCAGGTCGATTTCCTTCTGGATCGGAGCCAGCGACGGGCCCACGGCATAGCTGCCCAGCATCAGGCCGACTTTCTTGCGGTCAACCGCAGGCGGCTGGCTGCCCGGCGCCATGCCCGGCACCTGCTGGCCCGAGCGGGCCATCATCACGGTGCGCAGCGCCTGGTCGGTCTGCTGCGCTTCTTCCTGCGACATCAGCGGCTGGCCGCCGGCAAAAGCGTTCTCAACGGCGCGGCGCATTTCGGCCACATCCACTTCAGAAGCAATGGGCTCAAACGAACTGGCGACATCAACACCAATGGCGTAACCAATCTTTTCACGATCCGAGGTCAAAACAGACTTCTCCTTGCTTGCTGCCGGCGCGGCAGGTTGTTGCGAAAACACGACCCCTGGGGCCGCCATCGCCAGAATCAGAAGCGACGCTGCTGCGCCGCGCGTTCCCATCTTCATTCGCTGCATTCCTGGAAGTGAACAGACGCCGCCGTCGGCGCGAGGGGCGACATTGTCGCACGCGAGCCGCATATGTCGAGGCGATCAGCGCCCGGGAGCAGGTGTGGCCAACTCGCGTTCGATCGCTGCGCGCAGCGCCGGGTCATCCGGACGCACCCTGCTGGGGAACTGCGCCACCACCCGGCCATCGCGAGAGATCAGGTACTTGTGGAAATTCCATGCCGGTGCAACGCCGGTGGCGCTGGTCAGATCGCGATACAGCGGCGTGGTCTCCGGGCCGATCACATGCACCTTCTGGAACATCGGGAACTTGACCCCGTAGGTCAGCGTGCAGAACTCCTGAATCTGCGCCTCGCTGCCCGGCTCCTGTCCCTTGAAGTCGTTGGAGGGAAAGCCCAGCACCGCGAAACCGCGCCCGCCCAATTCCTGGTTCAGCGTTTCCAAGCCTTCGTATTGCGGTGTGAATCCGCATTTGGAGGCGGTGTTGACGATCAACAGCACCTTGCCACCGTAGGTTTGATTCAGGTTGACATCACCAGCACCGGCCAGCGGGCGGAACTCCCGGTCCAGCAGCGGGCCTGCGATGGCGCCCGCAGCCAGCCCGGCGCCCGCCACAAACACCATTCCAATCAATATCTTGCGAACATTCATTTCAATTCTCCAGACAGGCTTTCCGCTTGAACAGGGCATAGGCCATCAGTTGGGTAACTTGGGAGTTGCATGTGGGCGTGTCGGTGTTATAGTTGCATACAACACCAGCCACCCCACGCAGGGAGCCGAGATGAGCACACAGCATGGCAAGCACGTTCTCCAGGCAATGGTCGCCTCCGGCACCCTGCTTCTGCTCGGTTGCGCGGCATCACCGCAAGTCGGTGCTGCCAGTGAGCGGAATTATGCCGCCGAGGTGGCTGGTACTGAGCAGGATGCTACCGCCCAACCCAATGTGAAACGACCGGCACGACGGATGCGGACAAGTCTGTCCATGCCGTACTTCTCGTTCGCACAGTCGCTGAACCCGCGGAGCTGACCAATGAGCGATATCCAGTGGAGCGATGGCGCTCCCATCTACCGCCAGCTGAAGGATCGCGTGATTGCGATGATGCTGGACGGCATTCTCAAGCCGGGCGATGCCCTGCCCTCGGTCCGGCAGGTTGCCGCCGAATATCAACTCAACCCGATCACCGTCTCGCGTGCCTATCAAGAGCTGGCCGACGAGAATCTGGTCGAGAAGCGCCGTGGCCTTGGCATGTTCATGACCGAGGAGGCTGCGTTGAAACTGCGCGGCAACGAGCGCGAACGTTTTCTCAATGATGAGTGGCCCGGTGTGCTGGAGCGTATCCAGCGTCTGGGTTTGACCATGAAAGATCTGCTGCCACCGGGGACCACGCTATGAATGCCGCCGTCGAAGCCGTTATTTCCGCCAAGGGCCTGCGCAAGGTCTACCGGCAGAAACCAGCGCTGGACAACACCAACTTCACCATCGAGCCAGGCCGCATTGTCGGCTTGATCGGCCCCAACGGCGCCGGCAAGACCACGGCGCTCAAGGCCCTGCTTGGCCTGACCGCCTTTGAGGGCGACCTGCAGGTGCTGGGGATGGACCCGCGCAGCCAGCGCAACGCCCTGATGAATGACGTGTGCTTCATCGCCGACGTGGCGGTGTTGCCGCGCTGGATCCGGGTGAAGGAAGCCATCGACTTCGTAGCCGGCGTGCATCCGCGCTTCGACCGCGCCCGCTGCGAGCGCTTCCTGGCCAACACCAAGCTGCACCCCAAGCAGCGTGTGCGTGAAATGTCCAAGGGCATGGTGGTGCAGCTGCATCTGGCGCTGGTGATGGCCATCGACGCCAAGGTGCTGGTGCTGGACGAGCCCACCCTGGGCCTGGACATCCTCTACCGCAAGGAGTTCTACCAGCGCCTGCTGGAAGACTACTTCGACGAGCAGAAGACCATCATCGTCACCACCCACCAGGTGGAAGAGATCGAGCACATCCTCACCGACGTGCTGTTCATCCGCGATGGCAAGATCGTGCTTTCGGCCGACATGGAAACCATGTCCGAGCGTTTTACCGAAGTACTGGCCTCGGCCGAAACGCTGGAGGCAGCGCGCGCATTGAAGCCCATTGACGAGCGCAGCCTGCCGTTCGGAAAAACCGTGCTGCTGTATGACGGCGTCGAACGCAACCGCCTTGCCGCCCTGGGCGAAACCCGCAACCCCGGCCTGGCCGACATGTTCGTGGCCATCATGAAGGGAACCTACGCATGAACGCCGCCCACCCCATCTCCCCCCTCAACAAGTTCAAATGGCTGCTCAAGCGCGAGTACTGGGAAAACAAGGGCGGCTTTTTCTGGGCGCCACTGATTGCCAGCGCCATCTCGTTGACGCTGGCTCTGCTGGCCATCGTGGCAGGCCTGTTCGCGGTGCGCCGTGCCGCTGCCAGCGGCGATCTCCACGTCAATGGCGTCAACGTCAACGGTCTGGACGTAAAGATGTTGACCGCACAGATGTCACCCCACGACATGGTGCAGTGGGCCAACGGCATGGATTTCACCCTGGTGGTGAGCGCGGCATGGCCGTTCCTGGTACTGGGCTTCGTGGCCTTCTTCTATTGCCTCGGCGCGCTGTATGACGACCGTCGCGATCGCAGCGTGCTGTTCTGGAAGTCGATGCCGGTGTCCGACGCGCAGACCGTGCTGTCCAAGGTGGTCAGTGCCCTGATCGTGGCGCCGTTGTTCGCGGTCGTGATCGGCATCGTGGCGATGTTCACCTTCGCGGTGATCATCAGCCTGGTATTGCTGGCCCACGGCGGCAACCCGATGCAGTTGATCTGGGGCCCGGCCAGCCCGCTGACCATCGTCGCCGGCCTGGTGTGCTGGATTCCGGTCTATGCCTTGTGGGCACTGCCTACCGCCGGTTGGCTGCTGATGTGCTCGGCCTGGGCCAAGACCAAACCGTTCCTGTGGGCAGTAATGCTGCCACTGTTCGCCGGCATCATCGTCAGCTCACTCCAGTTCACCAAGATTGCCGCCATCGACAGCAGCTGGTTCTGGGCGAATGTGGTGGGCCGCCTGCTGCTGGGCTTCGTACCGGGCATCGAGATGGCCTACAAGGCCGACAGTCCGCGGGATGAGTCGCTGCAATCGGTGCTGAGCGGGCTGACCCCGGCCGACCAGTTCGCCTCGCTGGCCGATCCCCAGTTGTGGATTGGCGCCGTGGTCGGCGTAGTGTTCATCGCTGCCGCCATCTGGCTGCGCAAGCGCCGCGACGAAATCTGACTTCTCCCGTAATCGCAAGGACACGAGATGAATATCAAACCCCTTCTGCTCGCTTTGACCCTGCTCCCCGTCAGCGCGTTCGCCGCTGAAGAGCATTGCAAATTCAGCCAGCCCCGTGCGTTGGACCTGGACCTGACCGGCGCCAAGGCGGTGGTGTTCGAGGTGAACAGCCATGACCTGCGTCTGCAGGCCTCGCCCGGCGCCAAGGCCGCGGTTTCCGGCCGTGCCTGTGCATCCACGCAGGATCTGCTGACGCAGCTGGTGGTGACCCAGGAGAAGGTGGGTGACAAGCTCATCGTCAAGCTGGCACGCGAGAACCAGGGGCTGAACTTCAGTTTCGGCGGCAGCACCTACTCCTATCTGGACCTGTCCGGCACCTTGCCGGACGACATCCTGGTGCAGCTGAAAGTAGGCTCCGGCGATGCCTCGCTGACCGGCGCACGCACCATGAGCGCCGACGTGGGGTCCGGTGATGTGGTAGCCCGCGACATCCGCGGACTGGCCACGGCAGCAGTGGGTTCGGGTGATGTGGAGTTCCACAACATCGGCTCGCTCTACGTGCTGTCGGTAGGCTCAGGCGATGTCAAAGCCCGCGACGTGCGCGGCGATGCCCGCATCGGCACGGTGGGTTCCGGCGATGTGGAACTAAGCGGTGTGCAAGGCCCTGTCAGCGTGGCGAGCATCGGTTCGGGCGACGTCGACATCAGCGATGCACGCGGCGCGGTGACGCTGGGCGAAGTGGGCTCGGGCGACCTCACTGTCCGCAACGCCGCCAGCCTTACCGTTGAGCGCGTGGGCAGCGGCTCGGTCAATCATTCCGGCATCACCGGCGCGGTCAGCCTGCCCAAAAAACGTTGATTCTTCATTTCTTGTTGATCTGCAACGGAAGCTACCCATGAACAAGATCAAGACACCGCTCATCGCACTGATGCTGTGCCTGCCGCTGGTTGCACAGGCCGCACCCGAGCCGGAAAGCGTAAGCGCCGAAATCAAGCGCGAAATGGCCAGCAGTCGTGCAGAAGTGCGTGCTGAAATGGAAACCGCCCGTGCCGAACTGGATACGGAAAACCTCTCCCTGGGCAGCAGCTTCAACATCGGCAAGCGTTCGCAAGCCAAGCCATCGGAAAGCAACCTGCCCGACGCGCATATCACCCCCGTCGGGGATCTGGTCATTGCCGGCAAGACGGTTTCGACCACTGCACAGCAACGACGGTTGTTGCTGGACTATCGCGGTCAGGTACTGCGCGTGGCCAAGGCCGGTATCGACGGCGGTGAGCGGGCCGCCATGGCGGCGCTGCAGGCCACCGACGTTTCGTTGTTCAGTCTGATCGTCGGCGGCATGACCGGCAGCCTTGAACGCCGCGTCGAAACACTGGTCAAGCAGCACGTCGAGCCGATGGTGGCGCAGATCTGCCAGCAACTGCCTGAGGTGCTTGCATCGCAGCAGGCGCTGGCAGCGAGCGTCCCGCAATTCCAGCCATACGCCAACATGGACCAGGACGACATCGATAGCTGCGACAGCGAACTACGCCGCGATATCGCGCAGCACTGAGCCCACATCCGACCTGAAGGAGTCTTTGCAATGAACCTGCGTACGCCCCTGCTGACCGCCCTGCTCTGCCTGCCGTTGATGGCCTGTGGCGAACGCCCGCAAACCAACGGTGCCGGCACGGACACCACGCTCGGCCAGAAGGTGCGCGAGGCCACCGACGATGCCCGCAAGCAGTTGGCCGAAGGCAACCTCAGTGTTTCCAGCAGTGACGGCACCAAGGTGGAGATATCCCCCAAGGGCGACCTGCTGATCAACAACACACCGGTCACCCTGAATGACAGCCAGCGCGCGTTGGTGCTGCAGTACCGTCAGCAGATGCTGGCCGTGGCTGAGGCGGGCATCGACGTCGGCATACAGGGCGCCAACCTTGGCGTGCGCGCTGCCAGTGAAGCACTGAAGGGCATTTTCTCCGGCAATACCGACAAGATCGAAGAACGTGTCAATGCCGAGGCCGCCAAGATCGAAGCCAGTGCATCAAAAATCTGTGACCAGTTGCCGGCCCTGCTCGCCACACAGCAACAGTTGGCCGCGGTGATTCCGGAGTTCAAGCCGTACGCGAAGATGGACCAGAGCGATATCGATGATTGTCGCGACGGGCAAGTCACGCAACGCTGATGCCCTGACGCCGTAGCCGATCCGGCCACGGTCTCCACGGCGGGGGCGGTAGAATGCCGCCTCCGCCGTTGATGTCTGTACCGTCATGAAAAAACTGCTTCTGCTCGTTCTGGTCGTTTTCGCCGTGCTGGCTACCGGGTGCGACCGTGAGAAGTACGCTGCCCATCGCAGTGAGCGCAGCAAGCCCAAGACCGAAGTAGCAACGGATCGCGTCGCCATCCGCCGCGCGCCGTACCCGAACCTCGACATCCTGCCCAGCGGTCAGTTGCGGGTGGATGACATCGAGATTCCACTGAACGATGAGCAGCGCGCGCTGCTGCAGACCAGCTTCGTCAAACTACAGATCCTGCGCCAGAACACCTTGACCGAGGCAGCCAGTGCGCCGCCCAGTGGTGCGAAGGAGCGCAGTTTGCCAATCACGATTCCGGCAGGGCACGAGCCGTTCCCGGCGGACCTGGCGCAGCGTATTCCGGAGTTCAAGGAGTACAGCGAGGCGTTGGCCAATCCGCGGGCGCTTTACTGAAGATACGAGTAGCAATGCTTGCACTCCCTTCTCCCTCAAGAGGGAGAAGGTGCCCCTAAGGGGCGGATGAGGGGAGCTCCTTGCTCTACGCGCTGAAAGCTTCCCCCTCACCCAAACCCCCGCTCCGCGCCCCGG
>NZ_LDJI01000026.1 GCF_001431415.1 Stenotrophomonas humi | reverse complement strand
TACGAAATCCTGGGCGATTCATGCGCTAGAGCGCAGAGCACTGACTGGCCGATAGCAAGAATGCCAGGGCTCCTTGCGAATGCTTTGGCCGGCTGACTCTTGCCGAACTCCGTTGGTATCGCGAGTCGGGAGCCCAGGGCGAGCCTGAAGCTGAACCTGGGAAGTCGATAGAAAGATGAGATGCGGTTCGTCCTCTTAGCCGAAGAGTGCGGTTGATGTGTCATTTTAAAACGCTCAGCGACTTCAGGTTGTGACGGCGGGACTGCAGTACAGTGTTCTTTTGTGGCTCTACTTTTTTCCGGTACCGGCAACGATGTCTTGACTTGCTTGCATATCATGCAGATCCCGCAGCTTCTTCTTGTTGATCTTGCCGACGCTGGTACGTGCTATCGCGTCGACAAACCGGATGCGTTCGGGGATTGCATAGCGGGAGATGTCACCGGCGCGGCTGCGCGCGGCCACCAGTTCGATGATCTCGGCTTCGGTGACCTCGCAATCCGGGTGCCGGACCACCAGTGGCAGCGGTCGCTCCCCCCATTTCGCATCGGCGATGCCGATGACCGCGACTTCGCTGACCGCCGGGTGCAGGGCAATGATGTCCTCCAGCGCAAGTGAGGAGATCCATTCGCCGCCGGTCTTGATCACGTCCTTGATACGGTCGGTCACGCGCAGATAGCCGCCGACATCGATGTTGCCGATGTCGCCGGTATGCAGGTAGCCACCGGCCCACAATGCGGCGGAAGCCTCGGGATTGTGCAGATACGCCTGGGTAAGCCAGGGGGCACGCACGACGACTTCACCGGTTGCAATGCCATCGTGGGCGACGTCGTTCATGTCTTCATCGACGATGCGCAGATCCACCAGCGGTATCGGGATGCCGGCCTTGGTGCGCAGCGACAGCTCCTCGTCGGTTCCAGCCAGGGCCTCGGGATCGATCTGGGCCAAGGTCAGGACCGGGCAGGTTTCGGACATGCCGTAACCGCCGAAGATGTCGATGCCGCGCGCCAGTGCCTGCTGTGCCAGCACACGCGGCAGCGCCGCACCGCCGATGATGACTTTCCACCTGCTCAGATCGGTATCTGCGGCAGCGGGATGGCCAAGCAGCATGTGCAGGATGGTCGGCACGCAGTGCGAGAACGTCACTTTTTCCCGGGCGATGAGTTCCAGCAACCGGCCCGGCAGGTAGCGGCCCGGATAGACCTGCTTGATGCCCATCAACGTGGCCACATACGGCACGCCCCAGGCATGGACATGGAACATCGGCGTGATCGGCATGTACACGTCGTCGCGATGCAGGCGGCCTTGCGTGGGCGCGCTGCCCAGTGCCGCCATCGCGGCCAGCGAATGCAGCACGAGTTGCCGATGGCTGAAGTAGACCCCCTTCGGCAAGCCGGTGGTGCCGGTCGTGTAGAACATCGTGGCGCGGCTGTTCTCGTCGAAGTCCGGGAACTTGCTGACCGGTTCGGTGCTGCGAAGGCCCGCTTCGTACTCCGTGGCGAAGCCATCAGGCAGCGCGCCACCCTCGTCGTCCAGCAGGACCCGCGTGCGCAGGTCCGGCAGGTGTTCGTCGATGCCTTCGAGCACCGGCAGGAACTCGCGATTGGCCAGGATCACCCGGGCGCCACTGTGGTTCAGCGTGTAGGCGATCTGTTCCGGGGCCAGGCGGATGTTCACCATCATCAACACCGCACCGATCATCGGCACCGCGAAGTAGCTTTCCAGATAACGGTGGCTGTCCCAGTCCATGACCGCCACCACGTCACCGGGTTTCACCCCCAGCGATTGCAGCAGGCCGGCCAGCTGGCTGATGCGTGCGTTGAGCGTGCGGTAGTCGTAGCGGACGTTGTCGCCGTAGACGATCTCCTGCTCCGGGCGCACTGCCAGCGGGGTGTGCAGCAGTTGCTTGATCAGCAGCGGATAGGCGTAGGCGCCAGAATCGGCCTGGCTTGTCGGGGGGGCGAATGGCATGGGGGATTCCTGGATGGCAGCGCGGGAGGGCCGTCAGCGGCTGGATGCGGCGGGGATCGACAACTGCGCGGGCTGCATCGGTGCTTCCGCACGCGGCGTAGGCGTGATCAGCGCATCCTGTGGCAGCCCGCGCGTTGGATCCTCAAGGTGCTCCCAGAGCTGGTCCATCGCCGCGAACATATAGGGCAGCAGCGGGACGTAACGTTTGCGGTAGTCCGGGAATGCCAGCAGCGAATCGAAGTGCTGTGCATTGGCGACCCGCCAGTAGGCGATCCGCGCGCCGGCGTTACGGGCCAGGGGCACGTAGCGGTCGCTGGTCATGCTGATCGGCACCAGCCCGTCGTCGATGCCATGGATGACGACGATCGGCAATCCGGAGCGGGGCGGGTTGACGGCTGCGCGGGCAATGCCGGCACGCACGCGCTCGGCGGCTGCACCATCGTGGGTCCAGAGCGAGCGCAGACAGGCCAGGCCAGGCAGCTGATCAGCTGCGGGATCGCCGTCCAGCAGAATCACGCCATTGCCCGGCGGGATGCCGCTGGCTTCGCTCCACCAGGCTGCGCGGACCTCGGGTGTCGCGATGCCGGGCCTGCCATCATGGCCGGCGGCGAACGTGTATCCGCAGGGGTGCTTGCCTGCCGCATAGCCACCATAGGCTGATGCATAGGTGACGGCGATCGCACGCCATAGATCAAATCCAGTCGAGAACGCGCCTGCACGCAGGGCGGGTTCACTCAGTCCTGCGTTCGCCAGCTGCTGCCATGCCGATCGCGCCTGGGCCTCGGTGTCCGCGCCTTGCACCTGTCCAGTGGATGCAAGCACTGCACAGCGCTGGATTCCGGCCGGTCGTGTCTGGGCCTGCACGGGTGGCTGCGGCAAGTCATCGATGGCCAGCAATGCGCAAGGCATCAGCAGCGCGGCCTGGGTCACGAAGTCGTAGAGCGGTGGTGCACCGGCGACCGATACATTGGGCTCACCAGCGACCAATCCATCAAACCAGTCGCCTTCGATTTCGGCTGCGCGCAGTACCGCGCCACCACCGTTGGATACGCCCACGCCCAGCGTGCGCGTGTTGGCCGGAGTGAACGGCGCCGACCGCGGATAAGCGCGGTCAAGTGCCTGCAGGCCGAACTGCAGCGCCTGCAGTAAATGGCGGCCCCAGTCGGCTTCCGGATTGTCGCCCGAATGCGCATGTTTGAAGGCCACGCCATGCGCACCTGCGCCGCCCTCGGGGGCAAACCCCAAGGTTCCGCGTTTGGCGGGTGTGCCATCTGCCTGGAAACCCACTTTGGCATCCAGGTCGTAGTAGTCGCTGCCGGCACCCTTGTCGGTATAGGCGACCGCGCAACCGTGGGCCAGCCCCCAGCTGCCGGCGACGGAAGTCGCGCCGTAGATGCCGCGCGAGCCGGAGGAGGCCGTGACCACCAGGCAGCGCCGCGATGGATCGAAGCTGTCGGGTACCTGCACCAGCACGCGATGCGGTTGGCGCGCGCCGGGAATGCGCGCGTAGGCGGAGAACTCACGTCCCGGTGAAGGCTGGACCGTGCCGTAGACGTCGCCGAAACCGCCGCCCGGGGTCAGGTCGGCGATGCCGCGCCAACTGCTCCAGATCGCACGCCGTCTCGCTTCGCCGGCGGTGGGCGAGGCCGGGCTGGCAAATGCAGCGGCCGTGCCGGAACGCAGGCCTTCAAGCCCCAGCCCTGCCGTCAGCAGGTCATCGTTGCCGCGATGCTCGGTTTCGCGCCACTGCTCGAAGACCGGTGTTGCGCCGGTGTTGCTGATGTCCGCGGCAGCGGCGACGAAGGCGCAGCCTGACAGGAACGGCAGCGCGGCAAGAAACAGGGAAGCACGACGGGGAATGTTCATCGTGTCACCCTATCAATCCCGCATGGATGTGCCAGCGTACCTAGGTACCTGTCCTCACCCGCGATCGGATTTGCTAACCTCGCTCCGAGATGCCAACCCTGCTCATCGCCGATGATCACCCCTTGTTCCGCGCCGCCCTGCATCGCGCGGCAGAGGAAGCGGTTGACGATCTGCAGATCAGCGAGGCCGATTCGCTCGATAGCGTGCTGGAGGCGATCGAGGGCCAGCAGATCGACCTGATGCTGCTGGACCTGCACATGCCGGGCAATCACGGCTTGGCCGGGCTGGCGACCATACGTGCATTGCAGCCGGGGCTGGCGATCATCATCGTCTCGGCCAACGAAGAGCCGCACGTGATCCGCCGCGCCATCGACCTGGGGGCGGCCGGCTATCTGCCCAAGAGTTCCGGGTTGGTGGACCTGCAGCAGGCCTTGCAGACCGTGCTTGATGGCGAGCGCTGGATCCCGGCGCTGCTGCGCGAAACCGTCGCCCGGGTGGCACCCTTCAGCAAGGACGCCGATCTGGCCGCACGCCTGGCCAGCCTGTCCGCGCACCAGTACAAGGTGCTGAGCCTGGTGGCCGAAGGACTGCTCAACAAGCAGATCGCCGACCGGCTGGGCGTGCAGCTGCGCACGGTCAAGGCGCATATGACCCGCATCATGGGCCGGCTCGGTGTGCGCAACCGTGCGCAGGCAATCCGGGTGCTGCACGAACTGGGCCTGGCCGACCCTTCGCGGCAGATCGAAGAGACCCAGGACGCCTGATCCGCATCGCGGCCACTGCGCGAGCACTGGTCAGCCAGCAGAATCCAGCGGTGTCCATGTCGTGTCAGGTTTCAACCGGGCTGCGCGTTGCCAGCAGGTGGTTGATCGCCCAGCGCAGCGCCAGCGGCTTGAACGGTTTGTTCAACAGCGACAGGCCCACCTCGCGCACCGCCTCGCGCGTGTTACCGCTGGTATCGGCGCTGAGAATCACCGTTGGCCGCGGTCCATGCACGCCAGCAAGGCGTGTCCACAGCTGCACGCCGGTATCGTCATCATCCAGGTGGTAGTCAAACAGCCACAGGCTGGCATCACGTGCGGCTGCCTCCACCGCGTTGCCGTCGCGCGCCGCAGTCACCTCGCAACCCCAGGACAGCAGCATCCGGCGCATGGCTTCCAAGGCATCGGGATCGTTGTCGACCACCAGTACCCGGGTGCCCTTGATGGTGCTGTTGCCGGCGGCGGGTGTTTCATCGCGCGAGGTCGGGGGCGGGGCCGCCCGCGCCACAGTGATGGAGAATGACGAGCCGCGGTTGATCACGCTGTGCAACGCCAGCGGCGCATGCAGAAGGCCGGCGATCCTGTGCGCGATCGCCAATCCAAGGCCCAGCCCTTGGCCGTTGCTGCGGTCACCGCGCTGGAACTCCTCGAACACCAACGTCTGCTGCTCGCTTGCGATGCCCGGGCCGCTGTCGTGCACGCCGATGGACAGCGTGTCGCCATGACGGCGGATGCCCAGCACTACGCCGCCGCGGCGGGTGTAACGGATCGCGTTGGCCAGGAAATTCTGCAGCACGCGGCGCAGCAGCAGCGGGTCGCTGTGGACCCAGGCACGGGTGCGGACATAACGGAACTGAAGGCCGCGTGCGGCCGCCAGCACGGCGAATTCCTGCGCCAGGGGATCGAGCACGTTCGACAACGCGAACGGACGCGGGTCGGCGACCAGCCCGCCGGCCTCCAGCCGCGAAATGTCGAGCAGACCCGACAGCAGGTCATCGGTGGAATCCAGTGCGCCGCGGATCTGCCGCAGGAAGCTGTGCAGGAATTCGGACTCGATGTGCTGCGACATCGCATCGGTGAGCAACTGGGCCGCGTGCAGTGGCTGGATCAGGTCATGACCGACGGCGGTCAGGAACCGGGTTTTCGCCACGTTGGCACGCTCGGCCTCATGCACGGCATGTTCCAGGCGTGCGGTGCGGTCCTGCACGCGGTGCTCCAGGGTTTCGTTGCTGCGCTTCAGCGCGGCCTCGGCCAGGCGGAACGCGGTGACATCGGTGAAGGTGGCGACGTAGCCACCACCCGGCATCGGGTTGCCACGGATTTCGACGATGGTGTTGTCCGGGAAAATCCGCTCTGACAGATGCGGGGTACCGCGACGCATGTGTGCCATGCGCCGGGTCAGCGCCTTGCCGACGTTGTCGCCCGGGGCATCGCCGATCTTCAGTTGCCCCAATGCCCATGCAGTGAGGTTGGCGACAGGCTGTCCCACCTGCAGGAGCTCGGGCGGAAATTTGAACAGGGCGGCATAGCGGCGGTTCCAGGCAACCAGCTGCAGCTGTGCATCGACCACGCTGATGCCCTGGCTCATGTTTTCCAGCGCCGCTTCCAGCAGGCGCTGATTGAAGCGCAGCACCTGGGTGGCCTCGCCGACGGCACGGGTGACCGCTTCCAGCGGTGCCGCCCCACCATCACGGGCCGCCTCGACCAACAGCCGCGCCATGCCCGCACCCACCACGGCGGTGAGTTCGCGCTCGATGGCGGTGACGCGATCGTCATCAAGCATCTGCCCGGCATGCCCGGCCATCAACTGCCGTGCCCGTTCCTGGCCGAGAAAACGTCCGGCCGTCTTGCGCAATGATGCGGCTGCCACCGCTTCGCGCTGCAGCGGCAACGAGGGGCGTATCGCACGTGCCACCAGTGCCACGGTGATCAGGTTCACCGCCAGGCTGACCCCCATGCTGATGGCGATATGGCCTGGCTGCATGCGCAACGAGAACAGCGCGAGCCAGTGCAGTCCTTCCGGGCTGGCCGAGGGTGCCGGCGCCGGTATCACCATCGGCAACAGCACCAGCCATAGCCATACCAGTGAGCCCAGCACGATGCCGGCCATGATCGCCGGTGACGGCGTGCGTGGGCGATACACCGCCAGCAGCACCGCTGGCGCCAACTGCGACAGTGCCGTGAACGACATCAGGCCGAAATCGCTGAGTGCCTCGGTGCCGCTCATCGCGCGGCTGTACAGCCACGACATCAGGAACACGGCAAGGATGCCGCCACGCCGGAACGCCAGCACGCGTGGGCGCAGATCGGCGCCGGCATCGCCATCGACACCGCCAAGCAGGCGCGCGCCGAAGCCGTGGTTGCCGAGCATGATCGACAGCGTGAGCCCCGACAGGATCATCATGCCGGTGGCTGCGCTTAGGCTGCCCAGGTAGGCAAGCAGCGCCAGCACATGGTGGCCGCGTGCCTGTGGCAATGCCAGTACGTACAGATCGGGTGACACCGATTGGCCCAGCTGTGCGGCACCGGACAGCGCCATCGGCACCGACGGCAGGCCGATCAGAAGCAGGTAGAGCGGGAACAGCCAGCGTGCGGTCTTCAGGTCTGATGACTGGCGCAGTTCGACCACGCCGACATGAAACTGATGGGGCAGGGTGAACGCTGCCATCGCGCCCAGCGCGACCATGGTGATGAAGTCCGGGACCACCGCCGGTGGCGGCAGCTGCAGCATCTTTTCGACCAAGGGGCTGCCAGCCCGATGCACCGACAATGCCGCATACAGGCCGATGGCCAGCAGCGCCGCCAGCTTGAGCAGCGACTCCAGCCCCAACGCCACCACGATGCCGCGGTTGTGCTCGGTTGCCGAGGCCTTGCGTGCACCGAACAGCATGGTGAATGCCGCCATCGTCAGCGCGAACCAGAACGACATGTCCAGTTGCCAGCCGTTGGCAGCGAACTGATCGCCGAGCAAGGTACTGAGGCCCTGGCTGACGGCTTTCAGCTGTAGCGCGATGTAAGGAATGATGCCGAACAGCGCGACCAGGGTGATGGTCATGCCGAGCCCCTGGTCAGTCCGCAGGCGTGCGACGACCAGGTCGGCGATGGTGGCACTGTTGTGCTGCTTGGCCAGCCGGCCCAGCCGTGCCAGGAATGGCAGGCCGAAGGCGAAGATCAGCGCCATGCCGATCAAGGTCGGCGGGATCGCAAAGCCCCATTGCACGCCCTGCGAAGCGGCACCGTAATAGGTCCAGGCGGTGCAATGCACTGCCAGCGACAGTGCGTAGATGGCCGGCCAGACCTTCGCAAGACGATGACCCTGGCGTTCGCCCCACAGGGCGACACCGAACAGCAGCACGGTCCACGCGATACAGGCGAACAGGACGATGGAGGGTGTCAACATCGCTCCAGTGTAGAGAGATCGGAAGCCGCCGTGCGAAGCAGCGGCGGCCCGATGCGGGGCGCGCAGGAACGGCCCCGGCGCGGGTGAGCGCTAGGGTGCGACCACGATCAACGACAGATGCTCGGCGACCAGCGCCACCTCGCCGGCGGGCAGTAGTTCCACCGTCTTGTGCTGGGTGAGCAGCCATTGCCCCGGCTGGCGACACTCCAGCGAGCGCAGTTGCGAACGCACCCGGATTTCCGAGCCGCTCGGTACCGGCGAGAGGAAGCGGACCTTGTTCAAGCCGTAATTCAATACGTGGGCAATGCCGGGGAAGCCGACCAAGGCGGCCACATCTTCTTCAACGGTGAGGGAGAGCAACAGGAAACCGTGGGCGATGGTCTGCCCGCCCGGCAGCTCGGCCTGCGCGCGGACCGGATCGACGTGGATCCAGTTGTGATCACCGGTGGCCTCGGCGAAGGCATCGATGCGTGATTGCGCTATGCGCGTGGCATTGCCAAGCCGCTCGCTCGCAGCCCATCGCTGCAGGGCCAGCAATGCGTCCGGCAGTTCCCTGTCCGTGTCGACGGTGGTCATTGCACACGCTCCAGCAAGGTCAGGATCGCGTCGCGGGCCTGGGGTTCGGACAAGGTGGGTGCATGACCGACGTCGGGTACTTCGACCAGACTTGCCGTTGGTGAGCTGGCTGCCATCTGCCGTGCTACGTCCGCCGGCAGGATGTCCGACAGCGCGCCGCGCACCACCAGCACCGGTACGCGGGCGGTCAGCGCGCGTACTGCGCGCCACAGCACCGGGCGCAGCAGCCAGAGGACCCAGGGCCGGGTGGTACGGATCACGGCGGGATCGTAGTCCAGCTCCAGCAGGCCATCGTTGCGCTGGCGGAAACTGCGTGACGCCATCGCCCGCCAGTCCTCGGCAGTGAAACGCGGGAAAGATGCCTTGCCGATGGATTCGGCATAAGCAGCTGCCTGCTCCAGATCCATCGGCGGCAAGGACTTGCCGGCGTACTTGCCGATCCGCGCCAAGGCTTCGCGCGGCACCTTGGGCCCGGCATCGTTGAGTACCGCGGCGGCGATCAGCTCCGGTGCGCGCGAGGCGAGGGTGATGGTGACCAGCACGCCCAACGAGGTGCCGATGAACACGGCTTTGGCGATGTTCTGCGAACGCAGCAGCGCCACCATGTCGTCGGCGTAGGTCCGCGGGTTGTAGCTGGCCGGGTCGGTCGCACGCGCCGAGCCCGCACGGCCGCGCAGGTCGACGGCGAGCACGCGCCAGCCGAGCGTGGTCAGCGTTTCGGCAAGTGCATCGAAGTCGGCGGCGTTGCGGGTCAAGCCAGGAATGCACACCACCGTGCCGCGGGGCGATTGCCCCGCGGCCGGTGCATGGTCGCGCGCGTGCAGGCGCAGGCCATCGTTGCTGTTCCAGTACAGGTCATCATAAGACTGCGTCATGCAGGTACTTCCTAGAAATCGTAGCGGACGCTGAGACTGTACTGGCGCGGCGGGCCGTAGAAGCCGATCAGCGTGCCGACCGCCGGAATGTTGTAGCCGGTGGTGCGGTATTCCTTGTCGGCAAGGTTGGTGCCCTGCAGCGAGAAGGTCCAGGCGTCATTGAGCTTCCAGATCACGCCCGCATTGACCAGACCATAGCCGTCCTGGCGGATGACCGGGCTCAGGTCGGTGGTCGGCCACACTTCGCTCTGGTAGCTGTAGCCCACCCGTGCGGACAGATTGCTGCCATTGGCCAGTTCGGTGCGGTACTCCACGTTCACCGCACCGGAGAAGTCCGGTGCATTGGTGAACTTCATCTGCTTGGCGACGTTGACGCCACGGTCCATGTACTCGTCGTACTTGGTGTCCAGCCAGGCCAGGTTGCCGGAGATCAGCCAGTTCGCGGTCGGCAGGTACTGGTACTCGATTTCCAGACCGTTGACCGTGCCTTTGCCGGCATTGGTGAAGTCGCCGAAGAAGGCATCGTTGACGCCATCGCCATTGGTGTCGATGCCGGTGAACACCGACAACTGGATGTCCTTGTACTTGTTGTGGAAGGCCGACAGGTTCAGGAACAAGCGTGAATCGAGGAAGCCCATCTTGCTGCCGATCTCGAAGCTGTCGACGGTCTCGTCGTCGAACGGCTCGGCCGAGCGTGGCACCGCCACAGCGTTGGCGCGGATGTTGTAGCCGCCGGATTTGAAGCCGCGCGTTGCCAGACCATAAACCATGATGTCCGGGGTGATCTGGTAATCCAGCGACACCTTGGGCGAGACGTTCTTGAAGTTGGTGGTCTTGTCGAAGTCCGCGGCAACCGCGATCGGCCGGCTGAAGGTCGCGTCGGCGTAGAAGCGGTTCAGCACGATCGCGCGCTTGTCCTCGTCGGTATAGCGGGCGCCGACATCGAGCTTGAGCTTGTTGGTCAGGTCGAAGGTCCAGTCCGCATACACCGCGATGCTGTCGGTCAGCACCTTGCCGCGGGTATCGCCGAACTGCAGGTTGAAGAAGTTGTTGCGGATCTGCCCGCCTGCTTCGCCGCTGAACTGGTACAGCCCGACCACGCCGCGAACCCGACCGCCCGCGTCGTAGTTGAACTGCACTTCATTGCTGACCTGGTTGTCCTCGTAGAAGCCGCCGACATCGGCCAGCTTCACCGGCGTGGTATCGAAGTCGATGTTCGAGTGGCTGTCGGACTCGCGCTTGGCGACCACATACTTCAACGCGACGTCATCGTTGGGCCGCCAGTTCACCGTCGCCGACGCGCCCTTGGTCTCGACGCTGTTGAGGTTCTGCATGCCCGAGCGGATGTCGTAGCGGTCATCCATCGGCGGGTAGGCCGGGGTGAACGGGTTGCGGGCCAGCATCTTCGAGCCGCGCATGCCGGACTGGTCGTCGATCCAGTCCAGGGCGAACTGCACGTCGAAGTCGTCACCCGCATAAGCGCCCAGGTTCAAGCGCGCCGCGTTGATCTGCTTGTCGCTGATCGGCTGGCCGTTGAAGGTGTTCTCGCCAAAGCCGTCGCGGTTCATGCTGGCCACCGCGATGCGACCGCGCAGGCCGCTGTCCGCGCCGCCCAGCGGGCCGCCGATGGCGGCCTTGGCATCGAGCTGGTTGTAGTTGCCCGCGGTGATCTGCGCGTAGCCTTCAACCTGCGTGGGCAGGCCGCGCGAGATGTACTTGATCGCGCCACCAATGGTGTTCTTGCCGTACAGCGTGCCCTGCGGGCCACGCAGCACTTCGATGCGTGAGACGTCGAACACGTCCAGCAATGCGCCCTGCGGACGGGCGATATAGACGTCATCCAGGTAGATGCCCACGCCCGGGTCTGCACCCCAGGTGGGATCGGACTGGCCGACGCCGCGGATGTAAGCGGTGACCGTGCTGCTGGCGCCACGCGCGGCGTAGATGGTCAGGTTGGGCACCTGCGAGTCGAGGTCGGCGATGTCCTGCACGTTCAACTTGTCCAGCGCTTCGGAGGTGAAGGCGGTAACTGCGACCGGCACTTCCTGCAGGGTTTCCTCGCGCTTGCGCGCGGTGACGGTGATGCTGTCCAGGTTGGTGGCCGAAGCGGCTTTGCCCGCCGTCGGTGCAGCGTTTTGTGCTTCCTGTGCCAATACCGGCCCGGAGGCCAACAGCGCGCCGATCATCAGGCTCAAACAGTTCCGCTTCATTCGGTCCTCCCCAGGCATGTGCGTTGTAGATGGCCGAATGCCACCCTCGGAGCCTAGGCTAGCGATGCGGGTGTGCACCAGCGAGTGGACCTAGGTCCAGTCGGCAGCGGCCGTCAGATCAGGATACTGAGCGCCTCCTCATTCGGAAGCGCCGTATGTCGTTACTGATCGTACTTGCAGCGCTGGGCTTCCTGATGTTTGTGGCCTATCGCGGCTACAGCGTGATCCTGTTCGCACCCATCGCCGCACTTGGGGCGGTGTTGCTGACCGATCCGTCGCTGGTGGCGCCGATGTTCACCGGCCTGTTCATGGACAAGATGGTCGGGTTCCTGAAGCTCTACTTCCCGGTGTTCCTGCTGGGCGCGGTGTTCGGCAAGCTGATCGAACTGTCCGGCTTCTCCAAGTCGATCGTCGGTGCGGCGATCCGGCTGTTCGGCCCGCAGCGGGCGATGCTGTCGATCGTGTTGGTCTCGGGTTTGCTGACTTACGGCGGTGTGTCGCTGTTCGTGGTGGTATTCGCGGTCTATCCCTTCGCCGCCGAAATGTTCCGGCAGAGCAACATCCCCAAGCGCTTGATCCCGGCCACGCTGGCGGTAGGCGGTTTCAGTTTCACCATGGATGCGCTGCCCGGCACGCCGCAGATCCAGAACATCATCCCGACCACGTTCTTCGGCACCGATACCTGGGCCGCGCCGGTGCTGGGCGTTCTTGGCAGCATCTTCGTGCTTGCGGTGGGCATGGCCTACCTGGAATGGCGCCGCCGCGCGGCCGTGCGCAATGGTGAGGGCTATGGCGATCCGGCAACCCTGGTCAATGAGCCGGTGCCGTTCACAGGTGCCCATCTGGCGCATGCGGGCATCGCGGTGTTGCCGTTGCTGCTGGTGTTCGTCTCCAACAAGCTGCTCACCCTGGGCATACCGCAGTGGTATGGCGGCGAGCACAGCTTCGTGCCGTCAATCCTTGGCAACTCCGCACCTGTCGTGCAGGAAGTGCCGAAGATCGCTGCGATCTGGGCGGTGGAGGGCGCACTGCTGGTCGGCATCCTGTCGGTGATGGTGTTGGCCTGGCGCCCGGTTGTCACCCAGTTTGCCGACGGCACCAAGACCGCGATCAGCGGTGCGTTGCTGGCGGCGATGAACACCGCATCGGAATATGGTTTTGGCGCGGTGATCGCCGCATTGCCTGGTTTCATGGTGGTGGCCAATGCGCTGGGTTCGATCAAGGACCCGCTGCTGCATGAAGCGGTCACCGTCACCGGGCTGGCCGGCGTCACCGGCTCGGCCTCCGGTGGCATGAGCATCGCTTTGGCAGCGATGTCTGACACCTTCATCGCCAATGCGCAGGCGGCCGGCATCCCGATGGAAGTACTGCACCGTGTCGCTTCGATGGCCTCCGGCGGCATGGACAGCCTGCCGCACAACGGGGCCGTGATCACCTTGCTGATGGTGACCGGGCTGACCCATCGCCAGGCCTACAAGGACATCTTCGCCGTGACCATCATCAAGACCCTCGCGGTGTTCGTGGTGATCGGCATCTATTACGCCACCGGCTGGGTTTGAACGCAGTGTTGCAGCAGCCTCTGGGCATCCCGTCCAGAGGGGGTTTTCGGTACGACTTCATCCACGACTCACGCATGAGGATCTGGTTATGAAATACGGCATCGATACGATCAAGACGGGTATTTTCCTATTCTTTGCATGGCTCGCATTGGCCGGCAGCGCCAATGCGCAGGACGCCGCCGGGCACTGGGATATCGGCCTGTACGGGAATCTCTATGGCAGTCGCGAGTACCAGGTATGGGTGCCTGCCGACTACGACCAGACGCGGCCGCTGCCGCTGCTGCTGGTACTGCATGGATGTGTCAATGGGCCGAACCTGATGGGCGAAGCCTCGGGCTTCAATGACGTGGCCGATGTGGAAGGTTTCATCGTTGTCTACCCGCGGCAGAACGTCACCGCCAACCCGGCGCGTTGCTGGAACTGGCAGTTGCCGATCAACCAGGCGCGTGGCAGCGGTGAAGCATCGATCCTGGCCGGGATCGTGGACGCGGTGAAGGCCGGTTACGCCATCGATCCGCGCCGGGTCTATGTCACCGGCATTTCCGCCGGCGGGGCGATGACCTCGATCATGCTGGCCTGTTACTCGGATGTGTTTGCGGCAGGCGCGGTGCATTCCGGCGGCATGTACAAGGGCGCTACCACGGTATCCGGCAGTGCCTACGCGCTGCTGGCGGGAAGCATCTACTCGCCCGAAAGCAATGGACGTCTTGCCTGGCAGTGCTCCGGCTCGCCGTCGCCGCGCCCGTTGCCGGTGCTGGTATTCCATGGCAGCGCCGATGCCACGGTCAATCCGGTGAATGGACAGCAGGCCGTGCGGCAGTTCCTGCAGACCAATGATCTGGCCGATGATGGCGTCGACAATGACTCGGTCAAGTACGTGCCCACCAGCACCATCAACGCACAGGTGCCGGGCGGGCGCGCCTACACCATCGACAGCTACACCTACGGCGGCAGAACGCTCGTCCAGCACTACGTCGTACAGGGCATGGGGCATGCCTGGAGCGGCAGCAAATCGGGCTTGCCGTTCACCGATCCCGACGGGCCGGATGCGACCTTGATCACCTGGTTGTTCCTGAAGGACCAACTGCGTTGACTGGATGAACCACCCGCTGGAACGAATGAAGCGGCGTCATCGCCCGTGCGGGAGCGGATTGCTCTCGCACGGGCGTTCGGCTTTATGGAAGCAGCTGTTGGCAATGCCATCCAACTGCAATGTTGTGCGGTGATGATCTGCGCGCCTCATGCCGCGCCATCGGCGCCGCCCGGGCGGAACGGATTCACCACTTGCCAACCAAGGCCATCCCATGCAGCTTCACCCCGTTGCACCTGCTTCCACCCGCACTCCCCGTATCTTGCCGCGCCGCTCAGTGCTGGCGCAGGCCTGCGCCCTGCTGATCCTGCCGCTGGTCGCGTCGTCCGCCTTCGCGCAGGAGGCCGCGCCGGTCGCCGAGCGCTCCGCCGCCACCGCGCTGGACACCATCACCGTCACCGCCGAACGCCGCGAGCAGAACCTGCAGGACGTACCGGTGTCGGTGGGTGTGGTGCAGGGCGAGGCGCTGCGCAGCTATACCGAAGGTGCGGACGACACGCTGCTGGCCTTGTCTGGCCGGGTGCCCAGCTTCTACGCCGAAACCACCACCGGGCGCATCTTCCCGCGCTTCTATATCCGTGGCCTGGGCAACATCGACTTCTATCTGGGTGCTTCACAGCCGGTGTCGATCATCCAGGACGACGTGGTCCTGGAGCACGTGGTGCTCAAGTCCAACCCGGTCTATGACGTGGACCAGGTGGAAGTGCTGCGCGGGCCGCAGGGCTCGTTGTTCGGCCGCAACACCACCGCCGGCATCGTCAAGTTCGACACCGTCAAGCCGAGTCAGGAGGGCAGCGGCCGGGTCAACGTCAGTTACGGCAGCTACAACACCGTCTCCATCGACGGCGGTATGGGCGGGGCGATCAACGACGTGCTGTCCTACCGCATCTCCACCCTGTACCAGCACCGCGACGATTGGGTGGACAACACCTACAGCGGGCCCAGTGCCGACGGCACGGTGACGCCGAAGAAGGACGCGATGGGCGGTTACGACGACCGCAACCTGCGCCTGCAGCTGCTGTTGCAGCCCAACGAGCAGTTCTCGCTGCTGGCCTCGGCCCACACCCGCGACTACGACGGCACCTCCACGCTGTTCCTGCGCAATGCCTTGACCAAGGGCAGCAACCGCGTGGACGTGGCGCGCGACAAGGTCGCCTATGACGAAGCGGAGAACAACCCGCAGGCCTATAGAACCCACGGCGGTTCGATCAAGGCCACCTATGATTTCGGCAACACAACGCTGACCTCGATCAGCGCCTACGAAACCACCTCCGGCTACAGCCGTGGCGATACCGATGGCGGCGCTGCGGCGGATTTCCCGGTCAACGGCGTGCCCAACGGCTATGGCCAGTCGATGGGCCAGGTGCGTGACCTGGACCAGTTCACCCAGGAGGTGCGCCTGGCCTCCAACACCGTCGATCCGTGGTCATGGCAGGTGGGCGCGTTCTACTTCGATGGCCGTGACACCACCGATTTCTACCAGCGTGCCTGGTTCCTGGACACGGCCGCGCACAACCCGAACAACTGGGTGCGCCTGCGCAACATCAACACCTCATGGGCGGGCTTCGGCCAGGTGAGCTGGAAGGCGACCGACGCCCTGACCCTGACTGCCGGCGTGCGCGGTACCAAGGATGAGAAGAGCACGCGCCTGCTCAAGACAGCCGACACTGCAGCCGGCGCGGTGACCTACAAGGGCCGCCGCAACGTCGAGATGTCCGATACCCAGCCCAGCTGGGATCTGAGCGCGATGTATGAGGTCAGCCCCGAGTTGAGTGTGTACGCGCGCGTGGCGCGTGGTTTTCGTGGCCCGACCATCCAGGGCCGCTCGGCCGCGTTCAATGCCGATTTCACCACCGCCGATTCGGAGACCATCCTGTCCTGGGAAGCCGGCATCAAGAGCAGCCTGTTCGACAACCGCCTGCGTCTGAATGTCAGCGGCTTCACCTACGCAGTCAACGACATCCAGCTCAACGGCAATGACTCCAACGGCAACGGCGTGCTGTTCAATGCCGACAAGGCGCGTGCCTATGGCCTGGAAGCCGACCTGGACTGGCGCCCGATCCCTAACCTGTCGCTGACCGCCGGCCTGAGCCTGCTGCACAGCAAGATCGAGGACAAGCGCGTTTACGCGCAGGTGTGTGCGCTCAACGGTGTGGTGGTATGCACGGTCAATGACCCGACCATCAAGATCGGCAGCAATGTCTATGCCCAGATCGACGGCAACCCGCTGCCGAACGCACCCAAGTACAACCTCAATCTGGCCGCCCGCTACGACATCCCGATGGGTGACGATGGCGCACTGTTCTTCGCCACCGACTGGAACAAGCAGGGCGAGACCCAGTTCGTGCTGTACAGCAGCGACGAGTTCTACTCCAAGGGCAATTTCGAAGGCGGCCTGCGTGTGGGTTACACCGGCGGCTACGGTGCCTGGGAAGTCGCGGCGTTCGCGCGCAACATCACCAACGAGAAGAACCTCAAGGGCGTGATCGAGAACTACATGGCCGCGGTGTACAACGAACCGCGCATCATCGGCGTCTCGTTCAACTACAACTGGCGCTGATCTCGTTGGAGCCCGTTTGAGCCCCTCTCCCGCGTGCGGGAGAGGGGTTGGGGTGAGGGCGCTCTGCTTGTGCAGGATCGCTCCGGGCATGGGGACGCCAGGTCCTCGCCCCATCCACATGTCGGCCATGTCTGCGACGGCAGCTCAGCAAGGAAATGGGTACGCAGTGCGGCCTTGCAGATCATGTTGCAGACGGACGTGCCCGGCGCGGTGGGCGGGATCATACTGGTCCCTCATCGGGCGTAACGGGAGTGGGGCGATGCGCGCATTTCTGAAAGGGCTGCTGGCCGTGGTGCTGGGTTTGATTGCGGGTAGCGCGGTGAACATGGGGCTGATCCTGCTGGGTGCCCGCGTGGTACCGGCACCGCCGGGCATGGATACGACCACCACTGAAGGGTTGACGGCGGCGATGCCGTTGCTGGGACCTGTGCATTTCGTGTTTCCGTTCCTGGCGCACGGGCTGGGGACGCTGGCCGGTGCGTTTGTCGCAACGTGGGTCTTCGGGCGCAAGGGCTGGATACCGGCCGCAGTGATCGGGCTGCTATTCCTGGCTGGTGGCGTGGCCAGTTGCTTCATGTTGCCTGCGCCGCGTTGGTTCGAGGTGCTGGACGTGCTGGTGGCCTACCTGCCGTTTGCCTGGCTGGGCTACATGCTTGCGCGGAAGTGACTTCCTCACGAGCGGCGTGAATGTCGACGGAGATTCGATGACGGCCCGCAATGACGACGGCGTCATCCGCCTCGCCGCTTGCGCGGGTTCTGCGAAGGTCGTTGCTCAGCAGGTTGGTTGTGGTTGAGGTAACGGCTGGCCGAAGGTCAGCACGTTGCCTGTTGGGTCGACGACACTGAAGTCACGCATGCCATAGGGGCGATCATCGATGGGAACATCGATGGTCACGCCAGCCTGCAGCAGGTGGGCGTGGTAATCATCAATCGCGTCGATGCCGATGTAGATCCGGCTGATGCCGCCTGGCCGGGCATCGCTGCGGCAGGTGAGGGTGATCTCCACCTGGTCACGGCACACCGCCGCCACTTCCAGCGGGCTGCCCCATTCCCAGGCAAGGTCGAACCCGAGTTTCTCCTGGTAGAACGCCAGCGTAGCCGGCAGATCGTCCGTGCCGAGGAACGGCGAAATCGTGTGGAAGCGGGACGGGATCACGGTCTTCTCCGGGATGCGATGACGGCCGGATAGTGGCACGATGCCAGCCGCAAGGACACATCGCCCGGGCGAGCCGCTCGCTGCAGGCATCACCCAAGGATCATGGAGGTGCTCTGGTGCGATTTTCCGTTGCGTTTTCCCGGTTGCTTGCCGGCGCATGTCTGCTTGTTCTCTCTGCCTGCGCCTCCATCCCCCTGTCTACCGCGCTGCGGCTGTCCTCGTTGGACGAGAAGGTACTGCATCAGCTGGATCCTGCCGGAATAGGTGTCCGGGTATCGGTCCCGCGCGGCAATGAAGTGGACGTGGCCGGCACCCGCCTGAAGCTGGAGTTGCAACCCGAGGGAGAGCCGGCGCTGGTGGCAGACATGCAGTTGAGACTGTTGGGGACGACCCAAGAAGAACGCAGCGTCGGGCTGTTCAGTGCCAAGGTTCCCGTGATGACCTACGAGCTTGCGCTGACGCAGGAGGGCGCGCGACAACTGCGGCAAGTGCAGGCGCAGATGCTCAAGGGAACAGGGCCGGTCAAGGTCGGCTTCAGTGTCAACACACCGTTTTCAAAGATGGTGCCGGGCACCCGGGAGATGACGTTCTGGAGTGACCTCAAGCTCCGGTCAAGCGATGCATACATGCCGTTGATCGACGGGGCGAAACTGAAGTTCACCTCCAAGGACAGCTGATCCTGCCCGTGGGCAGGGCGCGCCTATTCGTATGTGCGGGCGACATTGCCGCGGTTGTCGCGCAGCTCGCGTATCCACCATTGATGCGGCGTGGCATCACTGATGAAACGCAGGTGGGTGGCGATCACCAGCAGCGCGCTGTCATCCAGATCCAGTTGTTTCCACGCGTAGCTGATGATGTCCGGGGCCTGTTCGATGAAGTCGAAGCCATCGTGGTCAAACAGGTATAAGTGCCCGGCCTGCTCCCCGGTGGTGGGCATCAGCAGGTAGTTGCCGGTCCCGGGTTCCTCGCCGATGACCAGTGCTGCATCGACCCATTCGGGCAGGTATTCCTCGCGCTCGTCTGGGCCCATGGCCTCCGTCCACCCCTCAAAATGCCGGCGTAGATGCGTCCAGTCCGACGGTGATGCCAGCAGGATGGCAGCTTCGCCACTGTCGGCATCGGCGTAGAACAATACGTTGCCGAACTGGCTGTAGAAGGCGCGAAGCCCGGGGAGGTCGGGGATGTCGGTAGTGTTGTGTGCCGGCGTGATGCGGTGGAAAAAGCCGATGCTGCGAGTGATGGCGGCATCGGACAGTGCTTCACAGTGGAAGCTGCCGGAGTGGTTTGCGATTGCCTGTTGCAGTTCCATCGGTAGTCCGGGCTTCCAGTGGCAAGGGGCAGATCGCGTATCAGCCTTGGCGATGGGATTTTGCGTAGCTGTCACGGTCGATGTCGAGGATCTCGACGCTGGTCTGCAGCTCCAGTCCGTCGGCGGCAATGGCGGTTTCCAACGCAGCCAACAACGCCTGCGCGATCTCGCGTTTTGTCCCGGCTGTGCGTCCGCCGAGGATGGACAGCTTTGCCGCGACAAAGGCACGCGCTTTATCGGCGGTGCCGATGGCGAAGTGGTCAAAGCCGATCGCGCGGCTCTTGATGTCGGCCTCCTGGAACTGGCCGGTGTGCATCAACGCCTCATTGGCTGCATGGAGCAATGCAGGTGCAAGGGTGGTGCCGAGGTTGTTGCTGTATTCGATGGTGAGGTGGGGCATGGCGATGGGTTCCTGACTATCGTGGTGTGGCTTGCAGCATTGCGGTGATGCGCTGGACCTCGGCATCGGAATACGTGATGCGGGTCGGTGTGCCGCTCAGCGGCGCGGGTGCATTGGCGTCCGGCAGGATGGCGTCCAGGCCACTTTTTGTTTCGTAGATGGGGGAGTCAACGGTGAAGCCACGTTCCGGATAGCGCTCGTGGATTGCACGATGAAGCTGGACTGCATCCAGCAGCGTAAGCGCCGGGCCGGGGTGCATGCCGTCGGCGTCAAACCATTGCAGCCCGGGAGCAGCGGCCGATGCGCGCGGCTGACTCTGCTAGCTGCCGAGCATGCTCATGCAGACAGCGCCAACCTGACATCAGTCCGCATGCAGCGGCCCGTCCCAGCCTTCGCTGTACTTGGGCAGGGCATCGTTGATGTCCAGCGTGCGGTAGGCATAGAACAGATGAAATGTCGGGGTATAGGCCTCGGGTAATTGGCCGGCAAAGGCACGCGCGATCAGCGAAGTGCGAATGACCGCCATGCCCAGCCGATTGCTGCCGAACAGGACTTCGCCGCAGGCGGTGCAGTAGTGGCGTTGCATCTGCAGCTGCGGGTGCTGGTAGGCAACCAGCTGTGCGTTGCCATGCGTAACGGCCAGGGAGTCACTTGGCCAAGCATTGGCAGCCAGTACCGGCAATCCATAGAACTGCTGGCAGGCATGGCAGTGACAATACGCGCGCGCAGCCGGCGCGCCACTTACCCTAATCGATACTGCGCCGCAGTTGCACTCAAGTTTGAAGGTGTTGCTGTTTGGCATGACGTTCCTTGCGAGGACGGGTTACCAGTTGATGGTTCCCTGGATGACGGTCTGCACCTGTCCACCCGACCAGACATCGCCGTGTTCGTCGATGCTCAGTTCCAGCAGTGCATCGTGGCCGACCTCGCGGCCCTGGCTGGCGGTGTAGCGCTTGCCGGTACCGGGCAGGGCGCCGCGTTCGTCCAGCCATGCGGCGAGCACGGCATTGGCGGCACCGGAGGCGGCGTCCTCGAAGCGACGACCATTGCCGACGAAGGCGCGTACCACCAGTTGATAGTCATCGCCTTCACTACGCGCATAGGCAAACACGCCCATCGCACCGGTGGCTTCGGCCAGCGTGGCGATGGCGTCCCAGTCCGGGTTGAGCGCGCGCAAAGAGGCTTCGCTGGTGACTTCAACCACCCACCAACGGCGGCCGCCGTCCATCAGTGCCGGTGGCAGTTCGCCCAGCGGCCAACCGTTGATGGCCGGCCGCAGGCGCGCGTCATCGGCAGCGACCACTTCGGCCACGGAGGCGCGCGGGGTGCGGATGGCGATGGTGCGCACGCCATCGTGCTCGGTGATGCGTAGCGGCAGCTGGCCGGCGATACCGTCCTGGATGAACTGGCCATCGACCGGCGCGGCGACGCCGGTCTCAAGCACGGCATGTGCGCTACCAACGCTGGGATGGCCGGCAAACGGCACTTCCTTCTGCGGCGCGAACATGCGGATGCGATAGCTGCTGCCCGCTACGGTGGACGCGCTGATGAAGGTGGTTTCCGGCAGGCGGGTCCAGCGGGCGATGGCCTGCATGGCGTCGTCGTCCAAGCCTTCGGCATCGAGGACGACGGCCAGTGGATTGCCGGTGCCGGGGCGGGGGGCGAAGACGTCGAGTTGCAGGAAGCGGCGGGTGGTCATGGGAAAGTCCGAATGCGGTTGGTGCTTAAGCCCCTCTCCCGTTTACGGGAGAGGGGTTGGGGTGAGGGGAGGCCAAGCTCAGCGGTTCAAGGTGAGAGCGCTGCTGCCGGAGTCAGAAGCGGTGCGTGCGTCCCTTCTCCCGCCCCTTCGGGGCACCCTCTTTCGCGAGGAGAGAGGGGTAGGCTGTCGTGCGGGCTGTCGGTGTTGCATGCAAACACCGCATCACCACTCAATCTGGCCGCTGATGACCTGCTGCACCTCGCCACCGATCCAGATGTTCGCGTCGGCGTCCACTTCCACCCGCACTTCGCCATTGCGGCCCAGTTCGCGGCCCTGGCTGGCCAGATATTGCTGATGTGGCTTGAGTCGGCCCTGGGCCAGCAGATGCGCGGCGACCAGCGCATTGGCGCTGCCGGTAACCGGGTCTTCATTGACGCCCACGCCCGGGGCGAAAGCGCGCACCACATATTGGTAGCCGACATCCGGGCGATCGGCGGCGGCGAAGACGGCCAGCTTGCCGCGTCCGGGCAGGGCAGCGATGGCGGCCAGTTCTGGCTTATAGCGACGCAATGCGGCTTCACTGCTGGCTTCCAGCACACACCAATCCGGGCCGTTGTTCCAAAGCGCCGGTGATTGGGCCGGATGTACAAGCGCGGCGAGGCCCTCGGGCAGTTGCGGTAGCTGCGTGTCGAGGCGCTGGGCCTGCGGGCTGCGCACCTTGATCTGGCGGAACCAGCGGCCACCCTGGACCTGTACCGGCAACAGCCCGGCGGCGCATTGCTGGATCAGGCGGCCTTCGTCGTCGGCCGTTGCCAGCCCCAGTTCCACCGCCGCCCAGGCTGCGCCCACGCTGGGGTGGCCGGCGAAGGGCAGCTCCATCTTCGGGGTGAAAATGCGGATGTGGTAGCTGGCGCCGTCATCCGGGGGCAGGAAAAAGATGGTCTCGGACAGGTTCAGCCAAGCGGCAATGGCCTGCATGGCGGGGGCGTCCAGACCATCGGTATCGACGACCACGCCCAGCGCGTTGCCAGCGCCCGCGCGGGCGGAAAACACATCCAGTTGCAGGTAACGGCGAGTGGTCATGTATTTGGAACAGTGCGAGGGCTGGTCAGCTTAGGGAAGTGAGGGGGAAATGTCGTCCCGCCCGGTAGGAGCCGTCTCGGCCGCGAAGTCGTTGGCCATTCGGGTCCCGGGGGTTTCAGCGGCTGGCACATCCCGGGTTTCGCGGCCGAGGCCGCTCCTACCTGGGCGGGTGGATGACCCGATTCGTTGCAAGTGCTACTTTCTCTGCCCCGGGAGGGGGCCGGGTGACGATGGTATCGCTCGAAATCAGCGGTCCGGCCTGCGCGGCCTTGGCATAGAATCGGGAGTTCCGCCCGCATTGCCGGGTCTTTCTCCCACTAGTGAACCCCCAAAGCCAATGTCCGCTTCCCCAATTGCTGATCGCTGGATCGTCCTCAAGTTCGGTGGCACCTCGGTGTCCCGTCGCCATCGTTGGAACACGATCGGGGAATTGGCGAAAAAACGGGCGGATGAAACCGGTGGCCGGGTGCTGGTGGTGGTGTCGGCCCTGTCGGGTGTCACCAACGAATTGACGGCCATTGCCGATGGCGCTGCTGACAGCCGCGCGCGCGTCGCGGCGCTGGTCGCCCGTCACAACGAATTCCTTGCCGAACTGGAACTGGGTGAAGAGGTGCTGGCGCACCGCCTGGCGGCGCTGCAGGCGCTGTTGGACGACCCGCGTGCGGCCAGCCGTCCGCTCGACTGGCAAGCCGACGTGCTGGGCCAGGGCGAGCTGCTCTCGTCCAGCGTCGGTGCCGCCTACCTGCGCAGCAACGGCCTGGATTTCGGCTGGATGGACGCGCGCGAGTGGTTGCATGCATTGCCGCCCGCACCCAACCAGACTGCCTGGTCGCAGCGTCTGTCGGTGAACTGCAAATGGCAGGGCGAGGCAGACTTCAAGCAGCGTTTCTCGGCCCAGCCCACACGCATGCTGATCAGCCAGGGTTTCATCGCCCGCCATGAAGATGGCGGCACTGCCATCCTCGGTCGTGGTGGCTCCGATACCTCCGCCGCGTACTTCGGTGCGCTGCTCGGCGCCAGCCGCGTGGAAATCTGGACCGACGTGCCGGGCATGTTCAGCGCCAACCCGAAGGACGTGCCGGACGCGCGACTGCTGACCCGTCTGGACTATTACGAGGCGCAGGAAATCGCCACCACCGGTGCCAAGGTGCTGCATCCGCGCTCGATCAAGCCGTGCCGCGATGCCGGCGTGCCGATGGCCATCCTCGATACCGAGCGTCCGCACATGCCGGGCACCAGCATCGACGGCAGTGCCGAACCGGTGCCGGGGGTAAAGGCAATCAGCCGTCGCAACGGCATCGTGCTGGTGTCGATGGAAGGCATCGGCATGTGGCAGCAGGTCGGCTTCCTGTCGGATGTGTTCAACCTGTTCAAGAAGCATGGCCTGTCGGTGGACCTGATCGGTTCGGCCGAAACCAACGTCACCGTGTCGCTGGACCCGTCCGAAAACCTGGTCAATACCGACGTGCTGGCCGCGCTGTCGGCCGACCTGTCGGAAATCTGCAAGGTCAAGGTGATCGTGCCGTGCGCGGCCATCACCTTGGTTGGTCGCGGCATGCGCTCGCTGCTGTACAAGCTCTCGGACGTGTGGGCCACGTTCGGCAAGGAGCGCGTGCACATGATTTCGCAGTCGTCCAACGACCTGAACCTCACGTTCGTCATCGACGAAGCCGACGCCGACGGCCTGCTGCCGATCCTGCACAGCGAGCTGATCGACAGCGGCGCCATGCCGGTTTACGAAGAGCAGGTGTTCGGCCCGCGCTGGCGCGAGATCATCGGCAGCATCCGCCCGCGGCAGACGCCGTGGTGGCAGGCGCCGGGCAAGCGGCAGAAGCTGCTGGAGCTGGCTGCCGTAGGCACGCCGGCCTATATCTACGATCTGGACAAGGTGCGCGAGCGTGCCCGTCAGCTGAAGGCGATTGGCGCCATCGATCGTCGTTACTACGCGATCAAGGCCAATTCGCACCCGGAGATTCTGCGCACGCTGGCCGCCGAAGGTTTCGGCCTGGAATGCGTGTCGCAGGGCGAAGTGGAGATGGTGTTCGCCTCGGTGCCGGGCATGCCGGCCGAGCGCGTGCTGTTCACGCCGAGCTTTGCCCCGATCAGCGAGTACCAAGCCGTGCTGGCGCGGGGCGTTACCGTCACGGTGGACAACGTCGAACTGCTGCAGCGCTGGCCGGAGGTATTCCGTGGCCGCGCGTTGTGGCTGCGCATCGATCTGGGCCACGGTGATGGTCACCACAAGAAGGTCAACACCGGCGGCAAGGATTCCAAGTTCGGTCTGTCCGCGCTACGCGTGGACGAGTTCATCGCCGCCGCCCGCGCGCTGGATATCCGCATCACCGGTGTGCATGCGCACCTGGGTAGCGGCATCGAGAACAGCGGCCACTGGAAGCAGATGGTCGATGAGATGGCGGGCTTCGCGCGCCGTATTGGCAGTGTGGAAATCCTCGATATCGGTGGTGGCCTGCCGGTGCCGTACAGCGACGATGACGAGCCGTTCGATCTGGATGCCTGGGCTGCCGGCCTGGCCGAGATCAAGGCGGTGCATCCGGCGTTCCAGCTGGCGATCGAACCGGGCCGTTTCATGGTCGCTGAGTCCGGCGTGCTGCTGACCCACGCCACCCAGGTGGTGGAGAAGGATGGCGTGCGCCGCGTGGGCCTGGATGCCGGCATGAACGCGCTGCTGCGTCCAGCGCTGTACGACGCCTGGCACGACATTGCCAACCTGTCGCGGCTGGATGATGCGCGCGACGTTGATTTCAGCGTAGTCGGCCCGATCTGCGAGTCCAGCGACGTGTTCGCGCAGCGGGTGAAGCTGCCGGCCACCACCATGCCGGAGGATGTGATGTTGATCGCCGATGCCGGTGCCTATGGCTTCAGCATGGCCAGTACCTACAACCAGCGCGCTTTGCCGCGCGAGGACTTCATCGATGCCTGATGACGTTCGCTCCACGCACCTCTTTTTGTCGTCCCGCCGCGCGCCCGCGCGAAAACGGTTCGTTTGATTTCCGGATACGCCATGACAGCTTTTGATAAAAACCAGGTTTCCCGCTTCCGCTTCGTCCGCTGCGATTTCGCTGCGGATACTGGTGTGGCGCGACTGGTCTACGCCTTCGACGACGGCCCGGAACTGACCGAGACCGTCACCGTGCCGGGTGCGCCGTTCCAGCTGGAAGGCGAGCGGGCGGCCGCGGTGCAACGCGCATTGCAGCTGCTGCACCTGATCGCAGGCGTCAGCTATTACAAGGCGGCCGTGCCGGAGCAGGTGAGCATCGACAGCTACGCGATCGATGCCGACACCGCCGCGTTGGTGGAAGAGGTGTATCTCAACGGTCTGGGCGAGTTCGCCTACCGCAACGGGCTGAACCTGCGTGGCAGGTTCAAGCTGCCGGTGGCTTCGCTCCCCGCTAGCGGGAGAGGGGCAGGGGGTGAGGGCGCTTCTGCTCCTGGGCTTGGCCTCACTCACCACGCCCTCGTCGCCATCGGCGGCGGCAAGGATTCGCTGGTCAGCATCGAGGCGCTGCGCAATGCCAGCGTGGCCGAGACCGTCACCTGGATCGGTGGCTCGCAGCTGATCCGCGCCTGCGCTGAACGCACCGGCCTGCCGACGCTCAACATCGGCCGCACCTTGGCGCCGGAGCTGTTCGAGCTCAACCGCCAGGGCGCATGGAACGGCCACATCCCGGTGACCGCGGTGAACTCGGCGATCATGGTGCTGGCGGCACTGGTGCAGGGCATGGACCAGGTGGTGTTCTCCAATGAGCGTTCGGCCAGCTACGGCAGCCAGATCGCCGGCACCGGCGAGGTCAATCACCAGTGGTCCAAGGGCTGGGCATTCGAGAAGGCGTTTGGCGAGTACGTGCAGCAGCACATCGCCGCCGATCTGAACTACTACTCCTTGCTGCGGCCATTGTCGGAGCTGGCGGTGGCCCGCCAGTTCGCCAAGACCGACTTTTACGACGCGCATTTCTCCAGCTGCAACCGCAACTTCCACATCCTCGGCGAGCGCCCGGTGAACCGCTGGTGCGGTGTCTGCCCGAAGTGCCATTTCGTGTTCCTGGCGCTGGCACCGTTCATGCCGAAGATGCGTCTGGTGCGTATCTTCGGTCGCAACCTGCTGGACGACATGGAGCAGGCCGGCGGCTACGACGCGCTGCTGGAGTTCCAGGACCACAAGCCGTTCGAGTGCGTGGGCGAGGGCAAGGAATCGCGCGCGGCCATGGCCACGTTGGCAGCGCGCCCGGAGTGGAAGGAAGACGCGCTGGTCAAGCGTTTCGCCAGCCTGATCCAGCCGACGCTTTCTGCCGACGAACTGCAGATCGAGCCGCTGATGGTCATCGATGACGAACACCGCATTCCAGCAGCACTGTGGGAGCGTCTGCGTGCGAATTTCGCAGCTTGAAGGCAAGCGCGTCGCATTGTGGGGCTGGGGGCGCGAGGGCCGTGCCGCGTTTGCTGTATTGCATGAGCGCCTGCCACAACTGCCCCTGACGCTGTTCTGCCCGGCGGCTGAAGCCGATGGCGCGCACGCCGAAACCGGTGGCGCGCTGCAGGTGGAAACCGAAGTAACTGGCGAGGCATTGTCGCGTTTCGACGTGGTGGTGAAATCGCCGGGCATCAGCCCTTACAAGCCCGAAGCGCAGCAGGCGACGGCCCAGGGTACGCAATTCATCGGCGGTACCTCGCTGTGGTTCAGCGAACACGCCGATGCCGACGGCAACCTGCCCAACACGGCGTGCGTGACCGGCACAAAGGGCAAGAGCACCACTACCTCGCTGCTGGCGCACCTGCTGCGCGTGGCGGGGCACCGTACCGGCCTGGTCGGCAACATCGGCTTGCCGCTGCTGGAAGTATTGGACCCGCAGCCAGCACCGGAATACTGGGCGGTGGAGTTGTCCAGTTACCAGACCGGCGAGGTGGCCCGCAGTGGCACGCGCCCGGACGTAGCGATCGTGCTGAACATCTTTCCAGAGCATCTGGATTGGCACGGCAGCGAACAGCGCTACATCGACGACAAGCTGTCGCTGGTGACCGGCGGACATCCACGCGTCGCGGTGCTTAATGCCGCCGACGAACACCTGCGCGCGCTGCACTTGCCGCACAGCCAGATCGTGTGGTTCAACCAGCCCGAAGGCTGGCATATGGTCGGCGAGGTAGTGCATCGCGGTACGCAGGCGGTGTTCGATACGTCGAACACACCGCTGCCGGGGCGCCACAATCGCGGGAACCTGTGTGCGGTGCTGGCCGCACTGGAAGCATTGGGCCTGGATGCCGTTGCGTTGGCACCGGCAGTGCAGAGCTTCCGTCCGTTGCCGAATCGTCTGCAGCTGCTGGGTGAACGCGATGGCCTGCGTTGGGTCAACGATTCGATCAGCACCACGCCGCACGCCTCGTTGGCCGCGCTGGATTGCTTTGCCGGACAGCGCATTGCGCTGCTGGTCGGTGGCCATGATCGCGGTGTGGACTGGCATGACTTCGCCGAGCACATGCGCGACAACGCGCCGGTGGAGATCGTGACCATGGGCAGCAACGGCCCACGGATTCACGCTTTGCTGCAACCCTTGGCCGACGAAGGTCGGTTCGGCCTGCATGCGGCGGGTGATCTGCCGCATGCGCTGGAGCTGGCACGTGCAGCGCTGGGCGCGCAGGGCGGCGTAGTGCTGTTGTCACCGGGTGCGCCGAGCTTTGGTGCCTACAAGGATTATGTGGCGCGCGGTCGCCATTTCGCCGAACTGGCCGGGTTTGATCCGGACAGCATCAGTGCGATTCCGGGATTGGGTGTGGGTTGAGGGTTGGTGGTTGGGCTTCTTTAGTTAGAAGCCTCCCCTCACCCCAACCCCTCTCCCGTGAACGGGAGAGGGGCTCGGATTGCTTCGGCTCTTAGTGCACTAACCCCTCTCCGTGTGCGGGAGATGGCTCGGATTGTTTTGGCTCGTAGTGCACTAACCCCTCTCCGTGTGCGGGAGAGGTCTCGGATTGCTTCGGCTCGTAGTGCACTAGCCCCTCTCCTGCGTGCGGGAGAGGGGTTGGGGTGAGGGCAGCTTTTAGCCGTAGACTTCGGCAAACCCAGCAAACCGGAGCAGTCCCATGCGAGCAGCTCGACAGTGGCAGTTGGCAGTGATGGCGTTGTGCGTGTTGGCAGCACTGCCGGCGTGGGCCAAGATGCAGCAGCGCCCGGTGGAATGGCAGCACGACGGTGCGACCTACAGTGGCGTGCTGGTCTACGACGACGAAGGCGATGCACGCCGTCCGGGCGTGGTGATGGTGCCCAACTGGAAGGGCGTCAACGCATCGGCCATCGACAAGGCCACGCAGATTGCCGGCGACGATTACGTGGTGCTGGTCGCTGATGTCTACGGCAAGAACGTACGCCCCAAGGACAATACCGAAGCCGCTGCAGCGTCCAAGCCTTTGCGCGATGACCGCGCGTTGCTGCGCGCACGCGCCAACGCAGCACTGGAAGCATTGAAAGCGCAGGCGGGCAGGGCACCTTTGGATGCCGGTCACATCGCCGCGGTCGGCTTCTGCTTCGGCGGTACCACCGTGTTGGAAATGGCCCGCGCGGGCATGCCGTTGGCAGGCGTTGTGAGCCTGCATGGCGGGCTTTCCACGCCGGCTCCGGCCGCAGCAGGCACTGGCAAAGTACCGATCCTGGTGCTCAACGGCGCCGCTGATCAGGGCATTACTGCGGAAGACATCAGCGCCTTTGGCAAGGAGATGGATGGTGCCGGGGCGGATTGGCAGTTCGTCAATTTCAGCGGTGCGGTGCATTGCTTCGCCGAATCCGATGCCAACAGCCCGCCGGGCTGTCTGTACGATCCGCGTGCAGCCAAGCGCGCATGGAAGATGATGGACAACTTCCTGGAAGAACGTCTCGGCGATTGATGGCCCATGGTGCCTGGCCATGCCCTGCATCGGGGCATGGCCGACACGGCCTCCGCGGAGCATGGCTCCGCGCTATGGCTGGTTTCGGGCGGCCTCGACCGCGCCGCTGATCGCGGCGCGTGCCTGCGGGCTGTTGCGCCAGCAGCTGCTGCCAAGCATGGCTGATGCCTGGGAAACGATATCCACCGGCTCGGCCTGCGCCAGCTGCGCCAATGACTGAAAGCCCAGCTGCTCCAGCCGGGCAACCACGGTGGCGCCGACGCCCTTCACCGCCAACAGCACGGCGCGTTCTTCATCGCTGAAGCCGTGGGCCACTGCCATGAACTCAGTGACTGCGTTCGACCGCGTAGCGGGCCAGACCGCGCAGCGCGGCGATGGCGTCGCATTCGGGCAGGCCTGCCAGCGCCTGCTCGGCGGCATCAGCGTATTCCACCGCGCGCTTGCGGCTGTATTCCAGGCCGCCGGTTGCATGGATGGCGGACAGCACCTCCGGCATGGCACTGGCGTCGCCGTCCTGCACGATCTCGCGCAGGCGCTGGCGGGTGGCGGCGTCCGAATGGGCCATCGCGTGGATCAGCGGCAGGGTGGCCTTGCCTTCGGCCAGGTCGTCGCCCAGGTTCTTGCCCAGCTCGTCGGCATTGGCCGAGTAATCCAGCACGTCGTCGGCGATCTGGAAGGCATAACCCAGGTTCATGCCGTAGTCGTACAGCTTCTGCTGTACAAGCTCGTCGGCACCGGTGGCCAGCGCGCCGAGGCGGGTGCCGGCGGCAAACAGCACGGCGGTCTTGCGCTCGATCACGCGCAGGTAGGCGGCTTCGTCGGTGTCCGGGTTGTGGACGTGCAGCAGCTGCAGCACTTCACCTTCGGCGATGCGGTTGGTGGTGTCGGCCAGGATCCGCATCACCGGCATGCGGTCCAGCTCGACCATCAGCTGGAAGCTGCGCGAGTACAGGAAGTCGCCGACCAGCACGCTTGGCGCGTTGCCCCACAAGGCGTTGGCGGTGCTGCGGCCACGGCGCAGGTCCGATTCGTCGACCACGTCATCGTGCAGCAGGGTGGAGGTGTGGATGAACTCGATGATCGCCGCCAGCTGGTGGTGCTCCGGACCGGCGCCGCCTACCGCATGGCCGGCCAGCATCACCAGCATCGGCCGCAGGCGCTTGCCCCCGGCGGAGATGATGTGGTCGGCGATCTGGTTGATCAGTACCACGTCGGAGGACAGGCGCCGGCGGATCAGGGCATCGACGGCGGCCATGTCCGGTGCGGCAAGGGTCTGGATGGCGGGCAGGCCCAGCGCGGGGCGGAGGTCTTCGACGAGGCTCATACGGTTGCTTCTTGGGGTACCGGGCGATTATAGGCGGTGCGGGCGAAAGACTGGCGTGGAGGGCTGGCAATCGGGCCGGTGGCAGTGAATACGTATGCAAGCAGCACCACCGGCAAAGCGTCGCCGCTAAGCTGGCCGACATACGTTTTGCGGCCCCTTTGGGGGCAATGAAGCCCGGAGGGGGCGGTCAATGTCGAAGACTTCATGGTGGCGTGGTGCCGTCATCTACCAGATTTATCCGCGCAGCTTCCTGGATACCAACGGTGACGGCGTGGGCGACCTGCCGGGCATCATCGAACGCCTGGATTACATCGCCTCGCTGGGCGTGGACGCGATCTGGGTGTCGCCGTTCTTCAAGTCGCCGATGGCCGATTTCGGCTATGACATCGCCGACCAGCGCGATGTCGACCCGTTGTTCGGCAATCTGGCCGATTTCGACCGGCTGCTGGCCAAGGCGCATGCGCTGGGGCTGAAGGTGATGATCGACCAGGTGTTCAGTCACACCTCGGTGGACCACGCCTGGTTCAAGGAAAGCCGCGAAAGCCGCGACAACCCCAAGGCCGATTGGTACGTGTGGGCCGATGCGCGTGAAGACGGCACGCCGCCCAACAACTGGCTGTCGATCTTCGGCGGGGTAGCCTGGCGCTGGGAGCCGCGCCGCCGCCAGTACTACCTGCACAACTTCCTGTCCTCGCAGCCGGACCTGGATTTCCACAATCCGGCCGTGCAGCAGGCCACGCTGGATTACGTGCAGTTCTGGCTGGACCGGGGCGTGGATGGTTTTCGATTGGATTCGATCAACTTCTGCTTCCACGACGCGCAGCTGCGTGACAACCCGCCCAAGCCGGAAGATCAACGCCTGGGCCGGGGCTTCAGCCCGGACAACCCGTATGCGTTCCAGTACCACTACTTCAACAACACCCGGCCGGAGAACATCGGTTTCCTGGAGCGCCTGCGCGCACTGCTGGACCAGTATCCGGGCGCGGTGACGCTGGGTGAGATCTCCTCGGAGGATTCGCTGGCCACCACCGCCGAGTACACCGCGCCGGGCCGCCTGCACATGGGCTACAGCTTCGAGCTGCTGGTGGATGACTACAGCGTGGCCTACATCCGCAATACGGTGGAAAAGCTGGAAGCCACGATGCTGGATGGCTGGCCGTGCTGGGCGGTGTCCAACCATGACGTGCAGCGTGCGGTGACGCGCTGGGGTGGCCATCCGGCCAATCCGCGGTTGGCACGCATGCTGGCAGCGCTGGTGTGTTCCCTGCGCGGTTCGGTGTGCATCTACCAGGGTGAAGAACTGGGCCTGGGCGAGGCCGATGTGCCGTTCGAGGCATTGCAGGATCCGTACGGCATCACCTTCTGGCCGAATTTCAAGGGCCGTGACGGATGCCGCACGCCGATGCCGTGGACCGAGGGTGCATTGGCCGGCTTCACGACCGGCAAGCCGTGGCTGCCGATTCCCGCAGAGCATCGTGCGATGTCGGTACAGGCGCAGGAAGCGGCGGACGATTCGGTACTGCAGGCATTCCGTGCGTTCCTGGCGTGGCGAAAGACGCAGCCTGCACTGGTGGAAGGCGCGATCCGTTTCGTCGACAGCGCCGAGCCGGTGTTGATATTCGAGCGCAGCCTGGGTGATGAGGTGTTGCTGCTGGCGTTCAACCTGTCTGGAGAAGCAGTGCGGCATGCGTTGCCGCCGGGACAGTGGCAGGCAGTGGCATTGCCGGGGCCGGTCGCTGGTCATGTTGATGGCGATGCATTGATGCTGCCGGGTCATGCGGTGTACTGCGCGCGTCAGGGTTGAGGCTTTTTGGCAGGTTTCATGGAAGGCGGAGATCTTGTCTCCGCCTTTTTCTTTGGTTTGTTGTTTTATGCCTCTTTTCCGCAAGACGAGAGAGGGCGCGGCTATCGCGTAGGAGCGGCTTCAGCCGCGAAGCCCGCATCGCCTCCGAAGGCGGATACCACATCGCACTCCGACGAAGGACGCCTCGTTTTTCAGATCGTTGGCTTCGCGCCCGGTCGTAGCCCGGTTATGCAACGTGCACCCGGGGACTCACTCTCGGCACATGAACTGCCGGTGTGTCGGCTACGGTGTCGATATGCTCTGGGTGCGCTTTACTTGCCTGGGCTACAAATACGGAGTCTGCATTGGAGCTTTTGGGTTCCCAGAACAACGAAAAACCCGCTGCTTAAGCAGCGGGCTCTGTATTGCCGAAAATCTGTTCTGGCTCAGAACTTGTAGTTCACACCCACCTGGTAGGTACGGCCCCATTCCACCGTTTCCAGCGGGCGATCTTCGCTGCCGGCGTAGGTTTCATACTTGGAGTTGGTGAGGTTGCTGGCCTGCAGGAACAGGCTCAATCCCTTGAACATCGTGCCGTCGGCGAAGCTGTAGCCGACCTGTGCATCCAGCACGTCCTCGCCCTTGACGTAACGCAGGGTACGCGCGCCGTTGAAGTTGCCGATCTCGCCGATGAAATCCGAGCGCTTGCGCTGGTTCACACGCACTTCAAAGCCGCTGTTCTCGTAGTAGGCGGTGAAGTTGTACACGCGCTTGGACAGGCCCGGCAGCATGATCGGCTCGGAGCCCACGCTGGACGTGGTGGCCGGGTCGGGCAGGATGCTGATGTCACTGTCGTTGAAACTGGCGCTGGCCACGATGCCGAAACCACGCAGGCTGTCGAAGAACATGTCCAGTGGCAGCGAAGCGGTCAGCTCGGCACCACGCAGGGTGCCACCGTTGCCGTTGAACGGCGCGGTATAGGTGCCGGTCTTGTCCACCACCACCCCCGGCGGCAGGCTGATGCCATTGGCCAGCAGCCATGCATCCACCTGTTCGGTGAAATCGTAGCCATCACGCTTTTCGGTGTAGATGTAGGTCTTCAGGTCCTTGTAGAACACCGCGGCAGACACGTACGCCTTGTTGCCGAAGTATTTTTCCCAGGACAGATCGACCGCGTTGGCCACCCACGGATCCAGGTTCGGGTTGCCGCCGCTGGCGCCGGGCTCACCCTTGTTGGTGTCCACGCCGAACTCCATCGATGCACGCAGCTCATCCACACGCGGGCGAGCGACCTGGCGGGCCATGGCGAAGCGGATGGTGTTCTCGGCCGGCAGTTCGAATGCCAGGTTCAGGCTGGGCAGGAAATCGATGTAGCTCTTGCCATCCTTGATCGGGATGACCTGGCTGCCGACCGGCTGCCCGCCGTCCCAGTAGTTCGAGTTGGACGACTGGCGTACGTGCTGGGCCTGGATGCCGATATTGCCGCGCACCGGGACCGAGCCAATCTGCGTGCTGATGTTGGCGCGCAGGAAGGTGGTGGTGATCTCCTCGTCCACCGTCCATTGCTTGGGAATCAGGTAGCTCTCGGTGGTGGTCGGGTTGAACACCATGTAGCGGGCCACGGCGCCCGGCACGTTCCAGGCCGGAATGTGGCCTGCGCCGGCAAAACCCAGGTTGACCGGCTTGTACTGCAGATCGGCGGCGATGCTGGTGATGCCCTGTGCGCCGAGGTTGATGTTGCCCTCTGCCTGGGTCTTGTCCTTGCTGCGGTCGGCGTAATTGACGCCGAAGTCGATGTCGGAGAACCAGTTGAAACCATCCGGCGCCGGGAATGTGACCGCCAGCTTGAATCCCTTCAACTCATCATCCACATGCGGGGTCTTGCCGTAGCCGGAGCCGTAGATGGTGTTGGTCAGGAACAGCTTGCTGTAGTCGGAATAATCCCGGCCCGGCGTGAACTGCGGGAACTTGCCGCCGTAGTTGAGCGTCACCGAATCCAGCGCTGGAGCCGGCAACAGCTGCAGGTTGTTCTCCAGGTTGATCTCGTCGCGCTCGGCCTTGGACCAGCTGATGTCGGCCACCAGGCGGACATCGCCAAAGGTGAATTCGTTGTTCCAGCCGAATGCCTTGATGCTGTCTTCGCGGTGGTTGTACATGCCGCGCACCAGCGGGTAGACGTTGTGCGCCACGCCGCTGACGAAGCTGCCGTTGCCGTTGACGACCACGTCGGTTACGTTCAGGCGATCGTAGCCGCCGTTGTAGTCGCCCAGATGGATTTCCATCTGGTTGGCGGTGTCGTACTCCTTGGCCTTGGTGTAGAACGTGTCCAGCGTGCTGGTCCAGCTGTTGTTGGGCCGGAACTGCAGGGTCGCCATCACACCGTCACGCTTGGCCTGGCCGGTGCGGCGCAGTGCCTTGATGCCGTCGGAGTAGTAGGTGCCGGCAGCAACGCCCGGTCGCCAATTGTCGCCCACGGCCTGCCAGGGCTCATACAGGCCCACCTGGTTTTCCTGCTTGGACATCTCCGAATGGGAGTAACCGATGGCCAGGCCGATGGTGTCGTCGGCGAACTTGTCGACGAAGCTGGCGTTGATGCGGTTGCCATAGGGGTCTTCGCCGGCGGCTTCGCCCAGCGAGTTCTTCTGGTAGCGGCCGCTGATGGCGATGACGCGGTCGCCATAGCTCAGCGGGCGCACGGTCTGCATGTCCAGCGTGCCGGACAGACCCTGGCCGACCAGCCCGGCATCGGGGGTCTTGTACACGGTGACGCCGCTGATCAGCTCGGACGGGTACTGGTCGAACTCGACGCTGCGGTTGTCACCGGTGCTGACCATTTCCCGGCCGTTGAGCAGGGTGGTGGCGAAGTCGGGCGACAGGCCGCGCACGCTGATCACCTGAGCGCGGCCGGCCACGCGCTGGGCGGCAAGGCCGGGCAGGCGGGCGATGGATTCGGCGATGCTCACGTCCGGCAGCTTGCCGATGTCTTCGGCCGAGATGGCCTCGACGATCGAGGTGGAATCACGCTTGACCGAGATGGCGCTCTCGATGCCGCGACGGATGCCGGTCACCGTAACGGTGTCCAGGTCGGTTGCTTCGGCCTTGGCTTTGTTCTTGGCTGCTTCGTCCGCGGTCTGAGCCTGCACGCCGGTGGCGGTCAGTGTGATCGCAGATGCAAGTGCCACGCTCAACAGGTTGCGCTTGATGTCCAACATTCTCCCCTCCCAGGTAATGTCGTCGGATTATTTTTTTGTGCGTGCCATGTGATATCCGGGCACCTGTCGCCGGTGTGTGCGGCTGATTGCGACATGTCTTGCATGGTAATCAGCGGGCAACGCTGCGGCGTCGGCCTGCATACGTATTCAATGCGTTCTGCGGTGGTGCATTACGTACTGAAACCGCTTCCGGTGTGATCAGGAAGGGCCGGGCCGTGTTTCGGAGCGGTCAAGTCGTCAGTCCAGATCGTCATCTGGCGATGCTGGGAATGACGCTCTGCCGGCGAGCCTGGCGCTGCGCTGGATCGCTGCCTGCATGGCGAACGACGCGGGGGCCGTCTCACTCCAACGGCACCAACCGGATCGCGGCACCGCCGCCGGCACCCAACTGCAATGTCAGCTGATCCGTACTGCGGACCTCGCGGGTTTCACGCACGAAGGCAAACGGCTGTGTTTCCCAGTTGGCGCCGTCGCCGTCGCGATAGATTTCGGCGCGATAGCGGCGCTTGGGGTCGAGGAACGACAGCGAAGCTTCCAGCCTGCGCGGCTGCTCGTCGCCAACGCTGCCGATGAACCATGCATCGCCTCCACGTACCTTGCGGGCGAGGGTGACGTACTGGCCCACTTCGCCATTCAGTACGTGGCTTTCCTCCCAATCCACCGCCACGTCCTTGATGAACTGGAACGCGTCCGGATGCTCGGCGTAGTGCTCGGGCAGGTCGGCCACCATCTGGATCGGGCTGTACAGCACCACGTACAACGCCAGCTGCTTGGCCAGGGTGCTGCGCAATGGCAGGCCGTTGCGGCCCTTCAGGCTGACGATGCCGGGCGTGTAGTCCATCGGCCCGCCCAGCATGCGGGTGAACACCAGTGTCGCTTCGTGGCCCGGTGGATTGGGCGGGTTGCCCCAGGCGTTGAATTCCATGCCGCGTGCGCCTTCGCGCGACACCCAGTTCGGCCAGGTGCGGCGCAGGCCGGTGTCCTTGATCGGTTCATGCGAGTTGATCGCGATGTGCTTGGCAGCTGCCTGCTTGAGCACGCGCAGGTTGTGGTTGCTCATCCACTGGCCTTCGTGCCATTCGCGCACCACCGGGCCATCCACCGTGTCCTGCCGCTGGATGTCGCCGGCATCGCAGACATAACCGGTCTTGATCACATCCACCCCGTTGCGCGCGTACAGATCCAGCGCGGCCGGCAGCTGGCGCTCGTAGTGGCTGACCGCGCACGCGGTTTCGTGGTGGCCGATCAGGTGCACGCCCTTGTCGGCACCGTAGCGGGCCAGCGCCGGCAGGTCGAAGTCGTCGGTGGCACGGGTGAAGTCGAAGCCCCAGCCGTTGGCGAACCAGTCGCCGTCCCAGCCCGGGTTCCAGCCTTCCACCAGCACACCTCGGAAGCCATTGGTGGCGGCGAAATCGATGTAGCGACGCGTGTTGGCGGTGGTGGCGCCATGCTTCGGGCCGGTCGCCCAGGTCTCGGTTTCCAGATGCAGCGACCACCAGACACCGACGTACTTGGCCGGCTTGAACCAGCTGACATCGCCGATGGCATTGGGTTCGTTGAGGTTGAGGATCAGGCTGGATTCGACCAGATCACCGGCTTTCTCGCCGATCTGGATGGTGCGCCACGGCGTAGTGAACGGCAGCGTGCGCACCACCGGTGCGCCGTTGCTGGACGGGGTGAGCGCGGCGCGCAGCACATCGCCGTCGCCGCGGGCCAGGTTCATGCCGGCGTAGTCGACCAGCGCGGCTTCGTGGATGGAGAGGTGCAGGCCGTTGTCGCTGCGCAGCGTCAGCGGCGTCTGTGCGGTGCCGATCTGGTTGAGCGGAGTGCGGTGGTACAGGTATTCCTCGCGGTTCCACTCGAAGGCGGGAATCCACCAGGCGGTGGCCGGGCGGGCCGGGGTGAACTCGGTCAGCTCGGCAGTGATTGGTGCCTGCTGCATGGCCGTTTGCCGGGGGAAGTCGTAGCGGAAGCCGACGCCATCGTCGTAGACGCGGAACACCACATCGAAGTGGCGGCCGTCCTTGCCCGGGGCAGGGGCTTTCTCGGCGAAGCTGGCGCGGAGTTCGTTGTAGTGGTTGCGGATGAGGCGACGTTCGCCCCAGGGCTGCTCCCAGGTTTCATCGAAGCTGCGGCGCGACTGGCCGGTCAGGGAGAGGTTGCGTTCCAGCCTGCCGCTGTCCAGCAGGAGGCCCAGCCGGGACGGCGCGATCACCGCTTCGCCCTTGCGTTCCACCCGGTAGGACAGGCGGCCTTCGTGCCCGGATTCAACGGTGACGGTCAACACGTCGCCGGGCGAACTGATGCGCGCAAGATCGGCGGCATGGGCGGCGGGCAATCCGCCGGCCAGCAGCAGGGCCAGGACGAGTTGCGGGCGGAATCGGCGGGAAGTGGGGCGTGGCTGGGCCATGTCGGGTATCAACTCCGGGAACAGGTACGGAATGCAGCCATCACTATCTGCGTTGGTGCAGAGCGTCATTGATGGTTGCGGCACTGAATACGTATGCACCAGCGATGCGCATCCTGTGGCGCGCCTCTACCATGAGCCAGCGCAACCGCGCATCCACATCGCATCCGTGATTCCCGGAGGGGGGAAGCGCTTGATGAAAAGTAAACCGCAGTTGTCGTTCTGGCAGATCTGGAACATGTGCTTTGGCTTTCTGGGCATCCAGTTCGGCTTCGCACTGCAGAACGCCAACGCAAGCCGCATCTTCGAGACGCTAGGCGCCTCGATGGAGGAGGTGCCGGGACTCTGGATCGCCGCACCGTTGACCGGCCTGCTGGTGCAGCCGGTGGTCGGTTATCTGTCAGATCGCACCTGGACCCGCTGGGGCCGACGCCGCCCGTTCTTCATGATCGGCGCGGTGCTGACCACGCTTGCGCTGTTGGTGATGCCCAATTCGCCAACGCTGTGGATCGCCGCCGGCACGTTGTGGGTGCTGGACGCATCGATCAACGTGTCGATGGAACCTTTCCGAGCCTTTGTCGGTGACCAGCTCTCGCCCCGGCAGCGGCCCAGTGGCTACGCGATGCAGAGTTTTTTCATCGGTACAGGCGCGATTGTCGCCAGCTTCCTGCCCTACATCCTGGCCCACTTCGGCATCGCCAATACCGCAGCGGCGGGGCAGGTGCCGGACACGGTGCGTTACGCCTTCTACTTCGGTGCGGCGGTGCTGTTGGCGGCAATCTCCTGGACGGTGTTCAGCACACGCGAGTATTCGCCGGCCGAGCTCGCTTCATTCGACGATGCCGAACCCTCTCCGGTACATGCGCCCGGCCGTATCGCAGGTCCACCGGAAGGGAGCCGTATCGCGCTTTGGCTGGTGCTGGGCATGGTGCTGGCGGTGTTGATCGCGTGGCGTCAAGGCGACCGCATGCTCTACGTGCTCGCCGGACTGTGTGCAGCCTACGGTGTGTTGCTGGGCGTGGCGCGGTTGCTGCCCGGCACGCACATGATTGCCGTCATCGTCGGGGACCTGCGTGCCATGCCGCGAACCATGCGGCGTCTGGCGTGGGTGCAGTTCTTTTCGTGGTTCGCCCTGTTCGCCATGTGGATATACACCACCGCAGCGGTTGCCGGCACGCACTTCGGTTCCACCGATACGCAGTCAGCGGCCTATAACGAAGGCGCCAACTGGGTCGGTGTGCTGTTCGGTGCGTACAACGGTTTTGCCGCATTGGCGGCGCTGGTGATTCCGCTGATGGTGCGCATGCTCGGCCTGCGTTGGAGTCACCTGATCAACTTGTGGCTGGGCGGCCTGGGCTTGATCTCGCTGATGTTCATCGACGATCCAAAGTGGCTGCTGTTGTCGATGGTCGGGGTGGGCTTTGCCTGGGCATCAATCCTGTCACTGCCCTATGCCCTGCTGTCAGACAGCGTGCCCTCGGCGAAGATGGGCGTGTACATGGGCATCTTCAACTTCTTCATCGTGATTCCGCAGTTGGTCGCGGCCAGTGCCCTGGGGTTCGCGTTGCGCACCTGGCTGGGTGGTGTACCGATGCATGTGCTGGTGCTGGGTGGCTGCAGTCTGTTCGTGGCGGGCGTGTGCGTGCTGCGGGTTCCGTCGCAATCGGAGGTGATGTGATGCGTATGCGCTTGTCTGTCGCAGTTTCTCTTGCGCTGCTCTCTGGCGCCGCATTGGCCGGCAATCGACCGGACTACATCGGTACCACCGAGCCGTTCGCCAGTGATGCGGTGTACTTCGTGGTCACCGATCGCTTCGTCAACGGCGACACCGGCAACGATCATCGCGACCAGGGCGGCAAGCACCGCACCTTCGACATCCCGGTGCCGTGCCCGGACAAGATTGACGGCAACATCGGCTACCTCGGTGGTGACTTCAAGGGCGTACTGGACAACGCCAGCTACATCCGCGACCTCGGTTTCGGTGCGGTATGGATCACGCCCATCGTCGACAACCCGGATCAAGCCTTTACCGGCAGCAAGCCGATCAACTGCACCAGCACGCTGACCGATCGTGGCAAGACCGGTTACCACGGCTACTGGGGCATCAACTTCTACAAGTTGGACGAGCACCTGCCCAGCGCCGATCTGGATTTCGGCGGGCTGACCCGGGGCCTGCACGATGCCGGGCTGAAAGTGGTGCTGGATATCGTCGGCAACCACGGTTCGCCAGCCTGGACCATGCCGGTCAAGCAGCCGCAGTTCGGCCAGATCTTCGACAAGGACGGTACGTTGATCGCCGACCACCAGAACCTGGCCCCGGACAAGCTTGATCCGAAGCACAACCCGCTGCACGCCTTCTACAACAACATCGGCCCGGTTGATGGCAGCACCGGTTCGATCTTCGACGGCAACCTGGCCGAGTTGTCGGATTTCAACGAACACAATCCGGCGGTGATGGATTACCTGGTTGGCGCCTATCTGCAATGGACTGCGCAGGGCGTGGACGCGCTGCGCATCGACACCATCGGCTGGCTGCCGCATCCGTGGTGGCATGAATTCGTGCAGCGCATCCGTGCGCAGCATCCGGGCATGTTCATGTTTGGCGAAGCCTTCGACTACGACGCCAGCAAGATCGCCGAGCACACCTGGCCGGCCAATGCCAATGTCAGTGTGCTGGATTTCCCGTTGCGCGGTGCGCTGTCCTCCAGCTTTGGCAAGGAGCAGAAAGGCTTCGAGGCGTTGTCAGAGCCGCTGCACCTGCTCAACGGCCCGTATGCGAATCCGTATGAGTTGATGAGTTTCTATGACAACCACGACATGGCGCGGCTGGATGCGACCGACACGGGGTTCATCGACGCACACAACTGGTTGTTCACCGCACGCGGCATCCCGGTTGTGTACTACGGATCGGAAACCGGCTTCATGCGCAGCCGTGCCGAACACGCAGGCAACCGTGCCTACTTCGGCCAGGAGCGGGTGAACGCAGCACCACAGAGCCCGATCTTCGCGCCGCTGCAACGCATCGCGAAACTTCGCCAGGCGACACCGGCCTTGCAGCGTGGGTTGCAGGTCAATGAACGCCTGCAGGGCAACGAGGCCGTTTTCTTCCGCGTGTTGCAGCATGGCGATACGTTGCAGACCGCGCTGGTGCTGCTCAACAAGGGCGATGCCGCGCAGACGTTTGAGGTGAGTCGTTACCTGCAATCGGGCCAATGGCGCGACGCGCTGGACGGCGGCATGTTGACGGTGAAGCGAACGCTCAAGACAGAGGTGCCTGCGCACGGCGTCAAGGTGTTCGTACTGGATGGTGAAGTGAAGCAGGCCGAACTGAAGGCACAGCTGGATGCCGCTGTGGCTGACCAGCAGACGCGCACGCGGCGGTTGGCCCACTGAGAACTGAAAGCCCCTCTCCCTTTACGGGAGAGGGGGTTGGGGAGAGGGTGTGAGCGAAGCCCCTGCACCACAATCTGCATGAGGCGTTGCCCGCACCCTGATCCGTCGCTCCGCGCCACCTTCTCCCAGGGGAGAAGGGAATCCAGCCACTCTCCGTTCTGCGCCGAAAGCACTCCTACCCAACCCTGGCCTTGCCTCAGGCAAAGTAAGGGGCCGGCCGCTCCAATCGTTCAGATCATCAGCAAAACCGCCCCAGACTCCCTCCCTTGCGCCGAAGGCGGAGGGCAGGGTGGGGGAGGGGTTGGCTGTTGTTTTCGCTTTTTCGATGCACAACGCGCGCCAAAAACCGAACCGTTACAATCAGCACCCCATCGTAGTCCCCCAGCGCCCACATGAACGAGCTTCCTCCGCAGACTCCCATCGAAACGCTGTTGCAGACGGCGATGGAAGGAAAACTGCCGATCAGGGCGTTCATGCAGGCCTTTGTGGCGTCCGAGGTGGTGTTGCTCACCGGCAGCCTGGTCACTCCGGACGGCAGCGGCTTCGACCCGTTGCTGTTCGACAAGCAGGGCGTGCTGCATGTTGCCGTGTTCACCGATATGGCGCGGGTGGGTTTCAACTCGCAGCAGGCCCCGCACGACATCCGCATGCTGATGTTCGAAGTGCTGCGTCGCGTGCCCGTTGGTTACGGCGTGGTGGTCAACCCCGGCACCACGTTGGGCTTTGAGGTCTCGCCATCAGGTGTGCAGGAAATCCTCAAGGATTTCAGCTGAGCGGATTCCAGGGTGATTCCGGCGTAGGCGCGGTTTCAGCCGCAACACCGGATATCCATCTGCTGTGGTGAATCGCAGCAATTGCAGAACCTGCTGGCTCGCGCAATGCAGGCGTCGCGGCTGAAACGCTGCCTAGGGAACACGGCGCCGCGAAGACTCGCGCATCACCAGCTTGACCGGGATGTTGATGCCTTCCACCGGTTCCCGCGCGATCAGTGCGAGCAGTTTTTCGACCAGCAGCTGCCCCGCCTGCTTGGTGTCCTGCTGCACCGTGGTCAGTGCGGGTGATACCGAGGCTGCCAGTGGAATATCGTCGAAACCTGTGACCAGCACGTCGTCGGGTACCCGCAGCCCACGTTCGCGCAGCGCCCGCAGCGCACCGATGGCGATCAGGTCGCTGGCTGCGCATACCGCATCAAAGCGTTCGCCACGGTCGAGCAGGGCCAGGCATGCGGCATGGCCGGATTCCTCGGTGGTGATTGCGTCCTGCTGCAGGGTGGCGTGCGCCTCCACACCGCGTGCACGCAGCGCTTCGGCATGGCCGCGATAGCGCTCCTCGAATTCCGGATAGTGACTGGAGGCGTGGCCGAGGAAAGCGATGCGCCGACAACCCTGGTCAAGCAGATGTGCGGTGATATCGAAACCGCCCTGGAAGTTGTCGCTGCCCACCGAAACGCCCGGCTGGCCCGGCAATGCCGCGCCCCAACGGACGAAATGCGTGCCCTGTTCAACCAGCCGCTGCAGCCGCTCCACCGACTCGTGGTAGTCGCCGTACCCCAGCAGGATGATGCCATCGGCCTTGTTGCTGTCCTCGAAATCGGCGTGCCAGTCGCTGGACAGCTGCTGGAAGGACACCAGCAGGTCGTGCCCATGCAGTGCGCAGGCGCGGGTGATCGAGCCCAGCATCGAGTGGAAGAACGGGTTGATCAGTGAATCGTCCGGGGTCGGGTCCTCGAAGAACAGCAACGCCAGCGTGCCTGACTGCTGGCAGCGCAGGCTGGAGGCGTTCTTGTCCACCTTGTAGTTCAGCTGCCGGGCGATCTCCAGGATGCGCTGGCGGGTTTCGGCATTGACCATCGGGCTGCCGCGCAGGGCACGCGAGACCGTGGGCTGGGAGACCCCGGCCATGTGCGCGATATCCAGTGAGGTGGCTTTACCCTTGATCGACATCATGACCGGCAATGTGAATGACGCCGGCATCATGCCATGCGCTGCCGCGCGCAGGGATGGGCGAGGTCTGCCCCGGTCCCGTCGCCGGCCATGGCGCCACTGGGCTGCCACCAGGTCTGGCCGGCGGAGTTGTCCCCGAGGCCGCCAGAGGCGGCAAAGGCCTTGGCCCATAAGGGCTGCGGCAGTTGGCCGATATCGGCCGCCGGGGCGATATAATCCCATGGCTATTGCCCGCATCCGGCGGGTGGACCCCAACGGAAGAGTAGGAACCCTATGGCCCGCGGCATCAATAAAGTCATCCTCGTCGGCAACCTCGGTAACGACCCGGACACCAAATACACCCAGGCCGGCATGGCGATCACCCGCATCAGCCTGGCCACCACCAGCGTCCGCAAGGACAAGGACGGCAACCAGCAGGAGCGTACGGAATGGCACCGCGTGGTGTTCTTCGGCAAGCTCGGTGAGATCGCCGGTGAATACCTGCGCAAGGGCAGCTCGGTCTATGTCGAAGGCGAACTGCGCTACGACAAGTACACCGGCCAGGACGGCGTGGAGAAATACACCACCGACATCGTTGCCAACGAGATGCAGATGCTCGGCGGTCGTGGTGAAGGCGGCGGTGGTGGCGGTGGCGGCAATTTCGGCGGTGATCGTCCGCAGCGCCAGTCGGCTCCGCGCCAGCAGAGCGGCGGCCAGGGTGGTCAGGGCGGCTACGGCAATCAGGACCAGGGTGGCGGCTACGGCGGCGGTCAGCGCCAGCAGCGCCCGGCACCGGCTCAGCAGCAGTCGGCTCCGCCGCCGATGGACGATTTCGCCGACGACGATATTCCGTTCTGATCAGCGCCTGATCTCTTTAGCTTTCCCAAAGGCCATGCATTGCATGGCCTTTTTTTTGCCTGGTTGCATGGGCCAGCGAAGCTCGATGGAAAATTGGTTCACAAGGGGACATGCGTTGGAACAGGATCCTTCCGGTGTTGACTGCAGAGCCGATGCTTTCCGGGACGGTACGCATGGCAGCAAGAGTGCCGCCGGGTAGAGCGGTAATAGGCCAATGCCTATTGGCCGAATTCCCCAGTTCAAAGACACACTGAACTGGGTGTTTCCGGTTCGGAACTCGATGGGTACTAGTCGGCGGGTATTGGTCTGCCAAGACTCTCGCAAGGGATCCCGGTGTCATAGTCAGCCAGGCAATGCTCTGTCTGTTCGTGTATCTCGCCGAGATTTCGTAAGACGTGCACGGACTGGGATGCCCGGCGGTATGGCGCCCATCCCGGCGATTCAGGCCATATCCTTCCTCTTGCACAATCATCTGGCGGATTTCGCCGGCCGACCCTGTTTCCTTCTGGGATCCGATATCCCACTATCTGTCAGCCTGCGGCGGGAGTATGTCCAGCGCGGGATGTACGCGGTTCTGCAGTCAGGAGAGGGGGCGCGGCGATGGCACGGTGCCCGGGACAAATGGACGTTTGACAGGGGATGAGCATGAAGGGATTGGGGTTGGGTGTGTTGCTTGCACTGGGAATGCCAATGACGAGCGCCTGGGCGGCGGTTGATCTGGCGCAGTTCATCCGCAAGGATGATTTCAACGACATCAAGATTTCGCCGACGGGCAAGTACTACGCGGCCACCGTGCCGTTGGAAGACAGAACCGCGCTGGTGATATTCATCAGGGATGGCAACAAGAGCGCCGGCACATTCATGCCGGTGCGTAATGCCCATGTAAGCGAGTTTGATTGGGTCAACAACGAGCGCGTGCTGATCAGCGTCGCCGAGAAGTACGGGATGCTGGATGTGCCGCAGCCCACGGGTGAGATCTACGCCATCAACGCCGATGGTGGCAGGGCTGAACTTTTGGTCGGGTATCGTGTGCAGGACAACGGCCTGGGGACGCGTATTCAACCCAAGAGGGCGGAGCGGGTTGCCGCATTCCTGACCGACACCCTCCCGGGGGATGATCGTTATGCCGTGGTCTCGGTGTGGCCGGAGGGCGATGATCCGTTCACTCGCGCAGATAAGCTGGATGTCCTCAGTGGCCGGCGGACTACGTTGGCGTTTGCACCGGTACGCCGCGCACGCTTCACTACGGACAACAGCGGTGAGGTGCGCTTTGCACGCGGCGCCGGTGCGGACAATGCGAGCAAGTTGTACTACCGCCAGGCGAAGGGGACTGAGTGGCAGTTGATCAATGACGAGAACGGCAGCGGTCGCGTCGAGATCCCGCTGGGCTTCTCCGCCGACAACCAGCTTGCCTACCTGCAGATACATGGTGATGGGGCAGGCACGGACAAGATTGTCAGCTGGAACCCGGCCAGCAACGAGCGCAAGACGTTGCTGCAGGACATGGGCGCTGATCCACTGACGATCATTCAGCAGAATGGGACGGCAGTGCCGGTTGGTACGCAGGTGATGGATGGGCGTCACCGCAATGTGTTCTTTGACGAAGCATCGCCCGAGGCCCGGCAGCATCGCGGCCTGGAGTCTGCCTTCCCGGGGCAGTCGATCCGCATTACGTCCAGTACCCAGGATGGCACACTGCAACTGTTGCAGGTGTGGTCGGGCAACAATCCCGGCGATTTCTACTTGTACGAACCGGCGATCAAGAAGGTCAGCCTCGTGCTGAGTGCCGGTAGTTGGATCGACCCGGACACAGCCGCCACGGTGGAGCCTTTCAGCTTTGCTGCGCGTGATGGCCTGCGCATCGGCGGGTATCTCACCGTTCCACGTGGTGTGAGCGGGGCGCGGCCGCTGGTGGTGATGCCGCATGGGGGGCCGTTTGGCATCTTCGACCAATGGCGTTACGACAAGGACGCGCAGATGTTGGCTGCTGCCGGCTATAGCGTCATGCAGGTGAACTATCGCGGTTCGGGAAATCAAGGTTCTGCATTCCTGCGCGCAGGGGCACGCCAGTGGGGCGGCACGATGCAGGACGACCTTACCGATGCCACGCGCTGGGCGGTGACGCAGGGGCATGCCGATGCGTCGAAGATATGCATCTATGGCGCCAGCTATGGTGCTTATGCCGCGTTGATGGGAGTGGCCAAGGAGCCGGCGTTGTATCGCTGTGCAGCTGGCTATGTCGGTGTGTACGACCTGCCGATGATGCAGCGGGAGGACGGCCGCAAGCGGCGCAGTCTGGGCAATTGGAGTAAGGATTGGGTGGGTGAGGACCAGGCTGCCTTGGCCGCGGCATCGCCCAATCGACTGGCCGCGCAGATCAAGGTGCCGGTGTTTCTTGCCGCAGGTGGCGAGGACGAAATCGCACCGGTCGAACACACCCGGATGATGGAGGCGGCGCTGCGGAAAGTCGGGGTGCCGGTGCAGTCCCTGTACTACGACACCGAAGGCCACGGTTTCTATACCGAGCCGCATCAGCGCGAGTACTACAGCCGCCTGCTAGCGTTTCTTGCCGAGCATCTGGATGGTGGGACGGCCAGGTAAATGATGGTCACGCCCATGCAGTACCCAACGAGGTACTGCATGGGCGACTGGATGCTGCGGCAACGCGAGGTTGCCTCGGCGCCCAGGCTGGCATTTTCCGTTTGCATGGACAGCAGCGTGGCGTCGCCTGCAGACAATCATGGATGCCATGGTGTGGAAGCATGCTCGCTTCTGCGAGTTCCTTGGAAATGAGATCGGCCGAGCCAGTGTGCAGTGGGAAGTCGGCACGCCCCCCCAGCAGCCGATGTCGTTGTTGATGGGGCGCTGATCCGCCACCACACCTGGCAGGCTGACCAAGCCTGTCCAGATCAAGCAAGCGCGGGTGGCGATGCGCCGCTACGGAGGCGCATCGCACACACCCACTCGTAGCGGCGGCAGCAACATCCGCAAGTGAATCTTCTCCGGCTGGATCAGGCGACAGCTGCGTCTCGTCATGTTTGTGATGGATTCGTGGAGTAGCGCGGAGGAACGTCACTTTCATGCAGGATTTCCCAGCATTTTGCTGATCCGTCGCATGACGTCGATCACGAGGGTTTCACGAATGCAACGAGCGCACGACAGTTTTTCAGTGCGGCCCTTTCGTTTTGTCCGTGATTTTTGAAATCACTACGTTGCCTTCACGACGAGCACGGTATTTCGTTTGCGAAATGTTCATGGGTTGAACATTTGAACAGGTGGGGAAACGTCGCAGGGAAATCGGGCGATGGGTACTTTGGCCTGTTCACCTTGAAGTGACCAGTCGAGTGCGTGCTTTCGCGCGCAGCCAATCCGTCGGTGTGCTTGGGAGTTGCAATGGTGCAGCAGGTCGTTACGGACGCGATGGATAAGACGGGGCACGTGCTGGGCCGCAGTGCCCGCAAGATGCTGGGATTGGGGTTTGCGGCGTTGCTGGGGTGGATGCCTTCGGCCTTCGCCGCCAACCTGCAGATCACCGGTGTGCAGGAGGCCGCCGATCCGGTGCCTGCCGGTGGTGTCATCGAGTACACGGTGAACATCCGCAACGGCGGCCCCGAAGATGTCAGCGATGCCGTCATCGCATTCGATCTCCCTGCCGGCACCAATCCGGTCAACCTGCCGCCAGGATGCACCGTCAGTGCGCCGGCCGCTCCTGATGTGGGTCCGCGCGTGGTCTGCGACATCAGCCAGACACTGGGGGATGGGGATTCGACCGACTTTGTCCTGGAAGTAAGTACCGCCGGGCTGGGCATGCCGAACCCGCCCACCGTGAACCTGACTGCCGCGGTCGGCCGCGATCCGGGCCCGCCGCCGGGCACCAAGCTGGGTGACATTCCTGCAGGCAATCCGTTCTATGCCGGCGACGGCAACATCGGCGACAACCTGGAAGTGGAAGGCACCACGCTGGTGGAAGCCGGCGACCTGCAGATGACCAAGACGGCGTCGCCCGACCCGGTGGTTGCCGGTGCCGAGGTGACCTACACGATCAGCATCTTCAATGCGGGCCCGAGCGCCTCCACCAATTTCAATGTGACCGACAGCCTGCCCAGTGGCGTCACCTATGTGGCCAACAGCGCACAGTCGTCGGACCCGAGCTGGACATTCAACAACCAGAACGGCACCTACGGCGGCACCTTGGCGGTTGGCCAGACGGTGACCTATACATTCAAGGGCAAGGTGAATGCCGCCAGCGGCAGCCTGGTCAATACCGCCACGGTGACGGCGGTGGGCACTCCCGACCCGAACCCAGGCAACAATGACGACAACGCAACGGTGCAGGTGGCCGCAGGTGCCGACCTGAGCGTCGGCAAAACCGCAACCCCGACTCCGGCACTGCCCGGTGAAACCATCACCTTCACCGTCACCGTGACCAACAACGGCCCCAGTCCTGCCGAAGGCGTGACGATGAACGACCCGTTGCCGGGTGGCTTCCTCATCGAGAGCGTGAATGCCGCCAGTGGCTGGACCTGCAACACGATCAACGCTGCGACCGAAGTGGACTGCGCATTGCCTTCGCCGGCTACGTTGGCGGTCGGTGCAAGCGCCACCTTCACCATCGTCGCGCGCGTGCCACTGACCGGTCCGGGCAGCAGCGGTAACGTGAGCAACACCGCTACCGTCACCGGCACGCTGCCGGACCCGACTCCGGGAAACAACAGCGGCACGGTCGACTTCCGCGTGCTGCCGGACGGCGCCGACCTGAGCCTGACCAAGACCAAGAGCCCGAATCTTGTTCCCACCTGGCCCGGACCTGGTGCACCACCTGCAGGCAGCGGCTACATCGTCACGTCCACCATCACGGTAACGAACATCGGTCCGGCGGCGGCCACCGACAATGTGCAGGTGGTGGACCAGCTGGCAATCGGTGAGGAGTACTTCCCGTCCGACACCACGCCGTGGAGCTGTGTGGCCTCGGCTTACCAAGCCGGCCAGCGGCAGACTGTTACCTGCACGCTGATGGCCGGTAACTACCCACTTGCCGCCGGGCAGGCCGCGCCGCCGCTGAAACTGCAGTCCTTCGCGCATCCGGAGGCAGAGGGCAATCCGCTCACCAACCAAGCCTGTACCGGCGGCTCGGGTGGCTCACTGGAGCCGGATACCGACAGCGGTCTGGGCGACCCGGAAGACAACAACAACTGCAGCAACGGCACCATCACCCCCACGCCACTGCGCTCGGACCTGAGCGTCACCAAGATGACCAATGATCTTGGAGATACGGACAACACCCTGCCAGTCGGTTACACCGGTGTTGTTTACACCATCGTGATCCGGAATGCCGGCCCGGATGCGACCAATGGCATCGTGATGCAGGACTCACTGCCCGGCTTTCTCCCGAATATAACCACCGCCGTGGTGGAAGGCCCTGCCGGTTGGAACTGTGGTGTCAGCACCAACGGAACCGTGACCTGTGAGTCGGGCACTACGCCGTTGGCGAGTGGTGATCGGGCAACCATCGTGGTGCGCTTGAGCGGACTACTGGCCGATAGTGCTTCACATCCTGCGGGCACCTGCGGTGGCCAGCCAATGCCGCCTGGCGCATGGTGCAATAACGCCAGCCTGGGCATCGACCCACTGGTGCCGGGCACAGCAGGTGAGGTGAACCCGGGCAACAACACTGGCTCGGACTGGGTGCGCGTGCCGCGCGTGTCCAATGTGACCACCGAAAAGAAAGAGATCACCACCGGTACTACCGGTTCGGTCGGCGTGGAGTCCAAGTACCGTATCGATTATCTCAATGAAGGTCCGTCGCTTGCGCCCGGGGTGGTGTTCCGCGATGTGTTCACGTTGCTTGCGAACGACGCCGGCTTCACCTTGGTCGAAGCCACCCGTACCGGCGGTCCTTCCACCGTCAACTGCGATCTGGACTTCACCGGCGGCGTGGAAGCGATTCCCGGCCCCGATGGGCGCCCCAACGTCAACACGGTTGGCCGTGGAGCGGGCACGCTGGTGGTGACCTGTGCGCCGCTGGATATCCCCGGTGGCCAGCGGCAGAGCATGAACATCACGATCCGTCCGCTGGAGGACCTCAACTCACTTGTCACGCGTATCTACCCCAACGTCGCGGACTTCTACTTCGACTTCAACAACGACGGTACGCCGGACCTGAGCAATGGCACCGACGCGCAGGGCCAGTATGAGTTCAACACCGATAAGTCGCAGGGCAATGATCAGAAGGATGCAGTGCTGACCATTAATGTGGGCAGCGCGGATCTGCTGCTGAACAAGGACGATATCGGCTGGGATCCGCTGGGCTTCCACCCGGATGATCCGTCCGTGAACATCATCACCTACCGGGTGAGGGTGCTTAACCAGGGGCCTTCGGTTGCCACCAACGTCAAACTGGTGGATACCGTCACCGCTGCAGCGGGCAAGACAGTGCTGTTCCTCGGCGCCTCGCCGGACGCGGCCGGGCCTTTCTCCATGGCCAACTGCACCGTGGCAACGGCCAACCCGGTAACCGGCGGAGATTTGACGGTGAACTGCGCGATGCCCGGCGCGGGTTTCACGCCGCATGTCACTGGCGTGATCAAGAGTGGCTCCGAATCGGCGCTGTATCTGCGCTACCAGTACCTGACCGAACCGGGTCCTGGCGGCGACACGCTCCGCAATACGGCTAAAGCCAGCGGTTCGGAAGCTGACCCCGTTGGATCCAATAACGAAGCCACGGAGAACACTGCCATAGGCATTCGTGTCGACCTTGCAGTGAGCAAGCGCGCGGTGTCACGGAACACACCGCCGGATGCAGATCCAAACGCGACATTGCCTGCCGCCATCAGCACCGTGTCGTTGCGCGAACCGTTCTACTGGGTGATCGACGCGATCAACAACGGCCCGGGAAGCAGCCTCTCGCGTGACCGGACCGGTAGCAATCCGCTCAATGGCATCGGTACCATCATCACCGACACGCTGCCGCCGAACATGGTGGTCACCGGATCGCCGATCACCTGGCAGAAAGTGGGGCCCGACTCGCCCTATGTGAACGACGACGTGCCTGACGGCACCGGCACCTGCAGCCTGGTGGGGCAGGAAGTGACCTGCAACGTGGGTGACGTGACCTCGGTGCTTGCCCAACAAGGCAAGGTGCGCATCATCATTCCGGCGCGTTGGGATGTGGTGCCACCGGGTGGCAGTGCCATCAACCGGGCGGAAGTGTCGACCCAACAGGTCGACAGCAACAGCGGCAACAACGAGGCCACGGCGCCCATCAACGTGGTCGCCTCGTCGCTGGCCGGTACCGTGTTCCAGGATCGCGACCGCAGCGGTGCCAACGGTGGCGTGCCGCAAGCCGCATCGGTGGAGCCGCGTATCGCCAATGTCGCGCTGCGCCTGACCGGTACGGATGAATACGGCAATCCGGTTGATCAGACGATCAGCACGGGCAGCGGTGGTGACTACGTGTTCGACAACCTGTCGCCGTCCGACGCCGTTGGCTACCGCATCCTGCAGACCCAACCAGCCGGCTTCTACAACGGCCCGGTGGACCCGCCAGCGAGTGGGCCATTGGCGCCCTCATTGGGCGGCACCTATGCCGCAGGCACGCCGGATTCCAGCTACACCGGCATCGTGCTGCCGGTCGATACCGATGGTGAGCGTTACAACTTCCCCGAATTGAACAATGCGCGCATTGCCGGCTTCGTCTATATCGATGCCGACTTCAACAACGTGCGTACCGTCGGCAGCGATCCGGCGATCGTCGGTGCCACGGTCGAACTGCTCGACGCGGCGACCTCGGCGGTCGTCGCCACCACCACCACCGACAGCGCTGGTGCCTACCAGTTCGAGAACCTCGACCCGTTCACTGTGTACACGCTGCGCCAGCCGCTGCCGACGGGCACCTACCGGAATCGGCCCAGCGCGATCAATCCGGGTATGGTCAACGGCGCGGCCTGCAGCAGCGGCTGCACGCCCGGCACGGCGGTGGCTGGCGATCCGGCCAGCACCGACCGCATCAGCCAGATCGACCTGAGCGTGGGCATCGGCGCCAGTGAAGGCCTGGAGTTCAACTTCGGCGAAGAACCCAGCGGCAGTTCGCTAGCCGGTCGGGTATGGCTGGATGGCAACAACGATGGCGTGATCGACGCAGGCGAGGCCGGCATCGCCGACGTGACCATCGAGCTCAGCGGTACCGATGCCAACGGCCAGTCGGTAAGCCAGAGCATGGTGACCGACGCCAATGGCAATTACCTGTTCGGCGGCCTGCTGCCAGGCACCTATACGGTCACCGAACCGGAGCAGCCGACCGGTACGCTCAATGGCATCACCGTGGCGGGCAGCACCGGTGGCACGGCCACTGCGGCGGCGGTCACGCCCTCGGTGATCAGCACGATCAAGCTGGGGCTGGACGAAGCCAGCACCGGCAACAACTTCGGTGAGATCGGTGGCGCATCGATCAGCGGCCGGGTGTACTACGACAACAACAACAACGGCATCATCGATGCGAATGAGTCGGGCATCCCGAATGTCACGTTGCAGTTGACCGGCGACGACGACCTGCCGGCGAACAACCCGGCGCCACGTGCGGTGATACCGCCGCGTACCGTGGTCACCGATGCCAACGGCAACTATCAGTTCGACAACCTGCGCCCCGGCACCTATACGGTGACCGAGCCGGACCAGCCGCCGAACACCACCAACGGCATCACCAGCGCCGGCACCGTCAACGGTGGGCCGATGGGCGTGGCCACGCCGGTCAGCACGCTGCCCTCGGCGATCAGTGCCATCATCGTGGCGTTGGGCCAGGAGGCGATCAACCAGAACTTCGGCGAGATCGCCGACCGTCCGGACCTGGTCGTCAGCAAGATCGCCGAGCCCACCCGTTTCACCGTCAACAACATCGCCAGGTACACCATCCGGGTGCGCAACATTGGACCGCAGCTGACCGAGGGCAGCTACCAGGTCGATGACCGCCTGCCGGTGGGCGTGACACTGGCGGCAACACCGACCGGCAATGGCTGGGTATGCAATGGTGCTGTCGGCGCCGACCGTTTCAGCTGCACCAGCAGCACCGTGATCGCCAATGGCGCCACGTCGGCCGATGCCATCACCGTTGCTGTTGCGGTGAGTGCGGCTGCAGCAGCCGCCTCGCCCATCAACAACGCGGTGATAGTGCGTGGCGGTGGCGAGGACAACGACCACATGCCGTCGACCAGCGAGCAGGGGGCCTTCGACGGCGACGTCACCCAACTGCCGGTATGCGACCCCGCCATCACCCAGAATGCCTGCCGCGTTCCCACCGAAGTGCAGCAGGCTGCATCCCTGTCCGGCACGGTGTGGTTCGACGGTGGTAGCGACGATGCGCTGCTGGATGCCGGCGATACCCGTCTGGCCGGCTGGATCGTGGAACTGTTCGATCCGGCCACCAACGAGGTGATCCGTACCACCAACAGCGGCGTGGATGGTGCCTACCGCTTCCTCGACCTGCTCCCCGGGACCCGCTACGACGTGCGCTTCCGCCACCCGCAGAGCCGGGTGCTGTGGGGCTTCCCGGTCAATGCCGAGACCTCGGCCGGACCGCCGGCACCGTGCGACACGCGCCGTGGCATCGACGACGGGCTGGCCTCCAGCTGCCGCATCGACGGCGATGGCATCACCCAGCTGGAAGTGGTGTTGCGGGCCGGTGAGAACCTGCCGCAGCAGAGCCTGCCGGTCGATCCGAGTGGCCTGGTGTATGACGCGGTGACGCGTGATCCGGTACCAGGTGCCATCGTGACGCTGGCAACGGTCGGCATGTGTTCGGGCTATGACCCGGCGACCTCGGTGCTCAATGGCGGTCAGGGGGGATACAACATCGACGGCGACCGCATTTCGATGACGGTCGGCACCGATGGCTATTACCAGTTCCTGTTGGGGCCGGCCGCACCCAACCGCTGTGAGTTCCAGCTCACGGTGACGCCGCCTGGCGGTTACACCTTCCGGTCCACGCTGATCCCGGCCGAGAACGGCACGCTGTCACCTGCCGGTGCCGCCGGCACCACGTTCAACGTGCAGCCGCAGGCCTCCGCGCCCACCGCTCCCGTGGGTGCCGGCACGCAGTACTACCTGGGTCTGTTTGCGGGTTCGTCCACGGCCAACATCGTGCACAACCACCTGCCGCTGGACCCGGCAGTCGCGCCGGGCCTGGTGCTGTCCAAGACCGGTGACAAGCAGATCGTCGAGATCGGTGACACGGTGCTGTACACGCTCAGCATTCGGCAGACCGCGGGGCAGGCATTGAACACGGTCAACGTGATCGACAACTTGCCGCCGGGCCTGACATACATCAACGGCACTGCGCGTGCTGATGGCGCCGGTATTGCCGATCCGCTGGGCAAGCCGGGGCCGCGTTTGGTGTTCGATGTCGGCTCGATCCGGCCGGGCCAGCAGATTCTGCTGACCTACCGCGTGCGTGTGGGCGTGGGCGCGATGCAGGGTGACGGTATCAACCGCGCTCAAGCGCACGGCTGTTCGATAGATGGTGGCTGCGTCGATCCGGGCACGCTGCAGCCACGCCCGGGTACGGTGCCGTCCAACAATGCGCAGTACCGCGTCCGGATCACCGGTGGCGTGTTCACTGATGAGGCCTGTGTACTTGGCAAGATCTTCGTGGACAGCAACAACAACCACATCCAGGACAGTGAGGAGATCGGCATCCCGGGTGTGCGCTTCTATTTCAACGACGGCACGTGGATGGTGTCCGACTCGGAGGGCAAGTACAGCTACTGCGGCCTTCCGCCAAAAAGCCACACGCTCAAGGTGGACAGCAGCACGCTGCCGATCGGGTCGCGCCTGACCACCAGCAGCAACCGCAACCTGGGCGACGCGGACAGCCTCTTCATCGATCTGAAGAACGGTGAGCTGCACCGTGCGGACTTCATCGAGGGCAGTGGTTCCAATGCGGTGCTTGAGCAGGTGAAGGCGCGTCGTACGCAGGGCGAGGTGCGCTCGGTCGAAAGCGAGCTGCAGGGTCTGCCATTGAGCTTCCAGGCACAGCCGTTGCGTGCGCCGACCAACGCTACCGATTCGGCCAACCAACGGCCCGGTGGCATCGTGGTACCGCGTGGCAACCTGCGGCAGGAGCCGGGTAGCCAGGGTATGGAAGGCAATGCGCCTGTCGCTGCCAGCGCTTCCGACACAACGACGATGACACGCACCACTGCCGGCTCCGTGGCAAGCGATGCCGCGCCGTCGAATGCAGTGCCGGTGACGCACACGGGCGGGGCGGTGTTTGGCACCCAGGAAGCGACCGTGGCGACCACGGCCGCAGCGCAGGGTGCACAGCATCGCTTCGACTCCGCGCTGCCCACCGATGCACTGGCACAACCGCAGTCGCCGGCCAGCACCGACGATCCACCGCAGGCAATCAACCTGCAGTCCGGCAGCGTGGACTACAGCGCCAACACCGAGGTTGAACTGATCCGGGTGGACGTGGACCGCGACGGTGTTCCGGCCGATGGCCAGTCACCGGTGCATGTTGTGGTGCAGCTGCTGGGTACCGATGAAAAGCCACTGGCGGGCAAGCGCTTTGCCACCATCGAATACAGCGGCGGGCGCGTGCGTCTGGCCGGGGGGCGCACCGATGAGCTCGGGCCGGGCCGCTTGGACGCTGATCGCGGCACTCCGGGCATTCAATTGCCGGTGGAGAACGGTCGTGCCGAGTTCGATCTGCTGGCCCCGGACGTACCGCAGGACGTGCTGCTGCGCATTACTTCCGGTGGTGTGGCCGCCGAGAATGCCATCAGCTTCCTGCCGGAAATGCGTGAGCTGCTGGCTACCGGTTTGGTTGAGGGGATCGTCAACTTCCGCAACGGTGCGGCACTGGAGACCGCGCGTCGTGACGATGGCTTTGACCGTGACATCCGCCGCTGGGAGCGCGACTTCAACAGCGGCAAGGCCAATGCTGCCGCACGCACGGCATTCTTCGTCAAGGGCAAGATCAAGGGCGAGTACCTGCTGACCGCCGCCTACGATTCGGACAAGGAAGTGCGTGGCCGTCTGTTGCGCGACATCCAGCCGGAAGAGTTCTACCCGGTCTATGGCGACTCCTCGCTGCGCGGCTTCGATGCCCGCTCGGCCGAGCGTCTGTACGTGCGCATCGACAAGAACCGCAGCTACATGATGTACGGCGACTTCCAGACCGGCGATACCTTGACCACGCAGACCGGCATCAGCAGCAGTGGCAAGGCGGTGATGCGCAGTCTGGGCACGTACAACCGCACTGCGACTGGCTTCGGCTGGCACTTCGAGGGCAAGCGCGTGCGCGGCAACGTGTTCGCGATGGAGGATTCGCTGCGCCAGGTGATCGACGAATTCCCCAGTCAGGGGAGTGGCCCGTATGCGCTGAGCAACAACGCCGTGCTGGAAGGCAGTGAGCGGGTGGAGGTGATCACCCGCGACCGCAACCAGCCCAGCCGCATCATCAACGTACGCGCACTGGGCCGGCTGGTGGACTACAGCTTCGAGCCGTTCTCCGGGCGCATCCTGCTCAACACCTTCCTGCCGGGCTTTGACAGCGAGCTCAACCCGATCTCGCTGCGGGTGACCTACGAACTGGATCAAGGTACGGAGAAGTTCTGGGTGTACGGCGTGGATGCGCAGTTCCGGCTGACCAAGGCAATCGAGGCCGGTGCGTCCTACGTGCGTGACGAGAACCCGTTCGCACCGTTCAAGATGGGCAGCGCCAATCTGGGTTTCCGTTTTGGACCCAATACCTGGATGGTGCTGGAAGCGGCGCGTACCGAGAGCGAGGTCAACACCAACTCGATCAATCAGTACGCCACACCGGGCCTGCAGAACCTCAGTGGTGATGTGGAGGGCAATGCCTACCGCATGGAGTTTGCCCACGACGGCAAGCGTTTTGATGCGCGGATGTTTGCCGGCCGCAGTGATCCGGCGTTCAACAACCCGTCCTCGCCGTTGTATGGCGGGCGTGGCGAGTACGACCTGGAGCTGACGTGGGCGGTGAATCCACGCTTCCAGGTGTACGTGGAAGCCATGCGCAGCGAAGATCGCAACCCCGAAGGCGGTGACCGCAATGCGGCTGGTGCGGGTGTACGCATCGATGCTACCCAACGCCTCACCTTGGATCTCGGGGTGCGCAGCATCCGCGAGACGGTGGGTGCCTATTCGCCGTGGTCCATCTCGCCACCATTCGGCAGCAGTGGTGGGCTCAGTGGTGGTTTTGCCACGGGCAGCGCAGGCGGGGCACTGGGTTATGGCCAACAACCGCTGGATCCGCTGACCGGGTTGCCGGTGATCCGCAGCGAGGGCACCGTGCCCAACTCCACGTTGCCGGTCGGCACCGAGCTGGAATCAGACAGCGTGCATGTCGGTGCCGGCTACAAAATCAGCGACAAGCTGGTGCTGGGGGGCGAATACGAGCAGGACGTCAACGGTGAGGATCGCAACCGCTTCGCTTTCGGTGCCGACTATCGCCTGCGTGAGCGCAACCGTCTGTACGGCCGTTACGAGAAGCAGACCGGCCTGACCAGCGCCTACGGCATTACCACCACCGACCGCGAGAGCGATGCCCTGGTATTCGGTGTGGACAGCACCTATCTCAAGGACACCCAGGTGTTCAGCGAGTACCGGTTGCGTGATGCCATCGCGGGTCGCGATGTACAGATGGCATCGGGTATCCGCAATGACTGGAGCCTCACAGAGGGGCTGCGACTGAGTACGGCGGCCGAGCACGTCAAGATCTACGACGGTGATACCGGCGACACCACCGCGCTGGCGTTCGGGCTGGACTACAGCGCCAATCCGCTGTGGCGCGGTGCGGTGCGCCTGGAGTACCGCATCTCCGGTGACGTGGACGGAACGCTCGACACCAACGAGGAGTTCAACACCACGCTGTTCCAGTTGATGTGGGCGCGAAAGCTCAATCGTGACTGGACCCTGCTGGCCCGCAACTACCTGCTGTCCACCGACTACAAGGCGCGCGGTGACGTGATGCAGGATCGCTTCCAGCTGGGTATCGCCTACCGGGATACCGACCGCAACCGGATCAACGCACTGGCACGTTACGAGTACAAGCTGGAGTCCGACAAGAGCGGCATGGGCGTCGATGGCGGTTCCAGCCGCGACATCGGCCAGGACGTGCGTACCGCCGCACACATCGTCTCCACGCATGCCGACTGGCATCCATCGCGACCGTGGTGGCTCACCGGACGCATCGCCGCCAAGTGGCAGAAGGATCGTTTTGCCTATGCAGACGGTGATCGGGTCGACGACAGTTTCCGTGGCGTGCTGATATCGGGGCGGGTGGTCTACGACATCACCGAGAACTGGGATATCGGTGTGCTTGGCTCCACCTTCCGTGGCGACTACGGAAGTGACCAGTACGCCTACGGCATGGAGATCGGGCGTCTGCTGCGGCAGAACCTGTGGCTGTCTGCCGGCTACAACTTTGTCGGCTTCGCCGCTGACCCGGATCTGGCCGGCTACGAGTACACCGACGAAGGCGCTTTCATCCGTCTGCGGTTCAAGTTTGACGAAGACTTGTTCCGTCGCGACGACCACCGTTACCGCAAGCCGGCGCAGCAATGAGGACACCGGACATGACACTTCGCCGCACGCGATTGATCACGGGTTTGATGTTGGCTGCTGCCTGTGCCGCGCCCTCTTGGGCGCAGCAGGAAGGCCCTGGGAAACGCACCGAGCTGACGCCGGAGAAACAGCGCATCACCGACGAGGCGCTGTACGCGGACCACTCGCGCTACCAGGCCACCCAGGACCGTATCCAGGCGTTGAATGATGGGGGTCGCCCGGTGCGTGACTACCATCTGGCCAAGGCGCAATGCTGGCTGGATGTCTCGTTCCACGAGTACAGCCGCAACGACCGCAGTCATTTCCCGCAGGCGGCGCTGGATGAATCGGTGGCATTGATCGACGGCATGGAGCGCGGCGTCTCCCCGATGCCGACCGACACGCCACTGGTGAACGACGCCAAATACCTGCGCGCCGACCTGTGGCAGCGGCTGAAGCTCATCCATGGCACACCGGGTTTTGCGTGCGCGCAGCAGAAAGTGGCCTGCGGCGAAGTAGAGCTGGTGCATGCCGGCAATGAGTTCAACCAGCAGCAATGGCGGCATTCCAAGCCCTATATCCAGATGGCCGAGGATTTGACCAACGAAGCCGAAGCCCTGGCCCGGCAGTGCACACCACCGGCGCCACAGAACATGACGCTCACCGCCAACGTGGTGTTCGACTTCGATCGTGATACCCGCCGGCACATGCGCGCGGAGTCGGTGCTTGGCATGGAGGGCGCCCTGCGCCGTATCGCCGAAGAAAAGCTGCGCCTCGTCAGCGTGCAGCTGGTCGGCCATGCCGACCGGCTGAAGGGCCCGACCGACCAGTACAACCAGGGGTTGTCCGAGCGTCGAGCACGGACCGTGCGCCAATACCTGATTGATCAGGGCATCGCCGCTGACCGCATCCAGTACGAGTGGCGCGGCGACCGCGAGCAGGTGCAGGCCTGCGACGGTCTACGCGGTGCAAAGTTGAAGGAATGTCTGCTACCCAATCGCCGCGTCGAGGTGAAGTTCCAGGTCGAGCGTTGAATCATTCGGGCATATCGGCTTGTTGGGAGCGCAGAGGCAATCAGTGGAGCGGGACGTGGACTGCCGAGCGGAGGGCACGGACAGCCCGATGCACGGATCCTTCGCATCGTCATGCCGGGATCCTGCCCGCTGTCGGCGGACGGGCGCATGGACCTTGGAGCTGCAAGGCGGTCCTCTCGATTCATTGCGGCATAATCCGGCTTCTGTCATCGCCTCAGGGAGGAAGCCATGCATGTTTCAGAATGGGTGGGCCTGGTGGGAACCAAGAGCACGGATGAACGGCTCGTCGAATGGTTCGCACAACATGCTCTTGCCAGGCCGCCAAAATCGGTCACCGCGAACCAGGGCAAGAGGTCCATCAAGGACAAGGCGCGGGGGATGGAGCACCATTTCGCCTTCGACATCATCAATGACCGGTTCTATCCACCGGTCTCCCTGAAAAGCGGCAGTCTGGAGTGCTACCTGCAGGCGATATCGCTGTACGCCTGCAGCCCGAAGGGAAGTGCGGTATTGCCGGAAGGGTTCTGGAACGGGTGGGCAGGCCCTGGCTCCAGTCTTGAGCACTGCCTGGCGTTCTTCGACGGTCAGTTCGAAGATTATGACGATACCTATCTGTTTCGTAGGGCCGTGGGTGATGTCGCCGAGCTGAAGCTGTGGTTCTCATTGAAGAAGCAGCGGGTGGAGACCATCGACGTGCGCCTCGTCGAGGACCGGCAGTTCCTGGGCGCCTATGACTTCGATCCGGAAAACATACACAACACAACGAAGCAGACGGCGACGTTGCTGGTGAAGTGGTTGTTCGACGATCGTCATCTCCTGCTGGATGACGGCGTCTACCAGCGCGGGCTGGAGGATGACCACGAGGCCATCCTGCGATTCGTCCATGGGCACCTGAATGGTCATGTCTGGAAGTCGCAGCTGGCCGATGATCGGGCATTGCGTGACGTGCTCAGCCATACGCAGACCAGTCGCCGCCTTGTACTGAAAGACGGTGAGACGCTGGAACTGTTCGCCCAGCATCTCCATTTGAAGGCCGCAGGTGCCTGGGAAGCCTATCAACGCGTTTACAACGACGACACGCTTGATGACTGGAGTGGCGCCGTGGCGGAGTTCGAGCGCGGTGTAGTGCTGACCTTCGCCCAGCGGATGCATTTCCGGGAAATGCTGGGCGATGCCTATCGCAAGGTGAAGGCCGATATCGGCTGAGCATCCCAGCTCCCGGTGTTGTCCGGTGCGGGGACGTCTGCCTGGCCATGCATGCGTGGCCAGGTCCGGAGCGGCAGTCGGTTGCTGGTGCGGGCGCTGCCTGCCGGCCTCAACGCACGCCGTGCATCATCCGCTTGAGCAGCGGTGATACCAGCAGTGCGACAACCGCGCAGCCCAGGCCAATCCACATCAGCAGCCAGAACAGATGCTCATAGCGTGCGGCGGCCTGTGCGATGTCCATTACTTCGCCTTCAGGGACATCGATGGCGGCAAGCTTGCCGAACAGCGCCGCCAGCGTTTCGGAGAACGCCGTGGCCAGGAACCAGGTGCCCATCATCAGGCTGACCACGCGCGGCGCAGCCAACTGGGTGACGGCGGACAGGCCCACTGGCGACAAGCACATCTCGCCGATTTCCAGAATCAGATAGGCAAGCACCAACCACCACACGCTGGCCATCTGCCCGGTGAGACCGACCTGCTGCGCGGCCAACGCCAACGGCACGAACGACAACGCAGCGAACACCAGGCCGAAGGAGGATTTGACCGGCTTGGATGGATCCAGCCGGCGCTTGTCCAGCCACGCCCACAGCGCGGCAAACAGCGGCGCCAGCAGCACCAGGAACAACGCGCCCAGGTAAGTGAGCGAACCGGCGGTCTGTGGCAGCACCAGGCAGTCGCGCACCAGCATCACCAGCATCGCGATCACGATGAGCGCGAACAGCGTGCGTGGTGCCTTCGAGGTGGGGTTGCGGTCCGACAACCGCGCGGCCACCACGAAACCCAGCGGTGCCAGCAGCAACGAAACAATCGACCACGGCAGCGGTGTGCCCTCACGCACGACCAGCGACGGGACCAGATCCTTGGTCAGCAGGCGGTCGGTGAAAGTGACCCACGAACCGTAGGTCTGCTCATACAAGGTGAAGAACACCAGTGCCATGAAGATCAGCACCATCAGCGCGATCATCTGCTGGCGCTGTTCCGGCGTGCACTGGGTGCCGGTAAACCAGGCAAACCACAGCAGCACGCCCCCCAGCACCACGATCATCAGCATCAGCGCAAGGCTGATTTCGCCGCCCAGTGCGAACGCGCCGTTTGCAGCGGCCCACATCAATGCTGCCACCGGCACTACCGCGACGATGGCCACGCCGTAGATCAACCATTCGCGTGGCAGGCCGAGCACGCGCTCACGCAGTGTGTGCGGCTGCGCCGGTTCTGCATGGCCCTGCAGGTATTTCTGGCCCCACAGGAACATGCCCAGCCCGACCAGCATGCCGATCCCGGCGGCACCGAATCCGTATCTCCAGCCATAGGCTTCGCCGAGAAAACCGCAGACCAGCGAGGCGAACAGCGCGCCCAGGTTGATGCCCGCATAGAACAGCGAGAAGCCCGAATCGCGGCGAGGATCGTTCTCCGGGTACAGCTTGCCGACGATGGTGGAGATGTTGGGCTTGAGGAAGCCCACGCCCATGATGATCAGTGCCAGCGACAGATAAGTGATGCTCAACGCGGCTTCGTCACGGACCACTTCGCCGGCGACGCGATGGGCTTGATGGCCCTCGAACGCCATGCCGGCATGCCCCAATACCAGCAGGATGCCGCCAAACACCACCGCCTTGCGCATGCCCAGCCATCGGTCGGCCAGCAGCCCGCCAAACACCGGGATGCAGTACACCAGCCCGCCATAGGCGCCGAGCAGATCCAGCCCGGCCTTGTCGCCGAACAGGTGGTACTTGGTCAGGTACAGCAGCAGCAGCGCTTTCATTCCATAGAAAGAAAAGCGCTCCCACATCTCGGTGAAGAAGCAGACATAGACGCCCTTGGGGTGGCCCAGGAAATCATCCGTACCGGTCATGGGAAGGGAAGCGGAGGACATCGGCGGCGGCCAGAGCGAACGAAGCCGGCGAGTATAGAGGCCGGGAGCGGCTGCTTCTGCGGCACCGCCGCAACGTGCTGCATGGGGCCGGGCTGTGCCAAATCCGGCCACGGGATGTACTTTGCCCCGCGCAATGGTCCGCCCCGACTGGACTTGCCGTTAAGCCGGCGTTAGCGTGACAGCGGTTTTTTGCCATCCAAGGGCTTTACATGAACAACGCTGCGCCTGCGCAGCTCACATTCCGCGCGGTGGTTCTTGCCATCGTGCTGGCTGTGGTGCTGTCTGCTGCCAATGCTTACCTGGGCCTGTTCGCAGGCTTGACCATCGCTACCGCCATTCCCGCCGCCGTCGTCTCGATGGGCGTGTTGAGGCTGCTCGGTGGCGGCACCATCCTTGAGAACAACATCGTCCAGACCGGTGCTTCGGCCGGTTCGTCGATTGCCGCCGGTGTGATCTTCACGATCCCGGCGCTGGTGATCATGGGCTACTGGCCGGACTTCAAGTACTGGTGGGTGCTGGGCATCGCCGGCCTGGGTGGCCTGCTGGGCGTGCTGTTCTCGGTACCGCTGCGCCGCTCGATGATCGTCGAAGATCCGCTCCCCTTCCCGGAAGGCAAGGCGGCGGCCGAAGTGCTCAAGGCCGGTGAGAACCCCGGTCCAGGCATGAAGATCCTCGGCATCTCGGCCGCGATCGGTGGCCTGGTGAAGCTGGCTGCGGCTTCGGGCCTGCGTATCTTCCCGGACGCCTGGGCGCAGTCGGCCTATGTCGGCAGCTCCAAGGTCACCGCCTTCATCGGCACCAACCTGTCACCGGCCCTGCTGGGCGTGGGCTACATCGTCGGCCTGAACGTCGGCATCGTGGTGTTGTCCGGCGCGATCCTGTCCTGGCACATCGCCATTCCCCTGTACCAGGCGTTCTTCCTGTCAGGCAACCCGGACCTGGCGGCATCACTGGCCTCGGCCTCATCGTCCGACGCCGCATTCGCCATCTGGGGCTCGCAGATCCGCTACCTGGGCGTGGGTGCCATGTTGATCGGTGGTGTCTGGACGCTGTTCTCGCTGCGCAAGTCGCTGCTCAACGGCGTGAAGAGTGGTTTCGCGGCTGCCCGCAAGAGCAGCGGTCCGGCCCTGGCCGAGACCGAGCGCGACCTGCCGATGAAGTGGATGCTGATCGCCCTGATCGCCTTCACCCTGCCGCTGCTGGGCCTGTACCAGGCCATCGTCGGCCAGTGGCACGTGTCGATCCCGATGACCATCATCATGATCGTCGCCGGCTTCCTGTTCGTATCGGTGTCGGCTTACCTGGCCGGCCTGATTGGTTCGTCCAACAACCCGGTGTCGGGCATCACCATCTCCACCATCCTGTTCGCCTCGGTGGTGCTGGTGTTGTTGCTGGGCAAGGACGGCTTGACCCCGGTCGGTATCGGCGGTGCGCCGCTGGGTGCGGTGGCCGCGATCATGATCGGCGCGGTGGTGTGCTGTGCTGCCGCTGTCGGCGGTGACAACCTGCAGGACCTCAAGGCCGGTTACCTGGTCGGCGCCACCCCGTGGAAGCAGCAGCTGATGCTGGGCATTGGTGCGTTCTCCTGTGCCCTGATCATGGCCCCGGTGCTTAACCTGCTGGCGCATGCCTACGGCATCGGTGCCCCGACTGCCGAACACCCGAACTCGCTGGCCGCTCCGCAGGCCAACTTGATGGCATCGGTGGCGCGTGGCCTGTTCGGCGGTGAACTGCCGTGGACGATGATCGCGCTGGGCGCGGGCGTCGGCGCGGCGATCATCGCCATCGACGAATGGCTGAAGAAGACCGGCAAGCGTTTCCGCGTGCCGGTGCTGGCTGCCGCCATCGGCATCTACCTGCCGCTTGAATTGATGGTGCCGATCTTCCTGGGCGGCCTGCTGGCCCACCTGGTGGAGCGTTTCCACAAGCTGCGTGCGGACGATGAAGAAGGCCGCGACCGCGTGCATCGCCCGGGCGTGCTGTTTGCTGCTGGCCTGATCACCGGTGAAGCCCTGATGGGTATCGCCATTGCGGTGCCGATCGTGGTCAGCGGGCAGGGCGACGTGCTGGCATTGCCGCTGGGCGGCTTTGCGGAGACCTGGGCGACGTTGTCAGCCTGGGTTGGTCTGTTCGTGCTGTTCCTGGTCGGCCTGCTGATGTATCGCATCGGCAAGAAGGGTGAGCCGGCGGCGAAGTCCTGAGGCTGAAACGGCTGGCCCCCTGTGTTCCTTCTCCCGCTTGCGGGGGAAGGTGCCCTGCAGGAGCGGATGGGGGCTTTGGACTTTGATTTGGCTGGGGTTTTAGCGCCCAAAAGCCAATGCGAATGCACCCTTGCCCAGTCCTCCCCTTGGTCTGCGGCCAAAGGGAGCGGGCTTGGAGCCGAAGCCAGAGCCAGAGCCAGAGCGCCCTCACCCCAACCCCTCTCCCGCTCGCAGGAGAGGGGCTTGCTGCAAAAGCGGGGGGCTCAGGCGCCAGCGGGGCGCAGGCAGCATTGCAGTCCAGTCAACACAAAGCCGCCCCCGGGCGGCTTTGCTGTTTTCGGCGGTTGCCCGGGCATGACTTCAAGCCTTTGCAACGGGACAAGCTCGCCGCCTACCATCGGGGTTTGCCTTTATTCCGGGAGATGCCCATGAAGCTTCGTCACGCCTTGTTGCCCCTGTGCCTGTTGGCCGCGTTGCCATCATTGGCCAGTGCGCGCGGTTTTGAAGTCCGCGACATGGTGAAGCTGGACCGCGCGTCCGCGCCGCTGCTCAGCGCCAACGGTGCCCAGGTGGTATTTGCCAAGCGCACCGTCGATGCCGATCTGAAAGCCAGCAGCAGCCTGTGGATCCGCGACCTGCGTACCCGTGACATGGCGCCGCCGAAGCGACTGTCGCCGGAAGGCTGGAACGTCAACTCGGCTGCCATCTCTGCTGATGGCCAGAGTGTCTACTTCCTCAGTGCCAAGAACGGCAGCCAGCAGCTGTACGTCATGCCGCTGGCCGGCGGCGCGCCGCAGCAGTTGACCGATTTCGCCACCGATGTGGACAGCTACCGCGTCTCGCCGCAGGGCGACCGCGTGGTGTTCAGCGCCGGCGTGTTCCAGGACTGCGGCTCGGATCTGGCCTGCACCAGCAAGCGTCTGGAAGCCGAGAAGGCCAGCAAGACCAGCGGCCAGGTGTTCGACAGCATGTTCGTCCGTCATTGGGACACCTGGGCCGATGGCCGCCGCAACACGCTGTTCGTGGCACCGCTGCCGACCGGCACTGCGGCCGCAGTGAAGGGCGCATCGGCAATCAGCGCCACGCTGGCCGGCGATGCGCCGTCCAAGCCATTTGGCGGCAATGAAGATTTCGCCTGGTCGCCGGACGGCACGTCGGTGGTGGCCAGCATCCGCGTGCAGGGCAACCAGGAACCGTGGTCGACCAACTTCGACCTGTACAAGCTCGACGCTGCCGGCAAGAAGGCCCCGGTCAACCTGACCGCCGGCAACCCGGCGTGGGATGCCGGCCCGGTGTTCAGCGCCGACGGCAAGACCCTGTTCTACCGCGCGATGAAGCGCCCGGGTTTCGAGGCTGACCGCTTCGGCCTGATCGCACTGGACCTGGCCAGCGGGAAAACGCATGAGATCGCCCCGCAGTGGGACCGCTCCGCTGACGGCATCACCCTGTCGGCCGACGGCAGCACCATCTACACGACCGCGCAGGACATGGGCGAGCACCCGTTGTTCGCCGTGGCTGTGGCCGATGGCGCGGTGAGCAAGGTGGTGGGCGAGGGCAGCATTTCGTCCTTCGCCATCGCTGGCGATGCACTGGCCTTCAGCCGCAATTCGCTCAAGAGTGGCGACCAGGTGTTCACCGGCACCACCACCGCAGGCGCACCGTTGCGTGCCATCACCCAGAGCGCCGGCGAGATGCTGCCGGACGTGGACTTCGGTGACTTCGAGCAGTTCTCGTTCAAGGGCTGGAACAACGAGACCGTGCACGGTTACGTGGTCAAGCCGCACGACTACCAGGAAGGCAAGAAGTACCCGGTCGCGTTCCTGATCCACGGCGGCCCGCAGGGCAGCTTCGGCAATGGCTGGAGCTACCGCTGGAACCCGCAGACCTACGCCGGCCAGGGCTACGCGGTGGTGATGATCGACTTCCATGGCTCCACCGGTTACGGCCAGGCCTTCACCGACGCCATCAGCCAGCATTGGGGCGACCGCCCGCTGGAAGACCTGCAGAAGGGCTGGGCCGCAGCGCAGCAGCAGTACAGCTTCCTCAACGGCGAGAAGGCGTGCGCGCTGGGCGCCAGCTACGGCGGCTTCATGGTCAACTGGATCGCCGGCAACTGGAACGAGCCGTGGAAGTGCCTGGTCAACCATGACGGTGTGTTCGACCAGCGCGCCATGGGTTACGCCACCGAAGAACTGTGGTTCACCGAGTGGGAGCAGGGCGGCACGCCATACGACGTCCCGCAGAACTACGAGAAGTTCAACCCGGTCAACCACGTCGCCAACTGGAAGAAGCCGATGCTGGTGGTGCAGGGCCAGCTGGACTACCGCATTCCGGTGGAGCAGGGCCTGGCCACGTTCACCGCGCTGCAGCGCCAGGGCATCGAGTCCAAGTTCCTGTACTTCCCGGACGAGAACCACTGGGTGCTCAAGCCGCACAACAGCGTGCAGTGGCATGACACGGTCAATGACTGGCTGAAGCAGCACATCGGTCAGTGATGCAAGTGAGGGCATGCCACTGGCATGCCCTCTTTATTTGGCTTGGCGCGGTTGGGTGGAGCAAAAGCCCCCTCATCCGCCCTTCGGGCACCTCGCTCCGCGCCCCTGTCCAGCGCAGCGCGCTGGTCGTTCGGCCTTGTACGAGCCAATGGCTCGTAAGCAACAAGCCCTCACCCCGCTCGCGGGGGAAGGGAGTGATCAAGATGGTCGCAATCTCAAAAGCCCTTCTCCTGCACGCCTGGGGATGAAGCAATCAGGATGTCTGCAATCTCAAAAGCCCCCCTCCCGCATGCGGGAGAGGGGTTGGGGTGAGGGCAGGCTTTTCAGCACTCAAGCATCAAGGGGATAAACGATGATGGCAGCCGCAACAGGCGCACTCATCAGTAACGACATCATCGTGTTCGGCCTGATCGCCGCCACGCTGGGCGTTATTTTCTGGACGTCCGGCAGCAGCAACTCGCTGTTGAAGAAGTTCTACAGCTTCGTGCCGGCACTGCTGCTGTGCTACTTCATTCCCGGGGTCTACAACACCTTCGGCCTGATCGACGGGGAAACCACCAAGCTCTACAACCCGATCGCGCGCGATGTGTTCCTGCCCGCCGCGCTGGTGCTGCTGACGCTGTCCATCGACCTGAAAGGCATCATCGGGCTTGGCTGGAAAATGCTGGCCATGTACGTGGCAGCGGTGCTGAGCATCATGCTGGGTGCGCTGGTGGCGTTCCAGTTGATGACATGGATCCACCCGGAAACAATGGCCGGCGCTACCTGGGGCGGCATGGCGGCATTGGCCGGCAGCTGGATCGGCGGCGGCGCCAACATGCTGGCGATGAAGGAGATCTTCGAAGTCGACGCCACCACGTTCGGGCAGTTCGCGGTGGTGGATGTCGGTGTGGGCTATGTGTGGATGGCGGTGTTGATCTTCTTCGCCTCGCGCGCACCTGCGCTGGACAAGCACAGCGGTGCCGATACCACCGCGCTGGATGAACTGCGTGATCGCGTTGCCAGTTACCAGGCGCAGCACGCGCGCATTCCGGTGCTGGGCGACCTGATGGTGATGGGCGGTGTGGCGTTCGGCACCGTTGCGTTGGCGCACGGGGTGGCCGGCCCGCTGTCGCAATGGTTCGCCGCCAATGTCGGCTGGGCCTCATCGGTCAGCCTGGACAAGCCGTTCGTATGGGTGGTGCTGCTGGCGACCTTCATCGGCCTGGGCCTGAGCTTCACTCGTGCACGTGAGCTCGAAGGCGTGGGCGCGTCGAAATGGGGCTCGATGTTCCTGTACTTCCTGATCGCCTGCATCGGCATGCAGATGGACTTGCTGGCGCTGCTGGAAAAGCCTTGGCTGTTCGCACTGGGCGTGATCTGGATCGGCGTGCATATCGTGTTGCTATGGCTGGTGGGCAAACTGCTGCGCGTGCCGTTCTTCTATTTCGCCATTGCTTCGCAGAGTAATATCGGCGGCCCCGCATCGGCTCCGGTGCTGGCCACCGCATTCCATCCGGCATTGGCGCCGGTCGGCGTGCTGCTGGGTACGCTGGGTTATGCGGTGGGTACCGGCGCGGCTTACGTTGTCGGCATCGCACTGCGGGCGATGGCAGGATGAGATGACAGCGCAAAAACATCGGGATAAACACCCGGATTCAGCTGCAGCGGCGCTGACCAGAAGCCCGTCACCGACACCAGCATGCTAGGCTCTGCGCCTCCCCACGCCACGCTACCAACGTGGCGTTTTTATTTCCCTTCGATCGACAGGAACAGGCCTTATGCCGACCGAAAACACCCCCGCACTCATTACCAACGACATCGTCGGGCTTGGCCTCATCGCCGCCACGCTGGCATTGATCTTCTGGTTGGCTAGCGGTCCAACACCGCTGTGGAAGAAAGTATTCACCTGGGTGCCGGCGCTGCTGCTGTGCTATTTCATCCCGGCGATCTACAACACCGTGGGTCTGATCGATGGCCACGGCACCAAACTCTACAACCCCATCGCACGCGATGTACTGCTGCCGGCAGCGCTGGTACTGCTCACCTTGTCCATTGACCTGAAGGGCATCATCCGCCTTGGACCGAAGCTGCTGATCATGTTTGTCACCGGCACGGTCGGCATCGTGCTCGGTGCGGCGGTGTCGTTCCAGGTGATGAAGCTGATCCACCCGGAAACCGTGGCCGGCGATACCTGGGCCGGCATGGCCGCGCTGGCCGGCAGCTGGATCGGTGGTGGCGCCAACATGGCCGCCATGCGCGAGACCTTCAATGTCGATGCCACCACCTTCGGTCAGTTCGCCGTGGTCGATGTGGCGTGTGCCAGCCTGTGGATGGCAGTGCTGCTGTGGCTGGCCGGGCGTTCGCAGGCCATTGATGCCAAGAGTGGTGCCGATACCACGGCCATCGACGACATGAAGCGTCGTATCGCCGAGTACGAAGCCAAGAGTGCGCGTAATCCGAGCCTGACCGATCTGATGGTCATCGTCGGTGTCGGCCTGGGCGTGGTGGGGTTGGCGCATGCGCTGGCCACACCGTTGGCGGCCTGGTTTGGGGAGAACGTCAGCTGGGCCAGCAAGGCCTCGTTGAATTCATCCTTCGTGTGGGTGGTGATGCTGTCCACCCTGATCGGTCTGGCGCTGAGCTTCACCCGCGTGCGCAATCTGGAAGCCGCCGGTGCCTCGAAGATTGGCACGTTGTTCCTGTACTTCCTGATTGCCTGCATCGGCATGCAGATGGATCTGCTATCGCTGATTGATCGCCCATGGCTGTTCCTGCTGGGCGTGATCTGGATGGGCGTGCATATCGGGCTGCTGTATCTGGTCAGCCGTCTGCTGCGTACACCATTGTTCTTCTTCGCCATTGGTTCGCAGGGCAACATCGGCGCGGCTGCATCGGCACCGGTGGTCGCTGCCGCATTCCATCCGACCCTGGCGCCGGTGGGTGTGCTGCTTGGCACGGTGGGCTACGCCACCGGTACCGTTATCGCCTACATGACTGGCCTGATGCTGAAGTGGATGGCCGGCGCGTAGGAGCGAGTTCAGCGGCGAAACCACGGACTCCGGTGCCGTGGAAGAGCCTGTGATCTGTCGACTGGCCGGCTTCGCGGCCGAGTCCGCTCCTGCGGACTGCAATGAAAAAGGCGGGGCCATCGGCCCCGCCTTTTTTTTCGTTCCAACACCTGCAACTCAGCAGCAGCGGAAACCGCTCCTGCCACCGAAGCGGGCTTCCTGACGCTCGCGGAAGAAGGTTTTGTAATCCATGACCTCGCGGTCGGGATGTTTCTCGCGCATGTGCCGGACGTAGTTGTCGTAGTCCGGTACCCCGCAGCACAGGCGTGCGGTCTGCACCAGACGCCGCCAGGTGCGGCGGAACGTCTGGTACTGACCAACGGGGACCAGCTCGGTGCCCATTACAGATCGATCTCGTGTGGCTTGAGGGCGACGTACGGTGTTTCGTGATCGGTACGCACCGACGAGCGGCGGGCGGCAGCGATGGTCTTGACCGAGTACACCAGCACCGCGAACACCACGAACAGGAACAGCACGGTGAGGCCGGCATTGATGTAGTTGTTCACCATCACCTGCTGCATCTGGTCGAAGTTCTTCGACGGCGGCAGCAGGTTGCCATTGGCGATGGCGTCACGGTACTTGTGTGCCTGTGCCAGGAAGCCCACGCCCGGTTCGTTGGAGAAGATCTTGATGAAGCCTGCAGCGGTGGTGCAGATCAGCAGCCAGACGGCCGGGATCAGCGGCACCCATGCGTACTTGTCCTTCTTCATCTTGAACAGCACCACGGTGCACAGCAGCAATGCCACGCCGGCCAGCATCTGGTTGGCGATGCCGAACAGCGGCCACAGCATGTTGATGCCGCCCAGCGGATCGGTCACGCCCTGGTACAGGAAGTAACCCCACAGTGCGACGCAGCCGCCGGTGGCGATGAAGCTGGCCACCCACGAGTCGGTGCGACGCAGCGCCGGCACGAAGTTGCCCAGCAGGTCCTGCAGCATGAAGCGGCCCGAACGGGTGCCGGCATCCACCGCGGTGAGGATGAACAGTGCTTCGAACAGGATGGCGAAGTGGTACCAGAACGCCATCATGCCGTCGCCCGGGAGCACGGCGTGCAGGATCTGCGCGATACCCACCGCCAGCGTCGGTGCGCCACCGGCGCGCGACAGGATGGAGTGCTCGCCGATTTCAGCGGCGGTGGCGGTCAACTGGTCCGGGGTGATCGCAAAGCCCCAGTTGGTCACCACCTGCGCGGCGTGGACCACGTCCGTGCCGATGATCGCAGCGGGGCTGTTCATGGCGAAGTAGATGCCCGGCTCGATGATCGAGGCAGCCACCATGGCCATGATCGCCACGAACGATTCCATCAACATGCCGCCGTAGCCGATGTAGGCGATGTGGCCTTCATTGGCCAGCAGCTTGGGCGTGGTGCCGGAGCTGATCAGCGCATGGAAGCCGGACACCGCGCCACAGGCGATGGTGATGAACAGGAACGGGAACATGCTGCCCTTCCACACCGGGCCGGTGCCGTCGGTGAACTGGGTCAGCGCCGGCATCTTCAGCTCCGGCATCACGATCAGGATGCCGATGGCCAGGCCGACGATGGTGCCGATCTTGAGGAAGGTGGACAGGTAGTCACGCGGGGCCAGCAGCAGCCATACCGGCAACACCGCGGCGACGAAGCCGTAGCCGATCAGCATCCAGGTGATCTGCACGCCGGTGAAGGTGAACATCGGGCCCATCACCGGGTCCGCGGCGACCTTGCCGCCGTACCAGATGGCGGCGATCAACAGCACCAGGCCGACCACGGAGATCTCGCCGATCTTGCCGGGGCGGATATAGCGCATGTACACGCCCATCAGGATGGCGATGGGCATCGTCGCGATGACGGTGAACATGCCCCAGGGGCTGCCTTCCAGCGCCTTCACCACGATCATCGCCAGCACCGCCAGGATGATGATCATGATCATGAAGACACCGAACAGCGCGATGGTGCCGGGCACCGGGCCCATTTCCTCGCGCACCAGATCGCCCAGCGAACGGCCGTTGCGGCGCGTGGAGATGAACAGGATCATGAAATCCTGCACCGCACCGGCCAGCACCACGCCGGCGATCAGCCATAGCGTGCCGGGCAGGTAGCCCATCTGCGCGGCGAGCACCGGGCCGACCAGCGGGCCGGCGCCGGCGATGGCGGCGAAGTGGTGGCCGAACAGCACGTGCTTGTTGGTGGGCACATAGTCCAGGCCATCGTTGTTGATGATCGCGGGCGTGGCGCGGGTGGGATCAACCCCCAGCACCTTGTTGGCGATGAACAGGCCGTAGTAGCGGAAGGCGACCAGGTACAGCGAAACGGCTGCCACCACGATCCAGAGAGCATTGATGTGTTCGCCGCGGCGCAGGGCCACAACACCTAGACAGAATGCGCCGATCAGGGACAGCAGCGCCCAGCCGGCTTTGGAAAAACCTTTCATCGAGTCGCCTCGCAGGGAGATGCAGGCAAGGTTCTACCCATGCAGGGCAGGGGTCAACGTGTATGGCAGGTGAAGCGGATGAGACTTTGGTAGTAGGACGGTGCCCTGCCAAGCCTGACTGCGCGCAACCTGCATGCCACGCCGACACACTGTCTGGAACGATCGGTTGCACGGGTAATGATTGGCGCGGCGGCCTGCGACCGCCATTGTCGTTGGAACCTTGAAGGAGACCCTGCCATGCGCAGTGAAGAATCTGCCCGCGTGCTGCGCACCCTGCGTGGCATGCCGACCTCCGATGGCGCGGGTGTGCGCCTGACCCGGGTGATCGGCACCCCGTCGTTGCCGGAGCTGGACCCGTTCCTGATGCTGGACGAGTTCGGTACCGACCGCGCGGAGGACTACATCGCCGGTTTTCCCAACCACCCGCATCGGGGGTTCGAGACCGTCACCTACATGCTCGATGGTCGCATGCGACACAAGGACAACCACGGCAACGAGGGCCTGCTCACTCCCGGCAGCGTGCAGTGGATGACCGCCGGGCGAGGGCTGGTGCATTCGGAGATGCCCGAGCAGGAATCCGGGCGCATGCGTGGGTTCCAGTTGTGGGTGAACCTGCCGGCGCGCGACAAAATGACCGCGCCCCGTTATCAAGAATTCGCGCCTGACCGCATCCCGCAGCTCTCGCCGGCCGACGGGGTCACAGTCAAGGTCATCGCCGGGCAGGTGGATGAGGTGCGCGGGCCGATCGTGCAGCCGGCCACCGATCCGCTGTACCTGGATGTCTCGCTGACCGCGGGCAGCCGCTGGTCGTACCCGTTGCCGGCCGGGCACAACGTGTTTGCCTATGTATTCGAAGGGGCTGCGACGCTGGGTGACGGCACGGATGCACAAACGGTGGTGCAGCACGAACTGGCAGTGCTGAGCAGCGGCCACCTGGCCCTGACCGCCGGTACCGGCGGCGCAAGCCTGATCCTGGTCGCGGGCCGTCCGCTGCGCGAGCCGGTGGCGCGCCATGGCCCGTTCGTGATGAACACCCGCGAAGAACTGATGCAGGCCTTCGTCGACTACCAGGAAGGGAAGTTCTGAAGCGCGGGCGTGCGTCGGCGCATCCGGCGCATGCGTGATCCTGGAACCAATGCCACGATCACGACAAAAGCCGGGTGCGTGCCCGGCTTCTTGATGTGCCTGTGCAGTGGAGCGGACGAAGCAAGCGGGGCAACCGCAGGTACGGCTGCCTCTGCTCACGTCGCTTCACTCACTCCTGGTTGGCGCCGGCCAGGGTGGACGGGCTGAGGTTGAGCGTCTGCGTCAGGTTCTGCAGGTTGCCCAGCTCGCCGGTGTCGGCGGCATCGATCCAGATCTGCGCGAAGCGGTTCTTGTCCAGCTTGACCGTGGTGATGCGGCGCGACTCCAGCCCCGGCAGGTCGCGGCCCCCCATGTCGAGCTTGTACCAGTGCAGGGATTCGCCAGCGAACGTGCCTTTCTCCGCGCGCAGGGAGCGGTTCAACAGCAGGTCCGGGTCGCGCGTGGTCAGCATCAGGTTCAACACGGCGCGGCCATCGCCGGTGGTGGCCTTGCACACGATGAACGCGCTCTGCGTCTGTTGTTCCCAGTGCAGGCCGCTGTCGGACGGTAGGGTCGGGCACTGGTCAGCCTGCTGCGACCAGGCGGTACCCCAGGCGGCAAGCAACAGTGCGGCGGAAACAATACGGACAGTCTTCACTTCACATTCCCCATAAAACATCGGCCGTGATCGGCACGACGACAGTCGTGGATGGTTCTGAAGGCAGCAGCGTTGGCCGGTAGGCAATGTTCCCCTCGCCCCGTCAACGCATCCCCATGCGTATCCGGCCAGACCCGACGTTATTACAGAATCCACCTCGCTGGCAAAAAGATGTTGCCGGATATGCAAACGGCCCCGTCGAGGGGGCCGTTTGCAGGTTGCCGGAAGTGGGGGGCTTACTTGTCGTTGCCGATCCACTTGTAGGCGATGCCGCCGATCATCGCGCCCAGGATCGGCGCCACCCAGAACAGCCACAGCTGGCCCAGCGCGCCGGAGCCGGCAAACACCGCCACGGCGGTGGAGCGGGCCGGGTTCACCGAGGTGTTGGTCACCGGGATGCTGATCAGGTGGATCAGGGTCAGCGCCAGCCCGATGGCGATGGGGGCGAAGCCGGCCGGGGCGCGGCCATGGGTGGCGCCCATGATCACCACCAGGAACACGGCGGTCAGCACCACTTCGCACAGGAAGGCCGCTGCAACGGCATAGCCGCCGGGCGACAGTGCACCGTAGCCATTGCTGGCGAAGGCGCCGGCCTGGCTGCCGTCAATCAGGAAGTTGGGATTGCCCTGGGCGATCTGCAGCAGGATGAAGCCGGCAAAAATGCCGCCCAGCACCTGCGCCACGATGTAGGGCACCAGGTCCTTGCCGGCGAAACGGCCACCCGCCCACAGGCCGATGCTCACTGCCGGGTTGAAATGCGCGCCGGAGATATGGCCGAAGGCATAGGCGCCGGTCAACACGGTCAGGCCGAAGGCCAGTGCCACGCCGACGAAGCCGATGCCCAGCGGATTGCCGTCACCACCGAAGTTCGCTGCCAGCACGGCACTGCCGCAGCCGCCCAGCACCAGCCAGAAGGTGCCGAGGAACTCGGCAGTTAGTCGCTTTCCCATGCTCATGAGTGTTGTTTCCTTATTGACCCCGAACGGGCGTACAAAAAATAGCCGAATAACCTGCGTAGGTGAATCGAAATCGGCGGTAGGGCGTGGTTTGGCGTGTGCCGGCTGGCGGTGTCCCACCAGCCGTGCTGCGCCAAGGCTGGCAGCGGTGCCTGCATGTCGCCGATTGCATTGAAGCGGCGATCGGACCACGACCTCCGCCGCTGACGCCGTCGGGATGGGGCCCGGTCGATGCAATCAACCGGAGTTGTTGATCCCACCCGGAAGCCGCTCAGCCAGGCAGCGGGATGAACTCCTTGTCGTCCCCGGGGATGGTGCCGAAGCGGCCGTTCTGCCAATCGTCCTTGGCCTGCTCGATGCGTTCCTTGGAGCTGGACACGAAGTTCCACCACAGGTGGCGTGGGCCGTCCAACGGTTCGCCGCCCATCAGCATCGCCTTGACCGGCGTTTTGGCACGCAGCCGGCCACGCGCGCCGGGTTCGGGAATGACCAGGTGCTGCGCCGGGATGTCGATGCCATCCAGCTGCGCATCGCCTTCCAGGATGTAGAGCGCGCGCTGCACATGCGAGGTGTCCAGATCGATCTCGGCATCGGGGTCCAGGTCGATGGCGACATTCAAGGTATCGGCAAAGACCTTCACCGGGGATTCCTCGCCATAGGCGCGGCCTGCGATCACCCGGAGCCAGGCACCGTCCCGGCGCTGTTGTGGCAACTGCGCGGCGGGGAAGTGGAAGAAGGCCGGGTCGGTTTCCTCGTGCGTTCTGGGCAGGGCCACCCAGGTCTGCATGCCGTGCACCGCCTGCTCATGCACGCGGACGTCGGCGGGGGTGCGTTCGGAATGGGCGATGCCACGGCCGGCGGTCATCCAGTTCACGTCGCCGGGACGGATCACCTGCTCCGAACCGAGCGTGTCACGGTGGCCGATCTGCCCGGCCCACAGAAACGTCACTGTCGCCAGGCCGATGTGTGGATGCGGGCGCACGTCGATGCCTTGGCCAGGGCTGAAGATGGCCGGCCCCATGTGATCCACGAATACGAATGGCCCGACGCTGCGCGCCTGCAGCGAGGGCACTGCGCGGCGGACCTGGAAGCCGCCAAGGTCATGAACGCGTGGGCTGATGATGGTGGTCATGATGTCTCCATGCTGGGAACCTGGGCGGCAGGATGGCATGGGTAACGAGAGTGCGTCGTGACCAGTGTGGCAACGGATTGTTTTGTCGGGTTGGGCTTTTCACCCCCACCCTTGGGCAGCGCCAAGGGGAATGACCAGGAAGGGCTGAAGTGCTTGAGCGCTACCGCCGCGATGCCAGTCGATCCGCCAGCCGTGTCGGCTCGGGCAGGCGATAACCACGCAGGCAATCCAGTACCAATGGCAGGCAGGTTTCCACCGAGACGCGATGCCCCGGCGACACGAACAAGGGCCTGCATCGCGGCTTGCTGCGCAGCACCCAGCCCACCTGCCGGCCTTTGAACATCAGCGGGGAATGATCACCCTGCAGCGGGCCGGGCTCGTCAAAGTCACCCACCAGCCGGCTTTTGCCGACCCCGATGCTGGGCAGACCGGTGAGCACACCCAGATGCGCGGCGATGCCGAGTCCGCGTGGATGTGCGATGCCGTGGCCGTCGACCATCACCAGCTCCGGCGCCTGCGACAGCTGCGCAAGCGCCTGCAGGGCAGCGGGCAACTCGCGGAAGCTGAGCAGGCCGGGGATATAGGGCAGCGCGGTGGGCAGTCGCGCCACGGTTGTTTCAAGTGGTTGCTGGCTGGCGCCATCCAACAACACGGCCGCAGAGAGCGTGGTGCGGCCGCCGTCCTCGAAACCGCTGTCGATACCGGCAATCCGGGCAGGCAGGCTTGCCAGTGCATCGCTCAGGTCAACCCGTGCCGCCAATGCCAGCTGCTGTTGGCGCAGCTGGGCGTAGTTGGGGGAAATCGAATTCATGCCGACAAGCGTGCCAGCTTGCAGGTCGTCGCGGCGTGCGGGGCGAGGGCTGCGGCGACCGGCTACAATCGACCTCTTTCCTTCCCCGAACCGGAGATATCCGCAGTGACCCGCAAACTCGTGCTGTTGCGCCATGGCCAGAGCCAGTGGAACCTCGACAACCGTTTCACCGGTTGGGTGGACGTGGACCTCACCGAGCAGGGCCGCCGCGAAGCCGCTGCTGCCGGCCGGCTGATGAAGGAAGAAGGGCTGCAGTTCGATGTCGCCCATACCTCGGTGCTCAAGCGCGCCATCCACACGCTGCAGGGCGCCCTGGCCGAACTGGACCAGGACTGGCTGCCGGTCAGCAAGTCGTGGCGCCTGAATGAGCGTCACTACGGTGGCCTGCAGGGCCTGGACAAGGCCGAGACCGCCGCCAAGCACGGCGAGGAGCAGGTCAAGGTGTGGCGCCGTTCCTACGACATCCCGCCGCCGCCGATGGACCTGGAAGACCCGGGCCACCCGATCCACGACCGTCGTTACGCCGGCCTGGACCGCAACGCGCTGCCGGGTACCGAGTCGCTGGCCACCACGCTGGACCGCGTGCTGCCGTACTGGCATGACGCCATCGCCCCGCAGTTGAAGGACGGCAAGACCGTGCTGGTCACCGCGCATGGCAACTCGCTGCGCGCGTTGTACAAGTACCTCAACAACGTGAGCAAGGAGCAGATCCTGGAGCTCAACATTCCGACCGGCATTCCGCTGCTGTTCGAATTGAACGACGATCTGACCGTGCAGTCGTTCCGCTACCTGGGCGATCCGGAAGCGGCGAAGAAGGCCGCCGAGGCCGTCGCCAACCAGGGCAAGGCGAAGTAAGCCGGCACCCACGTTTCTCCTGGACACCCGGCCTTGTGCCGGGTGTTCTGTTTTGTGGCCGTGGTTGGCCCTGTGCCATGATCGGGCACGGAAAAAACACAGGAGTGAAGCGTGAGGCGAAAGGTGATCTTGGGATGTCTTGCCCTGCTGCTGGCAGGGAGTGCAATGGCGGCGACCGCACCGGCCGTCACATCGGTCCCGCCAACCCTGCAGGTTGAGCAGCGTGGTGGTGGCCAGCCCTACGAAGTCATCGGCAGTGAAGTGTGGGATGTGCCGGACCCGGTATCGGCCCGTGTCTACCAGGTGTTCGTCGCCCTGCCGGCCGGCTACGCCGAGAACCCGGACCGGCGCTATCCGGTGCTTTACGTCACCGATGCGGATTACGCCTTTACATTGATCCGGCAGATGGCGCGCCGCTTGAACGTGGAAGGGCCGCGCATCGAGGACTTCATCCTGGTGGGCTTGTCCTATGCCAAGGGTGACGGTGGCATGCCCAGCCGCCGTCGCGACTACACGCCCACTCCCAACGCCCCCAGCGGCACGCCCGCCGATAGCGTGCACGGTGGTGGTGCGTCCTATCTGAGCTATCTGGACAGCCAGGTACTGCCGTTCATCGCACAGCATTACCGCACCGACGAACAGCGCAGGTTGTTCCTCGGCCACTCCTACGGCGCCTTGCTGGGTACGCAGATTCTGTTCGAGCGTCCGCAGCTGTTCTCCGGCTATATCCTCGGCAGCCCGTCGTACTGGTACGACCAGCATGTGATGGAGCGTCAGGAGAGCCGTTTCGCGGCAGCGCATCGTGACCTGCCGGCACGGATCTACATGTATGTCGGTGAGCGTGAGGCGCCGGCGCACGGTGGCGACGCGGACATGGTCGGGGATGCACGACGGATGCAGAAGGTGTTGGCATCGCGCCGGTACGCATCGCTGCAGCTGCAGCTGGATGTGCTCAACGACGAAGACCACCTGACCGTCGCGCCGCGCGGATTCATGCAGGGGCTGGAGTACCTGCTCGCGCAGCCAGCATCCCCCAGCAAGGCCGAGTAAGCCACGTCGTTGGAATCGGTCACGGGAACCCGGCGCAAGCCGGGTTTTTTGTTTGCCCCGCCCAACCCTCACGGGCCATTTACGGTGCAGCTGAAAAATTGCGCACTCCATCCTGTTGCATACGGCCCCACGTTGGAGCGCGTACCGGCAGCGAGACTTCTTCCCACGTACAGGAAACAAGATCATGAGCAAGCCGGCAGTAGTACTGGTACATGGCTTCTGGGGCGGCGCGGCCCATTGGGCCAAGGTCATTCTGGAGCTGAAGAAACTGGGGTACACCGACATCCGTGCGGTGGAGAATCCGCTGACGTCATTGGCCGATGACGCCGAGCGCACCCGCAAGATGGTGGCGCAGGTACAAGGCCCGGTAGTGCTGGTCGGGCATTCCTATGGTGGCGCGGTGATCAGCCAGGCGGGCAACCAGGACAACGTGAAAGCGCTGGTGTTCATTGCCGCGTTTGCCCCCGATGCCGGGGAAAGCGCTGGCGGCATCACCCAACAGCATCTGCCGGAGGCCGCACCGAACCTCGCGCCGGACAGCGATGGCTACCTGTGGTTGAACCCGGCCAAGTTCCACGAGAGTTTCTGCCAGGACCTGTCGCCCGACGAAGGCTTCGTGATGGGCGTTACCCAGAAGGCGCCGCTGGCCAGCACCTTCGGCGACAACATCAGCGACCCGGCGTGGAAGCACAAGCCAAGCTGGTATCAGCTTTCCACGCGCGACCGGATGATCGCCCCGGAAAACCAGAAGGCGATGTCCGAGCGGATCAAGCCGCGCCGTGTGCTCAGCCTGGATGCCAGCCACGCGTCGCTGGCCTCGCATCCGGTGGAGGTGGCGGCATTGATCGACGAAGCGGCAAAGCAGACTGCCTGAGTCGGTTCATCGGTGGCAGCCGGGGAGGCCGGGCGCGCCCCGGCCACGCCTTGCACGTTTGCTGGAATCGGCAGAGGACCTGCGTTGCGTGGAGAGTGCTTCCTTGTCCCAATGGGGGAGGAGGTGCCGAGTGCCAGATGAATGGATTGCTCTCACTTGCGCGTGTGGCTCCTTCAGCGGGCCATTTACATTGCGCGCAGTACCACGACCAACGGCAGGTGCGCCGCCGACGACGATGACTAGACTGCGATAGTCCCCTCTCGTAGTGGCCATCATGGCAATGCCGGCCAGCGCCGCATCACGACAATCGACCGCAACCGGCGGCTCACGCAGCCGGTTGTTGTTCGCGGGCGAGCGATTGTCGGCACGGGTGAGCTGGTATGCGCCGGGCCAGCGCATGCAGCGGCACACGCACGATTGCCATCAGCTTTCCTTGTTGTTGCTGGGTACGCTGGGCGAACAGACGCCGCAGCATGAAGTCCGATTGGCGACATCGGCCGTCGGGCTCAAGCCTGCGGGTTTGGTGCACGCGAATGATTACGGTCCTTCAGGCGCGCTGATCCTCGGCATCAACCTGCCGACCAGCTTCGATCTGAAGCGTGGGCTTGGCATCGAGGAAGGCTGGCAATGGCGTGAGCAACCCGCATCGACCGTGCTGGCGCGCGGCGGCACCACGCTGGCGCAACTGCTGACGGACGATCTGCCGGCGATGCAGGCCGAAGCCGGCCTGTGGGAGCTGTTGGCGACGATGGTGACGGCTGGCCGGCGACCGGCAGGTACGCCACCACGCTGGCTGGCATTGGCCTGCGAGCGGCTGCGTGAGGAGCCGGTATCGCTGGCGGCGCTGGCCGCCGAGCAGGGCCTGCATCCGGTGTATTTCACGCGGGCGTTCGCGCGCTGGATCGGTTGCACGCCATCGGCGTTCCGCATGCGTGCACAACTGCAGCGGGCCTTGCCGCTGCTTGCCGCGGGGCACTCACTGGCGACAGCGGCATACCAGGCCGGTTTCGCCGACCAGGCGCATCTGAGCCGGGTCACACGGCAGCACAGCGGGTTGACGCCGGCACGGCTGGCCGCGCTGTTGCGCGAGTGAACGCGCGCGGAGACAGGTTCAATCCGTTCAATACGCCGGGCGGCACGCCCCGGCAGCATCGTGGCAGGTATTCCGGGAATCGCATCATGCCTCTGCGCCTCATCCATCGCTGCCTGCTGCTCGTGCTGGCGCTTGTCTCCTTCGTAGTACCGGCTGCCGCGGCGACGCCGGAACAGGCCGCCCGGCAATTGCAGGCTTTCCTCGACGGCATTCCCACGCTGGGGCCGGGCTATGCGGTGGTGGTAGTTGATCGCGAACGGCAGCTGCTGGGTTACGTGCGAGGCACGCGCAATGTCGCCAGCGGCGCGCCGCTGACAATGGGCACGCCGATGTATATCGCCTCGCAGACCAAGTCCTACATGGGTTTGTTGGCACAGTTGCTGGATCAACGCGGTGTGCTGCGCTTGGACAGCACCCTGGCCGAGCACTGGCCGCAGCTGCGGTTGCCCGCTGGCGTCGATCCGGCCGAATGGACGTTGGCGGACCTGCTCAACCACCGGGTGCCGTTGAGCGCCGATGCACTCACTACGCTGGAGGCCTACATCGGCGCACCGGACCCGGCCTTGTACCCGCAGCTGTTGTCCATGTTGGCTAGCGCGCGCCCGGCCGGTTTCGATTACGACAACCTGGGCTACAACATCTACGCCGCCATCCTTTACCAGCGCACCGGAAAGCGGTGGCAGGACTGGTTGCAGGAAGAGCTGTTCGTGCCGTTGCAGCTGCATGAGACCGCAGCGCGTACCTCGGCATTCGATTCGGCGCAGTTGGCGTTCAACCACCAGTGGCTGGGGCAGGAGCGTGGTTGGCAGGTGGTGCTGCCCAAACCTGACGCGATCATGCATTCGGCCGGCGGCATGATGACCTCGCCGCGCGATCTTGGCCGTTGGCTGCGTGTGCAGCTGGGCGCGCCGGTGCCGGCGGGATTCAATGCGCAGGCGATCGACGCGGCGCATGTCATCGGGGTGCAGGTGGACCCCAAAGCGCGCAACGCCTACGAACTTCCCTGCAACGGTTATGCGTTTGGCTGGAACGTCTGTGATTTTGAAGGTCACACGCTTTACATCCATGGCGGCAGCTACACCGGTGCCCGCAGCATGATGGCGTTCTCGCCAGACCTGGGCGTGGGCATCGGCGTGTTTTCCAACTCCGACAACGCTACCGGGTGGCTGACATCGCGCACGGTGGTGCAGTTCTTCCAGTACCTGGTGGATCACTCGGAAGCCGCATCATGGGCGCAGACACGCCAGCAGACCTACCCGAAGCGGGTTGCCGAGCAGCTTGCCGGCATGCGCGCACGCCAGGAAAAGGAACGTGCCGATCCACGTTGGCAGGGCTGGAACTGGCAGCCGACCGGAGAGAAACGTGCGATCCATGTCGGCCGTTTCCGTGGTGAACGGCTGCCGGTTGACGCGCTTATCAGTGAAGACGACGGTGTCCTGCGCCTGCGGATCGGTGTACTGGAACGTGAGCTGCAGCCGGCGGTTGTTGATCTGTTCGGTGCGCAGGGCGGGCCGTTGGATGCGGTGGAGCCGTTGCGGTTCCTTCGTGATGCGCAGGGGCAGGTGAACGGCTTTGAATTTGATGGTGAGCGTTATCTGAGGTGATCGAGCTGCTGGGTTCGGCAATGAAGCCAGCATTAAACGTAGGAGCGACTTTGCTATCGCGCCCCTGACGCCGCGCCGGTCACGTCAACGAAAGAACTGGCTCGGCGTCAGCCCGAAGCGGCGCTTGAACATGGTGGTGAACGCACTCGGGCTTTCATAGCCGAGCGCCAGTGCAACGTCGATGACTTTCTCACCGATGGCCAGCCGTTCCAATGCACGCAGCAATCTCGCCTGTTGCCGCCACTGGCCGAAGGTCATGCCCAGTTCGCGTGCGCACAGGCGCTGGATGGTCTTCACATCCACCTTCAACCGAGCGGCCCAATCCTGCAGCGTGGACGCATCATCCGGGCGACGCTCCAGTTGCCGGGCGATCATGCGCAGCCGTTTGTCACTGGGCTCGGGCAGGTGCAGCGGCAGCACCGGCAGGGTCTGCATTTCATCCAGGATCAAACGCATCAAGCGGCCATCGCGGGAGTCCTCGCGATATGGTTGTTTGACCGTCACCGCAGTGCGGATCAAGGCGGCCAGCAGCGGGGTGATCGACACCGCTGAAGGTCCCGCCGCTGGCTGTGACATCGCCGCAGGGGAGATGTACAGGCTGCGCATCTGCACCAAGCCGATGCAGTGCACCTGGTGGCCGGTTCCGGCGGGCATCCAGATGGCACGGGTGCTGGGCACGACCCAGCGGCCCATGCCCGCGCGCACCACCAATACGCCCGACTCGGCGTACACCAGCTGATGGCGGTCGGGATGGTGATGCAGCGGAATGACCGTGTCCGCGCTGTAGTCGCGGGCCTTGCAGTACACCGCGGTCTCCGGCCCGGCCGGCAGGGGGCGGCGCTTGCCGGCGCGAAGGGGGGTGTCCTTTTCGAGAGAGTGTATGACCATATCGCGCAAGAAGGGCGTTCGCGACGACTCTACCATGCGTCCGACTTCCCCCCTTCCGTGGTTCTGCCATGTCATCTCCCGCTCCATCGGTTGCTGCGTCACCCGCCAGCTCGCGTCGCCCGGTTGCCGTGGGTGTGCTCGCAGCGATCAGCAGTTCGCATCTGGTCAACGACATGATGCAGTCGCTGATCCTGGCGCTGTATCCGATCTTCAAGCTGCAGTTCAACCTGAGCTTCACCCAGGTAGGCATGATCACCTTGACCTACCAGCTCACCGCGTCCTTGTTCCAGCCACTGATCGGCCTGCGTACCGACAAGCAGCCTGCGCCGTATTCGCTGCCGATGGGCATGACCTCGACGTTGTGCGGATTGCTGCTGCTGGCCTACGCGCCGAACTTCAGCATGGTGCTGGTGGCGGCGATGCTGGTGGGCATCGGCTCGGCCATTTTCCATCCGGAGTCCTCGCGCATCGCGCGCCTGGCATCGGGTGGCCGCCATGGTTTGTCGCAATCGGTGTTTCAGTTGGGTGGCAATGCGGGCACGGCCATTGGTCCGCTGCTGGCGGCGGCGGTGATCGCACCCAATGGACAGCGCAGCGTGGCGTGGTTCAGCGGTGCGGCGCTGCTGGGCATTGGCCTGCTGATGTATGTGAGCCGCTGGTACCAGCAGCATCTGGTGGTCAGTGCAGCCAAGCCGAAGGTTGTCATGGCAAATACCGAATCACGGTTGCCGTCACGCACCGTGGCCTGGGTGATCGCGATCCTGCTGGTGCTGATCTTCAGCAAGTACTTCTATATCGCCGGCCTGAGCAGCTTCTACACGTTCTACCTGATGCAGAAGTTCAGCGTCACCGTGCAGAGCGCGCAGCTGCACCTGTTCGGGTTCCTGGCGGCATCGGCCGCGGGCACCTTGCTCGGTGGCCCGCTGGGCGACCGCATCGGCCGCAAGCCGGTGATCTGGGCGTCGATTCTGGGGGTGGCACCGTTCGCGTTGATCCTGCCTTACGCAAACCTGGAATGGACGACGGTGCTGACCTTGATCATCGGCTTCGTGCTGTCCTCGGCGTTCTCGGCCATCCTGGTCTACGCGCAGGAACTGATGCCACACCGTATCGGTGCGGTGTCGGGAATGTTCTTCGGGTTCGCGTTCGGCATGGGCGGCCTGGGTGCCGCGGTGCTCGGCGTGCTGGCCGATCACACCAGCATCCTGTGGGTCTACAAGGTGATTTCGTTCCTGCCGCTACTGGGCATGGTGGCAGCGTTCCTGCCCAATCGCCGCAGTTCCTGATCCGGCGCTGCCTCGTGGGAGCGGCGTGAGCCGCGAAGCACCTTGCGGTCGAGTCGTCATGCGGCCAGCAATCAAGAGATTGCTGGCCGCGCTGTTGATCAGGCATCACAAGTTTCGCGGCCAAGGCTGCACCTGCGGGGGATGCATTCCTTGCAGGAGCAACGTGAGCCGCGAAGCACGTTACGGTCGGGGGACGACTCCTGCGTCATACCAGCGACGCGAGCGGTTGACGATGGCCACCACGGTCAGCATCACCGGCACTTCGATCAGCACGCCGACCACGGTCGCCAGCGCGGCGCCGGAGTGCACGCCGAACAGGCTGACCGCAGCGGCAACGGCCAGTTCGAAGAAGTTGCTGGCGCCGATCAACGCCGATGGCCCGGCCACGCAGTGGGCAACACCGAGGCGTCGATTGAGCAGGTAGGCGAGCCCGGCGTTGAAATAGACCTGCAGCAGGATGGGTACGGCAAGGATGGCGATGACCAGCGGTTGCTCGATGATCTGCCGTCCCTGGAAACCGAACAGCAGGACCAGCATCAGCAGCAATGCGCTCAGCGAGATGGGCCCAAGACGATGCAGCACGCCTTGCAGGCGTTCAGGGCCACCACATGCCAGTAGCCAGTGCCGCAACCCTGCCGCCAATCCAATCGGGATCAGGATGTACAGCGTCACCGACAACACCAGCGTCGCCCACGGAACGGTGATCGACGACAGGCCCAGCAGCAATGCCACCAATGGCGCGAATGCCAGCACCATGATCGCGTCGTTGAGCGCCACCTGGCTCAGGGTGAAATTGGCATCGCCGCGGCACAGGTTGCTCCATACGAACACCATCGCGGTGCACGGCGCTGCCGCCAACAGGATCAGCCCGGCCATGTACGAGTCGATCTGTCCGGCGGGCAGCCACGCGGCAAACACGTGGCGCAGAAAGAACCAACCCAGCAAAGCCATCGAGAACGGCTTGACTGCCCAGTTGATGAAGAGGGTGACGCCGATGCCGCGCCAGTGCTGGCCCACCTGACGCATGGCACCGAAGTCCACCTTCAGCAGCATCGGGATGATCATCAGCCATATCAGCACCGCCACCGGCAGGTTGACCCGGGCCACTTCCATGCCGCCAAGACGTGCGAACAGGGCAGGGAAGATGTGGCCGAGCGCGGTGCCGACGACGATGCACACGGCGACCCACAATGTCAGGTAGCGCTCGAAGCCTCCCATGCGCGGTGCCGCATCAGACATGGCCGTCGGCCTCGCCTTGCGGCTGCATCAATCCGATCTGGTCCAACGCCGCCTTCAAGCGCGTGCGGTCCGTCCATATCTCCGCAGGCAGTGCCAGCAGTGCCCGCAGGCGCGCCTTGACGATGTCGTGGGCCTGCGCGAAAGCCTGTTGCTTGTCGGCGTCACTGCCCTCCACCGCAGCGGGGTCGGGCAGCCCCCAATGCGAACGCAGAAAGTCACCGAACACGACCGGGCAGCTCTCCGCCGCAGCGGAATCGCAAACGGTGATGATCAGCTCCATGCGCGGTGCATCGGCAGCGGTGAACTCATCCCAGGATTTGCTGCGCAGGCCGGTGCTGCTGATGCCGTCGGCCGAGAGCTGGGCCAGCGCGAGCGGATTGACCCTGCCGGTGGGCTGGCTGCCGGCGCTGAATGCAGCGAAACGACTGCCGCCCCAGGCGCGCAATGTTGCTTCGGCCAGCACGCTGCGTGCGCTGTTGCCGGTGCACAGGAAAAGAACATTGATGGTCATGGTGGTTCCAGAAGTGATGGGGAAAGCTTCACTCCCGCACGCGTGCCAGCGGGACTTGTGCAGGCGTCAGCGCGGAGCTGCTGCGGATATGTCAGGGGCGCTCCGCGCCGGATCCAGTTGCTTGTGCATGCAGATCGCCGAAGCAGGGCAGAGGGCGCGGAATTCGGAGGTGGTACGAATGGCTTCGGTGACCTGCTCGCGGGGCTGCTGCAGGTAACCCAGGCGGCTGAAGAACGGTGCAGCGGTTTCGGTCAGCAGCGTCAGGTGCTCGATGCCGTGATGTGCGGCATGAGCTTCCAGTGCCTGCACCAATCGCCTGCCAAGGCCGCTGCCATGCAGGGCCGGCGATACCGCCAACGAGCGCAGCAATCCCTCCGGAACCAGTGCTTCCACGCCAATGACGCCAACCAACTGGGCATCGATCTCGGCGACGAGAAAGTGGATGCGCTGGCCGTCCAGGTCCGCAACGGGCAGGGATGCTGACGCCAGCAGCGCGGTCAGCGCAGCCAGATCAGCAGGCGTAGCGGCGCGGATGCATGCGGTCATGGGGTTGGCTCAGCAGCAGTTATTGCTGGTGGCAACGTCGCAGTCGGCGGCAGGCGTACCGGCGCAGCAGTTGTGGGTGAGATAGCTGAGCAGCGCGTTCATGGCGTCGTAGTTGGCCCGGTAGCAGACATTGCGGCCGACGCTTTCGCTGTGGATCAGGCCGGCCTGCAGCAGCTCCTTCAGGTGGAAGGAGAGCGTGGCGTTGGGCACCGACAGGGCCTGGGCGATTTCGCCTGCCATGCGCCCGTCCGGGCCGGCTTCCACCAGCAGCCGGTAAGCGGCCAGGCGGGTGGCCTGGCCGAGTGCGTTGAGCGCGCTTATTGCCTGATTCATTTCCATGTTTCTAGAATAGTCGAACTATCGAGGCGCAACAAGATATCCCCCATGAATCTTCCCAACATCCTGTTTGAGCATCTTCCTGACCCGGAAGCCGAGTTGCTGGCCGACAACGGTCCCGGCCACCGCCCGCGCATCCTGCTGCTGTACGGCTCGCTGCGGCCGGAGTCCTACAGCCACAAGCTGGCACTGGAAGCCGAGCGCATCCTGCGCCAACTCGGGGCCGAAACGCGGGTGTTCGACCCGCACGAGCTGCCGATGCTCGACAGCTGCGGCAAGGATCATCCGAAGGTGCAGCAGTTGCGCGAATGGTCGCAATGGTCCGAAGGGCAGGTCTGGGTGTCACCCGAGCGGCATGGCACGCTGACTGGCGTGCTCAAGAACCAGATCGACTGGCTGCCGCTGGAGGAGGGCAGCGTGCGCCCCACGCAGGGCCGCACGCTGGCGGTGATGCAGGTCAGCGGTGGCTCCCAGTCGTTCAACGTGGTCAATGCGCTGCGTGTACTCGGCCGCTGGATGCGCATGGTCACCATCCCCAATCAATCGTCGGTGCCGAAGGCGTGGCAGGAGTTTGATGCGAACGGCCGCATGCGGCCGTCGCCGTACTACGACCGGGTGGTGGACGTGATGGAAGAGCTGATCAAATTCACGTTGATGGTGCGGGGTCGCAGCGACTACCTGGTTGATCGCTACAGCGAGCGCAAGGGAGCGGCCGAGGCCGCGGCATTGGCGCGCGCTGCGGGAGTGATAGAGACGATGGAAGAGTGAGCGGTCGGCCTGGCTGATGACACGGAAGGCCCGGCCCATGTCGGGCGTTTCTGCGGGGCATCGTTACTATGCGGCAGCGCAGGGCGGTTTCGAATGGTGCTGGCTCGAACAACCCCCGACAGGTCCATCCTGCTTGCCAGGGCAGCACCCAGGCAAGCAGGATGCGACACATGCCGTGGCTTGCCTTCCTGGAGCTGCGCCAGCGCATGCAACTGATCGACGTAGTGTAAGAATGTCCCTCTGCTCGTTTGCCGCAAGGGTGTATCGCAGCTTCGCCGTGCGATCACAGCGTGACGAGATTCCTCTTCTTCGACGTGTCGATCATGCTGAGTCAGCACTTCCTGTTCTTCTTCGCCATGCTTGGCGCTTTCAGTGGCGTCGGTGCAGCCTCGTTCCTCTGGTGGCAGGCCAAGGGCAAGCCCACGCAACGTTGGCTGTCGCTGTTGATCCTGGCCGTAGGGGTGCGAACCGGGAAATCCGTGGCTTTCTATTTCTGGTCGGACATTCCGCGAGTCGTCCTCCAGGTTGGCCTGACTGCATGTTTCATGATCGGGCCGTGCCTGTTCTTTCTGGTGCGCTCAAGCCAGAGCGATAGCCCCGGCCTCGGACGTGCAGACCGTTGGCACATCGCCGGCTTGCTGCTGCTCATCGTGGCGGTGAACGTTTTCCTGCCTTATACCGGTAATGCCGAGCTGTGGCGTCATGTCATAACGCCGGGCATCAATTACGCGTGGCTGGGCTATCTGCTGCTTGCCACCATCCAGGTGTATCTGCATCGCACACGGCTTGCAGGCACCGCATCCGGCCGGCTGATGCTGGGGGCGCTGGTAAGCATCTGGTTGATCTGGGCGGCGTACTACACCGCTGGCTACACCTCTTACATTGTGGGTGCGTTGTCCTTCACTTTCATCCTGGCTTCGAGCGTCCTTGTCTATCTGCGCCTGCGTTCCGGGCAGGCGCCGATCGAGCCCTACCAGGATCGCCGGATTCCCGAATCAGAGGCGACCGTGCAGTTGCAGGCATTGGCCGAGTTGATGGCGCAGGAGCGGCTGCACCTGGACCCGGGGTTGACCCTGCCCCGGCTTGCCCGTCGACTGGGCATGCCCCAAACCCGGCTGTCGCAGCTGCTCAACGACAACAACCAGACCTCCTTCAAGCAGTACTTGACACAACTTCGCGTGGTCGAGGCAAAACGGCTGTTGCGACAGTCGCCCACCAAGCCTCTCGAAGCGGTGGCCGAAGAAGCAGGCTTCCAATCGATGTCAACCTTCCACAGCGCCTTCAAGAAGTGGGGAGGGGTCACGCCTGCGGCGTTCCGGGCGGCCGGAAACGACTCCGGGAATCGATTCCAGCACTCCTGAACTAAAATGCAACACATTGATTTCAAAGGAACACCATAGAGTCGCCGCTCCGACCATCGAGCTGGCGTACATGCACACTTCCCGCTTCATCAAACACACACTCCTGCTTCTGCTGACCGCTTGGCTGGGCGGTGTTTCCGACGCCCATGCGGGTAGTGCCGTCGCAGGGCAGGTCACTTCCGGTCGAACACAGGCCGGTGTTCCGGCCGCGTGGGCGGGCACGATCCAGCCTGTCGCCAAGGCCGTCATCCCGGCTGCCGCCGGCGACAGTCAGGGGCGCATCCTGTTCATCCTTGCCAGCAGCAAGGTCCATGGCACATCGCTGCTGCCGGCCAGCATCAGCTTCGGTGAGGTTGTGCATGCGTGGGATACGTTCAAGGCCGCTGGGTACGTGGTGGACTTCGTTTCACCCGACGGTGGCGACGTGCCGATCCTCGATGAGTATGTCAGCGAGGATGTTGCCTCTCGCATCGAGGACGAGGAGGTCATGCGTGGGCTTAGGAATACGGCCAAGCCCGAACAGATCGACCCCGCCCGATACCGTGCGGTGTACTACGTCGGCGGCAGCAACGCGATCTACGGCGTGCCCGAGCATTCCGTCCTGCAGAGCATCGCCATGCATGTTTACGAGCGCAATGGCGGCGTGATCTCAGCCGTTTGTCACGGCACGGCGGGACTTGTGAACCTCAAGCTCGCCAGCGGGCAGAACCTGGTGGCAGGCAAGCGCATCAGCGGCTTTCCCGAAGAGCACGAAAGGCAGGACGCTGCCTACTTCAAGGAATTTCCCTTCCTGATCCGGAAAACGGTCGAAGACCGCGGCGGCGTGTTCCATGCGCTGGATAGTGAGGACCCGTACATCGAGATCGATGGTCGAGTGGTTACTGGCCAGAACTACGCATCCGCAAAGCCGGTAGCGGAGGCCGTCGTCGATGTTCTTCGCAGACTAACCGGGCAGCAGTCAGGCCGCGGTGCGGTGAAAGGTTGATCTGTGACACGTCACCCGATGCCGGGTGAGGCAGGCCAAGCGTCGTACCCCAACAACTCCAGGAAACATCATGAAAAAACCGATCCAATCCATGGTTCTTGCAGGAGCGCTCCTTCTCCTTTCCGTGTCGGCGCTCGCCAATGACAGCGAGCGTGACGCAGTAGACCAGGTAATGCAGAAGATGATGCGTGGGTTTGAGTCAGGCGACCCCAATCTGATCCTTGAAGTGCTTAGACGGGACGGCGTGGTGGTTGGTTACTCCGCCCCGCGGGGCAGCGTGGTCACGCAGTCCGCAGAAGAGTGGGCAAACGGATTCACGGGGAAGCCCGCAGCCGACGAAGCGCTGCGCAAGCGCAGCTACGAAATCCTGGAGGTGGGCCGGGATGCGGCAATCGTCAAAGTGACGCTGGACTATCCACGATGGGATGGGCTGGACTACCTGGCTTTGTCGAAGATCGACGGGAAATGGATGATCGTGAGCAAATCGTGGAGCGGCCAATCCAAGCCGGCGGCGCCGTAGGGCATTTACTGATCCCAGCGCATTGCGCTGAAACACCGTGCCCGACCGAAAGTGTGGTGGGCGCGGTGTTTCAGGCGCGCCTGAACCGGTAGTGGGGCTCTGAATCAGTCGGGTTCCCTGCCGATCACGTGGTGGGCAGGCGGGGCTCGGCTAGGGGTTCTATGCATTTTGTTGCACGGTTTTAATTGTTTGTGCATGATTGTCGGCATCAGCCGACATCAGATCGTTGCGTGCCTTGCCGGCTTACTTGCAGCTGAGCCGCCGCAAACCCCGTGAACAATGACCCTTTCCCGCCCCGACGTACTCCCGCAGGAGCGCCAGCAGCGCATCCTCGACCAGCTCCGCAGCCATGGCCGCGTGGTGGCCAGCGAGCTGGTTGCCGCATTCGGCGTCTCCGAGGACTCCATCCGCCGTGACCTGCGCGAGATGGCAAGTAAAGGACTGTGTCGGCGTGTCTACGGCGGTGCCTTGCTGCCGACGCCGCAGTTCGATGCCTTGCCTGAGCGGGTAGGACGGCATGATCCGGAGCGCAGCGCTTTGGCCGTACACGCCGCATCGTTGTTGCTGCCCGGGCAGGTGGTGCTGATGGACGCCGGTTCCACCAATGTCGAGATCGCCCGCGCGCTGCGTGGCACCGCGCTGACGGTCGTCACCAATTCCCCCGCCGTTGCGGATGCCCTGGCTGGTGCGCAGGCTGCGGAGGTGATGATGATTGGCGGGCGGATCGATCCGCGCAGTGGTGCTGCCATCGGATCCATCGCGCTGCAGCAGCTGACCCAACTGCAGGCCGATGTCTGCATTCCCGGCGTGTGCGCGCTGGATCCGGAGACCGGCATCTGGGGCATCAATGCCGAAGAGTGCGCATTCAAACAGGCAATGCTGCGCGCCAGCGATATGACGTTGATCGTCGCCGCCAGCGAAAAAGTCGGCGCGCGCGGCAGCTTCCGCATTGCGGGTATCGAGCAGGTCGATCAGTTGTTGATCAGTGACCGCGTCGCGGTCGAAATGCAGGAGCGGCTGGCAGCTGTTGCGCCCCGCCTGGGACGTGTGCCCGTGGCCAAGGCCTGATTCAGCCTTTCCCTGCGTCCACAAGCGCCAGCAGCAGTCCATAGTCCAGGAACCACACGTGACCCATTCGCCATCTCTACAGCGCAGCCAGCAGATGGCCACGCGTGCCGCCTTTTTCATTCCGGGGTTTGCGATTGCATGCTGGGCACCGCTGGTGCCTTTTGCCAAGGCCCGTGCGGGTCTTGATGACGCGATGCTGGGTGTGCTGCTGCTGTGTCTTGGCCTGGGCTCGCTGTTGTCCATGCCGCTGGCCGGCATGCTGGCTGCCCGCCATGGCTGTCGGCCGGTGATGCTGGTGACGGTGCTGATGATGGTCATGACGTTGCCGCTATTGGCGGTAGCGGCAACGCCACTTGGCATTGGCATCGTGTTGCTGGTGTTCGGCGCCGGTATCGGTGCAATGGACTGTGTGATGAACATCCAGGCAGTGGTGGTGGAGCGCGAATCCGGGCGCGCGATGATGTCTGGTTTCCATGCCTTCTACAGCATTGGTGCCTTGTCCGGCGCAGCGCTGGTGACGCTGCTGTTGTCGATCGGTGCTGGCGCCTTGTTGGCGACCGGCGTGGTGGCTGCCGGCGTGGTGGCGCTCACCGTGTCGTCATCGCGGTGGTGGCGCAGCGAGCGTGCGCAGCAGGGCGGAGCCGGCGTTGCGTTGCCGCGCGGCGTGGTGATCGTGATCGGCGCAGTGTGCTTCATCAGTTTTCTCGCCGAAGGTTCGATGCTGGATTGGAGCGCGGTGTTCCTGCATGAGGTGCGCGGCGTGAAACTGGCGCACGCGGGGTGGGGATTTGTCGCGTTCAACATCGCCATGACGGCCACACGCCTGTTCGGTGATCGGCTGGTGAACCGGCTTGGCCCGAGTGCTGCGGTACTGGTGGGCGGTCTGCTGGCATGTGCTGGCTTCATCTTGGCTACCCTGGTGCCGGGTTTCAGCGTGGCCTTGCTGGGCTACGCGCTCGTCGGCATTGGCTGCGCCAATATCGTGCCGGTGATGTTCAGTCTGGCCGGGCGGCAGACCCGCATGCCGGAGAGCGTCGCCATCCCGGCAGTCACCACGATGGGCTACGCGGGCGTACTGCTGGGCCCCGCAGCGATTGGCTTCATCGCCCAGCAGTGGTCGCTGCAGGCCGCGTTCCTGATGGCTGCGGCAGCGCTTGCGATTGTTGCGGTGACTGGTTCGTTGCTGCGGTTGCGTTGAGCACGGTTATCTGGTCGGGCAGTGCCTATACCGGTGCAGGTGGCTGTGGACGGGGTTTGAGCTTGCAGTCGGGGCCGCCTTCACGCAGTCGCTGGCGGCGGGTCGATCGATGGGACCGGTGGTGTCGTCGGCAGGCTGCGCACATGTACATCCTGCTGCGGGTAAGGGATCTCGATGTCGGCCTCTTGCAAGGCGGTGTGGATGCTGGTGACAAGCGCACTGCGGATACTGAGCCAGTGGTCATAGTCGCGCGTCCAGGCGCGCACGCTGAAATCCAACGAGCTGGCACCGAAGCCGACGAACAACGCGACGACTGCAGGTTCGGTGGCGACACCGGGCGTCTGCTCGGCGCAGCGGGACAACAGTTCAAGCACCTGTTTCGGATCGCTGCCGTAAGCAACGCCAACATTCACTTCCATGCGCCGATTGCGGTCGAGCAGCGTCCAGTTGACCAGCGGTTCGGACAGCAGAGTGCCATTGGGCACCACCACGTCGGCGCCCTCGAAGGTCTTGATGCGGGTGGAACGCATGCCGATATCACGGACGCGGCCGTTGATGGGACCGACCTCGACCACATCGCCGGGTTGGATCGGTCGCTCGAACATGAGGATCAAGCCAGAAACAAAATTGTTGACCACGTTCTGCAGGCCAAACCCGATACCAACGCCCAATGCGCCGAACAGCAGCGCCAGCTGGCTGCCCTTGAAGCCAGCCGCTGACAGCGCGATCACAACGCCCAGCATCAATACCGCATACGAGGCAAGGGAGGCGATGCTGTTGCCGATGCCGCGCGACACGCTGGTGCCATGCTGGAGTATGTCCTGCAGCAGCAGGCGGGTAACCCGGGCCGCCCAGAAGGCGATGGTGATTGCCGCGACAAAGGCCAGTACATGGCCAAGCGACAAGCTGAATTCTCCAAAGGAGAATTCATGCGACAGCACTTTGCCGAGGATTGCATAGGTCGGCCGCAGGATGCGGAAGCTGTCCATCGTATAGATCATCCAACCGACAATGGCCACAAAAACGCCCAGTCGAGCCAGCAGTGAAAGCAATGGTGGCGCGTGATCGCGGGTAAGCCGGTAACGCGCCAGGCTGGGCCTGCTCAGCAGCAGGTGCAACAAGCTGAGCAAGACCGCGATGCCGACATAGAGCAGCAGGCCGAAGTAGGCGCTGTCGATGATCGCGTTGGTCAGCATTTCCGCCAGCGTGCGGTTGCCAATGATATTGGCAAGCAGGGAAAGCGCGAACAGGCCTTGCGCGACCCACGCCGCTGCACGTAGTAGCTGCCCGGTCCTTCCAGTTGTGCGTGCGTGACCGGCGCGGTATGCCTTCCATTGCACGAAACCGGTCAACAACATGGCCACGAGGGTCAGCACCAGCGTATATAGGCGGAAAGCTACATTGCTCGACAGGAAGAAGAAGCCCAGTCCTGCGAGCAGATACAGCAGCGATGCGACCAAAGGCCAGTCCCCAAGTAGACGCTTGCTCCCGGGCGGCAGCAGGCGCAGCACCGGGATCAATGCGAACAACATGCCCGCCTGCAGGGTCAGCAGTGGCGCATCGGGTTCCAGTGCCAGCATTGCGACCGTGGACATCAGTAGCCAGGTTGACCAGGGCCGCGCCAGCACGCGCTGGGTGGCGGCTTCGATGCTGTTGTTGATCTCCGCCCGGCGACCATAGCGCCGGGCCCACAGCAGCAACGGCAGCAGCAGTATCTGGATGGCGTGGAACAGGAATTGTGTGTGGCGGTGCTCGCCTTGATAGGCACGGCTGAATTCGAGTTCGATCTGCAAGCCCGAGCTGAGCGCGTCGCTGGCCACTGCGCGCTGGTCGGGAGAATCTGTATCGATCTGCCAGAGCGGTGGGGAGTCGACCTGCAGCAGCTGATGGTCGAGATAGCCGATGGCATCGGTGACCGCAGCGTGGCCTGATTGCAGGCGTGCTTCCATGGCATTGGCGCGCGCGCTGAGTTCCATCTGCCTTGCGAGCGGGCCTGCAAGTGCCTGCTCGGCCTCGGTCAAGCGGGTTATCAAGGCGTCGATGCGGCTGAGCAGCAGCGGTGGAATGGCGCTCGGCTGTTGCCGCGTGGCTTGCCAGCTGGCACGTCGTTGAGCGAGTTCGGCAGCGTCCTCGGCATAGGGGGTGGTGGCAATCTGCAGCGAATCACGCCAGCGCGCGAACCGTTTGCTGTCGAACTGCCAATGTCGATCCAGGCTTTCAAGGCGCATGATCGGCACCCTGCGCAGCTGGGCAGGGGACAAGGCCTGTCGACGCTGGTCCACTGAACGGGTGATCGCCTCCAGTGGGGATGCCAGCGCGATGATGGGGTCAGGTTGGCCGGCCAGCTCGATGGCCGAGATCGCGAGGCGCTCGTCGGTATCAGCGCGGGTCACGATCAATGCGGCATCGATGGGTTCGGGAGTGATTGCCGTCGGCGATGCAGGCGCGACCGTCGTGCTCGGGACGGGCGGATTCGTTGCCTGTGCGTGGGCGACATGGCAGCAGGCCGCCGCGAAACAGAACACAACTGCGCGTAGCCAATGCATGGGCGACTCCCGGCAGGTGGACGCTCCGATCCACGTTGCCGGAGTTTGGCACAGCGTGCGTTCGGCGGGTGCGGGCATGGCCAGCCAGTGTTGGGAAGTGCTCATGGTCTGGCTGTTGGTGGAGGGCGGCATGTGTGGCCGCCCTCGTGCCAGGACGCCAGTGCTCTGTTGGCTTAGGTGGCACTTTGCGGCGTCTGCCGTGACGCTGCTGCGTGACCTTTGGCCTATCCGTCTGTGGCCGTGATCACCTACGCTCAACGGTTGTGCCATGCAGTTGCATGGCCTTTTTCCCTGTTTGGCCGGAGATGTCCATGTCGTTTTCCAAGCTCGTCCCGTTGTCCCTGACGGTTGCAATCGCCGCCTCGCTGGCCGCTTGCGGCAAGACCGAAGCGCCCGCTGCACCGGCGGAAGCCGCCAAGGCGGCGTTCGATCAGTCGCAGATCAAGACCCAGCTGATCTCGCTCAACGCCGCGGATCTGGATCCGGCCGTGCAGGCGTGTAACGACCTCAACGGCTTCGTCAACAGCAAGTGGCTCACCGCGAACCCGGTACCGGGCGACCAGACCACCTGGGGCAGCTTCGAGATCCTGCGCGAGCGCTCGCTGGAAGTGCAGCACGCACTGGTGCAGCAGGCCGCCGCTGGCAAGGCTGCGGCAGGTTCCAACGAAGCCAAGATCGGCGACATCTGGAAGACCGGCTCGGACGAGGCGGCCATCGAGGCGGCCGGCATCAAGCCGCTGCAGCCGGAACTGGACAAGATCGCCGCGCTGAACGACAGCGCCGCGCTGAGCGGCTACCTGCGTGACAGCTACGCGCAGGGCAACGGCTTCCTGTTCGCGCTGTACGCCAGCCCGGACTTCAAGGATTCGGCCAACGTCATCGCTTACGTCGGCCAGGGCGGCCTGGGCCTGCCGGAGAAGGGTTACTACTTCGACGAATCGCAGGCCAAGATCCGCGACGCCTACGTGGCCTACATCGAGCAGCTGCTGACCCTGTCCGGCGTGGATGCCGCGCAGGCCAAGGAGCAGGCCAAGGCAGTGATGGATTTCGAAACCCGCCTGGCCAAGGCCTCGCTGTCGCGCATCGAACTGCGTGATCCGTCCAAGCGTTACAACCCGGTCAGCGCGGCCGACGCCGACAAGCAGACCCCGAACTTCAGCTGGACCGCATTGTTCGACACGCTGCAGATCCCGGCCAAGGACAAGTTCTCTCTGGCCCAGCCGGGCTTCTTCGGCGAAGTGGACAAGATGCTGGCCGACGTGCCGGCCGCCACCTGGCAGGCGTACCTGCGCTTCCACACCGTGGACAACGCCGCGCCATACCTGAGCAAGAACTTCGAACAGGCCAACTTCGATTTCTTCAACAAGACCCTGCGCGGCCAGCAGGAAATGCAGCCGCGCTGGAAGCGCGTGCTGGAGTCGGTGAACGGCTCGATGGGCGAAGCACTGGGCCGGCTGTACGTGGACGCGGTGTTCCCGGCCGAATCCAAGGTGGCGATGCAGCACCTGGTGGAGAATCTGTCGGTGGCACTGAAGGCACGCCTGGAAGGTCTGCCGTGGATGGGGGATGACACCAAGAAGAAGGCGCTGGAGAAGTGGGCCAGCTTCACCCCGAAGATCGGCTACCCGGACAAGTGGCGTGATTTCTCGGGCCTGACCACCAATGGCGACAGCTACCTGGGCAACATGCAGGCCGCGCAGGCGTTCAACTACCGCTACATGCTGGGCAAGATCGGCAAGCCGGTGGACAAGACCGAGTGGGGCATGACCCCGCAGACCGTCAACGCCTATTACAACGCCACCAAGAACGAGATCGTGTTCCCAGCCGCCATCCTGCAGCCGCCGTTCTTCGACGCCAAGGCCGACCCGGCGTTGAACTACGGTGGCATCGGTGCGGTGATCGGCCACGAAATGATGCACGGCTACGACGACTCGGGAAGTCAGTTCGCCGCCAACGGCAACTTCGACAACTGGTGGACCGATGCCGACCGCACCGCGTTCAACAGTCGCACCGACCAGCTGGTCGCGCAGTTCGATGGCTACGAATCGCTGCCGGGCGTGAACGTGAAGGGCAAGCTGACCCTGGGCGAGAACATCGGCGATCTGGGTGGCTTGACCGTGGCTTACGACGCGCTGCAGATGGCGCTGAAGGAAGATGCCAAGGTCAACGTGCCGGTGGACGGCTACACGCAGGATCAGCGTTTCTTCATGAACTGGGCGACCGTGTGGCGCCGCAACTTCACCGACGGCGAGCTGCGCGTGCGTCTGAACACCGATCCGCACGCACCGGCCAACTTCCGTGCCAACGGCGCCCCGTCGAACATGCCGTCGTACGCGGCAGCGTTCCAGTGCAAGGCCGGCGATGCGATGGTACGCGCCGACGACAAGCGCGTTGTGATCTGGTGATTGCGGCGATGGTTATCTGCTGAAAGACACAGAAGGCCCGGCATTGCCGGGCCTTCTGCTTTTTTAGGGGCTGCTGCACGCAGCGTACCCGGGTTGAGGCATGTTGACTGCGCGCTGACCCGTCGCGACTACTCGCCGATCCAGCCTTCCAGCAGATCGGCGAAATCGTCGGCGTGTTCCTCTTCCTGCGCCAGGATCTGCTCGAGGATGCGCTTGGTGGTGGTGTCCTTGTCGCCGATGAAGTTGATCATCTCGCGGTAGCTATCGATGGCGATGCGCTCGGCGATGAGGTTCTCGCGCACCATGTCGCGCAGGTTGCCGCCTTTCTTGTACTCGGCATGCGAGCGGGCGGTGAGGGTGTCCGGGTCAAGATCGGGCTCGCCGCCCAGTTGCACGATGCGCTCTGCGAGCAGGCCGGCATGCGCCTGCTCCTGTTGCGCGTGCTCCAGGAACTCGGCCTTGACCGAATCGGCGAGCATGCCCTTGGCCATGTAGTAGTGCCGGTAATAGCGCAGCACGCAGACCCACTCGGTGGCCAGCGCATCATTGAGCAGCTTGATCACCGCTTTGCGATCAGCACTGTAAGTGGGCGTGACAGCGCCATCTTCAATGCGTTTGCGGGCGTTGGCCCGCAGGGTCCTGCGATCACTGATGCCTGCAGGGAGTGCGGTTGAAGGCGTCTTCCTGGTGGCGGGCTGCTTGCTCATGGCTGGCCATTCCTTCTGTTTGGGGAATTATCCGGGCAGGTGCTCCAGCACATACTCGGCGGAGGAAACCTCGAACTGGCCGGGCTCCTCGATGAAGCTGGCGCGCACGATGCCGTCTTCTACATACAGCGCAAAGCGACGCGAACGGATGCCCATACCGGAGCTGCTGGCGTCCATCTCAAGCCCCAATGCCCGGGTGAATTCACCGTTGCCATCGGACAGCATCTGCAGGCCATCCGGCACCGATTGCGTCTTGGCCCAGGCCTGCATCACGAACGGGTCGTTGACCGCCATGCAGAACACTTCGATGCCGCGGCTGCGGAAATCGTTGAAATGCTCGACATAGCCGGGCAGGTGACGTGCCGAACAGGTTGGGGTAAACGCGCCGGGCACGGCAAACAGCACGACCTTGCGCCCGTCGAACAGGGTGTAGGTGTCAATCGTTTCCAGGCCTTCGCGCAGACGCTTGAGGGTGACTTCCGGAACACGATCGCCAACTTGGATGGACATTGCGGACTCCTAATCTGAATTGAAGTTTAGTGATGCGGGGGAAGCGCAGCGTCAACGGCTTGAAAAGGCCACCTTCACACAATACGTGGTGGGCATGGAACGGCAGCACCGCAGTGGTCTGCCGGCCGCTACCAAGCAGGAGGACATCATGAGCATCGTACGTTACCGCCAGTGGCCGACGCAGTCCGAGATCCGCCACTTGCTTGCACCATTGCTGGAAACACCCGCCATGGCGCGTGAGGGTTGGGTGCCTGCCGTGGATATCCGCGAAGAAGCGTCACAGTTCGTGCTGCTGGCCGATCTTCCCGGCGTGGAGCCGTCCGGCATCGAGGTGCAGATGGACAAGGGCGTGCTGTCGATAAAGGGTGAACGTGCTGCGGTTGCGGCCGGCGAAAGTGAGCTGTTTTCGCGTAGTGAGCGGGGCCATGGTGCCTTCAATCGCCGGTTCACGCTGCCTGATACCGCCGATGCGGAGGGCATTGTCGCGCGCAGCCACAACGGTGTGCTGGAAATCCGCATCCCCAAGCACAGCGAGGCCGCGCCCCGGCGCATCCAGGTGGAATCGGCGACCGCTGCCTGAGCGGTGTGAGCATCTTTCCACCAGCATGACCGTCGTGGCCCGCTAGAATGGCGCCACGGCGGTTGCCGGTTGCATGACGGCCCGTTGCCGAAAGGCGGCGGGCCTGACTTTTTTGCAGAGGTGTAAGGATGGAATTCAAGGATTACTACGCAACGCTGGGCGTGGAGCCCACCGCCGGCGATGCGGAGATCAAGACTGCTTACCGGCGGTTGGCACGCAAGTACCACCCGGACGTCAGCAAGGAAGCCGGCGCGGAAGAGAAATTCAAGGCCGTCAACGAGGCGTATGAAGCGCTGCGTGACCCGGCCAAGCGCAAGGCATATGACCAGCTGCGTGCGCAGGGTTATCGGCCGGGCGAGGAGTTCCAGGCACCGCCGGATTTCGGGGGTGGTCAGGGCTTTGATTTCGAGGAGGTGTTCGGCGGCGGTGGAGCCGGCGGCGGCTTCAGTGATTTCTTTGAAAGCCTGTTCGCCCGTCAGCGTGGCGGCGGTGGTGGTGGCCCGCGCGGCCGCAACGGTTTTGGCGGAAGCGCCGGCCCGCAGCCGATGCGCGACACCCGCGCCAAGCTGTCGGTGCCGCTTGAGGCAGCCTACAACGGCGAGACTCTGCGCATCACCGTCGATGGTCGTCAGCTGGATGTGCGCGTGCCCAAGGGCATCCGCCCGGGCCAGGTGATCCGTCTGACCGGGCAGGGCAGCGGTGGCGGCAACCTGATGCTGGAAGTCGAGTACGCCGCGCACCCGCAGTTCGAGGTGGACGGCCGCAATATTCTGTACACGTTGCAGGTCACGCCATGGCAGGCGGTATTGGGTACCAGCATCAGCGTGCCCACGCTCGGTGGTCCGGTGGAATTGAAGGTGCCGGCCGATTCGGACAGCGGCCGCAAGCTGCGTCTGCGTGGCCGTGGCCTGCCGGGCAAGCCGACTGACGGTGACCAGATTGTTGAACTTGAAGTCATCGCGCCGGTGCCGGAAAACGAGGCGCAGCATGCGGCTTACCGTGAGCTGGCGAAGGCGTTCGGCGATAGCGTTTGAGGGTGACGTTCTGAGATGTGGATGAAGGCGGGCGCAGTGAATGCTTGAGCGTAGCGGGAGCAGACGTTCGGCTGACCTGAGCCCGGAGTTTTCCTTTCTCCCGCCTGCGTGGTGAAGGCATGGGGCTTGCGCGCCACTGGCTTATGCACGACTGAACGCCATGCACGCTGTGTGCGGCCGGGGCGCCGAGCGAGGTGTCCCGAAGGGGCGGATGAGGGGCTTTTGCGCTACGGGCTCCAAAAGCGCCCTCACCCCAGCCGTTGCGCCAGCGCCAGGCGGTTCGTGGGGCAGCGAACCAGTGGTTCGCAACCGTTGCCCCTCAACCCGCAGGCAGGAGCGGGGCTTTTAAAGCGGCCTCACATGTCCGATACGCGCAACGCCTGCTCCAGTGCCTTTGGGTCACCGTCATTCGGCTGCGCAGGGATCCCGATCAGCCGGGTCAACAACGGGTAGACATCCACGTTGTCGAATGCGGACAGTTGCTTGCCCTGTGCGAACGCCGGGCCACGCGCGACAAACACCGCCTGCATCGACGGCAGTGCCGGGTCATAGCCATGCGAGCCACTGTTGCCGGGTGCGCGCTTGGCGCGCATGGCCGGGGTCACCGCATCCCAGCCTTCGTCCATCTGGCAGATGATCGGCGGCACACGCGGGTTGTGGCCGTAGTGCCAGCGTGTGGGCAGCTGCGCCTTGTTCCAGCACTGGTAGTGCGCATGGCGCCCGAGCAGGGCTTTTTCGGCTTCGGCGTGTTTGCCGGGCAGGGGGGCGAAACCAATCGACTGACCAACGGAAACCGTACGCGCGAGTTCCGGCGCGATCATGTCGGCCGGGGTGATCACCTGGTCCTGCTTGACCGTGGCCATGCCGTGATCGGAGACGACAATGATGTTGGTGTTGTCCAGTGAGCCGTCAGCGGCCATGCCGTCGATCAACAGGCCGATGGCGGCATCCACCTGGCGCAGCGCGGCGGTGTACTCGGGGGAGTCCGGGCCGTACCTGTGGCCTGCCTTGTCGACATGCTCCATGTACGCGGCGACGAAGCGTGGCTTGATCGCGTCCGGCGTGCCCTCAAGCCACGACAGCACCTGCTGCATGCGTTCGGGCAGTGGCACGCTGTCGTCATAGGGATGGCGCTGCTGTGCCTGCAGCCCGTGGATCGGTGCTTCGCTGCCGGGCCAGGACCAGGTGGCACTCTTGTAACCGGCCTTCTCGACACTGACCCACAGTGGCTCACCGCCCTCCCACCAGGCAGGGTTGCGTACGGCTTCGCGACTTTCGACGCGGAAGTTGCCTAGCGCGTCGGTATTCATGCTGTTGTGGACCATGCCGTGGCGGTCCGGGCGCAGGCCTGTGACCAGCGTGTAATGGTTGGGGAAGGTCAATGACGGATAGGACGGGCGCATGCCCACCGAGCGCACCCCTTCGCGTGCCAGTCGCGACAGGTTGGGGCTGTTGCCGCTGTCGAGCATGTCCGCACGCAAGCCGTCGATGGACAGCAGCAGCACGGTTGGCGGCGTCGGTGACGGAGCGACTGGCGCAGGTGAGGAGGCGCATGCAGCGAGCAGGGCACAGGACAGTGCAGCAATGGGAAAACGTATCGAAATCATCGCGCCATGATAAATCGGGCGCGTGACGCTTTGGCGCTTCTGCGCCTACTCCTGCTGTCCCGGGACTGCTGGTCACTCGCTTCAGGCGAACAACTCAGGAAAAAAGATCCGCCAGCGGGGCTTCGACGCCAACGCCTTCCAGTCGCAGCAGCGCAGCTTTGGTTGGCAAGCCGCCGCCGAAGCCGGTAAGCGCGCCGTTGTTGCCGATCACCCGGTGACACGGGAGCACGATGGGCAGCGGATTGCGGCCATTGGCGGCTCCAACGGCGCGGGTGGCGGTGGGTTTGCCAATGCGTTCGGCCAGTTCCCGGTAGCTCCAGGTGGCGCCGAACGGGATCTGCGCCAGCATCTGCCACACATCCAGTTGGAAATCGGTGCCTGCCGGCGCAAGGATCAGGTCGAACTGACGACGCTTGCCCTGCAGGTATTCCAGCAGTTGTCGACGCGGCTCGGCCACGGCCTCCGGGTCGCGCTGCCATTGCTCGCGCCCCTTGGCGTCATGACGGTTCTCGGCGAACAGGATGTGGCGTACGCCGTTCTCATCGACGGCAACCGTGAGCGGACCGATGGGGGTATCGAAACGGTCGTAATAGAGGGTCATGTCAGGACTCCTTGGTCGGTTCGGCAGACAAATGCCACAGGTGCAACACCGCGTAGGCACGCCACGGGCGCCAGGCCTGAGAGCGTGCCTCGGTGGCACGTTCACTCAGACGCTGGCCTTCGCCCAGCACCTGTTGCAGCACCAGGTCGCCGGCGGGGAATGCGTCGGGCATGCCCATCGCCCGCAGTGCCATGTAGTGCGCGGTCCACGGGCCGATGCCGGGCAGGGCCGTGGCGTGTTGGACGAAATGCTCCAGCGTCTGCGCACGGCTGAAATCCAGGCGACCCTCGGCGCAGGCACGTGCCACCGCGCGCAGAGTGGCCGCGCGGGTGCGGGGCAGGCCAATGGATTCCAGCGGTGCCTCCATCAGCGTGGCCGCCGCCGGGAACTGGCGGTCCAGGCCTTCCGGCATGCCGGGCAAGTGGTCGCCAAAGCGATCCACCAGCCGTCGCGCCAAGGTGGTGGCCGCCGCCACGCTGACCTGCTGGCCGAGCACCGCACGTGCGGCCACTTCAAAGCCGTCCCAGCCGCCGGGAATGCGCAGGCCGGGGCGCTGGGCGATGCCGCGCGCGAGCAATGGCTCGTGCATGAGACTGGCATGCACGGTGGTCAGGTCGGCATCGAGATCGAACACCCTGCGCACGCGCGCGACGATCGCGGGAATGGCACGTGGATCGGTGGTGCCCAGTTGCAGGCGCAGCTCCGGGCGCTTCGGGTCGGCGGTGACGCGGATCAGGCTGGCGCTGCCGTTGGCCACGATCACCCGCTGGTAGCTGTCTTCAGTGATGCATTCGATGCCCGGCAGTGAGCGTTTGCGCAGGAACGCCAGCATCGCGCTGAAATCCAGTGGCGGCCGATAAGCCAGGCGCAGGGTCGGCTCGCCGCCGTTGACCACGCCCCGTTGGCAGCGCAGCGCACTGGGCGGCATGCCGCAGCCTTCCAGGAAGGCGCTGTTGAAGCGACGCAGGCTGTTGAAGCCAGCTGCCAGGGCGATCTGGGTGACCGGCAAGGCGGTTTCGGTCAGCAATTGCTTGGCCAGCAGCAGGCGCCGCGTGGAATGCAGCTGTGCCGGGGTGGCGCCGAGACGGGCGACGAACAGGCGTTGCAGCTGGCGTGCGCTCAGGCCCATCGCCGTTGCCAGTGCCGCGGCCGATTGGTCCTGCAGGATGCCCTCGTTGAGCAGGGTCAGGGCGCGGTGCAGGGTGTGGTCCTGCAGCAGGCTGGCGTCGTCGGGCGACAGTTCCGGCCGGCAACGCAGGCAGGGCCGGTAGCCTGCGGCGGTGGCAGCGGCGGCGCTCGGGTAGTAACTGACATTGCGCGGGCGCGGCGGCGGCGCCGGGCACACCGGCCGGCAATAGATGCCGGTGGAGCGCACGGCGGTGAAGAACAGCCCGTCAAACCGCGCATCGCGGGCCAGTCGGGCCTGTTCGCATTGATCGTGGGTGGGCATGGACGGTGTGTGCATGCGGCCAGTCTAGGCCCGTTGCGCGCGCTGCACTGGTCAATTCCGGACATCAATGCTCATGACGATCCGTTGTTTAGCGAGGATTGCAGCGGGAACGGCCAGCCGCACTAGACTGTGTGCTTTCCGGCGCCCGTTGCGCCGTAGTAGGGAAGCTCTTGCGCGCCATGTTGCCCAGATTCTGCTGGTTGTCGTTGTTGTGTCTCGGGCTGGTGGCCTGCAATCGTCAGGAACCGGTGGCCAAGCCGGTGGCGGATGCTGCCGCGGCATTGGCCGCCGATGGTGACCATATGGTCTCGATCAATGCGGCGGATGCGCCCGCGCCGGTCGCGCCGGTGTTGCCGAGCAAGGGCCGCGAATGGCCTGAGGTCGCACTGGAGAACGGCAAGGCCTGGGTCAGCTGCGATACCGATTACGCAGGCGAGGCCGGCGATGGCATCGCGCTGGAGGCATTGGACCGCGCGTCGGTGGATGCGGCCCTGGCACCCTGTCAGGAACGTGGACTGGTACGCGTGCGCTACGCCGGCAAGATCAACCCGTCCTTCACGGCGCTGGTGTCGCGGCTGGCGGTGGTGGCGGACGCGATGAAGATCAGCCGTCGCATCCTTGACCTGGATTCCAGTGGCGGCCAGGTGGAAGCCGCCATCGTCGCCGGCGACAACATCGGTGCATCGGGTTGGACCATCTGGGTGCGCGAAGGCTCCATCTGTCACAGCGCCTGCGTGTTCGTGCTGGCCGCCGGCGACAACCGGCTGATCTCCGGCAAGGTGGGCATCCACAGGATGATGCGCATCAGCTCCACCGCCTCGTCGCGTGCGGAATTGAACAAGGAGCTGCACGAGGTCTACGACAACGTGAAGGATTATCTGCAGCGCAATGGCGTGGCGGTGGGGGTGGCCGATCTGATGATGACCGTACCCAACCGCAGCCTGCGCCTGCTGACCAATGATGAGCTCAAGCAGTTCGGCCTGGACGGCACCAATGCCGTGCAGGACGATCTGGAGCGGATCAAGCAGATGCGCAAATGCGGTGACGATTTCGTGCGTCGCAAGGATGCGTTCCTGGTTGCCTTCGATCGCGAATGCAAGGTGGAAGGGGTCGACCTGGAGACGGTCAACAGTTGCGGCCAGACCCTGAAGGAACGCTTCGGATTCCCGGACGACGTGTGCCCGGACGAAAGCCCGTTGTCGGAGATCGGCACGGCCTTGCTGGTACCCGAGCCGGTGGCGATACCCTCAGCGGAATCGGCCACCTCGGCACCGGCCGCCGCGCAGCTGGCTGTCCCCCCGCAGCGGAACTGAACCTCGCTGTTTGTGTGAAGGGCACGATTTCGTGATTGGATGGCGCTTCCGTTCAACTGACAGCGTCGTGGAGAGAGCTATGCGTCCCAGTTGTGTGCTGATGGTCCTGTCCTTTTGCCTGCCAGTCGGAGCGCTGATGGCGCAGACACCGACAACACCGGCTCAGGCGGCTCCTGCTCCTGCCGCAGCGGCCTCCGCGCGTCCGGGTCCGGTCCTGAGTGCGGCCCAGCAGGCGCAGTTGGCCCGGCAGGATGAGGAAATGGGGCTTGCTGCGCAGCGGGTGGCGCAGCTGGTCGATTCCAACCAGGCCGCGCAGGTCTGGGACGGCGCATCGGCGGTGGCCCGCAAGGCGGTGACACGCGATCAGTTCGCCAGCAACGTCAGCGCGGATCGCAACCGTTTGGGTACGTTGGTTTCACGGGGCAAGCCCTCGATCACCCGGGTGCAATACCCGGCCGGCGCGGCGGTGCCTGAAGGCATCTACGTCAACGTCAGCTTCCCCACGCGGTTTGCCAACAATGCGCAGCCGGTACGCGAACTGGTGTCATTCCGCCTGGACGAAGACAAAGTCTGGCGCGCCTCCGGTTACAGCCTCCGCGCCGCAAACAACTGATCGCAGGCGCCACCGGTTCGGGAGCGGGCACCGGCAAGGTGCCCGTTTCGTTTTCGTAGGGTGAGCATCGCCGTGGCGGCGCTTGCCCCGGCCGTAGAAGCGGGAGGCCGGCTGATGCCGCTGCTCATTCCTCGCGCCTGCTCACTGGCTTCCTTCTGCGCTGTACCTGATCCAGATCAATGTTTCCTTACACCCGCCTGTTTAGGCTGGGCGCCAATGCCATGGCGGAGTCTGAAATGCGCAAGGTGGATGTACTGGTGGTGGGGGCCGGCCCGGCCGGATTGAGCCTGACCCGCAGCCTGGCGGGCAGTGGCTTGTCGGTGGTCGTGGTCGAGCCGCAATCGGCCGCTGCGTTGGCGGAGCCGGCCTTTGACGGCCGTGAGATCGCACTCACCCATGCCTCGCACCAGCTCATGCAGGCCATGGGGCTGTGGCAGCGCATTGATCCGGCGGAAATCTCACCGCTGCGCAGTGCCCGGGTCATGAACGGCACATCGCCGTTCGCGCTGGGCTTTGCCGCCGAGCGCGAGAACGTGGACCAGCTTGGCTGGCTGGTGCCCAACCATCTGATCCGGCGTGCCGCGTGGGAGTCGGTGCAGGGTCAGGCCGGCCTGGAAGTGCTGGATGGCACCTCGGTCACCGCCATTGAAACCGGCAGCACGGACAACACCGTCACCCTGTCCGACGGCCGTCGTCTGATGGCGCGGTTGGTGGTGGCCGCCGACAGCCGCTTCTCCGCAACGCGACGGATGATGGGCATCGGCGCGCAGATGCGTGATTTCGGCAAGTCGATGATGGTGTGCCGCCTGCAGTGCGAACGTCCGCATCGCAATGAAGCCTGGGAGTGGTTCGGCTATGGCCGCACCCTGGCCATGCTGCCGCTGCCGCGCAACCAGGCGTCGGCGGTGATCACCCTGCCGCCGCAGCAGATCCAGGAGCTGGCGGCGATGGATGAGGCCACGTTCGGCCGTACCGTCACCGGTTTCTTCGAGCGCAGGTTGGGCGACATGCAGCCGCTCGGGACCCGTCATGTCTATCCGCTGGTCGGCGTGTATGCGCATCACTTCGTCGGCCCTCGTTACGCGCTGGTGGGGGATGCGGCGGTGGGCATGCATCCGGTCACCGCGCACGGCTTCAACTTCGGCCTGCAAAGCCAACAGCGACTGGCGCAGTTGATCAACGAGGCCGCAGGGCAGGGCAGTGATATCGGTGCGGCGGCGCCGCTGGCCCGCTACGAGCGCGGCCACCGGCTGGCGACGCGGCCGTTGTACGAGGCCACCAATGCCATCGCCGCGTTGTACAACGACTGCCGCCTGCCGGCCCGGCTGCTGCGCGGAGCCGCATTGCGGGCCGCGCACGGGGTCGTGCCGTTCAGAAAACTGATTGCCGGCCATTTGACGCAACGGCAGGGGGCGGGCAACCGGGAACCGGGAATGGTGGAAAGCTGGGTGCGGAGCCGATTGCAGGGCTAGGGAATGGATCGCGCGCTGCACGGGCGGGCAGGCGGTGGATCTTTCATTCCCTGCTCGATGCCGTAAATGGAGGATGGCTGGATACAGTGTCGTTCGCGTGGGCAGGGCGTAGGCCGGGCCGCACGCGTACAACGGCGGCGGGATCCTTCATTTCCGGCTCCCCATTGCCCGCCGGTCACACCACGTGGATCTCGACTTCGCCCAGCACAACCCGTTGGCCGGTGCGGATTTTGCAGGCTTTGCGCAGTTCGACCTCGCCATCGACGGTCACCTGGCCTTCGCCAATGATCATCTTGGCTTCGCCGCCGCTGGAGACCAGGTCGGTCAGCTTGAGCAGCTGCTTCAGTTCCACGTATTCACGGTCAAGCTCGAAATCGATGCGCTGCATGGGTCTTCACAGGGAGAAAATCGGGCGCTATTGTGCGCCAATGGTCCGCCCATCGGGGCGTCCCAGCGGCTGGGGCGTGGGCGCCAGCTGAACGGACATTCGGCCCCCACGCGACAGCAAGGGGTTTCAGGGCGCACAATATGCGTCTTTTCGCCCGCCCGTTCGCGGCGGTGCCCCCGGAGTTCCCATGACCCAAGAATCCCCCGCGCCGCTGCTGTTTGCAGATCTCGGCCTCTCAGAGCCTGTGATGAAAGCCGTAGCCGCTGTTGGCTACGAGTCGCCGTCGCCCATCCAGGCCGCCACCATTCCCGCCATGCTGCAAGGTCGCGACGTGCTCGGCCAGGCGCAGACCGGTACCGGCAAGACCGGTGCCTTCGCGCTGCCGGTGCTGTCCAACATCGACCTTTCCGCCACCAAGCCGCAGGTGCTGGTGCTGGCCCCCACCCGTGAGCTGGCCATCCAGGTGGCTGAAGCGTTCCAGAGCTACTCGGTGGCCATGCCCAACTTCCGCGTGCTGCCGGTATACGGCGGCCAGCCCTACGGCCAGCAGCTGTCGGCCCTGCGCCGCGGCGTGCACGTCGTGGTCGGTACCCCGGGTCGCGTGATCGATCACCTCAATCGCGGCACCCTGGACCTGTCCGAGCTGAAGACGCTGGTCCTGGACGAAGCCGACGAAATGCTGCGCATGGGCTTCATCGACGACGTCGAAGCCGTGCTCAAGAAGCTGCCGGAAAGCCGTCAGGTCGCGCTGTTCTCGGCCACCATGCCGCAGCAGATCCGCCGCATCGCGCAGACCTACCTGCGTGACCCGGTGGAAGTGACCATCGCCTCCAAGACCACCACCTCGGCCAACATCCGCCAGCGCTACTGGTGGGTCAGTGGCATGCACAAGCTCGATGCGCTGACCCGCATCCTGGAAGTGGAGCCGTTCGACGCGATGATCGTGTTCGCGCGGACCAAGGCTGCCACTGAAGAACTGGCCGGCAAGCTGCAGGCCCGTGGCCTGGCCGCCGCCGCCATCAATGGCGACATGCAGCAGGCCCAGCGCGAGCGCACCATCGCCCAGCTGAAGGAAGGCAAGCTCGACATCCTCGTCGCCACCGACGTGGCTGCCCGTGGCCTGGACGTGGAGCGCATCAGCCATGTGCTGAATTACGACATCCCGTACGACACCGAAAGCTATGTGCACCGTATCGGCCGTACCGGCCGTGCTGGCCGCAGCGGTGATGCGATCCTGTTTGCGACCCCGCGCGAGAAGGGCATGCTGCGCCAGATCGAGCGCGCGACCCGCCAGCCGATCGAGGAAATGCAGCTGCCGAGCGTGGATGCGGTCAACGACACCCGCGTGTCCAAGTTCATGGAGCGCATCAGCCAGACGCTGGCCAGTGGCGATACCGATTTCTATCGCGACCTGGTGCAGCGTTTCGAGAACGAAAACAACGTGCCGGCGGTCGAAGTCGCCGCTGCGCTGGCCAAGCTGCTGCAGGGCGATGCCCCGTTCCTGCTGAGCCCGCAGGTGCGTGAGCGCCAGCCCTCGCACAACGATCGCCCGGAGCGTCAGCAGCGCGGTGACCGTGACGGTGGTTTCTCGCGTGGTCGTGATGACCGTGGCGAGCGCGGTGAACGTCCCGCACGCTTCGAGCCGCGTTTTGAGCGTGGCCCGCGTCATGACGCCGGTGGCGAGCGCGCACCGCGCCCGCCGCGTGCCGAAGGCGAGTTCAACGAGCGTCCGCGTCGCGAAATGGCACCGCGCAGCGCGCCGGAATCGGGCATGGAGACCTACCGCATCGAAGTGGGCCACACCCACGGCGTGAAGCCGGCCAACATCGTCGGCGCCATCGCCAACGAGGCAGGCCTGGAAAGCCGCTACATCGGTCGCATCGATATCCATGATGGCCACTCGGTGCTGGACCTGCCGGCGGACATGCCCAGCGACGTCCTGCAGCACCTGAAGAAGGTGTGGGTGTCCGGCCAGCAGTTGCAGATGCGCCGTCTGGAAGAGGGTGAGGACGCAGGTTCCGCGCCGCCGTCCAAGCCGCGTTTCGACAAGAAGCCGGGCGGTCGCCCGGGTCTGCGTCCGGGTGCGCCGGCAGCGCATCCGCGTCGTGACGGCTTCAAGCCGCGCGGTCCGCGCAACTTCTAAGCCTGGCGACAACCCGGCTGACCAGGACAACCCCGCATCCGCGGGGTTGTCTTTTTTTGTCTCTCGCTTTTTTGTTCCGCGCGGTGTTCAGGAGGCTTCCCTGCGGGTGGTGGGGAGTGCCGCACACTGTCCGGTGCCGGCACGGCGCAGCTTGGCGGCGATCGACGGGCGGCGGACGACGTGTGAGAGGCCCGTCCGATGCCGGGGCATGCTGAACACACCTCGCGTCTTCACATATCGCCATCACCGTGTTGTTGCGATAATCCGCCCGATTGCGTCGGGGGACGCAGAAGGGAAGTCATGGCGGACGGCGGGGGGGCAAAAGGAGGGCGCAGCAGTCGCGCCTGGGCGGTGCGGCTGTTGATACTGCTTCTGGTGTTGCTGTGGCCGGTGGCCGGCATGGCGCAGGCGCTGCAGGTTGATCGTGATTTCCTGTTGTTGGGCGAGGCGACCGACCAACAGGCGCCGGTGCGTGTCTGTACCCCCGAGATCCTGGCGCGGCTGACCCATGTCATCCAGGTGCAGCCGCCGGTGGGCGGCTGGCCCGGAGCACCGCAGGCCCTGGATGTGTTCAATGTGTTTGCCGGTGAGGTGATGATTTCCCACGGCGAACGCCAGGTGTGTGGGCACATGCAGGATGCGCGCACCCGTGATTCGCGGTTCCGTGCCGGCATCGGCATGGTGATGGTGCCCAAAGCGGGCAATACCGATCCGATCCTGGTGGCGTGGGAGCCGCCGCTCAAATCGCGCTGGATTCCCACCGTGCGGTTGGGCGCGCCCAGTCCGGTGCAGCAGAGCGATACCGCCCGCCTGCTGATTCGTACGGCTTGCATCGCCATCGCGTTGGCGCTGGCGTTGTCGGCGCTGATGGGGTACTTCACCACCCGCGGCCGGGATTTTCTGACCTATGCCTTGGTTTGCGTATTGCTGGTGGTCTGGCAGTCGATACTCAGTGGGCTCAGCGGGTACCCGGAGCCATGGCTGCCGGTGGGGCGCGCTGCCCCGGTGTGGATGGTGGCCATCTCCGCGCTGAGCTACGGAGTGATGATCTGGATGCTGTGGCGTCTGTGTGGCGGTCGTCGAGCGGTGCGCAATTCGCGCCGCGCAATGCTCTGGATGACCGCCGCACTGGGACTGGTGGCGCTGCTGACGCCGTTCATGTCCCACCACATGCTGGCGGTGACGGCGGTTGCACTGGACGGTGTGTTCGCCGCGGCCTGCGTGATCGCATTGGGCGTCGGCTTCGTGTCGCTGCGACGTGGTCACTACCATGTGGTGGACGGAATCGTCGCCGTGGTGCCGTTGCTGATGTTGATGCTGGCCGACGTTTCAGGGAACCGGTTGCTGGTCGAATACCGCGTCGAAGCGGCGCAGCTGGTGGTGACCTGGTTCCTGATGATGTCGGCCTATTCGCTCAACCGCAGCCTTGGCCACATGCGCCAACAGCGCGATGAGATGCGCCAGCTGGCCGATACCGACATGTTGACCGGGCTGCCCAATCGACGAGCCGGGCTACGCCAGCTGGAGCAGTACCTGCTGGAAACGCGCTTGAACGGGCAGCCCCTGTCGATCGGCTTCCTGGATATCGACCTGTTCAAGCAGATCAACGACCGCTACGGGCACGATGTGGGCGACCAGGTGCTGGTCTCGGTGGCCCGCACGCTGGAATCGGGCGTGCGCAACCGCAGTGACGTGATCCGCATGGGCGGTGAGGAGTTCCTGATCCTGCTGCCCGGCAGCAGCGCCGATGTCGCCCTGCCGCGACTGGAGCAGCTGCGTGAGCGGGTGAGCCTGCAGGCGGCCGGGCTGGACCACGATGGCCTGGTGGTCACATCCAGCATCGGCCTTGCCGAACTGCGCCCAGACGACAACGACGTTGCCGCGCTGCTGCGCCGTGCCGACAATGCCATGTACCGGGCAAAGCGCAGTGGCCGCAACCGCGTGGTGGATGCGCGCGACACGCCACTGGCCGACTGAACACGCCGCGCGCTGTTCGGGCCGGTGGCGATGGCGGATAATCCGCCGATGACAATTCGACTCAACAAGCACATTGCCGAAACCGGCTTCTGTTCCCGCCGCGAGGCCGATCGGTTGATCGGCGAACGCCGCGTCACCGTCAACGGCATCGCTGCCGGCACCGGTGCGGTGGTGGGCGAGGGGGATGAAGTCCGTGTGGATGGCCAGCCGCTGCGCGCGCGCGCGGTCCAGAAAAGCACCGGCCGCAAGCACGTCTACATCGTTCTGAACAAGCCGGTGGGCGTCACCTGCACCACCGAAAGCGCGGTCAAGGGCAACATCGTCGACTTCGTCGGCCATGAGCAGCGCATCTTCCCGATCGGCCGCCTGGACAAGGAATCGGAAGGGTTGATCCTGATGACCAGCAATGGCGACATCGTCAACCAGATCCTGCGCGCCGAAAACGGCCACCAGAAGGAATATCTGGTCGCGGTGAACAAGCCGGTCACCGATGAATTCCTGCGTGGCATGGCCCGTGGCGTGCGCATCCACAACCAGATGACCCTGCCGTGCCGTACCTCGCGCATCGCCAAGTTCGGCTTCCGCATCATCCTGGAGCAGGGCTTGAACCGGCAGATCCGCATGATGGCGAGCGAGTTCGGTTTCCGCGTCACCCAGTTGCGCCGCGTGCGCATCGACAACGTCAAGATCGGCGCACTCAAGCCCGGCCAGTGGCGCAACCTCTCCGAGCAGGAGCTGCGCGGCCTGCTGCCGCAACAGCGCGAGTGGTGAAGTGTGACCGCCTCACCGCGCCTTGCACGCGGTGCGGCTAGACTTTTCCGCGTTCAGAAGGTGCCCCCTTCACCAGAGCCGGGAGCTGCGCATGATCAAACCCTCGATGCCCGTCAATGAAGCCGAGCGCTTGGCTGCCCTGCAGCGTTATCGCATCCTCGACACCGACCGCGAGCAGGGGTTTGATGATCTGGTGACCATTGCCCGCGCCCTGTGCGGCACCCGGATGGGCGCGGTGACGCTGATTGATCATGACCGGCAATGGTTCAAGGCACTGCAGGGCCTGGAAGGCATCCAGACACCGCGCGAGGAAGCGTTCTGCGCGCACACGATCCTGCAGCCGCTGCAGTTGACGGTGGTGGAGGACGCGCTCCAGGACGCGCGCTTTTCCGGTAATCCCTCGGTGCTGGGGGAGCCCCACATCCGTTTCTATGCGGGCGCGCCGCTGCTGAGCAGCGACGGCTATGCGCTGGGCTCGCTGTGCGTGTTCGACTCGATCCCCGGGGTGCTTGGCGGGCAGCAGGCCGAAGCCCTGCAGGCCTTGTCGCGACAGGTCGGCAAGCTGCTGGAGATGCGGGTGCTGCGGCAGCAGATCGACCACCACCGGGCCGAGCATGATTGGTACGAGGCGCACCTGGCCCAGTACTACCAACAGCTTGAGCAGCTCAACATGGAGCTGTCCGAACAGACCCGCACCGACCCGCTGACAGGGTTGCCGAACCGCCGCGCGCTGGCGGCGGCGTTGTCCGAAGCGATCGAGCGCGGCATGGCGGTTACCCCTGCAGTGGCCATCGTCGATATCGACCACTTCAAGATGGTCAACGACATCCATGGGCATGACGAGGGTGACAGGGTGCTCACCGAACTGGCCGGCACCCTGCGTTCCCAGTTCGCCGGGCGTGGCATGGCCGCGCGCTATGGCGGCGAGGAGTTCGTGATCCTGATGCCGGAAACCCCGATGCAGCAGGCCGAGCTGCAGTGCCAGTACCTGCGCGAATCGGTGAGCCTGCTGCCGGTCGGCCTGCCGATCACGCTGAGCATTGGTCTGGCCGCGCACCGCCCGGGTGAGACGGCACAGGACACGCTGCGGCGCGCCGATGCCGCGCTGTACCAGGCCAAACACCAGGGCCGCGACCGGGTGGTGGTGGCCGACTGAGGCCGGCCACGCGATCTCGGTTGCTGCGACCCCGGGCCACTACGCTGCGGTGATTCCCGGTGTGTCGAGAAACTCCGATGCTGCAGACCCTGGCGGTTGCCAACTATCGCTCGTTGCATGAACTGGTGGTGCCGATGACCCGCTTGAATCTGGTCACCGGCGACAACGGCAGCGGCAAATCCAATCTCTACCGCGCGTTGCGTCTGTTGGCGCAGACCGCACGCAATGGGGTGGCCAGTGCTTTGGCCGGCGAGGGCGGACTGGCGTCTGCGTTGTGGGCGGGGCCGGAGCGGATCAGCCGGCGTATGGTCATGGGCGAGGTGCCGGTGCAGGGCACTGCGCGCAGTGAACCGGTATCACTGCGGCTGGGATTTTCCGCCGAGGATTTCGGCTATGCGATTGATCTGGGACTGCCGGTGGCCAGCGCGTCGATGTTCGACCGCGATCCTCAGATCAAGTGCGAAAGCCTGTGGGCGGGCCCGTTTCTGCGCGCCGGCAATGTACTGGTCGAGCGCCGTGGCAGCGTGGTGCGACGACGTGCCGGGCGTGGCTGGGAGGTGGTGGAAGAGCACCTGTCATCGTTCGACAGTGTGTTCGGACAGTTGGCCGACCCGCAGCGCATGCCCGAGGTACTGGCGCTGCGCGAATACATCCGGCGCTGGCGGTTCCATGATCACTTCCGCTCGGACGCTGCGGCGCCAGCGCGGCAGCCGTGCATGGCCATTCGTACGCCGGTGCTCAGCGATGACGGCCATGACCTGGCTGCCGCCTGGCAGACCATCATCGAGATCGGCGATGAGGCGGGGCTGCAGGGCTCGCTGGACGACGCGTTTCCCGGCGCGCGGGTGTTGATCGAAGGCTGGGACGGCCGATTGTCGTTGAAGTTCCAGCAGCCGGGCCTGTTGCGCCCGCTGGCGGCCAGTGAGCTGTCCGATGGCACCCTGCGCTACCTGCTGCTGATCGCGGCCCTGTACACGCCACGCCCGCCGCCGCTGATGGTGCTCAACGAACCGGAAACCAGCCTGCATCCGGACCTGCTGCCGGCATTGGCGCGGCTGATCATCAAGGCGTCCGCGCGCAGCCAGCTGTGGGTGGTGTCGCATGCGTCGCGGCTGATCGCCGCGTTGCAGGAGGACCCTGCCTGCAACGCGATCCGGCTGCACAAGGAGTTCAGCCAGACCCGGGTGTTGGGCATGGGCAATCTCGATGCGCCTGCGTGGTACTGGCCCCAGCGCTGATCAGTCGGCCACGACTGCGGGGCGGCGACGGTTGAGCAGCGGGTGCAGGAACACACCGCCGAGGATGATGGCCACGCCCAGGTAGAACTGTGGCGTCAGCTCGTGCTGTTCGCTCAGGAACACTGCGGCCAGGACGATGGCATAGACCGGCTCCAGGTTGGTCACCAACTGCACGGTATAGGCGCTGAGGTGACGCAGGGCGACCAGCGCCAGGGCGAACGGCAGCAGCGTGCACAGACCGGACAGCACCAGCAGCAGGATCCCGTCATGCAGGTTGGGCAGTACCCACAGGTTGCTGGCCAGGGCAGGCAGCAACAGCGGCAAGACCGGCGCCAGCAACGTCAGGGTGAGCGTACCGGCGCCCAGCTCCAGCGCGGTGACGGTCAGTGGGTCGGCATGGCTGACCAGACGCTTGTTGAACGAGCCGAACAGGGCAACCAGCAATGCCGACGCTGCGCCCACCGCAACGCCCAGACGCATGCCGTCGGGCACGCCGCCGACCACCAGGGCCACGCCCGGCAATACCACGATGGCCAATGCCAGTTCCTTCATCTGGAACGGTCGACGCGCGATCCACGGCTCGATGACCGAGGTGAATACCGGTGCCAACGCGATGCAGGTCGCCGCGACCGAGGCATTGGCCAGCTTCACCGAGCCGTAGAACGTCAGCCAGTGCAGCGCGACCAGCGCGCCGACGCCGGCATAGCCCAGCGCCAGCCGTGGCGTAAGCGCGGAAAGCCCGCGCCAGACGCGCGGCAACAGCGCCAGCATCACTACCACCAGCAGCATGCGCCACCACACCAGCGGCAGTGCGGGCAGAGTGATGAGCTTGCCGAGGATGGCGGTGATGCCCCACAGCAGGACACAGAAATGAATTTGCAGCAGCGCTTTGCGCGTATCAGGGTTCGACATGCGGGAATTGTCGCCGAAGTGCCTGTTCATCGCCGCGCGCGGTGCTTCAGCTTTGGTCCCAAAGGCGCAGCAATTCAGTGGCAGCGGCGGGGTTGCGGTGCTTGGCGGCGCTGATGAAATAGATGAACACCTCGCGCGGTGTTTCTGCGGCGGCAGGCGGGGCGACATGCGGCAGGTCCTGCGGATCCTGCCCATTGCGCCAGGCGTGCGCGCGCTGGTTCCATTGCGCCAGCTCGGGTAGCGGATAACCGGTAGGGTATTCGTCGCGGCTGCGCATCAACCGTGCGTAGACGAAGTCGCTGCACAGGTCGGCTGCATTGGGATGCTCGGGTGAATCGGTGTAGACCAGCGCTACATTGTGTTGGCGCGCGAGGGCCACGGTCTGGGCGTCGAGGAAGGCCGGGTCGCGGATTTCCAGCGCATGCCGTTGGCGGCGGCCGTTCACCTGCGTCGGCAGCAAGGCCAGGAACGCAGCGACATCGTCGCGGTCCAGCGTGCGTCCGGCCGCGAACTGCCATACCAGCGGGCCGAGCCGGTCGCCCAGGTGGCTGATGCCGTCGATGAAGTCGTCGATCTGCGCGCCGGTGCCGGCGAGTCTGCGCGCCGTGACGATGCGCTTGGGTGCCTTGGCCGAAAACACGAAGCCCTCCGGCGTCGCCTCACGCCAGCCGGCATACACCGCAGGCTTCTGCGTGCCGTAGTAGGTTCCGTTGATCTCGATGCTGGTCAACTGGCGGCTGGCGAATTCAAGCTCGCGGCGTTGCACCAGCCCTGTGGGATAGAACATGCCGCCGCGCCACGGCGCATAGACCCAGCCGCCGATGCCGGCATGGATGCCGGACTTGCCGGGGAGGGGGGCGAACAGATCGTTCAAGGCAAGGCCTGCAGGGTTGGGAGCGGGCTTGGCCGCGATGCTGGCAATGTACCCGTGTCGCGCTTCCATGGGAGCAGTCTCCGTCGTGAAATCGCGTGCGCCGCGCGCTGTTTCCTCATTCGGTGGATGGCACGTAACCCGGGCCCTGAAGCGCACGCCGGAGGGGCGCTGTTGCGCCCTTCCGGTCATGCCGCGGTGTGCCGCGTGGCCTACGCCGTTTCCGTGGAAGCCGGCTCCTTCCACGGGTCGTAGGTGCCAAACCACCACAGATGGCCTTCGACATCGCGGCAGGCATAGCCTCGGCCGCCATAGTGCTGATCTGCGATGTCCATCAGGATCTCCGCGCCGGCCGCCTTGGCCTGTGCGTAGTGGGCATCGGCGTCGCTCACGATCACGCAGGCGCTCTGCGTTTCCTGTCCCCCGACTTCGTCGGGCTGGATCATGTTGTTGCCCCATTCGCCCGGCGTGACCGAGCTGAGCATCACCATGCCGCTGCCGAACACCAGCTGCGCATGCTGGACGACATCCCCTTGCTGGTACACCGCATGCCGCTGGAAGCCGAACGCCTTGCACAGCCAGTCAATGGCGGCCGGGGCGTTGCGGTAGCGCAGGCAGGGAATGATGGTGGCGGTGGTGTGTGCGGCGAGGTCCATGGCGGTGCTCCGGCAAGTGCGCAGGAGGCGAGGGTGGGCGCGGCCGCGTTACCATCGCGAGAAGGCTGGCCCTGGCATGGGCGGCATGGATTCAACGGGAGAGTGCATTGAACAAGTGGTTTGGGAGCGGGCTGGTGCTCGCGATGGGCGTGGTGGCACCCATGGCCGGTGCGCAGCAGGCCGCAGTGCCTGCGGAATTGCAGCAGCTGGATGCCACGGTTGAACGTGTACGGCAGCAGTTCGATGTGCCGGGCGTGGCGATTGCCGTGGTCAAGGACGGCAAGGTGGTGCTGGAGCGCGGCTGGGGCGTGCGTGAACTGGGCAAGCCCGAGCGGGTGCAGGCCGACACGCTGTTCGCCATCGCCTCCAACACCAAGGCGTTCACCGCCACCTCGCTGAACCTGCTGGCTGAAGACGGCAAGCTGAAGATGGACGACCGGGTGATCGACCACCTGCCGTCGTTCCGCATGTCCGACCCCTATGTCACGGGCGACATGCGTATCCGCGACCTGCTTTCACACCGCAGCGGCCTGAGCCTGGGGGCCGGTGACCTGTTGTTCTGGCCGACCACTACCTACAGCAATGCCGATGTCGTGGCGCGGTTGGCGCAGGTGCCGCTGAAGAATGGTTTCCGTGACCGCTACGCCTACGACAACATCCTCTATGCGGTGGCCCAGCAGGTGATCGAGAAGGTGTCCGGGCAGTCGTTCGCCGACTTCCTGCAGCAGCGCATTTTCGACAAGGTCGGCATGGCCGACACGCGTTACAACGCCGACCACCTGAAGCCCGGTGACAAGGCCGCCGTTGGCCATGCCAAGTTCGATTTCACCGACCTGCGCCCGGTGCCGCCGTTGACCTGGTCCAACAACGCCGGTGCCGGTGGCATCTATTCCAGCGTGCATGACCTGGCCAAATGGATGAACGTGCAACTGGCCGAAGGCAAGCTTGCCGACGGCACGCCGCTGTTCACCGAGAAGACCCAGCAACAGATGTGGCAGATGCAGATCCCGCAGGTGGTGCCCAAGCCGTCGGTGCCGGAGCTTGAAGCGGCGCGCCCGAACTTCGCAGGCTATGCGGAAGGCTGGAGCTTGAGCGATTACCGTGGGCAGAAACTGGTTTGGCACACCGGCGGTTGGCCGGGCCAGGTGTCGCGCCTGACGTTGGTGCCGGGCCAGAACCTGGGCGTGGTGGTGCTGACCAACCAGGAATCCGGCGCTGCGTTCAACGCCATCACCATGAGCGTGCTCGATGCCATGCTCGGTGCGCAGGGCAACGACTGGGTAGCGGCCTATGCGGCCAGCGTGGCCAAGGCGCAGGGCAATGCCGATGAAGGTTGGGCAAAGCACGAGGCCGCGCGCGATGCCAAGTCCAAACCGTCGCTGCGTCTGTCCGGCTATGCGGGCACCTACCGTGACGCCTGGTACGGTGACGTGTTCGTCGAGCAGAAGGCTGGCAAGCTGCGTCTGCGTTTCGGCGCCACTGCCGACCTGGTCGGCACGATGGAGCACTGGCAGCACGACACCTTCATCGTGCGCTGGGACAACCGCTCGCTCAACGCGGATGCCTTCGTCAACTTCAGCCTGGACCCGGACGGCAAGGTGCGTGAGGTGCGGATGCAGGCGGTGTCGTCGCTGACCGATTTCAGCTTCGATTTCCAGGACCTGCTGTTGAAGCCGAAGGCGGAGTGACCCTACTGCCGCAGGAGCGGCCTTGGGACGCTGGACGATCAAGCTTCCGGCGGAATCGTTGATCGATACGAGCTTCGCGGTTGCCACGTAGACAGACACAACACAGGCCGCGATGGGACAATCGCGGCCTGTTCTGTTTTTGCGGGCCGTGGCGATGTTGCGTTGGTTTGAATCCCTGATTCCCGTATTCCCGCCGGTTGATACGCGCCAGCCGCCACGCGGTGTGGTGCGCTTCTACCTGCATTACCTCACGCCGGTGTGGCCGGTGCTGCTGGCCACGCTGATCGCAGGCCTGTTGCTGGCGTTGGTGGAAGTGGCGATGTTCGACTTCCTGGGCCGTATCGTCGACATGCTGTCCGACAATCCGGGTCGTGATTTCTTCCAGCGCAATGCCCGTGAACTGCTGTGGATGGCCGGCATCACTCTGCTGGCGCGTCCGCTGCTGGTGGCGCTGCACAATCTGCTGGTCAATCAGTCCATCGTGCCGGGGCTGAGCAACCGTTCGCGCTGGCAGATGCACAACTACGTGGTGCGGCAGAGCCTGAGCTTCTTCCACAACGATTTTGCCGGCAGCATCGCCAACCGGGTGATGCAGACCGGCACGTCGCTGCGGGAATCGGCCGTGCAGATGGTGGATTCGCTCTGGTACATCGTGGTCTACACCGGTACCGCGCTGTATCTGTTCGCGCAGGTGGACTGGCGCCTGATGCTGCCACTGGCGATATGGATGGTGGCGTACGTGGGGATCGGCGTGTACTTCGTGCCACGCATGAAGCAGCGCGCATGGATAGCCTCGGAAGCGCGCTCCAAGGCGATGGGCCGCATCGTCGACGGCTATACCAACATCGCCACGCTCAAGCTGTTCGCACACAGCGGCCATGAGCAGCGTTATGTGGCCGATGCGATCCAGGAACTTGCCGAGAAGCATCGTGGGCAGACCCGTATCACCACCGGCCTGGAGATGGTGATTGCGGTGCTCAACGGCTTCCTGATCGTCGGAACGTGTGGCCTGGCATTGTGGTTGTGGAACGACAGCCTGATCAGCGTGGGCGCCATCACCCTGGCGACCGGCCTGGTGATCCGCATCCACAACATGTCCGGCTGGATCATGTGGACGGTGAACGGCATCTTCGAGGACATCGGTACCGTGCAGGACGGCATGGAGACCATCGCCCAGCCGCTGACCGTGCAGGACAGCAGCGACGCCGCGCCCTTGAAGGTGACGGCCGGCGCGGTGGATTTCCAGAATGTGCACTTCCACTACGGCAAGCGCGGTGGGGTGATGGCCGGGCTGAATCTGGCGGTGAAGCCGGGCGAGAAGATCGGACTGGTCGGGCCCTCCGGCGCGGGCAAGTCCACCCTGGTGAACGTGCTGCTGCGGCTGTATGACCTGGAAAGCGGGCAGATCCTGATCGACGGCCAGGACATCGCCCGCGTCACCCAGGAAAGCCTGCGTGCGCAGATTGGTGTGGTGACGCAGGACACCTCGCTGCTGCATCGCTCCATCCGCGACAACCTGTTGTACGGGCGCCCGGATGCCACGGACGAACAGCTGCGTGCTGCCGTGGCCAAGGCCCGCGCGGATGGCTTCATCGACGCGCTGGTGGACGGGCAGGGCAGGCGGGGCTACGACGCGCATGTCGGCGAGCGTGGCGTGAAGCTGTCCGGTGGCCAGCGCCAGCGCATTGCCATTGCCCGCGTATTGCTCAAGGACGCGCCGATCCTGATCCTGGACGAGGCGACCTCGGCATTGGATTCGGAAGTGGAAGCCGCCATCCAGGACAGCCTGGACGAGCTGATGGGCAACAAGACGGTGATCGCGATTGCGCATCGCCTCTCCACCATCGCGCGCATGGACCGGCTGGTGGTGATGGACCAGGGCAGGATCGTTGAAACGGGCACGCATGCCGAGTTGGTCGCGACCGGTGGCCTGTATGCCCGTCTTTGGGCGCGGCAGACCGGTGGATTCGTGGCCGTCGACGGCTGATGCTTCTGCTTTTACGGAGAGGCCGATGCGGGACAACCGCATCGGCCTGCTTCTGAAGCGCCAAAGGACGCCGCGTGGCGGCGTCCCGTTCTACGGGAAGACTCAGTAGCTGCCCATGTAATCGCGCTTGCCGATATCAACGCCATTGTGGCGCAGGATGGCGTAGACGGTGGTGACGTGGAAGAAGAACTGCGGCAGTCCGTACTGCAGCAGGTACACATTGCCCTGCAGCTTCTTTTCCTTCGGCGTGCCGGCGCGCAGCACGATTTCGCGCGATTCGCTGCCGTCGAACTGCTCCGGTGCGAAGGCGCTGACATGCGCCAGTGCCTTGGCGATCAGTTCCTGCAACTCGGCGAAACCGGCATCGGCGTTGTCCGGCCAAGACGGCACGTCGGTGTTGGACAGGCGCGAGCTGATGCCCTTGGCGAAGTCGGCTGCGATCTGCACCTGGCGCACCAGCGGGAACATATCCGGGAACAGGCGCGCACCGAGGAACGCATTTGGGTCGATCTTCTTTTCAGTGGCGTGGGCTTCGGCTTTGTTCAGCACGTCGGACAAGGCCGAGAGCATCTGCTTGAGAACGGGAATCGAGGCGCTGTACATGGAAAGGGACATGATGGAATTCCGTTGGAGGGGTGACTGGCGTGGCAGCTGCCACGCGCATGCTGAAACCCCGCTAGCATAGGCCGTCCGCTGCCGCCCTGTCGCCGCTACGGTTCATACATGCCGTAGCGGCGCGTGCGATGCATGGTCCGCCCAGGTTCAGTGCCGGATGGAATCAGCGCACGGCTTTCTTTACCAGTGCGGTGATCTTCTTTTCGACCTCCGCCGTCAGCGTGACCAGTGCGAAAACCGTTGGCCACATCTGCCCATCATCCAGCATGGCGGTGTCATTGAAGCCCAGCGTGGAGTACCGCGCGCCAAACTTGCTCGCCCCCTGGAAAAACACCACCACCTTGCCGTCCGCATTGGCATATGCCGGCATGCCGTACCAGGTCTTTGGTGAAAGCGTGGGAGCCGTGGCGGTGATGATGTCGTGCAGGCGACGGGCCATCTTGCCTTCGGCCGATGGCATCTGCCCGATCTTTTCCATGATGTCGGCTTCGCCTTCAGCCTTGAGCTTGCCTGCCTTGGCCTCGGCTTTCAGTTCCTTGGCACGCTCTTTCATGGCGGCGCGTTCTTCGGCGGTGAATCCATCAGACTTGGACATGGCAGCTCCAGTGCATGCGGCGAAGGGAGGATCGCGGCTTTATACCGCGTTGCCGTGATCGATTGTGTTTATTCGGTCACGCCAGCGGAGTGCGCTCACAGCAAGCGCGTACCAAGGGCGACGTCGTGTTCAGGGATGCACAACGTGACGTGGCCGTCGCTGTTGTGGAAGCCGGTCACCAGGCATTCGGACATGATCGGGCCGATCTGCTTGGGCGGGAAGTTCACCACCGCCACCACCAGCCGACCCAGCAGCTGTTCAGGCGTGTAGAGCGCGGTGATCTGTGCGCTGGATTTGCGGGTGCCGATCTCCGGGCCGAAATCCACCTGCAGGATATAGGCCGGCTTCCGGGCTTCGGCAAACGGCTCGGCGGCGGTGATGCGGCCGACGCGCAGCTCTACTTTGGTGAAGTCATTCCAATCGATGGTTTGCATGAAAGATCTGTCGTTTGAGAATTTCGTTGTGGCGGCAGGGGCAGGTCAATCGTCGTAAGGAAGGTCATCTGGATCGACGCCGATGAAGTCAGGCGCGGGAAGCACCGTCAATCGGTGGGCCTGGATGCTGTCGATGCCAAGCACCACCGCCTTGACGGCACGGTGCATGCCGTCCATCAGCCGCCCCTGCGGACAAAGGATGATCGGGTAGGCCAGGTCGGCCGCATTCACCAGCTGCATGTGCATCGCGATGGAGCGCCCGCTGGGCGTGTCACCTTCGTTGTCGTACCAATAAGGTTCGTCCAGCTCGGCGATTTCATTCACGGGAAGCTGCTCGATGGGCAGGGGGGCCGCAAGATCGATCAGGCGATGAACGTCCCAGGCCAGCAGGCCATCTGCGGATTGTCTGAAGTGATATTGCTTGCGCATTGGTAAGCCGTTGAAGCAGAAGTGGGGGTGCAAGGTGGTCCGCAGTGCATCAGCGCACGCCGAGCTCAAGATAGCTGCTGCCGTACCAGCGGATCTCCATTGGCGCACCGGCGTCGGCGATGGTTTCATCGGCCGGCTCCTTGCCGCTGCCAAGATTGAGCTGCCGGTCCGCTTGCTTGGCCACGCCCAGTGACACCACCAATTGGCTGCCTGCTGGGAGTTTTCGGCCGAGCAATCGGGTGTCCTTCACTTCCAGCTGTTGCCGCACACCCGGTTCCAGCAGCTGCCGATGGCGGCGGTCGGCGTTGTAGCTGGCACGCTGCAGCCACCAGCCAAGATCGAGATACTCGCCTTGGGCATTGCGCTCGTAGATGCCGATGACGATATCGGCATCGTGCTTGTTGATGCTGAAATCCAGAACCCCGTTGAATGCGCCAGCCAGCTCGGTGTCCTGCGCCATCGGTGCACTGGCAAATACCAGTCCCGCACGCGGGTCCAGTTGAGTGTTTACCGAATCCGCTGGCATCGGCTTGGCAGCATCGCTGCGGTCGCTGAAATTGATGCGCTGCATAATCTCTTCATTGGGTTGTGCCTGCGTCGCCAACAGATGCATGTCCGTTTCGGTTCCGGGTACCAGGTGCAGCTTCAGCATCTGTGCGGGCATGGCATCCAGCGTGTGCGCATGGCGCCAAGTGTCGGCACCCATCACCTGCCAGTTGACGCGGTCGGCCAGCAGTGCAGGCTTGGCCGCACCCTTGAACACATGGTCAAACCAGGCAAGGCGCAGTGCTTGCAGGTCGATGCGTGCCGACGCATCGGTGGTGTAGCCCTGCACCGTTGACGGTACGCCGGTCTGCATCGTGAAGTGCTGGTAGGGACCTATCAGCAGCGTATGGTCGGCATCTGGATGGTGCCGCAGGTGCTCGCGGAAATAGTGCAGCACGCCGATCTGCGCACCATCGAAGTAGCCGGTGGTGGCCAGCACCGGGATATCGATATCGGCGAATGCGTCGCCTTGCGGAATCTGCTGTTGCCAGTAATCGTCATAGGCTGGATGACGCAGCCATTCGGAGAACAGTGGATTGGGGTTGCCATCGATGGCCGGAAGCTCGCGATAGGCACGGCCGCTGCTGTAGAGGGTGCGATCAAGTGCAGTCCAACGCGCACTGTCACCGTAGGCTGTGTCGTTCAACGTGCGGTTGCTGGCGGTGTAGGCCGGCCATGCGTACATGAAATTGAGGAAGATGCCGCCTTCCATCGGCACATCGATACCCGGCGCGACCGTAGCCGAGGTGGCGATGGCCTTCAACGCCTTGGGGCGCTGCTTCAATGCTGCCCATTGGGTGAACCCGCTGTAACTTCCGCCGTACATGCCGACTCGGCCGTCGCTCCATGGCTGCCCTGCGATCCACTCGATGACTGCTGCCGCGTCGGTGCCATCGTGCATGTACGGCGCGATGGCATCCGTGCTGCGACCCTTGCCGCGGCTGTAGGCAACCACGCCGGCGTAGCCATGGGCGGCCATCTTCTTGGCATCGGCCCACGCCCAGTCGTCGTTGGCGTAGATGGTGAAGGTGAGCAGGGTAGGCAACGGTGCTGCGCTGCGTGGACGCACGGTGAGAACGGCGAGGCTGGCGTTGTCCGGTGTGCGTACCAGCGCGGAACGGTCGATGGCATAGCGACGCGCATCGTCCTGTGCCAATGCTTCGTTGAACAGGGGCAGGAATGCGCGGTAGGCCGCATGCACCTGCCAGGCGCGGATGACGTCGATCGCCTCGGCTTGCGACAGCTGTCGTTTGCCGGCGATAGCACTCAGGGCCTTGTCCAGATCGTCGCGCATGCGGGGCAGGTAGCCGCCAAACGCGAACTCGGCCTGCAGCGCGGTACGGTCATCCAGTGTCGCAAAGCGCTCGGCGAAGGTAGTGCGCCATGCCTGCGCGAATGCTGTGTGTGCCGAGGCCTCGTGCACCTTTGCCAGTGCGTAGGTTTCGTACTGTAAGAACAATGGCGGTTGCGAGGCATCGTCCCCACGCAATGCACGCAGGGCGCGAATGCTCTGCACCGCCTGCGCATACTGGCCGGCGGCCATCTGCAACCGGAACAACGTGCCGAGATGACGTTGCCTGTCATCATCATGGAAGTCCGCAATCAGCTGGCGGGCCAACGCGGGCGCAGCGCGGTCGATGGTGTCGGCCTGCAACGGCGCCCGCAGTGTCAGCCCTGCAGCGAGCGTCGTTGACGGTGCGCACAGCAGCAACAGGAGCAATGCCAGGCAATATCGCATTGGTGTTCAGCAGCGATGATTGTGCGGGGATGACATTCTGGCGTTATCCGGTGCGGTCAGGGTGTGCGTTGTGCCTGCCGGTTTGTCATCAACTGGCGCGCAGCTTCTTCCCAGTTGCGGCCATCGAACTGCTGGCGGGGCAGTGCGGCCAGATCGATGTCATCCACGCAGCGCAGGTTGACCACCCACATGTGCGGGGCGATACGCGGATTGCTGAAGGTGCTGGTGCCACATTGGCTGCAGAAGAAATGTTTGGCGGTGCGGGTGCCAAATTGATAGGTGGTCAGGCTTGCTTCACCGGAAACGATGCGGAACTGCTCATTGCCCACCGCGTGCCAGAGCGCGCCCTTGCGATGGCAGATGGAACAGTTGCATTCCAGGATGCCGGTGACCGGCGTGTCGAACTCGAAGGTGATGTTGCCGCAGTGGCATGAACCGTTACGCGTTTGCACGGAGACTCTCCAGTGATGCAGACGGGGCCAGCGATGACGGTTTGCTGGCAGGTAGTGGCCGGATGCAACCGCAGCCAGGGTAACGATACCGCGTCATGCTTGGCGGGTCAGCCCGGCATGGGCTGCGAAGGCAGGGGCAGCTCCATCGGTTGGTAAACTAGACCTGCCGATTCGGCCACGTCCCCGCTGCAATGAAAGCCATATCCCAGGTACGCAGGAACCGAGGGCAGCGACGCACTAACGGTCACCCGGTCGCCACGCACCTGCTTCAGCGCCGCGGCGACCAGATGGCGGCCGACGCCGCTTCGCTGCTGATGCGGAGCAATGAATAGCATGGCGATATGCCGGCCCTGTTTGAGTTCAATCAGCCCGACCACGCGGTTTTCGATCTCGGCCAGCAGCAGCGTGTTGTCCTGCGTCATGCGCGCGGCGAATGCGTCTGCGGCGGCGATCTTGCGGAAGGTGGCGATCCCCTCGTCACCCAGGGTAGGCGCTACCGATGCCATGAACGCGGCCATGCAAAGGGTGCTGGCGGTGTCGAGGTCGTCGTGCGTGAGTGGCCGGATGTGCATTCTTGTGCGCTCGTGCTTCGCGGTTTCCAAAAAGGGCAGTGCTTACGCCGCGGGCTTCTTGAAAGCCATGCCGACACTGGCCGGCGCGGTGAGGGCAAAGCCGAACTGCTGATAGAGCCGGTAAGCCTCGCCGTCAGCTAACAGGCTGACATAGGCCGACGGCGGCGCTTCCCGTTCGATGTAAGCGCTGATCTCACCCATGACTGTCTTGCCCAGGCCTCGCCCTTGATGCGCGGGCAGCACGGCGATATCCACCACCTGATAGAAGGTGCCACCGTCGCCGATCACCCGCCCCATCGCCACGGTTTCGCCTGCGCACAGCACCTGCACCGCGAACAGCGAGTTGGGCAATCCGCGAGTCGCGGCTTCCAGTGTCTTTGGGCTGAGGCCGCTTGCCTGACGCAGGTGACGGTAGGTTTCGACCGTGGGGATGTCGTGGCAGACGGTGTACTGGGAGTCGGTCATTGGGGCTTGAACGGATTGGGGAGGGAAGGGTGGCATATGGCCGGGGCTTAGTCCGCCACCGCTACAGGTACATAGACCTCATGCCATAGCGTGACTTTGCCAGCATCGTCAAAGCGCATCAGCAGCATCGCGCGGAACTGCTCGATCCGGCCGTCGCTGTAGGCAATGCGGGCGCGCATGGCGAACACCACTGCTGCTTCGTCGACGATTGCGTGATCGACATCGTAGGTGATGCCGTCCATGTCCGCCTTCATTCCGTTGAGGAATTCCAGGTAGTTCGCATGGTTGGCCTCGTAGTGACGGCCGTTGGGCTCGACGATGAACTGCTCGGCGAAGCACTCGCCGATCAATGCCTCAGTGAGGGTGGAGTTCCTGTTGAGGTGCCGCCGGTTCCAGTCGAGCACGGCATGGGCCCGTTGAAGATGGTGTGCGCGTTGGCTTGTCATGGGAATGTTCCGGGTATTGGGTGTTGCCGGGTGCCACCTCGGTCCGGAACGACGCAGGCTTGCGTCGTTCCGGCTTCAATGGGCGACAACTACTCAGCCGGCCAGCACGGAATGAGGAGCGAGCCTCGTCCCGTCACGGCAGCGGCGGCGGGTTGCCGGGAATCGTCGGCCTGGTGTCGGCGGCCGGCGTTGCTGCGCTGCCCAGCACGGCCTGGGCAATCAGGTTGTCCAAGCGGCGCACGTCCAGTCCCTTGTTGAGGTTGACCTTGATGTGGCCAGCCTTGGTCCACAGCTCGATCTCGGAGTTGAAGTTGAACAGGCCGTGGCCGTTCTCCGAGGACCACATGTAGATGGACGAATACGGAAGCGAATAGATTTCCACCTTCTTGCCGGTGATGCCCTGCGCGTCGCGCACGATCAACCGCTTGTTGGTGAATACCGCCGAGTCGCGGAACGTCTTGTAGGCCGCCACAGCGATTTCGCCGGGAACCAGGATGTTGCTTACGTCCGGGGGGATCGGGCACTCCGACACCAGCGTCCAAGCCAGGATTGCATTGGTTTCCATGTTGCAGCCATCTCCATGTCAGGCAGGTGCATCGTTTGATGCGGTTTTGGGGTACAGGGCGGGCTGCCATTTTTACCGGAATCGGGCGACGGCGGGAGGGGGATGGCGGCAGTTCGATGCGCCCGTTGCGTGGCGATATCCATCGTGTCGATCATCCGCCGCGTGCACGTGGCTTCGGCTGTGCGCGTTGCGTTGCCGGCGGCATCACGGCACCCGCAGGGCAGGGGTCAACGGCGCGTGTGGAGGCGGGTGGCGTTGAGCTGCGGGAAGCGGTCGATGATCTGCACTGCTTCATCCCAGCGGACGTGGTTGTCTACCGGAAGAAACACGGCAGGCAGGTCCTTGAAGCAGAACTCCACGCCGCTGTCGGGCGTGAGATGGCGGCTGATGAGGGTCGGCGTGCGTCCGTTTCGCAGGTGCCAGACCAACTCCTCGATCACATCGTTCCACGCTTCCCTTTCCAGGGCATCGATCCATTCCATCCGTACAGGTCGCCCAAGCCAAACCAGCTGCACAGGGCATCCGGCTTTGATGAAGGGAGGGCGACGTCTGGCGGTGTACCGAATCCTGTGCCGAAGCCGCTCGGTTCGTACTGCGCAATGCTGGCCGATCATGCCACAGCATTGTGCGTCGCAGGTTGCTCCGGCAGATCCGGTAAGGAAGGGACGTCTTACCTGAGTACCATTGTTGCAAGGCCAACCAGTCCGAGCAGGCTGAACATGCCGGCCTTGAGCCAGAGTATTGCCAGCAGAAAGCTGGTGCCGATGCTGTTTGATTGCCCGCCATGTGCCAGCAGCCGACGTATCAGGATCACGAGATAGGCGGCCAGCGTGACCAGTATGACGATGTAGGCAGTCGCGGAGCCGACCGTTGCGGTGAGGATCTTCTGCAGCGCCATGGCGAAGACGGCACAGCCGAAGCTGCCCAGCGCGCCATACATCATGAAGGTTTCCATGATCGAAAGCGGTTGCGGAAGTGGTGGGGCCTGCCTCAGCTTGCTGGCCTGCTGAAGGGAAGCCTCGTCGGTGCCACGTGCCTGAAGTTCCTCGCGCAGCACCGTTTCGGCCCATGGTGCGAGCCCTTGTTCACTCCACATCTGCATCAGATGCGAGGTGTCCATCGCGCCGAAGCGTGAGCGCAAGGCTGCCTGTTGTTGTTCCATTGTTCCGTCCGTGGTGAAGCGAACTGCCTCGCTTGATGGCCTACTGCCGCGTCTTTTCGTAAACCGCAGCAACTTGCGCGACGCTGGGGTTGGACATCCCCATGCCGTTGATGAACACCGCCGGTGCACCTTGCTTGAAGACTTCAACGGTGCGATCCACGGCGGCCCGCTGCTCGGCGCTGGGGTTGGTTATCTTGAAGTCGATGGAGTTGCCGCGTGCCACGGGGATGCCTTGGTGCTGCAGTGCCTGGATCAGGGCTTCAGCCCGTTGTGCCTGCTCGGAAGGGCAGTTGGCCGGTGCCAGGACCAGCACGGTATTGGCTGGCGTGTTGCCGGGCATTTCCACGGAAACAAAACCATCGCTGCTGACGACGTTGCCTGCAGCAACCGCAACCTGGTCGGATGGCGCACGCTTGCTCCACCAGTTGATGCCGCCAGCCAGACCCAGGGCCAGCAGAAGAATCATCCACAAACGCATCTTCATCTCCTTATGTGCGGTGCTTCGAATCAGTTCGAGGTGCGGGCATCTCAACACTTCGTCCGGGCATCGGTTTGCTTGCCCGTCCATCCGCAGGGTCCGATGATGATGGGTCCGGGGTGTCACGCTGCAGACTTCGGCATGACGTTCCCCCGCCGCGCGGCGCCCAGCGTACAAGAACAAGGCGGACTGTGGGAGGGAGCAGAGAGTGAGCAGCGTTGCCCGCAATCGCGGCTGGGGCCTGGGCGTCGAACGAAGGCGCCGAATAGCAGAAGCCCGGGAAATCCCGGGCTTCTGCGTCAATCCGATTTCAACAACCGACCCATCACTCGATCGGCTGGTCCAGCATCAGCTGGCGGGCGAAACGCACCGGCGGCGCGCCGTACGACAGGATCTGGTCGTGGTAGGCCTTCAGGTTGAAGTTGGCGCCCTGCTTTTCTTCCACGGCCTTGCGGGTGTCGAAGTGCTCCTGCGCACCGACGAAGTAGGTCGGCAACTGTGCCGAGGTCAGCTGCGCGCGGATCCACTTGCCCGAGGCTTCGCTTTCCTGCTGGAAGGCGTCGTGGGTCATCAGGTGCATGGCCTGATCGCGGCTCCAGTTGTCCACGTGAACGCCCTGGTCGAGGATCGCGTTGGCGATGGTGCGCAGGTAGAACTTCAACTGCACCAGGTGGAACAGCGGGTCGTTATCCAGGTAACCCTGCTCCTGCATCATGCGCTCGGTGTATACCGCCCAGCCCTCGGCAAACAGGCCCGAACGCAGCACGGCGCGAAGCGTCGACGGGAACTTGCCCGAGTGCCAGCCTTCCAGGTAATGGCCCGGCGTGCCCTCGTGGATGGAGAGCAGGTGGATCATGCGGCTGTTGTACTCGCGCAGGAAAGAATCAACCTGCTTGTCGTTCCAGTCATCCGGAATCGGCGAGACGGCGTAGAAGGTCTTCAGGTTCTTGTCGAGCGGGCCCGGTGAATCACAGTAGGCCACGGCCACGCCGCGCTGGAACTCGGGCATCAGGATGATGTCGACCGGCGCGTCGGGCAGGGTCATCAGGTCATGCTTGCGCACGAACTCGGTGGACTGCGCCAGCGACGCCTTTGCATCGTCGACGACCTTGTCGCGTGCCGGCTTCTCGGCGTAAGCCAGTTCCAGTGCTGCCTCGATGGCCTTCTGCTGCTGGTCATCGGTGGGGTTGGCCGGCATTTCCGGCGCACCCGGCTTGTCTTTCAACACCACCTGGGCGATGCCGTACATGTCGGTACGCACGCGTGCCAGTTCGGCACGGGCACGCTCGCCGATCTCCGCGCGCGACAGCGAGGAGTTGAGCGAGAACTTCAGCTTCTGGTCGTACTTCTCGGCGCCGACACGGAACTCACCCTTGGCATTCGGCACCAGGGTCTTGTCCAGCCACGTCTGCTGTTCTTCGACGGCGGTGGTCAGGTTGGCGATGGCGGCTTTGAGGCGCTCCTGGTCAGCGGCTTCGAGCTGGCCGATGTTGGGCACGATGAAGGTTTCCACCAGGCTGAGAATGCCCCGGTTCTGCTTGGACACGGTTTCAGCATGGATCTTCGGCACACGGGCCGGATCGAGGTTGGTACGGGCGGCAGCGAAGATCTGAGGGATCTTCTCGATGCGCGCGGTGGCCGATTTCAGGCGCTCGGGCAGCGGCGCGAACTCACGGGCCATCAGGCCGTAGATGGCGCTGCCGGCCAGGCCGTTGTAGGTCTGCGGGTCCCACTTCCACGACTGCAGGGTTTCGTTGTTCCAGATGTCCGACTGCAGCTGGTTGCGCAGGATCGCGGCATCCACCTGGTTCTCGCGGCCGAGCTTGCTGACGTCGATCTTTTCCAGATCGGCGAGCAGGGCCTTGCTGGCTTCCAGGCTCTTCTGCTGGCCGGCGGCGCTCAGGTCGTCCAGCTCGCTGTCGTAACGGTGGTCACCGATCTGGGTGGCGCCGACGGGGGACAGCTGCATCCACGTATCCAGTGCCTTCTTCGACAGTTCTGCGAACTGTGCATCGGCCTGGCTTTGGCCGGCCTGTTCGGTAGTGGCGCTGGGAGCATTGGGGGCTTCGCCATTCTGGCAGCCGGCCAGAGCGGCAAGCAGGGCGGCGGCGAGCAGGTGCTTGCGCATCGGTAATCCTGGAGCTTTGGGGAATCCCCGAGCATAGGCGGACCGGGCCGGCGCCGCACATGCCTTTGGTTGGGCGGCACCTTGCCGAAGCAGGCCGTTTGCGACACTTGCGGCCGTGGGGGCGGCGATGGCGGCATCCACACTTTCTTAGCGTTCGTATTCAGGCTTGTCGTTATGCTGGCCGCGCTGCCGGGTGGCCGGCACCAATCTTTCAGGGAACACGGAAGCATGAAGCGTCTGCAGGGAAACGGCTGGGTATTGGGTGCGGGACTGGGTGTGCTGATGGCATTGGCCGGTTGCGCCAAGCATGAGATGGCAGCTGATGCGGGAGCGGCGCCGGCCGAAGCGCTGCAGTCACCTGAGGGGGCGTTCCTGGCCTACGAGCACACGCTGCAGCTGCGCTTGCCCGGCAAGGACATCGCACCGCGGGTGAAGGCTGTGACCGAGGCCTGCCAAAGTGCCAAGTTCGGCGATTGCGCGGTTCTCAATGTGTCGCAGCAGGCAGGTGATACACCCAGTGGCTCGGTGCAGGTGCGCATCGCGCCCAAGGGAGTGGAGCCGCTGATCGCCCTGGCCAGCGACAACGGAGAGCTGACCACGCGCAACACCCAGGCAGAAGATCTTGCGCAGCAGGTTGCCGAAACCCAGCTGACCCAGGCGCGGTTGAAGAACGAACACGAGCGTCTGGTCGAATATCAGCAACGGCGCGATCTGGCCGTGGCGGATCTGTTGACCATCTCGCAGCGTCTGTCGGAAATCGAGGCCGGGCTGGAGCAGGCCAACCGCGCGTCGGCACAGCAGCACCGCCGCATCGACACGCAATTGGTCACGATCAACCTGGAATCGACCAGCAGCCAGCGCAACCGCAGTGAAATCGGCCGTGCGTTGGGTGATTTCGGCGAAATCTTCACCACCAGCCTGGCGTATGTCATCCGCTTCATTGCCGGTGTACTGCCGGTGGCGATCATCGGCGGCTTCGTGCTGTGGCTGGGACGTGTGTGGTGGCGTCGCCGTCGCAACAAGCGGGCGGCCAAGCCCTGAGGCAGACAACAACGGCGCCGAAAGGCGCCGTTGTTGGTTGGGCACTGCGTAAGCAGCAATTACGCGTGCAGGTGCAGCTCGGGAACGTTCTTCTCGTGCAGCGCGAACAGCTCCTGGAACTCTTCTTCGGTCAGTTCGTCGGGCAGATATACCGCCACCTTGCTGGTAACGCCGTTCTGGTCAACCCGCTCGCGCGGACCGGCACGCAGCGATATTTCGCGGTCCTTCCAGGTGATGACCATGGGCGCTTCCTCCCATTGCGTCACTTCGGCGTTGTTGCTGTCCCAGATGATGACGATCGTATACATGCGGTTACCTGCCTTCGGTTGCGCGTTCGCTGGTGATGGTGGCGCCTTCGCGCATCACCAGAGTGACCGGTGTGCGCGACACCACGTCGAGCAGGCGATCCCATTGTTCATCGGACAACGGGCCACTGGCAGCGAGCACGCGGTGCACCTGCAGCTTACCGGCTTCATCGCGGCTGGAGGTCAGCTCGGCGCTGAACTTGCCCAGGTCCCAGCCTTTCTTCTGTGCATACATGCGCAAGGTAATCGCGGTGCATGAGGCCAACGAGGCCAGGTACAGGTCGAACGGCGCCATGCCGGCCCCCTGTCCGCCCAGGCTTGGCGGTTCATCGGCGATCAACTGGTGCTTGCCGTTGCTGATGGCATGCGCGTAATCGGTATCGGTGGATTCGATGGTGACGTGTGCCATGGCAGCTGCTCCGGTAGTAGGGATGGGCCTACGTTAGATGCTGGAGGTACCGGACGGTAGGTCAGGCCGGTGGCCAGATCGTTCCATCGCCTGAACGATGCGGCGGCTCAGGCTGCGCCGGCCGGCGCGCCATCTCCCGTTCTTCCGCGCGTGCCAGCGCAGCCACCGCCGATTGCAGCATCCGGGGCGCGATGTAGTGCCGGTGCACCGGGTCCACCACCCTCATGTAAGCACGGCCGAACAGGTTGCGGCAGCGCACCCGCGTGGACAGCGTGAACAGCATGTCATCGCCGTCGCGCTGCACCGAGACACCGCTGCGGAACCCAAGATGGCGATCGTCGGCCCCCAGCAGGACCTGCGCGTGCTCGGCGTCGACCTGGGCGTCCAGCACCGGGAAGCGTTGCGCGAAGCGCTGTGCCGCCGAATCGTTGAGCAGCGACGACACCGGGCAGCCCAGCGTGGACGTGCGCAACCCCAGCGGCTTGACCAGCAGGTTGCGGAACCGCATCAGGTTGCTGACCGGCGCGGCCGGCTGTTCGATGAAGGCCTCCAGCAGGCGTACCAGCAGTTGTTCCGGCGACTGCCGCCCGAGCCAGCGGTTGTCGATGCGGATCTGCACGCTGTCCTGGTGGTGATGACCGTGCAATTGCGCGGCGAGCAGGGAGCGTGCGGGCAGGGCAGGCAGTGTGCACGTGCGCAGCGCGGGCAGGTCCTGGCCGACAACCCCATGCAGCTGGCACAGGCGGGCGAGCGTCTGGCGCCCCCGGCCGACATGCCGGCGCAGGTGCGCACACAGGCCGATGCACCAGTGCGTGTCCATCGCGTGGGTGAAGCCCAGCGTGGTGGTCGGGACCCGCGCCTTGGCCGGGTCGATCTGCGACAGCGCCTGCTGCAGCGCCGGCGGCAGCAGTTCGGTCAGGCTGGACAGGTCCGCTTCGCCGCGACCGACCTGTGCGCGGGTGGCCGGGTCCAGCTCACCGGCGGTCTCGTCCGGGTGGCACGACACCGCGAACAAGGCCGGGTGCTGCCCGTTGCTGTGCAGGGGCTGGAACTGGTGCCAGGTGCGTGCCGCCATGCGTACGGTGAACAGGCAATCGGCGGGGATCTCGACGTGGCACAGGCCTTCCAGCGCACCGGCCTCGGCCGATGACGCCGCCGGGATGAATCGCAGCCGTGCGCCGCCGCTGCCGCTGACCGCGGTGAACAGGCGCGGGCCGGCGTGCCGATGGAACGGATGGCCGGCGCTGCCGACCGAAAAGGTGTACAGCGAGGCGGGATCGTGTGCCGCGAAGTCGGGTGCGGACAGGCGTACCGATGGCTCATCGAGCGCATCGTTGAACTGCGGGTGATGCTGCTGGCGCTGCCCGGCACGCAGGGCCAGCGCATCGCCGGCACCAGGATCGAGCTGGCTAAGCAGGGTGACTTCCACCGCCCGCCCTCCATCGGTGGCGGTGATCGAGACACGGGGAAAACTGCGGTCGCGGGTCGTGCGGGTGCGTTCCATGGCGTGCCTCGATGGCGATCAGGTCGCGGGTTTGGCCTTGGCCTTGCGGCGCGATTCGCGTTGCAGCGGGCCGGCCGTGGGGCAAACCTCGAAGGCGAACCTGCTGAGGGTGTTGACCATGTTGTCCGGGGTCAGCCGGTAATAGACGAACTGGCCGCGGCGCTCGCTGGTGACCAACCCGGCGGCAGCCAGTACCGACAGGTGGCGGGAGATGGCCGGTGCGCTCATGTCGAAGCGCTGGCCGATCTCGCCGGCGGTGAGCTCCTGCGCGGACAGGTAGGCCAGGATCTCGCGGCGTGGACGCGAGGCCAAGGCTTCAAAGATCTGGTCGGCAGCCATGGGTAATCACTTAACTAATTCGTTAATTGATTAATTGCATGGGCGCGCCGTGCTGTCAAGCGTGGATGCAGGGCGGCGGGGGCGTCTTGTGCCCGGTCCTCTCCTTTGCGGTGCAGAAGGCAGGACCAGGCAGGGGGGAGCTGGCCCGCGTGATCCACTTCGGGCAGGCCTTGCCGCCCGGGTCGACCGCTTACTTCACCGCCGCACCCACGCGCACCGGCAGCGGAATGTTGCACAGGTCGATGTGTCCGGCGGCGCGCTTGTAGAAGCCATCCACGCGGTTACGGCGCGCTTCCACCGCATCGGTGAAGGTTTTGGAATCGGTACGCAGCACTTGCAGTGGCACGCGCTGGTCGGCTGGAAGCTCGCTGGCCAGCTGGATAGAGACAATCGGCGTGCGCTCGGCAGTGTTTTCGTAGAAGCCCATCGGTTCCGGTCCGCGCTGGATGCTGCTGAGCAGCTCCATGCCCTTGAGCACGCGGCCGACCAGGGTGATGTTGCGGTCGAGCTGGCGCGGCGACTGGCCGGTGACCACATACAGCTCGGCGCCCACGCTGCTGTCTTCGTCGTTGTTGCGGCCTGCGCCCAGGGCGCCGTAGCAGTGTGCCAACCAGGTCTGTTGGCCATCGCTGCCTACCGCGAAGTCACCGACAAAGCCGGTCTTGGGTGCCCAGCCATCGCGGTCGGGCAGGGCGGTGAATGCCAGGCCCTTGGCCGGGCGCTGGAACTCGGCGGGCAGATGTTTCTTGGCGCTGCCCATCGACTTGGCCTTGGCGCTGTCATCGGCATCCGCGTCGCCGAACTGCACCACGAAGTTGTCCTGCGAGCGATAGATGCTCAGTCCATCCCAGAAGTGCTCACGCGCCATCGTGCGGATGTTGCCGGCATGCTCGGGGGCGAATTCCGGCGCCAGCTCGATGATGACGCGGCCGCCTTCCAGGTTCATGTAGAGCGTGTTCTCCGGCGCCGGGGTGTGCCAGTCGCTGGCCGGCGAGGCCTCGATGATTTCCTGCGCGCTGCGGTACTTGGCGGGTGCATCGGCAGCCAGCAGCGGCAGCGGGGACAGCATCAGGGCCAGGGCCAACAGCGAAGGGCGAAGCGTCATCGAAAAGATTCCGTTAGTTGGATATGGAGATTCTGAGGGGCTCTGAACAGCGTTGCCAGTGCACTGGCGGGTGTATCCGGTACGCGTGAGGATAGACGGATTTTGGTCAAGGAGTGTCCATGTTCTCTCGTATCTTTCGCCGATTTTTCAATGTATCCAGTCCCGCCGGCACATCGGTCATGAGGGTGTCTGAGGGAGCTTCGCCTCATGCTCGGAGCCTTGAGGCTATGGCTTCACACGGTTCGGCAGAGACCGTTGCAAATGCCCTGCTGGACGCCGCGTTGCTCCATATCAGGAGCCCGGAAGTCGCGGCTTCGCGGTGGATCGCACACCAGCCCGCAGCATGGCTCCCTGATCTGGATCTACGCTTGCGCAGCTGGTCGGTAGCGGCATTTGCACAATGGCCGAAACAAGCGGATGGCTTGCCTTCGTTGGAGGAATTGGACGATGCCACGCGTCAGGCTCTTCTGTTTGTCGGAGGCTGTCACCCAGACGGGCGTTTCCGGCAGGCAATTTTGGCGGAAGGGGAGTTGTGGCCGGGACGGCTGACGCTTTCATTGGCGCTGATTCGAGCCAATGACTGGGTTGCACCAGTAAGGCTGGCGGTGCAAGGCGTGGTTATGCATCTGCTTGAGCATTGTGACGAGCAGGCGGTGTTGGGCGCGTGGCCTCTGGTATTGCGTCTATTGGATAGCGAGAGAGTGGATGCGCAATGGATCCAGCGAGGTCCGTTGGAGTGGCTGCAGCAACCCGGGCGAAGGAATCTTCTGGATGCGTTGCTTCATAGCAATTGTCCGCGCACGCGCGTTTGGGCACATGCAATCGCATTCACGCTGGATGAGTCCTGGAGCCGGGAGCTTCGCTGGAACGCTGTCTTGGATACCCATCCAACGATTGCGTTGCATGCTTTTCAGTGTGGGCTGCGGGATGCAACTTCGGGAGAAAAGCAGGTTCTTGCACGACATGCGCAGCGTGCGCATTCCGGACGTGTGCGCTCTTTGGCATTGCGTACCTTGAGCGAGTTGCAGGTGCCTGATTTGCCGCAGTTGCTGCCGTCGGCGGTGTTCGATCGTTCTGCAGGCGTGCGTGGACTCGCTGCCTGGTTGATGCGTCAGAGCGGTGAACAGCCGGAGCTGCTGTGGCGGAAGGCGATTGACGAAAGATCGCAACGACACTTGGCCGTTGCCGTTTCCGCATTGGCGGAATGTGCAGAGTCGATGGACGCGTTCCGATTTGAACAAGTGTTGGCGGGCTCGTCTCCCAAGCTCGCCAGGCAATGTGTACGCGGATGGGTCCGGGCCGAAGGGGGGGCATCCTGGTCCTTACTGCTGGCTACGCTGGCTATGGACGACCGGGTGATCGGAAGACTCTTTGACGCAGCAGGCCAGCAGTGGCAGGCCCATATCAGTGCGGCGCAGCTGGAAGCACTCTGGGAGTCGGGGTCATTGGGCGATATCCCCGCGAATCGCATGCGGCACGTGCTGGCGACATTGCCCTTGTGGCGTCGATTGCAGTTGCTGCTGGACTACCTGCCTCCGGATTCAGTTCAGCAGGATTGGCATGTGCAGCTGATTGAGGATTGGCTGCGTGGCAGCAGGGGATTCTCGCCATTGGATGCGCCTTTGAGGGAGCGGTTGCTGAGGCGGTTGGCGGGGCGCCCTCGTGCCATGGCCGGCGAACTGGTGGCTCGGGTCGAGCAGGCTGTTCTGGGGGCGTCCTTTAGGTAGGAGTGACTACTGGCACATCCACTATAGCGAACTAAGTAATAGTGTTGGCTTCAGGCTAGTCCACAGGAGTGAGGGTCATGAGCGACTTGGAAGCCCATCTACGCAAGTTCCAGAAGGAGCTGAGCACCGGCACGGTGTCGCTGGCGTTGCTGGCGGTGCTGGCCAAGGCGCCCGAGCCGCTGTACGGCTACCTGATCGCCAAGGAGCTGGAGCGGATTGGCGAGGGCGTACTCAGCGGCAAGCAGAGCGCCTTGTACCCGGTGCTGCGCAACCTGGAAGGGGCGGGTCTGCTGGAAAGTCACGTTGAACCGTCGGTGGCGGGACCGCCGCGGCGCTACTACCGCATCAATGACGACGGTCGCGCCGCGCTGCGGCAGTGGATCGCCGCTTGGGATGCCACCCGGAACTCGCTGGAATCCGTACTGGAGGGAATCACCTGATGAACACCGAAAACACCCCAAGAGCGCTGCCGACCACGATTCCCGAGTACCTCGAGCAGCTGCGCGCCGCACTGGCCGGCGCCGACCCGGCGATGATCCAGGACGCGCTGTATGACGCCGAGGAATACCTGCGCTCGGAGCTGGCCGAGCAGGCCGGCAAGAGCGAGGCCGAAGTGATCGCAGGCGTTGCCGGCAGCTATGGCGCGCCGGAAGAAGTGGCGGAGATCTACCGCGAGACCGAAGTCACCGTGAGCCGTGCCCTGCGTACGCCGGGGATGCGGATGACGCCGGCAGCAGTGGCAGCGGCGGCTGCGGCAACCTCGACAGGCACCGCGGTTCCGCCGCCGCCGGCGCCTGCCGGGCAGCGTTCGTTGCCGGCGCGCTTCTTCGGCGTGGCATTGGACCCGCACACCTATGGCGCGCTGTTCTACATGCTGCTGTCGCTGGCCACCGGTACCTTCTTCTTCACCTGGGTGGTGACCGGATTGTCGTTGTCGGTGTCGCTGCTGATCCTGATCATCGGCATCCCGATCCTGCTGCTGTTCCTGGGCTCGGTGCGGGTGTTGTCACTGGTGGAAGGCCGCATCATCGAAACCATGCTCGGTGTGCGCATGCCGCGTCGTCCTGCCTACATGGACAAGAGCCAGAGTTGGCTGGCGCGTATCGGTGCCATGTTCTCCGACGTGCGGACCTGGCTGACGATGCTGTACTTCCTGCTGATGCTGCCGCTGGGCACGTTGTACTTCACCATTGCCACGACGCTGCTGTCGCTGTCGTTGGCGCTGATGTTCGCACCGCTGGCAAGGTTGTTCGTGGATCAACCGGTGGGCATCTGGATCGACGGCGTGAACGTCGCAGCAGGGTTCTGGTTGTGGCCGGTATCGGTGGCGGTAGGTGCGCTGTTGCTGTTCGCCACGCTGCACTTGGCACGCGGTGTTGGCCAGTTGCACGGTGCAATGGCCAAGCAGTTGCTGGTACGGCTGTAATCCATTCGCGAGACGCAATGAAAAGGGGCGCCAATGGCGCCCCTTTTTTCGGTGTTAGCTGTGGGTGCGGTGATCAGGCCGCTCGCACGAGCGCCGATGTTGCCTTGCGAACCACAGGCAAAAGCAGCAGCAACACAGGAAATGCGATGAGCCATGAAATTCCCCATGCGCCCAGCCACTGCGAGGTGAGCTGAGGCGACATGCCAATGCTCTTGAGCGTGCTGATCAGCGACACGATGCAGGTCATCAGTATCGACAACAGCAGCGGCATGACCAGTGAGCCGTAGCGCACGGGAAGTTTGGGGATGCCAAAAAAATGAGTGGATGAGTTTGCAGCGTTCACGGGAGATCTCCTTGATCCGGTCAAGCAAAGGCGCCTTTCACCCGCAAGCAGGCGAACAGCCCCGGCAGTGCCGGAGATGATGGGCGCGTTGGTTGACGTGAACGCTTACGGTCGCCACGAGCACCGCGGCGACGACGCGAATGGTAGGAGCCGAGGCGGCGCATGGCAAGAAAGAGTGCGGCAGACATCCGGTGATCAGGCTTTTTCCTATGGCAATGGGCGATCAGCTTCATTGCTTGCAGCGCACCTGCGGATTGCCACGAAGTTTGAACGTGCACCTACCCACGGGGAGCGTCTGCCTTGACCTCGCAGCGCCAATCCCTAAAATGACTGACAGTCAGTCAGTTGTGAGTGCATGGACAAGCGCACCGCCATCATCGAGGCCGCCATTGCCGTGTTCGGCGAAAAAGGCGTGGAAAAAACCACCGTTTCGGACATCGTCAAACGTGCCGGCATCGCTCAGGGGACGTACTACCTGTACTTCCCATCGCGGCTGGCGGTGATGGGGGGCATTGCCGAGCAGGTAGTCACACGCATGCTGCAGCGCCTGCAGGTGCAGCTGGACGGGCTGTCGCCAGCCGCACAGCTCGACGCATTGGCGGATGCGATTTTCGCGGTGGTGGAAGAGCAGCATCAAGTGGTCGCGCTGCTGTACAGCGGCATGACCCAGACCGATGAGATGCGGCGCTGGGAAACCATCTACGCACCGTTGTATGACTGGCTGCAGCAGGTGCTGGTACAGGCGCGTGCAGAAGGCGCGATAAGCGCCGACGTGCAGCCGCGTTATGCGGCCCGGGTGTTGATCGGTGCCATCGAAGCGGCAGCTGAGCAGGTGCATCTGTACGCAGCTACCGCACCGGATGAAGCGCATGCGCATCGCGTGGAGCTGGAGCGTTTCATCCGTGCCGGCCTGGGCCGCGACCGGGCCCATTGATTCATCGCGCTTCCGCGCGGTGCAGAAAACAACGAGGAGAATCACATGGCCGGAAAAGGCTGGTTTTACGTGGCCCTGACCTGCCTGTTCGAGCTGGTCTGGGTGTACGGCTTCAACGTGGCAACGACATGGTGGCACTGGATACCGATCATCGCGGTGATCCTGGTGGACTTCCAATGGCTGGCCCGCGCCTGCGAAACGTTGCCGACAGGCACTGTGTACGCGGTGTTTGCCGCGGTGGGCACGGTGGGTGCCGCGTTGATGGATATCTTCCTGTTCGACGGGAGTTTCAGTGTTGCCAAGGGTGCCTTCATGGCGCTGCTGGTGGTCGGCGTGATCGCGTTGAAGCTGGCCGATGGCAGGAATGCAGACAGCACCGGCACGGCCGGTCAGGGCGGCTGAGATGGGCTGGTTTTTGGTGGTGGCAGCGGCGCTGATGGAAACGCTGGGCGTGATTGGCCTGAAGCGTTACAGCCTGCGCAAGAGCGCGCTCAATGCGCTGCTGTTCTTCGGCGGCTTTGGCGCGTCGTTCGTACTGTTGTACCAGTCGTTCCGCTACATCCAGCTGAGCGTGGCCTATGCGGTGTGGATTGGCCTGGGCACGGCAGCGGCGGTGCTGGTGAACATGGCGTTCTTCGGCGAGTCACGCAGTACCGCGCGTCTGCTCAGCCTAGGCGTGATCGTGGCCGGCGTGGTGGGATTGAAGGCAGTGTCCTAAAGCGCAGAAGGCCCCGGTGATTGCCGGGGCCTTTGGCTTTTGACCCTTTTGCCGGAGGGAAAAGGGCTTCAAGCGCACTCAGCGTTGGGTACGACGGCGCAGCGGGGTGACGTTGCTGGGGCTTGCAGCTTTCCGGGTCTTCTTCGCTGCAGCCGGTTGCGACTGGGCGATGAAGAAATCACGCATCTTCGGGTACACGACTTCACGCCAGCGGCGGCCGCTGAAGATGCCGTAATGACCGGCGCCTTCAACGATGAAGTGGTCGCGGCGCGAGGCCGGAATGCCGGTGCACAGTGCCTGAGCGGCTTCGGTCTGGCCGAGGCCGGCGATGTCGTCCAGTTCGCCTTCGATGCTCAACAGCGCGGTGTCGCGGATCGCCGAGGGATCCACATGCTCACCACGGACGTACCACTCACCACGCGGCAGCAGGAACTCCTGGAACACCACGCGGATGGTGTCCAGATAGAACTTCGCCGGCATGTCCAGCACCGCGTTGTATTCGTCATAGAAATGGCGATGCGCGTTGGCATCGTCCATGTCGCCCTTGACCAGGTCGGTGTAGAAATCCCAGTGCGACATCAGGTGGCGGCTGGGATTCATCGCCACGAAGCCGGCGTGCTGAAGGAAGCCCGGATAGACGCGGCGACCCTGGCCCGGATACGGCGCTGGAATGGTGTGGATGACGTTGTTTTCGAACCACGACAGCGGGTTGCGCGTGGCCAGGTTGTTGACCGCGGTGGGGCTGTGGCGGGCATCGATCGGGCCGCCCATCATTACCAGCGAGCGCGGCGTGGGCTCGCCACGGCTGGCCATCAGTGACACGGCGGCAAGCACCGGTACGGTCGGTTGGCAGACGCTGACGACGTGCACGTTGTCGGCACCGAGGTGGCGGATGAATTCCTGCACGTACTCGATGTAATCATCCAGGCCGAACTCACCTTCCTGCACCGGCACCATGCGTGCATCGACCCAGTCGGTGACATAGACGCGGTGGTCACGCAGCAGGGTGCGCACGGTGTCGCGCAGCAGCGTGGCGTGATGGCCGGACAGCGGCGCCACGACCAGCACGATCGGCTGCGCGAGCAGGGCCTCGACCTTGGAGGTTTCGTTGCTGTGGCGCTTGAAGCGCAGCAGCTTGCAGAACGGCTTTTCCAGCTCCGTGAGCTGGGCGATGGGGACGATCTCGCCGTCCAGTTCCAGCTCATGGATGCCCCATTCGGGCTTTTCGTAATCCTTGCCGAGGCGGTGGAACAACTCGTTCATCGCCGCAAAGCGATCGGCACCCGGCATGGCTGACCACCAATGCCCCGGTTTGTTGAAGAACGCCGCATTGGCCTGCGCCTGGTGTACCCAGGGCGCGAGCAGGTTGCGGGTCAACTCATGCAGGTTATAGAGCATGTCTATGCAATATGTATGGTCATATGGTGCTGCGCAGCATAGCGCAATCGAGCGGCAGCGACGTTAAGCACTGCCGTCGCCTATTCAGCGGGTGCTCTCCAGCGCGGCGATGTCGTCGCTGAAGGTCGGGCCCAGCCAGCAATGCGAGCCCACCGAACGGAAGCCCACCTGCTGCAACTGCCGTCGGTACCAGCTTGTCGGGCGCTTCTGGAAACCGTCGTGGTCGCCGTGGAAGTCGTCCTCGGCGGTGAAGGTTTCCAGGAAGGCGACGCCGCCGCACAACTCGGCAAGGCCTTCAATGCCCTGGCGCAGCTCGCGGCTGGGAACGTAGTGCATCACATCCGAACAGATCAGCAGATCCACCGGCGCGCACGGGCGCAGCCATTGAAAGTCGCCGAAGCGGGCCAGGTGCATGTTGCGGGTACGGCCGTAGCGGCGCACCGCGTACTCGCTGCTGTCAAAACCCATGTACTGCAGTTTGGGGCGCAGTTTGAGCAGCGGCGCACGCCAGGCGGCTTCGCCGCAGCCGATATCCAGCACGCTGCGGATGGGACGTTCGAGGTAATACTCGGCGCTGGCCACGGCCAACTGCACCTTGCGCGCCAAGCGTGCTGCACCGCCGATGTCACCGCGTCGGTACCAGCGTTGGAAATAGGCGGCGTCGTACTGCTTGTCCTGCATGTGCGTGTCTTGTGTGGATGGGTGAAAATGGCGCTCATCCTACGCCGCCGCTGGAGCACATGCATGCAGTCTTATTTCTGGGTCAAGACCTTCCATCTTGTGTTCGTGGTCGCATGGATGGCGGCGGTGTTCTACCTGCCGCGCATCCTGGTCAACATCGCCGAAGCGGCCGGCGAGCCTGCGGTGGTCGCGCGGCTGCAGTTGATGGGCAAGCGGCTGTACGGGTTTGGCCACAGCATGTTCGGCATCGCCTTCCTGCTGGGCCTGGTGTTGTGGCTGGGTTACAAGGTGCTACCGGATTTCCCGACCATGGTCGCGCCGGGTGCGGCGGGTTGGCTGCATGCCAAGCTCGGCCTGGTGGTGTTGCTGCTGGTGTACTTCATCTTCACCGGCCGCTGGTTGAAGGGAACGATCAAGGGCAAGTCGCTGCCGTCCTCGCGTGCGCTGCGCTGGTTCAACGAGCTGCCGCTGGTGCTGTTCATCGCCATTGTCTACCTGGTGCTGGCCAAGCCGTTCTGAAGAGCGCGGAGGGTTCTGCAGCCAAACAAAAGGCCGGCAATGCCGGCCTTTTGTTCATTACCTTGCAGCAGGCTTACGCCGCTTCGTAGGCACCATAGCTGCGCAGGCGCTTGTAGCGCTGCTCCAGCAGTTCCTCAACGCTCAGCTTCTCCAGCGCGTCCAGCTCGTTGAGCAGCACGGCCTTCAGGCGTTTGCCCATCTGCGTGGGGTTGCGATGCGCGCCACCGATCGGCTCGCGGATCATCTTGTCGATCAGGCCCAGGCTCTTCAGGCGCGGAGCGGTCATGCCCAGCTGCTCTGCGGCATCCTTGGCCTTGCCGGCGTCCTTCCACAGGATGGACGCGCAGCCTTCCGGGCTGATGGTCGAGTACACGCTGTATTCCAGCATCAGGGTGCGGTCGCCCACGCCCAGTGCCAGCGCGCCGCCGGAACCGCCTTCGCCGATCACGGTGCAGATCACCGGCACCTTCAGCTCGGCCATTTCCATCAGGTTGCGGGCGATGGCTTCAGACTGGCCGCGCTCTTCTGCGTCGATGCCCGGCCAGGCGCCGGCGGTGTCGATCAGGGTCAGCACCGGCAGCTTGAAGCGCTCGGCCATCTTCATCAGGCGCAGTGCCTTGCGGTAACCCTCAGGCTTGGGCATGCCGAAGTTGCGGCGCACCTTTTCCTTGGTGTCACGGCCCTTCTGGTGGCCGATCAGCATCACCGAGCGGCCGCCGATGCGGGCCAGCCCGCCAACGATGGCCTTGTCGTCGGAGAAGGCGCGGTCGCCGGCCAGTTCCTGGAACTCATCACAGAAGATACGGATGTAGTCCAACGGGTACGGTCGCGACGGGTGGCGGGCCACCTGCAGCACCTGCCATGAGGAAAGGTTGCGGAAGATCTGCGCGGTACGCAGCCGCAGCTTGCCTTCCAGCGCCTTCACCTCGGCATCGACATTGACCGCCGGCCCCGCGCTGGCACTGCGCAGGTCCTTGATCTTGGCTTCCAGATCGGCGATGGGTTGCTCGAAGTCGAGGTAGTTCGGATTCATCGAAAACCGTCATGAATTTTAAAGAGGGGAAGTGTAGCCGAACGCGCCCGGGCAACCCGTACGCGTCCGTTCGGTCAGTTGGCCCAGGGCGGGCTGTACTTGACCTTGACCCGGCGCACGGCGGGATCTTCGCGCAGGGCATCGAGCAGCTGCTTGCTGACCCGCACCGCGCCTGGGCCGCCCAGGTCGAGCATGCCGGCGATGCTGCCGTTGGGCTTGCCGTTGAGCAGCAGGTCCAGGCGCAACGGGGTGCGGCCGGGGCGGGCAGTGGCGAGCAGGGCATCGATGCGCTGCCAGGCCGGGCCGCCACGGCCATCCACCCGCAGCGACAGGCGCAGCGCATGGTCGGCACACAGTTGTTCGTAGTCCCAGCACTGGCGGATGCGCAGCGCATAGCCGCCGTTGAACTCGTCTTCGCGCAGGCCGCCCTTGACCACCAGGATGCGGTCCTTGGTCATCAGGTGGCCAAACTCGGCCAGGCCATCGGTGAAGGCGCTGCATTCCACGCGGCCCTTGCCGTCTTCCAGCTGCATGAACACCTGGCTGTCGCCCTTGCGGCGCACGCCGACCACCATGCCGGCGAGAATCACCGGCGATTCCTGGCGCCAGGCACGCTTTTCGCCGTCCTTGGACGGGAAGGCGGGCGCGATCAGCTTGTCCAGCCCGCCCAGGTCGGTGCCGACCAGTTCCTTGACGTCATCCGCGTACGGATCGAACGGATGGCCGCTGAGATAGAAGCCCAGTGTTTCGCGCTCACCATTGAGCAGTTGGCCCAGCGCCCATTCCTTGCTCTCGGGAAGATCGAGCTGGCGGGCGGTGCTGGCCGCATCGGGTGCGCCGAACAGCGAGTTCTGGCCGGACGCCTTCTCGCGCGCCATCTGGTCGGTGGCCTTGAGCACCTCCGGCAGCTGCAGCATCAGCGTGGCGCGGTTCTTGCCCAGGCCATCGAGCGCGCCACAGTTGATCATGGCTTCCAGCGTGCGACGGTTGAGCTTGCCCGACTCGATGCGCGTGCAGAAATCCAGCAGCGTGGCGTATTCGCCGCTGCGTTGGCGTTCCTCGACCACCGCTTCGCATGCGCCCTGGCCGACACCCTTGATGGCGCCCAGCCCGTAACGGATGGTGTCGGCGTTGGCCGCTTCGAACATGTAGCTGGAGTCGTTCACACGCGGCGGCAGCACGGTCAGCCCGAGATTGCGTACCTCGGCCAGGAAGCCCACCACCTTGTCGGTGTTGTCCATGTCCGAGGACAGCGTCGCGGCCATGAACTCGGCCGGGTAATGACGCTTCAGCCACGCGGTCTGGTAGCTGACGAGCGCATACGCGGCGGCGTGCGATTTGTTGAAACCGTAGCCGGCGAACTTCTCCATCAGGTCGAAGATCGCATCGGCCTTGGCTTCGTTCACGCCGTCCTTGGCCGCGCCCTCGCGGAAAATCTCGCGGTGCTTGGCCATTTCCGCCGGCACCTTCTTGCCCATCGCACGACGCAGCAGGTCGGCGCCGCCCAGCGAGTAGCCGCCGACGATCTGCGCCATCTGCATCACCTGCTCCTGGTACACCATGATGCCGTAGGTGTCTTTCAGGATCGCTTCGGTGCGCGGATCGGGATAGATGATTTCTTCCTGGCCGTGCTTACGCGCGTTGAAGGAGGGAATCAGGTCCATCGGGCCGGGGCGGTACAGCGACACCAGCGCGATCAGGTCTTCGAAACGGTCAGGGCGTGCGTCCTTCAACAACCGGCGCATGCCCGAGGATTCGAACTGGAATACCGCGCCGGTGTTGCCGTTGGCGAAGATGTCCTTGTAGGTCGGTGCGTCGTCGAGCGGGATCGCTGAGATATCGACCGGCGGAATGCCCGCGCGCTCATGGCGCTTGTTGATCGCCTTCACCGCCCAGTCGATGATCGTCAGCGTGCGCAGGCCGAGGAAGTCGAACTTCACCAGGCCCACTTCTTCCACGTCGTTCTTGTCGAACTGGGTGACCGGATTCTTGCCGAGCCCACCTTCGTCATGTTCGGCGTACAGCGGGCAGAACTCGCTCAGCGGCTCGGGGCCGATCACCACACCACCGGCATGCTTGCCGGCGTTGCGGGTGAGATCTTCCAACTGCAGCGCCAGGTCGATCAGGTCGCGGACGTCGTCTTCGCTTTCATAGCGCGAGATCAGCTCGGCCGAGGCCATTTCCGAATTGGCGCCTTCCTTGCCCATGCCCAGCGCATCCTTCAGATGGATGCCCAGGATGTTGGGGATCAACTTGGAAACGCCATCCACCAGGCCGTACGGGAAACCGAGCACGCGGCCGGTGTCGCGCACCACTGCCTTGGCCGCCATGGTGCCGTAGGTGATGATCTGGCTGACGCGCTCGCGCCCGTACTTGCGCGCGACGTAGTCGATCACTTCATCGCGGCGGTCCATGCAGAAGTCGATGTCGAAGTCGGGCATCGACACGCGTTCCGGGTTGAGGAATCGCTCGAACAGCAGGTTGTACGGCAGCGGATCCAGATCGGTGATCTTCAGCGCCCATGCCACCAGCGAACCGGCACCCGAACCACGGCCGGGGCCGATCGGAATGCCCTGGTTCTTACCCCACTGGATGAAGTCGGCCACGATCAGGAAGTAGCCGGGGAAGCCCATCTTGATGATGGTGTTGAGCTCGAATTCCAGCCGCTCGACATAGTCTTCGCGGCTCATGCCCGGTGCCAGCGGATTCTTCTGCAGGCGTTCGTCGAGGCCGTCGCGCGAGATCTTCTGGATCCAGGTGTCCAGCGTCTGGTCGTCGGGCACCGGATAGTTGGGCAGGAAGTAGGTGCCCAGCCGCATCTCGACGTTGCAGCGCTCTGCCAGCGCCAGCGTGTTGTCGATGGCGTCGGGGATGTCGGCGAACAGCTCGCACATTTCCTCCGGCGTCTTCAGGTACTGCTCGCGGCTGTAGTCGCGCGGACGCTTGGGGTCGTCCAGCACCCGGCCGGTGGAAATGCACACGCGCGCTTCGTGCGCGTCGAAATCGCCCGGTGACAGGAAGCGCACATCGTTGCTGGCGATCACCGGCAAGCCACGCTGGCCCGCGGCCATCAGTGCGAACTGGTTGAACGCTTCCTCACCGTCGCGCTTGGTGCGGGTGAGTTCCAGGTGCAGGCCATCACCGAACACGCGCTGCCAATCGGCGAGCTGCTGCTCGGCCAGGTCATGGCGTCCTTCACTGGCCAGACGTCCGGCCAGGCTCTCGCGGCCGGCCAAGGCAAACAGATTCCTGCAACCGTCCTTCAGCCACTGCGGATGCACGGCCACGCCACCTTCGTTGCGGTGGCCTTCCATCCAGGCACGGGTGAGCAGGCGTGACAGGCTCAGATAGCCTTCGCGATCGCGGCACAGCAGCGTCATCCGCCACGGGTCCTGGCCCTCTTCGGCGATCAGCAGGTCGGCACCGGCGATGGGCTTGATGCCCACGCCTTCGGCAGCCTTGTAGAACTTCACCAGCGCGAACATGTTGTTCAGGTCGGTGACGGCCAGGGCCGGTGCCTTCATCTCCACCGAGCGGCTGAGCAGATTGGGCTGTTTGGCCTTCTTGGGATCAGCCTGATCCGGTTTGGCGGGCACGCGGATGGTGGAGTCCACCATCGAAAATTCGGTGTGGACGTGGAGATGTACGAAGCGGGAAGAAGTAGACATGCCGAGCCAGAAGTGTGCCGACGCAGGGTAGCGACGGGGGCGGGTGCGGACAAGGCTTGACATGACCGCCTGCGGCCGCCGGCCCGGGCACGCGGACTGGATGGCAGCACGGCTGTCCTGGAAAGCGCGGCGAGGCTGCCAATTTTGACAGGAACCGGGCACCGCAGGTGCCTGGGGGTGAGCTTGGTGGGCGCCGGGTCATGCAGCCGCCGCCCAGAAGCGTGATTGCAGATGTTGCCACGCGCCGGAAGCGCTGTCGGGTTCAAGATCCCGCATCCCGCTGCGGCCCCGACCCGAACGGGCAAGAACCGGCCGGGGCGGGGCATTGGCGGTGGTGGTCAGTGAACCCGGAAGTAACTCAAGGGTTCCGGGGCGTAGCTGCCTTCGCGGACCCTGCGCTGGTGTTCATGCAGGCGGGCTTCCACTTCACGTAGTTCCAGCCAATAGCGTCGGTTGAACGGGATCTCCTCATAGCGGCGGCCTTGGCGCTCGGCCTCAAGCCGGCGCAGGCGCTGGTAGTCGAGGAAATTGGTGACTTCGACGACCAGCTTCGGCCAGGCGGTGTCGATCACGATGGCCTGGTCCAGCTGGCCGACGCCGGCAACCGTGTCGGGAATCAGCTGCCGGCCCTCGCGCAGGTAATCCATCACCTGGCTGATCTCGGACGTCGCCTCGGCGGCGGGCTCCCAGTCAGGGTCAGCCAGCATCTGTTCCAGCAACCGGGCGTGCTGCATGCGCTGCTGGATGCAGGGGGAGGGGCTGTCGTCATCGGCGAGGTCGTTCAGGCTTCTGGCGGCGGTAGCCAGCTGGTCGGTTTGCAGTGACGGGCGGGTGCGGCCAAGGCGGGTCAGCACCTGGTTGAAGCGTTCCACTTCCCAGGGAACCAGCAGAAAGTCATTCACATGGTTGCGACGATGGGGCGTGCCGGATGGGTACTGATCCAGAACCTGCGGCAGCGGAAGGCGTGTGTCGGGGATGGCGTACATGGTGCTGCTCCAAGCGTTTGGGGGGAGGCGTCCGTGAAGAGTTGGACGCAGCGCCAGCATCGGCTTGGGCGTAGCATTGGTCATGATGGCAGGCGGAGCCTTCAGACAGTCATTGCGCTGGTTTCTGAGGTTTTCGTGAGGTTTTGCCGATGGGTTCAATCCAAGACCCTGGCGACACAGGGCAGGTGGTCGAACGCTACCGTTTCGACGGCATCGTGGTCGATGCCGTGGCGCATACACTCAGCCGTGATGGCCAGTTTCATTCGCTGGAGCCCAAGGCCTTTGCCGTGTTGCTGCTGCTGTTGCGGCATGCCGATGAATTGCTGGTGCGCGACCAGTTGCTCGATGCGGTGTGGGGCCACCGCCACGTAACGCCGGGCGTGTTGACCCGGGCCATCGCTCAGCTGCGTTCGGCGCTGGACGATCCCTCGCATGAACCACGCTACATCCAGACCCAGCACGGATTGGGTTACCGGTTCATCGGCAAATTGCAGCCACCGGAGACGGTCGGCCCGGCCGCCGCGACGGCGCCGCGGGTGCCGGCGGTCGGGGAGATGCCGGCGCAGGCGTTGGTCGAAGCCGACACTGGCGGCGATGCTGTGGACGAATCCCCGCTTCGGTTGAAACCTGCACCGACGCCGGAATGGCGGTTCCTGGACTGGCGGCAGGCCGCCAACGTGCCGCTGTCACTGTGGTCGCGCTCGCGTGTGTTGCTGATCGGACTCGGCCTGGCGCTGTTGGTGCTGGTCGGTGCGGGATGGTGGTGGTGGGCGCATGCCCCTGCGTCGCGCCCGACGGTGGCCGGCGCGTCCATCGCGGTGATGCCATTCAGCAGCCTCAGTGACAACGTCGACGACCGCTATTTCGCTGACGGTCTTGCGGTGGAAATGCATGACGCGCTGGCCAACGTGCCCGGCCTCAAAGTGGCGGCGCGACAACTGGCCGCGCCGGCTGACGCCGAAGGTGATGGGGATGTGCGCCGGATCGGTCGCCGGTTGGGCGTGGCGACATTGCTCGACGCCAGTGTGCGCAGGGAAGGCGGGCGGGTGCGTATCAGTGCGCGTCTGTCCGATGCCCGCACCGGGTTCACGTTGTGGGCCGATACCTATGACCGGGAAATCCACGATGTATTCGCGTTGCAGGGCGAGATAGCCGGCAAGGTCGTGCACGCATTGCTGGGACACCTGCCCGGGGAGGCCGCCGGGGTTGCGCGGCGGTTGACGCCGACCACTGACGTCAATGCCTACGATGCCTACCTGCGCGGCTTGGCATTGTTGCAGCGGCCGGTCGGGGAAAGCGGCAATGAGCGCGCCATGGTGGCGTTCGGTCAGGCGTTGGCGGTTGATCCGCACTTCGCCCGCGCCCAGGCCGGGCTTTGTCGCGCTCAGATTGCGCGGCTGGAAGGGGTCAGTGATGCGGTGGCGTTTGATCGGGCACGGGAGGCGTGTGCCCGTGCACAGGCGATGGACCCTGGGCTGCGCGAAGTCAGTCTGGCAATGGCGGATATCGCCCGGGTCAGTGGCCAGAGCGAGCAGGCGTTGACGCTCTATCGGCAGGTTCTGGATGAGCCTGCATTGCGTGCCGACGGTCTGGTCGGACTGGCGCGTACCTATGGCGCGATGGGGCAGGAGGCGCAGGCGCTGGACTACTTCCGGCAGGCGATCGCGGCGCGGCCCAGTGATGCGCAGATCTACCGTCTGCTCGGCTACCACCACTGGCTGCGTGCCGACCTGCCCAAGGCCATCGATGCCTTTGTCACCGCCACCCTCCTGCAACCGGAAGACAGCCGCCTGTGGGGAAGCCTGGGCGGTTTGTACCTGGCCCAGGGCGATACCGCCCAGGCCGGCCGCGCGTTCAACATGTCCCTGTCGATCGAACCCAACGCGGGGGCGCTGACCAACCTGGGCACGATGAAATTCGATCAGGGCGACTACGCGGTCGCCGCCGAGCTGTTCCAGCAGGCAACCACGCTGGAGCCGGGTGACTACCTGCATTGGGGCAACCTGGCCGATGCCTTGGCCGCCACGCCGGTCACTGCCACGCAGGCGCAAGCGCCGTACCGACGTGCGGCACAACTGGCGCAGCAGTATGTGGAAGTGCGTCGCGACGACGCCTACGCGCTGGCATCGCTGGCCTGGTACCGCGCCAATCTGGGCGAGCGCAAGCGTGCGCTGGCGGACCTGCAGGCGGCACGCCGACTGGGCTCGCAAGCAGCGGAGGTCGCGCTGTGGTGCGCGCAGATATTGACCGTGCTTGGCGATCCGGCCGGTGCACGCAATTGCGTTGAAGGTGCCCTGAAGCAAGGAGTTCCACAACAGCGCATCGATGCGCTGCTGTCGTTGCAGCGTTACACCTCCACAGGCGAGGTGGCGCAGCGGAAGTAAATGCCGTGTTGTTCCCTGTCCGTGGCGGCGGACCTCATCGAGGAGTTGTCGTCATGAACTGCAGAATGTGGTTGTACGTTGCTGTTTCAGTTGGCAGCGCGGCCTGTGCCGCGCAACTGTCAGCGTCGGTGCCACCGGGTGAATCAGTGCAATGCACGGACCGGCTGCCCGTGCGGATCGTCAAACTGGTCCATGTCGATGTGGTGCCTGGCCCTGATGGGCCGATCATCATCCCCGAGCTGTGCGTGGTGCGCAGTGGAACACAGGTAGTGTGGCGTACCGCAGACGGCGTGCTGGAGCCGTTTGAGCTGGCCTTTGCCGATTCACCAGGTACACCCACGGAACTGCGTACGCCGGAGACAGGTCAAAAGGACTTCGCGTCCAAGCGAATGGGACGGCGACAGGAGGTGCTGATCATCGCCAAGCCGGTGACGGCCGAGAGCCTGATCAGCTATGACGTCCGTATTGGTACGAGCCACATCGATCCGGGGATCAAGATCATGCCGCGTTGAGGGCGGCGGCGAGGCGCCGATCAGTCCGTGCCCAGGCTGGCACGGACCGGGGCGAAGCTTCGGCGATGCTGCGGGCAGGGGCCATGCGCCCGCAGCGCTGCCAGATGGAACGGCGTGCCATAGCCCTTGTGCTGGTCGAAACCGTACTCGGGATGCTGCTCGTGCAATTCCAGCATGTAGCGGTCACGAGTGACCTTGGCCAGGATCGAGGCGGCCATGATCGCGCGGTCAAGTGCATCGCCACCGACCAGCGCTTCAGCCGGGCAGGGCAGGCCTTTGGGAATCTTGTTGCCGTCGATGCGCGCGAACTGGGCGACATGGGCCACGCCTTCCACGGCACGGCGCATGCCCTGCATCGTTGCCTGGAAGATGTTGATGTCGTCGATCTCGGCGACGTCGACCATGACGATGCTGTAAGCCAGCGCACGTTCGATGATGCGGTCGTACAGCAGCTCGCGCTTGCCCGCGGTGAGCGCTTTGGAATCATCCAGGCCATTGAGGCGGGGACGATCCGGGCAGAACACCACGGCGGCAACTGCCACCGGCCCGGCGAGCGGACCACGACCGGCTTCGTCGACGCCGGCGATCAGACGCGGGCCCTGCCGTTCGGTCAGAACGGCATCGTCGAACAACGACAGCGAAAGGTCCGCTGCCTTGGCGGGAGAGCGTCGAACGGTCACTGCTGGCCTTGTTTGACCGGTGTGTCGAGCAGCTGTGCCACTGCTTCGGCGGCGCGTGCAGAGGCATCCTGGCGAAGTTGATGATGCAGCCGCACGTAATCGTCCTGAAGGGAGGCTACGCGCTCGGGATGCTCAAACCATTGCGATACCGCAGCGGCCAGGTTCTCCGGCGTGCAGTCGTGCTGCATCAGTTCCGGTGCCAGATCCTTGCCGGCCAGCACGTTGGGCAGCGCGTAGCGGTTGACCTTGATCAGGCCCAGCGTGCTGACGATGCGGTAAGTGAGTTCGGCCACGCGGTAGCCAACCACCATCGGGCGTTTGACCAGCATGGTTTCCAGCGTGGCGGTGCCCGAAGCCAGCATCACAACGTCGGCGGCGATCATCGCGTCGCGGGCTTGGCCATCGAGCAGATGCACGCGCGCGCTGGGCAGCGCGGCGGTGCGGATCTGCTCGACGATCATCGCCTTGCATTTGGCATTGGCGGCCGGCACCACGACATGCAGATCGCGCTTGTCCTCGCACAGCTGCCAGGCCGCAGCGAAGAACGGCGGACCGAGCCGGCTGACCTCGCCCAGTCGGCTGCCGGGTAGTGCGGCGAGTACCGGTACGTTGCCGGGAATGTTCAGCGCGGCGCGCGCCCGTTGGCGGTCGCTTTCCAGCGGAATTTCATCGGCCATCGGGTGGCCGACGAAACGTGCGTCGATACCGTGTCTGGCGTAGATCGGCGGTTCCATCGGGAACAGGCACAGCACCAGGTCTGCGCTGGCCCCGATCTTCTCGGCGCGCTTCTCGCGCCATGCCCAGACCGAGGGGCTGACGTAATGCACGGTGCGCAGGCCGCGCTGCTTGAGCCACTTCTCCACGCCCAGATTGAAATCCGGTGCGTCGATGCCGATGAACACATCCGGCTGCCAGTCGAGTACACGCTGGCGGAATTCCTTGCGAAGTTTCAGCAGGCGCGGCAGGTGACGCAGGATTTCAGCCAGCCCCATGAGGGCCAGTTCGCTGGCATCAAACCAGGTTTCGCAGCCGGCGTTGCGCATCGCGTCGCCACCGATGCCGGCGAATTCGGCATCCGGATAACGAACGCGCAGGGCGCGGATCAAACCTGCGCCAAGTCCATCACCGGAGGCTTCGCCCGCCACCAGCGCGATCCGCACCTTGCGGTGGGAAACGGCGAGCGGGGAGGCGGGAACGGAAGCGGGTTGCGCCAGCGTTGGTGCATTCCCTGTTCCCTGTTCCTTGTTCCCCTGGCTGCTGCCGATACTCATCGCTGCAACGGGCGCTCGCCGCTTTCGATGAAGTCCAGCAGCTGCTTCACATCGGCGCTGTCCTGCGCCTGTTCGGCCAGTTGTTGCTTGGCCTCGGCCAGCGGCAAGCCCGCCACGAAGACGGTGCGGTAAGCACGCTTGATCGCGCTGATGCGTTCGGCATCGAAACCACGACGCTTGAGGCCTTCACTGTTGATGCCACGCGGACGACCGTGACCATCAATGCCGACCATGGTGAACGGCGGGATGTCACCGGTGACCAGTGCACCCATGCCGAGGAAGGCGTGGTCACCGATGCGGCAGAACTGGTGGGCCCCGGCGAAGCCGCTGATGATCACCCAGTTGCCCACGCTGACATGGCCTGCCAGCGTGGTGTTGTTGGAGAACACGCAGTGGTCGGCGACATGGCAGTCGTGCGCGATATGGGTGTAAGCCAGCATCCAGTTGTCGTTGCCGATGGTGGTCACGCCACCGCCGCCGGCGGTGCCACGGCTGAGGGTGACAAACTCGCGGAACACATTGCGGTCGCCAATCACCAGTTCGGTGCGTTCACCGGCAAACTTCTTGTCCTGTGGCTCGCCACCGACCGCGACGTGGCCGATGAAGCGGTTGTCGCGGCCGATGCGGGTCGGGCCGTGGATGCTGCAATGCGGGCCTACTTCGGTGCCGTCACCAATCTCGACGTCAGCGCCGATCAGGGTGAACGCGCCCACGCGCACGCCTTCGCCCAGCTTGGCCGAAGGATCGATGACGGCGGTCGGGTGAATCAGAGGGGCGCTATCGCTCATCGTATTGCTCCGGCCTGATTATTCGCGGGTGCCGGCGCACAGCACTTCGGCGTGTGCGACCACTTCACCATCCACCTTGGCTTCGCCGTAGTAGACGGCCATGTTGCGGATCACGCGCTTGACCTGCACATGCAGCTCCAGCACGTCACCGGGCACGACCTGCTTCATGAAGCGCACGTTGTCCACCTTGACCAGGTAGAACAGCTTGGACTGAGCATCACGGCCCAGGCTCAGCTGGGTCAGCACGCCGCCAGCCTGCGCCAGTGCTTCGATGATCAGCACGCCCGGCATGATCGGCTGGCCCGGGAAGTGCCCCTGGAAGAACGGCTCGTTGATGGTGACGTTCTTGTGCGCAATGATGCGCTTGCCTTCCACATCAAGCTCGACGACCTTGTCGACCAGCAGGAATGGATAGCGGTGCGGGATCAACGTCTGGATGGTGTTGACGTCGATGGGCATCTGCAGTGGTGCGTTCATTCCTTCTCCTTGCTCACAGCCAGGATGCGCCTTGCCAGCGCATCGAGCTGCTTGAAACGCGCGGCGTTTTTGCGCCACGTGCGGTTGTCGGTCAGTGGGGTGCCCGACGAGTATTCGCCAGGCTCGGTAATCGAATTGCGCACCACCGATTTGCCGGTGATGACGACGTGGTCGCAGATTTCCAGGTGGCCGACCACGCCAACCGCGCCGCCCAGCAGGCAGTAACGGCCAATCTTGGCGCTGCCGGCGATGCCGGTGGAGCCGGCAATGGCGCTGTGCGCGCCGATCTGCACGTTGTGGGCGATCTGCACCAGGTTGTCCACGCGCACGTCTTCGTCGAGCACGGTGTCTTCCAGCGCGCCGCGATCCACGCAGCTGTTGCAGCCGATCTCGCAATCGTCACCAATGCGCACGCCGCCCAGCTGCGGCACCTTGATCCAGCGCCCGCCGTCCATTGCCAGCCCAAAGCCTTCACCGCCGAGTACCGCGCCCGGGTGGATGCGTACGCGCTTGCCCAGCTTCACGCGGGCAACCAGGGTGACGCGTGCCAGCAGTTCGCAGGCCGAATCCAGCGTGCAGTCATCACCGATGACGCTGCCGGGACCGATGATGCAGCTTTCACCGATCACGCTGCGCGCCCCGATGCTGACGAATGCGCCGATGTGGGCCGTTGCCGCCACCTGTGCACTGGGGTCGATGACCGCGCTGGGGTGGATGCCGGGCTCGCGTACCGGCATGGTTTCAAACAGTGCGCCGATCCTGGCGAAGGCGGTGTACGGATCCTTGGCGACCAACGCCGTGCCCGGTGCGGATTCGGCATCGTCGGCACGCAGCACCACGATGGATGCCTGGCTGTCGGCCAACTGCGCGCGATAGCGCGGATTGGCGAGGAACGTCAGCTGGCCGGGGCCGGCATGGGCCAAGGTGGCCACGCCATGGATGACCACAGACGGGTCGCCGTGTACCTGCAGGCCGAAGCGGTCGGCAAGTTCCTGTGCGGTATGGGTAGGAGTATTCACGCGGCGAGTTTAGCGTGTGAGCAGGTCATGGTCATGCGGAGGGGCCTCATCAGGTGCGATCCGGGGCAGCTGTCAGGGGCGGCGACCAAGGGCCGTAATGGCGGAATGATGACGAGCTTCGGTGCAGCCGGTGGTTGTCGGCTCCCACTTCAGCGCCACTTCCGCGAGTGGCGGAGTGCGGGCTTCGGAGCGAAGCCACGGGCGCTCCGGTTTGCGGCCCCGTTGACAGGGTAAAGGGCGCATCGGCGGGCACGGGGCAGCAGAACGTCACAAGCTGACCCGATGTTCCGTCACGACGGAACATCGGGTCGCCGGGGGCGGGGCCCCGGCAGGGTGGGTCAATTCGTCAGAACTGGCCGCCGAAGGTGAACTGCAGGCGTTCGATCTCGTCGCCGTCTTCCTTCTTCAGCGGAATCGCGTAGCTGATCGAGATCGGGCCCACCGGTGCACGCCACAGCAGGGCAACACCGGCCGAGGCGCGCAGTTCGTTGGCCTTGAAGTTGTCGATGCCGTTGTAGACGTTGCCGAAATCGATGAACGCCGAGACGCGCGCCGACGGGCTGTCGAACAGCCTCGGGAAGTAGGCTTCGATCGAGCCGACCGTCTTCAGCGAACCACCCAGCGGCTGGCCGTTGTAGTAGCCACCCATGATTTCCGAGCGCGGGCCCAAGGTGTTGTCCTCGAAACCGCGTACCGAGTTGGTGCCGCCGGCGTAGAAGTTCTCGAAGAACGGCAAGCCGGAGGCCTTCACCTGGCGGTGGTTGGCCGTGGGATTGGTGGCGCAGTCCACGACCTCAGTGGTACCGAGCTTACCGGGGATGGCAGGCGTGGTGTCCGTAGCAGGCGTACCAGGTACTTCCGGGATATTGTTCCAGCAGATATCACGGACCTTGTCGTTGCCGTACGAATCGCCGTAGCCCAGTTCCAGTCGGGTGTTGATGACCAGCGACGGAATGATCGGCCAGTACTTGGAGAACTGGTAGCTGAGCTTGTAGTACTCCACGGTCGAACCCGGCAGCGTGGCTTCCAGGCCCAGGCGCTGGTAGGTACCACGGGTCGGCATGAAGTAATCGTTACGGGTATCGCGTGCCCAACCCAGCTCGGTACGCCAGGAGTGGAACGTGTTCTGGCCGATCGCATCGATGTAATCGATGATCGATTTCGGTGTGTAGCCGGGGTAGGCCTTGATCTGGTTGCTGTCGATGCCGAGCATCAGCGAGAACGCATCGTTCTCGGTGATCGGGATGCCGAACACCATCTGCGCGGCGGCATTGGTGCTGTTGTACTGCGCGGTGTTGAAGTCGGAGTAATCCAGTTCGCGCAGGGACAGGTTGTAGCCCAGTGAGACGCCGTCATCGGTGAAGTAGGGGTTGGTGTAGGAGAAGGCATAACGCTGCAGGTAGCTGCTGCGCGAAGCTTCCACCGAAACGCGGTTGCCGCCGCCCAGGAAGTTGTTCTGCGACAGCTGCACCGAGGTGGTCATGCCGTAGGACTGCGAGTAACCCAGGCCGAACACGAAGCTGCCGGAGGTGGTTTCCTTGACGTTGTAGACCACGTCCACCTGGTCGTTGCTGCCGGTGACAGGCGTGGTCTCCACGTCAACCGATTCGAAGTAGCCCAGGCGCTGCAGGCGGATCTTGGAACGGTCGATTGCGGCCTGCGAGTACCAGCTGTTCTCGAACTGGCGCATTTCACGGCGCAACACCTCGTCGGCGGTACGCGAGTTGCCCTGGAACACGATGCGGCGAACCGACACGCGTGGGCCCGGTACAACCTGCATGTTCACCGCGACCGTACGTTCGGCACGGTTGCTGGTCGGGATCGGATTCACCTTGGCGAACGCGTAACCGACGTTGGAGAGGCTGTTGGTGATGCCGTCGGCGCTGAATTCCAGCAGGGCACGCGAGAACGTGTCGCCCGATTTCTGGATGACCATCTTCTCGACATCTTCCTGCGGCAGGATGGTGTCGCCGGTGACCTTGATTTCGGAAATCTTGAACTGCTCACCCTCGGTCACGCCGGCGGTGATGAACATGTCGCGCTTGTCGGGGCTGATCGAGACCTGGGTGGAATCGATGCTGAAATCGACGTAGCCGCGATCCAGGTACCAGGAGTTGAGTTTCTCGAGGTCGCCGGACAGCTTTTCCTTGGAGTACTGGTCGTCGCGGCGATACCACGAGGCCCAGTTGTGTTCCTTTGATTCCCACAGCTCCAGGATGTCCTCGGCCGGGAATTTTTCGGTACCCACCAGGTTGACGTGACGGATCTTGGCGGCCTTGCCTTCCTTCACGGCAATGGCCACGTCCACGCGGTTGCGGTCCAGCGGGCTCACCGTCGGGGTGATCTCCACGTTGTACTTGCCACGGTCGTTGTACTGGCGGCGCAGTTCCTGGGTCACGCGGTCCAGGCTCAGGCGATCGAACGTGCCACCTTCGCTCAGGCCGATGTCGCTCAGGCCCTTGAGCAGCTGCTCGCTCTTGATGTCCTTGTTGCCGGTGACGGTCAACTTGTTGATCGCCGGGCGCTCCTTGACCGTGACCACGAGGATGTCGCCCTGGCGATCCAGCTGCACGTCTTCAAAGAAGCCGGTCTTGTACAGCGCACGAATGGTGTCGCCGACCTTGGCATCGTCGACCGTATCGCCGCGTTCCACCGGCAGGTAGGTGAACACGGTGCCGGAGGAAATGCGCTGCAGGCCGTCCACGCGGATATCGCTGGCGGTAAAGGGCTCGGCCGCCTGCGCGAACGCAGGCAGGGCCAGACCGGCAGCAAGGGCGAGGGCCAGCAGGCGGCGATTGGGAAGTCGCGTCATGTCACGTCCGGTTGGAGTCGATTTCATTGTTGCGTGGGTGCCGGCGTAAGACGACGACAGCAGAAAAAAGTTCATCACAGGACCAAGCCAAGGATGTCGTTGTAGAACGCCAATCCCATCAGCCCGGCCAACAGCGCCAGGCCGATGAATTGACCCGTCGCCATGGCACGCTCGCTGAGCGGGCTGCCCTTGACCAACTCGATAAGGTAATACAGCAGGTGCCCGCCGTCCAAGACAGGAATGGGCAGCAGGTTGATGATGCACAGGCTCAGCGACAGCAGAGCCAGGAAATACAGGAACCAATCCACCCCGCGTTCAGCTGAGGCGTTGGCCACGCGGGCGATGGTTATCGGCCCGGAAACGTTCTTCAGCGAGGCGTGGCCGGTGAGCATCCGGCGCATCATCCCCAGCGAATCTGAGGCCAGTTTGCCGGTTTCGCGCACCGCGGCAGGCAGTGCGGCCAGCACGCCGTACTGCTGGCGGGCGTCATAGGCGGCAGCCTGTCCGGTGGGGAATTCCACGCCGATCAGCCAACGCGGCTTGCCATCAGGGCCTTTGGCCGGCTGCGGAGTGACCTCCAGCGCCAGTCGCTCGCCAGCGCGCTCAACCTCCAGCATGCCCGGGCCACCGCGCTGGCCGAGTGCCTGGATCAGCGGGTAAACCCGGTCCGCGCTGTCCACGCGTTGGCCATCGATGGCCAGGACCAGGTCGCCGGGCTGAAGCAGGTGGCCGGCCGGGGAATCCTTGGAGACCTTTTCGATCACGGCCGGCTGCAGCCAGAACTGCCACATGAAGCCCGCCTGCACCGGGACCTGGCGTTCATCGAAGCCCGCTGGCAGCTGTGACAGCGGCAGCACCCGGGTGCGCTCGTTGTCCAGCACGTCGCGGACCAGTACGTGGGCATCCTGGCGGTCCATGGCGGCGGTGGTCAGGGCCATGCTCGCTTCGGCCCAGGTGTCCACGCTGCGGCCGTCAACGGCCAGCAAACGGTCGCCGGCAGCAAAGCCGGCGCTTGCGGCCATGCCGCTGGCACGGCCGACGCTGGGCGAGTAGTCCTGCCGGCCGATGACAAACATTGCCCACAGCAGCGCGATGCACAGCACCAGGTTGGCGATGGGGCCGGCCGCGACGATGGCGATGCGCTGCCAAACGGTCTTGTTGTTGAAGGCGCGCGCGCGCTCACCGATCGGTACTTCGGCTTCGCGTTCGTCGAGCATCTTCACATAGCCACCCAGTGGGATGGCTGCGATGGCGAATTCGGTGCCATGGCGGTCGCGGCGGCTCCACAGTGGCTTTCCGAAGCCCACCGAGAAGCGCAGTACCTTCACCCCGCAACGGCGGGCGACCCAGTAATGGCCGAATTCATGGAATGTCACCAGCACGCCAAGGCTGACGATCATCCACCACACGGAACCCAGGAAGTCAGCCATGGGCGGGAGTCGATTGAAAGACGATTTCAGGCATGCGGCAGGCGGGCGATGGCGGTCTGGGTGATGTGGCGGGCCTGGTCATCGGCCGCCAGCAGGGCGTCCAGTGTATCGGCCGCTACGTGGGGCAGGGTGGACAAGGTGTGCTCCACCAGTGCCGGGATCGACAGGAAGCCTATGCGGCCCTGAAGAAACGCTGAAACGGCGACTTCATTGGCTGCGTTGAGGATGGCCGGGGCACTGCCACCGGCGTCCATCGCCTGCCAGGCCAGGCGCAGGCAGGGGAACGCTTCCAGGTCCGGGGCTTCGAAGTCGAGCCGGCCGTGGCTGAGCAGATCCAGGCCGGAAACCCCCGATTCGATGCGCTGCGGCCAACCCAGGCCAACGGCCAGGGTGGTGCGCATGTCCGGCAAACCCATTTGGGCCAAGGTCGATCCATCGATGAACTCGACCAGCGAGTGCACCAGGCTTTGCGGGTGGACCAGCACATCGATGCGCGAACCCGGTACATTGAACAGGTGGTGGGCCTCGATGACCTCCAGCCCCTTGTTCATCAACGTCGCCGAATCCACCGAGATCTTCGGCCCCATCGACCACTTCGGGTGGGCAACGGCCTGCGCCGGCGTCACCGCTTCCAGGTCGCTGCGGCTGCGCCCACGGAACGGGCCACCGGAAGCGGTGAGGATGATCCGGCGAACACCGGCTTCCAGGCTGGCATCGCGCGAGCGCAGGCACTGGAAAATGGCGTTGTGTTCGCTGTCGATCGGAATGATGTCGGCGCCGGCCGCAGCGGCTTGGCGGGTCAGCAGTTCGCCCGCCAGTACCAATGCTTCCTTGTTGGCCAGCAGCAGGCGCTTGCCAGCGCGGGCGGCGGCAAGCGTCGATGACAGCCCGGCGGCACCGACGATGGCAGCCACCACCGTGTCGCAATGGTCACTGGCAGCCAGCGCATCGATGGCGTCATGGCCGGCATGGGCCTGGATGCTCAACCCGGCCTCCGCCAGCCCCTCGCGCAGACGTGCGAACAGGGTGGGGTCGGCGATGACGGCGTGGTCGGGGCGATGCGTACGACACAGCGCGATCAGCGCATCGACGTTGTTGCCGGCGGCCAATACGCTGGCACGCATCTGCCCGGGATGACGGGCGATGACGTCCAGCGTGGAGGTGCCGATGGAGCCGGTGGCGCCAAGGACGGCAACCTGGCGCAGGTGAGAGGAGGTGGGCATGTCAGAAACCGAAGAATTCCTTGCCCAACGCGAACACCGGCAGCGCAGCCAGCACGCCGTCGATGCGGTCCAGCACGCCGCCGTGGCCTGGAATCACGTTGCCTGAATCCTTGGCGCCGGCATGGCGCTTGAGCAGGCTTTCAAACAGATCACCCAGCACCGAAGCCAGCACCGCCACGGCTGCAACCAGCATCAGCCAGCCGAAACCGGAGGCTGATACGCCAGCCAGCCAGCCGAGCCCGCCGGCGACGATCAGGCCGGCAACCAGTCCGCCGAGCACACCTTCAATGGTCTTGTTGGGGCTGATGCGTGGCGCCAGCTTGTGCTTGCCAAAGGCGCGGCCGGCAAAATAAGCCCCCGAATCGGCGGCCCAGACCAGCATCAGTGCGGTCAGCAGCCACAGGTGGCCATTGGGCTCTGCAGCGTGCAACAGCACCAGTGCCGCCCAGGCCGGAACAATGGCCAGGGTGCCGGCGGCGAGCTTGAGCATGCGCGCGCTGTTTTCATCGTGGGCGCCGAAGTTGAAGTAACGCAGCCACAGCAATGCCAGCAACCAGAAACCGACGCCGACCAGCGCGGCCAGTTGGAACAGCACCAGGCTGCCCACCGAAGCCCACACCATCAGCACCATCAGCAACAGGTTGAGCGCCAGCAATACGGTGCGCGGCAGGCCGTCGACCCCGGTGAGCTTGAGCCATTCCCATAGGCCGGTCAGGAACACCAGGGCGGCGGCGGCGGCAAGCCATTGCGTGGGCAGGAACAGGATCGCGCAGATAGCCACCGGGGCCATGATGAGCGCGGCAATCACGCGGGTTTTGGTCATGGATGTGTGCTCTGGGTCGCGTTGGCGGCGATCTGGGCACTGGTCAGGCCAAAGCGGCGTTCACGCCCGGCGTAGTCATCCAATGCCTGTTGGAGGATGGTCGCATCGAAGTCCGGCCACAGCACGTCGGTGAACCACAGTTCGGTGTAGGCCAGCTGCCACAGCAGGAAGTTGCTGATACGGGTGTCGCCACCGGTGCGGATGAACAGATCCGGCGGTGCCAGGTCGGACAGGGCCACATGGCTGCCAAGCAGTTCTTCGTCGATCTGTTCCGGCTTCAGGGTGCCGGCAGCGACCTGCTCTGCCAGTGCACGCGCGGCCAGGGCGATGTCCTGGCGGCCGCCATAACTGGCTGCGATGGCCAGGGTCATGGCGCGGTTGTCCTGGGTGCGCTGCTCGGCCTTGTGCATGCGCTGCACGATGCTGGCGCCAAAGCGTGAGCGGTCGCCGATGAAACGCACGCGCACGCCACGGCGGTGGAGTTCGTCCACCTCACGGTCCAGTGCACCGAGAAACAGCTTCATCAGCGAATCCACCTCGTCCTGCGGCCGCCCCCAGTTTTCACTGGAGAAGGCGAACAGGGTCAGTGCGCCGATGCCATGGTCAAGGCAGAAATCGATGGTGCGGTTGACCGCACGCGCACCGGCGCGGTGGCCGATCATGCGCGGCCTCCGGCGTTGCTGCGCCCACCGGCCATTGCCATCCATGATGATGGCAATGTGCCCCGGCAGGCGCGGTGCGGGTGTGTCGTTGGGCATGACAGGCAGCACCCGTCAGACCGCCATCAGTTCCTGTTCTTTCAGCTTGACCACATCGTCGACGTCCTTGATCGCCTTGTCGGTCAGCTTCTGGATCTCCTCCTGCGCGCGGCGGTCATCATCTTCGGTGATGGCCTTGTCCTTGAGCAGCTTGGCGACTTCCTGGTTGGCATCACGGCGGATGTTGCGGATGCCGACCTTGGTCTCCTCGCCTTCCTTGCTCACGGATTTTGCGAGCTCCTTGCGGCGCTCTTCAGTGAGCGGCGGCAGGTTCAGGCGGATCACGGTGCCCACGGTGGTGGGGGTGATGCCGATGTCGGAAGCGTAGATGGCCTTCTCGACTTCCTTGATCATGCCCTTGTCGAACAGCGTGATGACCAGCGAGCGGCCTTCAGAGACGCTGATGCTGGCCACCTGGTTCAGGGGCGTGTCAGTGCCGTAGGCCTTGACCTTGATGCCGTCCAGCAGCGCCGGGGAGGCGCGGCCGGTACGGATGGTGGTGAGGGTGTGGCGCAGAGCGTCGAGGCTCTTTGCCATGCGCGTCTGCGCATTGGTTTTGATGTCGTTGATCATCGCCGGAATCCTTGATGGTGCTGGAACCGGCCGATTATAGGCGAAGAGCCCTCTCCACCGGGCCGGAACCTGAGAAGGTCAGTGGTTGTCGCGGCCGTGGACCAGGGTGCCGATGTTTTCGCCGTGCAGGATTTTCAGCAGTTCGCCCGGCTGGCCCATGTCGAACACGCGCATCGGCAGGTCGCTGTCACGGGCCAGCGCGAAGGCGGCCGTGTCCATCACTTCCAGGCCCTGCTTGATGACCTGGTCGTAAGTGAGGCTGTCATAGCGGACGGCATCGGCGTACTTGTTCGGGTCCTTGTCGTAGACGCCGTCGACCTTGGTGGCCTTGAGCAGCAGGTCGGCACCGATTTCGATGGCGCGCAGGGCGGCGCCCGAATCGGTGGTGAAGAACGGGCTGCCGACGCCGGCGGCGAAAATCACCAGGCGGCCTTTTTCAAGGTGGCGGATGGCGCGGCGACGGATGTAGTCCTCGCATACGTCGTTGATCTTGATGGCGCTCATCACGCGCGCCTTGGCGCCGAGCTTTTCCAGTGCATCCTGCATGGCCAGCGCATTGATGACCGTTGCCAGCATGCCCATCTGGTCGCCGGTGACGCGGTCCATGCCGCCTGCTGCCAGGCCCGCGCCGCGGAAGATGTTGCCGCCGCCGATCACCAGTGCTACTTCGGCGCCCGCCTGCTGGGCCTCGATGACTTCACGGGCCAGGCGGTTGATGATCTTGGGGTCGATGCCGTAGTCCTCATCTCCCATCAGCGCCTCCCCGGAAAGTTTCAGAAGGATGCGTTGGTAGGCGAGTTTGGACATGACGATCTCTATGGCTGGAAAACGCGGGAAGTCTAACGGAAGCGGTGGTTCCCGGTCAGAGCTTTTGTTGCAATGCCGCAACAAAAGGCCGTGTTGCCGGCAATCGGTTCAGCAGGCGGTGGGTTGCGACTCCGGCGCGCGGGCGATGACGCGGTTGCGGCCCAGGCTCTTGGATCGGTAGAGCACGTCATCGGCGGCCTTGAGCAGGTCGCGCATGTCGGCGAACCGTTCGTAGATGCCGTGGGTGGCCACGCCTGCGGAGAAAGTAATGTGCAGCGGCGCATTGGCGACGGTGACCATCGGGGTGTGGGCGATGGCGCCCAGTACCCGGCGGATGACGTCCACGGCGGTCTGCTGGCTGGTGCCGGGGAACAGCACCACGAACTCCTCGCCACCAAAGCGGGCCACGGTGTCCGAGCCGCGCAGGTGCGACTGAAGGCGGCTGGCGAAGGCCTGCAGCACCTGATCGCCCACCAGATGACCGTGTTGGTCGTTGATCTTCTTGAAATCGTCCAGGTCGATGAAAGCGACCGACAGCGGGCGATCCGGATGGTTGGCGTGGGTGAACTCCTGCTCCAGCACCACTTCAAGTTGACGGCGGTTGAGTACGCCGGTGAGTGCGTCAAGATGTGCCTGTTCGGCCAGCCGGCGGGCCTGTTGTTCGTAATGGTCGGCGCGACGTTCCCAGGCCGAAGCATCCTGCAGCTGGCGTAGATTGCGCAGTGCGATCAGTTCGCTGGCGTGGTCCAGCAGGTAGGTGACGCGTGCCGGGGAGGGTACCGGGACATCAAACAATGCGCTGATTTCTGGCAGCATCTGGCTTACCTGCTGCAGTACCTGGTCGAAGCGCGAGCTGTCCATGCCCAGATCTTCGTATACCCGGCGCAGTGCCTCCTCGCGCGCGGCATCGGCATCATCGGCCAGCCAGATGTTCGCCACGTGGCTGGACAGGGCAACGCAGCGTTCGAAAAGATCGGTCGCTTCGGCCGGGGCCTCGCTGTGGCTGATGGCCTCGACCAGAAAGCGCGGCAGACCCCATTGTTCACAGAGGTTCGCGCCGATCTCGGCGTGGCTGCATCCCAGCATGCTGCGTTCGCGCGCCAGCAATTCATCATTGCTGGAGACGCTGGCCAGCAGTTCGGGGTAATCGCCCGAACGGATCTGCAGCAGGGTGAGGATGCCGATGTCCTGCAGCAGACCGGCCAGCATCAGTTCCTCGACACGCCGCACGCCGCAGGATAGACCCAGGTAGCGTGCCGCCAGCGCGCTGAGGATGCTGCGTCGCCAAACCGCGTCGTGCAGCTGTGCGTGGCGTTCGTCGTCGTGCAGCGCACGGGCCAGGCTGAAGCCCAGTGACAACTGCAGTGTTGCGTTGAGACCCAGCATGGTCAGTGCCTGGCCGAGGTTCTCGATGCGGCGGCGGCTGGCATAAAGCGGCGAGTTGGCGATGCGCATCATGCGTGCGCTCAGGCTCATGTCCAGGGCAATGACGTCGGCGGCGCTGGCGATGTCGGTTTCCGGATCCTGCGCCAACTCGATCAAGCGCACCGCAACGGCGGGCGGGGAGGGCAGATTTCGACAGAGGGACAGTGCTGCGGTGAGCTCGGGGGACATGTCTGTAGTGCGGGCGGCAGTGGCCCAAGAATACATGCACGTCCCGAATATAAAAGGGGCGTCACAGTTTGCTTTCAAATGATGGTGGCATGCATTGTGCCGTCCCGGGGGTGGGGCACAAAAAAAGAAGCCGCGGATGACCGCGGCTTCTTTGGGATGCAACCGGACGCTGGCAGGATTAGACCTGCATCGCCTTGGCAACTTCGGCGGCGTAGTCTTCCACCACCTTCTCGATGCCTTCGCCGACGGCCAGGCGCTGGAAGCTGGCGACGTCGCCGCCGGCGGCCTTGACGGCCTGCTCGACGGTCTTGTCGCTGTCCAGCACGTAGTTCTGACCGTACAGGGTCACTTCGCTGACGATCTTGTTGATCTTGCCGCTGATGATCTTCTCCAGGATTTCAGCCGGCTTGGCCTTGTCCTTTTCGCTCATCTTGGCCAGCTCGATTTCCTTTTCCTTGGCAACGAACTCGGCCGGCACATCGGCAGCCTTGTTGTGCGGCGGGTTCATTGCAGCCACGTGCATGGCCAGGCCGTTGGCCAGCTCGGCATTGCCGCCGACCAGGTCGACCAGCACGCCGATCTTGCCGTTGGAGTGCACGTAGGCGCCGACGTTGTTGTTGCCGTCGATCTTCACCAGGCGGCGGATCTGGATGTTTTCACCCAGCTTCTGGATCGCGGTGGCGCGGGTTTCTTCGATGGTCGCGCCGTCTTCCAGCTTGACCGACTTCAGGGCTTCGGCATCGTCAACACCCGACGCCAGGGCGGCAGCGGCAACGCTGTCCACGAAAGCCTTGAAGTTGACGTCGTTGGCAACGAAGTCGGTTTCCGAGTTCACTTCGACCAGCACAGCCTTGCCGCCGTTCACGGCGACGCCGATACGGCCTTCGGCGGTGACGCGGTCAGACTTCTTGTCGGCCTTGGCAGCGCCAGACTTGCGCAGGGCTTCAGCCGCTGCGTCGATGTCGCCGTTGGTTTCCGACAGAGCCTTCTTGCACTCCATCATGCCGGCGCCGGTGCGCTCACGCAGTTCTTTGACCAGGGAAGCAGTGATTTCCATGGAATTTCCTCACGAATAGAAAGGGGTAGGCCGGCAATGATTGCCGGCCCTTGTTACGAGGCCCTGTCAGTGGCCGGCGCCGGATGGGGCCGGGGCAGGGGTGGCGGGCGCAGAGGCTGCGCCCGCCTGGTGCATCAGGCCGAAGCCTCGTCGCCGGTCTTGGCGGCGGTCTTCTTGACCGGAGCGCGGCGAGCCGGCTTGGCTTCGTCGGCAGCAACGGCGCCAGCGAACTCGTCTTCGCGCACGGTGGCGGCGTTCGGAGCAGCGGCCTTGCCTTCCAGCACGGCGTCAGCAGCGGCGCGGGCGTACAGCTGCACAGCGCGGATGGCGTCGTCGTTGCCCGGGATGGCGTAATCCACCAGTTCCGGGTTGTAGTTGGTGTCAACCACGGCGATCACCGGGATGCCGAGCTTCTTGGCTTCCTTGATGGCGATGTCTTCGTGGCCGATGTCGATGACGAAGATGGCGTCGGGCAGGCGGTTCATTTCCTTGATGCCGCCCAACGAGGCTTCCAGCTTCTCGCGCTCGCGACGCAGGCCCAGCACTTCGTGCTTGACCAGCTTGTCGAAGGTGCCGTCGGTTTCACCGGCTTCCAGTTCCTTCAGGCGGGCCACCGACTTCTTGACCGTGGCGAAGTTGGTCAGCGTGCCGCCCAGCCAACGCTGGTTCATGAACGGCATGTTGCAACGCTCGGCTTCTTCCTTGATGGATTCGCGTGCGCTGCGCTTGGTGCCCAGGAACAGGATGGTGCCGCGCTTCTGGGCAACGGACGAGATGAAGTTCATCGCATCGTTGAACAGCGGGACGGTCTTTTCCAGGTTGATGATGTGGATCTTGCCGCGGGCGCCGAAGATGTACGGAGCCATCTTGGGGTTCCAGTAACGGGTCTGGTGACCGAAATGGACGCCGGCTTCCAACATCTGACGCATGGTGATCTGGGGCATTGCAAAACTCCTGACAGGGAACCGGTCGCCATGAAATAGGGGCGAATCCGCACTGAAGCGGTAGGTTCCGGGGTTGGGCTTCCCCTGCGCCTCCGTGGCCGAACCCTGCTGAACAGGGCACCCCGGCACGGATGGGGGCGTAGGGTGTGAATTCACCGGTGACGCCCGGTGTGGGCGGGATTGGCAGGCCATTGGCCCAGCAAAGCCGGCGAAGTATAGCGGGGGGAGGGCCTTGGCTGCAAACCGTGGGCGGTGGTGCATGCATCCCCTCTGGATGGGGTGGTGCTGGCGCCGGTCGCTGGGCGCTCTCCGGCAGAGACCAGGGCCGGAGGTCGGCGCCGGATTCAATGTGCCGTCTGGCAGCGGGGTGTCGGGTCCGATATGAGTGGTGCGTGGTTTTGTGGGGGTTGGAGCCGGTGCGTGCTGATCGGGCTGGCTTGTTGTCGCTTCCTGGGGAGGGGGTGAGGGGCGGCTGCTTGGCGCTGCGCGCGGTGCCTGCAACGCAGGTCCGGGCTGGCTGGCGGGGCTCAGGGGCGCGGCAGCCGGTTCAATAATGTGAAAGGTTCAGCGATCTTCCCCAAATGCGCGATAATCGGCAGATGGCAATCCAACTGAAAACCCCCGAAGAAATCGAAAAGATGCGCATCGCTGGCCGCCTGGCGGCTGAGGTGCTCGACATCGTTGCCCCTCACGTCAAGCCCGGTGTCACCACCGAAGAGCTGGACCGCATCTGCCATGACCACATCATCAATGTGCAGGGTGCGATTCCGGCCAACGTCGGCTACCGCGGGTTCCCCAAGACCGTATGCGCCTCGGTCAACAACGTCATCTGCCACGGCATTCCGAGCGAAGCCAAGGTGTTGAAGGACGGTGACATCGTCAATATCGACGTGACCGTCATCAAGGACGGTTGGCACGGTGATACCAGCCGCATGTACTACGTCGGCACGCCCTCGGTGATGGCAAAGCGCCTGGTGGAGACCACAAAGGAAGCCATGTGGCGCGGCATCCGTGCGGTCAAGCCGGGCGCGACGCTGGGCGACGTGGGCCATGCGATCCAGGAATACGCCGAATCCGAGCGTTTCAGCGTGGTGCGCGAGTACTGTGGCCATGGCATCGGCAAGGTCTATCACGACGAGCCGCAGGTGCTGCACTACGGCCGCCCGGGCCAGGGCCTGGTGCTCAAGGCCGGCATGACCTTCACCATCGAGCCGATGATCAATGAAGGCACCCGTTACACCAAGGTGCTGCCCGATGGCTGGACCGTGGTGACCAAGGACCGCAAGCTCTCGGCGCAGTGGGAGCACATGATCGCGGTAACCGAAGACGGCGTGGAAGTGCTGACGCTGTCGCCCGCTGAATCCGCGCAGGCATGAGTCAACTGCCGGCGGGCCTGGTCGATAACGTACCGGACGCGCCGGCAGGTTCTGCCGGTGATGCACAGTGGGTCGCGCAGGCGCGGCAATCGCTGGCGCACACCGATGCACGTCTGTGCAAACGCTTTGAACAAGGTGACAACGTCGAGCGCCTGCTCGGCGTGCGTGCGCGTGCCGCCGACCAGCTGATCCGCGAAGCATGGCAGCGCTGCGTTCCCGCGGATGCCGGCCTGGCGCTGTTTGCGGTGGGTGGGTATGGGCGCGGAGAGCTGTTCCCGCGTTCGGACATTGACCTGCTGGTGCTCGGTGAGGCCGAACTCCAGCAGGCCCATGAAGGCGCGCTGGCGCGGCTGTTCGCCTTGCTGTGGGATGCCGGTCTGCCGGCCAGCCATGCCGTGCGTTCGGCGGCGCAGTGCGCCCAGGCCGCTGCGGACCAGACGGTGTTGACCGCACTGATCGAAGCCCGTCCGCTGTGTGCCGATGCCACCGCGCAACATGGGTTGGCGCGTGCCGTTTCGCCCAGTCTGATCTGGCCGCCGCGCGAATTCTTCCTGGCCAAGCGTGATGAGCTGCTGCAGCGGCATCAGCGCTTTGGTGACACCGCTGACAACCTGGAGCCGGACATCAAGGACGGCCCGGGTGGTCTGCGTGATCTCAACACCCTCGGCTGGATGGCACTGCGTGCCTTCGGCGTCAGCAACATCGATGCACTGGTCGGATTGGGCCATCTGGGCCTGGACGAAGCGGCAGCGCTCAAGCGCGAGCGGCTGGTGCTGGCGCGGCTGCGCTTTGGCCTGCATCTGGTGGCGCAACGCGCTGAAGAACGGCTGCGCTTCGACTACCAGAAGGCGCTGGCCGCGCGCATGGGCTTCGGCGACGACGTGGAAAGCCTGGGCGTGGAAAAGATGATGCAGGGCTTCTATCGCAGCGCGGCGGTGATCCGCCGGATCAGCGATCGCCTGCTGCAGCGTTTTGAAGAGCAGTTCGATGGCGAGGCCACACCCGAACCGGTGGGCGAGGGATTCTCGCTGCGGCGTGGTTACCTGTCCGCCAATGATCCGCTGTGGCCGCATGGCGATGTGCGCAGCATCTTCGCCTTGTTTGCCTGCTGGGCACGCACTGCGGATGTGCGCGGCCTGCACTCGATGACCGCACGTGGCCTGGCCGAAATGCTGGACGAGATTCCGGCCTACACGCAGGTGGACGAAGCGGTGCGCGACCAGTTCATGGCGCTGCTGCGCGGCCCGCGCGCGGTGGATACGCTGGCGCGCATGGCCCGGCTGGGTGTGCTTGGGCAATGGATTCCTGCATTCGCGCAGGTGTCCGGGCGCATGCAGTTCGATCTGTTTCATGTCTACACCGTCGACCAGCACACACTGATGGTGCTGCGGAACATCGGCCTGTTCGCTTCCGGTCGCGCGGATGAACGTTTCTCCATCGCCCATGAGGTCTGGCCACGGCTGCGCAAACCTGAGCTGTTGTTGCTGGCGGGGTTGTTCCATGACATCGCCAAGGGGCGCGGTGGTGACCATTCCGAACTGGGAGCGGTGGATGCGCGCGAGTTCTGCGGCGCCAACGGCCTGAGCAGTTCGGATACCGAGCTGGTGGCCTGGCTGGTGGAGCAGCATCTGCGCATGTCGGTAACGGCGCAGAAGCAGGACATCACCGACCCGGACGTGATCCACCGGTTTGCCGCGTTGGTGGCTGACCGCGACCGTCTGGATTACCTGTACCTGCTGACCTGTGCCGACATCGCCGGCACCAGTCCGAAACTCTGGAATGCGTGGAAGGACCGGCTGCTGGCCGACCTGTACTTCGCCACCCGCCGCGCACTGCGCGAAGGTATCGAGTTCGCCCTGCCCGAAGCCGAACGTGTGCTGGAAGCGCGTGACAACGTGCGCGAGCAGATGAACCTGCTCGGTTATGCCGATGCGGTGATCGACCGCCAGTTCGCTGCGATGCCCGATGAAAGTTTCGTGCGCTTCCGCCCCGAACAGCTGGTATGGCAGGCGGCTTCGCTGGTGGAAGTGCGCAAGGGCGGCACGCTGGTGAAGGTGCGCCGGATCACCCCGGAAAGCGATGCGCTGGAAGTATTCGTGCATTCGCCGGACCGCGACGGCTTGTTTGCCGCCATCGTGATGACGCTGGACCGCGCCGGGTACGGCATCCACCGTGCCCGCGTTCTGGATGGCCCGGACGACACCATCTTCGATACGTTTGAAGTCACCCCCGTCGGTAGCTTTGCCGATGGCGACACCGCGCGGCTGGAGGCGGCTTTGCGCAAGGCGCTGGCCGGCAACATCCAGATATTGCGGCCGGCACGGCGGGTGATGCCACGGCAGCTGAAGCACTTCCGCTTCGCCCCGCGCATCGAGTTCCTTGAATCCAGCCAGCGTGACCGCACCGTGCTGAATCTGGTCGCGCCAGACCGCCCCGGCCTGCTGGCCGACGTGGCGCATGTACTGCGTGACCAACAGCTGCGTGTGCAGGACGCGCGCATCGCCACGTTTGGCGAGCGTGCCGAGGATCAGTTCCAGCTGACTGACCGGCACGACCAACCCCTTACTGAAACCTCCCGGCAGGCATTGCGTGATGCGCTGATGACTTGCCTGGAACCCGATAGAACGCCAGGAGACCCCCACTGATGGCCACCAAGAAGCCCGCTGCCAAGAAGGCTGCCCCGAAGAAGACCGCCGCCGCAAAGCCTGCTGCCAAGCCGGTCGCGAAAAAGGTCGTTGCCAAGAAGGCCGCAGCAACGGTGAAAGCCGCCAAGCCCGTGGCCAAGCCGGTCAAGGCGCCGCTGAAGAAAGGGGTTGCGGCCAAGCCGAAGGCCGCCAAGCCGGTCGCCAGCGAAGCGCTGGGCGCGCGCAGCCTGCGCAAGCCGCCGGCACCGGGCGTGGCGGAAATGAAGTTCAGCATCGAGAGCGCGTTCGAGCGCCGCGCGATGCTGACCGGTGACGAGATCGAGGGCTCGACCCGGCCGCTGGTGAACCGCGTGATCGACGGTCTGGAGTCCGGTGAATTCCGCGTCGCCGAGCCCGATGGCAACGGTGGCTGGAAGGTCAATGAGTGGTTGAAGAAGGCCGTGCTGCTGTACTTCCGCGTCAACGACATGGCCGTGATGGAAGGTGCCCCGGCGCCGTTCTGGGACAAGGTCGAGTCGCGCTTTGAAGGCTACGACGAAACCCGCTTCCGTCAGGCCGGTGTGCGCGTGGTGCCGGGTGCGATCGCGCGTCGTGGCACACACTTCGGCAAGGACGTGGTGCTGATGCCGAGCTTCACCAACATCGGTGCGCACGTGGGCGAAGGCACCATGGTCGACACCTGGGCCACGGTGGGCTCGTGTGCGCAGATCGGCAAGCATTGCCACCTGTCCGGCGGTGCCGGCATCGGTGGCGTGCTGGAACCGCTGCAGGCCAGCCCGACCATCATCGAAGACCATTGCTTCATTGGTGCACGTTCGGAAGTGGTGGAAGGCGTGGTCGTCGGCCATCACAGCGTGATCGGCATGGGCGTGTTCCTGAGCCAGAGCACCCGCATCTACAACCGGGCCACCGGCGAAGTGACCTACGGCTACATCCCCCCGTACAGCGTGGTGGTCAGCGGCTCGTTGCCGTCAAAGGACGGTACGCATTCGTTGTACTGCGCGGTGATCGTCAAGCAGGTGGATGCGCGCACCCGCAGCAAGACCAGCGTCAACGACCTGCTGCGCGGGTTGGCTGACTAACGCAGCAGCTCCTGAAGTTCCCTTCTCCCGCGAGCGGGAGAAGGTGCCCCGAAGGGGCGGATGAGGGCTTGCGCTTCGTGCGGGTTCCGCCGGCCAGGAGCCTCCCCTCACCCCCAGCCCCTCTCCCGTGAACGGGAGAGGGGAGCACATCATCGCGAGCTTTCAGCCATGACCACGATCTACGGACTCAAGAACTGCGACACCTGCAAGAAGGCCACCAAATGGCTGGACCGCTTCAACGTCGGCTACACCTTCGTCGACTACCGCGACAACAAGCCCAGCCCGGAAACCCTGGTCGAGTGGGCCGGCAAGGCCGGTGGCTTCGAGGCGATGATCAACAAGTCATCGACCACCTGGCGCCAGCTGCCGGACAACCGCAAGGCGGCTGCCTCCGATGCCGAGTGGAAGCTGCTGCTGCGTGAGTACCCGCAGCTGATCAAGCGCCCGGTCGTCATCACCGACGATGGTCAGCTCAGCCAGGGCTTCAGCGACAACGGTTTCAAGAAGCGCTTCAACATCGATTGATGCGCGTGCGGCAGATGCCGCGAAACCATTCCCAGCAACAACACCCAGGTGGCGCAAAGCGCCTCCCAAACGAGGCCTCCCATGAGCGATGTATTCGACCTGACCTGCGACCTCATCGCACGGCCCTCCGTCACCCCGGATGACGCGGGTTGCCAGTCGTTGATCGGCACTCGTTTGGCTGCCGCCGGCTTTAACTGCGAACACCTGCGCCTGGGCGAGGTCGACAATCTGTGGGCCACCCATGGCAGCGGTTCGCCGGTGCTGGTGCTGCTGGGGCATACCGATGTGGTGCCAACCGGCCCGGTTGAAACCTGGGCCAGCGACCCCTTCCAGCCGCAGGTGCGCGATGGCGTGCTGTACGGGCGTGGTGCCGCTGACATGAAGGGTAGCGTGGCGGCATTCGTGGTTGCTGCCGAGCAGTTCGCTGCGGCACATCCGCAGCACCCGGGCACGCTGGCGGTGCTGTTGACCAGCGACGAGGAAGGCGATGCCATCGACGGGGTCCGTCACGTCGCCAGGCTGTTCCGTGAGCGCGGGCAAGGCATCGACTGGTGCATCACCGGTGAGCCGTCTTCCACGGCAAAGCTGGGCGATCTGCTGCGGGTAGGGCGTCGCGGCAGTCTGTCAGCCAAACTGCGCGTCAAGGGCGTGCAGGGCCATGTGGCGTACCCGGACAAGGCGCGTAATCCGATCCATCTGGCCGCGGCTGCGCTGGCGGAACTGACTGCGCGGCATTGGGACGATGGCTATGAGAGCTTCCCGTCGACCAGCCTGCAGATCTCCAACATCAATGCCGGTACCGGTGCCAACAACGTGATCCCCGGCGAGCTGCAGGTGATGTTCAACCTGCGCTACAACCCGCACTGGAGCGCGGAGCTGCTGGAAGCGGAAATCACCGCGCTGCTGGACCGTCACGGTCTGGACTACGAGCTGAACTGGCACCGCAGCGGTGAGCCGTTCTACACGCCGGAAGGGCGGCTGCGCAGCGTGGCGCGCGATGTGTTGGCCGAGTTCGCCGGCGCTGCGCCGGAAGAAAGCACCGGTGGCGGTACATCCGATGCTCGCTTCATTGCTCCGCTCGGCGCACAGTGCATCGAAGTGGGGCCGGTGAACGCCAGCATCCATCAGGTGGACGAGAATGTCCGCGTGGCCGATCTCGAGGCATTGCCTGCGCTTTATCGGAAGTTGATCGAAAAACTGCTCGCCTGACCCGTAACGGAGCAGCGGGCGGAATCTTGCCGGGGGGGCGAGGTGGACAGAGTTCAAATGGGGTTCCGGCAGGTTGTGACGGTGCTGGTGCTGTTGTGCGTGCTGCCGTTTGCGCACGCCACCGGCACGATGCACGGCCTGCCGCTGCTACGCCAGTTCGATGCGAGCCAACTGCCTGCGTCGCCAACCTATCCGGGCATGGCCGCTGATCGTGCAGGCAACCTGTATGCGGCCAGCGGCGAGGGCGTGATGCTGTTCCGCAGCGGCGTGTGGGAGTTGCTTGAGGCTTCCGGCGAGTTCCCGGTCTATTCGATCATGCGCGCGCGTGATGGCAGCATCTATGTCGCAGGTGCGGGCGTATTTGGGCAGTTGCAGCGACGCGACGATGGTACCCATCGCTTCGTGGACCTGTTGCCGCGATTGGTCAATGCGGGTTTGGTGCGGGCCCCGGTCGAAGTTTACTCGTTGGGGGAAACGTCCCGAGGCATTCATGCGGTGAGCGCGGGGGCATTGTTCGTGCTCGAAAAGGACGGCAGCACCACACGGCAGCAGCTGCCTGCCGGTGCCCGCTCGCGCCCTCTGGTGGCCGGTGATGCCGTCTACTTTCGAGTGCCAGGGGAAGGCCTGTACCGCGTCGACAATGCCGCAATGGCGCTGGTTGACGGTACCCAGTCGCTCGCCCAGCTGCGCGTCCCCGCTGCGTGGACGTATCGCGACGGTTTGCTGTTCGCTGCTGCCGATGGCTTTCATTTCAGCGACGGGAAACGCCTGCGCAAGCTCGTTACCGAGGCGGATGCGGCATTCCGTCTGCACGAGCCTTACAGCGGCATCGCATTGGCCGATGGTGGATTCGCGGTAGGGAGCTTCGATGGCACCATCATGCGTTTTTCGCCGGATCTACGCCTCCTCGACAGTTTCGCCGCCAGTGCGGGTGAGATGCATGATCTGGTGGAGGACAGCGAGGGCGCGGTATGGGTTTCCGGCGAAAATGGAATTGCGCGCCTGCACTGGTCGTTGCCATGGACACGTTATGACCGGCTGCACGGCCTGCGCGGGCGGATATTCGACAGCACGTGGCATGACGGTCGATTGTGGATTGCCGGCATAGGGGTGTGGAGCGCACAACCCTCTGCTGAGGGCACCCCGATGTTCTCGCAACTGCAATGGCCGGGCCGGGATCTGGAAACATTTGCGCTGGAAGGCACGGATGCCGGTTTGTTGATCGGCGATCGATATGGCCTGGCAGTGCTTGATCGAGGGCACGCGCAACCGCGGCGGCTGTTGGATCCGATGCTGGGCGACAGCGTCAGCAGGCTGTTGCCGTCTGCGTTCAACCCGGGCCGGGTATTGGCCGTCAGCAGTAGCAGAATCATCGTGCTCGGCCAACGCAACGGGCGTTGGCAGGTGATGGCGCAGTGGCAGACCGGTGCCAATCAGATTGACGGCCTGTACGAAGTTGCTGCGGGCGAAGTGTGGGCTGGCGATTTCGGCGGCGGCGTGCATCGCTGGCGCTTCGACCCAGAGAGCGGGCGCCTGCTCGCGGAGCAGCGCTACGGCGTCGCACAGGGGGTGCCTGACATGCCTGGGCAGGCCACGCATTTGTTCCGCAGTGACGGCATGCTGTATGCGATATCGGGCCAGCAGGTGCGTCGGCTGCAGGAAGATAGGTTTGTTGCTGCCAAATTGCCGGTGCTTGCGGGTTTGCAGGCACTTGGAGAGCTGGAGGGAGAGGACAACGCAAAGGGGAGTTTTGCGTGGACGTCGCGGCAACTGTGGTGGCGCAAACCTGGCGCCGATGCCTTCCAGTTGCAGCAGATCGGCGACAGCCGGGTGCCGGGTTTCATGGCGGTTGCCCTGCACGGAGATGGTCAGTTGCGTGTGGTGACGCGCGACAGTGTATTGCAGCTGGATCCTGCATCTGCCCAGTCGCCGATGGCATTGCCACAGGCGCGGCTGGATCGCATTGAACTGCAACGGCCGGATCAGCCGTCGACGCTGCTGCCGCTATCGCCGCAAACCGTTCAGATGTTGCCGGCCGGCGCGGGTTTGGCGTTGCGCTTTGGCGTGCAGGGCATGGAACCGGAGGTCGAGTTCCGCTATCGGATGCCGGGGTATCACGACGAGTGGTCGCCTTGGGCGATCGGGCGCGAGCTGACGTATCAGCGTCTACCGGCGGGGGCGTACACCTTTCAGCTGCAGGCGCGCGTGCTGCGTGGCACGCCGACGGAGGTGATGAGCTACTCGCTGCAGGTGGCACCATTCTGGCATCAGCGTGGATGGGTTCGCGCGTTCTTCGGTTTGGTGGCACTGCTGTTCGTTGTGGTCGTGGTGCGTCTGCGTAACCGTGGCCTCAATGCGCAGAACCGTCTGCTGGAGCAGAAGATCAGTGATCGCACCGCTGAGTTGCAGCATGCCAATTCGCAGCTGTCGGCGCTGGCAGTGACGGACGGGCTCACGGGTATCGCCAATCGTCATGCGATGGAGAAAGCTCTGCCACGTGCATGGCAACGCTGTGCGGAGCGGCAGGAACCGCTGGCGGTGATGATGATCGATGTTGATCACTTCAAACAGTTCAATGACACCCATGGACATCACGTGGGCGATCTGCAGTTGTGCCGTGTCGCGCAGACGCTGGCCGCGCAGGTGACCGATTCCGAAGAGCTGCTGGCACGCTATGGCGGCGAGGAGTTCGTGCTGATCCTGCCCGACTGTGACGAGCAGATGGCGCTGGCACGAGGCGAGCGCCTCCGCAGTGCGGTGGAGCAGGTTACGGGAGCGGCGGGGCAGCGGGTGACGATCAGCGTCGGGGTGGCGGTCTGCGTCCCTGTATCCGACGAAGACCCGATGGGGCTGGTGCGCTGTGCGGATCGGGCGTTGTACCACGGCAAGCGCGATGGTCGGAATCGGGTGCGGGGCGCTTCTGCGAAAGGGAAGTTGTCCGGAGAGTGCCTCGAATACCCCACCTGAGGTAGGGAATTGCGTTGGCAATTTTTCAAAGGCTTTGTTGGTCGTTGTCCAGCAGCACGTGCTCGCGAGCCACCTTCAAGTTGACCATTCGTGCCGATTGTCCGGTTGTTTGATACCCGACGCATCAGTAATGTCTGTTGGTGATCCATTGCACATGACCAAGGAAGATTCATGAGTAAAAAGCAGTTACCTCCGGTGCTTGGCGCGGAGCACAAGGCAGTGATCAAGGCTGTCTCGGGGCAGATCCAGAACGAGGCCTTGTGTGTTGCCCCGATGGACAGGGCGCTTTGTCAGGAGGCTATCGCCAGGTGTTACGAGTACCTTGGGCTGAAGTGTCCGGAGATACTTTTTTTCAGCAGTCCCCAAGCGATCTTGAAGCACCTGTAGCGGATGGCTCCGGCTTCGACGACGGTGAGTGGACAGGATTTCACCTCGATGGACTTCAGTCAGTTGCTGGGTAGCGAGGACGAGTTGCAGCGCCTGCTGCTCAACTCGATCCAGTCAGCGCAGCCCCGCGCCTTGGGCGACTGGGGGAGCGAAGTGAGCCTGCCTGCCCATGATCTGGAAGGTGACGTGATCATGCCTTTCGCTTGGCAAGCCGGTTGGGAAAAGCTCGCCGGTGCTGTAGATAACGGTGTTGGAAATCTGATTCATTTTCAGCATGCCGTCACCGACGCTCTGGAGGCGGCGATCCAAGATGAAAGCCAGGAGTGGGTGCTTTATTCGGGTGGCATGAGCAATCTGTGGGGCAGCGCCGAGGCGCTTGGTCGGGCCCAGGCATTGCTCGCAATCGGGATGCTGGAAGCAGCGCCACCGGCGCTGGTCCTTGGCGGCGACGTGCTTCGTAGCTGCGGTTGGATAAACGCTTTCGAGAAGCTCTGCCTGGTCAGTGATCGGCCGGCAAGCCTGGAACAAACCGGACGTGCCCGTAGCGCTGAAGGGCTACGATCCCGGGTGGAGTGGCGAGATGGCGAGGTCAACGAATATCTCTATCACGACTGATCGACCGACTCTGGAGCATCCGTGTGGTCTGGAGACGGCGTTTACATCGTGGTTGGGAGCGCCGTTCGGAAAGCGTTGTCGGATGCTCAGTCCGCCTAGGCAACAATCAAGCCGAAAGCCGCCAGCGCCGCAGCCGCCTGCCGCTGCGAGATTACCGCTTTCTTGAAGTGCTTTGCGTCCATCACGTTGAGCCCGCTGATGTCGGTATCGCGGAGGTCGGCGCCCTCAAAGCGGGTGAGTCGGGTCTGCGCGTTGCGCAGGCTGCCACCGCTGAATACCGCATCGCGGAAATCGCAGCCGGATAGATCGGCCTCGGAAAAATCCAGCCCTTGCAGTTGCGCCTTGCGGAACGAAAGGCCGCGCAGGTCAGCGCTGACCAGCAGGCAGTCGCGGAACTCCAGCGCCCAGCCGGTCACTTCCTGCAGATGCGCACCGGTGAGCTTGCAGTCCTGGAACTGCGCCGACGACAGTGTTGCGCGCCGCCAGTAACTGTTGTTGAGGTCGCAATGGGCGAAGCGCGAATCGCTGAGCAGCGCCGAGCTGAAATCACACTGGCCGCCCCGACACTTGTGCCATCGGCTTTCTTCCAGTGATGCCGCCAACCAACATGTACCGGCCAGTGAACATTGGTTGAACTGAAAGCCGTCCATCTGCAGTCGTGAAAAATCCCCTCCATCCAGGCTGCAGGACTCAAACACGGCGGCGCCTGGGTGCGCAGCGATGATGGCCTGCATGCGCTCGCGGGTGATGGCTTCGTCGCGAAAAATCGGGGCACTCATGGGGGATGGCCTGCAGCAGCTGAAGCGTCATTCTGGGCGACAACACAGCATTGATGCAGTCTTGCCGGAGCAGCGTTTGTGTGTACAGGAACGTTCGCCGCTTTACTCGAAGATGAAAAATGGCGGTTGAATGGCTTTGCGCCAGTACGCTTCTTCGGCCAGATAGAACTGCTGCGCATTGGCACGTGCAAACCACACCGCCGCTGCATCCACATCCTTCTGCAGGCCCTTGCCGCCGCGGCCAAGCGCCAAGCCGCTGAAGTATTGTCCGTAGACGTTGCCTTGCTCGCCCGCGCGCTGATACCAGCGCAGCGCCTCGCTCTTGTCTTCAACGACGCCGATACCCGCTTCGTACAGCGCACCCAGATCAACCTGTGACTCGGCATCGCCGCGTGCGGCCCTGCGTTGAATGCGCGTGATGACCGCGTTCGAGGATGGTTGCGTTGCAGCGCTTCCGGGCTCGGCAGAGCCACTCGTAGCGGTGCGCAGTGCGTCGAGTTTGTACAGTTCGCGCAGATACACCGCCGAGCGCAGGCGCCAACGCAGCGCGCCTTCCATGTCGCCGCGCCGCGTGTACCACTTCTCCAGGTCATGCATGGCATAGGGCGAGCCGTGATAGGCCGCGCTGTAGTACCAGCGGAACGCTTTGCGCGGCGATGGCTTGAGTACCACGGCTTCGGGCTTCTGCGGTTGGTCGCTGCTGTCCAGGCGGCCACGCTCCAGAATTGTTCCCAGTTCTTCCTCGGCGCTGGTGCTGCGGTACGTGCGTGGCGGGATGGCGGCTGCATGCGCATACCAGTCCAGCGCACGTGGGTCGTTCCACGCCCGGTACATCTTGGCGACACGCAGGGCAGAGTCGAATTTGCCATCCGCGGTGGCTGCCAGTGCGTCGCGCTCGGTGTCGCTGATCGGGCGGGTGGGGGTGGTCGCCGCGCAGCCGAGCAAGGTGAACAGGGGGAAGGCGTACAGCAGCACGCGGGGCGTGGGAC
>NZ_LDJI01000025.1 GCF_001431415.1 Stenotrophomonas humi | reverse complement strand
CCCCCAACCCGCCCTTTGGCTTTGCCAAAGGGCGGGGCAGTTCATGTGCATTGTCAGACCGCTTCGAGCTGTCAGATGGCAGTGAAAGCCGCTTCAGCGCCCTCCCTTTGGCAAAGCCAAAGGGAGGGTTGGGGAGGGGTAAAGCTTTGCGGCTCCCAAAACCAGATCATTCAGATCAAGCACTCAGATCAAGCACCACGCGCCCTTCAATCTGACCGGCGTGCATGCGCGTGAACACGTCGTTGATGTTCTCCAGCTTGTCGGTGCTGACTGTGGCGGCAACCTTGCCTTCCGCAGCGAACTGCAGCGACTCCTGCAGGTCCAGGCGGGTACCGACAATCGAACCGCGGACGGTGATGCCGTTGAGCACCATGCCGAAGATGTCCAACGGGAAATCACCCGGCGGCAGGCCATTGAGTGACACCGTGCCGCCACGCCGCACCATGCCCAGTGCCTGCTCGAACGCCTTGGGCGAAACCGCCGTCACCAACGCACCGTGCGCACCACCGATTTCCTTCTTCAGGAATTTGGCCGGGTCGGTGTTGCGTGCATTGACTGTGACCGTCGCGCCCAGCCGTTCGGCCAGCTTGAGCTTGTTGTCGTCGATATCCACCGCCGCAACATTCAGGCCCATTGCCTTGGCGTACTGCACGGCCATGTGGCCCAAGCCGCCGATACCGGAGATCACCACCCAGTCGCCGGGCTTGGTGTCGGTGACCTTCAGGCCCTTGTACACGGTGACGCCAGCGCACAGCACCGGAGCGATTTCGATGAAGCCCACTTCCTTGGGCAACAGGCCGACATAGTTGGCATTGGCCAGTGCGTACTCGGCGAAGCCGCCGTTGACCGAATAACCGCTGTTCTGCTGCGCCTCGCACAGCGTTTCCCAGCCACCCAGGCAATGCTCGCAGTAGCCGCAGGCCGAATACAGCCACGGAATGCCGACCCGGTCGCCTTCCTTGATGTGGGTAACGCCAGCGCCCACCGCCACCACATGGCCGACACCTTCGTGGCCGGGAATGAAGGGCGGGTTGGGCTTGACCGGCCAGTCGCCTTCCACCGCGTGCAGATCGGTGTGGCACACGCCACAGGCTTCGATCTTGACCAGGATGTCGCCGGCCATCGGCCGGGGCACCACCACTTCCTCGATATGCAGCGGTTTGCCGAACTCACGTACGACGGCAGCCTTCATGGTTCTGTTCATGCATGCATCTCCTTCTACGGCGTGGAATGGAACTCTGGCACCGGCCCGATGCCGGTGCCTTGATCGTCATCAAACCGGCATGCCTGTGGGGGCGCGGTTCAGAAGAAGCCCAGCTTCTTCGGTGAATAGCTGACCAGCAGGTTCTTGGTCTGCTGGTAGTGGTCGAGCATCATCTTGTGGTTCTCGCGGCCAATGCCCGATTGCTTGTAGCCACCGAACGCCGCGTGCGCCGGGTAGGCGTGATAGCAGTTGGTCCACACGCGGCCTGCCTGTATGCCACGGCCCATGCGGTACAGGCGTGAAGCATCGCGGCTCCACAACCCGGCACCCAGGCCATAGGGCGTGTCGTTGGCGATGGCCAGTGCTTCTTCCTCGGTCTTGAAGGTCGTCACCGACACCACCGGCCCGAAGATTTCCTCCTGGAACACGCGCATCTTGTTGTGGCCCTTGAACACGGTTGGCTTGACGTAGAAGCCGTCGGCCAGGTCGCCCCCCAGGTGATTCTGCTCGCCACCGATCAGCACTTCGGCGCCTTCGGCCTTGCCGATCTCGATGTAGGACAGAATCTTCTTGAGCTGCTCTTCGGAGGCCTGCGCGCCGACCATGGTGTTGGGGTCCAGCGGATTGCCCTGCTTGATCGCCGCAACCCGTGCCAGTGCACGCTCCATGAACTTTTCGTAGATCGATTCTTCGATCAGCACCCGCGACGGGCAGGTGCACACCTCGCCCTGGTTGAAGGCGAACATCACGAAGCCTTCCACCGCCTTGTCGAGGAAATCATCGTCCTCGGCCATCACGTCGGCGAAGAAGATGTTCGGCGATTTGCCACCCAGCTCCAGCGTCACCGGGATCAGATTCTGGCTGGCGTACTGCATGATCAGCCGGCCGGTGCTGGTTTCGCCGGTGAAGGCGATCTTGGCGATGCGTGGGCTACTGGCCAGCGGCTTGCCCGCTTCCAGACCAAAGCCATTGACGATGTTGAGCACGCCCGGCGGCAGCAGGTCGCCGATCACTTCCATCAGCACCAGGATCGAGGCCGGGGTCTGTTCGGCCGGCTTGAGAACCACGCAGTTGCCGGCCGCCAGCGCCGGGGCAAGCTTCCACGCCGCCATCAACAGCGGGAAGTTCCACGGGATGATCTGCCCGACCACGCCCAGCGGCTCGTGGAAGTGATAGGCCACGGTGTCGTTGTCGATCTGCGACAGGCTGCCTTCCTGCGCGCGCAGGGCACCGGCGAAGTAGCGGAAGTGATCGGCCATCAACGGTACGTCGGCGTTGAGCGTTTCGCGGATCGGCTTGCCGTTGTCCCAGGTTTCGGCGTGCGCGATCAGCTCCAGGTTCTGCTCGATGCGGTCGGCGATGCGGTTGAGGATGTTGGCCCGCTCGGTGGTGGAGGTCGCGCCCCAGGCGTCCTTGGCGGCGTGCGCGGCGTCCAGTGCCAGTTCGATGTCTTCGGCATTGGAGCGGGCGACTTCGGTCAGCACCTTGCCGGTGATCGGCGTGGTGTTGTCGAAGTACTGGCCGCTGCGCGGGGCCACCCATTGGCCGCCGATGTAGTTGCCGTAGCGCGGCTTGAACAGCGACTGCGGATCGGTGGCCTGCGGCTTGGTGGAGGGAACAGCATTCATTGGCATCTCCAGACTTGCGTTGGTTGGGGCCGCACGTGGCGGTGTGCTCGACACAGAGCGCAAGGGCGATGCCAACTTCGTCGTGCTGCGCCGCGACATGCCGTATAGGCTGTCGCGGCGGCGTTGTCAGCCGGGATTTGCCGCGGCGCGGCGGGCGCATGCGTTGCAGTCGCCCGTCGGGTGTGGTGTTAATCGGGACACAGGGTTGAACACCTGTCGCAATTTGCGACACAGGAGTTTTCATGGCGCTGGCACCACAACATCGCGTGGGCAATGCCCGTCGTTCGTTCTTCGAGCGCGGCACCCTGCCCGTGGGCACCGTGCCCGACACCATCCTGCAATCGTGGCGGCGGTGTCAGCGCAGCGGTCTGGCGGTGGATGCACAGCCGCAGCTGGAACCCCTGCCCGGCCAGAACCTGCGCGAACTGCGCGACAGCCACGAGCGTCTGTGGCGGTTGGCCCGCGCCGAGATCGACGGCCTGGCGACGCACGCGGCCAGTACCGGCAGCATCGTGCTGCTCACCGACGCCTCCGGTTGGATCCTCAATGCCGAAGGCAGCGCCGGTTTTCTCGACAAGGCCGGGCGCGTGGCGCTGATGCCTGGCGTGTGCTGGAGCGAGGCGGCGGTGGGCACCAACGCCATCGGCACGGCGATCGTCGAAGGCCGCGCGATGGAAGTGCGTGGCGGCGAACACTTCTTCGCTCCCCACGGCATCCTCAGCTGCTCGGCCATGCCCATCTTCGACCCCCACGGGCAGGTCGCCGGCGTGCTCGACATCACCGGCCCGGCCAGCGTGCAGCAGATGCATGCGCTGGGCTTGGCACGGCTGGCGGCCAGCCGCATCGAGCACCGTTTCTTCGAGGACGGCCTGGCCGAATGCGAACTGCTGCGGCTGCATCACGACCCTGCCCTGCTCGATACCCCGGGCGAAGGTGTGCTGGGTTTCCGCAACGGCCGCCTGGTGGCTGCCAACGGTGCCGGGCTGCGTCTGTTTGGACTGGAGCATGGCGACATCGGCCGCGCCTCCTACGAAGCGTTGTTCGAAGCGCCGCTGTCACGGATGCGCGACGACGGCCTGCTGCAGGATCGCAGTGGTCGCATTCTGCGCGGCACGGTGGATGGCCCGCGCACGCGACAGCACGCAACGGTGGCCAGCGCGGCGGTGTCGCCTGCGCGAGGCACCCTGCTGGCGCCAGCGAGCGCCACCGTGTTCGATACGCAGCAGCGTGAACAACTCAGCCGCGCCGGACGGGTGCTTGAAGCGGGATTGCCGGTGCTGCTGCAGGGCGAGACTGGCACCGGCAAGGAAGTGGCGGCGCGCGCGCTGCATGCACAGGGTAGTCGTTCGGCCAAGCCATTCGTCGCGGTGAACTGTGCAGCGTTGCCGGAAGGACTGATCGAAGCCGAACTGTTCGGCTACGAGGAAGGCGCCTTCACCGGCGCCCGTCGTCAGGGTAGCCAGGGCCTGTTGCGGCAGGCGCAGGGCGGCGTGCTGTTCCTGGATGAAATCGGCGACATGCCGCTCGCGCTGCAACCGCGCCTGTTGCGTGTGCTGCAGGACCGCGAGTTGTCACCGCTGGGCGGTGGCAAGCCGGTCAAGCTGGACTTCACCCTGATCTGCGCCACCCATTGCGACCTGCAGCAGGCGATGGCTGAAGGACGTTTTCGTTCGGACCTGTACTACCGCATTGCCGACCACGTACTGCGTTTGTCGCCGGTACGCGAGAACGATGACCGTGCGGCCCTGGTGCAGGCGTTGTGGCAGCCATTGGCGCAGGCGCGTGTGCTTTCAACCGAAGTGATGCAGGCGCTGGCGGCATATGAGTGGCCGGGCAATCTGCGGCAGTTGGTGGCCTGCCTGCGCACGCTGGTGGCCTTGACCGACGCCGATGCGCAGATAGCCGTGGACATGCTGCCGGAGTACCTGCGCGATGCACCGCGCCTGTCCCCTGCCCCGCTTGGCGATGGCAATCTGCAGGCACAGACACTGGAGGCGATGCGTCACGCGCTGGATGCCTGCGATGGCAATGTCAGCCAGGCGGCGAAGCGGCTGGGGGTGAATCGCAGCACGCTGTATCGGCGGTTGAAGCTTTGAGAGCAGGAGTGAGTGGAGAGGAGTGAGAAACGCGCAACGCCGGAAGCACGGCTTCGCCAGTCCCCTCTCCTGCCTTCGGCATCCTCTCCCGCAGGGGGAGAGGAGAAAGGCAGCAGCAACTGCCCCCCTCCCCGGCCCGCACAATCAGCCCGGCAACACCGCCGCTTCGCGTGCCAGCTGTTGGATCTTCGTCCAGTCGCGTGCCTGCAACAGCTCACGCGTGGTCAACCACGAACCGCCCACACACAGCACGTTGGGCAGATGCAGGAACTGCGAAGCGGTCTGCGCGCTGATGCCACCAGTCGGGCAGAACCGCACATCGCCAAACGGGCCATTCCACGCCGACAACATGGCGGCGCCACCGGCCTGTACCGCCGGGAAGAACTTGAACGTATCCAGCCCGTATTCCAGGCCGCGCATCAATTCCGAGGACGTGGCAACGCCAGGCAGGAACGGCAGGTCGGCGTCGCGCGCGGCGGCGTAAAGCCGGTCGGTTGCGCCCGGCGATACGGCAAAGCGGCCGCCTGCGGCTTTCAGCTGCTCCAGCTGTTTGGCATCGAGCACGGTGCCAGCGCCGACGACAGCATCGGGCACGGCTTCGACCATCGCCTTGATCGCTTCCATCGCATTGGGCGTACGCAGCGTTACTTCGATCACCGGCAGGCCGCCGCGCAACAGTGCATGTGCCACCTGCACGGCATCATCAATGTTGTCGGGGGTGAACACCGGAATCACCGGCGCCAGTTTGAGGATTGCGCGTACGCGCGGATCAGCGCCGGACATCGAACTTTCCTTCGCCCATCAGGGCCATCACGTCGGCCACGCCGACTGGGTTGAAATCACCGGGAATGGAATGCTTCAGGCAGCCAGCGGCCAGGCCGAAGCGGATCGTGGTGTCGGCGTCGAGGCCTTCGATCAGGCCGTGCAGCACGCCGGCGGCAAACGCGTCGCCACCGCCGATGCGGTCGACGATATCGGTCAGCTCTTCCTGTGGCGCCACCGCTCGGGTGCCGTCACGGCCCAGCAGCATCGCCCCCAACGAATGATGACCCACGCTGTGCGTGGTGCGTTGCGTGCAGGTCATGTATTGCAGGCGCGGAAACGCAGCGAATGCCATGGCAGCGGCTGCGTCCACGCGCGCCGGTGCGTCGGCCTGCGGGAACTCACCGCCCAGCACCACGCCGATGTCGCGGTAGTCGGCAAACACGATGTGGGCGCAATCAAACAGGTCGCGCAGGATCGCCTTGGCATCCCCGCCCCAGCGCTCCCACAGCTTGGGCCGGAAATTGCCGTCGAACGAAACCTTGATGCCGAGCGCGCATGCGGCCCGTGCCGCTGCCAAGGTCGCCTGTGCCGCTTCCAGGCCCAGTGCCGGGCTTACCCCGGACAGGTGCAGCCACTGCGCGCCGTGCAACAGCGCCGGCCAGTCGTAGCTGTCGGCGCGTGCGCTGGCGAAGGCGGAGTCGGCGCGGTCGTAGACCACTTCGCTGGGGCGGTGCCCGGCGCCGGTGGTCAGGAAGTACAGGCCCATGCGGCCCTCGCTGCGGCGTACGCGGCCGGTGTCCACGCCGTGGCGGCGCAGCTCGCCGGTGACCGCGGCGCCGAGCGGGTTGTCGGCAACCACGCTGACCATCGCCACGTCATGGCCGAAATGGGCCAGCGAGACGCCGACATTGGCTTCGGCACCGCCGGCATGCACATCAAGGGAAGGGCTCTGCAGCAGCAGCTGGTTGCCGGGGGCGCCCAGTCGCAGCAACAGCTCGCCAAAACAGACAATGCGGGTGGAACTCATCAGGACTCCTGCTCACCGTCGATCCGGCCGGCATGATGGCATGACCGTTTGGCTAGCGGTGTCATTCGAGGTGTTCTGTCCCCTCGCCTGGTCGTTCCATTGCCCCGGAATGTCCTTTGGACAGGGGTTTTCAGCCGATATATGCCCTGCTGCACTGCAAGATGCTCCCCTTTCACGCAGCTGTTACTTTCCGTTTTGACTAGCGGTGTCATCCGCCATCAGCACCACATAACTGACAATCGATTCGCATGTAGACCTTGGAGAGGGGAAGCATATGTATCCACGTAACGCGCAGAAAAAGACACCGGTTACCTTGCTGGCGTTGGGCATCAGCCTGGCCCTGCAGGCGGGCACGGTAGCCGCCCAGGATGCCGGCACCGCGGCCACCCAGCTGGACGCTGTGACCGTCACCGGCTATCGCGCCAGCGTCGAAAAGGCGCTGGATATCAAGCGTGGCGAGGCGGGTGTGGTGGACGCCATCGTCGCCGAAGACATCGGCAAGTTCCCGGACAGCAACCTGGCCGAATCGCTGCAGCGCATTCCCGGCGTGGTGATCACCCGCGATGGCGGCGAAGGCCGCAACATCTCGGTGCGTGGCCTGGGCCCGGATTTCACCCGCGTGCGCATCAACGGCCTGGAAGCACTGAGCACGGTTGGCAGCAGCGACGGGCAGGGCGGCACCAATCGCGGCCGCGGTTTTGACTTCAATGTGTTCGCCTCGGACCTGTTCACCCAGCTGATCGCGCGCAAGACCGCCTCGGCCGATGTGGAAGAAGGCTCGCTGGGTGCCACGGTCGATCTGCGTACCGCGCGACCGTTCGACTATGACGGTCTGACCATCGTCGGCAACGTGCAGGCCGGTTACAACGATGCTTCGCAGTCGGCGATGCCGCGCTTTGCCGGTCTGATTTCCAACAGCTGGGCCGATGGCAAGTTCGGTGCGTTGTTGTCGGTGGCGTATTCCGAGCGTGAAACGGTGGAAGAGGGCACCGGTACCGTGCGCTGGGCCGGCGGCACCACCAACGGTGGCTTCAACGCTGCTTCGCCGTTCAAGGACGCATTGCGTTCGGATGTCTACGCACCGCGCTTCCCGCGCTATACGTTGATGGAACACGACCAGAAGCGCCTGGGCGTGACCGGCGCGCTGCAGTTCAAGCCCAGCGACCGCACTACCTTCAGCCTGGATGCGCTGTACTCCAAGATCGATGCCAAGCGTGACGAGAAGTACATCGAGGCCAATGGTCTGAGCAAATCCGATGCACTCGGCAAGCGGGAAATCCTGGTCAACGACGGTGAGGTGCGCAACGGCGCACTGGTCTACGCACAGATGGACAACGTCGACATCCGCGCCGAGAACCGCCACGACGAGTGGACCACCGATTTCTACCAGATCAGCCTGGACGGCGAGCATAGGCTGACCGACAACTTCACCATCACCGGCAAGGTGGGTACCTCGCGCTCCAAGCACGAGAACCCGATCCAGGCCACGATCATGATGGACAAGCTCAACGTAGATGGCTACAGCTACGACTACCGTGGCAACGCCAACAAGCCGGTGTTCAACTACGGCATCAATCCCACCGATCCCAATGGCTGGACGCTGTCCACCATCCGTCTGCGCCAGAACTACGTCACCAACGATTTTGACAATGGTCAGCTGGAATTCTCGTGGGTGATGGGCCCGTCGTTCACGCTGGAAGGTGGCATCCAGGCCAAGAACTTCAGCTTTGATTCGATGGAGCGTCGTCGCGTCGGCAACGAAACCACCGTGCCGACCTTCAACGGCAGCAAGATCGTACCGGTCAACATGACTGAACTGGCAAGCCTGCAGGGCATGTCCGGCTCGCCGGGGAAGTGGGTGGTGCCGAACTTCAACGGCATCGCCAATGAGTTCGACATCCTGAGCGGCGAAGGTATCTATGCGCTCGCGGACTACGCTGCCAGCATCCGCAGCGTGGAAGAGCAGGACCGTGGTGGCTGGCTGATGGGCAAATTCGGCTTCGATGTCGGTTCGATACCGGTGTCGGGCAACATCGGCGCGCGTTACGTCAAGACCAAGCAGACCTCCACGGGCGTAGCTACGGCCAGCGGTACGCCGGTGAGCACCACGGTGAGTCGCGAATACAACGACTTCCTGCCATCGTTGAACCTGGTAGCCGAGATCACACCGGATTTCCTGATCCGCTTTGGCGCCGCCAAGGTGATGTCGCGTCCGGGCCTGGGCAGCCTGACCCCGGGCGTCACGGTCAGCGTCAGCGGCAGTGCCAAGACGGTCAGCGGCGGCAACCCGATGCTGGACCCGGTGCGCGCCAAGACCGCCGACCTCGGTTTTGAGTGGTACTTCGAAGAGGGCGCGATGCTCGGTGTTGGCCTGTTCTACAAGGACATCGAGAGCTTCATCCAGAACACCCGCGAAACCCGCCCGTACTCGAGCAGCGGTCTGCCAGCCAGCCTGCTGGACAACCTCAATGCAAGTGTCACGGACGACTTCGTGTTCAGCACTCCGGTCAACACCCCCGGTGGCGATCTCACTGGCGTGGAGTTCAACTACACCCAGCCGTTCACCTTCCTGCCGGGCAAGTGGTCCAACTTCGGTACGCAGTTGAACTACACCTACGTGGAATCCAAGATCCAGTACGTGACCAGCACGGGCGTCGCCGCGCAGAAGACCGATCTCACCGGCCTGTCCAAGAACTCCTGGAACGCGACGTTGTTCTATGAAGGCGAAAGCTGGTCCGGCCGTATCTCGGCCACCAACCGCGACGACTACCTGATCCAGGTGCCAGGCACGGAAGCGGGCTTTGACAGCGCTGCCCAGGGTGTTCATGGCCAGAGTGGCACCACGTTCCTGGATGCGTCGATCCGCTACCGCATCAGCGACCAGCTGGAGATCAGCCTGGAAGGTGCCAACCTGACCAACGAGGCGCAGGAATCCTGGGTTGCCAACCCGAGCGTGTCGCTGCCGTTGGAGTACAGCGAAACCGGTCGCCAGTACACGCTGGGCCTGCGTTACAAGTTCTGATGTGCAGATGCTGATGTAAGACACCTGCCCCGGCGCAATGCCGGGGCAGGGCAATGATGGTGCGACGCAGAATGTGCAGACGCGTTGGCGTCGCTAACTTGGCCCACCGCGTGCGGAACAGCTCACTCCCGCACGTCTCCAAGAGACGCACGATGTCACGACGCTCCTATCGCTCCACGCTTCGCCCCCTGATTTTGGCTTCTGCGCTGTTGACGGCTCTCCCTGCGGCAGCGCAAAGCCCTTTCCCGCAGTTGCTGTTCCACGTCTCGGCTGACCATGGCTTCGTCGCCGACCATGCGCAGGGCGATGCGGTACCCAATTTCCAGGACAAGGTGAGCCTGGTCGACGACGGTGCGCATGGCCGCGCCATCCAGTGGCAGGACGACGGTGTGCTGTCGTGGAATGCACCCGGCAACATCCAGGCCGAGCGCGGCACCCTCTCGTTCTTCTGGCGCTCGCGCTACGCGGTGGGCCACGCGCCCTTCGTCATCTTCCGCGTCGGTTACGCCGACCACAGCAGTTGGGATATGGCCTGGCTGCGCATCGACTGGAATGGCCACGGCTTCGATGCCTTCGTCACCGATGCCAATCTCGCGCGCACCCGTGTCTCGTTCAAATTGGACAGGAACCCGACGCCGGAGCAATGGCAGCACATCGCCTTTGGCTGGGATGAAGACAGGGGCGTGACGCTGTTTGTCGATGGCAGGGAAGTGGCGCGCGCTGAAACCACCGGCGACTACGACGCCGCGCTCGACCAGCTGGGCCTGGCCGGACGGGTGATGGCGCCGTACCAGGTGCAAAGCCGCTACAACTTCCTGCGTGGCAGTGACTTCGACGAGATCCGGGTCTACGACCGCATGCTGGATGGCGCGGCGATCGCCGCGCTGGCCCGCAATGCCGAGCCGCGCAGCGCGGCAAGCGGCACCACCTCGCAACGCGCCTGGTGGCACCGCCACGGTTGGGATGGTGTGGCGCCTCCCGCGTTGTCCACGCCGGTGACGACGATCCGCAAGATCGAGTTCGGTGACGTCAAGGACAACAAGCAGTGGATGTGGAAGGGAACCGACGGCATCGCAGAAACCACCTGGCCGGGTGTTTACAACCGCTCGCGTCTGGCTGGGCGCAATGACTATTTCCAGCTGCCGGACTGGAACACCTATGTGGAAGGCGGGCAGCATCTCGACCTGACCGTCCCTGACAGCGAGCGCATCAACCGCGTCGAGATCCGTGGCGCGGCATTCGGCACGCTCGAGGGCAGCAGCGGCACGTTGTTCACCCGGCGCCAGGGCGCGGTGCGCAGCGTGGATGAGTTCGCCGAACAGCAGGGCGGCAGGCTGCGCTTCAGCAACACCGAGCAGGAAACGCCGATCCAGGAGATCTGGGGCTACCGCGTCAGCGATGCGGCCGAGCCGGAAGGCACGGTCAAGCAGCGCTATCTCATCGACAGCAAGGTGCTGCCTGATTACACCAACATCGCGCCCCTGCGGAACTACATCAACGGCCGCTTCGCGCCGGCCGAGCGCAGCATGGTGATGGCACTGCCCAAGGGGGCTGGCTCACGCACGCGTGCGGCCGATTCGCTGCCGGCCAAGCCGCTGCCGATCGTACATGTGCTGATTCCATCGGGTGTGGGCGATGCGCCGGCGGCGCAGCCGCTGATCCGCAGCTGGGCGTACAGCTGGGAGAACATGCACGACGGCCTGGATGGCGTGGCCATCGATATACCGGCGCTGGACCTGCCGGCCACGCATGACGGTCTGATCCCACTCAACATCCGCATCAAGGATCCGATCTGGCCGGCACGCGACATGATCGACGTGTCGGTATCGGTCAAGCCGGGCGAAGCGCGCACCCTGTGGCTGGATCTGCGCGACCGCATCCTGACCGCCGACAGCCTGTGGTTGTCGGTGGCCTCGGCGGCACCCGGCTTCAACGCCGCATCGCTGGATGGCGCGGAAGTGCGGTTGGTGTTCAAGGACCGCAAGGAAGCCATCAAGGAACACGTCGCCGACCGTTTCAACCAGGTGCGCGACAACTGGGGCTTCCTGGTCGAGGAACACACCACCTCCAAGCGGCAGGGCCTGTACGCGCGCGTCTATGCCGACCTGAGCGATCTGCTGCGGGTTGATCCCGATCACGCGCTTGGCCGGCTGTACTGGAACTACATCAGCTACAACAGCCAGGGCAAACCGCCGTTCATTGCGCCACAGGCGCCGAAGGGCGTACCGGGCTGGGCGTTCAATCAACTGGAGGACCTGAAGCAGGTGCGGCGTTTCGTCGACTGGTGGATCGACGAACGCCAGGTCGATTACGGCGATTTCGGTGGCGGTATTTCCGATGATTCGGATCTGACCCAGCAATGGCCCGGGCTTGCCCTGATGGGCGTGCAGCCGGAAAAGCTCAACGCCTCGCTGACCGCGTTGTCCGATGCGGTGTACCGCAACGGCATGTTCTCCAATGGCCTGAGCACCATCGAGACCGATGAGTTGCATGCTTACGAAGAAGGCATCAACACCAACAGCGCGATGCTGTACCTCAACTGGGGCGATCCGCTCACCGTGGAACGCCTGATGGCAACGGTGAAGGCATTCGATGAGCGCATCGTCCTGCGCAACCCGCAGGGCCACCTGTTGTTCTCCAGCAACTGGTACGGCGGCAACAAGGTCTATCGCGAGCCGAACTGGCAGTGGCAGAAGCCGTACTCGTTCCCGGCCCTGCACCCGGCATTCCTGATGGGTGATTACAACGCCGATCCCACTGGCCGCAAACTGGTCAGCGGGTTGGCTGACGGCTATCTGGCCCACGCCTACACCGACACCAAAGGCCGCTGGGCGCTGCCCAACGAAATCAACTGGGCGACCGGCAAGACCCGTGGCGGTGAGTTGAACCAGGGCTCGGGCAGCGGCGACATCATGCATCTGTTCTGGGCGGCATGGCGCTGGAGCGATGACGACAAGTACCTCAAGGCACTGGACTACCGCGTGGTGCGTGGCGGGCCGGGCGTGCTGTCCAACCTGGGTGAGAACTTCATCGATGTGCTTGGCCGGCAGCAGGACTGGGGCAAGCAGTTGATTGCAGATGCCGACACCGCTGGCGGTGGCTTTGCCAACATCACCGCCTGGCAGATGACCGGCGACCTGAAGTACCTGCAGCAACTGCACGCCGATGGCATCCAGGCCAAGGCGCAGCGCGAATACATGAACACCGAGGGCCATTGGTGGAGTGACCGTGTTGAAGCACCGAGCGAGTTCCTGCAGCGCGTGCGTCTGGGCGGTATCGCGCTCAAGCGCAACCAGAGCTGGCCCGGCCACACCGTGAGCTGGCAGTTCGCACAAACCGATGGGGCCGAGCAGGTGGCGTTGGCGGTGCATGCGCCATCACGTGAGCGCTTCAAGGTCATCGCCTACAACGTGAGTGGAAAGCCGCAGGATGCGACGTTGACCGGCTGGAACATCGCACCGGGAACCTGGCGGATCAGCAGCGGCGTGGATCGCGATGGCGACGGTGTGATCGATGGCAAGCCGCTGGTGCGTGAAGTGGTGCTGGAGAAGAGCGTCGGCACCGATCTGCGCTTCGCACCGAAGCAGACGCAGATCTTCGAGTTCGAGTTGGTGGCGCCGGGCGCGCCGGTGGAGACGCGCCCGGATCTGGGCATCGGACGCGGTGATCTGCGGGCGGAGGGCGATCGCGTGTGGCTGACCGTGCACAGCCTGGGCCATGTCGCCACGGCGGCGGGCTTCGCCGTGCTGGAGGATGCGCGCGGTCGTGAAGTGGCGCGCGTGGCGATTCCCGCCTTGGAAGCGCCATTGGATCTGCAGCCACGAACCACCCAGGTGGTGCTGCCGCTGCCTGCTGGCTTCAAGCGCGACGGCGCACGCCTGCGGGTGATGCAGGAGGGTGAGGCTGGGGAAGTGACATTGCGCAACAACAGTGTGTTGTTGAACTGACCGAACGCACTGACTCACCCCTCCCTTTCGCGCCGCGAAGGGGAGGGGGACGGTCAGCGTCGCGACTGACGCAGCACCACCGCCTGCGCCCAGCGCGCCGCGATATTCGGCGCGGTGATGCAGACCGCTTCATCGGTGACGGTGGTCACCGCGCGCTCCAGCAGCTGGATGTCGGCCTCATGCTGGCGCGCCACATGCGGGTCCTCAAAGAAGATCGCACGCTGGCAACGATGTTCCAGCACGCGATCGGCAATCTGCGCATCGCCACCGAGCGGGCCGCTCTGGAAGCGTTGGATCCACTCCTGCTCGCGCGGCCAGCCCCGGCTCCACGCCATCTCGTTCAATCCCTGGCCGGTGGTCCCGGTACCAATGCGCTGCGCGAACTGCGACAACACTTCGAAGTGTTCGGCGGCGAAGTCCAGCATCTGCGGCTTGCGTGCATCGTGCGCGATCAATGCCAGCGTCTGCCTGCCAAAGTCATTGAGATCATCAGCACCGGTGTCCGGTGCCAGGCCGGCATGGATGCGCTCCATCTCGATCCAGTCGCGTGCGGTGGCCACGGTCGAGATGAAGGGCTTGCCGTGGATCACGCACTGGCGCTTGAGCGCGATGGCTTCGGGGAAGATGGACGACGGATCGACTGGATCGATGAAGTAGATGGCGCCGTCCAGCGTGCGTTCCGGCGTACCCATGCCGACCACCTCGGCTACCAGCTTCATCAAGCCACCTTCGCGGCCATTGGGGTAGCGCTTGAGGGCAGGGTAGCCGGCCAGCGGGCCGGCAGCGGCGATGGCATCAAAGGTGCGGCCCACCGCATGCAGCTCCACGCCCAGTTCGCGGATGCCACCTTCGCAGGCACCCAGCCAGCGGAACAACGCGGCGTCGGTGTTCTCGTGGTGCAGGCGGTTGGCGGCCAGGCCGATGCGCATCGTGATTCCCCTTGGGTCGTAGGCTGAAGAGTTTAGGTCACGCCTTCCCAGCCTGCCCATGAATGATGACAGGCGAAAGCCGGAGCTGGCCCTCATCCGCCCTTCGGGCACCTGCATTCGGCACATCCCTGTGCCTCCCCGTTGGCGGCTTCGCCGTGCAACTCGGCAGTCCTGCCGAGTTGTCGTTCCACATGTGGGAGAAGGGAGAGTGTCAGGCACCGCCTTGTCTGCTGTCCCCTCTCCCGTTCACGGGAGAGGGGCAGGGGAGAGGGCAGCTCTCAAGCTTCGAAGAAAGCCTTACCGCATCATCGCCCGGTAGTCCCGCGGCGTGATGCCCACGGTCGCCTTGAACTGCCGCGAGAACGCGCTCTGGTCGGAGAACCCGCACGATTGCCCGATCTCGGCGATGTTCATTTCGGTCTGCAGCAGCCGCATCGCTTCCTCGATGCGCAGCTTGGTCAGCAGCTGCTGCGGGCTGAGCTGGAACACCCGTTTGAACAGCCGCTCCAGCTGTGCCACCGACACGCCCGCGATATCGGCCAGTGCCTGTACCCGCAACGGCAGCCCGTAGTTGGCCTGCATGTGCTCCAAGGCGCGCTGCAGGCGGATGAAGGAGGAATGGCGATTGTCCGGCCGGCCCAGGTCGCGGGAGATGCCGATCAACCCGCCGATGCCCTTGCCACCGGTGAGCGGGCGCTTGATGGTCAGGCACCAGCCGGCGGTGCGGTTGGCATAGAGATGGAGTTCGAGCTGGTTCTCGATCAATTCGCCTTCCAGCACGCGTTTGTCCTGTGACATGTACGAGCTCCCCAGCCGCTCGGGGAACACCTGCAACGCGGTCTTGCCGACCAGCTCGTCACGGCTCTTCACCCCCAGCCGTTTCACCAGGGTGTTGTTGACGTGCGTGTATCGGCACTGGCGGTCCTTGATGAAGAACACCACGTCGGGAATGGCGTCGAACATGTCCTGCAGTTCATCGAGTGAGAGCTGCACATCGATCGGGGCAGGTTTCAGGTTGTGCTGCATTGCGTCGTAGACCTTCGTAAAGGAAACGGTGACTGGTGCAGGAATAAAGCGTCCCGGTTGGTGACCGGTGTTCCCGATTATGCATATTTCCGCATTCGCGTTGGGGAGTCTGTCCTAGCGTGTATTCGCTGGTGAGGACGAAGATGGGCCCCATGAAGACCATCCACGTCATTGACTCACACACTGCGGGCGAACCCACGCGAGTCGTCATGTCGGGCTTCCCGGACCTGGGCCAGGGAAGCCTTGCGCAACGCCGCGAAACCTTCCGCGACAGCTACGACCATTGGCGCAGTGCCATCGCCTGCGAGCCGCGCGGCTCGGACACGATGGTCGGCGCGCTGCTGCTGGAACCCACCGATCCGCGCTGCTGTGCGGGCGTGATCTTCTTCAACAATGTCGGCTATCTGGGCATGTGCGGGCACGGCACCATCGGCCTGACCCGGACCCTGGCACATGTGGGCCGCATCCAACCGGGTGAACACCTGATCGAAACGCCGGTTGGCGTGGTCGGCGTCACCCTGCATGCCGATGGCAAGGTCTCCATCGACAACGTCGAGAGCTACCGCTTCATTGCCAATGCCGAAGTGGATGTGCCCGACATCGGCAAGATCAAGGGTGACATCGCCTGGGGCGGCAACTGGTTCTTCATCACCAAGCAGACGCCTGCACCGCTGGACATCGCGCATCGGAATGCGCTGAGCAACTACACCATCGCGGTACAGCAGGCGCTTGAGGCGAACGGCATCCGCGGCGAGAACGGCGGTGTCATCGACCACGTTGAAATCAGTGGCGATGCGCCGGATGGCTCGGGCGCACGCAACTTCGTGATGTGCCCGGGTGGCGCGTATGACCGTTCGCCCTGCGGTACCGGCACCAGTGCCAAGATCGCCTGCCTGGCCGCCGACAATGAACTGGGCGAAGGCGAGCGCTGGATACAGCAGGGCATCCTTGGCAGCGCCTTTGAAGGCAGCTACCGCAAGGGCGAGCGCGGCGTCATGCCCACCATCATCGGCCAGGCGTGGATCACCGGTACCGCGCAGATCCTGATCGAGGAAAGTGATCCATTGGCGTGGGGCATCGGCGGGGTGCGTCCCTGACATGCGCCAGTTCGACCTCATCGTCGTCGGTGCCGGAATCATTGGTGCGCAATGCGCGCACCTTGCGACCGAGGGTGGCCGCAAGGTCGCCATCATCGAGCCCGACGTGGTCGGCGGCGGTGTCACCGCCGCGTCGATGGGGCACCTGGTGACGATGGACGACGATCCCGCCGAGCTGGCTTTGAGCCGCTACTCGTTGGCGTTGTGGGAGCGTTACAAGGACATCGCCGAAGCCGAATTCAGCCGCTGCGGCACGTTGTGGGTGGCCGCAACGGAGCAGGAGATGCAGGCGGTTCCGGCCAAGCGCGAGCGTCTGGCGCAGGCCGGCATCCGCACCGAAGCACTGGATGCGGTGGGCCTGCGGCAGCTGGAGCCGGCGCTGGCGGACGACCTGCTCGGCGGCATGCTGGTACCGGACGAAGCCGTGATCTACCCGCCGCGCATCTGCGATTGGCTGGTGCAGCGCGCCGTTGCCGGGGGGGCGAGCCTGTTCCTGGGCCGGCGGGTGGTCCGGTTGCGCGCCGATGGTGTCGAACTGGACGACGGCAGTCTGTTGTCGGGAACGGTCGTGGTGGCTGCCGGCAACGCCAGCACCACGTTGCTGCCCGAGCTGCCGATGCATCAGCGGCGTGGCCATCTGGTCATCACCGATCGCTATCCCGGCCTGCTCAAGCACCAGGTGCTGGAACTGGGTTATGCCGACAGCGCGCACGGTAATGCTGACGTCAGCGTCGCCTTCAACGTGCAGCCGCGGCCCACAGGGCAGCTGCTGCTGGGCTCCTCGCGCGAGCACGGGCAACGGGAGGGTGGGATCAATCCTGCCGTGTTGCAGCGGATGCTCGAACGCACGTTCCGCTACGTGCCGGCACTGGCGCCGCTGAAAGCCATCCGCGTCTGGACAGGCCAACGTCCCTGCACCGTCGATGGTCGTCCCTACATCGGTGCCATGCCGGGCTGGCGTGGCATCTGGGTCGCCACCGGGCACGAAGGGCTGGGCGTGGCCACCTCCACCGGCACCGCGCAATTGCTGCTGGATCTGCTGGACGGCAACACGCCCGCGATCGATCCCACACCGTACGACCCGGCGAGGGCGCTGGTATGGGCATGAGGCCGGTGATGGTGCAGCTGCGCATCGATGACATGCAGATCGAGGTGATTGCCGGCACCAGCGTGGCGGCGGCGATCGCACACGTGGGCGGTACCACCCGCACCTCGTGTACCGGCATGCGCCGCGCACCGCTGTGCGGCATGGGCGTGTGCTTTGAATGCCGCGCCACCGTCAACGGCGTCGCACAGGAACGCACCTGTCTGCTGCCGGTGGCCGATGCCATGGAGGTGCGGACTCATGGCTGAGCGCATTTTGAATTGCGATGTCGCCGTCATCGGCGCCGGCCCGGCGGGCCTGTCGGCAGCGGTCGCAGCGGCGTCACAGGGCGCACGCGTGGTGATCGTGGATGCGCAGCCGGTGGCCGGTGGCCAGATCTGGCGCAACGATGTGCGGCTCGGCGCGCCTGCGCCCGCGCTGGTATTGCGCGACAAGGTCAACGTCGCGGGTGTGACATTGCTGTCGCGGCACGAAGTCGTCGCGGCCAGTGGCAAGCAGTTGCTGCTCAACGGCGACAGCGGCGCAACCACGCTCGGCTACGGCGCATTGGTGCTGGCGACCGGTGCACGCGAACTGCTGCTGCCGTTCCCTGGCTGGACCTTGCCCGGCGTCACCGGCGCCGGTGGGGCACAGGCGTTGGCCAAACAGGGCGCGCCGATGCGCGGCAGGCGCGTGTTGGTGGCGGGCTCCGGTCCCTTGCTGCTGGCCACGGCGCATACGTTGAAGCGGCATGGCGCCGAGGTGCTCGGCATCCACGAGCAGGCCACGCGCCAGCAGGTGCATGCGTTCGCCACTGCGCTGTGGCGCTGGCCGGCCAAGGTGTTGCAGGCGGTGCAGCTGCGCACGGCCCTGGCCGGGGTGGCCTATCACTGCGACAGCCATGTGCTGCGCGTCTTCGGCGACGAGCGCGTGCAGGCCGTCGAGCTGCAGCGTGGTGCGCACCGGGAAACCATCGACTGCGACCAGCTCGCCTGCGGCTTCGGCCTGGTACCGAACATCGAACTGGGCCAGCTGCTGTCGTGCGGGCTGCGCGCAGAAGGCAGGCATCACGCCATCGCGGTGGACGAGTACCAGCGCAGCAGCGTTGCCGACGTATTTGCCGCAGGCGAAACCTGCGGCATCGGTGGCGTGGACTGCGCCACGGTGGAAGGCACCATCGCCGGCCTGGTCGCGGCCAATGCGCCGGAGGCCGCACGACAACACTTCCATCGCCGCCAACGCGCGCGCCATTTCGCCGCGTTGCTGCGCACGCACTTCGCACTCGGCGATGCGGTCCGCCAGCTGGCCGATGCGGACACCCTGGTGTGCCGCTGCGAAGACGTACGTTTCTCCGATCTGGCAGGCATGCATGACGCCCGCCAGATCAAGTTGAAGACGCGATGCGGCATGGGGCCGTGCCAGGGGCGCATCTGCGGCCCGGCCCTCGCCGAAATCGCCGATCTCCCCCGCCCGGGCCTGCGCCCTCCCGTTTTTCCCGTTCCGTTGAACGTGCTGGCAGCGCTGCACACCACCACGCCAACGGATTCATCCTCAGGAGTCATGAAATGAGCAAGAGCATGTGGCAGGGCGTCATTCCTGCACTCACCACGCCGTTCGCCGCCGATGGCGAAGTCGATCACGCATTCCTCGCCAAGCATGCCAAGTGGCAGATCGAGGCCGGCTGCATCGGCGTGGTGCCGCTGGGATCGCTGGGCGAAAGCGCGACGCTTTCGTTCGACGAAAAGGTCGCCATCGTCCGCACGCTGGTCAAGGCGCTGGGCGACACCGCACCGGTCATCCCGGGTATCGGCTCGCTGTCCACCGATGAAGCCGTGCGCCTGGCCAAGGCCTGCGAAGCCGAAGGCGCCCGTGGCCTGATGGTGTTGCCGCCGTATGCCTATTCGACGGATTGGAAGGAGATGAGCGCGCACTTCCGTGCCATCGCCACGGCAACCAAGCTGCCGATCCTGCTGTACAACAATCCCATCGCCTACAAGACCGACTTCACCGCCGCTCAGATCGCCGAACTGGCCAACGACCTGCCGCAGATCGAAGCGATCAAGGAATCTTCCGGCGACATCCGCCGCCTGGCCGATATCCAGGCCCTGATCGGCGACCGCCTGGTGCTGATGACCGGCATCGACGATGCCATCGTCGAAGGCCTTGCGATGGGCGTCACCGGTTGGATCGCCGGCCAGGTCAATGCGTTCCCGCACGAGTCGGTGGCGTTGTTCGAACGCGCGCGCGATGGCGGATACGACGCCGTGAAGGATCTATACAGCTGGTTCCTGCCGTTGCTGCGGCTGGATACCGTGCCCAAGTTCGTGCAGCTGATCAAACTGACCCAGCAGTGCGTCGACTGGGGTGATGAGCGCGTCCGCGCACCGCGCCTGGTGGTTGAAGGTGCTGAACGCGACGCGGCGCTGAAGGTCATCGAAGACGCCATCAAGTCCCGTCCGGAGTTGTAATCATGAGCAAGCTGCAGCCAGTTCTTGTTGCCGGTGTTTGGCGCGACGCGGTGGACCCGGTGGGTTCACTGGAAGCGCACGATCCGTCCACGGGGCAACCGATCGGGGATCTGTATCCGGTCAGTTCACGTCGCGAAGTGGAGCAGGCACTGGCTGCGGCGATCGGGGCGGCGGAAGCAATGGCCTCCGCCGATCCCGCACGCATTGCCGGTTTCCTCGACGCCTATGCCGATGGCATCGAGGCCGAAGCCGATGCTCTGGTGGAGATCGCGCATCGCGAAACCGGTCTGCCAATGACCCCGCGTCTACGTGATGTCGAACTGCCGCGCACCACCGGCCAGCTGCGCCAGGCCGCGCGTGCGGTGTGGCAGTGGAGCTGGGCGCACCCGGTGATCGATACCGCGACCGGACTGCGCGCGATGTTCGGACCGCTGGCCAAGCCGGTGGTCGTGTTTGGCCCGAATAATTTCCCGTTTGCCTTCAATGCCATTGCCGGCAGCGATTTCGCCTCGGCCATCGCCGCACGTGCACCGGTGATCGCCAAAGTGCATCCGCTGCATCCGGGCACCAGCCTGATGCTGGGTCGCATCGCGCACAAGGCGCTGCTCGCTGCCGGGTTGCCGGCTGCGGCGATCCAGATGTTGTATCGAATCGAACCGTCGGCCAGCGAACTTCTGGTTGGCAATCCAGCCATTGGCGGGGTGGGTTTCACCGGTGGCCGTGCCGGTGGGCTCGCGCTGAAGGCCATGGCGGACAAGGCCGGCGTGCCGTTCTACGCCGAGATGTCCAGCATCAACCCGGTGTTCCTGCTCGACGGCGCGTTGGCCGAACGTGGCAGCGCGCTGGCGCAGGAGTTCTTCGCGTCCTGCACGATGGGCAGCGGCCAGTTCTGTACCAATCCCGGCCTGCTGGTGGTGCCGCGCAATGACGCCGGCGACCAGTTCATGGCCGAGGCCTGCAGGCGTTTTGATGGTGCATCGCCGCTGGTGCTGTTCTCCGCCGACGGCAAGCAGCATCTCAACGCCGCGATCCAGTCGTTGCTTGATGCCGGTGCATCGCGTTGTGCCGGCAAGCCGGAGCCGCAACGTGATGGCAGCTGGGTACAGCCGCAGCTGCTCGAGGTCGATGGTGATCGCTTCCTGCAGGACCCGCCGGCGTTGCAGGCCGAGGCCTTCGGTCCGGTCAGTCTGGTGGTGCGCAGCAGCAGCCCGGCGCAGGCGCAGGCCATCGCCCGTGCGTTCGAGGGCAACCTCACCGCCACGCTGTATCGCGCCGCCGATGGCAGCGACGATGCCACCGTGTCGGCGCTGATGCCGTTGCTGCGTCCGCGCGTGGGCCGCCTGATCATGGATCGCATGCCTACCGGTGTTGCGGTCAGCCCGGCGCAGAATCACGGCGGGCCGTACCCAGCCACCAGCCATCCGGGTTTCACCTCGGTGGGCATGCCCGGTTCGATCCGCCGCTTTGCCGGCCTGCACAGCTACGACAACGTGCCGGACGCGCTGTTGCCAACGGTATTGCGTGATGCCAATCCGCTGCGTGTCTGGCGACAAGTCGACGGGCAGTGGACCACCGCCGATGTGGGTGGTGCGGAATGAGTGCGCAGATCGGCCATCTGACGCTGGACGAGGCGCGTTCGCAGCTCCGGCGCTGGCAGGCACAGGCGGCGCCGATCTCCGCCGACGAGCATCAACAGCGCATCGAGCATGCGCGTGCATTGATGCAGGCGCAGGGCGTGGACGCAATGCTGGTCAATGCCGGCACTTCACTGCGTTACTTCGCTGGTGTGCCGTGGGGCGCCACCGAGCGCCTGGTGGCCTTGCTGATCACCCGTGACGGTGATCCGGTGATGCTCTGCCCGGTGTTCGAGGAAGGTTCGCTGGATGCGGTGCTGCGCATTCCGGTGAGCAAGCGTCTGTGGGAAGAGCACGAGGATCCATACGCGCTGGTGGCACAGGAGCTGCGGGAACGTGGTGCCAGCGCGCTGGCGTTGGACCCGGGTGCAGCTTTCGTGATCCATACCGGGCTGGCCCGGCATCTGGATCGCGCGTGCATCACCGATGCCACCGCCATCATCGATGGCTGCCGCATGTGCAAGTCACCGGCGGAACTGGCGCTGATGCAGCAGGCCTGTGACATGACGCTGTTCGTGCAGCGTCTGGCGGCAGGCATCGCGCATGAGGGCATCGGTACCGATGTGCTGATCCGCTTCATCGATGAAGCACACCGTGCGCTGGGTGCGGACAATGGTTCGACGTTCTGCATCGCGCAGTTCGGCCATGCCACCGCGTTCCCGCATGGCATCCCCGGCGTGCAGCACCTGCGCGAAGGCGAGCTGGTGCTGATCGACACCGGCTGCACCGTGCAGGGTTACCACTCCGACATCACCCGCACCTGGATCTACGGCGAGGCGGATGCCGACCAGCGCCGCATCTGGGAGCTGGAGAAGGCCGCGCAGCAGGCGGCATTCGATGCGGTTCGTCCTGGCGTGGCGTGTGAAGACGTGGATGCGGCCGCGCGTCGCGTGCTGGAAGCGGCAGGGCTGGGCCCCGACTACCGGTTGCCGGGCCTGCCACATCGCACCGGTCATGGCTGCGGGCTGGCCATCCATGAAGCGCCTTACATCGTGCGTGGCAATCGCATTGCGTTGAAGCCGGGCATGTGCGCCAGCAACGAGCCGATGATCGTGGTGCCCGGGCGTTTCGGCGTGCGTCTTGAAGATCATTTCCATGTCACCGAGGACGGCGCGCAGTGGTTCACGCCGCCATCGGTGGCGATTGATGTGCCGTTCGCAGAAGCAAGTAGTGCGTGAAGCCCCCTCTCCCGCGTGCGGGAGAGGGGTTGGGGTGAGGGGAAGGACGAAGCAGCAGAACTGAAGTCTGCGACTGCTCTCCGAACAGGACACAAGGCAGGAAGCAAATGGCAAGAGCACCCTGCGGGTCTTCCCTCATCCGCCCTGCGGGCACCTTCTCCCGCAGGTGGGAGAAGGGATAAGCCCACAGCAACAGCCAAAACCAGAGCAACAGCAACAGCAACACCCAAAACCAGTACCAGAGCAACAGCACCACAACCACCAACCACAGCCGCCGCAGTAACCGAGGTAGTACCCCGCACGAAGTCCCCCCGCTTCGCCGACGAGTCTTAATTACCAGCAGGTGATCCATGGCTTCACAAGGCAAGTTCAAGAAGAGTCTCACCCTGACCGATCTCACCTTCATCGGGCTCGGTTCGATATTCGGTTCCGGTTGGCTGTTTGCCGCCAGCCACGTCTCGGCCATGGCCGGGCCGGCCGGCATCCTGTCCTGGGTGTTCGGTGGATTTGCCGTGTTCCTGTTGGGCCTGGTCTATTGCGAGCTGGGCGCGGCGTTGCCTCGCGCGGGCGGGGTGGTGCGCTACCCGGAGTTCTCGCACGGGCCGCTGCTGGGTTCGTTGACCGGCTTCATCACGTTGATCGCCTTCTCCAGCCTGATCGCGATTGAAGCGGTGGCGAGCCGGCAGTACGCGGCGGCCTGGTTCCCCAGTCTCAACGTGCCCGGCAGCAGCGATCCCAGTCTGCTCGGCTGGGTCGTGCAGTTCGTGCTGCTGGTGCTGTACTTCCTGCTCAACTACTTCAGCGTGAAAAGCTTCGCCATCGCCAACAACATCGTGAGCATCTTCAAGTTCATGGTGCCGTTGCTGGTGATCGTCCTGCTGCTGACGCACTTCAACAGCGCCAACATGCACGTGCAGGGATTCGCACCCAACGGCTCGGCCGGCGTGCAGCTGGCCATCTCCACCGGCGGCATCATCTTTGCCTATCTCGGCCTGACCCCGATCGTGTCGGTGGCCAGTGAGGTGCGCAACCCGCAACGGACCATTCCGATCGCGTTGATTCTTTCCATCGCGCTGTCCACGGTGATCTACGTGCTGCTGCAGGTGTCCTTCCTGGGCGCGATCCCCACCGAGCAGCTGGCCAATGGCTGGGCAGGCATCGACAAGCTGTATTCGCTGCCGTATCGCGACATCGCCCTGGCGTTGGGCCTGGGCTGGCTGGCGTTCCTGGTGGTGGCCGATGCGGTGGTGTCGCCCAGCGGTACCGGCAACATCTACATGAACGCCACGCCGCGCGTGATCTATGGCTGGGCCCGCAGCGGTGGCTTCCTCAAATCGCTGACCAAGATCGATGCCAAGTCGGGCATTCCGCGCCGCGCGCTGTGGGCCAGCTTCGGTCTGTCGCTGTTCTGGACGCTGCCATTCCCGTCGTGGGAGAAGCTCATCGGCGTGGTCTCGGCGGCGTTGGTGCTGAGTTACGCGGTGGCGCCGGTGACGGTTGCCGCGTTGCGTCGCAGCGCACCGGGCATGGCGCGTCCGTTCAAGGTGCGCGCGTTCGCAGTGCTCGGCCCGGTGTCCTTCATCGTGGCGGCGTTGATCGTCTACTGGTCGCGCTGGCAGGTGTTGTCGTGGCTGCTCGGCCTGCAGGTGGTGATGTTCGCCGCCTACGTGATCTACAAACTGCCCTCGGCCGAAGGTCGCCAACGCCTGCTGCGGCAGGTGCAGTGCTCGCTGTGGCTGATCGTCTTCTACGTGCTGGTCATGACGGTGTCGTGGCTGGGTACCTTCGGTGGCATCGGTGCCATCACCCATCCATGGGATTCGTTGGTCGTCGCGGTGATCGCGCTCGGCATCTACGAGTGGGCTGCACGCAGCGGCCTGCACGCGCATGAGCTGAACCTCGGTGAGGACGAAAGCGAAGACTGATCCACCGACCGTCGCCGGTTCATCCACCGGCGACGATCGGCATTGATGCCATTGAAGAATCTGGAGCCACCGTTGAGAACGCTTGTCGCCATTGCCGCCCTCATCCTCTCCGCCACTGCCGGGGCCGCGCCGTTGGCAGCCGATATGGACCGTTCGCTGGGCTTGAGGGAGCAATGGATCGGGCTTACCCGCGACGTTGCCTGGCCGGCGCGCTGGCATGACGACGGCAGCTTCCACTACCGCAAGACCGTGGCCGGTGGCTTCCGCTTCCAGCGGTTTGATGCGATCAACGGCAGCAGCACCGCCGCGTTCGATCATCAGCGCCTGGCCGATGCCCTCGTCATCGCCACAGGGACACCGCAGCAGGCCCTGCGCCTGCCGTTTGATGACTATGCCCACGAAGTGGTGGCGGGTGTGCCATACGCCCGTCTGCAGGCCGCAGGAAAGCAGCTGCGCTGCGATCTGCAGGCGTACCGCTGCGAGGACGTTGCCGCCCAGCTCGAACGGCCGCGCGGCTTCGGTGTGGTGCGCGACCTGCGGGTAGCGGCGGACAACACACCGCGTCGTTCCCCAGACGGACAATGGGAAGCCTTCGCGCAGGAACATGACCTGGTGCTGCGGCGCGTGGCCGACGGCAGCGTGCGGCCGCTGACTCGTGATGGCCAACCGGCCGACTTCTACGACGCGGAAAGCATTGCCTGGTCGCCGGACTCACAGCGCTTGGCCTTCTATCGGGTCAAGCCCGGCGATGCGCGGCTGGTCACGCGGGTGGAAACCGCACCGGCGGGCGGCGGACAGCCACGCGTGCAGTTGCAGCTGTATCCCAAGCCGGGCGATGCAGTGGATATCGAACAACCGTTCCTGGCGGACGTGGCCAGTGGCCGGGTAACGCGGGTCGATGACGCGCTGTTCGCCAATCCTTACCAGCTATCGTCGCTGCGCTGGCGCGCCGATGGACGCGGCTTCGCCTTTGACTACGTGCAACGCGGACATCAACGCGTGCGGCTGATCGAAGTGTCTAGCAGGGACGCGCAGGCGCGCGTGGTTGCCGGCGAAGACAGCCGTACATTTGTTGATGCCTGGCGCCCGTACCGGCACGAGATTGATGATGGTCGGCAGCTGCTGTGGCTGTCCGAACGTGATGGTTGGCGCCATCTTTATCTGTACGACGGCACCACCGGCAAGCTGCTGCGTCAGCTCACCCGCGGCGACTGGGTGGTACGCGACATCCTGAAGGTCGACGAGGCGCGTCGCCAGGTCTGGTTCAGTGCCAGCGGCATGGATGCGGGGCGTGATCCGTATTTCCGGCAGGTGTTCCGGGTGAGTCTGGATGGTGGCGAGCCGGTGCGTTTGACCCATGCCGATGCGGATCACGATGTCTCGCCGTCGCCGGACGGGCAGTCCTACGTGGATGTGTATTCGCGGGTGGACATGCCGCCGGTGATGGAACTGCGCCGTGCCGATGGCAGCCTGGTGCAGCAACTGGAGCAGGGCAACATCGATGCGCTGCGTGCAGCGGGTTGGCGCGCGCCGGAGAGTTTCGTGGCCAAGGGGCGCGATGGCCGGACCGACATCTGGGGGCTGATCGTGCGGCCACGTGACTACGACCCGGCCAAGCGCTATCCGGTGGTCGAGAACATCTACGCCGGCCCGCATGATGCGTTCGTGCCCAAGGGCTTCTGGCCCTTCGGGTATCACAGCGGCGGCGACAAGGTGATCGGCATGCAGGCGTTGGCCGATCTGGGTTTCATCGTCGTGCAGATCGACGGCATGGGCACTTCCAATCGCTCCAAGGCGTTCCATGACGTGGCATGGAAGAACCTGGGCGATTCCGGCTTCCCCGATCGCATCGCCTGGCACCGTGCGCAGGCCGCGCGTGATCCGTCCTATGACATTTCCCGCGTCGGTATCTATGGCGCGTCCGCAGGCGGGCAGAGCACGCTGGGCGCGCTGTTGTTCCATCCCGAGTTCTATCGGGCCGGCGTGGCGTGGAACGGTTGCTACGACAACCGCATGGACAAGATCAGCTGGAATGAACAGTGGATGGGCTGGCCGGTCGACGAGAGTTACGCCCGTGCGTCGGGCGTGGACAACGCCCATCGCCTGCAGGGTGACCTGCTGCTGATCGTCGGCGAACAGGACAGCAATGTGGACCCGGCCTCGACCATGCAGGTGGTCGATGCGCTGGTCCGCGCAGGAAAGGATTTCGACCTGCTCAACATCCCGGGCGGTGAACACACCGTCGGACGTTCCACCGGGCCGATCGACTACGCACACCGCCGTCAATTCGATTTCTTCGTCCGCCATCTCCAGGACCGGCAGACGCCGGCCTGGAACACGATGACGGGCACTCACGCCAAATAGGTACTGCAACCGCCGGAGGTTCACCATGTCTGTCGCACGTCCTACCCGCCAGAAGCTCTCCATCCTGGCCCTGTCGCTCTCCCTTTCCTTGGGGCTGGCGATGTCGCCCGCCGCCATGGCCCAGCCGCAGGAGCAGAAGCAGGCGCTCGCACCGCCAGCCAATGCCACCGAAGCAAAGCTGCGTGAGCTGTACAACACCGAGTGGGACTGGCGGCAGAAGGAATTCGCGCGCGAGAAGATCGATGGCCGCTGGCAATCCGCCGCGCACATGCCGTCGGTGACCGCACAGACCTGGCAGCGCCGTGGTGAGTACTGGGCGGACGTACTCAAGCAGCTCGATGCGATCCCCGCAGCGCAGCTGTCACGCGAAGAGAAGATCAACGAGGCGGTATTCCGCACCACCGTGGAAGGACTGCATAACGACGCGGTGTGGAAGACCTACGAGGCGCCGTTCAACAGCGATACCTTCTTCTGGGCCGGGCTCAACCCGCGTCAGCCGTACCAGAGTGAAGCCGACTGGCGTCGCTTCATTGGCCGTCTCAACGACATTCCGCGCTACTTCGGCGAGAACATCGCCAACATGGACGCAGGCCTGTCGCGTGGATGGAGCGTTCCCCGCTCGTCGGTGGAGGGCCGTGACAACACCATCGTGCCCTACACGAAGACCGACGCCGAGAATCCCTACCTGGCCACCTTCGACCGCATTCCCAGCTCGATTCCGGAGCCGGTCCGCAGTCAGTTGCGCGAGGAGGGGCGCAAGGCGGTGCTGGAAAACGTGGTGCCGGCCTACGCCAACCTGCTCACCTTCATGCGCGGGCAGTACCTGGTGCGTGCACGCACCACCACCGGCGCCAGCGATCTGCCCAATGGCCGCGCGTTCTACAAGACCCAGATCCGCGAGTTCGTCACCCGCGACATGACCGCAAAGCAGGTGCATGACATCGGCCTGGCCGAGGTGGCGCGCATCAATGCGGAAATGCGTGAAGTGATGGCCAGGTCCGGCTTCAAGGGCAGCTTCCCGGAGTTCCTGCAGTTCCTGCGCACCGATCCGCAGTTCTACGCAAAGACGCCGAAAGAACTGTTGTCGTATACCGCCTGGATTTCCAAGAAAGTCGATGGCGAACTCAAGAACGTTGTTGGAACGTTGCCGCGCTATCGCTTCACCATCCTGCCGGTGCCGGACGAAGTAGCACCGATCTACACCTCGGGCCGTGGCGGCCTGGATTCGTGCCTGTTCAACACCTACGATCTGCCTTCGCGGCCGCTGTACAACCTGCCGGCGCTGGTGGTGCATGAGTGCGCACCGGGCCACAGCTTCCAGGCTGCCCTGGCATTGGAAGCGCCGGCGCGACCGGATTTCCGTCAGCAGACCTACTTCTCCGGTTACGGTGAAGGTTGGGGCCTGTACACCGAATGGCTTGGTACGCTGATGGGCATCTATGAGACGCCTTACGACGATTTCGGGCGGCTGACCTTCGAGATGTGGCGCGCCGCGCGACTGGTGATCGACACCGGTCTGCACGAATATGGTTGGACACGCCAGCAGGCCATCGATTACCTCGCCGCCAACACCGCGTTGGCCCACCACGACATCGTCACCGAGATCGACCGCTACATCGCCTGGCCGGGCCAGGCGACCGCGTACTACCTCGGTTACAAGACCATGCGTGACCTGCGCAGCGAAGCCGAACGCGAGCTGGGGCCGAAGTTCGACCAACGTCCGTTCCACGACACCATCCTCAACCTGGGCTCGGTACCACTGCCGGTATTGGAATCGGAGGTCAGGACGTTCGTGGCAGAGCGCAAGGCGGCTGCACGCACTGCTGCCGAAGAGTGATGACAGGCCACTGGCTGCCTGCTCAGGCAGGCAGCCAGTGGTCCGTGCAGGGTGCCGTGAGCGCTACGTCCCTGCGTACTTGCCCGTCACTCACTCACATGCGCGCAATGCAAGACGTCGGCCCGCTGTCTCACTCGCTACGCGTAAGCAGATCCACCAGCTCCTGCTTCCAGAACACTGCCGAAGTATGTGTGCCATGTCCACGCGTCTGCGTGGATGCGGGGATCAACACGTAGCGGACATGCGGCATCGCCGGCAGCCACTTTTCGGCGATACCCAACTCCGGCGGATTGATGAAATCATCGGCCGAATTGACCCATGTCATCGGTGCGCGGATCCGATCCAGCCTGGCGGAAGGATCGTAGTTGCGTGATGCGTCCAGCTGATACAGCCAATCGTTGGCGTCGCGGCTGCCGACATCCGCCGCGAAGCGCTCCTTCCACCACGCATCGGCCGCATCGCGGCCGGGATGGGTGGCATGCAGGTTCATCGGGGCCAGGCCCGCCAGTACGGAGAGCGATGACGCGGTACGCAGGCCTGCCATCGGCTGCGTGCGATAGTCGCCCTTGTTCCATGCCGGATCTTCGGTGATGGCCTCCATCGCGGCCTTGCGCCACACCCGGTTGCGGTCGCCTATCTGCGTGGGCTGGCACGCCAGTGGCATCAACGCCTGGGCGAATGTCGGCCGGTCTTCCGCCCATTGGAAGATGTGCATACAACCCATCGACGTACCCAGCATCAAGCGCAGCGTCTGCACATCGAGTGCTTCGGTCAGCAGGCGATGCTGCAGGTTGACCATGTCGCCGTAGTCGTAGCGCGGGAAGCGTGCGCGCAGGCCGTCGCTGGGTTTCGATGAGCCGCCGTGGCCGATGTTGTCGGGCAGGATGAGGTAGTAGCGCGTGGCATCCAGCGGCTGTCCCGGGCCAAACAGCTCGTCGGCGAAGCGTGCCTGCAGGAACTGTGCGCCGCTGCCTCCGGTGCCGTGCAGCAGCATCACGGCATTGCTGATGCGTCCCAGGGCATCGCGCTGTGGTGTTCCCAACGTGCGGTAGTGGATGCGTACTTCGGCCAGTGAACTGCCATCGCCGAAGCGGACGTCAGCCAGTTTTGCGTCCGCTTCGTGCACGCCGGGTTGCGCCGCGACAGGTTCGGCAGTGAAGAGGCAGGCGAGTGTCATTGCCAGGCAAAGCGTCGTGCGTCGGATCATCGGAAGCTCCGTCGTTGAACTGCTGGTTGTGCGGATTGCGACGTGTTTGAAAGAGGAAAACACACAAACCTCCTTCTGCATGCGCGCCGCAATGCGACAGACCGTAGCAGCAATTCGACATTTCTCAACGGGGTTTTTGCAGCTTTCCGCGCAGCAATACTTCGGCGCATTGAAAAGCCACCGTGCATTCATCATCAAGCCGAATGCATTTGTGCAGATATCTGCATGCGATTCCGTCAAGAATCACAAGACCTTCGCGGGTGCCAGCAAACAGACTGCATGTGAGGGACGTATCACCTGTCGACTTGCACTTTGATCAAGGGATTGGTGGCAACACGAAGTCGGCAGCATGACGACCTGATCTTTGTCCTCGCCCTATGCGGGGTCACTCAGCCAATTTGTCACGGGAGAGAGACCATGACAGTCGTAACCACTTCTGCGCGTTGTCGCAGAACGCGCACTTCTGTAATGCACCGGCCACTTCCACAAGCAGGCAAGCTCGCCGTTGGGTTGGCATTCGCACTGTGGGGAAGTCCACTGCTGGTCGCGCCAGCATTCGCACAAAGCGCGGAATCCAAGGACGCCGTCAGCCTTGATGCGGTGATGGTGACCGGCTCGCGCCTGATCCGTACCGACCTGGATGCGCCCAGCCCGACCACGATGGTCACCCGTGAGGACATCCAGGCCTCCGGCAGCGCCACCATCGAAACCGTACTCAACGAATTTCCTCAGCTTGCCGCCGGCAATACTTCCAGCGTCAACAACGGTGGTGGCTCGGGTGTGCTGACCGCCAATCTGCGTGGCCTGGGTGCCAACCGCACGCTGACCCTGGTCAATGGTCGCCGCTTCATGCCGGCCAACTCCGACGGTGTGGTCGACCTCGCCACCATCCCCGATGCGCTCATCGAGAACGTGGAGATCGTCACCGGTGGTGCTTCGGCCGTGTATGGCTCCGACGCCATCGCCGGTGCGGTCAACTTCATCATGCGCAGGAACTTCAGTGGCATCGAAGCCGCTTACACGCATGGGCAGACGTCGGAAGGTGATGGTGCCTTCGACAAGTACGACATCACCCTGGGCGGCAACTTTGCCGATGACCGCGGCAATGCGGTGGTCTCGATCAGCCGCACCGATCGTGATCCGGTACTGCAGGGCGCGCGTGATTTCTCCAAGGTGCCGCTGGACACGGTGGACGGCAAACTGGTGCCGGGCGGGTCGGGTTCCATTCCCGGCACGCGCATCGGCCTGAGTGGCAGCCAGCTCGGTTCCCTGGTGGGCGTGAACCTTACCCCCGCGGGTGACTGCAGCGCGATGACCGGCATCCGTTTCGGCGAGAACGGCACGCCGCTGCCGTACTGCAATCCGCAGGATGCCTACAACTACGCCGACCTGAACTACCTGCAGCGGCCACTGGAGCGCACCCAGGTCACCGCGCTGGCCAACTACAAGATCAATGACGCGGTCGAAGCCTACGCCGAGCTGTACTACTCCGATTCGGCCAACCGCTACCAGCAGGCACCGGATTCATTCACGCCGGTGACGCCGGGCGCGGGCTCCTCGACGCTGCTGGTCCCCAATTTCGCCAACAACCCGGTGCTGCTGCCGGCGGTAAGGCAGTTCTTCGCCGACAACGCGCACATCTTCGACCCCGATGGTGACGGCACCGCGAGCATCATCGGTGCCGGTCGTCGTGCCGACGAGCTGGGCCCGCGCTACTACACCTACGATCGCACCAGCCGCAATCTGGTCGGCGGCCTGCGTGGCGATTTCGAGATGGGCGGGGACCACTGGTGGCGTTGGGACGCCTTCGTGCAGGAACAGCACACCCGCACCGATACCACCCAGAACAACATGATCAACCAGGCGCGGCTGGCGCAGGCGCTCAATGCCACGGTGGATGGCGCCGGCAACCTGGTCTGCGTCAATCAGGCCAGCGGCTGCGTGCCGGCCAGCATCTTTGGCCTGGGTTCGATCAGCGCCGGCTCGGCGGCGTTCCTGACGCCGCAGCGTGCCCACACCGAAACCTTCGATCGCACCGTGGTGGGGGCAAGCCTGAGCGGCTCGCTGTTCGACCTGCCGGCGGGGTCGGTGGCGATGGCCTTCGGTGCCGAGTACCGCAAGGACGAGTATGCCTTCCAGCCCAGCCCGATGGATGTGGCCGGTGAGTACGGTGCGGTGTCGCAGACGCCGATGTCCGGCGACTACAGCGTGCGCGAACTATTCACCGAGTTCCGCGTACCACTGCTCAGTGGCGCACGCTTCGCGCAGAGCCTGGCCATCGAAGGTGCGGCGCGTTATTCCGATTACTCCACCATCGGTGGCGTCAACACCTGGAAGATCGGACTGGAATGGGCGCCCACCGACTGGATGCGCTTCCGCAGTGCCTACAACGTCGCCATCCGTGCGCCGTCATTGAACGAGCTGTATTCCCCGCAGTCGCGCGGCTTCACCGCCGGCGTCGATCCCTGCACCGCTTCGGCCAACCCCAGCGCGGCGCAGCAGCAGCTATGCATCCAGCAGGGCGTGCCGGCGGCGGATCTGCCGAACTTCTCGCAGGGCTCGGTTGGTTTCGAACGCACTACCGGTGGCAACCCGAACCTCTCCGAGGAGAAGTCCAACACCTTCACCGTCGGTGCGGTGTTCAACATCCCGCAGGTGCAGGGGCTCAACTTCGCGGTGGACTACTTCCAGGTGGAAGTGGAAGACGCGATCACCAGTCTCAGCGCCAACCAGATGTTGGCCGATTGCTTCAGCCAGCTCGACCCGAACTCCACCACCTGCCGCGCGATCATCCGCCTGCCCAACGGCCAGATCGACGATGTCCGCTCCACCCTGCAGAACGTGGGCAAGCTCAAGGCGCGCGGCCTGGACTTCCAGACCGACTACCGCTTCAGCGTGCCGTGGGGCATTGGTGGCAACGACGGCAATGTCTCGCTGACCCTGCTCACCAGCTGGTTGTTTGAACGCTCCATGCAGGTGCTCAGCAACCAGCCCGAGCTGGACTGTGCTGGTTACATGGGTGGTGGCTGCGGCGGCGGTACCGGCGCGATCATGATTCCGGACTTCAAGCTCAACCTGACTGCCGGCTACAAGAGCGGGCCGCTGTCGGTGCGTGTGCAGAGCCGCATGATCGACAGCTTCAACCTGCGTCCGGGCCTGACGGCTGCCGTCAACAAGGCACCGCGCGTGTGGTACTTCGACAGCAACGCGACGTTCGACTTCAACGAGCATGTCCAGTTCTTCGCCGGTATCGACAACCTGTTCGACAAGCAGCCACCGATCCTCGGTACCGGGCTTGCCGGTGATGCCAACACCGACGTGGGCGTCTACGACGTGCTGGGTCGGCGTTACAACGCCGGTATCCGCGTGAAGTTCTGACCGGTCGGCACCGCGTTGCATCCACGGCGCGGTGCCACCGCCATCACATATCAAACGGCGCTTCCCGCAGCATGGTCTTCGGGAAGCGCTTCGCGCGGCAACGCGCAGGAGGGGACGGTGCGACTCAGGAAGCGATGGTTGTTGGGCTTGTTCGGCGCGATGCTGTGCCACGCGTCGTTGGTGCAGGCGGGGCCAAGTGCCGGCGATATTCCGCAGCGTGATGTGGGCGAGGGGCCATTCGCGCGTCTGGTGATCCGCAACGTGGACATCATCGACGGCACCGGCGCGCCCATCCAGGGCCCGTATGACGTGGTGATCGAGAAGGACCGGGTCACTGAGATCCGGTCCATCGGCGCGCCGGGTGGTATCGATGCCAGCAAGCGCGTGGCGGCCGGCGACCGCGAGATCGACGGTAGCGGCTTCACCCTGCTGCCGGGCTTCGTCGATACGCATGTGCATCTGCATGGGGACAACGACAGCCAGGGTGTACCGCCGGAATACATCCTCAAGCTATGGCTCGCCCATGGTGTGACCACCGCACGGGAGCTGGGCAGCGGCAAGCCGATCGAGTGGATGGCGGACGTGAAGCGCCGCAGCGAGGCCAACGAGATCGTCGCACCGCGCCTGGACATCTATCCGTTCTTCAACGCGATCCAACCGGGCATCAACACGCCGGCTCTGGCGCGCGATGCGGTGCGCAATGCACGCAAGCGTGGTGCAGATGGCATCAAATTCATCGGCGCGATCCCGGAGGATGTGCTGTTTGCCGCGCTGGATGAAGCCGAGAAGATCGGCATGCGCACCACCATGCACCATTCGCAGCAGATGGTGGCCTACGCCAACGTGCTCAAGACTGCCGCCCACGGGCTGGATTCGATGGAGCATTGGTATGGCCTGCCGGAAGCGATGTTCACCGACCGTCGCCTGCAGCAGTGGCCGGTGGCGTTCAACAACACCGATGAGCAATGGCGCTTTTCCGAGGCCGGCAGGCTATGGCAACAGGCTGCCGAGCCGGGCAGCGAACGCTGGAACGTGGTGATGGACGAGCTGCTGGAGCGCGATTTCGCGCTCAGCCCCACCTTCGTCGCCTATCTGGCCAGTCGCGACCTGATGCGCATGACCAATGCCAGCTGGCATGACGCCTACACCCTGCCGGCGCTGTGGGACTTCTATCGACCCAGTCGCCATCACCATGGCTCCTACTGGTTCGACTGGACGTTGGAGCACGAAGTCGATTGGCGTAACAACTACCGGCTGTGGATGCGCTTCGTCAACGAGTACAAGAACCGCGGCGGGCTGGTCGGTGTGGGCAGCGACAGCGGCTACATCTACAACCTCTATGGCTTCGGCTATGTGCAGGAGATGGAACTGCTGCGCGAAGCCGGTTTCAGTTCGCTGGAAGTGCTGCATGCCGCGACCGGGGTTGGCGCGAAGATCCTGGGCCACGAAGACCGTGCCGGCAATGTACGGGTAGGGCGCAAGGCCGACCTGGTGCTGGTGCGCGGCAATCCGGTCGCCAACCTGAAACTGCTGTACGGCACCGGTACCATCCTGCTTGATGACAAGACCGACCGCGTGCATCGCGTGGGTGGCGTCGATTTCACCATCAAGGACGGCATCGTCTACGACGCCGCCAAGCTGCGCGAAGACGTGCGACGCATGGTCAGCCAGGCCAAGGCGGCTGCCGGTCTGCCGGACGCGCCGATGAAGGTGGAACACGATGATTGAGGCGGGCGTCGGCGGCAATGCACGTGGCAGCGGCGATGTGATACGCATGGACAGGCGCCGTTTCATGGCCTGGAGTGCGATGGCGGCGGCTGCCGGGATGGTCGGCTTTCCTGAAACAGTGGCTGCCCTTTCTCCATCGCTGCCCCGGCAGTCGCTCGGCAGCCAGGTGCGGCTGACGCCGTCGCTGTTCCACGATTCGGTGGAGGCCACCCACCGCTATCTGATGCGCTTGTCCGCCGACCGGCTGCTGCACAACTTCCGCGAGCAGAGTGGCCTGGCGGCGAAGGCCGAGGTCTATGGCGGATGGGAGTCGGACACCATCGCCGGGCATACGCTGGGCCACTATCTGAGCGCGTTGTCGCTGATGTACGCGGGCAACGGCAAGGCTGATTGCAAGGCACGCGCCGACCATATCGTCAGCGAGCTGCAGGCCTGCCAACAGGCCGGCGGCGACGGCTATGTCGCCGGTTTCACCCGCAAGCGCGCCGATGGCACGGTGGAAGGCGGGCGTGTGGTGCTGGACGAGGTGTCGCGCGGCGACATCCGCGCGCTGCCGTTCGATCTCAATGGCAGCTGGGCGCCGTTCTATACCTGGCACAAGCTGCTGGCTGGCCTGCTGGACGCGCACCGCTGTTGTGGCAATGCCGATGCGCTGCAGGTGCTGGAAGGCATCGCCGGTTATATCGAAACCAAGCTCGCGCCGCTGGATCACGCACAGATGCAACGGCTGCTCGATTGCGAGTTCGGCGGCATGCAGGAGTCGCTGGTCGAACTGGGCGCTCGCACCGGCAGGACGCGCTGGCTGCAACTGGCGGCGCGCTTTTCGCATGAGGCCGTGGTTGAGCCGCTCGCTTCCGGCAAGGATCAACTCAATCGTCTGCACGCCAACACCCAGATCCCGAAGCTGCTGGGCGTCGCCCGCCAGTTCGAGCTGCAGGCACGCAAGTCCGATGCCGCTGCCGCGTTGTTCTTCTGGCAGCGGGTGAGCGGCCACCACAGCTACGCAATCGGCGGCAACGCGGACCGCGAATACTTCCAGTCGCCGGATACGATCTCGCGCTATCTCACCGAGCAGACCTGCGAGCACTGCAACACGCTGAACATGATCCGCCTGTCGCGATACCTGTATCGCTGGTCGGGCGAAGCGTGCTACTACGACTACATCGAACGCGCGCAGTACAACCATGTGCTGTCGCAACAGCATCCCGATGGCGGTCGCTTCACCTACATGACGCCGATGCTCAGCGGCGAGGCACGCAAGTACTCCGAGCCTGAAGGCGAGTTCTGGTGCTGCGTGGGCACCGGCATGGAAAGCCATGCCAGCTTCAGCGACGACATCTTCTGGAGAGACGGCAGTGACATCACCGTCAATCTCTATATTCCCGCCACGCTCGAAGATGCGCAGCGAGGGGTGGGCTTGCAGCTGGAGTCGCAGCTTCCGGATCGCGGCCAGGTGCGATTGACCATCACCGGCAACCGCGATGCGTCATTGCAACGGCTGCGCCTGCGGATGCCGCAGTGGGCCGACACGGCAAGCGTCGTGCGCAACGGCATGCCGCAGCAGTTGCAGGCACGCGCGGGCTATCTGGAATTGCCGGGACCGTGGCAGGTGGGCGATCAGCTGCAGCTGGAGTTCGCCATGCCACTGCGGGTGGAGCCATGTGCAGACGACGCGACGGTGGTGGCCCTGCGTCGCGGTCCCTGTGTGCTGGCGGCCGACCTCGGCCCCGCCGACCAACCCTGGACCGGCGTGGAGCCCTGGCTCGCTGTTGAGGACATGGCGTCTGCATTCTCCATGGCAGGCAACGACGACACGTTCCAGGTGACGTTGCCATCGCATCCACAGGGACTGCGCTTTGCGCCGTTCCATGGTCTGCATGATCGTCGTCACGCCGTCTACTTCCGTCATCTTGACGCCGCCGCGCTGGCACGCCGTGACAGCGAACGTGCGGCAGACGTAGCGATCCAGACGCGGCTGGCCGAACGCCAGATCGATCACCTGCAGCTCGGCGACGAAGCCGACGAAGCGGGACATCGCTTGACGACCGTGGGCAACTCGTACGCGTTGTCCTATCGACGGCAGAAGGGGCGCGATGTGCGCACTGGTGGGCAGATGCGCTTTGACCTGCAGGGAAAGCGCCCGGCAACGATCCTGCGGCTGCGTTACTGGGGCGAGGAACATCGCCGCCGCTTTGCCATCGCGGTGAACGGCGTGGTGTTGGCCAATGAAGTGTTGGACGGTGGCCGCGGTGATCGCTTCGTCGATGTCGACTACGCGCTTCCGGCAGCGCTGCATGCACCGACCGATGGCGGCTGGCAGGTTCGCATCGAACCGGAACAAGGCTATTCGGCCGGCCCGGTATTCGGCGCGTGGTTGTTGGCCTGAGCGGCCTGATGCCCTGCAACCGGAGCCCCTCTCCCGCTAGCGGGAGAGGGGTTGGGGTGAGGGCCGCTTCCAGGGCTCAGCTCAACCCGGCATCACCCGCATCGCAGGATCATCCCGCAGCGCCACCAGCTCCGCATGCAACTGCTCCGGAATGCGGACACCTTCCACGCGGCTTCTGGCACGGGCTTCATAGCGCCGTTGCGACGGCAGCCGCGCACCACTCGGCACGAAGGCATCCAGCAGCGCTTCGGCACGTGCGGCGTGCGGCGCAGGGTCACCGCTGATGAAGCGCGATGGATCCAGCGCCAGCACCAGCTCGCCGTGATAAGGCGAACCTCCCGCACCGCCATCGTGGCGCAGTGATTCCAGGCTGGTGAGGTCACCGATCAAGGGGCCTGCGATCAGCTCGATCATCGTTGAAAGCGCCGAGCCCTTGTGGTCACCGAAGGTCAGCATCGCGCCGCCATCGACGATGGCCTGCGGATCGGTGGTGGCGTTGCCTGCAGCATCGATGCCCCAGCCTTCGGGGATCGACTCACCGGCGCGGCGCCGCAGCTCGATCTCGCCGCGCGCCACCGCGCTGGTGGCGAAGTCGAACACATAAGGCGGCTTGTCCGGCCGGGGCCAACCAAACGCGAACGGATTGGTGCCCAGCAACGGCACGCGGCCACCGCTGGGTGCGACCCAGGCATGGCTGGGGTTGCAGGCCAGGCCAACGAGGCCGGCGTCGGTCAGGCGTTCAACTTCGGGCCACAGCGCGGAGAAATGCACGCAATGATTGATCGCCATCGCGGCGATGCCGTTGTGGCGTGCCTTTTCAATCAGGTGCGGAAGACCAGCTTCGAAAGCCAGCAGCGAGTAGCCGCCGCATGCATCGACGCGGACGATGGCCGGCGCCTGGTCATGGACGCGCGGCAAAGCGTTGCCATCGACCTTGCCGGTGCGCAGCGAGTGCGCGCAGACCAGCGTGCGGTACAGGCCGTGCGAGGTGCAGCCATCGCGCTCACCGGCGACGATGGTGTCGGTCAGCGTCCGCACGTGGCCTTCGGAAAATCCGGCGTTGGCGAGGATGGTGGCGACCAATGTGCGTGCGTCGGCCAGAGACAGCTGGATCATCGGATGCGGCTCCTTGCAGAATCATCGGGCGCGCATCCTTCGGGCGTACAGGTGCCGTGCGTCGGCAGAAGCGCGCAGGATGATGGTGTCATGCAGGGAGTGCGGTGGCTGCGTTGAAAGCCACTGGTTTGATGCTGATAAAAGCCGAATGGAGGGGGCCAGAGAAGAGCAGAAGCAGGGTAGAAGCCCCCTCATCCGCCCCTACGGGGCACCTCGCTCCGCGCCCCGGCCCAACACGGAGCGTTGGGCGTTCGACCAAGCGTGAGCCAGTGGCTCACGAGCAGCTTGCCCTCACCCCGCCTGCGGGAGAAGGGATTTCTGCAAGCACTATCTGCGCTCTGGCGCCCTAGCTTCGGACGCATGCCGAAGCAGCGGAGCCAAGACCGAAGCAAGAAAAGATCGAAGCAATCCCCTCTCCCGTTTACGGGAGAGGGGTAGGGGTGAGGGCAGCTTTAAAATAGCTTCTAAAGCTCTCATTCCTCCCTAAGCTCCCGAACCTCTCACCCCTTCAACAAAGCAACAATGCTCTCCGCCGCATCCCGCCCTTCGGCAACCGCCGTCACCACCAGGTCCGCTCCGCGCACCGCATCACCGCCGGCAAACAGCTTGGCGTTGTGGGTCTGGTACGGCAGGCGCCCGGCACCGCCGGCGACAATCCGGCCACTGCTGGTGGCTTCCACACCCTGCGCGCCCAGCCATTCCGGCAGCGTCGGCGAGAAGCCAAACGCGATGATCACCACGTCCGCTTCCAGCAGCGATTCACTGCCTTCGATCGGCTCGGCATTGCGGCGACCATTGGCATCGGCTGCGCCCAGTTGCGTCTCGATCACGGTCACGCCGATCACTTCATCATCGGCACCGGCTTCGATGGCCAGCGGCTGGCGGTTGAACAGGAAGCGCACGCCTTCTTCGCGGGCATTGGCCACTTCGCGGGCCGAGCCCGGCATGCTGGCTTCATCGCGGCGATAGGCGCAGGTCACCCGCGCCGCGCCCAGGCGGATCGCACTGCGCACGCAGTCCATGCCGGTGTCGCCGCCGCCCAGCACCACCACGCGCTTGCCGTTGAGGTCGGGCAGGGCGATCTGGTCTTCCCAGCCGGCGATCGGCCGGCCATGCGGATCGTTGCCGCCCACGATGCGGCTGTTCTGCACCAGGAACGGCAGCGCCGGCAGCACGTTCTTCAGGTCCTGGCCGATCAGCCCGCCGTCGGTATAGCGGTACGCACCGGTGCCGAGAAACACGGCGTCGTAGTCGGCCTGCAGTTGATCGACGGTGATGTCGCGGCCGATCTCCACGCCCAGGCGGAACGCCACGCCCATGCCTTCGAGGATTTCGCGGCGGCGGTCGATCACGCTCTTGTCCAGCTTGAAACTGGGGATGCCGAACTGCAGCAGGCCGCCGATCTGTTCATAGCGGTCGAACACCACTGCCTGGATGCCGGCGCGTGCCAGACGATCGGCGCAGGCCAGCCCGGCCGGGCCGGCGCCGACGATGGCCACGCGTTTGCCGGTGGACTGTACCGCGTGCAGATCCGGCTTCCAGCCGGTGGCCAGCGCGGTATCGACGATGTACTTCTCCACCGCACCGATGGTGACCGCGCCGAACTCCTCCAGCGTGCAGCTGCCCTCGCACAGGCGGTCCTGCGGGCACACGCGGCCGCACACTTCGGGCAGCGGATTGGTCGAATGGCACAGCGTCGCCGCTTCATGGATGCGGTCTTCCTGTACCAGCTGCAACCACTGCGGAATGGCGTTATGCACCGGGCACTTCCAGCTGCAGTACGGGTTGCCGCAGTCCAGGCAACGGCCGGCCTGGTACTGCGCATCGGCCTTGTCGAATTTCCCGTACAGCTCGCCCCAATCGCCGGACGTGCGCAGTTCCACCGGAATGCGCTGCGGCATGGTGCGGGGGAGGTCGAGGAACTGGAAGGCTTGCTTGCGGCTCATGGCGGACTCGTGATGTCTGGGGAGGAGCCCTTCTCCCGCAGGCGGGGTGAGGGCAAGCTGCTCGTGAGCCACTGGCTCACGCTTGGTCGAACGCCCAACGCTCCGTGTTGGGCCGGGGCGCGGAGCGAGGTGCCCCGTAGGGGCGGATGGGGGGCCTTGCTTTCAAAGCGCCCTCACCCCAACCCCTCTCCCGCTTGCGGGAGAGGGGCTCCTGGCTTCATGCAGCGTTGCGCAGCGCCGCAGCCAGCGATTCAATGCTGGCCGCCTTGGGCTTCACCAGCCAGAACTTGCCGACGTAGTCGCGGAACTCGTCCAGGATCTGCTGCGCCCAGATGCTGCCGGTCATCTCGCGATGACGGCTGATCAGGGTGTGCAGGTGCTGGCGGTAGCTCTCGAAGCCTTCGGCCGAAATGCGGTGGATGTCGATCAGCTCGTGGTTGTAGCGGTCCACGAAATCACGGTCGATATCCAGCACGTAAGCCAGGCCACCGGTGAAGCCGGCGCCGAAGTTCAGGCCAACCTTGCCGAGCACCGCGACGATGCCGTCGGTCATGTACTCGCAGCAATGGTCACCGGCACCTTCGATCACCGCCAGTGCGCCGGAGTTGCGCACGCCGAAGCGCTCGCCGGCGCGGCCGGCGGCAAACAGCTCGCCACCGGTGGCGCCGTACAAACAGGTGTTGCCGATGATGGCGGTGTTGCGGGCCTCGAAGCGCGCACCGCGCGGTGGACGCACCACCAGCCGGCCGCCGGCCATGCCCTTGCCGACGTAGTCGTTGGCTTCGCCTTCCACTTCCAGGTTCAGGCCATCGACGTTGAATGCACCCAGGCTTTGCCCGGCGGTGCCACGGAAGCGCAGGTTCAGCGGCGCATCGACCATGCCGTGATTGCCGTGTGCGCGGGCGATGGTGCCGGACAAGCGCGTGCCCACCGAGCGGTCGGTGTTGTGGATCAGGAAGCGATGCTCGCCGCCGCGCTTGTGCGCGATGGCATCGGCCAGCAGGTTGTCCATCTGCGTGGCCAGGCTGTCCGGCGACTGGTACAGGCGCTGCGCAGCGCAGTGCGAACCTTCGTAACGCGCCGGCGCCAGCAACCGCGACAGATCCACCTTGACGCCTTCGCGTGGCGAGACTTCCAGTTGCTCCAGCAGATCGGTGCGACCGACGATCTCGTCCAGCGAACGCGCGCCCAGCAGCGCCAGCCACTCGCGTACTTCCTCGGCCAGCAACCGGAAGAAGTTCTCCACACGCTCGGGTTGGCCGGTGAAGTAGCCCTCGCGCAGGCGCTCGTCCTGGGTGGCCACGCCGGTGGCGCAGTTGTTGAGGTGGCAGATGCGCAGGTACTTGCAGCCCAGCACGATCATCGGGCCGGTGCCGAAGCCGAAGCTGTCGGCGCCGAGCAGTGCTGCCTTGATCACATCCAGGCCAGTCTTCAGGCCACCATCGGTCTGCAGGATGGTGCGGCTGCGCAGGTCGTTGCCGATCAAGGCCTGGTGCGATTCGGCCACGCCCAGTTCCCACGGCACGCCGGCATAGCGGATCGAACTGATCGGTGACGCACCGGTGCCGCCGTCATGGCCGGACACGGTGATCAGGTCGGCACCGGCCTTGACCACGCCGGCGGCAATCGTGCCCACGCCGGCATGCGAGACCAGCTTCACCGACACCAGCGCCTCCGGATTGACCTGCTTGAGGTCGTAGATCAGCTGCGCCAGGTCCTCGATGGAGTAGATGTCGTGATGCGGTGGCGGCGAGATCAAACCGATGCCTGGCTTTGCATAACGCAGCCGCGCGATCAGCTCGTTGACCTTGTGGCCGGGCAGCTGGCCGCCTTCGCCGGGCTTGGCGCCCTGCGCGACCTTGATCTGCAGCACCTCGGCATTGACCAGGTATTCGGCGGTGACGCCAAAGCGGCCCGAGGCCACCTGCTTGATCTTGGAGCGCTTCTCGGTGCCGTAACGCACCGGGTCTTCGCCGCCTTCGCCGGAGTTGGAACGACCACCGAGGCGGTTCATCGCGATCGCCAGCGCCTCATGCGCTTCCGGCGACAACGCACCCAGCGAAATGGCGGCGGTGTCGAAACGCTTGAACAGTGCTTCGGCCGGTTCCACTTCATCCAGTGGCATCGGCGTGGCGGCCGGCTTGAGCTGCAACAGATCGCGCAGCGCCGAGGTCGGGCGCGAATGCACCGCGTCCATGTACTTGCGCCAATCCTCGGCCTTGCCGGTACGCGCGGCACGCTGCAGCGTCAGCACCACGTCCGGGTTGTACATGTGGTATTCGCCGCCGTGCACGTACTTGAGCAGGCCACCCACTTCGGCCGGCGCCAGCTCGTTCCACGCACGCACGGTGAGTTCCTGCGCCTCGGTGTCCAGCCGTGCCAGGTTGACGCCGCCGATGCGCGCGGTGGCATCGGGGAAGCACAGCTGCACCACATCCGGATCAAGACCGATGATCTCGAACAACTGCGCGCCGCGGTAGCTGGCCACGGTGCAGATGCCCATCTTGGAGATGATCTTGCTCAGGCCCTTGTAGATGCCCTTGCGGTAACTGCGACCGATCTGTGAAACCTCACCGCCCTTCTTCAGCTGCAGGATGCCGCGCCGGCCCATGTCGAACAGCGTCTGGTAGGCCAGGTACGGGTACACCGCCGTGGCACCAAAGCCGAGCAGGCAGGCCATGTGGTGCGCATCGCGCGCGGTGCCGGTCTCGACGATCAGGTTGACGTCACAGCGCAGGCCCACCTGCGAGAGGTGGTGATGCACCGCACTGGTGGCCAGCAACGCATGCACCATCGGCCGTTCCGGCACCGGGTAGCGGTCGGACAGCAGCAGCATCACCACGCCATCGCGTGCAGCCTGCTCGCATTGCGCACAGATGCGTTCGATGCCGGCCTTGATCCCTTCCTCGACGCTGTAGGACAGATCGATCAAACGGTTGCGGTCGACGTACTGCTCCATCTTCAACAGCTGCCGCAGCTTGCGCTGGCTGAGTACCGGCGAGTTGAGGATGACGTGGTTCACCGTCTCCGGGCCGGCGTGGAAGATGTTGGTTTCCTTGCCGAGCTGGGTACTCAACGACATCGCGCATTCTTCGCGCAGCGGATCGATCGGCGGGTTGGTGACCTGCGCGAAAGCCTGGCGGAAGTAGTCGTACAGCGGCCGCGTGTTGCGGCTGAGCACGGCGATGGGCGTGTCATCGCCCATCGAGCCGGTCGCCTCCTGGCCGATCTCGGCCAATGGCCGCAGCACCTGCTCCACTTCCTCGGAAGTGAGCTGGAACAGCTTGTGGTAACTGCGCAGGGTCGGCTCGTCGAACGGCTCTTCGGCCAGCGACGGATCGATCAGTTCGGTCTGCAGATAGGTCACGCCCTGGTGCAGCCATTGCTTGTACGGCGCACGTGCGCGGTTGATGCGGTCGATCGCATCCGAATCGAGCAGGTCGCCGCGCTTGAGATCGATGGCCATCATCTGGCCCGGCCCCAGCTTGCCCTTGCGCACCACGCGCTCGGCCGGGACTTCCCACACGCCGGCTTCGGACGCGACCAGGAAGTGGCGGTCGGAGGTCAGCATCCAGCGGGCCGGACGCAGGCCGTTGCGGTCCAGCGTGCAGGCCGCATAGCGGCCGTCGCAGGCCACGATGCCGGCCGGGCCGTCCCACGGCTCGGTGTTCAGGCCATAGAACTCGTAGAACGCGGCCAGGTCGGCGTCCTTGAACTCCAGCGACTGCGTTGCCGGCGGCACCAGGATGCGCAGCGCCTGGATCAGCTCCATGCCACCGGCCACCATCAGCTCCAGCATGTTGTCCATGCTCTGCGAATCGGAACCGTGCATCGAGATCACCGGATCAAACTCGGCGATGTCGAACTTCGGGGTCTTCCACACCTTGCTGCGCGCCTGCGCCCAGTGGCGGTTGCCTTCGATGGTGTTGATCTCGCCGTTGTGGGCGAGCAGGCGGAACGGATGCGCCAGCGGCCAGCGCGGCATCGTGTTGGTGGAGAAGCGCTGGTGGAACACCACCACGCTGGACGCCAGTTCGTGGCGCTGCAGGTCCGGGAAGAACGTGCTCAGCTTGTCCGGCAGCACCATGCCCTTGTAGCTGATGGCATCCGGGCTGAGGGTGGTGACGTAGTAATCGGCAATGTCGCGCAGCTGCTGTTCGCTGCGACGGCGCGCCAGGAACAGCGCCAGTGCGAACTGTTCGGCGCTCTGGCTGGCGTCGGCATCAACAAACACCTGCTCGATCTTCGGCAACGTGTCGCGGGCCAGTTCACCGCAGACGCTGGCATCGGTAGGCACTTCGCGCCAGCCACGGGGATGGCAGCCGGCGTTGCGCAGCTGGGCATCCAGTTCGTCGCGACATCGCTGGGCGGCATCGGCATCGTGCGGCAGGAACACCACGCCGGCGGCGAAGTTGGGGCCGATGCGGATGCCGGCTTCTTCGGCCAGCTGGCGCAGGAACACCGTGGGTTTGCGCAGCAGCAGACCGCAGCCGTCACCGGTGAGCCCATCGGCGGCCACACCGCCACGGTGGGTCATGCGCGACAGCGCGGCGATGGCGGTGTCCACCAACAGACGGGATGGCTGGTCATCGAGCTGCGCGACCATGCCGAAACCACAGGCGTCGCGTTCGTCTTGCGGGTCGTAGAGCCCTTGCGGTGTACCGGCGGCCATCTGTGCCTCTTAGCGATGTCAGGTGAGCGGCGACACTCATGCCCGCTCGCCAAACACGCCATGCACACGGGGGTGAGGCGCGCCGTCCTGCATCGTCCGGCTGGGTGGGGAAAGGCCGGTGCACATCGCCATCACGGCGTGCTTACCAGCGCTGGCGCCCTCGCGCTCACCCAATGCACATGGTGTGCTCTACCTGGAGCGCACCCTGAAGTCACCGGATGCGTTCGACTAAATCACAGTTGTTGCAACGCCGCAATACATCGTTGCTGGCGCAACCAAAGCCTTGCGGGGCAAGGCTTTGGCGGTGGCCTGTTCAGCCGCAACGCACGCCGGTGATGACGCCCTTGTCATCGGTTTCGATGTTCAGGCGTTCGCCGATGAACTCCATGGTCACGGGCTGGTTGGGCTTGAGCATGCGTACGTCATTGGCGCCGGAGTCTTCCTTGGCCTGCGCCTGCAGTGCGTCGGACCATGCCTGGCCAACCAGACCCTGCACCTGGCTGGCGTCACAGCTGGCCGGCGGTGGTGGTGCGGCGGCGGTGCCCGGATCGGGTGTGGCGGCAGCGGTTGCGGCCTGCTGGGCCTTGTCCAGTGCTTCTTCCTGTTCTTCCGGGGCCGGGCCTGCGCATGCGCCCAGTGCCAGCACCAGCGAAAGCGCGGCAATCAGGGCGGCGGGGCGGCGCAAAATAGATGGGAGCTGCATTGAAACTCCAGAGCATGAAATGACGCTTGAAGCATACCGCTTGTAATGATTCATAGGATTAATTACGTCTGAGTTCTCATTATTGACGGGAGCATATCTCAGTCGATGCGGGAGATGGGGCGTCTGTCTAGGCGGGTGCCATATGAAGCTTTCACATGGCCGGTTGTGCTGCCCGTGGCTGCATGGAAGCGGTGCTCCATTCAGCCATTTTTGACGAGTGAACTTGCGAGAGGTTGAGTATCCGACGGTTGTGCTGTGTGGGGTGCGGATGCTTCTACGGCGCTCCTGCCGATTCGATTTGCCCATGCCACAGATGGCTTGTCGAAAATGCGATAAAAGTATTCTGCGGTTAACAGTGACAGGATTAAACAGGTCAACCCGGAGAAAATTGCAGCGCTGACATAGTTGGTGGTTGGTAGTGCCAATTCAAAAAGCCATTTACTCAGCACCATGAGGATCAGCGTGTGGGTTAGATACAAAGAGAAGGATATCTTCCCAAGCCAAACGCAGAAACGGCTGGCAAAGGGGGCGCTGATCACGCTACCACCTAGCAATGACAGAACCACTAGTACTGCTCCCAATCCAGGGATGAAAACCGGCCAGTTGAGGGCGATTCCGTACTCGAATTGCAGCGTGTTTGCCAATACGACAACTTGCCGGTACGCGGTGGAGGGGCTGTCATAGCCGCCCAGATAGATTCCGACAAGTAATAAAATGGCTGCAATTGCAGGATTGCTGGCAAACCGCACAGCCCTTCCCAGATATGCGCCACAAATAAACATCGCAAAGAAATAGCCCATTAATGGCAGTCGTGCCATCAGCCCGGCACATAGGACGACGCCTGCCACCCACCCCCAACGAAAGCGCCCAAACATCAAGAGATAGATGAACAATGCAAACGATCCGAGCAATTCGACCTGCATCGTCCAAATGACTGCATTATGAGTATTCTCGCCAAACAAGAAGCCTCCATACAGGCCCTCGCGTGCAGCAGAAAGTAGATGTCTTGGCCATGCGGCAGCCGGCATTTGATTCAGAATTCCGGCGGCGATGGCCATCAGTAGGGTGGAGGCCAGAACCGCAGGTAACAGGCGGAAGTACCGTTTCGCCATGGAGTCACTGATGACATTGCTATCAAATGTCTTCAGATACTTGAGCGACAGCACATAGCCACTCAAAACGAAGAAGATGCAGACCGCAAAGAAGCCGGCATAAAAGGCGCGGAATGGGCTATCGTAAAGCCATTGTTCGAGAGGAATATGTTGCTCGTGCAAACGGCCCACAGCAGCTGTGGGGAAAAACTCCATCATAATGTGCGACAGCACGACAATTACTGCTGCCAGACCCCGCAGCCCTTCAAGCGAAAGCACTTTTGGCCCGCGGCCTGACGGCGCGATATCCAGAGTTTTCATCGTTACCCCCATTCATTCGGGGTAATTTAGCATGCTTTGTGAAGAGGCTAGTGCTTGGCTGGAGTTGCTCGAATGTATGCGTTTGCCGTATTTAACTGCAGCGCATCGCGGTGATGTTGTTGGTGCGGCCGACTTCGATCGTCAGGCGACTGCCACCGCTGGAGGCCGACGCCACCTCGACCGAGTTGGCGTGGCCATCGGCTTGTTCCTGCCCGCGGACGACGACGACTTCCAGGCTGTCGCTGTCCACGCGTGCGCGCTCCACCGTTTCCGGCGCGGCGGCCAGCCCCACTGCGCCGCGCACCATGTCGACATGGCATTGGCCGGAGATCACGCCGTCGATGGGCTGCACCTCGGTGACATATGCGGAATTGCACGCTGACAGCAGCAGAACGGTGGCTGGCAGTGCGAGCAGACGGTACATGGCGTACTCCGGGAATGCAGGAACGAGTGCGAAGCATCGCGCTGCGGCTGTATGCAGCGGATGAATCCACGTCACCACCACGTTGTCTCACCTGCGTTGTGACCGTGCATATCGCGCACGGGCACTGGATCTTCCGTTGGCGCGGGCGTCCCAAGAACATCGGATGCATTCACCGGCTCGGAGGCAGTGGCCCGATTGGTCGATAATCGCGCATCCACCAGCGCAGGATGTACCGATGCCGCAGCAGGAAAGCTGTCGTGTTCTCGTATTGGGCGGTTACGGACATTTTGGTGCGCGCATCGTGCGTGCGTTGTCGATCACGCCTGGCATCACCGTCATTGCGGCCGGCCGCCATCCCCCGCATGCGGCAGCCCATCTGCCGGGCGTGGATCTGGACACCATCGAACTGTGCCGGTTGAACACCGCTGATCCGGATTTCGCCACCGCGCTGGCAGCCACGCGCGCGCATCTGGTCATCCACACCGCCGGTCCTTTCCAGGGGCAGGGCTTCGATGTCGCCCGTGCCTGTTTACAGGCGGGCATGCACTACATCGATCTTGCGGACGGTCGCGACTTCGTTCGTGACTTTCCCGCGCAGATGGATGCCGCTGCGCGTCTGGCGCAGCGCAGCGCGATCAGTGGCGCCAGCACGTTGCCCGGGCTTTCCAGTGCGGTGGTGGATGCATTGGCGCCGCAGTTCGAGCCGCTGCGCGATATCGATATTGTCATCGCACCGGCACAGGCCACGCCGCTGGGCATGGCCACCGTGCGCGCGGTGCTGTCGTACTGCGGGCAGGGCTTCAAGTGCTGGATCGACGGCCGTTGGCAGCGCGTGGTCGGCTGGTCCAATCCGCAACGGGTCAACTTTTCCCGCATCGGTCCGCGACTGGCCTCGCCGTGCGACGTGCCTGATCACGATCTGCTGGTACAACGCTATCCCGGCGTGCGCACGGTGCGCTTCCGCGCCGCACTGGAGTTGCCCTTTCTTTCGCGTTGCCTGGCCGCCATCGCGGGCTTGCGTCGTATCGGCCTGCCATTGCCGATGGCGGCACTGGCGGGCGTGTTCGCGCGTGCCGGGCGCTGCTTCGACCGTTTCGGCACCGACCTCGGCGGCATGCGCATCATCCTGCACGGCCAACGGGGTGGTCAGGCGCACACCGTGCATTGGGATCTCACCGCACCGATGCTGCACGGCCCGGAAATTCCCACCTTCGCCGCCGTGCTGTTGGCGCGCCGGCTGGCGCGTGGCGAACCGCTGCCGATCGGCGCCCACGCCTGCCTCGGCCTGATCAGCCTGGCCGAGTTCGAGAGCGAGTTCGCCCGCTGGCAGATCGACAGCGCCGTTTCCTGAGGCAATACCCCCGCGTCGGCGGATTGCCATGCGTAACTGGGCCCTTGCCTGGAGTCTGCCGATTCGCCGGCAGGACCCTGCGGGGGGCATGGTTTGGCAGGGTGGCATCAAAACCTGAAGCGTTCATCCGAGCGGTGTGCGGGGTGCCTTCCGGGCTATTGACTACATTTGTAGTCATGGCTACGTTGACGACAAGTGTAGTCACTGGAGTCGGCCATGCGCCGCAAGACCGTCGGGGACCAGGAACTGGCCCTGCTGCAGTACATCGGAGAGAACGAGCCCACCAGCGTGGGTGAGGTGGCTGCACGTTATGGCGAATCGCGCGGCCTGGCCCGTTCGACCGTGTTGACGATGATGGAGCGGCTGCGCACCAAGGGGTACCTGCAGCGTGCGTCGCATGAGGGCGTGTACCGCTACCACACCACCGCCGAACAACAGGAAGTGGTGAACAGTGCGGTGAGCAGCTTTGTCGAAAAGACCCTGCAGGGCTCGATCTCGCCGTTCGTGGCGTGGATGTCGGAGAAAGCCGCCGTCAGTGACAACGAACTGGCCGAACTGGAAGCCCTTGTCGCCAGGCTGCAATCGCAGCGCCGGGAGGACTGAACCATGGACACGATGCTCGAACTGCTCGGCAACCGCCTGCTGGCCACCAGCGTGCAGACCATCGCGCTGACCGCCGTGGTGTGGTTGCTGTGCCGCTACGTGCGGCGCTTACCGGCCAGCACCCAATGTGGCTTGTGGTGGCTGGTGGCACTGCAGGCCGTGGTCGGCCTGTTCTGGGCCACCCCGCTGGAACTGCCGCTGCTGCCGGCCGCCGAATCGGTCACCCTGCTGCAGCAGGCCGGCGCTGCCGTGCCGCAGAGCCACGCCGCGCCGCTGATCGTGATGAAGCCGTTGCCGGTGGACAGTGGTTGGTCGTGGCAGCTGCTGCTCATGTCGCTGTGGCTGGCCGGGGTGCTGGTGATGGCGCTGCGCACCGGCTTGGCCTGGCACGCCAGTCGCACCCTGCTGCGCAACGCGCAGCCGTGCAACGACCACAAACTCAATGCGGCGCTGCAGCTGGCATCCGAAGCCCACGGCCTGCCACGCGCACCGCGCCTGATGCTGAGCACCGCCATCGACTCTCCGCAGTTGATCGGCCCATGGCGTCCGGTGCTGCTGTTGCCGGCACGTGGCCTGCAGCGCATGGGCGATGACGAGCTGGACATGGCATTGACGCACGAACTGGTGCATCTGCAACGCCATGACCTGTGGCTGGGTTTGGTGCCTGCGCTCGCGCAACATCTGTTCTTCTTCAACCCGCTGGTGCACATCGCCAACCGCGAATACGGCATTGCCCGCGAAGCGGCCGTGGATGCCGCTGTCGTCGCCGGTAACCGGCATTGCCGTCAGCACTACGGGCGCCTGCTGCTGCAGTTGGGCGTCGCACCGCGTCCCGGTGCCGGCCTGGCCAGCGCTTCACCTACCTTCCTCAGCCTCAAGCGGAGATTGCTCATGTTGCAGAACACCTCATCGTTCCCGCGCATGGCCGCGGGCCTGATCCTGGCGGCCGTGGCACTGGTCGGTGTGATTCCGCTGCGCCTGGTGGCGATGCCGGTTCCACCCGCACCACCCGCACCGCCCGCGGCGCCGCCAGCAGTGAAAGCGCCGCCAGCCCCGCTCGCGCCTAGCGCGAAAAAATCATCGGTGCACGTCTATTCCAGCGATGGCAGCGACGTGATGCCGGCCCCGCCTGCGCCGCCGGCGGCTCCTGCAGCGCCTGCTGTTCGCGTGCCTCCGGCACCGCCCGCAGCACCCGCAGCTCCGCCTGCGCCGGTCAGCACGCAGGGCGTGATCCACCTGTCCAACGACCACAGTCGCAATGCCTACGTATTGTTGCAGGGCGGTCGCAGCATCATGAACGGCTCCGTCGCCGACCTGCGCAGGGTGCAGCGCCTGGACGATGGCAATGGGGTGTTGTGGCTGCGCCGTGACGGCAAGGATTACGTGGTGCATGACGCGGCCACGCTGGCGAGCTTCCAGCAGCTGCATGCCGAAACCATGCGGTTGGGTGACCTGCAGGGCAAGCTCGGTGACCAGCAGGGCGAGCTCGGCGAGCGTCAGGGGGAGATCGGCGCGCGCATGGGCGAGATCGGTGCGCGGATCGGTGAACTGGCCAGCGAGCAGGCACAGTTGGCGCTGAGCGGAGGTGAACGCACCGAGGCGCAACGCAAGGCGGCTGCGGAGGCGCGTCGCAGGTTGGCCCAGGCAAGGCAGGAAATGGATAACCCTGAGATGCGCGCGGAGATGGTAAGCCTGTCGCGTCAGCAGTCGGAACTGGGCAGGCAGCAGGCCGACCTGGGCCGTCAGCAGGCGGCGGCCAGCGTGCGTGCACAGCGTGAGACAGAGCAGTTGATCGAGCGGGTGATCCGCGATGGCGTTGCCAAGCCGGTTCGGGGCTGAGGGCTTGCGCTGAGGTTTTGCTTTGAGGCTTTGCTCTTGAAGACCCTCTCTCCTTGCGGGAGAGGGGTTGGGGGAGAGGGGAGAGCGAAGCTGAAACATGGGAACCGAGAGTGACGGGTAGCCAGCACGTATGTGCTCCGCCTCTTCCGCTCTACGAGCACCGGGAGAAGAGCCAGAAAGCCAAGGCGCAACCCGCAAGCTTCAATCTTCTCCCAACAGGTCCAACTCCGCGCGTTCATCCGCTTCGGCCTGCACCAGCCTGAGAAACAGCTGCGCCAGCGTCACCACGTCCTGATGGTTGTGCTCGCCCACACGGCGCAGGTTGCGCGCGCTGCCGCCGCGCAGATAACCCAGCCATGCTGAAGGGGCTTCGGAGCCCGGCAGGTCATCCTCGCGGGCGATCTGCAGCAGGTTGCGCTCGATGGTCGCCAGCCGGCAGTTTTCCCAGGTGCCGCGATAACGGCGACGGGTGGGATACAGCAGATCCACATGATCCAGCGCGGAAATCGGATCGCCACGCCGCGCCAGCCGATAGCGGGTCTTGAGCAGGGGCGAGTCGTAGCTGCGGCCGTTATAGCTGGACAACACCGTGGATGGCGACAGCCAGCCGGTGAACACATCCAGCATCGCGCTCTCGGCGCCCATCGTCGATATCAACAACTGGCGCACGCGCAGGCCTTCGCCACGCGCGCTGTCGTGGTACCAATCGGCGGCGCCGATCATGAAAGCGCGGGTACCGGTGCCACCGGCAAGGCCGGTGGTTTCGGTGTCGAAGAACAGCAGGTCGCGCGGTTGCACCACCTCCTCCGGTCGCTTGCTGAAGGCCAGCGACAGCGGCTGCGTGGGAATCGCCTGGGGCAGGAAGGCTTCGATCAGGTGCAGGCCCGGCGCAATCTCCGTGCCGGGCAGGTCACGATCCAGTGGGCCGCTGCGTTCATTGCGCGGCCCCGATGCAATCGCACGATTGCGTGATGCCAGCAATCGCCGCAGCGCATCGCCGTCCTGCGCACGCGGTGCCGTTGCCTTGTGCTGGATCTGTTCGACCCAGCCAAACACCGAACCCCCTTCGTCTGCCTGTCGCAGGAGCGGTCTTGGCCGCGAAGCCGACGCCGCATCCGCAGCCGATGACGCGCCTGCTGCAACCGCAGACGTGGCTTCAGTTTCCACCTGTGCCGGTTTCGCGGCCAAGGCCGCTTCTACAGCAGGACTGCCGGCTTTTCGTAGCAGCGGCCTGGGCCGGGCGGCTGAAGATGCATCCGTAGTCGATGAAGACGCTGGCGCAACCGCAGGCATGGCTTTGGCTTCTGCCGCCATCGGCTGCGCGGCTGACTCCGATTCTGCAGAAACATCGTGGGCGCCTGCCGGGCGCGGCTTGTCCGCATGCCCGGCCTGCTTCCGCAACGCCTTCAGCTTGTCCAGGCTGATGCTCATGGCAGCAGGTCGAGTGCCTCATCCATCGCCACGTCCTGCACCTGCTCGCAATGCGCGGCCGACAACAGCGACAACACCCGCAGTGCCAGCGAGCGCGGCGTGATGTCGTCACCTTCTTCCTGCGCGGCCAGCACCGGGCCAACGCAGGCCGGGCAACCGGCGGTGCAGTCGCAGCGTTCGACCAGTTCCAGCGCGCGCTGCACCAGCTCGCCCTGGCGCAGCCACAGCGGCTCGCTCAGGCCAACGCCACCGGGGAAGTTGTCGTACAGGTACACAGTCGGCACGAAGCTCTGCATCAGCTCGACCACTGCCTCGCCACCTTCGTTGCCACGCAGCTGGCCGCGCCCGGTCTGGTCGGCCACCGCGAACCACGCGCCGTCGCCGTTGCCCACCGCCTTCTGCAGGTCGCGCGCATCGGCCATCACCGCCACCGTGGCGACGATATGCAGCGCATACGCCGCGCCAAGGAAGCCATCGAGCGCATCCTGCTTCTGCGCGAAGCTGCGCAGCAGCGTGGCCTGCGGCAGTTGCCACCACACCGACGTGGTGTGCAGCTCCTGATCGGGCAGGTTGACCGGGCCGTAGCCGATGTTTTCGTGCGTGTAGTAACGGATCTTCTTGTAGCCGGCCACACGCCGCACCACATGCACTTCGCCGTGATGCGAATCACCGCGCCCGGCAGCGTTGCCGTCGAAGCGGTCCAGTACCTTGAGCTTGGTGTAGTCGATGCTGTCGGTGTAGTAGTCCACATGCGTGCGGGTGACGTAGGCCTTGCGGCCTTCCCAGTCCAACCGCTCCACCTGGTACGGCGTGCTCTGCACCATGTGGATGGCGCCTTCGTACAGCGTCAACGCGGCGGCGGAGTAATCCACTTCGGCAATGATCTTCTGCTTGCCGTCGCTGCGGTCCACCACCACGAAGTTGCCGTCGGCCACCGCACGCAGGCTCACCGCGTTGGCCGGGTAGCTGTCGGCGATCCATTCCCAGCGGTCGCCTTCCTGGTGGATCACCTCGGTTTCGGCCAGTGCCTGCAGGAACACCAGCGGATCAATCGGCCCGAACGGCTCGCCGGCCAGGAACGGCAGCTCGAACGCCGCACAGCGGATGTGGTCGAACAGGATCAACGGTTGATCCGGCGAAATGCGTGCGTGCTCGGGCGAGGCGTTGGCGAAGAAATCCGGATGCCGTACCACGTACTGGTCCAGCGGCTGGCTGCTGGCGACCATCACCCCCAGCGCGGCCTGTTGCCGACGACCGGCGCGGCCGAAGCGCTGCCAGGTCGCCGCCACGCTGCCCGGGTAACCGTTGAGCACCACCACATCCAGTGCGCCGATATCCACGCCCAGCTCCAGCGCCGAGGTGCTGACGATGCCGTCGATATCGCCCGCGCGCATCGCGCGTTCCACCTCGCGGCGCTCGGTGGGCAGGTAGCCGCCACGATAGGCACGGATGCGTGCCGGCTTGCGCGGGTCGTTGTCGAAGATGTCCTTCAGGTACTTGGTCAGCACTTCCACCATCAACCTGCTCTGCGCGAACACCAGCGTCTTCAGCCCGCTCTTGATCGCGATGCGGGCGATGCGGTTGGCCTGCGAACGGGCGGATGCGCGCAGGCCCAGGTCCGGGTTGATCACCGGCGGGTTCCACAGCAGCACATGCTTGGGCCCGGTGGGCGCGCCGGACTCGGTGATCGCATGCACCTGTTCTTCCACCAGCGCTTCGGCATGCGCATGCGGGTTGCCGATGGTGGCCGAGCACAGGATGAATTGCGGTTGCACGCCGTAGAAGGCGCAGATGCGCTTGAGCCGGCGGATGACGTTGGTGACGTGGCTGCCGAACACGCCGCGATACGTGTGGATCTCGTCGATCACCACGTAGCGCAGGTTCTCGAAGAACTGCGCCCACTTGGTGTGATGCGGCAGGATCGCCTGGTGCAGCATGTCCGGGTTGCTGACCACGATGTCGCCATGCAGGCGGATCGCCTGCCGCGCATCACCGGGGGTGTCGCCGTCGAAGGTGAAGGCCTTCACGCCGAGGTCGCCGGCGCGGTTGAGTTCCAGCAGCTCGGCCACCTGGTCCTGCGCCAGTGCCTTGGTCGGGAACAGGTACAGCGCCTTGGCATTGCCCTGCATCGCCGCGCTCACCACCGGCAGCGTGTAGCACAGCGACTTGCCCGACGCGGTGGGGGTGACGATGGCGACGTGCTCGCCGCGCTGGCTGGCGTCCCAGGCCTCGGCCTGGTGCGAATACAGCTGCTCGATGCCGCGCGCCTTGAGCGCGGCTTTCAGCGCCTCGGGGACGTCATCGGGGATCGGCGCGTAACTGCCTTCGCGGCCGGGAATCGTGAAGCTGCCGGTGACCCGGTCGCTGTAGCGCTTGGCCAGCCGCTTGCCGAGCAGCGAGCCGTCACGCGAGGGCAGGCCGTCGGTGGTTGCCAGCGCCCGTTCGCTGGCTTCGGTGCGGGGAGCGAGGGAGAACGCCATGCGCGCAGCTGTCGATCAAAGGAGGGGCATGGAAGCACGAACGGGTCTCAGCCTGTGAGACAGGTTTGCGTCTGTTTGCTGAACGCATGCGCCCGCGCAACGAAATCTGAAGCCCGCATCCGTAAGCTTTGGCCCGTACGCGAACAGAGGCGGAAGCAGCGATGGTGCGTGGATGGCAGGGAGCAATGGTGGCCGGCATGATGCTGGCGGGTACGGTGCAGGCGCAGCAGGCACCACCGACACCGCCGCCGGTGGCTGTCACCGACGGGCAGGCCGAGGTGGCACAGGACGAAATCCCGCCGCCCCAGGCTGACGGCAATGTCACTACGCTGGGCGAAGTACGCGCGCTTAAGCCCGAGGACGACGAGCCGCTGGACCTGTACCGCTTCAAGAATCCGGTACAGGCCGAATCCAACCGTTTCAGCAAATCCTGGAGCGAGCCGCCCACACCCGAGCAGGTCAGCATGAGCGGTGGCTACCTGTTGATGGGCATCAACTACGGGCTGATGGCGGCTGCCAAGGGCCTGCACAAACTCACCAATGGCCGCGACCAGATCCAGTCGGCCATCGCGCGCCCGCCGCCGGAGCTGACCGAGCAGCAACTGCGGCGCGCCGCCGACTATTGCGAAGGTGCGGACTGCGCGGCGGCAGGACGCTGAGCGGAATGAGCTCAAAGCCCGGGAGAGGGGTTGGGGTGAGGGAACATCGGAATCCGATCAACGCCCGGCCAGTGGCGGATCCGAAGCCATCCCGAGCCCCCAGCCATCACTCCCGCATCGGCCGGCCACAACCCCGCAATCCAGCCCATGCGTTTAAAGTAGCGCCCATGATCAAAGAACAGATTCCCGGCGGCCTGCTCATCGCCATCGAAGGCATTGATGGCGCTGGCAAAACCACCCTTGCGCACGCGTTGGCGCGCATCCTGGAAACCGCAGGTGCCACGGTCGTGCTGGGCAAGGAGCCGACCAACGGCCCCTGGGGCACGCGCCTGCGCGAAAGTGCCGCCACCGGCCGCCTGAGTCCGGAGCAGGAAGTCGAATTCCTGCTGCACGACCGTCGTCAGCATGTCGAGGACGTCATCCAGCCGGCGCTTGCGCGCGGCGAGGTGGTGATCCTGGACCGCTATTTCCCGTCGATGGTGGCCTACCAGGGCGCCGCCGGCCTGCCGCTGGACGAGATGCTGCACGCCAACGATTTCGCCCCGCGCCCGAACCTGCTGCTGTTGCTGGACCTGGCCCCGGAGCAGGGCCTGGAGCGCATCCGTGCCCGTGGCGACAAGCCCAACCACTTCGAGACCGCGCAGAACCTGGAACGTTGCCGGGTGATCTTCCAGCAGCTGGAACTGCCCAACAAACGCGTCATCGACGCCACCCAGAACGAAGCCCACGTGCTGCGCGCCGCACATGCCGCCATTGCCGAAGCACTGGCCATGCGCATCGATGAAAGCGGCAATGACGCAGCGGAAAATGCCCGCAAGATCGCGCGCTTGACCGCGGCAGACATAAGCTGAGCCATGGGCCACTCCCTTCTCCCGCGCACGCTGTGCGTGGCGGGGGCGCGGAGCGAAGTGCGGGCGCGTCCAACGCCGTTTGCATTTACAACAGCGCACAGGAAAGCCTGGAAATCCCGCTTCCCAGCGGTTTCAGGCCAACGCCGCGCTACGAAGAAACCCCGGCCAGCACCGCGTAAATCACCACAAACACCACCAGCCAGGAATAGATGCTGCCGATGAAGGCATAACGCGGCAGCGTCACCCACCTGCGCCCGCCGTACACGCGCTGCTGCATCCACAACAGGTAGACCGGCACCGCCAGCCACAGCGTCACGTAGATGCAGTCACCGATGACGTTGATCACCGGATTGCCGATGGCGCCGGTGATGCCGATCGTCACGAACGTCGCCAACAGCACCAGCATCAGCCACGCATGGCTGTACAACGCCACCACCAGGTGTTCCAGGTAGCCGATACCGCGACCGACATACGCCACGCGCAGCACCAGTGCAAACAACGGCATCAGGAAGAACAGCGCGCCGGGCAGGGCGGTCAGGATGGCCTGGATGTACAGGTCGGTCTTACTGCCCATGCGTTCCACGTTGGCATTGGCGTTTGCCACGCGACGGTTGAGCCAGTTGTTGACGAACTGCGGCAGGCTGGCGAAAACGACGGGGTTGGTTTCCGGATCCCAGGGTTTGCCGTTGACCCGGTAGTTGAAGGCGCGGTCCTGCTGTTTGTCGGTGGCGCGCGCTGCGGCCTGTGCCGCACGCGTCATGGCCGATTCCGTGGTGCCGCTCGCCGCCGTTTGCGCCTGTTCGTTGAGTTCGGCGGTTCGCTCCGCCGCAGCGGTATTCACCGCGGCCATGGCGATGGCCAGGCCTGCGGCAGCGCTGGGCGCGCCGCCTTGCTGGGCCTCGATGGCTGCCACCTGCGTGGCACGCAGCGTCTCCACTTCCGCCGTGGTCTTCGCTGCCGCAAACGCTGCATCGTTGCCGGTCACAGTGAAGTCATCGGCATGCAGCGTCAGCTTGCCGACGAAGAAGGTGAACAGGGTGAGGATCAGGAACAGCCGCAGCGGCTGCACATAGCCAACGCGGTGGCCTTTGAGGTAGTTGACCGCCACCCGGCCCGGCACCAGCAGGTCCCGCAGGGTGCGGAAGATGCGCCCGTCCAGATGCCAGAACGACTCGAACACCTCCTCGATCGCATGGCCAACGTGCTTGAGCGGGTTGTGCGCAGACTGCCCGCAGGCGTGGCAGTAATGGCCATGCAACGCGGTACGGCAGTTGTCGCAGGCGACCTGTGCGTGCGCTGCATCATCAGCTGCGGCGAGCTGCTCGGTAACGGGCAAAGCGTCGGTCTGGCTCATTGGCGAACGGCAGGCGGCTGATGGAAGCCGCATACGATAGCGGTGTTTGCTGGCGCTGTTCAGCACCAGGTCTCAAAGGGCGGGATGTGCTGTGAAACCCTGCCCTCTCCCGTTTACGGGGTGAATGCCTGTGGCTTGCCAGCCGCTGGCCGGTGCATGGCCGTGCGCGGAGTGACGCGCCCTGAAAGGCGGGCGAGGAACAACCCTCGCACCAAGCGCACCGCGCTGATCCTCAGCGCGCCTTCCGGTGCCACAGCGCATTGACGATCACCCAGCGCCCCTCGAACCGTCCCATCTGCAGGTGGTCGATGAACCATGGGCTCTCAACGCGCACGGTCGCGATGTCCTCATCCACCGCCAACACGCTGATCGTGCGCTGCCACTGCTCACGCGGGGTCTTCAGCGCGCCCTCGCGGGTGTAGCGGATCAACTCATCGGAGGTCATCCGCCCCAGTCCCAGGGTTTCATCCGGCTTGCTGACAAGATTGCGCTTGGCCAGGTCCGGATGCAGCGCCCGCGTCACCCGCGCGACATCGCCTTCCAGCTGCCCGTCCATGTAGTCATGGGCCGTGGCCTCAACCGCCTTCAGCGTGGCTGCATCCGGCATTGCCGCGCTCGCCGTGCCGCACAGCATCAGTCCCGCCAACATCCAGCCGTGCATCGCTCGAATCGCCATGGTCCGTTCCTGCCTGTGGATGCCGCCAGCCTGCCAGCCGCGTGGCGGCCGTCAATGTGCCGTCGGTCACCGCTGCGGCCCCGTCATGCTGGAAGCCGGTGGCGGGCATGCCGTACCGTGTCCTGCACACCACAAGGACACTGCCTGCACATGGAAGCCGCCCCGCAGTCCCCGCAACGCTCGCATCGACTGGGCCTGATGTCGCTGCTGATGCCGCTGGTGTCGTTGCTGGTCGGCTTCATCGCCGTGTCGGTGATCCACGGCGGGCTGGAGAAACTGGCCGCCGGGCTGATCGTCGCCATTGGCGGCGGGGTGATCGGCACCGGCCTGGGCATCGCCTCGCGCTGGCGCAAGGAGCGCGACGAATGGATGGGCTACATCGGCATGCTCGTCAACGGCCTGCTGGTGCTGGTGTTGTTTCTTTAAAAAAGGCTCGAAGCTTCTCCAGCCCGCCCCCTCGTTCTGCGAACGGGAGGGGCGAAAGCGGGATCGTTGCGGCAGCGCTTCGCCCTGGGACCCTCAAACCGCTTGGCTCAACCGCCGACCGCAGCCTTGAACTCCGCCAGCTGCTCCTGCAGCTCAGCCACGGTGGCTTCCAGCTGCAGCACGCGCGCTTCCAGAGCACTGGTGTCCGCAGAGCTCGCTACCGACGGTGCCGACTTATAGGTTTCCGCCAGTGCCTCCATATCCAGCGGCCCGCACATCAGGTGCATGTAGCGGTCTTCGCGCTGGCCGCTGGCGCGCGGCAGCTGTACGACGAGGCCGCGCTGTTGCAGGCGCTCCAGCTGGTGGCGCAGGTCGGCGGCGTCGGCGAATTTGGCCATGCGCTCGCTGCGGGTGCTCAGTTCGCCGATGGTCTGCGGGCCGCGCAGCAACAGCAGGCCGAGCAGGGCCACGCGCTGGCGCGACAGGTCGAGCTTGATGCCGGCCAGGTGCTCGTAGCGCTCGGCGCGCGAGGAAAAGTGCTGGCGCGCCAGGCCCAGGTTCTCCAGCTGGCGCAGCGCGTGCTGCACCTTGCCGGTGTCCAGATTCATCATCGGCTCGCGCGCGGTTTTCTGGTTTGCCGCCACCTGGGTGGCGTTGACGGTGAGCGGGTAGGCGTCCGGGGTGGTGGCTTCCTTCTCGATCAGGCAGCCCAGCGCGCGCGCTTGGGCGGCGTCGAGGATTGGGAAATTGGGGGCTTGCTGGCTGTCGTCGGTCATCGTCGCTGTTCCGTCACGCGGGGGCGCAAGGATAGCCGGTTCGCTGGCCGGTCCTGGCCCGGCGGGGGCGGTCAGAGCGGGGAGCCGGTAAACTTGCCGGGTTTTGGAAGATTCCCGGTAGTTCCCATGTCCCGATTCCCTGCCTTCACTCTGCTCGCCGGCGCCGTGTTGTCACTGGCCGCCTGCAGTTCGCCCGACCGCCTGACGCGCGTTTCACCGCCGCCGGCCGCGGTTGCGGTTGCACCTGCCAATGGTGCCAACGACAACCTCAATGCCGTGCTGTGGGTGCAGCGGTCGCAGGAATACCGCGCCAGCGCATTGCAGACCTGGGCGCTGGCCGGTGAGCAGCTCGACCGCGCGCTGGCCGACCCGACCTGGACCGCGCTGTTGCCGGAAGAAGGCGGCAATCACCAGTCGGGCAAGTTGAAGCCGGCCGTGGTGGTGGACGTGGATGAGACCGTGCTGGACAACTCGCCCTACCAGGCGCGGCTGGTGCGGGACGGCAGCAGCTACAACGACGCCACCTGGGCGGCGTGGGTGGATGAGCAGAAGGCCGAGCCGGTGCCCGGTGCGGTGCGCTTCGCCCAGCTGGCCGCGTCCAAGGGCGTGACCATGATCTACATCAGCAACCGCACCGCAGCGATGAAGGACGCCACCCTGGCCAACCTGCGCAAGGTCGGCTTCCCGGTGGCCAATGACAGCGTCTACCTGGGCCTGGGCATGGAAGTGCCGGGCTGCAAACAGGTGGAAAGCGAGAAGGGCTGCCGTCGTCAGCTGGTCGCGCAGCAGTACCGTGTGCTGATGCAGGTGGGTGACCAGTTCACCGATTTCCTGCAGGTCGAGGACAACACCCTGGCCGCGCGCGATGCGTTGCTGGACAAGTACCAGGGCTGGATCGGCTCGCGCTGGTGGATTCTGTCCAACCCCACCTACGGCGGCTGGGAAGGCGCATCGTTCAACAACGCGTGGTCGTTGCCGGCCGACAAGCGCAACGCCGCCAAGCGTGACGCGCTGGAGGTGGCCCGATGAGCCGTGCTCCGCTGCCGCTGCGCAATGACGAAAAGCTGATCTTTGCCCTGGATGTGCCGAGCAAGGCGCAGGCCATCGAGTGGGTGGACCGGCTGGGTGACTCGGTGTCGTTCTACAAGATCGGCATGGAACTGCTGGCCTCCGGCGAGTACTTCGACGTATTGGACGCGCTGGCCAAGCGCGACAAGCGCGTGTTCGTTGACCTGAAGTTCTTCGACATTCCCGCCACGATCGGCGGCGTTATCCGCCGTTTGTCGCAGTGGCCGGTGAGCTACTGCACCATCCACGGCTGGCACCCGGCGATGATGGAGGCCGCTGCGGCGGCCAATACGTCGGACATGCGTGTGCTGGCGGTGACCGTGCTGACCTCGATGGGTCGCCCGGATCTGGCGCAGATGGGCATCGACCGCGAGCCGGTCGATGTGGTGGTCGAACGTGCGCTGGCCGCCCAGCGTGCCGGCATCGACGGCGTCATCGCCTCCGGCCAGGAAGCCGCGCCGATCCGTGCGGCAACCGGCGCCGGTTTCTCCATTGTCTGCCCGGGCATCCGCCCCGGTGGCCCGGTGGGTGATGACCAGCAGCGCACCGTGGGTGTGGCCGAGGCATTTGCCGACGGTGCCGACGCCATCGTGGTGGGCCGGCCGATCCGTCTGGCTGCTGATCCGCGCGCTGCGGCGCAGCTGATCCAGCAGGAAATTGCAGATTCATTCAAATAAAATCAACAACTTATGACGTTGTTTATCAAGTGTTGCTTTAACTGAATTCGACGCGTAGGCTAGCCCTCGTCCGGCGCTGCCGGCGATGCGTCAAACCAGTCCACCGGCCCTGTGCCGGCTTGAGGAGGTCTGTCACCGGCAACGGGGCGGCCTCTTTTTTTTGGTGATTTTTTGGGCGGCGCGCCAAGCGCCTCCTCCCCAGCCCTCCCCTTCGCTGCGCGAAAGCGAGGGAGCGGGAGCAGCTTCAGCCGCGACCCAGCAGCCCAAGTGAAACCGCTCCCACCCCCTTTGCCCCTGGCAAGGGAAGGGCTGGCGAACGGGCTTTTGCTCCAGGGCCTCCCACCGTGACGCCCATGCTTGCCGCTGTCATCGGGCTGGCCTCAAGATGCTTCGGCCTTTGGGGAGGACCGCCGCACCATGCAACGCCGTTCATTACGTGCCTGCCAACACCTTGTGCTGCTGTCGCTCTGCACGACGGCGTTGCTTGTCGGGTGCAAGCGCGACGCCGAACCGCTGCCCGGGGCCGCCACCGAGCCCGCAGCAGCCGTGCGCCAGCTGGCCCGGCACCTGCAGGACAACGATCTGGTGGGTTACGCCCGCGCGGCCGTGCCGCCGGCCCAGTACGCCGAGCTGGAAACCGCTTGGGCGCAGGGTCACAGTCGCTGGCCACTGACCGAGCTGCCGTTGGACGAGAAACTCCCGGGGCTGCTGGCCACGCTTTCGGAGAAGAACGCCGAGCAGCAGCTGCAACGCGCCTTCAAGGCGCAGCTGCAGGGGCAGGCCGCCAGCGTGCGCCAGGCGGCGCATTCGCTGGAGTTGTTCGGCGTGCAGTACATCACCCATCAGGGCGACTACAGCCAGGCCGAGCGCGAGCACTACGTGCAGCTGGTCACCGCGCTCAGCGCCTGGGCGCAGGCCGCACCGCTGTCCGATCCCACGCTGGCCAAGACCAACATCGCCACGCTCACCACCGCCGCCCGCGCCACGGGCCTGGCAGGCGAAGCCGCCTTCCAGGCGGCTGGCATGACCGCCAGCCTGCAGCAGCTGGCGCCGTTTGCCGCGGCGGTCAAGCAGGTGCTGGCCAGCTACGGACTGGTGCTGGATGACAGCATCAGCCAGATGCGCACCGGCCTGATCTCCCAGAACGGCGACAACGCCACCGTGCGCGTGCAATACCCGCTGGCCGGCAAGGACGTGGATCTGCAACTGGTGCTGGTGCGGCGTGACAAGCGTTGGTATCCGGAGCGCACCTTGCGTGATGTGGACGCCCTGCTGGCTGCCGCCCGCGCCATCGAACAAGCCAAGGCCCAGGCAGTGGCCGATGAAGCCGCACTTTCCGAAGCACCGGCGCAGGATGCCCCGGGCAACGCGGATGCATCGGCTAAGCCATAATGGCGCCGATGTCGAAACAGAAATCCCGGCCCGACCAGGGCGAACTGCTTCCGCCGGACGACGCCAACGCGTCGGCCGCCTCTCCTGCTGCCATCGTGCCGGGCCAAGCCGCGCGTGGGTCGCATGCCCGCGCTGGCCGCCGCCCGTTGTGGGCGCGCCTGCTCGGCAGGCTGATCGAGCCCTGGCTGGGGCTGAAGATCGAGCCTGAACAAGCCGGTGAGTACAACGACGGCCGCCCGGTGGTGTACGTGCTGGAGGACTACGGTCTGTCCAACGCGCTCATCCTGGACAAGGCCTGCCGTGACGCCGGGCTGCCTTCGCCGCTGGTACCGCTGGCCGGCGACCCCACCGGACGCAAGCGCGCCTACGTGGCGTTGTCGCGGCGTTCCAGCAACAGCGCGCTGATCCCCGAGCAGCGCGGCGCCAAGACCCATTCCGACTCGCTGGCCAAGCTGCTGCAGGCGCACCGCGCCAACCCGGCGCTGGACATCCACCTGGTGCCGGTGTCGATCTTCGTCGGCCGTGCCCCGGACAAGCAGAGTGGCTGGTTCGCGGTGCTGTTCTCGGAAAACTGGGCGCTGGTTGGTCGTTTCCGCCGCCTGCTGGCGGTGCTGCTCAACGGCCGCGACACCATCGTCCGCTTCGCCCCGCCGGTTTCGCTGCGTGACACCGTGGACGAAGGCCTGGAGCCCGAGCGCACCGTGCGCAAGCTGCAGCGCGTGCTGCGGACCCACTTCCGCCGTATCCGCGAATCGATCATCGGCCCGGATCTGTCCACCCGTCGCCTGCTGGTGGACAAGGTGCTGGAATCGGACTCGGTGCGCGAGGCCATCGCCGTCCAGGCCAAGCGCGACAACAGCAAGACCACCGACGCCTGGAAGAAGGCGCAGAGCTACGCCTGGGAAATCGCTGCCGATTACTCCACCCCGGTGGTGCGTTCGGCCAGCTTCATGCTCAGCCACGTCTGGAACCGCATCTACGCCGGCGTGCTGGTGCATCACCTGGACAAGTTCAAGGAAGCCGCGCCCGGGCACGAGATCGTCTACGTGCCCAGCCACCGCAGCCACATGGACTACCTGCTGCTGAGCTACCTGCTGTACGACCGCGGCATCGTGCCGCCGCACATCTTCGCCGGCATCAATCTCAACCTGCCGGTGGTCGGCACCCTGCTGCGCAAGGGCGGTGCGTTCTTCGCGCGGCGCAGTTTCCGTGGCAACCCGCTGTACTCGGCGGTGTTCTCCGAGTACATGGCGCAGCTGGTGTCCGGTGGTTATTCGATCGAGTACTTCGTCGAAGGCGGGCGCTCGCGTACCGGCCGCCTGTTGCAGCCCAAGGGCGGCGTGATCTCGATGACGCTGCGCGCGTACCTGCGCCAGCCGCGCAAGCCGGTGCTGTTCCAGCCCATCTACATCGGCTACGAAAAGCTGATGGAGGGCAACAGCTACCTGGACGAGCTGACCGGCCGGCCGAAGGAAAAGGAATCGATCTGGGCACTGCTGTGGGGCATCCCCAAAGTACTCAAGCAGAACTATGGCCAGGTGGTGGTGAACTTCGGTGAGCCCATCGCACTGACCGACGTGCTGGCCGAGAACGCCCCGGAATGGGACGGTCAGCCGATATCCGAAGACGAGAAGCCGGCGTGGTTGATGAAGACCGTCGACACGCTCGCGCAGAACATCAATGTGCACGTCAACGCCGCCGCCGACGTCAATCCGATCAACCTGCTGGCGCTGGCGTTGCTGTCCACGCCCAAGCACGCCATGGGCGAGGCCGACCTGATCGCGCAGATCGAGTTGAGCAAGAAGCTGCTGGTGGAAATGCCGTACTCCGACCGCGTCACGGTCACCCCGCATTCGCCCGAGCGCATCATCGCCCACGCCGAGGAAATCAACGTCCTCACCCGCGTCAAGCATCCGCTGGGCGACGTGCTCAGTGTCAGCGGCGACACCGCGGTGCTGCTGAGTTATTTCCGCAACAACGTGCTGCATCTGTTCACCGCGTCGTCGTGGGTGGCGTGCTGCTTCCAGAACAACCGCCGCATGAGCCGTGGTGGCCTGCTGCGCCTGGGGCGTGGCCTGTACCCGTTCCTGCAGGCCGAGTTGTTCCTGCCGTGGACCGAGGACGAATTCGCCGCGCGCATCGACCAGACCATCAACGTGTTCGTCCGCGAAGGGCTGCTGCAGCACGTGGGCGAGGACGACGGCGGCATGCTTGCGCGCAGTACCGGCCAGACCGATGAAGTGTTCCGCCTGCGCGCCATCGGTCACTCCCTGCAGCAGGCGTTCGAGCGCTATTACATCGCCATCGCGGTGCTGGTGAAGAACGGCCCGGGCACGCTGGGCGCCGCCGAACTGGAAAGCCTGTGCCAGCAGGCCGCGCAGCGCCTGAGCCTGCTCTACGCACCGGCCGCACCGGAATTCTTCGACAAATCCCTGTTCCGCGGCTTCATCCAGAAGATGCGCGAACTGCGCCTGGTATGGCCGGACGAGAACAGCAAGCTGCTGTTCGATGATCGCCTCGATGCCTGGGCCAAGGACGCCAAGTTCATCCTCGGCCGCGAACTGCGCCATACCATCGAGCGTGTGAGCCCGGAAGCGGTGAAGCCGGCGGAGCCGCCGGTTCAGGGCTGAGGCAGCGCGCCGCAGTAGCCGCTGCGGCGCATGTCATCGTCAGGTGATCTGCGAATTGCCGCCTTCCTGGAATGCCCCCGCCCGCCTTGCGCGGGCACAGGCCAAGAGCCCGGTGGCAGCATGCAGAAACGGGTCCGGCACGTTGCCGATGATCGGCGACGTGCCTGTCATCGGCCGAGGTGCATCGCGGGAGGCCGATCCGCTGTAGTTCCGGATGAATTTTCCCGGGATGGAAAGCCGGCTTCTGTACAGCAGTTCGCGTCAGGCCTCAGGCCGGCTCGTCCGGAATCAACAGACTTTCCAGCTTGATGATGCAGTCCTTGAGCTGCAGCTTGCGCTTCTTCAGCCGCTTGGCTTCCAGGTCATCGTCCGGATTGGCGGCCAGGCGTTCGATGCGTTCATCCAGCCCGCGATGCTCGGCTCGCAGTTCGGCGATGCGCTGGTGCAGTTCGTTGGCGGGCGGCAGGTTGGACATGCCGCCAGCTTAGCCCGTCAGCGTGACCAGTTCACGTATACCGGGTTGCCCAGCATCAGCAGGCTGCCGTCGGCCGCACGCACGTCCACCCGCAACCAATGGCGCTTGCCGTCCGAACGCCAGCGCAGGCTGGCCTGCTGACTGCCGTTCGCGTTCGGCGCCAGCGCGGCGCGCTGGCGCTTTCCATCGACGATGAATTCCAGTTGCACCGGCTGTGGATACTCCAGCTCGGTAAGCAGGGTGGCCCATTGCCCAGCTGCCAGCGCGATGTCCTGGCCCATGTCGGCGCTGCGGCCGTCATCGGTTTGCAGGCGCAGTTCCAGCCGGCTGCCACGGGCATTGCGCACGTCCACCACCACGCGGCCCTGTTTGATGCCGGCCAGCAGCGCTTCGCGTGACAGCGCGTCGGCATGCACCAGCGTGGCCGGCAAGCCGATCGGAGACGGGCCATCGGCCGCGCCGGGGTTGTGGCTGTCACTGCCGCCGACGGCGGTCATGCGGTGGCCCTGCTGCAGTTGCCGCTCCCAGAAACCGACGCCGGAACGCGGACCATCGGCCTGGCTGCCGTTGACGACTTCCACTGCCTGCACGCCGGCCATGTCCACCGGCTTTGCCGGCGTCCAGCCGCAGCCCATGCAATCCTCGCCGGCCGGAAGTGCCGGATGGTTGATGGAGAACACCGCGCCTTCGTCAGCCACCTGTCGCAGCAACGGGTTCCAGTCCGGCAAGGTATCGCCCAACCGGAACGGCATGGGCCCATTGATGCCGAATATGTTGGCGTGGCCCTGGAAGGTGGTGACCTCCATGCCCGGGATCAGCAGCAGGCGGTCGAACCAGGGTTGATGGCGCACCAGTTCTTCCAGGTGCGAAACGGTGTTGTGTTCGGTGACCACGACGAAATCCAGGCCCTGCCGTACCGCTGCCTGCAGGCTCAGGAACAGCGGGCACGGCACCTTGTTGCCGCGCTGGCTGCTGCAGCTGCCATCGCTGTGGGTGCTGTGCATGTGCAGGTCGCCGCGGTACCAGGCCGGCGCGGGATCAAGCACGAGCGCCGGTCGATCCTTGCCGGCCTGTACTTCGGCCTCACTCCACAGGGTCACTTCAACCTTGTAGGGCGTATGCACGTGGGTGCGGATGTTGGGAATGCCGAGCAGCACCTTCCATTCACCCTGCGGCAACGCGCCGGGCAGGTAGCCACCGCTGGCGTCATAGCGGGATACCGAGATGGACGAACGCGATCCGCCGCTCCAGCCACGGAAGCCGTTGGCGTCGAGCAGGCCCAGGTCGATGACGGTGCGGTCCTTGCCGCCGTCGTGCTGCAGCGTGACGCCGACCCGCCCGGTGCCTTGTGGCACCTGGAAGGGCAGCTCCAGATAGCGTTGGTGATCGGTGCCGGTCAACGTGCCCTGCAGGTGCAGGACGTCGGCGGCATCGGCGCTGGTGCTGGCGGCAAGCGCCGCCAGCAGGAGAGGCAACAGGCGGCGCATCAGAAGCGGTACATCACGGCCAGGCGGTAGTTGCGGCCCAGTACCGGCCGCGCGATGAAGGCACTGGCACCGGCATCGCTGCTGGCCAGTTCGCCGGCACGCGGGTTGCCTTCGGTCAGGCCCAGCGAATTGGTGAGGTTGTCGACGTAGCCGTAGAGCGAGAAGCGGTCGCTCAGCTCGTAGCGCGCGCTGAGGTTGAGCAGCTCGTAGGACGGCAGCCGCACCGAGTTGGCGGTATCGACGAAACGCTCGCCCTGGTGCTCGGCGGCAAGCTGCAGGCGCAGGCGCTGGTCGAGCAGGTTGATGCCGGCCACCGCACGCAGGCTCAGCTCCGGCACACGGATCAGCTGGTTGCCGATGAAGTCACGCAGCACCGGTGCGCCGTCCACCAGCTCGCTGTAGCGCAGGTCACGGTACTGCGCGTCCTGCCAGGTGGCGTTGACGCGCAGGTCGAACCAGTCGCTCGGGTACCAGGCCGTTTCCAGCTCCAGGCCGAAGGTGCGCGTGCTGGCGTAACCGGCCTCGCGGGTGGACACGCCGGTATCCGCGTTGAAGTGGTAATTGCTGAAGCCGACGTTGTCGTACTTGGTGTAGAACGCGGTGGCGTAGGCGCTGAACAGCGGATTGGCGAACTTGAAGCCGACTTCCGCCAGATCCATGGTCTGCGTATCGGCGGTGGCATTGTTGCCGGCCACGCAGGCGGCGACGGTTTCAGCCGAGGTGGCATCGCAGCTGTCATTGCGGGTGAGGTAGTTGCCCAGGCTGGGCAGGCGGAAAGCCGAGGTCCAGCGGCCGAACAGGCCCATGCTGTCGCTGAACTGCCAGTTGGCGCCGACCGACCAGCCCAGGTCGTCCGAAGACAGGTCGTGGTTCACATACAGGCCCGAGCCGGTCAGCATCTGCGAGGTGGCCAGGGTGCCGCCATTCACGCGCTTGCGCACTTCATTCCAACCGCTGCTGCTGGCTTTTTCCCAGCGCAGGCCGCTGTCGATGCGCAGCTTGTCGTTCACCTGCCACTCGTCGCTGATGTAGAAGGCATGGCTCTTCTGCTCGCCGGAGGCGTTGTTCCACTCATAGCCGTAGCGCCACACGCCGTTGTCGCTGAAGGTCTGCAGCACATCGCCGTTGGCGTCCAGCGCCACCAGGTCGAGCACGCTGGCGTTGTCCTTGGCATCGAGCAGCATCGAGGACGAATAGCGGCTGTAGTCCTCCTTGGTGGCGGCCATGTAATAGCCGACGGTGAGGTTGTGCTGCTGGCCGGCGATGTCGAAGCTGCGCATCAGCCGCGTGTCGTTGACGAACTCGCGCACGGGGATATCCAGCCCGCGCAGGCCCGCGGTGACCAGCAGCCCGTTGCCGTTCTGTCCGGCGATGTCGAAGTTGCCGCTGCCGTTGAGGTAGCGCAGGCCCAGCGACGTGGCGCCCGGCACCGAAGCCAGCAGGCCTTTCTGCCCGTCCACGAAACTGGCGGCGGTGCTCAATGAATTGGGAAACACGCCGTTGCGGATGGTGTTGGTCTTGCTGAAACGTGCCGACTGCGCCAGCTCCCAGCCGGCACCCAACTCGGTTTCCAGCTTGAGCGTGAGCTGGTCGCGCTTCACGTGGGTGCCTTCGCTGTTGTCGAAGTCCCAGCCACGGCCATCGGCGGTTTTCATCGACAGGTGACGGGTTTCCGGGCCCGCCAGCGTGCCGTGGTTGCCGTCGAAGCCCGGAACGGCGCGGATGTCGCCATTGCCGTTGGTATACATCGGGATGCCCAGATACAGCGCAACGCGGTCATCCATGTGCTTGGCGTCGATGCTGAAACGGCCGCCGTCGAATTCCTTGGCCAGGTTGAGGCGGAACTGGCCGCCTTCATTGCCGTTGAAGCCTGGGTCGCGCACGCCGTCCTCGACGCGGTAGAAGCCACCGAGCAGCAGTTTCCAGCCATTGGCCAGCGGGCTGCCGTAGGCGAAATCCATGCGGTTCAAGCCGCTGTCGCCCACGGTGTACTTGAATACGCCGCTGGCTTCCTCACCCACCTGGCGCGGGATGAAATTGATCGCGCCGGCCGGCGCGTTGGAGTACATCACCGAGGCCGGGCCACCGCGCACCACTTCCACGCGCTCGATGGTCTCGTCGAGGCGGAATGCCTGATCGCCGTTGAGGTAACCCAGCGCCGGATCGTGCACCACCGGGATGCCGTCTTCCAGCAACGTGACCGAGCCGAAACCGTCCACCGGGATGCCGCGTGCGCGGATGTTGCCACTGGCTTCCCCGCCGGACGCCTCCACCCAGAAACCGGGCACCGACTTCAGCGCTTCGGTGACGCTGGTGGGGGCCTGCATGCGCAGCTGTTCTTCTTCGATGTTGGTGATCGAGTAGCTGGTTTCGGCCTTGGTGCGGATGCCGGTACCACTGCGGCCGGTGACGATCACCGTATCCAGGTCCTTGGCGGACGCTGTGTTGGACGTAGCCGCTTGTTGGGCGAGAGCCGAGGCGGGCAGAAGGGCGGTGACAAGAAGGGCGCAGCTGACAGCAGAAGCAAGACGATTGCGGAGCACGACGGGATCAACTGTGGGGCGAAGGGAGCCGGGATGCTGTCATCGGGGGGTGACGAGACCATGACGGTTTTTTGAAAGCCGCCCGGCGCGCCGCTGTGGAGGCAGGGCCCAGCCGGTAGAATGGCCCTGATGAGTGCTGTCCTTCCCCTGCCCGATCCGGTGTCGCGCGCCCGCGACCCACGCGCGCCCGAACGCGGGCCGCACAAGCTGGGCAAGCGGTTGCGCCGCCAGGTGGGGCAGGCCATCGCCGACTTCGGCATGATCGAGGCGGGCGACAAGGTGATGGTGTGTCTGTCCGGTGGCAAGGACAGCTACACGTTGCTGGATATCCTGCTGCAGCTCCAGAAAAAGGCGCCGGTGCCGTTCGAACTGGTGGCGGTGAACCTGGACCAGAAGCAACCTGGTTTTCCCGAGCATGTATTGCCGGAATACCTGGCCGCGCTGGGTGTGCCGTTCCAGATCATCGAGCAGGACACCTATTCAGTTGTCAGCCGGGTGATTCCGGAAGGCAAGACGATGTGCTCGCTGTGTTCGCGGTTGCGACGTGGTGCGCTGTACAACCACGCTGAACGCCACGGTTTCACCAAGATCGCGCTGGGCCATCACCGTGACGACATCGTCGCCACGTTCCTGATGAACCTGTTCCACCACGCAAAGATTTCCAGCATGCCGCCCAAGCTGCTCAGCGACGACGGCAAGCATGTGGTGATCCGCCCGCTGGCGTATGTGAGCGAGAGCGACATCATCGACTACGCCGTTGCATGCAACTTCCCCATCATTCCCTGCAATCTGTGCGGCAGCCAGGAAAACCTGCAGCGTCGTCAGGTGGGTTTGATGATGCAGCAGTGGGAAGCGCAGCACCCCGGCCGCATCGAGCAGATTTCACGCGCGCTGGGCAACATCCAGCCTTCGCAGATGGCCGATGCTTCGTTGTTCGATTTCATGACGCTGGGCCACCGTCAGGACGCACCGCTGCCCGACGCGCAGGCGTGGTTGGCCGGCGGCGGGAAGTCTGAAGAACCGCAAGCCCCTCTCCCGCTGGGAGAGGGGCTGGGGTGAGGGTACGGGCGAAGCCTGTTGTCGTTTGGCATCGCAAGGCTTCGCCCGCACCCTCATCCGCCCTTCGGGCACCTTCTCCCGCAGGGAGAAGGGAACGCTCGGCAACATCCACCTTTTCCATCTCCATTTCCTCTTTCCGGCGCCCAAATGTTCTTCAAGAATCTGACGTTGTTCCGCTTTCCCACCTCCATTGATTTCTCCGAAGTAGATACGCTGCTGCCGCAGGTGATTCTCAAGCCGGTCGGCGCACTGGAAATGACCTCGCGTGGTTTCATCTCGCCGTTTGGTCGCGAAGAGAAGACGCAGTTCTCGCACCGTCTCGGTGATGCGCTGTGGCTGACCGTCGGTGGCGAAGACAAGATCCTGCCCAGCGTCGTGGTCAACGACCTGCTGGCACGCAAGCTGGAGGAAATCGAAGAGAAGGAAGGCCGCAAGCCGGGTGGCCGTGAACGCAAGCGGCTGAAGGACGACCTGCTGCATGAGCTGCTGCCGCGTGCCTTTGTGAAGAGCTCGCGCACCGACGCCTTCCTCGACCTGCAGCACGGCTACGTGGCGGTGGACAGTTCCAGCCGCAAGACCGGCGAGAACGTGATGAGCGACATCCGCGGCATGCTCGGCAGCTTCCCGGCGATGCCGCTGAATGCGGAAGTGGCGCCGCGCGCGATCCTCACCGCGTGGATCGCCGGCGAGCCGCTGCCAGAAGGCCTGAGTCTGGGTGAAGAGTGCGAGATGAAGGACCCGGCCGAAGGCGGCGCGGTGGTCAAGTGCCAGCACCAGGAACTGCGCTGCGACGAGATCGACAAGCACCTGGACGCCGGCAAGCAGGTCACCAAGCTGGCGCTGATTTTCGAGGACAACCTGTCCTTCGTGCTCGGTGAAGATCTCATCGTGCGCAAGCTCAAGTTCCTGGACGGCGCGCTGGACCAGCTGGAGCACATCGACGAGGACGGCCGCCGCGCCGAACTGGACGCGCGCTTTGCACTGCAGAGCGGTGAGATCCGCCGCCTGTTCCTGTTGCTGGAGCAGGCGTTCAAGCTGAGCAAGGCTGACAGCTGAACCGGATTGCTTCCAACCGGAACCGTAACAGCGGCCGGATTATGCTGTGAGCATGGGCCGTCTGTTCCGCCAGTTGATCGCACCCGCCGCGCCGGTGATCCAGCGCGACACGGTGCGGTTGCGCCTGGATGATGCGGAGATCGATGTGCTGCGCGTGCGCGACCCGCGTGCGCGTCGGCTCAAGCTCAGTGTCGACGAGCGTGGCGCACGGCTGACGATGCCGCTGCGCGCAAGCCTGATATCGGGCGAACGTTTCCTGCAGGCCAATCGGCAATGGCTGCAGCAGCAACTGGCGCGGCTGGGCGGCGATGGCCTGATGGCACCGCCGCTGAGGCTGCGTGAGTCCGGCATGTTGCCGCTGCGCGGCGAGCTGCTGCCGGTGCGCTGGCAGGAAGGCCGCTTCACCCGCATGGAGATCGACGCCGAAGGCGTCTGCATCCAGATGCCGGCACGTGCCGGTGAACAGGCGTTGCGGCGTGCGCTGCGCGAGTTCTACGAAACACAGACGCGCGCCGATGTCGGCCAGTGGCTGCCCAAATATCTGCCCAGCCTGTCGCGTGCGCCGGCACGGCTGCGCTTGAAGGTGATGTCCTCGCAGTGGGGGTCGCTGGCACCGGACGGCTCGATGGCATTGGACCTGGCGCTGGTGCTGGGGCGGCCTTCGGCATTCGAGTACGTGCTGGTGCACGAGCTGTGCCACCTGCTGCAGGCCAATCACTCGCCGGCCTTCTGGGCCGAAGTGGAGGCGCGCTTCCCGCACTGGGAGCAGGAGCGCGATTACCTGCGCGTGGAAGGACGCAGGCTCAAGAGCACGCTGCATCAGTTGCTGCAGGTGCGCGGCGAGGGATGAGTTTCTGTCGGGAGCTCGACACCTCCCTCCCCTTCGCTGCGCGAAAGGGAGGGGGTTGAGTCCTGCAGCCCGCGACATCGCGCGCAATCCCGGCTTCGCCCTCCTCCCTTTGCCGAAGGCAACGGGAGGCTTGGGGAGGGAAGCTTCCAGCGGACTTCCCCGCCAGAAACACCCCGTCAGCAGATCAGGCCGTCCGCCGCCGTGATGGCACCGCAACGCGGTCAGCACCGGCGTAGCGGAACACCGCCACCGCTCCCGCCAGCGCTTCGGCCTGCTGTTCCATGGAACGTGCCGCAGCACTGGCTTCTTCCACCAGCGCCGCATTCTGCTGGGTGGTTTCATCCATCTGCACGACGGTGTGGTTGACCTGCTCGATGCCGGACGATTGTTCCTGCGATGCCGCCGCGATGCGGGTCATCAGTTCGGTCACTTCCTGCACCGAGGTGACGATCTCATTCATGGTGCTGCCTGCACGCGCCACCAATGCCGCGCCGTCATCGACCTGGCTCATCGAGTCACTGATCAGGGTCTTGATCTCGCGTGCCGCCGTGGCCGAACGCTGCGCCAGCGTGCGCACCTCCGAGGCCACCACGGCGAAGCCACGGCCCTGGTCGCCGGCACGGGCTGCCTCCACCGCGGCGTTCAAGGCCAGGATGTTGGTCTGGAAGGCGATGCCGTCGATCACCGAAATGATTTCCGCGATGCGGTGCGAGGAATGCTCGATGGCCTGCATGGTGCTGACCACCTGGCCGACCACCTCACCGCCGCGCGCGGCCACCCCGGCGGTACCGACTGCCAGCGTATTGGCGTGACGCGCCGATTCGGCGTTCTCGCGCACGGTGGCGGTCAGTTCTTCCATCGACGCTGCCGTCTCTTCGAGACTGGCCGCCTGTTGTTCGGTGCGGCGCGACAGGTCATCGTTGCCGCTGGCGAGTTCACGTGCGGCCGTGGTGATCGACTGCGAGCATTGCGTGATCTGGCCGATGATGTCGGCCAGACGCTCGGCGGTGAGATTGGCATCGCGCTTCATCGCCTCGAAGTCGCCGGCGTGGTTGCCGGTGATGCGGTGGTCGAGATCACCTTCGGCCAGCGCGGCAAGCATTGTGCGGATCTCGCCAGTGGCGCCGGCCACCGTTTCCAGCAACTGGTTGATGCCAACCGTCAGGGTCTGGATGAAGCCCGCTTCCGCCACCGGTTGCAGGCGCTGGCCAAGGTCACCGGCCGTGGCAGCGGCGACGATGCCGGCCACGCTGTTCTCCAGCTGCAGTTCCTGGGTGCGATCGTGCCACTCCACGGCATAGCCGCTGCGGCTGCCGTCGGTGTTGAAGACCGGCGTCACCACCTGGCCGAAATGCACGTCACCGATACGGATCTGGCCGTGATGGGGCTGGCGCAGTTGGTCGAGCATGCCGCGGATGCGTGCCGGGTTGGCATGGAAGCGGTGGATGCTGCTGCCGATGAGCGTGTCCACGTCGAAATCGGGGAAGGCCCGGCGCAGCGTGTCCTGCTGGTTGCGCAGCAATGCGACCACGGAGCGGTTCACGTAGCGGATGATGTGGTCGTGGTCGGCAATCATCATGCCGGTGCGCGAGGCATCCAGCGATGCACGGATCTGGGAATTCTCGTGATGCAGCGCCTGCTCGAGCTGCTGGCGTTGATGAAGCTGCATCTGCATCCGCAGCACACCCTCGGCCAGCGTGCCGGGTGCGAAGCGTGACCCATCGGTGAGGTCGCGCACGTCTTCGCCTTTGGCGATGGCATCCACCAGCGCCCGCAGCTTGGCCGGTGCCGCCCCCAGTGTCTGCACCTGGCGGCACAGCTGTCGGGCCATCACGCAGACGAAGCCGGCTTCCACCGCCACGTACACCGCATGCAGCAGCACGACGCTCAAGTCGCTGCCGTGTGCGAATGCCTGTACCTGCGAACCATGCGTCTGCAGCCAGTAGAAGGCCAGGTGATGGACGATGATCGCAGCGGCGGCCACGGCTACCGGAATCCAGTCGCGGTAGTACAGCAACAGCGCGATCACCACGAACACGCCGAAATGCATTTCCACCAGGCCATGCGTCTGCTGGATGGTGGCTGCGACCAGTGCCACCAACACCAGTGCCACGACGATGCGGCTGCGCAACGTGCCGGGGGCGAGTTTGAGCTGCACGGCCATCACGGCCAGCGCCGGCAGGCTGATCGCAAGGAACGGCAGCCACTGCCCGGACCACAGCGCGATGCCCAGCGATGCCAGCCCCAGCAGCAGGCCAAACAACAGGAACAGGCGATCAGCGGCGCAGGCCAGCTGTGCGTAATAGGCATCGTGAGGCGGTGTGGCGTGCGTGCGGGGGGACATGCGTACTCCGGTTCAACAGGAACAGCGGGGGAAAGGAACAGCGACGGGCTGTGCTCGTACAGCAGCCCGGGGAATGTGTTTGCGGGTGTGTTGCTGCGATGACCGCAGGCCGACCACGGCGATGCCAGTGGCCCGGCATGTGGCAGCGGACCATCGAGGGCCGGCATTGGCAGTTCGTAACTGCTGCTTGTGGATGCATCGAGTGCCGGCCCGGCGTTGCGGGGCCAGCCAGGCGTGGTCACGGCCGGTGCTGCGCAGCCGGTGGGTGATCGGGGTGTCATCGCCGGGAAGCGGAATGCGCGCGACCGGTACATCCCGTAGTGCCATCACCGCGGTTGCCTCACCCGTTGGAGGTTGGTCCAGGGTGGCAAAGCGGATGATGGTCCAGCCCAGCCAACGGGCGAGCTGGATCAGGCCGGTAACGACACCGGGCCGGAGGGCGGAGAACGGGGGCATTCGGTGCTGGGGCTCGCAGAACCCGTTGCGGGTCTGCGGAACGTCTTCTCGATAACGGCTATGCCCCGATAGCGGCAGCCAGCGCCTTTACTGAACCAGGCGCCGTCGTTGCGGCGCGCGATGTTCAGCCGGTGTCAGGCAATGTCGAAATGAAACGACGGATGATTTCGGCTACCGCTTCGGGATCATCCATATGCACGTGGTGATGGCCGGGCAAGGTATGCAGGCGGCCATCGGGCAGCAGCGCCGCGCGCTGGCTGCGCTCCGGCTCCGGGAAATAGGGTTGCGCGGGCGTGGCGTAGATCACCTGCACCGGGCATCGGATGGCACTGACCACATCACACACCTGGTCCTCGGTCATGCGCACCGCGGTAGGCAGCATCAGCCGCGGATCGCTGCGCCAGGTCCAGCCGCCGTCCACCTCTTTGACTCCGCGTTCGACCAGCAGGCGTGCGGATGCTTCACTGAGCTGGTTGACCATCATGCGCGCGCGCACCGGCGCGGCCAGGTCCGGGAACACGCGCAGCTGCTTGGTTTCCAGCTTCATTGCCGTGTCCACGTGGGTACGCAGCCGCTGCACGGTTTCGTTGGCCGGTGCGGCCAGGCCGCCCAATGCCTCGATCGACACCAGTGCCTGCACGCGTTCGCCGGCAACGGCGGCCACCAGGCTGGCGATCGCCGCGCCCATGGAATGGCCGAGCAGCACGAACCGTTCCCAGCCCAGTGCATCGGCGATGGCCAATGTCTGCACGATGGCCAGCGGTGTGGTGTAGGGCGTGGTCAGCTGCAGGTGATCGCTGAAACCGTGGCCGGGCAGGTCGACCATCGCGATGTCCAGCGTCGGTAGATGTTCGGCCAATGGCAGGAAGCTGGCCGCATTGTCGAGCCAGCCATGCAGGGCCAGCACTTTCAACCCGCCGGGTTTGCCGGCGCGCAGGCCGGCAACGCGCTGCCCATCAATCTGCAGTTCAAACCGCGTGGCGCTCATGCCGTCTGCGCCGTTGCCAGCGCCGCCAGGGCATGCGCGTGCGAGGGTGCGTCGTTCAAGCAGGGGATGTAACGCATCTGCGCGCCGCGTTCGGCGACGGTGGCGGTGAAGCCCAGCGCCACTTCTTCCAGGGTTTCCAGGCAGTCGGTGGCAAAGCCGGGGCAGACCACATCCAGCGTCTTGAGGCCGCTTTGTGCCAGTTCCCACAACCGTGGCTCGGCATAGGGTTCAAGCCAGCGTTCACGGCCGAAACGCGATTGATAGGTGAGCTCCCATTCGTCGGCCGACAGCCCGAGTGCGGCGGTGATCGCTTCGGCACTTGCCCGGCAGCGTTGCGGGTAGGGATCGCCGGCATCGGCCAGGCGCTGTGGAATGCCGTGGAACGAGAACACCAGCTTGTCGCCGCGCCCGTGCTGTTGCCAGTGCGCGGTGATGGACGCCGCCACCGCTGCGGCCCATTGCGGGTCGTCGGCGTAATCGCGGATCAGCTGCACCTCGATCTGCGGATTGCGTGCCTGCCATTGCTGCACGCGATCTTCCACCGAGGCGGTGGTGGTGGTCGAGTATTGCGGATAGAGCGGCAGCACCACGATGCGCTGGATGCCTTCCGCGGCCAGCGCATCCAGCGCGGGCAACAGTGCCGGCGTGCCGTAGCGCATGGCATCGCGCACCCGCCATTGCGGCAATTCGCGCTGCAGGCCCTCGGCCAGACGGCGGGTATGCACGGCCAGCGGCGAGCCCTCCGGCAGCCAGACCTGCGCATATTTATGCGCGGAACGACCGCTGCGCAGCGGCAGGATCAGCCCATGCAGCAAGGGCTTCCATAGCAGTGGTGGGATCGAAACCACACGCGGATCGCTGAGGAATTCAGCAAGGTAGCGACGTACCGCCGGGGCGGTAGGTGTCTCTGGCGTGCCTAGATTGACCGCGAGCAACGCGGTGGTGGGGGCGTCGGACATGCGTGCATTTTCGCAGGTCTGGCCGGAGAAGGGCGAGGAGCGGGGAGAAGAGTGAAGCGTGAGCAAGAACAAAAGCAGGAGCTGCGGTCCCTTGCTCGATCCTCCCCTGCGCGTTGCGCAAGGCAGGAGGCTGAAGCGCCGGCTCCGGCCAGACCTCAGGTCGCAGGACCGCCGGCTCCCTTGTGCGCAATGAAGGGGAAGACCGGGAGAGGGCAGCCTTTGCAGTTGCGCCTGCCCACTCCTCTGAACTCACGTCTGCTCCCGCTCCACTCACTCCCGATTCATAGCTGCGCCCCTAATTTCAGGCACTTGCTATATCGTTGTGCATCGACCTATGGAGTTCACCATGCGCCGCCTGCCGTGCCTTGTTCTGCTGCTGTCTGCGAGCCTGCTGTCCGTCAATGCCTTTGCCGGCCCCAAGGAAGACCAGCGCGCCCGTAACGCGGTGCGTGTGCTCAGTGAAATCCAGGACATCCCCGAGCAGGCCATTCCGGACAAGTTGCTCGATGAAGGCCGCGCGATCGTGGTCATCCCCGACACGATCAAGGCGGGTCTGGTGCTGGGTGGACGTCGTGGCCATGGCCTGATGTCGGTCAAGACGCCGGATGGCAGCTGGTCCAACCCGGTGTTCATCAAGCTCACCGGCGCCAGCATCGGCTTCCAGGCCGGTGTGCAGTCGTCCGACGTGATCCTGGTGTTCCGCAACGACCGCAGCCTGGACAACATCGTCAATGGCAAGTTCACCCTTGGCGCCGATGCCGGCGTGGCTGCTGGCCCGGTCGGCCGCAATGCCGCTGCCGCCACCGACGGCCAGCTCAAGGCCGAAATCTGGTCGTGGTCGCGTGCGCGCGGTTTGTTTGCCGGTGTCGCGCTGGACGGTGCGGCGCTGCAGATCGACGATGCCGCCAATCTTGACGCCTACGGCCAGGGCACCACGCCGCGGATGATCATCGAGAGCCGCCTGGCGGCTGCGCCTTCCAGTGATGTGGTGGCCTTCCGCGACCGTCTGGAAGAATCCACCTATGCCGCCCGCCAGAAGCGCGGCACCCAAGGCGCCGCCGCCCCGGTGGTTGCCTCGGCATCAGCGTCGCGCGTGGCACCGGTGAGCGTTCAGGCTCCCGTCGCAACCGGCGCCGATACTGCGACCACCGAGCCGCTGCAGAACACGCCGGCGCAGGCGGCCCCACATCAGGGCTTCCAGCTGGTGACCGAGGGCGAAATCCGCACCGAGTCGCTGGACGGCGGCAACTGACCTTTGGCATAGCGATTGGCTAAGGCCGTGTGCGCTATGCTCATCCACCTTCCACATTAATTACGCGAGCAGATCATGGGCAGTTTCAGCATCTGGCACTGGTTGGTCGTGCTGGTCATCGTCCTGCTGGTGTTTGGCACCAAGAAGCTGACCAGCGGTGCCAAGGATCTTGGCAGTGCGGTCAAGGAATTCAAGAAGGGCATGCGCGACGAGGACAAGCCGGCTGCACAGCTGGGCGACGAGTCGGGCGATGCCGAAAAGAGCCGCGAAAAGCAGGCTGAGCACGACAAGCAAGCGCGTTGATCCGGAGTTCCGGGCGTGTTTGATATCGGCTTCAGCGAACTGCTGTTGATTGCGGTGGTTGCGTTGGTGGTACTGGGTCCGGAGCGCCTGCCCAAGGCGGCGCGGTTTGCCGGCCTGTGGGTGCGGCGTGCCCGCAATCAGTGGGATTCGGTGAAGCAGGAGCTGGAACGCGAACTGCACGCCGAGGAGATCAAACGCAACCTGCAGGACGTGCGGCAGTCGATGCAGCAGACGGAAACCGAGCTGCGTGACCAGGCCCGGCAGGTGCGCGACGGTGCCGATGCCTTCCAGCAGGAAGTGCAACAGCCCGGTGTCCAACCCCAGCAAATGCCGGCCCCGGCCGACGCTGAGCGCGTGATCGAGCCCCGCCCGATCAGGCCGGCGCCCGCGCTGGAGTCGGAGATGGGCAACCGCGCCATCCCGTTGGATACACCGGTCCCGCCTGTCGCTGACACTGCGCCGTCCGCGCCGGAGCGGCCGCAATGAGCGCCAATGATTCCAACGAAAGCCCGCTGATCGAGCATCTGATCGAACTGCGCGCACGCTTGGTGCGCGCGCTGATGGGCCTGGGCGTGGTGCTGCTGGCGCTGCTGCCGTTCTCGCGCACGCTGTATACCCATCTGGCCACGCCGCTGATATCGCAGTTGCCGGCAGGGCAGTCGATGATCGCCACCAATCCGGCTGGCGCGTTCTTCGCACCACTGAAGCTGACCTTCTTCACTGCCGTGTTCGTCGCGGTGCCGTGGCTGCTGTACCAGGCCTGGGCCTTCGTGGCGCCGGGGCTGTATGCGCGCGAACGGCGCCTGGCGGTGCCCTTGTTGGGTTCGGCCATGGCCTTGTTCTACATCGGCTGTGCGTTTGCGTACTTCCTGGTGTTGCCGGCGGTGTTTCACTTCCTCACCACCTTCCGTCCTGAGGTGATCGCCATCACCCCGGATGCCAACGCCTACCTGGATTTCGTGCTGGCCATCTTCTTTGCCTTTGGCGCCAGTTTTGAGCTGCCGGTGGCGATGGTGATCCTGGTGCTGCTGGGCTGGGTGACACCGCAGCAGCTGCGCGAAGGCCGCGGCTATGCCGTGGTGGGCATCTTCGTGCTGGCCGCGGTGCTGACCCCGCCGGACGTGGTGTCGCAGTTGATGCTGGCCATCCCCATGTGCGTGCTCTACGAACTGGGCATTCATGCCTCGCGCTGGCTGATGCCGCGAGACCAGGACAAGACCGCAGCACCCTGAATAGGCGCCCACGGCGCCTGCACACGTTCTGCGATATTTTTCAGCGTTGGGGCTGCGCGTTACATCGGGCAGGCTTGGGGCGACCAAGGGGGATTGCCGGATGACGCAGCACAAGGGCGGTTGGATCAACAACGTTTCATTGCTGGGCAAGATGCTGGCCGCATTCGGCTTGGTGTTCCTGTGTTTTCTTGCCACCAGCGTGGTCAGTTACCGCACTTCCGGGCAGGACGATGCCGTTCGTCAGAGAGAGGGCGTGCAGATCGAAGTGATCCGGCAGGTGGAGGGTGCTCTCCAGGCGGTTCGCCTGCAGCAGATCGCGATCCGCAACCATCTGCTGGGCGGTGGTGACAAGGAGCTGGACATACTGCGCCGCCAGCGCGAGCGCCGTGATGCGGCACTGAACGTAGCAATCGAGGCCGGCGATGCGGCGCAGAGTGAGCGCCTGCAGCGTGTGGCTGCGCAGGCCGCCAGCTGGGATGCGGAGGTGGCGGAAGTGTTGCGCCCGGCGGCGGTGGACGCTGTTCCGATGACGCCGTTGGAGCGCCTGCATGCGGTCAGCAGCGGGAAGGGCGATGCCTTGGCTGAAGCGCTGGATGGCATCTACGAAACAGAAATGAAAATGCTGCTGCACGAGCGCGGCCAGATGAGCCAGTGGATCGCGCGTGCCCACCGGATCTCGTTGGTCCTGCTGGTGGTCGGCTTCCTGATCATCATCGGTACCTTGTGGATGATTTCCCGGGCGGTGGTGAATCCGATCAACCGCCTGACCGAGAAGATGACGCGTCTGTCCAATGGTGATCTGGACGTGGAAGTGGACGGCCTGGACCGTGCCGATGAAGTCGGCGAGATCGCCCGCGCGATGGAAGTGTTCCGCCGCAACGCGCTGGTGTCGCGCGATGCCAACTGGGTCAAGCTGAGCGTCGGTGAAGTGGGCGCGCAGCTGCAGACCGCGCAGACCCCGGAGGATTACGCACAGGCGCTGGTGTCGTTGATCGCACCGCGCATCGAAGCGCCCATCGGGGTTTTCTTCGCCTGGAATGAAGAACGCAAGGAACTGCATCTGCAGGGCAGCTATGGCTTCCAGCGGCGCAAGCATCTGGGCCTGCGCTACGGCCTTGGCGATGGTTTGATCGGGCAGGCTGCGCTGGAGCGCAAACGCATCGGCGTACAGCAGGTGCCGGACGAATTCTTCGGCGTCCATTCGGCATTGGGCGAGGCGCAGCCGCGCCATCTGGTAGCGGTGCCGCTGCTGCTCAAGGACCGCTTGCTGGGCGTGTTCGAGTTCGGCACGTTCCATCATTTCAGCGCGACCCAGGAGGCGTTCGTCGACAGCGTGTTGCCGACCGTCGCATTGGGCCTGGACAACATCCGCCGCGCCGACGAAACCCAGCTGCTGCTCGACCACACCCGTGCCCAGGCCGAAGAACTGCAGCAGTCGCAGATCGCCTTGCAGGCGCAGGAAGAAGAACTGCGCGCGGCCAACGAAGAGCTTCAGGGCAAGACCGTGGAGCTGGAAGAACACGCCCAGCGCCTGTCCGCGTCGGAGGAAGAGCTGCGGGTGCAGGCCGAGGAGCTGCAGGCGTCCAACGAGGAGCTGCGGCAGAAGACCGAAGTGCTCAACGAGCAGAAGGATGTGCTGCAGGTACTGCAGCGCGAAACCGAATTCAAGGCGCAGGAGCTGGCACGTGCTAGCCAGTACAAGACCGACTTCCTGGCCAACATGTCGCATGAGCTGCGCACGCCGCTCAACAGCCTGTTGATCCTGTCCAAGGAGCTGGCCGAGAACGAGAGTGGCCATCTGGATTCGGAGGAAGTGGAAGCGGCCGCGGTCATCCATGATTCCGGCTCCAACCTGCTGCGTTTGATCAACGACATCCTCGATCTGTCGAAGATCGAAGCCGGCAAGATGGACGTGTACCGCGAGGAAGTGCGGGTGGAGGCGCTTACCCGCGAGGTCATCCGCCACTTCCGCCACATGGCGGTGGACAGCCGCCTGGAATTCGCCATCGAAGTGGATCCTGCGGTGCCCGAATCGCTGGTCACCGACCGCTCCAAGCTGCAGCAGGTGCTCAACAACCTGCTCGGCAATGCCTTCAAGTTCACCCGCGAAGGCAAGGTGACGCTGCACCTGGCGATGGCCGATGCCGCACTGCTGACCCGCGTGGGCGCAGCGGCCGACGAACAGCATCTGGCGCTGTCGGTGCGCGATACCGGCATCGGCATCCCGGAAGAGCGTCTGGAGTCCATCTTCGAGGCATTCGAGCAGGTGGATTCGAGCACCAGCCGCCATTACGGCGGCAGCGGGCTGGGCCTGGCCATCGCGCGCCGCCTGGCGCAGTTGCTGGGCGGCCAGCTGGTGGTGGACAGCGAGCAGGACAAGGGCAGTTGTTTCGCGCTGGTGCTGCCGCTGCTGTCGGCCGCGGTCGGCACGCTGCCAGCGACGGTATCCGCCCAGCAGCGGCACGAGCCGGCGCCGGTGCGGACCGCCAGCGCGATGTTGATCGACTGGATTCCCGATGATCGCCATGCGATTGCGGCCGGCGAATCGGTCATCCTCACCATCGAGGACGATCCGGCATTCGCCCGCATTCTGGTTGACCTGATCCGCCGCAAGGGGCACCGCGCGTTGGCCGCAGCCGATGGCGAGAGTGGCCTGGAACTGGCGCGGCGCTATCGGCCCACCGGCATCCTGCTGGACGTGATGCTGCCGGGCATGGATGGCTGGTCGGTGCTGCAGCACCTGAAGCACGATCCGGTCACCGCCGCGATCCCGGTGCACTTCATTTCGGCGGTGGACGAAGCCGCCAAGGGCGTGGCGCTGGGTGCGGTGGGTTACCTGACCAAGCCGGTGGATCGCAAGGCGTTGATCGCTGCGTTCGATCACCTGCTGGATGTGGCCGGCAAGATCGTGCGCAAGTTGCTGCTGGTCGATGACGATGATGATTCGCGCGTGGCACTCACGCATCTGCTGCAGGCCGACAACGTCGAAATCGACCAGGTGGCGTCGGGCGAAGAAGCGCTGGAGCGCATCGCCACGCACAGCTACGACTGCATCGTGCTGGACCTCAACCTGGGCGGAATTTCCGGCGTGGAATTCCTGGAGCGCGCGGCCACCCTGGTGGCGGTGCCGCCGGTGGTGATCTATTCCGGCCAGGACCTGAGTCGCGAGGAAAGCCTCAAGCTGCGCCAGTACACCGACAGCATCGTCATCAAGGGCCAGCGTTCGCCCGAACGCCTGCTCGATGAAGTGAGCCTGTTCCTGCACAGCATCGGTTCGCGGGGAGCCAGCGCCACGCCATTGAACGACCAGCATCTGGCTGGACGCCAGGTGCTGCTGGTCGACGACGACATGCGCAACCTGTTTGCGCTGTCAAAATCACTGCGCGCGCGCGGCGTGACCGTGAGCATGGCCCAGGACGGCTACAAGGCGCTGCAGCAGCTGCAGGAAAACCCGGGCATCGAACTGGTGCTGATGGACATCATGATGCCGGGCATGGACGGGTACGAAACCACCCGCGAGATCCGCAAGCGCGCGGAGTGGAGCAACCTGCCGATCATCGCGGTCACCGCCAAGGCGATGCATGGCGACCGTGACAAATGCCTGGACGCCGGCGCCAATGATTACCTGACCAAGCCGGTGGACCTGGACAAGCTGTTGTCGATGATGCGCGTATGGCTGCAGAAGTAGGCTCTCCGGTGCCCACACCGCGCCGCGATGACATCGACGATATCGAAGTCGACGGTTTCATCCAGGCAATGACGCGGCGCCATGGTTACGACTTCAGCGGCTACGCGCCGGCCTCGCTCAAGCGGCGGGTGCAGGCGTTGGTGCAGTCGCTGGAAATCGCCCATGTCGGCGAACTGACCGCACGCGTGCTGCGCGACGATGAAATGGTGCCGCAGGTCATCGCCAAGTTGTCGGTGCCGGTGTCGGAGATGTTCCGCAACCCGGCGGTGTTCCGGAAACTGCGCGATGAAGTCTTCCCGGTGCTGGCTTCGTACCCGCAGATCAACATCTGGCAGGCCGGCTGTGCGCACGGACAGGAGGTCTATTCACTGGCCATCCTGCTCAAGGAAGCCGGCCTGTACGACCGCTGCCAGATATTTGCCACCGACTTCAGCGATGAGGCGTTGGCGCGCGCGCAGGAAGGCATCTTCCCGATCCGCGATGCACGCCTGTACTCGGAGAACTACCTTGCTGCTGGCGGCCGCCACACGCTGTCGGACTATTACCACGCTCGCTATGACTTCATGAAACTGGATGAGCGGTTGAAGGAACGGGTCACGTTCGCCAACCACAATCTGGTCTGCGATGGGGTGTTCTGCGAGGCGCAGCTGATCCTGTGCCGCAACGTGCTGATCTATTTTTCCGACACGTTGCAGGACCGCGTGCTGGGGTTGTTCCGCAACAGCCTGAGCCGGGGTGGCATCCTTTGCCTGGGCAACCGCGAGTCGATCCGCTTCGCCCCCAGTGCACGCGATTTCGTACCGCTGGACGCCGAGCTGCGCCTGTATCGCAATGCCGGAGCAACCCTGTGACTGCGCTCCCGCTGTCGCCGCCGGAGATGGTGGTGATGGGCTGCTCGGCCGGTGGGTTGTCAGCGCTGCACAGGGTGCTGGGTGGTTTGTCCAAGCCGCTGCCGGTACCGATGGTGGTGGTCTGCCATAGCGGCTCGGAAGACATGCGGGTGTTCTGCGAGCTGCTGGAAAGCCGTAGTGGATTGCCGGTACGCGAAGCCGAAGAGCGGCTGCTGCCCGAGCCCGGCCATGTCTATGTCGCGCCTTCGGGCTATCACCTGTTGTTGGAGCGCGACAAGCGTTTTGCATTGAGCGTCGATCCGCGCGTGGCATTCTCGCGGCCATCGATTGATGTGTTGTTCGAATCGGCCGCCGACGTGTGGCGCGACCGGGTGCTGGCAGTGCTGATGACCGGCGCCAACGCCGATGGTGCCGAAGGTTGTGCAAAGGTGCGTCGTGCCGGTGGCACGGTGGTGGTGCAGGACCCGGAAACCGCACAGGTGCCGATGATGCCCGCCGCAGCGCTTGAGCTTGCCGGTGCCGACTATTGCCTGCCGTTGCCGGAAATTTCTCTTTTGCTGGAATCCTTATGTTCGTGACCAAGTCGCCTGCCGTGCAGCGCCCCAAGATCCTGGCCGTGGACGACAACCCGGCCAACCTGCTGGTGATCCGGCGGGTGCTGGCCAAGCTCGATGTCGAAGTGGTCGAAGCCTCCTCCGGCAACGATGCGCTGAAGGCCACGCTGGATGATGAGTTCGCGCTGGTGTTGCTTGATGTCTACATGCCGGACATCAACGGCTTTGAAGTAGCCGAGATCCTGTCGCAGGAAGAAGGCACGCGGCAGACGCCGATCATCTTCGTCACCGCGACCTATGCCGACGACGTGCACCGGCTCAAGGGCTATGGCTTCGGCGCGGTGGACTACATGGCCAAGCCGCTGGAAGCGACCATCCTGCTGTCCAAGGTGCAGGTGTTTCTGGAGCTGTACCGGCACCGTGTTGCATTGCGCGCGGCGCTGGGAGAGCTGTCCGAGCGCAATCGGCAGCTGGAGATCGAAGTAGAGCAGCGCAGGCTGATGGAGCAGGAGATGCGCCACCTGGCCATGCACGACATGCTTACCGGCCTGCCCAACCGTGCCCTGTTCATGGATCGCCTGGAGAGCGCGCACCATCGCGCCACGCGGCACGGCGGCATGTTCGCCCTGGTTTATGTGGACGTGGACCGTTTCAAGGCGGTCAACGATACCTGGGGCCACGCCGCCGGCGATGCGATGCTGGTCGAACTGGCCGCACGACTGCGCAGCACCCTGCGTGAGAACGACACCGTCGCGCGGCTGGGCGGCGATGAATTCGCATTGGTGCTGGAAGAGCTGGAGGACATGCAGGACGCGGAGCGGCTGCTGGAGCGCGTGCGCGCCGCCCTGCTGTCGCCGATGCGGTACCTGCGCGACGGTGAGGAAATCGAGCTCTCGGTCAGCGCCAGCATCGGCCTGGCCGCGTACCCGGCCGATGGCGCCGAGGTGGGTGCCCTGCTGCACGCCGCCGACCAGGCGATGTACCTGATCAAGCGCGGCCGCGAAGTGGCGTGAACCGCCGGGGCATGTGCAGGCGGGGATGAAGTCCCCGCCCGTGGACTGATCGGGCCGGGGCCTCAGGCCTCGAACACGTGGCCCGTCTGCTTGGGCGCGGACGGCGTGCCGGTCGAGGCCGGTGCCAGCATCTGCTTCCAGGCGGCGTATACCGCACCGGCAAATACCGGCATCAGCACCGCCATCAGCAACAGCTGGGCGATGGCCAGGGCCGCTGTCTGGCCGGCGACCAGGCCGACGATCAGCGCCACGATCATCACCGCGAAATAGATCGCGAAGATGGCGATGAAGGCCAGCACGAAGAACACCAGCATCGCCGGCAGGTTGTGGATGCTGGCGCGCAGGCTCTGGCGCAGCGCCTGTACGCCGGTGCTGTTCTCGAACATCACCTGCGGCGGCATCACGAACAGCGCCAGCGTCAACGCCGCGAATGTGCCCAGCATCAGCGCCAGCCACAGCAGGATGCGACCGGCCGGCAACGTGGCCACCAACGACTCGATCTGCGTCGGGTCTGGCTGCGCGCCGGACTGGCTGATCTCGTTGATCTTGAGCATCACGTCCGACAGCTGCTGGAAGCCGGCGGGCCCGCCGACCAGCACGAACAGCAGTGCACCCAGCACCAGCGCGGCGATCAGCTGCGGCAACAGGGCGACCAGCAGATGCGGTGCGCGGCCTTCCTGCACGCCCTGCAGCAGGTGTGCCGGACGGGCCTGGCGGCCCTGGTCGACCTCGCGGATCGCCCACAGCATGCCGCCCATGAACAACGGGCCGGCCAAAATCAGCAGGAATTGCAGCACCAGGCCCAACGATGCCGGGGCCAGCACGGCCAGCGACAACACCAGCGAGGTGCCGACGCCCCACAGGATGCCCAACGAACCCAACGCCAGCGGTGCGCGCTTGAGCAGGCCAAAGCCGGTCAGCAGCCAATCCGCACCGGCAGACGCCGGCACTTTGTGAATCTCGCTCATTGCAGTTCCGAAACAGGGGGGAACGCCGGCAACGCTGCAGACGCTGGCCGATTATCGCCCGAAACCCAACCCGGGGTTATGAGCAACAAGTAACGGGGGAGGGTTGGGGAGGCGGGGCTTTCAGGTGGGCCGCGCCGGCTTCATGGGTACGGCCATCCCGCAGATACCGGCCCCGCCAAGGCGGCCGGCAACCTCAATGCGTCGAACTACCCCGGCGGACATGCCGCACGAACCGGCGCAGCAGCTGGCGGGCCAGCGGTGCGGCGCTCACATCGCGGGCGACGCTGCGTGCGCAGCCGCCGTGGCGGGCGATGCAGTCGGCGCGGGCGCGGACGTAGCCGCGCATGTGGTGGGTGGCGAATTCGGGGTGGAACTGCAGGCCCCAGGTCTGCTCACCCCAGCGGAAGGCGTGGCAGTTGTCCTGCGCCGAGCGGGCCAGCACGGTGGCACCGTCGGGGGCGCGTAGCACGGTCTGCAGATGGGTGGCGTGGGCCGGGAAACTGGCCGGCAGACCGGCGAACAAGGGGTCGGCGGCGGCCGGTGCTTCCAGTTCCAGCACGATGGTGCCGGACTCGCGGCCGGCCGGGTTGTAATCCACCTGCCCACCCAGCGCATGCGCCAGCAGCTGGTGGCCGTAGCAGATGCCCAGCAGCGGCATGCCGCCGTGGGCGGCGTCGCGCAGCCAGTCGGCGCTGCGTTCGCTCCAGTCGGCGCGGTCGGTGACGAAAGCCGCCGAGCCGGTCACGATGGTGGCCGCGAAATCGCCACGTTCGGGCAGTGCTTCACCGTGCTCGACGTTGACCACCACGGTCTCGGCCTCTTCCAGCCCGGCGGCGACGCGGATCCAGTGCGGGAAGCGCCCGTAACGGCGCAGGGTCGGGAACGGCTGCCCGGTTTCAACGATCAAGAACGGCTGGGGCTTCATTCCGAGGGCGGCAGGACAGACAGGACTTCCTCGATTGTAGTCAGCCCTGCGGCCACCTTTTCAAGCCCGGTGCGGCGCAGGGTACGCAGCCCTTCGTGGCGTGCAGCGCGGTTGAAGGCGGCCAGGTCCATGTCGCGGGTGATCAGTGCGCGCAGCCGCGAACCCAATGGCAGCAGCTCATATAGGCCGACGCGGCCCATGTAGCCGGTGCGCCGGCACTCCAGGCAACCGACCGGTGCATATGCAGTGACGACATCAGGTAATGCTTCATGGGCATCACGCAACGGCGCCCAATCGGCATCACTGAGTGCATCCGGCACCTTGCAGTGCGGGCACAGCGTGCGCACCAGGCGCTGCGCGAGCACGCCGTTGACGGTGGAAGCGATCAGGTAATGCGGCACGCCCAGGTCGAGCAGGCGGGTGATGGCCGACGGTGCGTCGTTGGTGTGCAGGGTCGACAGCACCAGGTGGCCGGTGAGCGAGGCCTGCACCGCCATCTGCGCGGTTTCCAGGTCGCGGATTTCGCCGATCATGATGATGTCCGGGTCCTGCCGCAGCAGGGTGCGCACGCCGCTGGCGAAATCCAGGTCGATGTTGGTCTGCACCTGCATCTGGTTGAACTCGGGCGCGATCATTTCGATCGGATCTTCCACCGTGCACACGTTCACGTCCGGCGTGGCCAGCCGCTTGAGCGTGGAATACAGGGTGGTGGTCTTGCCCGAGCCGGTGGGGCCGGTGACCAGCACGATACCGTGCGGGCGGGCAACCAGCTCGTTCCAGCCGGCGGCCTCTTCCGGGCTGAAGCCCAGCTGCTCGATGCTCTTGAACGCCGAGTCCGGGTCGAAGATGCGCATCACGCACTTCTCGCCGAACGCGGTGGGCATGGTCGACAGACGCATTTCCACCTCGCGGCCGCCCGGCGAGCGGGTCTTGATGCGGCCATCCTGCGGGCGACGGCGCTCGGCCAGGTCCATGCGGCCCAGCACCTTGACCCGGCTGATCACCGCGGTCATCACCGACGGTGGCAGCTCGAACACCTTGTGCAGCACGCCGTCGATACGGAAGCGCACCCGACCCATGTCGCGGCGTGGCTCCAGATGGATGTCGCTGGCGCGTTGTTCGTAGGCGTACTGCAGCAGCCAGTCGACGATGCTGACGACGTGGTGGTCGTCGGCGTTGACGTCGCCGGAGCTGCCCAGTTCCACCAGCTGCTCGAAACTGGGCAGGCCGCTGCTGTTGCCGCCATCGCGGGCGTCGCCGCGGGCACCGCGCACCGAGCGGGTGACACCGAAGAACTCCATCGAGTAGCGGTGCAGATCCAGCGGGTTGACCAGCACGATGTCGATACGGCGTCGGGTGAGGTGCTGCAGGTCCGGCACCCAGTCGCGCGCCATCGGCTCGCTGGTGGCCACCAGCACGCGCTCACTGTCCACCGCCAGCGGCAGGATGCGATGCCGGCGTGCGTAGGCATGGGACACCACGGCGGTGGCGGCGGCCACGTCGACGCGGGTCGGATCAATGCGCAGGTGGCGGGTGTTGGTACGTGCGGCCAGCCATTCGGTCAGTCGCTCCAGCGCCAGATCGCCGGAGGCCGGCGGGGCAGCGGCCAGCTTCAGGTTGGCCAGCAGCACCAGCGGGTGCACTTCGCTGGCGTTGCGCGCGCCCTGGGCCGAGAAACGGATGCGTTCCAGGTCATGCGCGGCGACCATGCCATCGCCCAGCAGGGCCGAGGCGACATTGGAAAACTGCAGCCTTCCCGGGGCGATGTTCACGGGAATGGGTGGTATCTGTGCGCTGTGCGCGGCCTGCTGTTCCACCCCTAACTCCTTGTCGGCACGGCCGCCGTGCGGTCGGTCGCTATACTAGCGCACCCCTTATGCACGGCTCAGGCAGCATGTCCGCGACCCCCAACGTTCCTATTACCTTCCAGGGCCTGATCCAGACCCTCAACGAATACTGGGCGAAGCAGGGTTGCGTGCTGATCCAGCCGCTGGATCTGGAAGTGGGCGCCGGTACCTTCCACCCGGCCACTTTCCTGCGTTCGATCGGCCCGGAAAGCTGGAATGCCGCCTACGTGCAGCCGTCGCGCCGTCCTACCGACGGCCGTTACGGCGAGAACCCCAACCGCCTGCAGCGCTACTACCAGTACCAGGTGGCGATGAAGCCCAGCCCGGACAACATCCAGCAGCTTTACCTGGATTCGCTCAAGGCGCTGGGCATCGACCCGCTGGTGCATGACCTGCGCTTCGTCGAGGACAACTGGGAGTCGCCGACCCTGGGCGCCTGGGGCCTGGGCTGGGAAATCTGGCTCAACGGCATGGAAGTCACCCAGTTCACCTACTTCCAGCAGGCCGGTGGCCTGGAGTGCAAGCCGGTGCTGGGCGAAATCACCTATGGCCTGGAGCGGCTCTGCATGTACCTGCAGAACTGCGACAACGTCTATGACCTGATCTGGACCTACGGCCCGGACGGCACCCCGGTCACCTACGGCGATGTCTACCTGCAGAACGAGGTGGAACAGAGCACCTACAACTTCGAGTACGCCGACGTGGAAGAAATGTTCCATCGCTTCGACGCCTGCGAGAAGGAAGCGCAGAAGCTGATCGACGTCGGCCTGCCGCTCCCGGCCTACGAACAGGTCTGCAAGGCATCGCATTCGTTCAACCTGCTTGACGCGCGCCGCGCCATCTCGGTGACCGAGCGCCAGCGTTACATCCTGCGCGTGCGCACGCTGGCCATGGCCGTGGCCAAACTGTACGAGGCCAAGCGCATCGAAGCCGTGGCCGCCAAGGAGGTGCAGGCATGAGCATGCAACCGCTGCTGATCGAACTGGGCGTGGAAGAGCTGCCGGTCAAGGCGCTGCCGGGTCTGGCGCAAGCCTTCTTTGATGGCGTGATCGACGGGTTGGCCAAGCGTGGCATCGCCTTCGAACGCGATGACGCCAAGCCGCTGTCCACCCCGCGCCGCCTGGCGGTGCTGCTGCCGGGCGTGGAAACCGAACAGCCCGAACAGCATTCGGAAGTGTTCGGCCCGTACCTGAACATCGCGCTGGACGCCAACGGCGAGCCGACCAAGGCATTGCAGGGCTTTGCTGCCAAGGCCGGCATCGACTGGACCGCGCTGGAGCGCACCACCGACGCCAAGGGCGAGCGTTTCGTGCTGCGTTCGGTCACCCCGGGTGCGCAGACTGCCGCGCTGTTGCCGGAGATCGTGCGCGAGGCCATCGCCGCGATGCCGATTCCCAAGCCGATGCGCTGGGGTAGTCACGAATACGCCTTCGCGCGTCCGGTGCATTGGCTGGTGCTGCTGCACGGCAACGACGTGGTTGATGCCGAACTGCTGGGTTTGAAGTCCGACCGGATGAGCCGCGGCCACCGCTTCATGGCCGACAAGCAGGTATGGCTGAGCAACCCGGGCGACTATGTTGAATCGCTGAAGGCCGCCAGCGTGCTGGTCGATGCCGACGCGCGCCGTGAGCGCATCGTCGCCGAGGTCAACGCCGCAGCCGCGCAGGCCGGTGGCGTGGCGCGCATCACCGACGACAACCTGGAACAGGTGGTCAACCTGGTTGAATGGCCGACGGCGGTGCTGTGCAGCTTCGAGCGCGAGTTCCTGGCAGTGCCGCAGGAAGCGCTGGTCGAGACGATGGAGGTCAACCAGAAGTTTTTCCCGGTGCTGGATGACGGCGGCAAGCTGACCGAGAAGTTCATCGGCATCGCCAACATCGAATCCAGGGACGTGGCCGAAGTGGCGAAGGGTTACGAGCGGGTGATCCGTCCGCGTTTCTCCGATGCCAAGTTCTTCTTCGACGAAGATATGAAGCAGGGCCTGGTGTCGATGGGCGACGGCCTGAAGACCGTCACCTACCAGGCCAAGCTCGGCAGCGTGGCCGACAAGGTGCAGCGTGTATCGGCGCTGGCCCAGGTCGTCGCCGCGCAGGTGGACGTGGATCCGGTGCATGCCAAGCGTGCTGCCGAACTGGCCAAGAACGACCTGCAGTCGCGCATGGTCAACGAGTTCCCGGAACTGCAGGGTATCGCCGGTCGCCACTATGCGCTGGCCGGTGGCGAATCGCCGTCGGTGGCCTTGGCCATCGACGAGGCTTACCAGCCGCGTTTTGCCGCCGATGACATCGCCGCCTCGCCGCTGGGCAAGGTGCTGGCGATTGCCGAGCGTCTGGACACGTTGGCCGGCGGCTTTGCCGCAGGCCTGAAGCCGACCGGCAACAAGGATCCGTTCGCGTTGCGTCGCAATGCGCTGGGGTTGGCGCGCAGCATCATCGAATCCGGCTTCGATCTGGACCTGCGCGCGCTGCTCACCGCCGCCAACGCTGGCTTGGCCGAGCGCAAGGTGCAGGCAGATGTTGGTGAGCTGTACGACTTCGTCGTCGACCGTCTGAAGGGTTACTACGCCGACAAGGGCGTGCCGGCCACCCACTTCAACGCCGTGGCCGAGCTGAAGCCGGCCTCGCTGTACGACTTCGATCGCCGTATCGATGCCATCGGCATCTTCGCCCAGCTGCCGGAGGCCGAAGCACTGGCCGCGGCCAACAAGCGCATCCGCAACATCCTGCGCAAGGCTGAAGGCGAGATCCCGGGCACGATCGATCCGTCGCTGCTGCGCGAGCCGGCCGAGAGCGAACTGGCCGAGGCCGTGGTCGCCGCCATCGACGACACCGGCACCGCACTGTCGCAGAAGGACTACGTGGCCGTGCTCGGCCGCCTGGCCCGTCTGCGTCCGCAGGTGGATGCGTTCTTCGACAACGTCATGGTCAACGCCGAAGAGCCCGCACTGCGCGGCAACCGCCTGGCGCTGCTGCGCACGCTGGGCGACCGCCTCGGCAGCGTGGCGGCGATCGAGCATCTGTCCAGCTGACGCATGGACGTCGGCGCCTCCTGGCAGTCCGCACAGGCCGCTCTGGCCCGGCGTGACATTCCCGAGGCCCGACGACACCTGCTTGCGGTGATTGAACAGCAACCCGCGCATGCCTATGCGCGGGTACTGTTGGCCGGCACGGTGCTGGCACAAGGCCGCCTGCGCGAGGCGGTGCAGCAGTTGCAGCATGCTGCGTCACTCGATTACCGCGACCCGGCATTGTTGTTGCGCGTCGCGCAGGCGCTGCTGCGGGTAGGTGACAGCGAAGGGGTGGCCGTGTTGATGCGGCAGGCCTGCGTGAATCAATGCAACGATGCCCCGACCCTGGCGGCTCTTGCACATGTGCTGCAGTCGCTGGGACTGCATGCCGATTCGCTGCGCTTGATGCGGCGTGCTGCCGACGCCGGTTTCGACAATCCGGATTTCCAGTATTTCCTCGGCGTGCAATTACAGTTCAATGGCGAGCTGGATGCTGCGGAGCAGGCGCTTATACATTGCCTGCAGGTACGCCCAGGCTACGGTCGAGCGGCACTGACGCTGGCCAGGCTGCGTCGATGGAGTGCAGCAAGCAACCACGTCGATATGCTGCGCCGGCAATTGACCATCGCGCCCGGCGACAGCGAAGAGGCCGCTGCGTTGTGGTTCGCCCTGTACAAGGAACGGGAAGACCTGGGCGATTACCACCAGGCCTGGCATGCATTGCGCGAAGGCAACCTCCTGATGTGGCGGCGGCTGCGGCATGACAGTGTTGTCGATCAGGGGCAGCACGATGCGATGGCGCAGCTGGCTGCCGCCGGTACTTTTGCAGGTGCGCCCACCGCGTTGCCGGAAGACGAAGGCCCCCAGCCCATCTTCATCGTCGGCATGCCGCGCTCGGGCACGACGGTGCTGGAGCGCATGCTGGGCAATCATTCGCAGGTGACATCGGCCGGCGAGCTGGGGGATTTCGCACAGCAGTTGCGCTGGGCGGCGGACCAATCCGGGCGCGCGTTGCTGGACCCTGCATTGCTGCGGGTGCTGCCCGATCTGGACTATGCCAGCGTCGGCCGGGGTTACCTGCAACAGACCCGTTGGCGCCTTGCAGGGCAACGCTGGTTCATCGACAAGCTGCCGCCCAATTACCTGTTGGCCGGTCCGATTGCGCGCGCGCTGCCAAAGGCGGTGATTGTCTACGTACGGCGTGATCCGATGGCGGTGTGCTTCTCGAACTACCGCGCGATGTTTGGTGAATCCTACGGTTACAGTTATGACTTCAATGCACTGGTGGTACATCACCGGGCGCATGCGCGCCTGATGGCCGCATGGCAGACGCATCTGCCGGGACGCGTGCTGGAGATCGATTACGAAGTGATGGTGCGGCAGCCGGATGTTGCCCTGTCGCAGGTGCTGCAGTGCTGTGGCCTGGCCAGTGAAAGCGGCGCCAGTGATCTCACCCGCAATGCCGCAGCGACGGCCACGTTGAGCAGCGTGCAGGTGCGCGAGCCGGTGCACGCCCGCAACATCGACGAGTGGCAGCGCTATGCGACGCAGCTTGAGCCGCTGCGCGAAAAGTTGCGGGCTGCCGGATAACAGAGGAGCGGCCAAAGCCGCTCCTCCGTCCCCACGAACTGCTCCGTCTTTTTACTGGGCGCGACCGAAGCGCCAGTTCATCTCCAGCATGTACGAGCGGCCGTAGCCGTTGTAGTTGAAGATGTTGTAGTACGGATACGAGGTGTAGGTGCGATCACGCGGCGGTCGTTCGTTGGTCAGGTTGTTGGCGGTGACGCTCAGTGAGACATCATCGGTAACCGCATAGTCCAGGGTCAGGTTGAAGGTGGTCCATGCCTTGACCTTGCCGGCATCATCCGCAGCGTAGCCCTCAGTGGTGTCCTGGGCGGCGAAGTTGGGCGTACGCCCGTAGCGGATGCCGTACAGCGTCGTCGTCAGGTCACCCATCTGCCAGCCCAGCGTGCCGCTGAAGATGTTCTTGAACTCGGACGAGTAGTACGGATTGCGCAGCAGGTCGATCACCGGATCCTCCGGATACTGCTGGCTTTCGTGCTTGAGCGTGACGTTGTAGCGCGCGCCCACCATGAAGCTGCCCCAGTTGTCGGTGGCCCAGCGATAGTCCAGGTTGGCTGTGATGCCGCTGACATCCTCCTTGGCGACGTTGATCGGGTTCACCGCCACGGTGTCGATCTGGTTGGGCTGCGGCGCATTGGGGCCGGCGCGGCCGATGCGTGCCAAGGCATCGATGCAGGTGGGCGAACTGGCGTCGAGCTGGCCCTGGCGGCACGCGGCTTCGTTGCGCAGCAGCAGGTCCAGATCGAGGTCGGCGACCTTGTTGTCGATCTTGATGCGGTAGTAGTCGGCGCTGATTGTGAAGCTGTTGTTGGGCGACCAGACGACCCCGCCGCCCCATGATTTGGCGGTGATCGATTTCAGATCACCATTGCCGGAGCGGGAGCCGCGCACCTGTTCGTCGTTGAGTGTGCACTGGCTGATCGGGACGCCCGGTTGCTCGGTGGCGCAGCGGTAGTAGTCCGGAACGAAGGTGTAGAAGCCGCTGTCGCCTGCAAAGACGTAGGCCATGTCCGGCGACTTGAACGCGGTGGCGTAGTTGCCGCGGAACAGCAGCGAATCGATCGGCCGGAATTCCAGCGCGGCCTTGTAAGTGGCGCGGGAATCACTGCCGCCACCATCATTCTTGTAGTCGTCATAACGCCCGGACAGGCTGGCGGTGAGTTTGCTGAAGATCGGTACGCGCAGCTCCACCGCCGCGGCCCAGTTGTCGCGCTTGCCCTTGCCCTGGGTGCCGCTGAGCCCCCAGAACTGGTCGCTGACCACGCGTGTATCGGTGGGGTTGCTCCACGACTGTTGGCCGGCCTGCAGCACGCCGGCAAAGCCGACATCACCGGCGGGCAGGGTGAACAGCGAGGTGTTGGTGAACTGCAGGTTGACGTTCTGTGTCCAGGTCTTGGATTTGGTGCGGATCTCACCCTGGAAGCTGCGGTACTGCTCGGGCGTCAGTGCCTGATAGAAGCCTGCATCGTTTGGCTCGTAGATTGGATAACCGTAGTACTCACCCAACTGCGGGCCGAGGAAGTGCTCGCGGAAGAAGTCTTCCATCTTGTCTTTCAGCGGCCACCATTGGCGGCTGTCGATGTGGTACTCGGAGCGGGCGTAGTAGGCGTTGTAATCCCAGTTGGACTGGCCCACCGCACCCTTGATGCCGAGGGCGATGTTGTACGAATCGGCGGTCTGGCGCTCGTTGTTGAAGTTGAGGTCGCCGGTTTCCTCGGGCGAGAAGATGCGCTGGTAGCTCTCCAGGTCGCCGGTGAGGTTGTTGAAGATGTAGCCGCTGGTATCCAGTGAGGGTTGCCAGAAACGCGAGCCGGAGTTGCTTTCGTTCTTGGTGCGGTTGACCAGCAACGTCGCATACAGATCGGTGCTGTCGTTGAACGCATAGTTCAAGTTGGCGTAGCCGGACGCACTGCGTTCCTTATTGAGGATTGACGAATAGCCGGGCTCATAGCGGCTGCCGCAATAGTTGCCGCGACCGGGTCGCGTGTCGTAGATGGTGGTGCCCCCGAACAGTCCGGCCAGCGGCGCGCAGGCGTCTGCGCCAGGATCGATATAGGCGCCGCTGCTGCTGTTGTGGACGAAGGTGCGGCTGCCATAGCGCGCATCCGCGTCGGGGTTGTCGTTGGTGGAGTCGAAGTCCTTGCGGTTGAGGCCGTAGATCGGATCCTGGTTGCTCAACTGCAGGCCCCAGGTCACATCGAGCTTGTCCCAGCTGTGGCCGCTGGTCAGCTGGAAGCGCTGGTTGTTGCCGCCGCCACCGTCATAGCTGCCGATGCGGAAGCTCATCTCGGTGCCGTCGATCTTCTTCTTCAGGATGATGTTGACCACGCCGGCGATGGCGCTGGAGCCGTAGATGGACGACTGGTTGCCGGGGGCGATGTCGATGCGCTCCACCATCGCGGTGGGAATGCTCGCCAGATCCACGAAATTGCTCTGCCCGTTGTAGAGCAGCGGGTAGTCAGCCATCGGCCGGCCATCGATCAGCACCAGGGTGAAGCCCGGGTCCAGGCCGAGCAGGCTGATCGGCTTGGCAGAGGCCGTGAAGCCGCCCGAGAACTGGCTGTCCTGCACCGCGCCGGTCGCCAGTGGCTGCGAGCGCAGCACTTCGTAGACGTCCTTGAAGCCCTGTCGTTGGATGTCCTGGGAGGTGATGGACGTGATCGGAGTCGCGGTCTCGACCTGCACCTGCGGGATCAGCGAGCCGGTGACGGTGATCTTGTCGAGGGTCTCCACGTCCCGCTTGTCATCGGTGGGCTGGGATTGGGCGAAGGAAAGAGGGGAATAAGCGGTAATGACGGCACAGACTGCCGTGGCCAACAGGTGTGGTTTCATCGTTTATTTCCTGACGCATCGAATTGAGGGCAATGCCCAGTCAGGCCGGTTGCTCCTTCCAGGAGCGGAGTTCTTCCGGGATTACGTCACGCACGAATGTCAGCTGCCGGTGAGGCTGGTGCGTTTACGATAATTTAACCAAAGCCGTGAACGTTGCGTGATGCTTTGGGTCTTCACGCAACGCATCGGTATGCTTGTTCACATGCTGCCAAAGATTTTTGCTTTTTTATCCCTGACCGCGCTCCTCGTAGCGCCCCTCGCCCATGCCCGTGGAACCGTCCAGAAGGTGGAGATCAAGGGGTTGGACAAGGGCGATGACGCCGCCATCCTTGAGAACATCGAGGTCTCGCTGTCGCTGTATGACGTGATCGACAAGGTCCAGGGCGAGTCGCGACTGGAGTACCTGCTGTCGCAGGCCGAGCGCCAGACCCGCCAGGCGCTGGAGCCGTTCGGCTACTACAACCCCACCATCTCCGTGGAGGCGCCACGCGAGGGCGACAACGTGCGGGTGGTGATCCAGGTGGACAAGGGCCCGCAGATCAAGGTGCGCCAGGACGAGGTGATCATCACCGGCCCCGCCTCGCGCGACCGCTACCTGCAGGAAGACCTGGAGGCATTCCAGCCCAAGTCCGGGCAGCCGTTCGATTCGGTCAATTACGAGGCCAGCAAGGTCACCATCACCCGGCGCCTGGCCGAGCGCGGTTACTTCGATGCCGACTTCACCCAGCGCAAGGTGGAAGTCACCCGGGCCGAGAACGCGGCCGACATCTTCCTCAGCTGGGACAGTGGCCGCCGCTACAACATGGGGCCGATCACCTTCCAGGAGGATTACTTCCGCCCGGGCCTGTTCGACCCGCTGGTGTACTGGGAAGAAGGCAGCTACTGGCATGAAGGCAAGCTCGACCGCCTGCGCGAGTCGCTGACCAAACTCGACTATTTCAGCGTCATCGACATCCAGCCGCATCCCGAGCAGGCCGATGAGAACGGCGATGTGCCGGTGAACGTGAAGCTGACCAAGGCCAAGCGCACCATCTACACCGCCGGTGTCAGCTTCGGCAGCGAGAGCGGCGCCGGTGTGCGCGGCGGCGTGGAACGCCGCTACGTCAACCGCCGTGGGCATAAGCTCAACACGCAGCTGGACTACGCACAGCGGCGCAAGAGCCTGATCACCAGCTACCGCGTGCCTGGCTTCCGTTGGCTGGACGGCTGGTACACCTACGCGATCAGTGCCTACGACGAGCAGACCGACTACATCGACCTGCGCAACGTGAAGCTCATCGCCAGCCGCAGCGGTGAGATCAACGAGCACTGGACCGCCATCGTCTCGATGAACGCTTTGCGCGAGCGCTGGGGGTACAACTCCGGCAATACCTTCGACAAGCGGCTGTACCAGTACTCCACGCTCGTTTATCCGCAGTTGACCGGCGACTACGTGAACGTGGACGACGAGAGTTTTCCGCGTAGTGGCATCAGCGGCAACGCCACGGTGCGGGGTGGCATTGAAGGTGCCGGCTCGGATACCAGCTTCGTCCAGGCGGACATGACCCTGCGCTGGTACATCCCGGTGGGCGATGCCGACCGCCTTATCCTGCGCGGCCAGGCCGGTACCACCTGGACCAGCGATCTGGTGTCGATGCCGCCGAGCCTGCGTTACTTCGCCGGTGGCGACCGCTCCATCCGTGGCTACGCCTACCGCGAAGTGGGCCCGCGTACCCCGGCCCCGGACAAATACGCGCTCGGTGCCAAGAACGTGGTGGTGGGCTCGGCCGAGTACGAGCATTACTTCAATGGTGGCCCGTGGGGCGCGGCGGTGTTCGTCGATACCGGCAGCGCCTTTGACAACACCATCGACCTGCATACCGGCGTGGGTTTCGGCGTGCGCTGGAAATCCCCGGTCGGCCCCGTGCGCATTGATATCGCCCGCGGCTTGAACAGCCCGGATTCGGCCTTCCAGCTGTACCTCAACATCGGAGCCGACCTGTGAGCCGCCGCCCGGATGACGTAAGCCCGGAAGAACGCGAAGCGCGCATCGCCGAACTGCGTGCCAAGCGCAAGGCGCGCCTGCGCAAGCTGGCCGTGCGCAGTGGCATCACCATCACCGCGCTGGTGTTGCTGGGCCTGTTTGCGGTGTATTGGCTGCTGCAGACCGTGGCAGGGCGTGAAGTGCTGCTGGCGCAGGTGGTGGCGCGCCTGCCGGCCAATTCGTCGCTGACCTGGAGCAAGGCCGAAGGCCCGCTGGCCGGCCCGTTGATCCTGCACGACCTCGATTTCCGCTACGAAGACCTGCATTTCACTGCCGCGCAGGCCTATCTGGACCCGGACATCCGCCCGCTGCTGGGCCGCAAGCTGCGCCTGGACGCACTACGCATCACCGATGCCACGCTGGACCTGGGCCCGTCGGAAGACAAACCCTTCGAGCTGCCGAACTGGCCGGACGTGCTGCCTGCGATCGAACTGCCGCTGGCCCTGCAGGCCGACACCATCGTGGTCGATGGCCTGCGTATCAGCCAGGTGCAGGAGCCGGTGATCGACATCACCCGCATCCGCGGCGGACTGGAAGCGGCCGATGGCGAGTTCCGTGCCGTCCAGATCAAGGTCAACAGCAACCTTGGCGATTTCCGCATCGACGGCCATTACCTGCCGCGCAACGATTACGACACAGACCTCACCGTGCGCGCACTGATGCCGGCGCGGCCGGGCCAGCCCGCAGCACGGTTGGGCCTGGTGGCGCGTGGTGATCTGGCGCACATGGAAGTGGCGTTGGCCGGTTACGCGCCCAAGCCGCTGCATGCCAGCCTGATCCTGGATGGCCGCGACAATCCGGTGTGGAACATTGCCGCGCGTTCGGAAGAACTGGATCTGGGCCAGCTGGTGCCGGCGCAGTTCATGGCCGAAGCGCCCGCTCCACTGGCGCTGGATTTCACCGCGCGTGGCCGTGGCGGCCAGGCTCAGTTGCAGGGCCGCGTGCGCCAGGGCGAGCAGGAGCTGGTGCTGGCACCGTCCAACGTCGCCATCGACAAGCAGGTGCTGACCGTCGCACCGCTGGTGGCCGAAGTATTCGGCGGCAGCGTGCGGCTGCAGGGCACCGCGGATTTCAGCGACGCGCAGAACCCCGGCTTCCGCTTTGCGGTGGTGGCCAACCAGCTGACCTGGATGCCGGAGCCCGATCCCTCCGCGCCGGATACCGCGCCGGTGCCGATGCACCTGAAAGAAGCACGGCTGGGCGTGGCCGGCAACCTCAAGAACTGGGCCGCCATCGGCACGGCCGACGTCGCCCGCGATGCACAGGACGCCAGCCTCGATTTCGACGTGCGTGGCAATGACCAGCAGGCCCGCATCGAACAGCTCAAGGCGACCACGCCGGGCGGCTCGCTGGACCTGACCGGCTCGGCGGCATGGGCACCGATGCTGGCCTGGGATGTAGACGCCAGGCTGGCCGGTTTCGACCCTGGTTACTTCCTGCCGGGTTGGGAGGGCAACCTGTCCGGTACGCTCGCCTCCCAGGGCAAGCAGTTGCCGGCGCCAGCCGGTACTGACGAGATGCGCTTTGAGGCCACCGTGGACGTGCCGCAGCTCAAGGGCAGGTTGCGTGGTCGCAGCGTGGATGCACGCGCCAAGCTCGCCTTGCAGGGCACCCAGGGCGAGGGCGACGTGCGTCTGGTGGTGGGCGACAGCCGCATCGAAGCCAAGGGCAAGGTCGGCGACCGCATGAACGTGGACGCACGGCTGGAGCCGCTGCATCTGTCCGACCTGCTGCCCGGCAGCAGTGGCAGTCTGGCCGGCACCCTGCAGTTGCGAGGCACGCCAAGCCAGCCGGACATCACCGCCGACCTGCGCGGCAACAGCCTGCAATGGGATGACTGGAAAGCCGGCCAGATCAGCATCAACGGCCGTCTGCCGTGGCAGGGCGACAACGGTGCCCTGCAGGTGCAGGGCAGCGCGGTGGAAGTGGGCATGCTGCTGGACCAGGTGCGCATCAATGCGCGTGGCAGCCTGCAGAACCTGCATCTGGATGCGGAGACCGGTAACGAACTGGGTGCCATCGCGCTCAGTGGCAGCGTGCGTCAGGCCGGGCAGGCGTGGCGTGGTGAACTGGCCTCGCTGCGGCTGGCGCCGGTCAAGGGCGCGCCGTGGCAATTGCGCCAGCCCGCGGCGTTCAACGTGCAGGGCAGCAACTTCACCCTCGGCGAAGCCTGCCTGGGGTCGACCACCGGCGGTGCGGTGTGCGCGAGCGCCAACTGGCCGCGTGACGGTCTGAAGCTGCGCGGCGATGCACTGCCGCTGGCGCTGGTGCAGCCGTGGTTGCCGCCCAATGCCGGCCGTACGCTGCACCTGCGTGGCGAAGTCACCTTCGACGGCGACATCCGCCCGCGTGGCAATGCGTTTGAAGGCGGCTTCAAGGTGGCCTCGGCCGAGGGCGGCATCCGCCTGGGTGACAACGCCCGTGGCGAGCTGGTGCGTTATGACCATTTCTCGCTCAACCTGGAAATGCAGCCCAACAGCATCAAGGGTTTCCTCGGTGTCGGTTTCCAGGGCGACGGCTTCGTCGATGCCAAGGTGCAGACCGGTTGGGAACCGGGCGCTGCACTCAACGGTGAGCTGTACCTCAACATGTCGCGGCTGTACTGGCTGGAGTTGTTCTCGCCGGATCTGGTGCGGCCCAAGGGGTTGATCGAAGGTCATGTGAGCCTGCGCGGGACACGCGGGCAACCGACCCTGGGCGGTGACGCCAAGCTCAGCAATTTCACCGGTGAACTGCCGGCGCTGGGCCTGACCCTGAGCGAAGGCGCCGCCACCTTCATCGCCCAGCCCGATGGCTCGGCGCGTATCAACGCCGCAGCCAAAACCGGTGGCGAAGGCACGCTGAAGGTGGATGGTGGCCTGTCGTGGTTTGGCGATGCCCAGCCGCTGCAGCTGCATATCTCCGGCGACAAGGTGCTGCTGGCCAACACCAGCGAACTGCGCGTGGTCGCCAATCCGGATCTGGACTTCACCTTGGCCGGCACCGCGATGGAACTGCGCGGCAGCGTGCACGTGCCCGAGGCTGATCTGGACCTGGAGCGTCTGGATCGCGGTACCTCCGTGTCCGAAGACGTGGTGGTGCTGGATCCGGTGGACCCGGCAGAAGGTCCGTCCTCGCCGCTGGACATGGACCTGACCGTGAGTCTGGGCGACAAGGTCAAGATGACCGGTTTCGGCCTCAAGGGCGCGCTGACCGGGCGCATGCAGGTGCGTGCCCGACCGGGCCGCGAGATGACCGCCAACGGCGGTCTGGAGGTGAGTGGTCGCTACAAGGCCTACGGCCAGGACCTGACCATCACCGACGGCCAACTGCTGTGGAACTACGGCATCGTTTCGGACCCGCGCATCAACATCAAGGCTGAGCGTGCGATCGGCGACGTCACCGCGGGCATCCACGTCACCGGCCGCGCGCAGGCGCCGAAGGTGGACGTGTGGTCGGATCCGGCGATGTCGCAATCCGAAGCGCTGGCGTACCTGGTGCTCGGCCGCAGCCTGAGCATGGCCAGCAACGACCAGGCACAGCAGGTCAATGCCGCTTCGGCGGCCCTGTCGGCCGGCAGTGGCCTGCTGGCCGCGCAGGTCGGCGCCAAGCTGGGCCTGGATGATGCTGGTGTAAGCCAGTCACGCGCGCTGGGCGGCTCGGTGATCGGCGTGGGCAAATACATCACGCCCAAGCTTTACGTCGGCTACGGTGTGTCGCTGGTCGGCAGCGGCTCGGTGCTGACGCTGAAGTACCTGCTGCGTCGCGGCTTCGACATCGAAGTGGAATCGTCCACGGTGGAAAACCGCGGCTCGGTGAACTGGCGCACGGAGAAGTAATTCGGAGGGATGCAGGAGTGGTATCGGCAACGACGCCACCTTCCTGCCCTCCAGCGCCGAGTAGGGAAGTTGCGTTCTGAGAGTTCAGGTTGTGCTTTCAGGGGGCTGTCACTCCGTTGCTTGCAGGGCAGGATTGGGAGGGGCTGCGATTGGCTCTGCATTGCTCCCATCGAATCTCCAGTCCATGACCGCTGGCGGTTGCCGCCCTCGGGCGGCGCCGCTACTGTCCACGCCTGTTCTGTATTTCGCTGGAGTTCCAATGACGCGCAAACCGCTTACCGCCGCGCTGGTGCTGGGCATGAGCCTGGCTGCTGCCGCCAACGCCAACGAGGGCATGTGGATGCCCACGCAGTTGCCTGAGTTGGCAAAAACGCTGAAGGAAGCCGGTTTCAAGGGCAATCCGGCGGAATTGGCCGATGTCACCGCGCCGCCGTTGAGTGCGGTGGTACGTGTGGGGGGCGGCACCGGTGCGTTCGTGTCCGGTGATGGCTTGTTGCTGACCAACCACCATGTGGCCTATGGCGTGATCCAGTACAACGCCAGCAAGGAACACGACACGATCAACGAGGGCTTCATCGCCCAGGGCCGCGCTGATGAGCGTGCGGCCAATCCGGATTACCGCGTGCTGGTGACGGTGGGCTTCGACAAGGTCACCGATGACGTGCTCAAGGACGCGCGCGGCAAGACCGGCCGTGCCTACTACGACGCGGTGGAAAACGCGCGCAAGCGCATCGTCGCCGACTGTGAAGCCGAAGGTGGCGTGCGCTGTTCGGTGGCCAACATGTATTACGGCACCGATTTCTACCGCATCCGCCAGCTGGAGCTGACTGACATCCGCCTGGTCTACGCGCCGCCGCGCGCCATCGGCAATTATGGCGATGAAGTCGACAACTTCATGTGGCCGCGCCACACCGGTGACTTCACCCTGCTGCGTGCCTACGTTGGCAAGGACGGCAAGCCGGCGCCTTACAACAAGGACAACGTTCCCTACCAGCCGCCAGCACACCTGAAGATGGCGGCTGATGGCCCGAAGGAAGGTGACTACGCGATGCTGGCCGGTTACCCGGGAACCACCTATCGCCTTCGCACCGCCGCCGAGTTCAGCAACCAGATCGACACCGTGCTGCCGCGCCGCGTTGATGTGTTCCAGCAGTTGATCGACACCATTGAAGCCATCGGCAAGACCAATGCCGATGCGCGTACCCGCTATGCGTCCCAGCTGCAATCGCTGAAGAACAACCGCAAGCGCGCGGCCGGTGAGCTGGAAGGCCTGCTGCGTAGCGATGCCAAAACCCAGCGTGCCCAGGACGAGCAGGCCATGCTGGCCGCCACCGACAGCAAGTACAAAGCCGACATCGATGCGTTGTTCGCATCGCTGGCAGCGGATCGTGAAGTGGGAAGCAGCGAGTTCCTGGTGACATTGCTGTCCAGCCAGACCCAGCTGCTGCGCTCGGCGTTGCTGCTTGAGCGGTTGCGCGTGGAATCGCTCAAGCCCGACGCCGAGCGCGAAGCTGGTTACCAGCAGCGCGATCAGGCGCTGATCGAAGGTGTGCTCAAGCAGGTACAGCGTCGCTACGACCCCGTCGTGGAGAAAGCGATTCTCACCGCGCTGCTCACCCGCTATCAGCAGCTGCCCGATGCACAGCGCAACGCGCACTACGACAACCTGTTCGGCCGTACGCCGGCGCAGCTGACCACGCGTCTGGACACGTTGTACGCACAGACGCGCCTGGGTGATGAAGCGCAGCGTCTGTCGCGCTTTGAAAGCGCCCGCAAGGGTGGCGCGATTGAAAGCGACCCGCTGGCATCGGTGGCCTCGGCTTTGGTGGTGGCCCAGCTCGACGCCGAGCGCCAAAGCAAGGAACGCGAAGGCGAACAGCTGCGTCTGCGTCCGTCCTACATGCAGGCGTTGTTCGCCTGGCGTGCAACGCAGGGCCGTGCGGTGTACCCGGATGCCAACAGCACGCTGCGCATCAGCTACGGCAAAGTCGAAGCACTGCATCCGCGTGATGCAGTGAGTTATTCACCGGTCACCACGGTGGCTGGCATCGCCGAGAAAAACACCAACACGGTGCCGTTCGATGCACCCAAGCCGCTGCTGGCGGCCATCGCCAAGGGCGATTTCGGCAGCACTGCCGATCCGGTGCTGAAGACGCAGACGGTCAACTTCCTGACCAACCTGGATACCACCGGAGGCAACTCCGGCTCACCGGTGCTCAACGCGCGTGGTGAGCTGATCGGCCTGAACTTCGATTCCAACTGGGAATCGGTGAGTGCCAGTTGGTGGTTCGATCCGCGGTACAAGCGCGCGGTGCATGTGGACATGCGCTACCTGCGCTGGTTGCTGGCCAAGGTTTACCCGGCACCGGAGTTGTTGAAGGAAATGGGCGTCCCGGCGGAGTAGGCCGTGACGCACCGCATGCCGGGCAATCCCCGGCATGCGGTGCTGCTGGAAAATCATGCAGTCAGACATGCGGTGTGGTGCCGGGCCACGCCCGGCAAGGCCATTGGTCGGAAACGTCCTCTTGGAAACGCGGTTCCGCATCTGCGATGCGCCACGCGCAGCATTTCACCAAATTCACGCAGCTCATTTTCAGCAGGGGCGTCGGATTGCTCAGGTCTTTTTCAACGCCTGTCAGAAAGCTCTTTACGCTTTGCCTCAGTAACTGACATTACGCTGGGCTAATATTCCCCTATATTGAGCGAGGTCATGTGCCTCACAGCGGGGAAATTGTGTGGTAACGCAACTGATGGAAAACGCGCCGGCAGCGACGAGTGATGCATTGGCGCTGGCTTTGGCGCCGCTGCGCATATGGATTGTTGGAAGTCTGGACGTGGTGCTGCCATTGCAGCGCTACGGCGCGCAGGTGCATGCCATGGACAACATCGCGGCGCTGTACCGGGAGCTGGCCATCGTTCCCTGCGATGTGGTGCTGATCGATACCGCGCTTGTGGATGAAGGACTGTCCTCCACCGTGGAACACCTGCGTCGTCGTGATGACCTGGGCGTGGTGCTGTTGGTGGATGCGGCAACCCCGCAGCGGGTGGCCGAAGGCCTGTGGGCCGGTGCTGATGCCTGCCTGGCACATCGGCCGGATGTGGAGTTGCTGGCTGCGGGGTTGTACAGCCTGCGTCGGCGCTTGCCGGGGGAGCCGGCACAGGTGATCGAAGCGGCGTCAGCCGGTGAGACATCAACGGCCTGGGAGCTGGAATCGGGCGGTTGGAACCTGCGAGCCCCCAGCGGCCAGGTTCTCGCTTTGACCGAGGCCGAGCGTGCATTTTTGTCCCTGTTGTTCGCATCGCCAGACGAGACCATCGGCCGTGCGCAGCTGATCGCAGCCCTGACCGACCAGCCCTGGAGCTTTGATCCGCACCGGATTGAGGTGCTGGTGCACCGCCTGCGCAACCGCGTGCGCAGCGTCACCCGCTGCACCCTCCCCATCCGCGCAGTTCGCGGTTCGGGTTACCGCCTGACGCTCTAGTTCACACTTTGACATTCAGCCAAAGGTCACATTTGTAAACGGGAAGCGGGTTCACATCGGTGAATTTGCGGCTAATGAAATTCCTGAAAAATCAATGATCTAGCAAAAAAATGCGGACTGGTTCTCGATTCGCGTGTGATTTTCAGTGAGTTTTGGTCAGAAATCGGCACTGTAACCCTCCAAGGCCAGCGTAAGAATTCGCGCCTTCACGACGTCTCTGAATAGGGACTCGTTCTGACGACCCGTTTTTGGGGCGGTTCGTCTTCCAACCAATCACGCCTTACCCGGGTTGCCAATTGAACTGGCTGCCCGGCGTAGCAGCGCGCTTGCAGAGGGTTATCCGGTGACGATTCAGTACGAGCAGTGCATTGCCAGCAATGGCGCTCACGCGATGGAACAGAACGGTCGGCAAGGCAGCAGCCGTCTAGCGCGCTTTGTCCGCCGGGCATCGTTGTTGGTACTGAGTCTGCTGCCGGTTACGGCCCTGGCAACGGTGGTTCCACAGAACGTCAACCTGCCACCCAACATGGGTGAGGGTATCGACACGCCATTGACCATCAGCTGGCTGCGAACCGCAGCCGATGCAGGCCAGACCAGTATTTCGGTGGTTCTCCCGCCCTCTGTGGACTTTGTTCCTCCGGCTTCTCCGGGCGCCATGGACTGCACGTATGCAACTGCCAGCAACACGGTGACCTGCCCGATTGCTCCCGGCAATACGGTCAATGCACCCAGTGGTTCGGTGGGTTTCAGCATCCGCGCGCGCCAATTGGGCAGCTTCAATCTGACCGCGACCTCCAGTACCAGTCCAACGCCGGCCACCGGCACCACGACGGTCCGCGAAACCGGCAATCTTCAGGTCACCAAGAGACTGATCAGCCCGGACAATGGGCAGGGCGCCACTGGCGGCACCGCAACCTTTGAGGTGGACCCGCAGATTGCAGCGGGCGGCAGCAATCTGCCAGCTGGCGCAAAGATCGAGGTCACCGACCAGCTGCCCAACGATGCAGCCAATGTGGTGACCAGCATCACGCCGACCCCGGGCGGTGGCAACCCGGTGTGTGAAACGGTTGCCAAGGCCAACAGCAGTCGCTCTTTCACCTGTGTCTACACCGGGCCGATGACGGCGGCGCAGTTCAATGCCGCCAAGATCACCGTGGTCATGCGCACCAACGGACTTGGCACGCATACGAACAATGCGAGCATCGCCACCGTCAACGACAACTATTTCGATGCTGACCCGAACGATAATTCGGGTAGCGCCAGCTACAACATCGTGCTCGGTACGGATATCGAAGCGCTGGTGAGCTTCCCCAGCCAGCCGCTGGAAGTGAACACCGCGCAAAACCTGGTGCTGACGTACAAGAACAACGGGCCGCAGACCAGTACAGTCGGCGGCACCGTCAGCACCATCATTCCTGACGGTTTTGTCATTGGCACGCTGCCTGTGGGTTGCAGCCTGGAAGCCGGCAAGCAGCTCACTGTTTCCGGTACTTCCTACACCGGCACCTTGGTGACCTGTGATGCCGGTGTTGTTGCTTCGGGTGGTAGCAAGCCTTTCACCATTCCGCTGACCATGCCGCCGACCGGCACCGACGGGCGCTTCCCGGTCGTGGCCACGCCGCCGGCCGCGCTGAAGGACTGGAACGAAGCCAACAACAGCGTGCTCGCGCCGTACCAGATCAACGAGCCCTACACCGACATCGGCCTGACCAAGACGAAGAACCCGTCCAGTGGCCCGGTCAGCCCCGGCGCGCCGATCACCTCCTCGTTCTCGGTCAGCAATGGTATGAACAGCACCAGCGCGGCCAGCTATACGCCGGCGCAGCCGCTGTACGTGGTTGATTACATGCGCCCGCAGGAAATGGACGCCGGCTACGGTGTGAACGGGCTGGCGAACGTCACCCCGGGCTGGGAGTGCACGGTCCAGCGCAACGTGACACCACCGAACGGCATTTCTGCCGCCTTCACCACCCAGGTGACCTGCAAGACCACCGGTACCGGCTCGATCGCGCGTGGCGGCAGCCTGCCGTTGTCGTTCCAGACCCGCGCCACCGCGATCTCCGGCCAGTTGAACCTGTCCAACCGTGCCTGCACCGGCATCACCGCGCTGGGCCAGCTGGGTGTCAACCCGGCCGACGCCGCGCAGCCGGCCGACCGTGTTAACACCAATGACTGCGCCACCGCCGGCGGCGGCCTGAACCTGACCGACGTCATCGACAACACCGCCTGGGTCAACATCCGCAAGGAGTCCTCGGTCGACCAGATCAGCTGGCACGACCCCGTGGCCGACGCCCCGACCCTGTCCGGCGCCGCAGAGACGGTGTACTGGAAGATCCTGGTGTCCACACCGAGTACCACGGACAAGCCCAACCAGAAAACCATCCCGACCCTGAACCTCACCGACGACGTGCCCGGTGTACTCAACACCGCGGCCTTCAAGGGCCGGGTGCGGGTACTGTCGGCGGCCGCGATCAGCGGTAGCGCAGCCAGTGTCAGCTGTCCCGCGCTGCCGCTTGGTGCGCGCAGCCAGACCTGTGTGTTCAGCCAAGTGACACCGGGCACCGAGATTGAAGTGGTGCTGGCGGCGGATCGCCCGCTGCAGTCCACCAGCGGCAACACCGTGCTGACCAACACCGCAACGCTGACCTCGCCCAACGCGGTGCTGTCGAGCCTGCGCGCCGATGGTCTGTACTCCGACTCGGCGGCGGTGAAGGTCCTGCCGCGCACCGACTACCGGATGACCAGCAAGACCGTCACCCCGAGCGGCACGGTGCTGATCGGCGAGCCGATCGCCTTCACCCTGACCGCGCGCAACCACGGCCCGGACGCGGCGCCGCAGAACGACTTCCACATCACCGACGCCCTCCCGACCGGGACGGCGACGATGGCCGGTGCCACCTACGAAATCATCGACGTGACCGTGCCATCCGGCAGCATGCTGGACTGTTCCGCCAGCAACAAGGCCACCGGCGCCATCTCGTGCGTCAACAGCCGTGGCGCGATCGCCGCGCAGACCACCGAGACGGTGACGATCAGCGCACGCGTCAAGAAGCCGGCCAACCTGCAGGTCGCTGCCGGTGGCGTGGTCTATCCGTCGGTCACCAACCAGGCGTCGGTCGCCAGCCTGGGCGCTGTCTGCCAGTGGCTGCCGGGCTCCTCGACCAGCTGCGACGACGCCGCTTCCAACAGCAACAACAGTGCCGACGTGACCTTCGAGGTCCGCGTGCCGACCATCGACCTGCAGCAGAAGAAGACCCAGGTCTATCCGAACGGCCGCAGCAAGTTCGTCATGGGTGACCAGCTGCGCTACCGTTTGAGTGCCTTCAATCTGGGGCCGTCGCAGGCGGAGAACGTGGAGGTCCGTGACCGGATCACCGCACCGGCAGGGTTCACCGCCACCTTCGACCGCATCGAGAACGTAAACACCCGTCCGGCGGTGAGCGGCTACGCGTACAAGCCCGATACCGACGTCAGCTGCACCCAGCAGGGTGCTGAGCTGGTGTGTGTGCTGAACTCAGTGCAGGCGTTGAACCGCCTGGACAAAGAACACATGGTGGAGTTTGAAGTGCTGTTCACCGTGACGGGTGACTCCAGCCTGCCGGTGTTGTTCAACAATATCGCCTATGTCTGCGGTGACGAAACCACCAACTACGAAAGCCAGGGCAAGTGCAGCTTCGATCCGAATGATGCAGGCAACAATCTGGAGCAGGTCAACGATGTGATCTTCCCGTCAGCGGACCTGGAGGTGGTCAGCAAGACCACCGTGACTCCAGGGCCGGTGAACGTGGGGCAGCCCATCCGGTACGACATCGTGGTGCGCAATGCCCAGGGCAGCCGCGTCGAGAAGATGCGTGTCATCGATACCCTGCCTGCAGGTTTCGAATGGGTGCATGACGACACCAGCCATCCGTTGACCGTCAAGGTGGACAGTGGCAGCGGCGCAGTGCTGTCGGGTACTGGTGAGGTCAAAGTCCAAGTCGGCAAGCCCCCGGTCGGCGCTGACAACTACTGCTATCTCTCCGCCGGGCCGCCCGAAATCACGAATTTGAACCAGCAACAGGCGGTGACCTGTGACCTGGGCGGCAGTTTCCCGTCAGGCGCTGCAAACACACTGACATTGACGCTGTGGGTCAGGACCGTGCCTGGCGTGTTCACGGGCGGCTATGTGCCTGCCATTCACACCAACAAGGCTGCCATTGAGCCGGGTCGCGATGCAGATGACGAACCGACCTCGATGGATCTGAATCCGAACAACAACGAGAAGACGTCCACCACCCAGGTGCGTGACGCGCGTCTCGGCGGCCTTGTGTTCAGCGATGACAACGACAACGGCGACGTGGATGGCGGCGACACCGGCATTGCCAATGTCGACGTGACCCTGACCGGTACCGACCTGTATGGCAACCCGGTTTCGATCACGGTCAAGACCAATAATGACGGTGAATACCAGTTCATCAACCTGGCGCCGTCCAACGCCGCCGGCTACACCATCACCCAGACTCAGCCGGCGGGCTATGTCGCCAACGGTACGCCGCAGCCCAACACGGCGCGTCCGAACCGCAACGACGCCAGCACCAATGTCAGCGGTACCTACACCACCACGAACACTGCCACCACCAGCGTGATCGGCGGCGTGGTGCTGGGCGGCGGTGGCGTGGGCGTGCAGTTCGATTTCCCGGAGCCGCTGGAGCGCAAGCTCTCCGGTTACGTCTACATCGACCAGGACAACAACCACGTCCTGAGCAGCGCCGATGCACGCATTGGCGGCGCCACCGTGTACCTGGACGAAGTGGAGACCGGCCGTACCCTTACGGCGACTACCGACAATGACCAGAACCCGGGCTTTTATGAGTTCACTGGCCTGACTGCCGGCAGGACCTACGTGCTGCGCGAGCCGCTGCCGACCATGCCGACGGGCCTGCAGAACCTGCCGGCCGCGGTGAACCCGGGCAAGATTGGCAGCGTTCTGTGCGGTCCTGTCTGTCTGGTGTCCACCACCGGCAGCGAAGACAAGATTGCCGGCATCAAGCTGGTGGCCGGCAACGGCACCGAGTTCAACTTCGGTGAAAACATCACCACTGCCATTTCCGGCAAGGTCTACCTGGACCGCGACGACAGCGGCCTCCAGAACGGCACCGAACCGGGCATTCCGGGCGTGACCATCACCGTCACCGATAGCACCGGCACCGTTGTGTGGACCGGTCCTACCGCCGCTGATGGCAGCTACACCGTGCCCGGCCTGATCGCCGGTCACGACTACACCATCACCGAAACCCAGCCCGGCGGCCTGAAGGACGGCCAGGAGAACAACTCCAACGTCATCACCATCACCAAGCTGCCGCCGACCGGTTCGTCGGGCAACAACTTCGGTGAGCTGGCCGCTTCGCTGGCAGGTCGCGTGTATCTGGACCAGGCCAATGACGGTCACACCGCCACCGATCCGGGCCTGGGCAACGTGCAGGTCACCCTGAGCCGTCGTGACGGTCAGCCGGTGGTCGATGTGCTGGGCAACACCGTGTCGGTGCTGAATACCGTCGCCGATGGCAGCTATGCCTTCATCGACCTGCCGGCCGGTGACTACATCGTCACCCAGCAGGTGGCGCAGCCGGTCTATACCCCGGTCGGCGGCACGCCGGTCACCACGCTCAATGGCACCACCACCGCCGGTACCGTCATTGACGGTGTCGCCGGTGTGGCCTCGACCGTTCGCGACACCCCCAGCGCCATCACCGGCGTGGTGTTGAATGCCGGCGGCAAGTCGGTGAACAACAACTTCGGCGAGATCCTGCCGGTGTCTGCCTCGGGTGTGGTGTTCTTCGACCTCAACAACAATGGCGTGCAGGAACCGGGCGACGCAGGTATCGGTGGCGTGGATATCCGTCTGGTCGGTACCGACGACCAGGGCAACCCGGTCGACACGACCGTGCCGACCAACGCCGACGGCAGCTTCAGCTTCGACGGCCTGCGTCCGGGCACCTACACCCTGATCGAGCCGACCCAGCCGGTGGGCACCGCGCAGGGCAAGACCACGGCCGGCCAGCTGGACAGCACCAAGACCGGCAGCGGCACCGCCAGCAATGGTGCGGCGCCGGAGTCGAGCAAGATCGCCAACATCGATCTGAGCAAGCCCGGTGATACGTCGACCGACAACCTGTTCGCCGAAGTGCCGACCAACAGCGGCATCACCGGCAAGGTGTGGCTGGATGCCAACAACGATGGTGTGGTCGATCCGGGCGAAGTCGGTATTGCCGGCGTCGAAATGGAACTGACCGGCTCCGACATCAACGGCAACCCGATCACCCCGATCACCGTCACCACCGGTGCCGATGGCAGCTACAGCTTCCTCAACCTGCCCCCGGGCGAATACAAGGTGGTGGAAAAGCAGCAGCCAGCCGACACCAACGACGGCAAGACCAAGCCGGGCAACATCGGCGGTACGCCGGTGGGCAATGGCTCGGTCGAAGGCAGCGCCACCGCGCAGAACCCGTCGTTCATCGGCACGATCACCGTTGGCGTGGGCCAGGTGTCGGTCGAGAACAACTTCGGCGAGGTGCCGGCGGCCAGCATTTCCGGCAACGTCTACAACGACAGCAACGACGATGGCATCCGCCAGCCTGAGGAAGGCGGCTTTGCCAACGTCACCGTCGAGTTGACCGGTACGGACGACCTGGGCAACCCGGTCACGCTGACCACCACCACCGATGCCAACGGCAAGTACAGCTTCGACAACCTGCGTCCGGGCACCTATGTGGTGACCGAACCGAACCAGCCGGCTGAAACGCTCAACGGCAAGACCACCGCCGGCAGCACCGGCGGCACGGGCAGCAATCCGTCGACGACCACCTCGGAGATCACCGGTATCGTGCTCAAGCCGGGCGACAAGTCGGTGGACAACAACTTCGGTGAGATCGGCGATTCGCCGGACATGCTGGTGAGCAAGTCGTCCACCACGGTGAAGTTCACCGTCAACAACGTCGCCACCTACACCATCCGTGTGCGCAACGGTGGGCAGCAGGCGTCGAAGGGCGAGTACCTCGTCAAGGACCGCCTGCCGGTGGGCCTGAACCTGGCGCAGGTTCCGTCGGGCAATGGCTGGACCTGCTCCGGCGCGGTGGGCGATACCCGCTTTGAATGCCGCAGTTCGGAAGTGCTCAACGCCGGCGTGACCTCCACCTCGGACATCACCGTCAAGGTCAACGTCACCGCCGAAGCCGCGCAGGCCGGCACCGTCAACAATGCCGTGCTGGTGGAAGGCGGCGGCGAGAACGAGTTCCGCACCCCGACCACCACCGAGCGCGCTGCGTTCGACGGTGATGTCAGCACCCTGCCGGTATGCGATACCGCCATCACCCAGAACGTGTGCCGCGTACCGAACCAGGTGCAGCTGTCCGCGTCGGTGGGTGGCACCGTGTGGTTCGACATCGGCAGCGAGGACACCCGTCTGGATGGCGGCGACGAGCGGCTGCAGTCGTGGATCGTGGAGTTGCTGGATTCGGCCACCGGCCTGGTCTCGCAGAGCACCATTACCGCCGCCGATGGCAGCTACCGCTTTGGTGACGTGATTCCGGGCATCAAGTGGAACCTCCAGTTCCGTGATCCTGCTTCGGGCGTGTTGTGGGCATGGCCGGTCAACCAGGAAACCGCCGGCGGCATGGGTGTTGCCTGTGATGGTCCGCGTGCCATCAGCGATTCCAGCGTCAGTGCCTGCCGTATCACCGAGAACGGCACCAGCCAGCTGCAGGTCGTGCTTGAAGCCGGCCAGCATCTGCCGCAGCAGAGCTTGCCGGTGGATCCGTCGGGCGTGGTGTATGACGCCGTCACCCGTGATCCGGTGCCGGGTTCCATCGTCACCATTACCCCGGTGGGCGTGTGCAACGGCTATGACCCGATGACCGCCATCCTCAATGCGGCAGCCGGTGGCTACCGCGTGGAAGGCAATGCGGTGTCGATGACCGTAGGCAACAACGGCTACTACCAGTTCATGTTTGGCCCGGCCGCGCCGGCACGTTGTGAGTTCCAGCTGACGGTGACGCCGCCGGGTGGCTACCAGTTCGTGTCGTCGCTGATCGCGCCGCAGGAGGGTTCGTTGTCGCCGCTTGGCGCTGCCGGCAGCAGCCATCTGGTGCAGCCGCAGTCCAACGCACCGACCGGTGCGGTGGGTACGCCGACGCAGTACTGGCTGACCTTGTTTGCCGGTTCGTCGACCGCGGGCATCGTCCACAACCACCTCCCGCTGGATACCGCCGAAGCTACCGGCCTGGTCATCACCAAGACCGGTGATCGCCAGACCGCGGAAATCGGTGACACCGTGCAGTACACCATCACCGTGCGGCAGACCGCCGGCAGTGCGATGGCGACGTTGAACATCGTCGATACGCTGCCGCGTGGCTTCACCTACATCGACGGCACTGCCCGCGTCGGTGGTCGTGCGCTGGAAGAGCCGTTCGGCAAGCCGGGCCCGCGTCTGGGCTTCAACCTGGGCCCGATCAACGTCGGCCAGCAGCTGGTGTTGACCTATCGCGTGCGTGTCGGCGTCGGTGCGCAGCAGGGTGACGGCATCAACCGCGCCCAGGCGCATGGCTGCTCGATCACCGGCGGCTGTATCGACCCGGGCTCGATGACCCCGGTGCCGGGTTCGGTGCCGTCCAACCGTGCCGAGTACCGCGTGCGCGTCACCGGTGGCGTGTTCACCGAGGAAGCCTGCGTACTGGGCAAGGTGTTCGTGGACTGCAACAACAACCACCTGCAGGACAACGAAGAGCTGGGTATCCCGGGCGTGCGCCTGTACTTCTCCAACGGCACCTGGGTGATCTCCGATTCGGAAGGCAAGTACAGCTACTGCGGTCTGACCCCGCAGAGCCACACGTTGAAGGTGGATCCGTCCACCCTGCCGGCCGGCTCGCGCCTGACCACCAGCAGCAACCGCAACCTGGGCGATGCCGACAGCCTGTTCCTGGACCTGAAGAACGGTGAGCTGCATCGCGCCGACTTCATCGAAGGCAGCTGCTCCAACCCGCTGCTGGAGCAGGTCAAGGCCCGTCGTACCCAGGGCGAGGTGCGTGCACCGGAAACCGAAACCGGGCAATCGCAGCTGCGTTTTGAAAGCAAGCCCGCCCGTGCGCCGCAGCAGGCCACGGACTCGGCCAACCAGAGACCGATCGTGCATCCGCGACCCAACCCGCCCTCGGCATCCGCTTCGCAGGAGGTGCAGCCATGAGCCGTCATTCCCTGCGCAAGATGCCGCGCATGAGCCTGCTGGCCTGCGCGCTGGCCACTGCCGCAATGCCGGTCATGGCCCAGAACGTGGGCACCAGCAGTCGCTTCACGCCGGTGCTGGGTGATGCCAGCACGTTGTATCCGCGTTCGCTGGTCACCACCGATACGCCGCCGGAAGTCGTGGCTGCCCGTTCGGGCCAGGCCGACTACAGCCGCAACGTTGGCGTGGACCGCGTGTCGGTGGAAGTGGACCGCGATGGTGTGCCGGCCGATGGCCAGACGCCGGTGCACATCACCGTGCGTCTGCTCGGTGCCGACGGCAAGCCGCTGGCCGGTACGTCGTTTGCCACCATCGAGAACAGCGGTGGCCGCATCCGCCTGCCGGGTTCGCGGACCGACGAGTTCGGCCCCGGCGCTGCCGATGCCGACAAGGTGATGCCGGGCATCCAGGTGGAAGTGGAAAACGGCGTGGCCGAGTTCGACCTGGTGGCCCCGCACGATCCGCAGGATGTGCTGCTGCGCATCACCTCTGGCGACCAGACTGCCGAAGGCACGATTGGCTTCCTGCCGGAAATGCGCGACCTGTTGGCGACCGGCCTGATCGAAGGCATCGTCAATTTCCGCAACAAGTCCGATGCCGGGTTGGTCTCGCCGGTGCAGCACCACGATGCGTTCGACCGCGACATCCGTCGCTGGGAGAAGCAGTTCAACAACGGCAAGGCCAATGCAACGGCGCGTACTGCGTTCTTCGTCAAGGGCCAGATCAAGGGTGAGTATCTGCTCACCGCCGCCTACGATTCGGACAAGGACGTGCGCGGCCGCCTGCTGCGTGACATCCAGCCGGAAGAGTTCTACCCGGTGTATGGCGACTCGTCGCTGCGCGGCTTCGACGCGCGTTCGGCCGAGCGCCTGTACGTGCGCGTCGACAACAAGCGCAGCTACCTGCTGTATGGCGATTTCCAGACCGGCGACACCCTGGCAACCACCAGCGGCATCGGTGGCAGCGGCCCGATTCCGCAGCGCATCCTGAGTACCTACAACCGCACCGCCACCGGCCTGGGTTGGCACTTCGAGAGTGAGCGCGTGCGGACCAACGTGTTCGCCATCGAAGACTCGCTGCGGCAGATCATCGAGGAGTTCCGCAGCCAGGGCAGTGGCCCGTACGCGCTGCGCAACAACGCGGTGCTGGAAGGCAGTGAGCGCGTGGAAATGATCGTGCGCGACCGCAACCAGCCCACCCGTATCGTCTCGGTCAAGCCGTTGGCGCGTCTGGTGGACTACAGCTTCGAGCCGTTCTCCGGGCGCATCCTGCTCAATCAGTTCCTGCCCTCGTTCGACAGCGACCTCAACCCGGTGTCGCTGCGCATCACCTATGAACTGGACCAGCAGACCGAGAAGTTCTGGGTGGTCGGCGCCGATGGCCAGTTCAAGCTGACCGACAAGCTCGAAGTAGGGGCTTCTGCGGTGGAAGACCGCAACCCGTATGCCGAGTTCAAGATGGGTAGCGTCAACGCCGGCTATCGCTTCGGGCAGAACACGATGCTGGTGGCCGAGTTCGCGCGTACCCGCAGCGAGGTCAACACCAACTCGCTCAACCAGGTGACCTCGCAGGGCTTGAAGGATGTCACCGGCGAAGTGGAAGGCGATGCATGGCGCGTGGAATTCGCCCATGACGGCGGCAAGTTCGACGCCCGCGTGTTCGCCGCGCGGACCGATCCGGAGTTCAACAACGCTGCCTCGCCGTTGTACGGCGGTCGTGGCGAGTACAGCGCACGCATGGCGTATGCCGTGGGTCCGCGCCTTGAGCTGTACGTGGAAGGCCTGCGCAGCGAAGACCGCAACCCCGACGGTGGCAAGCGCGATGCCGGCGGTGCCGGTGTGCGCATCGGTGCCACTGAGCGTCTGACCGTGGACCTGGGTCTGCGCAGCATCCGCGAAACCATCGGCGTGACCTCGCCGTGGTCTTCCGGTGCGCCGTTCGGCCAGACCGGCGGACTGACCGGTGGTTTTGCCACGGGCGGTGGTGGCGGTGCGCTGGGCTACGGCCAGCAGGCACTGGACCCGGCCACCGGCCTGATGGTCATCAACGGTTCCTCCAGTGGCAGCCCGATCACCAGCGACCTGCCGATCGGCACCAAGCTGGAATCGGACAGCGCCCGCCTGGGCCTGGGCTACCGCTTCAGCGACAAGTTCAGCGGCGGCGCCGAGTACGAGCAGAGCGTCAGTGGTGAGGACCGCAACCGTGTTGCTGCGGGTGTGGATTACCAGGTGTTCGAGCGCAGCCGCCTGTACGGCCGTTACGAGAGGCAGACCGGCCTGACCAGTGCCTACGGCATCACCACCACCGACCGCGAGGCCGATGCGCTGGTGTTCGGTATCGACAGCAGCTACATCCGCGACACGCAGGCGTTCTCCGAGTACCGCATGCGTGACTCGATCAGCGGCCGCGACGTGCAGGCAGCATCGGGTATCCGCAACAACTGGGATATCGCCCAGGGCCTGCGCCTGAGCAGCTCGATCGAGCGGGTGAACGTGGTGGCCGGTGATACCGGCGACAGCACCGGCCTGGCACTGGCGTTGGATTACAGCGCCAACCCGTTGTGGCGCGGCGCCATCCGTGGCGAGCACCGCATCTCCGAGGACGTACCGGGCACGGTCGCCAACGAGGCCTTCAACACCACGCTGCTGCAGTTCATGCTGGCCCGCAAGTTGAGCCGCGACTGGACCCTGCTGGGCCGCAACTACCTGCTGGCCACCAACTACGAAGACCGTGGTGACGTGCTGCAGGATCGCTTCCAGCTCGGCCTGGCCTACCGCGACACCGACCGCAACCGGGTCAACGCGCTGATGCGCTACGAGTACAAGCTCGAGCGCGACGAGAGTGGCCTGACCCTGCTAGACGGTGAAGTGGTGGATGGCACCAGCCAGGACGTGCGTACCCGTGCGCATATCGTCTCGGCGCATGCCGACTGGCACCCGTCGCGTCCGTGGTGGCTGACCGGCCGCATTGCCGGCAAGTGGCAGCGTGACCAGTTCGCCTACAGCGACGGTGGCCGCGTCAACAGCAGCTTCAACGCCGTGCTGTTGTCGGGTCGCGTGGTCTACGACATCACCGAGAACTGGGACATCGGCGTACTGGGTTCCACCTTCCGTGGCCAGTACGGTGCCAACCAGTACGCCTACGGTCTGGAAGTGGGCCGCCTGTTGCGCCAGAACCTGTGGTTGTCGGCCGGTTACAACTGGACCGGCTTCGAAGGCGACAGCGACCTCAACGGTTACGAGTACACGCAGCAGGGTGCGTTCCTGCGCCTGCGCTTCAAGTTCGATGAAGATCTTTTCCGTCGGGACCCGGTTCGTTACCGCGATCCGGCCCGCTGAGGATGACACCATGACCCTTTCGCCTATGAAAACCCGCTCGTTCCGCACCCTGCTGGCTGCTGCCGTCCTGACGGTGGTTGCCGGTGGCACCAACGCCCAGCAGACCCAGCTCAATCCGCAGGCCAAGCGCATCACCGATGAGGCCATCCATGCCGACCTGGAGTCCTACGAGGCCACCCAGGGCCGCATCCAGGCGCTCAACGACGGTGGCCGGCCGATCCGCGATTACCACCTGTCCAAGGCGCAATGCTGGCTGGACGTGTCGTTCCACGAATACACCCGCAACGACCGCAGCGCATTCCCGCAGGAAGCGTTGACCGAGTCGGAGAAGCTGATCGTGGACATGGAGAACGGCGTCTCGCCGATCCCCACCGACACCGCATTGGTCAACGACGCCAAGTACCTGCGGGCCGACCTGTGGCAGCGGCTGAAGGTCATCCACGGCACCCCGGGCTTTGCCTGCGCCTCGCAGAAAGTGGCCTGCGGTGAAGTGGAGCTGGTGCACGCCGGCAACGAGTTCAACCAGCAGCAGTGGCGTCACTCCAAGCCGTACATCCAGATCGCCGAAGACCTGGTCAATGAAGCCGAGACCGCGGCACGCCTGTGTGGCGTGGACCCGGCCGGCCCGGCCGTGCCGCCGATCGCAGCGGGTCCGCTGATTGCCAATGTGCTGTTCGAGTTTGATCGCAACGGCTACAAGGACATCCGCACCTACTCGCTGGAAAGCGTGGACCGTGCGCTGGCCACCATTGCCGCCGAGAAGCGTGAGCTGGCTGGCGTGGCGCTGGTCGGCCATGCCGATCGCATGCAGGGCAAGGGTTTCGACTACAACCAGGCACTGTCCGAGCGTCGCGCCGAAACCGTGCGTTCGCTGTTGATCGGCCGCGGCGTTCCGGCCGACAAGATCCGCTTCGAGTACCGCGGTGACACCCAGCAGGTGCAGCAGTGTGACGGCGTCAAGCCGCGTGCGGCACTGCTGGAATGCCTGCTGCCGAACCGCCGCGTGGAAGTGCAGTTCGAGCTGGCACAGTAAGACATCGGCCAATGTTGAACCCAGAACGCCCCGGCATTGCCGGGGCGTTCTGCTTTTGTTCGCTCGCTTTCTTTGAAGGTGTGGGGGCCAAGGCGCACTTCGGTGAAAGGCAGAGGAGTAAGGCCGCACTCCGGTGGGGGGAGAGAAGCGGCACTTCGCTGAAACGGAGCGGAGCCGCATCTGCCCTCTCCCCTGCGCAGCAGGGGAGGGTTGGGAGGGTTGGGAGGGGCACGGCTTCCCCTGCTTCAGCCCCGCCGAAAGCCCCCGCCCAATGGAATGGCTACACTGGGCCGCTCCGCTCGACGGGATGTGCTCTTGGTCTCCAGCTGGATCCTGCTCCTGGTCTCCCTCGGCTACGCCGCGCTGCTGTTCGGTGTGGCGTGGTGGGGTGACCGTCGCCCGCTGTATCCGGACCGCCCGTGGCTGCGGCCTGTGGTCTACAGCCTGGCGCTGGCGGTGTACTGCTCGTCGTGGACGTTCTATGGCGGCGTCGGCACTGCGGTGCGTTATGGCATCGGCTACCTGCCCATTTATCTGGGTCCGCTGCTGATGCTGGCGTTCGGTTGGCGCATCATCGAGCGGCTGGCGCTGATCGCGCGCAGTGAGAACGTCGTCTCGATCGCCGATTTCATTTCCTCGCGCTTCGGTCGCTCGCGGCGGTTGGCGGCCCTGGTGGCGTTGATCGCGTTGATCGGCGTGGTGCCGTACCTGGCACTGCAGTACAAGGCGGTGGCGATGAGCCTGCAGGTGCTCAGCGGCGATGCCGGTGGTCAGGGGCCCCTGACCGATCCGGCGTTGTACGTGGCACTGCTGATGGCCTTGTTCGCCATCCTGTTTGGCACCCGCCAGGTGGATGCCACCGAGCACCACCACGGCATGATGCTGGCCATCGCGCTGGAATCGATGATCAAGCTGATCGCGATGGTCGCGGTGGGCCTGTTCGCCTACCTGCTGATCTCCGACCGTGGCGAATCGGTGGTGCGCTCGGCGCGCACGTTGTTCGAGGGCATGCCACCGGTGGGCTTCGTCTCGCAGACGCTGCTCAGTTTCCTGGCCTTGATCTGCCTGCCACGCCAGTTCCATGTTGCCGTGGTGGAGTGCGGCAATGCCGCCGACGTGCGCCGCGCGCGCTGGATGTTTGGTGGCTACCTGGTGGTGATCTCGCTGATGATCATCCCCATCGCCACCGCTGGCGCCACCCTGTTCGGCACCGGCCTGGCCTCCGACGACACCCTGGTGCTGGCCCTGCCGATGTCCGAAGGCAGCATGGCGCTGGCCCTGGCCGCCTATGTGGGCGGCTTCTCGGCGGCCACCGGCATGGTCATCGTGTCCTCGATCGCCCTGGCCACCATGATCAGCAACGATCTGGTGATGCCGGTGCTGCTGCGCCGCAGTGGCGACCACCGTGAAGCGGCCAGCGTCGCCTCGCGCGTGCTGTGGATCCGTCGCCTGGCGATCCTGTTGCTGGCGCTGGTGGCTTACGGCTACTACCGCGGCAGCAACAACGACACCATGCTCGCCACCTATGGCCTGATGGCATTCGCCGCAGTAGCGCAGTTCGCGCCTGGCCTGATCGGCGGCCTGTACTGGCGCGGCGCCAGCCGTCGTGGCGTGGAGACCGGCATGCTGGTCGGCTTCGGCGTGTGGATCTACACGCTGCTGATTCCGGCGCTCAGTCATGGCGGCTGGTTGAGCGGATCACTGTTGCAACACGGCCCGTTCGGCATTGAATGGCTGCGCCCGCAGCAGCTGTTCGGCTTGGCCGGCTGGGACGCACTCACGCACGGCACATTCTGGTCGCTGCTGCTCAATACCGGCACGATGCTGCTGGTCTCGATGCGCTGGCGGCCGGATGTTGCCGAACGCCTGCGTGCAGCGCCGTTTCTCGACCCCTATGCAAAACGCCCGGCCGTAGCCGGTGACTGGCCGGCACACATCAAGGTGCGTGACCTGTTGGCGCTCGCCACCCGGGTGATCGGCGACAGCCGCGCGCGCCGTTCCTTCATTGAACAGGCGCAGCTGTTGCAACGCGATTTCCTGCCATCCGCCGCGGCCGACCGCGTGTGGGTGCAGTTCACCGAACGCCTGTTGGCCGCCTCCATCGGCGCGGCATCGGCGCGCCTGCTGCTGACCAGCCTGCTGCGCGGCTCGGGCATGGACCTGGGTGAAGTGGTGGCGGTGCTGGACGAAGCCGGCCAGGAGCTGCGCTTCAACCGCGAGATTCTTTCCACCACGCTGGAAAACATCAGCGCCGGCGTCAGCGTGGTCGATCCGGAAATGCGCCTGACCGCGTGGAATCGCCGCTACCAGCAGATGTTCGGTTACCCCGACGGCATGCTCTACGTCGGCCGCCCGGTCGCCGATCTGATCCGCTACAACGCCGAACGCGGCGAGCTCGGTTCGGGCGATACCGAAGTGCAGATCAACCGGCGCATTGGTTACATGCGCGCCGGCTCGCCGCATGTGTTCGAGCGGACCGGTGCCGATGGCAAGGTGATCGAACTGCGTGGGCAGGCGCTGCCCGGCGGCGGCTACGTCACCAGCTACAACGACATCACCGATTTCAAGCAGGCCGAGCAGGCGCTGCTGGAGGCCAACGAAACACTGGAACAGCGTGTTGCCGAGCGTTCGCAGGCGGCCGAGGCCGCGCAGCAGTCCAAGACCCGCTTCCTCGCCGCCATCAGCCACGATGTGCTGCAACCGCTCAACGCCGCGCGCCTGTTTGCCTCGGCATTGCGCGACAGCCTGCAGGAGACCGACGAACAACGGCATCTGGCCGAACGTGTGGATGCCTCGCTGCGTGCCGCCGAGGAACTGCTCGACGGTCTGCTGGATGTGTCACGCCTGGATGCTGGTGGCATGCGGCCGACCATCACCGATTTCGATGCCAGTGTGCTGGTGCGCGAAATGGCCGCGCAGTACACCCCGATAGCGGCGGGCCGTGGGCTGCGCCTGCATGTGTTCGCGCGGCCGGCCTGGGTGCGCAGTGACCGACGCCTGCTGCGCCGCGTGCTGCAGAACTTCATGGCCAACGCGTTGCGTTACACCCGCACCGGCCGCATCGTGCTGGCGTTGCGGGTGCGCGGTGAACAGGTCGAGCTGCAGGTGTGGGACACCGGCCCGGGCATTCCCGAGCACCACATGCAGCAGATCTTCAAAGAGTTCCACCGCTACCAGCAGCCGTTCGACTGGGGTGAACAGGGCTTGGGATTGGGCCTGTCCATCTGCCAGCGCATCTCGCGCCTGCTCGATCACGGCTTGAACGCGCGCAGCCAGATCGGCCACGGCAGCATGTTCTCCATCACCTTGCCGCATGTTGCCGCGCCCAGCGTGCCGCAATCGGCGACAAAGCCGGTTTCTGCCTTTGGTGGCGACGATTCGCTGGCCGGCATGCGCGTGCTGTGCGTGGACAACGATCAGGAAATTCTTGATGGCATGCGCGCGCTGCTGGGCCGCTGGAAGGTGGATGTGATCGCCGCCAGCACCGTGGACATGGCGCTGGAAAAAGTGGCCGAACAGCCGGATGTGATGCTGGTGGATTACCACCTGCATGACCGCCTCGACGGTCTGGATGCGCTGGTCGCGCTGCGCGAAGCCGCAGGCCGTCCACTGCCGGGTGCGTTGCTCACCGCGGACGGCCGCGATGAACTCAAGCGCATGGCGCGCGAGCGTGGCTATCGCGTGCTGACCAAGCCGGTGAAGCCGGCCTCGCTGCGTGCGTTCCTCACCGCGTTGAACGACCCGCGCCGCCGGCAAGGCGGCGCGTAGAGGCGTACAAGGGGGGGGCTGGGGAGGGATGCTTTTGCTTCCGCTCCCAAAGCTGCGACTCTTACCCCGCCGCGTTCAGATGCTCATAGAGAATCGTGCAGCCGATGATGATCAGGATCGCGCCGCCGATGATCTCCGCGCGCTTGCCGGCCAGCGTGCCCAGTACACGGCCGAGCATGATCCCCAGCGTCACCATGGTCAGCGTGCACAGGCCGATCACCAGCGCCACTACGCCGATATGCACGTCCAGGAACGCCAGGCCCACGCCAATGGCCATCGCATCGATGCTGGTGGCAAAGCCGGTGACAGCCAGTGCCCAGAAACCATGGCGCGGCTTGTCGCTTGATGCTTCGTCGGCTTCCTCTTCATTGGGTTTGAGCCCGGCAAGGATCATGTGCACGCCCAAGGCGCCCAGCAGTACGAATGCGATCCAGTGATCGAAGGCTTCCACGTACTGCGAAGCGGCGCGGCCCAGCAGCCAGCCGATGATCGGGGTGATGGCTTCAATGACGCCGAAGATCAAGCCTGCACGCAGGGCATCGGCAAAGCGGGGCTTGCGCATTGCTGCGCCTTTGCCGACCGCAGCGGCGAAGGCGTCGGTGGACATGGCAAAACCAACAAGCAGGATGGAGAGTGGGGACATCTGGAGCACCGGGTTGGGCGGACACAAACGGCATGCGTCGCGCCCAACCTGAAGTTGCGCACGCATGCCGCTGGTCTCGCCAACCGGGTCTGGCTGCCCACACCACGGCGCAATGGCCGAGTATGTTGATGTGGGCGCTTCCAATGCTGGAAGCAGGCTACTCCCCAAGGGAACACGGATTCTAGCATGGCCGCTGGCGGGGCCAGCGGCAGCAATATGCTCGTCACACTCCAGTGCCTTAATGGGCGCCGCATCGCGGCCGTGCCAGGCCGCACGATGCGCTGGAAAGCGGCGCTAAAGCCCAGTCCGCCATGGCCGATATAGGTGCGTCCCTACGCCCGGAGTCATGGCATGAAATTCCCGCTTGGAATCGCCCAGAAGCTGCGTCTGAGCCTGCTGGCGTTGGTGGTCGGCCTGGCCGTCATCGGCTCGGCCTACGCTTGGCTCAGTGCCGGCATGCAGCGTGCCGATCTGCGCTTGCAGAACTACCAGCAGGACGCGGCGCGGCTGGAAGCGTTGGCTGCCGCCTTCGCCGAGGTACGGCGTGCGCAGGCCGAGTATGCCATGTCGTTTTCGGCGCCGGCCGGCACCGCCTTCCTGGCTGCCAACGAACGGCTCCAGGCTGCGTTGGCGTCGTCCACTGGCAGCGCGCCGTGGAGCAAGGAACTGGCCATGCCATTGCACGGCTACCTGGAGTCGGGCACGGCACTGGACGAGCGCATCAACGCGTTGGGCCATGACGCCGACAGTGGTTTGCAGGGCGAGTTGCGCGGTGCCGTGCACCAGGTCGAGAACCTGATCGGCAACTACGACGTGCCGGCGCTGCAGGTATCGATGTTGACCATGCGTCGTTACGAGAAGGATTTCATCCTGCGTCGCGAACAGAAATACGCCGATGAACTGAGCGGGCAGGTGATGCCGTTCGAACTGCTGTTGCAGCAGGCGCGCATGCCCGAGGATATCAAGGGCCAGGTGCGCGATGCGATGCAGCTTTACCAGGGCGCGTTCCTGTCCTACGCGGCGGCGCGCTACGGCGCCGACAGCGAGACACAGTCGATGGACGATCTTGCCGCGCGGGCCGGGCCGGTCATCCGGAAGCTGCAGCAGGAGCAGCGCGCGGCATTGCAGCAGCAACGGGCCGAGCAGGCGTCGGCGCGCACCTGGATGAACGCGGCATTTGCGGTCACCGTGCTGCTGGTCGGGCTGCTGCTGGTCATCCTGTTGCTGTTGTTGCTGCGTGCGGTCAGTCGCCCGCTGGTCGACGCGGCTGACTTCGCCCGTGCCATTGCCGATGGCCATCTCGACGGCAGCCTGGTGGTGCGCAACACGCACGACGAGATCGGCCGGCTGGCGACGGCGCTGATGCAGATGCAGGCCAGCCTGCGCGAGCGCATCGCCAGTGAGCGCATTGCCGCTCAGGCCAATCAGCGCGTGCGCCAGGCGCTGGATGTGGCCGGCGCGGCGGTACTGGTCACCGATGCCGAAGGCCGCGTGGTCTATGCAAATGAAGCGTTGGCACAGAGTTTCGCGCAGGCCGGTATCGGCCAGACGATGGACACCGGCACTGATGTGGCACTGCTGGGCGAGGACGTGCTGGCGGTCCTGCGCCGAGCGCAGCAAGCGGCCTCCGCTGTCGATGCGGAAGTGGAGCTGGGCAACAGTGGCTTTCTGCTGCGTACCAGCCCGGTGCTGGAGCACTCGCGGGTGCTGGGGTTGGTGATGGAGTGGCAGGACCGTCACCTCGAGCGGGTGATCGTCAACGAGGTGGCCGCCGTGGTGGCTGCCGCCGCCGCGGGCGAGCTGCAGGGGCGCATCGCACTGGACGACAAGCAGGGTTTCGTCCGCCAGTTGGGTGAACGCATCAACGCATTGCTGGATGGCGTGCAGACGCAGTTGGGCGATGCCACACGGGTGATTGGTCATTTCGCACGTGGCGATCTGAGCGCGCGCATGCGCGATGACGGCCGGGGCATCTACGCCACGTTGCGCCAGGGCTTGGAAGTGGCGATGCAGCAGGTGGGCGGCATTGTTTCCAGCATCCAGCAATCGGCCGGCAGCGTGCAGGAGGCGGTGGACGACATGGCCAGCGGCACGGCCGATCTGTCCGGGCGGGTCGAACAGCAGGTGCGCGACGTGCATGACGCGCTGGAGCGGATGCGCTCGGTAGCCGGCGAGGCCCGTGAGAATGCCGGCAGTGCGCGGCACAGCGCGGAGGTCTCCGGTGCGGCAAGCCGGGCGGCGGAGCGTGGCAGCGAAGCCACTGCCGCAGCGATCAGTGGCATGGAGCAGCTCCGTGCATCGTCGCGGCATATCCGCGAGATCGTCGCTACCGTCGACAGCCTGTCGTTCCAGACCAATCTGCTGGCACTCAATGCGGCGGTGGAAGCGGCGCGTGCCGGCAGCCACGGTCGTGGCTTCGCGGTGGTGGCCGGTGAAGTGCGGATGCTGGCGCAGCGCTCCGCCGAAGCATCGCAGCAGATCCGCACGCTGGTGGATGACTCGTTGCAGCAGGTGGAGGCCGGTGCGCGACTGGTGGACACCAGTGGCGAGGTGATGCACGACATCAGCGGCCGGGTGCAGCAGGTGGTAACGGCGATGGCACGCATTGATGCCGCATCGGAACGGCAGGTGGTTGCGGTTGATGACGTGGAGCGGTTGTTGCGCCGCATTGGCGAGGGTACGCAGCAGAGTGGCAAGGTCGCGCGTGCCTCGTCGCAGGCGGCGGTGGAGATGCGGGCGCAGGCACAGGAGTTGGCGGCGGCAGCGGAGAGGTTCGTGCTGGATACCGTGCAGGACGATTCAGCTGTGACGTTGCGGCATTCGGCCTGATGGGTGATGCCGTGCATGGTGCGATTGGGCTGCAGGAGCGGCCCATCCGCAAACCGCCGCCGGGATGCATCAAAGACGGGAGGCAGCCCGGCCCCGCGACGGTCTGGCCGATCGCATGAATCACGCTCGCCCCTTGGCGCAGCCCAGTGGCGGGTGGGCGGAAGAGGCTTTCAGCGGTTCAGCCGCACTCCCTGCAAGCACGAGCGGGGATGAAAGGCAGACAACACTGCGGTGGGTGCAAACGCGCCTGGACGCAATGCCGGGCGGTAGCCAACGCTCAGTCTTCTTCCGGCGGCAGCACGATCGCGTCATCGTCGATGGCCAGCTTGCCGGCCATCAGCACCGCCTGGGTGCGGTTGGTCACGCCGAGCTTGCGCAGGATCGCGGTGACGTGCGCCTTGATGGTGGCTTCGGACACCCCCAGGTCATAGGCGATCTGTTTGTTCAGACGGCCAACACCGAGCATCTGCAGCACACGGAACTGCTGCGGGGTCAGTTCGCGCAGGCGTTGGCCCACTTCGCGTTCTTCATGGTCGGTGGGCGGCACGTTGTGCGCCTCGGCCGGGGCCCAGCGTTCACCATCGAGGATGGTGCCCAGTGCATGACCGATGGTGTCCGAATCTGCGGATTTGGGAATGAAGCCGAATGCGCCATGGTCGAGTGCGCGGCGCATCACCGTGGGCTCCTCGCGGGCGGACACCACCACGATCGGCAACTGCGGGTGCAGCGAGCGCAGATGCACCAGTGCGTTGAAGCCCTGCGCGCCAGGCATGTTCAGATCCATCAACACCAGGTCGGCATCGGGATGCTGCTCGGCCAGCGTGTACAACGCCTCCACGCTGTCGGCCTCCAGTAACTGCACGCCCGGGATGACACGTTGCACCGCGCCTTTGAGGGCTTCGCGGAACAGCGGGTGGTCATCGGCGATCAGCAGGGTAGGCATGGCGGGAATCGGAGTTGGCGGAGTATTGAAGCCCCTCTCCTTGTGGGAGAGGGGTTGGGGAGAGGGTACACAGGCTGAGCCCGTTGTGCGCTGCGCGCCTACCCTCATCGGCCCCTTCGGGGCACCTTCTCCCACAGGGAGAAGGTGAAGCCGCGCAGCTTCCCGTACCCGCGTTACCGAACCTTGCGCTCTTCCACCAGCGAGGCGACCACCGAGGGATCGGCCAGCGTGGAGGTGTCGCCCAGTTGGTCCGGTGCGTTCTCGGCGATCTTGCGCAGGATGCGGCGCATGATCTTGCCCGAACGGGTCTTGGGCAGGCCCGGCGCCCACTGCAGGTGGTCCGGTGCGGCGATCGGGCCGATTTCCTTGCGCACCCAGACCACCAGTTCCTTGAGCAGCTCGTCGGTCTGCGGCTCGCCGGCAACCAGCGTGACGTAGGCGTAGATGCCCTGGCCCTTGATCTCGTGCGGGAAGCCGACCACGGCCGCTTCGGCCACCTTCGGGTGCGAGACCAGTGCGCTTTCCACTTCGGCCGTGCCGATGCGGTGGCCGGAGACGTTGATCACGTCATCGACGCGACCGGTGATCCAGTAGTAACCGTCTTCATCGCGACGGCAGCCGTCACCGGTGAAGTAGCTGCCCGGGTAGGTGCGGAAGTAGGTGTCAATGAAGCGCTGGTCATCACCGTAAACGGTACGCATCTGGCCCGGCCAGGAATCACGGATGATCAGGTTGCCTTCGGCAGCGCCTTCCAGCGGCTCGCCGTCGGCACTGACCAGTGCCGGCTGCACGCCGAAGAAGGGCAGTGTCGCCGAGCCCGGCTTCAGGTCGACCGCGCCCGGCAGCGGCGAGATCAGGATGCCGCCGGTTTCGGTCTGCCACCAGGTATCGACGATGGGGCAGCGCGAATCGCCGACCACTTCGTAGTACCAGCGCCAGGCTTCCGGATTGATCGGCTCACCCACGCTGCCGAGCAGGCGCAGGCTCGAACGCGAGGTGCGCTTGACCGGTGCTTCGCCCTCGCGCATCAGTGCACGGATGGCGGTCGGTGCGGTGTAGAAGATGGTGACCTGGTGCTTGTCGATCACTTCCCAGAAGCGCGAGGTGTTGGGGTAGTTCGGCACGCCCTCGAACATCACCGAGGTGGCGCCATTGGCCAGCGGGCCGTAGACGATGTAGCTGTGGCCGGTGACCCAGCCCACATCGGCGGTGCACCAGTAGATGTCGTCTTCGCGCAGGTCGAATACCGCTTCATGCGTGTATGCCGCATACAGCAGGTAGCCGCCGCTGGTGTGCAGCACGCCCTTGGGCTTGCCGGTGGAACCGGAGGTGTAGAGGATGAACAACGGATCTTCCGCGTTCATGCGTTCGGGTTCGCACACCGATGGCTGCGTGTCGACGATGTCGTGGAACCAGCGGTCGCGCGGCGCCTGCATGTCCACCGCACCGCCGGTATGGCGGACCACCAGCACGGTTTCCACGGTGTTGGTGCCGGGCAGCTTCAGTGCGGCGTCGACGTTGGCCTTCAGCGGTACCTTCTTGCCACCCCGCAGGCCTTCATCGGCGGTGATGATCAGCTTGCTGGCGCAATCGCCGACACGGTCGGCGATGGAGTTGGCGGCAAAGCCCCCAAACACCACCGAGTGGATTGCACCGATACGCGCGCAGGCCAGCATGGCCACGGCGGCATCGACGATCATCGGCAGGTAGATGGTGACGCGGTCGCCTTTCTTGATGCCGAGCGCGCGCAGCGCGTTGCCCAGGCGGCAGACGCGTTCGTACAACTCGCGGTAGGTGACCTTCTGCGCCGGGCTGTCCGGGCCATCGGGTTCGAACAGCAGGGCGGTCTTGTCGCCACGCGTGGCCAGCTGCCGGTCCAGGCAGTTGACGCTGACGTTGAGCTCGCCGTCCTCGAACCACTTGATGCGGAAATCGTCGAGCTTGTAGCTGACGTTCTTGATCTTGGTCGGCTTTACATACCAATCCAGACGTTCGGCGGCCTTGGCCCAGAACGCATCGGGATTTTCCACCGATTCGCGGTACAGCTGTTGATACGTGTTCTTGTCGATCCGGGCCTTCGCGGCGAATGCGGATTCAACGGGATAAACATCAGTCATGGCAACCCTCACCTTTGCACTTGTAACCAATGAATGAGCCATATCGTGCGACATGGCCGGACTCCCCAAGTGTGCCGCATCCGCCCCGTGTCGCGCTGCCCCCCTCGTTAGACGATGGTCGAATGCGCCGCTACTTACGACTAATGGCGAATAGCCGCCTGCCATCAGCGCCGCGCACCCTGCCGAGCAAGGTGCCGCTGCTGCGGTTCACAACGCCGGTCGGGAGAGAGGCTGATCCAATGAGTACACATCTTTTGAAAACGGCCCGTCGGCCGCTGGCTGCCGCGGTATTCGTGGCGCTGCTGGTACCCGGCATGGCCTTTGCGCAGACCGCCAAAGAGCGGGCACTTGAGTCACGCGTGGCTGAACTGGAGCGGCAGGTGCAGTTGCTGCTGTCGGCCCAGCAGCAACAGCAGGGCGTGATCACCCAGACCCAGAATGACGTGGTGCAGGTGCGTGCGGCGCAGGCCGAACGCCCGGCCGTGGCCGCGGTACCGGCCGGCAAGCAGCCGATCCAGGTCACCAGCATCACGCCGGGGTCGACCCCGGGGACCACCTTCAAGTTTGGTGGCTTCATCAAGGCCGATTTCCTGGCCACGCGCACTGGCGATGGCCAGCTGGCCGACGATGCAACCGGCCGCTCGCTGTACCTGCCGGGGCAGACGCCGGTGGCCGGTGCGGGTGGTACCGGCAAGGCCTCGGATGTGGACTACAACGCACACGCCAAGTTCTCGCGCTTCAACCTGGGCGTGGACCACGTGGCCGAAAACGGCGACAAGGCCGGCGCCCTGGTCGAGATGGATTTCTTCGGCAATTCGCTGGGCAACCAGACCGCCACCAATACCTACGGCGTCACCCTGCGTCACGCCTACATGTACTGGAACAAATGGCTGGCCGGCCAGACCTGGTCCAACTTCATGGACGCCGGTGCGATCCCGGAAGCGGTCGACTTCGTCGGCCCGACCGATGGCGTGCTGTTCGTGCGGCAGGCGCAGATCCGCTACACCAGCGGCGGGCTGAGCGTTGCCCTGGAAAACCCGGAAACCACCAGCCTCACCGGCACCTTCAACCCGGTGACCGGCAAGTGGAACGTGCCGGCCGTGGCCAACTCCGATCGCGGTTCGCTGCCGGACCTGACCGTGCGTTACGGCTGGAAGGGTGACTGGGGCACGTTTGGTGTCGCCGGCTTGGTGCGCCAGCTGAAACTGGACAACCAGCTCACCGGTGCCGATGCCAGCAAGGTGGCCGGCGGCGTCACCCTGGGCGGCAAGTGGGTGATGGGTGACAGCGACAGCCTGCACTACCAGTTGACCGGTGGCGAAGGCATTTCGCGCTACATCGGCCTGGGCATCACCGCAGACAGTGGTTACGACGCCATCCGCGATGAAATCGATCCGACCGGTGTGGTCGCCGCCTATGTTGGCTGGCGTCACGCATTCAGCCCGAAGCTGCGCACCAACCTGATCTATGCCCGCAGCGACTACGACAACAATGCTTCCATCACCGGCGACCTGGTGACCAAGAGCGTGCAGTCCATCCGTGGCAACGTGTTCTATACACCGATGCCCAAGGTCGATATCGGCGCCGAACTGATGTACGGCGAGCGTGAAATCGAAAACGGCAAGAAGGGTGACATCAGCCGCTTGCAGTTCACCACCAAGTACAGCTTCTGACCCATCCGGTGCCGGCGGTGAAGTGCCGCCGGTGCCGCGTCTGAAAACGTAGTACGCCGCATCTCCCTACCCCCACGGGGAGCACTCATGTGACCGTCAAGGCATGTTCCGCATGCCGTGGCGTTCGTATTCCCAACGCCTGGAGAATTCCGATGAATGCTTCCGTCGATCCCCGTGTAGAGCGGATCGCCTCCAACCCGAAATACCAACGACTGCGCAGTACGCGCAACAAGCTGGGTTGGTTCCTGACCATCCTGATGCTGCTGGGGTACTACGGCTATATCGGCCTGATCGCCTTCGACAAGGCCTTCCTGGCCACGCCGATCGGTGCCGGCAAGATCACCACCGTCGGCATTCCGATCGCGTTGGGGCTGATGGTGTTCACCATCCTGATCACCGGCTTCTATGTGCGCCGTGCCAACCGTGAATTCGACAAGTTGACCGAGCAGATCGTGGAGGAAGCACAATGAACCACCCCGTCCTCCGATCGGGCGCTTTGCTCGGTCTGCTGATCGCCAGCGGAGCGGCCATGGCCGCCGGTGGCGACATCGGCCAGACCGTGCGCCAGCCCACCAACTGGACCGCGATCATCATGTTCGCGACGTTCGTGCTGTTCACGCTTGGCATCACCAAGTGGGCCGCCGGACGCACCAAGTCCGCGTCCGACTTCTACACCGCCGGTGGCGGCATCACCGGTTTCCAGAACGGCCTGGCCATCGCCGGTGACTACATGTCGGCGGCCTCGTTCCTCGGCATCACCGCTGCGGTGATGACCAACGGTTACGACGGCCTGATCTACGCGCTGGGCTTCCTGGTGGGTTGGCCGATCCTGACCTTCCTGATGGCCGAGCGCCTGCGCAACCTCGGCCGCTTCACCTTTGCCGACGTCGCCGGCTACCGCTTCCAGCAGAAGCCGATCCGCATGTTCGCCGCCTCCGGCACGCTGGTGGTGGTGCTGTTCTATCTGATCGCGCAAATGGTCGGTGCTGGTGCGTTGATCAAGTTGCTGTTCGGCCTGGACTACTGGATCGCAGTGGCGCTGGTCGGCGTGTTGATGATGGTCTACGTGCTGTTCGGTGGCATGACCGCCACCACCTGGGTGCAGATCATCAAGGCCTGCCTGTTGCTGTCGGGCGTGACCTTCATGGCCGTGATGGTGATGTGGCACTTCAACTTCAGCTTCGAGGCGTTGTTCAGCGAGGCGGTGCGGGTCAAAACCCAGATCGCAGCCAATGGTGGCAAGGGGCCTGAAGAAGCGGCGTTGACAGGGTTGTCGATAATGGGCCCGGGCGGTTTCGTGAAAGACCCGATCTCGGCGATCTCGTTCGGCATGGCACTGATGTTTGGTACCGCCGGCCTGCCGCACATCCTGATGCGCTTCTTCACCGTTCCCGATGCCAAGCAGGCACGCAAGTCGGTGCTTTGGGCGACCACCTGGATCGGCTACTTCTACATCCTGATCTTCATCATCGGCTTTGGTGCGATTGCACTGGTGCTGACCAACCCGGAGTATGCGGACCCGGTCACCGGCACCATCCAGGGCGGCCCGAACATGGCAGCGGTGCTGGTCGGCAAGGCGGTCGGCGGCAACCTGTTCATGGGCTTCATCTCGGCAGTGGCGTTCGCCACCATCCTGGCGGTGGTTGCAGGCCTGACACTGTCCGGTGCCTCGGCGGTGTCGCATGACCTGTATGCCACCGTGTTCAAGAAGGGCAATCCGCCGCCGGGCTCGGAGCTGCGTGTGTCGCGCATGACCACCTTGGCTTTGGGTGTGATCGCGGTGCTGCTGGGTATCGTGTTCGAGAAGCAGAACGTGGCCTTCATGGTGTCGCTGGCCTTCGCCATCGCCGCTTCGGCCAACTTCCCGGTGCTGATCCTGTCGCTGTTGTGGAAGGACTGCACCACGCGCGGCGCGGTGATTGGTGGTTCGCTGGGTCTGGCGTCGTCGCTGATCCTGACCCTGCTGTCGCCGTCGGTGTGGGTGGATACGCTGGGCAATGCCGCCGGCAGTGCGCCGTTCCCGTACACCAGCCCGGCGCTGTTCTCGATGACGATTGCCTTCGTCAGCATCTGGTTCTTCTCGATCACCGACAAGAGCAGGAACGCGCAGGCCGAACGTGCTGCCTATCCGGCACAGCAGGTGCGTGCTGAAACCGGCATTGGTGCCAGCAAGGCATCCGATCATTGATGGCATAGGCTGATTCCGGCCAAAGGGCCGCCTCGAAAGAGGCGGCCCTTTTTCTTTGGGTACCTGGCCGGACCGTAGCTGCTGCGGATGCGAGGGCCTGCGTCGGGGCGCGCTTTTGCTTTCATTTGATACCGCCTCACCACGCATTGCGAGGCTGCGCAGATGGGTGATCCGCCGCCGGCCTTGGGGCGGATTGCCTTGCTATTGGCGACGGCTATGCGGGTTTTCCCCGATGCGGGATCGGAAGTGGCCTTCCTAAGATGCGACAGGGGTCATCAGGTCCGTTGTTTCCACTTCCAGTCTTCTGTGAGGAACCGCATGACGTGTCGTATCGCCAGAACCGCGCTTTCAACGGGCATCGCTCTGACCCTGATGGGAATGACTGCCGCCGCATTCGCACAGACGGCTGCCACGCCAGCCGCCGATGACAAGGACAAGGTGGTGGAGATCGCCAGCGTCAATGTCACGGCCGCCGGCTCGCGCATTGATCGCCCCGGCTTCAACGCACCCACGCCGACGGTGAAGGTCACCCCGGAGGATCTGCAGCTTTCCACGCATACCAATATCGCTGCCGCGCTCAATGACCTGCCGCAGTTCCGTGGCACGGTGTCACCGCAGACCCATACCACCGGTGTGGATGCGGCGCGTGCACCTGTCGATCTGCGTGGACTGGGCACCAGCCGCACGCTGGTGTTGCTGGATGGTCGGCGCTTCTCCAGCGACAACGACCTGGCCAGCATCCCCTCGATCCTGATCAGTGGCGTGGATGTGGTTACCGGCGGTGCATCCGCGGCCTGGGGCTCGGGTGCAGTTGCTGGTGTGGTCAACGTGCAGTTGGACAGCCAGCTGGTCGGCACCAGGATCGATGTGCAAGGCGGCATGTCCTCGCGCTCGGACAACCAGAAGCAGTACATCTCGGCCGCTACCGGCTTCGAGATCGCGCAGGGGCGCGGCCACATCGTCATTGGCGGCGAGGCGCTGAACAACGACGGCATTCTGCCCAAGTCATCGCGGCCGTGGTTGGGCCGCACCGCGCAACTGTCCAATGGCGACGGCACGTTCACGATGAAAGACGACGTCGGTTATGGCAATGCCGCCATCGGCGGCTTGATCACCACCGGCGTGCTGGCCGGGCAGGCCTTCAATCCGGATGGCAGCCTGCGTGCGTTCCCGGGCTATACCGGTGCGTCGCTGATCCAGGGCGGCGAAAGCCCGAACAACGATGACATCAGCTCACTGATGACGCCACAACGCCGCTACATCGTGCTGGGTCGGTTGTCGTGGAACCTCACCAACAACACCAGCCTGACCATGGACGTGCGCCACTCGCGCAGCTGGAACCGTTTCCCGTGGTTCGGCGACCACAACCGTGGCACCGGGCTGAAGATCGGCGTAGACAACGCCTACCTGCCAACGGCAGTGCGCGATGCACTTGTGGCCGCAGGTGAAACCAGCTTTGGTCTGGGCCGCTTCAACAGCGATTTTGCTTTTCCCGATATCGATTACGACCGTCGCACCACCCAGTTCACCTTGGCGCTGGATGGCGTGGTCGGCGACAACTGGCGCTGGAGCGGCTATTACAGCCGCGGTGACAACCAGTCCGACCTGGCCGCGCCGGGCTTCCTGCTGACCAGCAACTACCGCGACGCGGTGGATGCGGTGATCGACCCGGCCACCGGCAAGGCGGTATGCCGGGTGACGCTGACCAATCCCAACTCCGGCTGCGTGCCGATCAACCTGATCGGCCACGGCGCACCATCGGCGGAGGCGGCGGCGTACGTCACCGGCACGCCCAAGCGCATGACCAATACCAAGCTCGACGCGGCCGGGCTGGACCTGCGTGGCGAACCGTTCTCGCTGCCAGCAGGTGAAGTCTCGGTGGCCGTGGGCCTTGAGGCGCGCAAGGAACAGATTGATCAGAAAGTGGGTGCACAGGATCTGACCAAGTCGTTCAGTACCTGGAGCTCCTCGCCGATGGCGGGGAGCTTCCAGGTGCGCGAAGCCTTCGCCGAAGTGGCCGCGCCGCTGCTGCGTGATGTCCCGGGGCTGCGCGACCTGCAGGTCAATGCGGCGGCGCGCTTCAGCGACTACAACAGCTCCGGTGCGATCTGGTCGTGGAAGTACGGCATGACCAATGAATTCTTCGATGGCTTCCGTGGCCGCTTCACCCGTTCGCGCGATATCCGTTCAGCCAATCTGTCGGAGATGTACACCACCAGCACCACCGGCTGGTCGACCATCAGCGATCCGCTGACCGGCACCTCGATCAGCGCGCTGGTGATCGGCGGCGGCAACCCGCTGCTGGACCCGGAGAAGGCCGACACGCTGACCGCCGGCTTCACCTGGGCACCGGCCAGCGTGCCGGGGCTGATCATGTCGGTGGATTACTTCGACATCGAGATCAAGGACGTGATCACCCAGGTGTCGGCACAGGAAACCGTGCTGCGCTGCATCGCCGGCAACCAGGCCATGTGTGGGCGCATCCAGCGCGATGGCAGTGGTGAAATCGAGCGGATCAATTCCAACTACGTCAACCTGGCCGAGTACCGCACCAATGGTGTCGACCTCGACCTGCTCTACAACCTGCCGGCGGCCAAACTATTCCCGGCGATGTCGGGCAACTTCCACACCCGCGTGCTGGCGACGTGGACCGATAATCTCAGCACCTACGATGGCAAGAACACTTTCGAGTATGTGACCTCGCAGGGCCTGACCGGTGGCTCCGGTGTACCACGCTGGCGGGCCAATGCCACCTTCGGCTGGCGCGGTGACCGCTATGGCGCACAGGCGCGGGCGCGTTACATCTCCGCCGGTGTCTACAACAACCAGCTGATGCTGACCAACGGCAACATCCCTTCGTATGTGTACTGGGATGTAGGTGGCAAGGCGCGTTTCCCGCTGTCGGGCGACAACGAGGTTGAGGTCTACGCCGACATCAGCAACCTGTTCGACAAGAAGTCACCACTGGGCGCGGTCGGCTCGCCTTACTACGATGTGGTGGGCCGTTACTTCACGCTGGGTGCGCGCATGCGCTTCTAGGGATGATGGCCGCTGCCCCCAATGATGGGCGGCGGCGTTGCATTTGCGGGCTTTTTGTAGAGGATTCCAGCATGTATCAGCACCAACTTCGTCGTTCCCCATCGCGTCCCCGCCTGCGTGCGCTGTTCGTGGCACCGCTGCTGGCCTGCATGCTGCTGCCGGCAATGGCCGCCACCAAGCCTGCATCCAGCCAGGGCCTGCAGGCCGAAGCGCAACGGCTGTCGGCACTGTTGCCCGGCCAGCTGGGTGCGGCCATCGTCCATCTGGAAAGTGGCCGCAGCGTCTTCCTCAATGCGGACCATCCGTTCCCGATGGCCAGCACCATGAAGGTGCCGGTGGCAGTGCATATCCTCACGCTGGTCGACGAGGGCAAGCTGTCGCTGCAGCAGCAGGTGACGCTCGGCCCCGACGATGTGTATCCGGAAATGGGCGGGCCGATGGACCTGCACCTGAGCGCCGGTTCGGCGATCACCGTGCGCGATCTGCTGCATATGATGATCACGGTCAGCGACAACAACGCCACCGACATCCTGATCCGCCTGGGCGGAGGCACCCACGCGGTGAATGCACGCATGCAGGCGCTGGGCATCAGCGGCATGCGGGTGGACCGCTACATCTGGGAATTGCTGGCCAATTACCGCGGTAATGCTGCCTCGCAGGCCAAACCGATGGGCCCGGCGGCTTATGCCGAGCTTTCGCGCAGTGAGCGCAGCGAGGAGCTGCGTCGCGGCCACACCAATGCCTGGAATGAAGACCCGCGCGACACCAGCAGTGCCCGCGCGATGGCGACCCTGTTGCAGAAAGTCTGGCGTGGCGAGGTGCTGAAGCCAACGTCGACCCAGCTGCTGCAGGAGATCATGCGCGACACCCGCACCGGTGCCGCACGCCTGCGCGGCATGCTGCCCAAGGACACGCCGGTCGCGCACAAGACCGGCACCGTGGGTGACGTGATCAACGACGTCGGCGTGATCACGCTGCCGGGCGGGCGCGGCCATGCCATCGTCACCGTATTCGTGCAGTCACGGGCAAGCAGCGAGGAGCGTGATGCAGCCATCGCACAGCTGGCGCGTGCGGCACACGACTACTTCCTGTTCGTGCCGTGAGCGGCGGTTGTCCGCGATGCTTCAGCAGACGGTGCTGAGCAACCGGACCAGTTGTGCGCGATGGCCGACATCGAGCTTGCGGTAGATCGCGCTGATCTGGCTCTCGATGGTCTTGCGCGAGCGGCTGAGGTGATGGGCGATCTCATCGTTGCGCATCCCATCTACGACCAGCCCGGCCACGCGCTGCTCGGTGGGTGAGAGCTTGGACCACATCGGCCGTGCCGGGGTCGCCGTGGTCGACTGCATCGCTGCCAACCGCAACAGGTACAGCGGTTGCTGGGGATGGGCCAGCAGACGGCCTTCCAGGGTGATGTGCAGCTCCACCTCGGGGCGTCGTGGGTGGCTTACCTGCAGGCCACTGCCGATATCGCGTTTATCGGCGCGGCCGAGCCAGCCACGCAGGGCAGAGGCAATTGCATCGGGAAGGTCGGCGGGTTGGTCGTGACGGCTGAGCCAGTCTGCGTACAGCCGCTGCGCGGCCGGTGACACGCTGATCGGGTGCAGGTCGTGATCAAGAATGATGTCCGGCAGGCTCTGCCGGTCCAGCAATGCCTGGTAGACCGTGCGACGCTCATCCTGCAACGAACGCACGCGCTGCAGGCCGGCGCCCATCAGCTGGTGCAGTTCGCCAAGGAACTGCTGGTGCGCATCGGTGATCTGTTCGTGGCCTTCGTGCATGCGGATGCTCAGCACCGCCTCGGGGCCGTCATCACCCCAGAACGCCATGTGGATGAACTCGCGCCAGCCCGGTGCCGGGTTCTGCGCGCGCAAGCGCTGCCGCGCCTGCGCATCGCTGGAGGCAATCTGCGAGAGCGTGTACCAGTGGACGCGGGGGTTCTGCTGCAGGTAGGGCGCGGCCACGTCCAGGCTGCGCAGCGGCCGTGCATCGCTGCAGGGTGTCTCGCCGAGAAAGTGCAGGCTGCGTTGTGGCTGGTAGCCCCCGGTGATGTCGTACATCAGCGTGCACGAATGGCAGGGCAGGTGCTGGTTGATCAGGTCCACGCAGGCCCGCCACAACGCGTGCATGTCCAGCGCCCGGATCATGTCCACCTTGGCCTGGACCGGGCAGGCATCCGGGTTCAATGCGATGTCATGTTCTCGTCCCAGCATGGTGTTGCCTGCCCCCAAGCGAAAAGCACGGCGACCAACGTCGCAGCCAATCCTGCGTGCCCCGTCACACTTGGCCAGAGGCCGGGCCGCATAGGCTTGAACCCTTCTAGCACCCGCTCCAAGGTGCAGGCAAGCCGGCCCAGGTCCTGCTGCCGGTGGCGCCTGTTGACGTTGCCCGGGGCGGGTGCCTATGTTCGCGGGTGGAAGCACTCCGCCCAGGTGCCTGAGCTGTGGTCCCAAGCCCCTGCCGATCGCGGTGTACAGGGGCAGGTAATCGCACTGTCGCGCGGCTTCCCATCCATCCACCATTGCTGGTGGGACGCATAACGCTCTGGGGGCCGCCTGTGACGATGTCCGAAACGCCAGCAGTGACGCTGGCTGCAACGCTGGATCAATTACGCCAAGCATGGCTGCAGCAACGGCCCGACTACACGCAGCGCCGCGATGATCTTCGTCGGCTGCGCGCGGTGTTCAAGGCGCGCATTCCGCAGATGATCGAGGCGATCGCCGCTGACTTCGGCCACCGTTCGCACCACGAATCCATCATTGCCGACGGCATGACTGTCACTGGTGAGATCGATCATCTGCTCAAGCACCTACGCGGCTGGATGAAGCCCGAGCGGGTCGGTGTGGGTTGGCGGTTCTGGCCGGCACGGGCCCAGGTGCGGGCGGTGCCGGTGGGCGTGGTGGGGGTGATCTCGCCGTGGAACTACCCGGTGAATCTTGCCCTGGTGCCGCTGGCCACGGCGATTGCGGCCGGCAACCATGTGCTGCTGAAGCCGTCGGAACATACACCGGCGACGTCAGCCTTCTTGCAGTCGTTGCTGGCCGAGGTATTTCCGGCCGGGCGGGTGCGGGTGGTGCAGGGCGATGCCGGTGTGGCGTCGGCGTTCTCGGCCTTGCCGTTCGACCACCTGGTATTCACCGGCTCCACCGCGGTGGGGCGCAAGGTGATGGCCGCCGCCGCACAGCACCTGACGCCATTGACGCTGGAACTGGGTGGCAAGTCTCCGGCGGTGGTGGCGGCCGACTACCCCGTTGCCGGTGCGGCTGCGCGGTTGGCAACCGGCAAATGGTTCAACGCCGGGCAGACCTGCATCGCGCCGGATTACGTGCTGATCGACGAAGGTCGCATCGATGCCCTGGTCGATGCGCTGCGCGAGCAGGTGCGGCTGCGCTATGGCGACTTCAGTGACGCCGCCGACTACAGCCGCATCATCAATGACGCGCAGTTCCAGCGGCTGAAGAACTATGTCAGCGATGCACGCGGGCGTGGCCTGCAGGTGATCGAGCTGGCGCAGATTGATGGTGAGCGCTCACGCCGTGAGCGTCTGTTCCCGCCGACCCTGATCCTGCAGCCGGGCGACGATGCCACGGTGATGCAGGAGGAAATCTTCGGGCCGATCCTGCCGATCCGCAGCTACCGGAATCTGGATGACGCCATTGCCACGATCAACGGCCGTGATCGGCCGCTGGCGTTGTATCCCTTCAGCCATGACAAAGCGACGGTGGAGAAGATTGTCGGCCGGACTGTTTCCGGCGGTGTCACCGTCAACGACACGCTGCTGCATTTTGCGATCAACGGTCTGCCGTTTGGCGGCATTGGTGCCAGTGGCATGGGTGCTTATCACGGACGTGCCGGCTTCGATGCGATGAGCAAGCGACTGCCGGTGTTGTGGCAGACCAAGCGCGCAGGCAGTGATCTGCTGCGACCGCCTTATTCGAAGGTGGCGAAGTTCATTGACCTGATTTCGCGGTGAGGTAGAAAAGCCGCAACCAGGCACAAGACGCAGGTTGCGGTGACCCCGGCACGAGGGAGAGGGAGCCGGGTGTCAAAAAACTCTAAAAACCCCGTCCCGCGTGCGGGAGAGGGGTGAGAGTAAGTGCGAAGCCTCCAGCAAGCAGATGCCACCAGGCTTCGCACGAACCCTCATCCGGCCTTCGGTCACCTTCTCCCGGTGGGAGAAGGCAGACGTCAGGCATTGCTTTGGCTGTCAGCCGGCCAACTCGTCCGCAATCCGCTGACGCAGGGTCTGCAGATCCTTGGCAAACGCTTCAATGCCGGTCGCCAGCTTCTCGGTCGCCATCGGATCGGCCGCCATATCCGCGTCGAACCTGGCTTCATCGATCGCAGCAACCGACGTCGCTTCCGCAGCACCGGCCGCCAGCTTGCGCGGCAGTTCGCCGAAGTCGGCATCCAGCTTTTCCAGCAGGTCCGGCGAGATGGTCAGGCGATCACAGCCGGCCAGCGCTTCGATCTGCGCGGTGGAACGGAACGAGGCGCCCATCACCACCGTCGGCGAGCCGCGACGCTTGAACGCGGCGTACACGCCGCGCACGAACTGCACGCCGGGGTCTTCGTCGATGCTGGCCGGGGTCTGGCCGTTGGCGACATACCAATCCAGGATGCGGCCGACGAACGGCGAGATCAGGAACGCGCCGGCTTCCGAGCAGGCCAGCGCCTGGGTCGGGTTGAAGATCAACGTCAGGTTGCAGTCGATGCCTTCGGCCTGCAGCACGCGCGCGGCTTCCACGCCGGCCCAGGTGGCGGCGATCTTGATCAGCACCTTGCTGCGCGGCACGCCGGCCGCTTCATACATGGCGATGAACTCGCGTGCCTTGGCGATGGTGGCGGCGGTGTCGTGCGCCTGGTCGGCGTCGACCTCGGTGGACACGCGGCCGGGTACCAGCTCGGCCAGCATCGTGCCGACACCGACGGTGAGGCGGTCCACCACCACTTTGGCGATGTCCTGCGTGTCGCCACTTTGAGCACGGCCCCACTGCAACTCGCGCTCGATCAGGCCGGCGTACACCGGCAGGTCGAGGGCTTTCTTCACCAACGTCGGGTTGGTGGTGCAGTCCACCGGGCGCAGGCGCTTGATGGCGTCGTAGTCGCCGGTGTCGGCGACGACGACGGACAGTTCGCGCAGCTGGGCGAGTTTGGATGCAGCGGTCATGCGGTTGCTCCGGTCAGGCTTGGGCGTCGTCATCGTTGCCGGCAGCGCCGGTCACGGCGATGACAGCGGCGGTGTCCTGGTCGAACACCGGCGCGGCAAAGGGCTGCGGCCCGGGCGTGCGCCCGAACACGATGGGACGGGTGATGCCGCGGTAGTTGCCCAGCAACGGGTGCGGCAGCGTGGTGATCATTTCCTCGGCCAGCACCTGCGGATGGTCGAACATGTCCTCGACCTTGCGCGCGGCAGCGCACGGCACTTCTTCGCCGAACAGCGTTTCCCACTCCAGCGCGCTGCGCGTGGCAAGTGCGGCATGCAGTTTGGCCAGCAGTTCGTCGGAATGGTCGGCGCGTTTGCGCACGCTGTCATAGCGCGGGTCGGTGGCCAGTTCCGCCAGGCCGGTTTTCTCGCACAGCGCCTGCCAGAAACGCGGCGTGTTGGCCGAAATGTACAGATGGCCGTGCGCGGTGGGATGGATGCCGGTGACGCCACCCGAACGCATGTCACGGCCCACGCCTTCGGGTTCGCCATCGGCCCAGATCATCCGTGCCGACTGCATGGTCAGCGCACTGCGCAGCAGCGACACGCCGACGTACTGACCTTCGCCACTGCGCTCGCGCTCGTACAGTGCCGAGGACACGCCTGCAGCGACCAGCGCGGCGGCGTAATAGTCAACCACCGAGCCGTACAGGATTTCAGGCGCACCGCTGGGCTTGCCCTGCATCGCGCACATGCCGGTCATGGTCTGCAGCACCTGGTCGTAGCCGGCCTTGTCCTTGAGCGGACCGCTGTCGCCGTACCCGGTGACCGCGCAGTACACCAAGCGAGGATTGAGCTTGTGCAGGCTGTCGAAGTCGATGCCAAGACGCGCCGGCACGCTGGGGCGGAAGTTGTGCACCAGCACGTCGGCATCGCGCACCAGGCGCATCAACACCGCACGCTGGTCGGGCTGCTTCAGGTCCAGCACCACGCCGCGCTTGGAGCGGTTCACGCCCAAGAAGGCGCGGCTCTCCGCTTCCAGCGTTGACGGGTACTTGCGCAGGTTGTCGCCAACCGGCGGTTCCACCTTGATGACTTCCGCGCCCTGGTCAGCCAGCAGCGTGCAGCCATATGGGCCGGCGATGTAGGCGCTCAGGTCGAGCACGCGGACACCGCTCAACGGGCCAGCGGCGCCATCGCGGTGGGCGATATCGAAGGGAGAAGGGGTGTGGCTTCCTGACATGACGTGCACTCGATTCCTTGATTGCAGTTTCCTCCCGGTGCGCGGGAAGAAACATATCGTGCGGGTATTTTCAGCGAGGACAAAAACCTTCCGAAGGAGATTCCCGGCCGCGCCTCGTCAGTGGCCCCGAGGCCGGCCCCAGGTGGGGCCAGCTCCGGTCGCACTGCGCTGTGGCAACCTGCAGCGCGAAGCTGGCAGGCGGCCGTGCCGACATCAGGCCTGCGGCGCCAATGACAGCCAGCTCAAACGCCAGGCGCCGTGTTCGCGGCCACCACAGCGGTAATACGGCTCGAACACCAGTGGCGCGCGGCAATCCAGCTGCATCGTCACGGTCGCGCCCTCCCCGAGGTCTTCGCCCACCTGCAACCAGTTCGAGGGATCGCCTGCCGGCAGCTTCACCGTCTCGTCGGTCTTGAAGCCGTCGATCAGCGTGGTGGCATAGACCAGCGGACCGTAGGTGAGGCCGACGTAGTCCCAGTGCAGTACTTCCTGTGCCACCGGTGAGCCATCCGGCGCACGTGACTCCTGCACGTTGATGTTGGCCGCGCGTTGCAGCTGCGGTTGCATCGGCAGCTGCACGCTGACCAGATCACCGGACTGCCATTGCCGCTGCAATTGCACGTAGCCGTCTGCGCCCACCTGCACTGGCACATTCACGCCGTTGACCTGGATGCGCGCATCCTCGGCCCAGGCAGGGATGCGCAGGCCGATGCCGAAGGTGGCGCTGCGTTCGGGCGAAACGCGCAGGCTGACCTGGCCATTGAAGGGATATCGGGTCTGCTGCTGCAGTACCACGTTACCTGCGTCGGCATGCGGCAATGTCGCCTGGCCGGGCCCATACAGATTCACCCGCAGGCCACCGTCGGCGGTCGCGCCATAGGCGATCTGCGGCAGTTCCTCCACCGCCATCGCACCGGAGGATTTGCAACAGCGCCAGTACGTGGTGTGCACGCGCTTGCCGTTGGGGAAGGTGTAGTAGCACCAGTCCTCACCATTGGGCGCCATTGCGGCAAGCAGGTCGTTGTAGGCGGTGCGTTCCAGTTCGTCGGCGTAACGCGCATGGCCGGTGATGGCCAGCAGTTCGCGGTTGAGCTGCATCCACGCCAGTACCGAGCAGGTTTCCACATAGGCCTGCGGGAAGAACGTGCGCGGTGCGTTGAACACTTCGCGCGAACGATGCGCCACGCCACCCCATGGACCACCGCCCAAGGTGAGGTGCTGCTCGCGGATGTTGTTCCACAGGTTGTCGATGGCCAGCTTGTAGTCGGCCTTGCCGGTGGCCTTGTACAGCTTGGCCAGGCCCACCAGATTCCACGACAGCTGATACGCCTTGCCGGTGGCGATGAACGCAGCGTCCTCGCCGTCCAGACCCTTGTCGAGCAGCGCAAGGCGCGGGTTGGCGTTGGCCTGCTGCAGGATCTTTTCAGCCAGCGCGAGATAGCGCGGCTCGCCGGTGACCAAGTACAGGTCGGCGGTCGGGTCCAGCAGCACCGTGGCCGACATGCCGTGGTGGTTGCCCAGCGTGGTGATGTCGATGCCCGATTCCAGCGCCTGCCAGCACAGGTCGGCGATGTCGCGTGCGGCCTGCAGGTAGCGGTCATCACCCAGCGCACGCCAGGTTTCCAGGAAGCCCAGGATCAGGTAGCTGTGCGTCCAGATGTCCCAGGTGCGCAATGCCGGTTCGCCATTCCAGCTTTCGGGTTTTGGCGGCTGCGGCACGGTAAAGCGACGGTCGGCCGCGTAGTTGCCGAGATAGCCGTCCGCGTCCTGCTGGCTGATCAGCCAGTCGGCGACGCGGCGCAGATTGGCTTCCAGTTCCGGCTGGCCGCCCTGGGCGACCGCGCGTGCGGTCGCCGACAGCCACTTGCCGGCATGTTCGCCATACCAGTCGCCTTCCTGGTTCTGCTGCTTGTGCGCCTGGCCGAAGATGCTGATCGACGGGCTGGCTTCATCGACGATGAAGTGGCTCAGGCGTCCGCTGCGGTTGGCATCGAGCATCTGCCCGAACACGCCATCGAGCTGCACCGCTGCCGGCGCGATCAACTGCTGGCCGCAGGCGATGGGCGCACTCATGCCGCATCCACCACGCAACGGAAGCCGAGCATGCCGCTGCGGTCCTTGGCCGGTGCCATCAGCAGGTACTTGCCGTGCTGGTCCAGGCGATACGCCTGCGGGAAATACCAATGCGAGGTCTGCGGCTGGTAGCTGGAGCCACCGCGCAGGATCGCCGCACGGGTGTGCTCGTCGATGAATTCATCGGTCCACTGCCACACGTTGCCGACCAGGTCTTCCACGCCGAACGGGCTGGCGCCCTGCGGATGCGCATCCACATCGGCCGGGGCCAGCACGCGGCGGCCACGGTTCACGCGCGGCACGCGGGTGTCGTCCCAATCGTTGCCCCACGGATAGGTGCGGCCATCGTTGCCCTGTGCGGCGTACTGCCATTCCCATTCGTGCGGCAGACGCTTGCCAGCCCATGCTGCGTAGGCGCGGCAATCTTCCAGCGATACCCATACCACCGGCTTGTTTTCCCAGCCGGCACGCGGCGCGCCATCCAGCCAATGCGCGAGGAAGTTGATGTCATCGGCAGGGTGATAGCCGGTGGCATCGATGAAGGCCTTGAACTGCGCATTGGTGACCGGGAAGCGATCGATGTGGAACGCGTCGATCTGCATCAGCTTGCGGTGATGGCGGCGTGGGCAGTCTTCCCACGGGAACTGCACATCCTGGCCGGCCCAGTTGAAGCCTTCGATCTCGATACCGCCCACCGCGAACACGAACTCGCCGGCGGGGATGCTGACCATGCCTTGTGGCGCCGTTGCCTGCACCGTGGTGGCCGGAATCTCGCGCAGCTGCTGCGGAATCGCCTTCCATGCAGCGGAGTAGCTGTTGAGCGGCTGCTCGGCACGCTTGGCGGCATCGGCCATGAAGGCATCGAAGCCCTCAACCACGACGCCCGGCTGCACGCTCAGTACTGCGCCGAAGCCACGTGCTTCCATCGGCAGTTCAATGACCGCCACGCCGTCGCGGATCGACGGCGACAGTTCAATACCGTGCCACACGTCGTAGTAACGCGTTCCTTCAACATGCGGCAGACCGATCTGCTCACCGTTGACTGCGTACTCGTTGCGGTTGATGAAGGTGTGCAGGCTCAGTCCGTCCACCGGGAACTTGCTGGCGAAGATGCCGCCCTGGTAGCACACCTGGTACGGCTCCCAGTCCATCGACACGACCAGCTGCGGGAACTGGCGGTAGATCGCTGCGATGCGGCGCAGCGTTTCACCATCGCGCGCGGTGAACTGGTTCCAGATGCCCCAGATGTTTTCCCAGGCGTTGTAGCCGATGCCGTTGAAGAAGCAGTACTGCAGGTCGTGGTTGCGGTTGCGGCCCCAGCGGTTCTCGTAGTTGACCATGTGGCGCGGCTCCAGCCACTTCCACTTGGACACCGGCGGCACCGGGCCGTCGGGTGCCTTCTTGCCCCAGCTCTGCACGTTCCAGATCAGCTGCTCTTCGGAGCTGATGGTGGATTCGGGCTGCACCACCACCGGGTTGCCATTGGCATCGCAGGCGTCGAAAAACGCCCGCGGCACGCCGTTGAAGGTGTCACCGTTGATGCCATCGGCGCCGGTGGCCTTGATGATCTCGGCCAGGCCGTCCCAATGGGTGACGCCCGGATCACGGGTGCCGTGGTCCCACGGCTTGGCCGGCAGGAACACGCGCACGCCGCGCTTCTGGAACGCCTGCACCGCGGCCTTCAAACCTTCCAGGCCGCCCGGCAGCGTATGCGCCAGATCGAACTGGTTGCGGTCGTCGATGCCGATGTTCGGGTAGATGTACCAGATCAGTACCGAGTCCAGCCCGCCGAAGCGTGCGGTCAGATCATCCAGGTACTTGTCGACCGTGTACTGCGCGGTGTCCACATCGAAGAAGTAACGGTCCTCGACCATCATCTGCGCGTGCACGAAGTTGCGCTGTGCCCACTGCAGTTCCGGGCGGCGGTAGTTCACGTCGGTGTAGCCGATGCGCACCAGATGTTCGCGGCGCCATTCCTTCAGCTCGGTCAGCCAGTCACCGGCGCTGGCATTGGCATCGATCATCCAGCTGCCGATGTCGGCGAACGGCCAGGCCGGTGCCTTACCCGGGGTGGGCAGGTAACGGCCGGTGGTCACGTGCGAGAACTTGTACTCGGTGTGGATCGCCTCACGTCCGTAGTCGGCGGTTTCGTTGTCGTAATCGGGCGTGGTGTACGGCGTGGTCATGGTATTCATCCAACTAAGAGCAGGGGGAGCAAAAAAGGGTTACAGCGCGCACCAGGCCGCCAGTGCGGCATGGGCGTCGGCACCGGGCAGGCGCGTGGCATCGGCCAGCAGTGCGTTCACTTCGGCGTGGTCGGGAATGCTGGATTGTGCACCCAGCCGCGTGCAGGCCAGGGCCGATGCGGCGCTGGCAGCGAGCAGGGCGCGATCCAGTGCACCACCACGTGCAAGACAGGCGATCAGGGTGCCGCAGAACGTATCGCCAGCGGCCGTGGTGTCCAATGGAGAAATCCTGAAGGCAGGTTGCAGCAGGATGCGCTGATCAACGCGCGCCAGGCAGCCGCGCGCGCCCAGGGTGACGATTACGCAGGGCACGTCCAGTCGCTCCAGGCCGGTGGCAAGATCCGGTGGATTGCCGGCCACCACAGCCAGCTCGCCTTCGTTGACGATCAGCATGTCCAGCTGCGCCAGCAGTTCGGCCGGCAGCTCCTGTGCAGGTGCTGCGTTGAGTGCGACCTTCACACCGGCAGTGCGTGCGGCGCGCGCATAGGCGAGCACGCTGTCCAGCGGTGATTCCAATTGCAGCAGCAGCCATTGCACGCCGCCCAGGGCGGGCAGGTGCTCTGGCTGCAACGCCATGTTGGCACCGGGCGCGACGGTGATTGCGTTCTCGGCATCATCGGACAGGCAGATGAAGGCAGTGCCCGTCGGCAACTGTGCATCACGCACGGTGTGCAGCTGCACGCCAGCATCGATCAGCGAGGTTTCTATGGGTTTGGCGAAATCGTCCGCACCCAGTGCCAGCAACATGCGCGTCTCAGCGCCACCGGCGCGTGCGCAGGCCACGGCCTGGTTCGCCCCCTTGCCCCCGGGGAATGTCTGGAATTCGCGCCCGAGCACGGTTTCACCCGGCGCCGGAACGTGTGCGGCCCGCACCACGAAATCGAGATTGGCCGAGCCGGCGACAAGAACGGTGGAGGTCATGGAATGGCCTGGTAAACGAGGTTGTAGAAACGGGTAGACGGCGAAGCCAGTGCCTTGTCACCACTGGGCAGGTATTGCATCAGCAGGATCGCCACCAGCTTTTCTTTGCGATCGATGGTGAAGTACGTGGAGGCCGCGCCCGACCAACCGAACTGGCCGACACTGCCGAGCTTGCCGCGGTAGGCAGGGTTGGTGACGACATAGCCGCCCAGGCCGAAGCCTTCGCCAGCGCCGTAGCTGGTGATCGCGGGCTCGAAGCCGCCGAGCTGATCGCTCATCATCAGGTCCACGGTCTGGCGTGCCAGCAGTTGCTGTCCGTCGCTGCGGCCATTGGCGAGCAGCATGTTGGCGAACTTCAGATAATCGGCGGCAGTGGAGTACAGGCCACCCGCACCGCTGTCATAACCCTTTAGGCGCGTGCCGGGATGTCGCGCGCTCGGTGTATCGGCCACGCGCAGACTGCCATCATCATTGCTGATGGGCAGTTCGACCACACGGCCACGCTGGGCCGCAGGCACCTCAAAGCCGGTGTCCCGCATTGCCAGCGGGGTGAAGATGCGTTGCTGCAGGAACTGCGCGAACGGCTGGCCGCTGACCACCTCCACCACACGCGCCAACAGGTCGGTATTGCTGCCTTCGTAGTGGAAATGTGTGCCAGGCGCATCGGCCAGTGGCAGCGTGGCCAGGCGGTGTGCGACATCGTTAAGCGATGTGGCGCTGTCAACGTCCGCAGCGGTCAGCAGTTTGGTTGCCACCCGATGGGTATCCGATGCCGCGGCAAAGCCACTGGTGTGGGTAAGCAGGTGGCGCAGGGTAATCGCACGGGGCGTGGCTTCGGTCTGCGGCTGTTGCAGATCGCCGCCGATCACGACCTGGCGATTGGCGAACTCGGGCAGATAGCGCGCTAGCGGATCATCCAGTGACAGCTTGCCTTCTTCCAGCAGCATCAGTACGGCGACCGAGGTCACGGGCTTGGTCATCGAATAGATGCGGAAGATGCTGTCGGCCTGCATCGGTCGGGTGCGGGCGCTGTCGGTGTAACCGTAGTGGCTCTGGAATGCGACATTGCCATCGCGCTCGATGATGACGACCGCGCCCGGGAACTGGCCCGGAGCGGTGCTTGCCTGCAGAAAGCCATCCAGCCGCTGCCAGCGGTCATTGGCGTGCAGCAGCGGTGCGGACAGGCACAGCAGGAGTGCGGCGCCACTGCGCAGCCATCGATGGCTGCGCGGTATTGTGGTGTGTGGTTGCATGGCGGGCACTCCTGCGTTCATCAGCGGAACGTATACGAATAGCTCAGCGACACCACGCGGCCGCGACCGGCCCAGTAGTTCTGCCAGCCATCGCCCTGCGAGCCGCTGAGGATGTAGTACTTGTTGAACAGGTTGTCCACGCCCAACGAGAACGTACCGAAGCGGCCGCTATCGTAGTTCACGCCCAGATCCCACAGCGTGTAGCCGTTGATCTTTTCGTCGTAGTCGTACTCTTCGCCGTCATAGGGCCGTACCGCCGAACTGGTCAGGTGGCGATCACGCAGCATGCTGGTGCCCAGCGTGGCGTCGAGGTTTGGCAGGGCTTTCCACACCAGTGCGACATTGATCTTGTCAGGTGTGGCATCGAAGATGCCCAGCGGCTTCTTCAGCGGGCCAGCATCGTAGCGGCCCTGCGGGTCCGGGCCCCAGAACGAGGTCCAACCACGCAGGTGCGTGTACAGGCCGGTGATCTTGAAGGTGTCGGTGAAGCGGAATTCGCCGCTCAGCTCGATGCCTTTGATGTCGGTCGGTGCGCGGGTCATGATGAAGTCGCTGGTCAGTGGATCCACTTCCAGCGATGCACCGAAGTCCGAGGTGGAGTGGTACCAGCTGCCGCTGAGCGCACCACGGGAACCGCGCCAGTTGAAGCCGATGTCGATGTTGTCGACGATGATCGCTTCCAGGTCGAGGATGCCCGCCACCGTTTGTCCCGGGTAGTTGACGTTGCGCAGCGGGATTCCGATGTCCGGCAAGGTGAAACCCTTGCTGTAGGCGCTGAACAGCGAGAACTCATCGGTGACGCGCCAGATCGCGCCGAAGTTGGGCAGGTTGGCGGTGTAGTCCAGGGTGCCGCCTTCGACGAAGGCGTTGTTGCGGTAGGCGACGGTGGTGTAACTGTCGATATCAAGCTCGCCATTCTCACGGCGCAGGCCGCCACTGACGGTTACCGGTCCGATATCCCATGAAAGCTGTGCGTAAGGCGCCACGCTCTTGTAGTCCATCGGCGGCACCCACACCCGGTCGGTCATCACCAGGCGCTGCTGGGCCACGTCCTGCACGAAGTCCACGCCGGTGTGCAGCTCCAGTCCATCCACGCCGAAGATGCTTGGGCGCGTCCACGAGGTACGCAGGCCCTTCTTGCGTGACTGGATCTCGGACTGGTCGAAGATGCGGTCGGCATCGTCGGCCGGTGCAGGCTTCACCAATTGTCGGTCGGCGCCGTTCTCAGGCAGGAAGCGCATGCCCTGCTTGGCCTGGTAGCCGACCAGGTCAAGCGTGCCGCCGTAAAAGTCGTTGTGGGTGTACTGCAGGCTGTACTGGATGAACTTGTTGAGTGCGTCGCGCTGGCCGTCGATATGGCCCTTGATCGAGGTGTTGGGCACCGGCTTATCGCAGGGCGGCCAGTCGTTGGGGCCTTTGCAGCCGACCAGTTGGATGTAGTCGCCGTTGCCGCCGATGTTGAAGTTGCTGTACGTGGCCTGCAGACGCTGTTCGCCGTCCTGGCCGAAGTTGAAACCGCCCTTCATGTACAGGTTGCGTGACTGCGAGTCGGCCAGCGAACCGCTGGAGTTCATGCCGATGCTGCGGCCCTTGGCATCGTAGGCCATGCCGCGTTCCAGCTGCGAGACGCTGGCCAGGAAGTCGTAGTTGTCCTGCTTGATCGCATGGCTCAGGCCAAGCTTCCAGCCGACGCTGTCGTCGTTGAACTGGGTCTGGTAACGCGCGCTGATCGTGGTCTCGCTGCCTTCGTGCTCGGGCACCTTGGAGATGTAGTTGATCACGCCGCCGGTGGCGCCGATGCCTTCTGCCGCCGAGGGGCCGTTGATGACCTCGATGCGGCCGATCACGCCCATGTCGGTGAAGGTGCCATTGCGGGTGCCTTCGCGCAGCGGAGAACCCTGCGGGATGCTGTCGAACAGGCGCAGCGGAATGCGGCCGCGCAGCGATTCACCTGAATTGGTCATCGCCTGCGAGGATTCGGCATAGCCGGGAATGGTGCGTGCCAGAACCGCGGTGTTGTCTTCGGTAATCACCAAGGACTGCTTGATCTCTTCCGGTGTGATGATCGTTATGGCACCGGGAATCTTGTCCACGGCCTTGGGCGCACGCACGCCGGTGACGATCACACGGTCCAGCTCAGTGGCTTTGTTGTCCTGCGCGCGCTTGGTCGCGCTGCCGGACTCGTTGTCTTTCACTGCATCAACCTGCTGGGCACGCACGCTGCTGCTTACCGCTGCAGCCAGAACCAATACCCCCAACGCTACCGGTACCTTCTTCATGTTGTTTATCTCGCTGTTTTTCTAGAGAAGACGCGCATGAACTGCTGCCGCGGATCGCGGCATTCCGATACTTCTGTTGGCCCGCTGCATCCCTCCCGATGCAGCCCCCTGGCAAAGCCAGCCTAGGGTTGGACAGGGGAGCGTTGAAGGCGGGTGGCGTAGCTTCAGACGTGAGGTTTTGTTGCTTGAAGCAAGCTGCGGTTTTTTCTTGCGACGCAACAAGAAAGGTTTTATTGCTGCGGGCGGGACGAGCCGGCTGCTGCACAAACAAAAACGGCGCCACAGTTGCCTGTGGCGCCGCATGTCACGTCTGGATCAGAACTTGAAGGTGTGCGACAGCGACACCATCCGGCCGCGGCCGGAGAAGTAGTTCTGCCAGCCCGGCAGCTGCGACCAGGTCAACACGTACTGCTTGTCGAACAGGTTCTCGATGCCCAGCGACAGCTGGCCGTAGCGGCCGGTGTCGTAGTTCACGCTGAGGTCCCACAGCGCGTAGCCATAGGTGTTCTCTTCGTTCTCGTAGACATCGCCGTTGGCCGGATTGGTGAAGGTCTCACGCAGATCGCGGTCGAAGGTCTTGCTCACGCCCAGGGTAGCGTTGAGCGTATCCGTTGGGGTCCAGGTGACCGAGGCATTCACCTTGTCCGGCGAGATGTCCAGGATGCCCATTTCCTTCTTCAAGCCCGAACCCGGGAAGTACTGGGTCTGGCCGCGGATGCGCGAGTACAGGAAGGTTGCCTTCCAATGCTCGTTGAAGGTCCATGCGCTGTTGAGCTCGAAGCCTTCGATCTCAACCGGAGCACGGGTGAGGATGAAGTCTTCGGTGACCTTGTCGATGGTCAGCGTGGAGCCGAAGTCCGAGGTCGAGCGGTACACGGAGGCACCGACCTGGCCCTTGGCACCGCGCCAGTTGAAGCCGATTTCCTTGTTCTCGGTGATCAGCGGCTGCAGGTCGGCGATGCAGGACACGGCCTTGCATGGGCTGTTGGCCTGGATGTTGCGCAGCGGGATGCCGACGTTGGCGATGCCGAAGCCTTCGGAGTACGAAGCGAACACCGACCACTCATCGCTGATGCGCCAGATCGCGCCGAAGTTGGGCATGTTGGCCTTGTAGTCCATCTTGCCGCCCTGCACCGGGGTGTGGTCGCGGAAGGCCACGGTGGTGTAGCTGTCGATTTCCAGCTCGCCGTCTTCGCGGCGGATGCCGGCATCCAGCGTCACCGGGCCGATGTCCCAGCTCAGCTGCGCATACGGCGCGATGCTGGTGTACTTCATCGGCGGCACCCACAGGCGGTTGGTCAGTGCCAGGCGCTGTTCGGCGGTGTCTTCCACCAGGTCCAGGCCGGCGCGCAGGCGCAGGCCTTCCACCTTGAACAGGTCACCATAGGCGTAACCGAAGCGCAGGCCCTTCTTCTCGCTGTTGATTTCCGACTGGTCCCAGATGCGCTCGGCTTCCGGCGGTGCCGGCTTGACCAGCTGGCGATCCGCGCCGTTCTCGGGCACGTAGCGCATGGCCTGCTCGGCCCAGTACGCATCCACGCTCAGGTCGCCGCCGAAGAAATCGGCGTTGGTGTACTTCACCGCGAACTGTTCGAAATCGTTGAACTCGGCCAGCGAGCCGGCGATGGAGCCCTTCTCGGCGGTGTTGGTGCTCGGCTTCGGGCATTCGACCGGATCGAAGCGGCAACCTTCCACCGGAATGTAGTTGTGCTTGCCGCCGATATGGAAGTTGCTGTAGCTGGCCTGGATGCGCTGCATCTGGCCTTCACCGAAGTTGTAGCCACCCTTCACGAACAGGTTCTTGCTGTACGAATCGGACAGCGAGCCGGAGGTGTTCAGGCCGACGCGACGGCCGTCGCCGTCGTAGGCAACGCCACGGTCGATGTAGGCGCCGCTGATCAGGAAGTCGGCGGCATCATCCTTGTAGGTGTGCATCACGCCGATCTTGGACTGTGCGCTGTCGTCCTTGAACTGGGTGCCGTAGCGGGTGGAGATGGTGGTCTGGTGACCATCCACTTCCGGGTTCTTGGAGAGATAGTTGATCACGCCACCGGCGCCGCCGATGCCTTCGGCCGCCGACGGGCCGTTGATGACTTCAATGCGGCCAATCACGCCCATGTCGGTGAAGGTGCCGTTGCGGTTGCCTTCGCGCAGCGGGGAGCCCTGCGGCACGCCGTCGAACAGGCGCAGCGCGATGCGGCCACGCAGGGTCTCACCGGAGTTGCTCATCGCCTGCGAGGATTCGGAATAACCCGGCACCATGCGTGCGAGCACGGCAGTGGCATCTTCGGTCAGGTTCAAGGTGCGCTGCACCTGCTCGGCGGTCACCAGGGTGACGGCGCCGGGTACCTTCTCGATGGCCACCGGGGTACGGGTGCCGGTGACGATGACCTGGTCCAGGTTCACCGCTTGGTCGTTCTTGTCCTGCGCGAAAGCCGGGCTCATCACGCTGGCGAGCAGCGCGGCGCTGATGGCAGCCGAAAGTGGCTTGATCATGTAGTTCTCTCCCCCCAGATATGAAAGTACGGCGAAGCGGGCTGGGGAGCCGACTGCACCAGATAGCGATGGGGACTGACGCCCCTTTGATCCAACCGTTTGGTCGCGCGTGGGGCTGCCAAGGCAGACCCGCCGCGTGGCGCCGGCATTGGGCGTGAGACTAGGCGCCGCTTCCCGGTGATAGAAGCGCGGTTCTGTATGTTCATTGCCTAGGGTTTGTTGCGATTGAATGACGCCGGTATTCCGCCCTCCGGAAGAACACAGCCGGGCTCCGCGATAGTGCTGCGGGCAAGCACTTTGCCGAATCTGGTGCTACGCGGCAGGGCTTTGTCGGTGCGGATGAAATCCTCGTCGTCCGGGCAACTCCGTCGCTGGAATCTGTTCCAGCCAGCCGGAAACAGGCGTTATTGCGGCGCCTGCAACAACGCTGTGCGCGCTTCTTCCAACAGCACATTGACCTGGCGCAGGCGTACCGAAGCGCGCGACCAGACCATGCCGATGCGGCGCGGCTCACCCGGTTCGGGCAGCGGAATGCTCACCACCGACAGGCCTTCGGGCCATGGTTTTGCCCAATCGGGCACCAGCGACACGCCCAGCCCACGGTCGACCATCACCGCGATCGCGTTGAGCGCGTTCAGCTCAAACCGTTCGCGCGGCACGATGCCATTCGTGCGCAGATACTCATCGGCCTGGCGGCCGCCCCATTCGTGGCGGTCGTAGCGGATGAGCGGTTCTTCGCGCAGTAACTGGTGCGGGTCGCTGCCGGCCAGGCGTGCGGGCGCGAGCACCACCAGCGGTTCTTCGCGCAGCAGCTGCCAGTCGCAGGTCTTGGGCAGCGAGAACGGGGCCTGCAGCACCATCGCTGCATCCAGGTCGCCGCTTTCCACCGCGCCATACAGATCGGCTGAATAACCCGGCTTGATGAACACGTTGATCTCGGGGAACTTGGCCACCATCCGCGCCAGGATGTCGGGCAACAACCCGCCCAGTGCGGTGGGGCACGCGCCCAGGCGCAATTCGCCGGCCATGCCGCTTTCATTGGCCACGCTGCGCAGATCTGCGACGTTGCGCAGCAGGTCGCGGGCGCGCTGCAGGATGCGCGCGCCTTCTTCGGTGACGCTCACGGTGCGTCCGGCGCGGGCGATCAGCGGTGCGCCCAGCTCGCGTTCCAGCGTGCGGATCTGCTGTGCCACCGCTGCCGGGGTAATGTGCAGCGAGCGTGCGGCCGCTGCCATCGAGCCTCGATCCACGACGGTGACGAATGTATTGAGAAACTGGGTTTCCACGATTTGACCTCTTGAAACGCGCTCGATGCCACCGAAGTCAGGCGCCCGCTAGCCGCATGCGGGAGAGGGCGCCAAGGCGAAGCGGCCGATTTTACGGCCATCGCGCCCCTCGGGGTTTCACACCGCATCCTGCTTGTAGATCGTCAGGCCCTTCAGCGAGCGGGTCGGCGCCGGGAAGAACAGGCTGGCCACGTAGCCGATCACGATGCACAGCATGATCGAGATGGCCAGGTAGAAGTACGGGTGCACCAGGCTGAACCACCACGCCACGAAGGTGAGGACGATGGACGCGGCCACACCGATCGCCACACCCGGCGAGTTGGCGCGACGGGTGAACATGCCCAGCGTGTAGGCGCCGGCAAAGCCACCGCCGAGCAGGCCGGCCAGTTCGATGGAAACGTCGAACAGCGAGTGGATGTCATAACGCGACATGATCAGGGCCAGGCCGATCGCGGTCAGGCCGACCATCACGGTGGAGATCTCGGCGAACAACACGCTCCTGCGCGGGTTCGGGTTCTTGGCCAGGCGTTCGTAGAAATCCACCGAGATCAGCGTCGCCACGCTGTTCATGATGCTCGACAGCGTCGCCATGGCCGCGGCGAACACGCCGGCGATGATCAGGCCGGTGACACCCGGAGGCAGCTCGGCGGCGATGAACAGCGGGAAGGTCGCATCGATCGGCAGCAACGGGTCCAGGCGTTGCGGGTTGTTCTTGTAGAACACCCACAGCGCGGTGCCGATGCCGTAGAAGATGAAGCCACCCGGGATCATGATCGCCGCGAATGCCCAGATCGAACGCCCCGCTTCCTTGTCCGACTTGGTCGCCAGGGTGCGCTGCATCAGCACCTGGTCCTTCGGGAAGGTCAGCACCACGTCGAACACCACCAGGAAGATGAAGCCCCACACGGTGGCCTTGGTCAGGTCGAAGCTGAAATCGAACAGCTTGGTCTTGTCCTCCATCGCCGCGGTGGCGACGAATTCACCAAAGCCGCCCTTCAGCGTCCACACGATGAACAGGATGGCGAAGATCGCCCCGCCCATCTTCACGATGACCTGCACGAAGTCGGTCCAGATCACCGCCTTCATGCCCCCCATCGCGGTGTAGAGGATGGTGAACACGCCCATCATCATGATGCTCCACACCACGTTGATGCCGGTGATGGTGGCGATGGCCAGGGCGGGCAGGAACAGCACCACGCTCATGCGCGCGCCGATCTGCATGACGATGCACAGCGCGCTGGCGAGCATGCGGATGGCCGGGTGGAAGCGGGTTTCCAGGTAGGAGAACACGCTCATCAGGTCGAGCCGGCGCAGCAACGGCACGATCCATACCGCCACGAACATCAGGCCCACGACCGCGATCAGGTTGTTGGTCAGGTATTGCCAGTTGGTCTCGAACGCCTTGGCCGGAATGGCGATGAAGCTGATCGAGCTGGTGTTGGTGGCATACAGGCTGACACCGGCGGCCCAGAACGGAATGCTGCGGCCGCCGACGAAGAAGTCAGCGGTGCTGCCGCGCTTTTCGCGGAAGTAGAACCACGCGCCCATGCCCAGCATCGCTGCGAGGTAGACGATGATCACGGTCCAGTCCAGCCAGCCCAGCAGGTGCTTGCCGCTCTGCATCTCGAAGGTGTGGAAGCTGCCATCGGCGCCGACCCAGGCCAGGCCGTTGCCCCAGCTGGCGGTGGCGACCGGCGCATTGGCGACGGTGTCATCCAGGCTCGCCCAGGCGCTGGTAATGGTGTGGAAGGTGCGGGCGGTGACCACGCCCGATGCGTCACGCACCTGCATCAGCAGGTGGGCCTGGCCCAGCGAACGCATCGAGCCGGGCACCAGCGTGCCACCGATGCCCGGCACGGCCTGCCAGCCCTTTTCGGTGGTCCAGCGCCACAGCTGCTGGGTACCGGGCGTGGCGGCATCAACGACATACAACGCGCCCTTCTGCGCCTGCATCGCCGCCGGCGCGGTGTTGCTCGGCCACAGCGGCGCGGGCTGCCATTGCGCCGCATCGACAGGCTTGCGGTAGAGCTGGGGCTTGCCGGCGTCATCCACGCCTGCCACATACAACGTGTCACCCAGTGCGGTGAGCACGGCATCGGCCAAGGCTGTCGGCAGGGGCAGCGTGCGGCTGCTGACCAGCGCGTCACCCTTCAGGCTGACCTGTTCCAGGTGATCGCTGCGCCGTGCGTCGGCGCCCACCAGCAACCAGGTGGTGCTGTTGTTGCTGGAGCTGCCGTGGATGGCATTGCCCGTGAGCTTGCCCAGATCCAGCGGGCTCCAGGTCTTGCCGCCCTTGGCCAAGGTCCAGGCGTTGTCGCCGGTCAGTGCCAGCATGCGTCCGTCCACCGTCAACAGCTGTTGCGGCGGGGCATTGCCGGGCAGCGCCGGCAAGGTGCCGGTGGCGACCGAGTTCAGGCTCTCGGCTGAAGCCATGCCGCCCACTGCCAGCAAGGTGATGGCCACGAACAGGCGAAAGCCGAAGGTGAAGCGCTGCCTCAGGATGGCCGCTGTGTTGGCCGCAAGCTTGGACATGGGATGGACCCCGAAAAGAAAACAGATATGACGGCGGACCGTCACGGAACAGGAGGTTCAGGCGTGGGCCTGGCTGGTCCCGGCGAGAATGGCCTCGGCCCGCCGCAGGAACGGCAGGTCGATCATGCGGCCTTCAAACAGAAACGCACCGCGGCCCTGGTCACTGGCCTGATGCGCGGCGGCCACGATGCGTCGGGCCTCGTCGACCAGGGCCTCGGGCACGCTGAAGATCGCGTTGGCCAGCGCCACCTGGCGCGGATGGATGCAGCTCTTGCCGATGAAGCCCAGCTTCTGCGCCATCTCCGCTTCAATGCGGAAGCCATCGGCGTCGGCCACATCCGGCCAGGCGCCATCGCAGGCGAACACCCCGGCTTCGGCGGCGGCCATTTTCACCGCGAGCAAGGTGGCATGCACGTTCGCTGGGTCGCGGGCAATGCCGTTGGGCGCAAACAGGTCGCCCAGTCCCAGCTGCAGGCCGGCCACGCGCGGATGCGCGGCAGCCAGTTCGGCCGCCAGGCGCAGCCCGCGCGGGGTTTCGATGTTGATCAACAGGCCGATCGGGCGGCTGATGCCATTGGCGGCTTCGGCCTGTTCCAGCGCGGCGGCCACGTCATGCACCTGCGCCACGGATTCGATCTTGGGGATGTTGAGCAGCCACACGCCGGGCACGGCCATCGCGGCCAGGTCGGCGCTGAAATGCGGGCTGTCGGTGCCATTGGTACGCACGATGACCAGCTTGCCGCTGGCACTGATGTCGGTGCGGGCCAGGAAGTCGGCCACCTGTTCGCGAGCGGCCTGCTTGCCGGACTCGGGCACCGAATCTTCCAGATCGAAAGACAAGGCATCGGCCGGACTGGCCATGGCCTTGTCGAACAGCTCCGGACGCGCGCCGGGCACAAACAGCTTGCTACGCATGGCTTCCCCTCGTACTAAGGGGCAGTCTGCGCGAATCGAAACGCTGTAAAAGTGTATTCCCCGACATTCACGAGATAGTTTTTGTTGTGGTCTGCCGGGGGCTTTCGGTTGGTGCGGCGCAGCAAAAACTGAAGGTCTTCCTCCTCCCCCGCAGGCAGGGGAAGGTGCCCGGAGGGTGGAAGGGGGCATTGGGTCTTTGCATGTGCATTTGCCTTCAGGCCAAAGCCAGAGCACCCCTCCCCAACCCACGCCTTGGCCTTCAGCCAAAGGGGCGATCGCGCCACGCCCCGGCTAGAATCCACTGCATGAAAATCGCCTCGTGGAACGTCAACTCCCTCAACGTCCGCCTGCCGCACCTGGAACAGTGGCTGGCCGACTTTGCCCCCGACGTGGTCGGCATCCAGGAAACCAAGCTGGAGGACCACAAGTTCCCGGATACGCGCCTGCTCGAACTGGGCTACCGCAACGTGTTCGCCGGGCAGAAGACCTACAACGGCGTGGCGCTGCTGTCGCGCGATCCGATCGAGGACGTGCAGATCGGCATCCCGGGCTTCGAGGACGAGCAGAAGCGGGTGATCGCCGGCACCGTCAACGGCGTGCGCATCATCAATCTGTATGTGGTCAACGGCCAGGATGTGGGCACCGACAAGTACGCCTACAAGCTGCGCTGGCTGGCGGCGGTGCACGACTGGATCGCCGCCGAGCTGCAGAAGCACCCGCAACTGGTGGTGATGGGGGACTTCAACATCGCCCCGGACGCGCGCGATGTGTACGACCCGGCGGTCTGGGACGAGAACCACATCCTGACCTCCACCGCCGAACGCGGCGCGCTGCAGAAGCTGCTGGAGCTGGGCCTGCACGATGGCTTCCGCCTGCACAACGAAGACGGCGGCATTTTCAGCTGGTGGGATTACCGCGCGGCGGGCTTCCGTCGTGATCTGGGCCTGCGCATCGACCTGACCCTGGTGTCCGATGCACTCAAGCCGCGCGCGCTGGCATCGGGTATCGACCGCGAGCCGCGTACCTGGGAACGTCCCAGCGACCATGCCCCGGCGTGGGTACAACTGGCGCAGGGCTGAAACGAGCGTGCCCGGCCATTGCTGGCCGGGCACGGCGGATCACGGCGATCGATATCAGCGAACGCTTTTACGGGTGAACAGATTGACGATGGCCAGCAGGATCACCGCGCCCAGCAGCGATAGCAGGAACGAGCGCAGGGTGATGGCGCCATTGATGCTGCCGCCACTGAAAAGGAAGCCGGCGAGCATGGCACCCACGATGCCGACGACGACGTTCAGGATGATGCCCTGCTGCGCATCGCGGCGCATGATGAGGCTGGCCAGCCAGCCCACGACGCCACCGACGATCAACCAGATGATGATGCCCATGCGTGAATCTCCCTGCCTGAAAGCACCTCGGGCGGTGCGGTGGCTACAGTCAACGCGCCGGGCCGTGAACGCGGTGTTGATCCGGCGACAGGGTGTTCAGCATGACCGAGGCTGATCTGTCCACCTGGTGGTTCGACCCGGTACGGGTCTGGCTGTTGCCGCATACCCCCGGCACCCGAGGCGAGCCACAAGCCCGCGAACTGCTGGCCCAACAATTGGGCCACGCCCCGCAGTCACTGCCGCTGACCCGCGATGAGCGCAGCCGGCCGTGGCTGATTGGCGAGCTGTCTCATTTCGGCACCGGCTGGAGTCACAGTGGTGGTCATTTATTGGTGGCATTGGGCGAGGGCGCCCGCCTGGGCGTGGACCTGGAGCGGCAGCGTCCGCGCAAGCAGATGCGCGAGGTGATCCGCCGTTTCTTCCATCCCGAGGAGATCGCATGGCTGGACGGCCTGGACGAAGCCGGCTGCGAGCATTGGTTTTTCCGGGTGTGGTGCGCCAAGGAAGCCTTGCTGAAGGCGCACGGGCATGGAATTTCATTCGGCCTGGAAAAACTGCGCTTCGCCCCGGATGAGGCGGGGGCATTGCATCTGGTCTGGTGCGACCCGGGCCTGGGGGATGCGGCGCGTTGGCATCTGCATGAGTGGCAGGCCACCCCGGAGTTCCGCGCGGCGCTGGCGTGGTACCCGTTGTGATTGCCGGGTAACCGGAGCAGATGGCCTTGTTGCTTCATCTCTCTTTCGCCTGCGGGGGAGAGGGGCGGCCCGCCGACTCCTGCGATAATCCCCGCCATGAACGACACCACCCTTCCGCCTGAAGTCGCCACCGACCTGCACAACGGCCTGCAGGCCATGGGCCTGGACGTGGCCGCACTGGCCACGCCGCTGCTGGCTTACCTCACGCTGCTGGCGCGCTGGAACCGCACCTACAACCTCACCGCCATCCGCGATCCGCGCGAAATGGTCACCCGCCACCTGCTCGACTCGCTGGCCATGGTCCCGCACGTCGAATCCGGCACGCTGGCCGACCTCGGCACCGGCCCCGGGCTGCCCGGCATCCCGCTGGCCATCGCCCATCCCCAGCTGCACGTCACGCTGGTGGAGAGCAACGGCAAGAAAGCCCGCTTCCTGCGTGAAGCGGTGCGCCAGCTCGGCCTGGGCAACGCCCGCGTGGCCGAATCCCGCGCCGAAGCGCTGGACGAGCCCGGCGCGTTCGACAACCTCACCGCCCGCGCGATGGACACCCTGGCAGGCATCATCGAGGTCGGCGGCCACCTGCTGCGCCCCGGCGGCCAGCTGCTGGCGATGAAGGGCGTCTACCCGCACGAGGAAATCGCCCAGCTGCCGGCCGACTGGCAGGTGCTGGAGGTGCGTCCGCTGCAGGTTCCCGGCCTGGTCGGCGACCGCCATCTGGTCGTGGTCGAGCGCAAAGCCTGACCACGGCAGCAAACCGGCGGGAAAACCCGGCCGCTCGAACGCAGCAGCCGACCCCGCCGGCCAGTTCCAACAGTTCATCCCAGCGGTAGTGCCGAGCCATGCTCGGCAAGGGCCTCCCCAGCCAACCCCAGAAGCACGACTCTGCTCTATTCCCTTCTTTGGGCAGATCAAAGCGGAGGGTTGGAGAGGGGGCCTCTTCCCGCCAGCCGTCCAGCGAGCCGCCTCACCCAGGCCTTTGCTCACCGCCGGGCGGCGCCCGGTTCAGCCTTTCCCTTTGGCCAAAGGCCCAGCGGAGGGTTGGGGAGGGGAGTCACTCCCGCAACCCACCGGCAACGTTCCCGGCGAACAGCCAGCAAGCCACGCCCCGAAATCCAGCCAGTAAAAGGCCTTTCCCCGCCGCTGGGCGGCACCGGCGTGGACGCCGATTTCCGCCTTGGCGCTGGTACCCGCATAATGAACAGTCCAACTCCGCCTACGAGGCTCTCCTGCATGGCTCGCATCATCGCCATCGCCAACCAGAAAGGCGGCGTCGGCAAGACCACCACGGCCGTCAATCTGGCTGCTTCCCTTGCCGCCGCACCCAAGCGTGTGCTGCTGGTCGACCTGGATTCGCAGGGCAACGCGACCATGGGCAGTGGCGTGGACAAGCGTGAAGTCGCTGCCTCCACCTGCGACCTTCTGCTGGGCGAGAACACCGCTGCCGAAGTGCGTGTGCAGACCGCCGAGGGCTACGACCTGTTGCCCGGCAACATCGACCTGACCGCCGCCGAGATCCAGCTGATGGACCAGGGCGAACGCGAGCAGCGGCTCAAGCGCGCGCTGGCGCCGATCCGCGACGAATACGATTACATCCTCATCGACTGCCCACCGGCACTGTCGCTGCTGACGCTCAACGCGCTGGCCGCCGCTGATTCGGTGATCGTGCCGATGCAGTGCGAGTACTACGCGCTGGAAGGCCTGAGCGCGCTGGTGCAGACCATCGATGCGCTGAAGATCAACCTGAACCCGGCGCTGGAAATCGAAGGCGTGCTGCGCACCATGTTCGATGTGCGCAACAACCTGGCCAACGCCGTGTCGGCGCAGCTCACCGAATATTTCGGCGACCGCGTGTTCCGCACCATCGTGCCGCGCAACGTGCGCCTGGCCGAGGCGCCCAGCCATGGCCAGAGCATCGTCGGCTATGACCGCACCTCGCGCGGCGGCGTGGCCTACCTGGGCCTGGCCGGCGAGATCATCCGCCGTCACAACGAACGCAAGCAGCCCTCCCGGGCCGTGGAGGCTGTCTGATGAGTAGCGCCAAGAAGCGCGGCCTGGGCCGCGGCCTGGATGCCTTGCTGGGCCCGAAGGGTTCGATGACGCAGGTGTCGGTGGCCGCCGTGGCCGAGCCGCAGCCGGGCGAGGTGCTGCGCAAGCTGCCCGTGGACCAGCTGCAGCCGGGCAAGTACCAGCCGCGTCGCGACATGGACGAAGGCAAGCTGGCGGAACTGGCCGAGTCGATCAAGGCGCAGGGCATCATCCAGCCGATCCTGGTACGCCAGATCGAGGGCGGCAAGTACGAAATCATTGCCGGTGAACGGCGCTGGCGTGCTTCGCGCCTGGCCGGGCTGGACGTCGTGCCGGCCGTGGTGCGCGAGCTGGAAGACCGCACCGTCATCGCGATGGCGCTGATCGAGAACATCCAGCGCGAAGACCTCAACCCGCTGGAAGAAGCCGAAGCCCTGGCGCGGCTGGTCAGCGAGTTCACCCTGACCCATGCCGAAGCGGCGCAGGCCGTGGGCCGCTCGCGTGCCTCGGTGTCCAACCTGCTGCGTTTGATCGACCTGCCCATCGGCGTGCGCGTGCTGCTGGAAACCCGCCGCCTGGAGATGGGCCATGCCCGCGCGCTGCTGACGCTGGCGCCGGAACTGGCCACCAAGCTGGCCGAAGAAGCCGCCGACGAGGGCTGGTCGGTGCGTGAAGTCGAACACCGTGCCCAGCAGTTCGCTGCCGGCAAGGTGCCCGGTGCACGCAAGGCCAAGCCGTTGCCGACCGCGCCGCAGGCCGATATCGCATCGCTGGAAACCGAGCTGTCTGAATCGCTCGGCACCAAGGTGGCCATCAGCCACGGCCGTGGCGGCAAGGGCAAGCTGGTCATTCATTACACCGATCTGGATACGCTGGAAGGCGTGCTTGAGCGGCTTCGCACTCGTCAGCAAGGCTGACGTTTCATTCTCCCTGAGGTGCCTGCAAGTCAATGAACCCCACCAAGGTCGACCGCAACCATCTGTTGCGTCTGACCGACCTGCCGAATGTCGGGCCGGCCTGTGAGAAAGATCTCCGTCTGATTGGAATCCGTGTCCCGGCGCATCTGCGTGGGCGCGATCCCTACGACATGTACGCCCAGCTGTGTCTGAAGACCGGCGTGGTGCACGACCCCTGCGTGATCGATGTGTTTCTGTCCATCGTCCGCTTCATGGGCGGCGAAGCGCCGCAACCGTGGTGGGCGTTCAGCAAGGAACGCAAGGACACCCTGGCCAAGGAAAAGCCGCTCACCCTGTGGTGAGGTACCGCGGTGGTTCGTGGCCCCGAACCGGAGCAAGCAATGCGCAACCGAAACGACGAGATGAGCCCCGGCGGTAGCGCCATCGTGCTGCATGAGCCGCCGACTGATTTCACGCCGGCACGCGGCCAATCGAGTATCGGCGAGATCAGCACGCACATCGAGCACCACCTCGGGCCGATCGCGAACGTTTTCCACGAGCTCATCTCCGACGCCGTGCATCTCGACGTACACGTGGTGATGCCGACGGCGGACTGCCCGAACATCCGGCTGGTGACGTCCGGCATGAGCGATCTGCCGATGACGCTGGGCGAAGGCGTCGAAGCCTCCCCTTACCTTGAGCTGATGTTGACACTGCCGGCCGATTGGCCGCTGCAGCAGGAGCAGTTGCAGGACGAGCGCAACTATTGGCCGATCCGTCTGCTCAAGACCCTGGCGCGGTTCCCGCACAAGTACGGTACCTGGCTGGGCCTGGGTCACACGGTGCCCAATGGCGACCCCGCCGAGCCTTATGCGCCGGGCGTGGGATTTGATGGTGCGATTCTTTTGCTGGCCCTGTCGGCGCCCGACGCGTTCGACGAACTGCAGGTCAGCGACGGTAGAACGATCGAGTTTCTTTCCGTGGTGCCGTTGTATCCGGAAGAAATGGCATTGAAGCTGAGTCACGGTACCGATGCGCTGATCGATCTGCTCAGTGACAACGACATTGGTGATGTCATCGAGCCGGGGCGCAGCAACCCGGCCGTGGCGGTTTTCTAGGAATTTTCGGATGACCATTCTCGTCACCGGCGCGGCCGGTTTCATTGGTGCCTACACCTGCCAGGCGTTGGCCGCGCGCGGTGAGCGTGTGGTCGGGCTGGACAACTACAACGACTACTACGACCCGCAGCTCAAGCGCGACCGCGTGGCTGCGCTGTGCCCGCAGGTGGATATCCGCGCGCTGGATATCACCGACCGCGAGGGCCTGGCTGCGTTGTTCGACGAGCTCCAGCCGACGCGGGTGATCCACCTGGCCGCGCAGGCCGGCGTGCGTTATTCGCTGGAAAATCCGCACGCCTACGTCGAAAGCAACCTGGCCGGCTTCGTCAACATGCTGGAGCTGTGCCGCCATCGTGGCGCGCAGCATCTGGTGTATGCCTCCAGCAGTTCGGTCTATGGCGATTCGGCCACGCCGCCGTTCTCCGAAGAGCAACGCGTGGACCAGCCGCGCTCGTTGTATGCAGCGACCAAGGCCGCCAACGAGTTGATGGCTCACACCTATGCGCAGTTGTATGGCCTGCATGCCACGGGCCTGCGCTTCTTCACCGTGTATGGCCCGTGGGGCCGACCGGACATGGCTCCGCTGCTGTTCTCGCGTGCGGTGCTGGCCGGGCGCAGCATCGATGTGTTCAACGATGGCCACATGCGCCGCGACTTCACGCATGTTTCCGACATCGTGGCCGGCATTCTCGGCGCGCTGTCGCACCCCAGTGGCGAGGCCACGCCGCACCAGCTGTTCAATCTGGGCAACCACACCCCGGTGGAGCTGGAACACTTCATCGACGTGATCGCCTCGGCCGCGGGGCGCCCTGCGCAGAAGATCTACAAGCCGATGCAGCCGGGCGACATGGTGCAGACCATGGCTGATACCACGCGGGCGAAGGCTGCATTTGGCTACGAGCCACGCACGCCCATCGAAGTGGGTTTGCCGCCAGTGGTGGCGTGGTGTCGCGATTACTTTGGTGCGGGTGCCTGATCGTTCTGGCGTTGGCTTCGTTCTGGAATTTCTACGCATCATTCCTCCGCAGGCGGGAATGACGCGCGAGTACAAAGGCAACAGCAACAGTCCGAGCCGTTGCTGCAGCGCCGACACCGACTACTTCTCGGTCGCCGCCGAGCCTACGGGGGCAACCGCCGCCGTTTGCGGCTGCAGATGACGGTCTGGCAACGCGTAACGCTGCTGGGTATAGGCCCAGCTGGGCCACAGCGCATGGGCCAGCGCCAGTTTGGCCAGTGCAGGATCCACGGTGGTTGACGTCAGCGTCTCGCCGTCGCGCTGGTAACGGAACTGCTCGGCGGGCTGTTGTGGCTGCAGTACCAGCAGCTGGTCGCCCTGCAGATACCCGTGGTTGTCGCCGTACTGCATGATCGCGCGGTCAGGGTGGCCTCGGGTCAGGTCCACGCCCAGCATCGGGTGCGCACTGCTGATGCCGATCAACGACAGCAGCGTGGGCGGCAGATCGATCTGGCTCACGATGTGTTCGTCGCGCTGCACCGGCACGCCCGGCCCGAGAATCAGCGCAGGAATGTGGAAGTGCCGCACCGGAACGAGGCTGGCACCAAACACACGCGAATCATGGTCGGCAACCACCAGGAAAACGGTGTTTTCCCAATAGGGGGATTGTTTGGCGCGGGCGAAAAACTGCCCAAGCGACCAGTCCGCATAACGGGCGGTGTTTTCCACGCTGGCGGCCGGATGGCTGGGCTGGATGCGCCCGGCCGGGTATTCCCACGGCGAGTGATTGGAGACGCTGAACGCCATGGTGAAGCGGGGCTGGCCGTCGTCCTGCATCAGGCGGTGATGCAGCTCGTTGAACATGTCCTCATCGGACGCGCCCCACGAGCCGACGAAGCCGGGCTTCACTTCAAAACGGGGCCGATCGATCACTTCGTCGAAACCATTGCCGAGGAAGAACGACTTCATGTTGTCGAAGTGCGCCTCGCCGCCGTAGAGGAAGCGCGAGCGGTAGCCGAACTCGCCGAGCAGGTCGGCCAGGGTGAAAAAGCCGCTCTGGCTGCGCGGAAGTTTCAGCACGGCTTCGGCCGGCGTAGGCAGAAAGCCGGTGCTGAGCGCTTCCAGCCCGCGTACCGAGCGGGTGCCGGTGGCATAGGCGCGGGCCAGCAGCCAGCCATCCTTGGCCAGTGCATCAAACTGCGGTGACAGCGGTTGCCCGCCCAGCGTGCCGATGTACTGCGCGCCCAGGCTCTCCTCGACGATCACCACGAGGTTCAATGGCCTGGCCGGCGTCGCCGTGGCCTGCTGCAGGTGCATGCTGGGATGCGAGGGGTCCAGCATTGGCCCTTCCATCCCGGCGGCACTGCGCACGAGCTGGTGCATGTCCGCCTCCGGCATCGTGCCGTAGACCTGCGCGGCCGAGCGCTCGTTGGTCATGCCGCGGATGGCGTGAATGACGTTGTAGAGGGAATTCAGCGGCAGCGCATTGACCATGGCATCGTCGCTGAACGCTACTTTCGAGGCATTCAACGGGCGATGCTCCAGCGTGCCGCGTGCGGCCAGGAACAGCACCACGAAGGCGACCGCGGTGACAACCACGCGGAGCCAGGGCTTCAACGAAACCGCATCACGTTGCGCGCGCAGCCAACGGAACCCGGCCCAGCCCAGCACGGCCAGACCCAGCAGGGCCAGCAGCAGCACGCCCTTGTAGCCGTGCCACAGCATCGCCGAGACCTCCTGCGGGCTGTTGAGGTATTCCACGTAAAGCCGGTTGGGGCGGGTGTCGTATTCGAGCAGGAACTGCGGGGTGGACACCTCCAGCAACACGAACAGCAACCACCACAGCCGGTACCACCAGCCGGTGATGCACGTGGGCCATTGCCGGTGGCCCAGCCACGGCGACAGCAACGCCGGCACGGCGCAGACCATGGCCAGCAGGCTCAGATCGATACGCCAGCCACCCAGCAGAATTGGCCACAGCCCACCGGCCGGTTGCACCCGCGACCACAACCACAACGACAACCCCACACGGCACAGGGTCAGGAAAACCAGGGTGAGCAGCAGGAAACGCCAGGTGAGCTTGCGCAAGGTTGAGTCCGTCGTTGGGTGGCAGAACACGCCGGGTGGCCTGCCATCGTCCCCGCGAGTGAACCTGCGGGGAGACCGTCATGGGCGTTGCATGACGCGAAAATCTTATCCTGAATGCGAGCCGCGATGGCAGTGCCCGTCGTCAACGGTGACGCGACCTTCCCGCGGAAGCAGAACTGCCTGATGCGGTCCCTTCTCCCATTCCCGGCGTGAAGGCATGCGGCCTGTGCGTTGCTGGCCCATGGATGGCGGAGCGCTGCGTCTATCGCAACCCCCAAGCGGGTAGTTCACCGGGCCGGATCTGGGCGCCTCCCCGCTGCCGCACCGTGCCCCGGCCACGGGCTGGCGCAGGGGCATTCGACGGGCAGCTCAAGATCGACGCGGACCAGGTTCGTCCGAACAGCTTGCAGTCCCGTACGCGGGGGAATCAGCGGGCCCGGTATTTCAGGTGCTGCTGCAAGCGCCCGGCGGAGGCAGGGAAGGATCGGTTGGCCATCCTGGTGGCAAGCTGAAAGCCGCTTCCCACGGGCTTGGCGAACAAGCGCCGGTTGTGCGGGGACCAACGCGCCCGGTAGCCAGTGTGCGGTGCCTTTGCACATGTTTCTGACATCAGGCTCAGTAGCCTTGGCAAGCTGTTGTACCCAGCATCGAGACCAGTGCACCCGTGTGCTGCCTCGACATCCATCCCCCGGTGGAACGGGAACACTTCATCGACGTGACCGCCGCTGCTCTGGAGTGACATGGCTCATGCCATTACTGCTTGCAGCGCGGCACCGTCGATCGAAGCGAGCCTGTCATCGAGGGTAGGGTGTGGCGCTACGGCTGTTTTTGATCATGCGCCTGAAATCACGTTCCGCTACGTTGTGCCCAGGAATTGCGTGGTTCTTTTTCCCCTGCACTGCAAACGGATCCAACGATGAACCAACCCCTCCTTTCGGTGGTTGTCCCCGTCTTCAACGAGCGCGACAACGTCGCGCCCCTGGTCAATGAAATCACCGCCGCGCTGCGTGGGCGGTTGTCCTTCGAGATCGTCTATGTGGACGACAACTCCCGCGACGATACCCTGCAGGTACTGCAGGCGCTGAAGCGGGACAATCCCGAGCTGCGGGTGCTGCACCATGTGCAGCAGAGCGGCCAGAGCACGGCGGTGCGCACGGGGGTAAAAGCCGCGCGCGCAGCGTGGATCGCCACGCTCGATGGCGATGGCCAGAACGATCCTGCCGACATCCCCAAGCTTCTGACCGCGCGCGTCGCCGCGGAGTACCAGGTCAAGCTGTTCGCCGGGTGGCGCGTCAATCGGCAGGACAGCGGCTCCAAGCGTTGGGCCAGCAAGTGGGCCAATGCCATCCGCGCACGCATGCTGCGCGATGACACGCCCGACACCGGTTGCGGCATCAAGCTGTTCGAGCGCGAGGCCTTTCTCGACCTGCCGTACTTCGACCACATGCACCGTTACCTGCCGGCGCTGATGCAACGCGCCGGCTGGAAGACGGTGAGCGTGCCGGTCAACCATCGCCATCGCACTGCCGGCGTGTCCAAGTACAACAACCTGGGCCGCGCGCTGGTCGGCATCCGCGACCTGCGTGGCGTGGCCTGGTTGATCGTCCGCAGCAAGCGCACGGCGGTGGAGGAAGTCTGAGCATGGATTTCATGAACCAACCGCTGGTGTGGCTGGAGTGGACCGGCGTGCACATGTCGCCGTGGAAGCTGATTGGCCTGACCGGTGCGCTGATGTTTGGTGGCCGCTGGCTGGTGCAGTTTGTTGCCTCGCGCCGCGCCGGCAAGCCGGTCATCCCGCGGCTGTTCTGGTACATGAGTGTGCTGGGCAGCCTGATGACGCTGAGCTACTTCGTGTTCTCGGCCAAGCAGGATGCGGTGGGCGTGATCCAGAACCTGTTCCCGGCCTTCACTGCCTTGTACAGCCTGCGCCTGGATATCCGGCACCGTGGCTGGAAGCGCGACCGGGCCGAGTATTGACGCGGGGGCGATTCCGGCGGATTTGCTGCCTGATTCGGTCTAGGTCGGCCAACAGGTTCAATGCGATGATCAGGATGAATCGTTGTTCATCCGGGGAATCCTGATCGTGAAATCGTCGTTGACCGCTGCATTGCTGCTTGCCCTTGGCCTGAGTGCCACTCCTGCTTTCGCTGCCAGGACCGCTGCCCCGGCCACATTGGCGGTGCAGAACGCCGACGCGCAGTTCAAGGCGATCTATGAAAAGGAGTGGGCCTGGCGCCAGACTGGCGGTGGTGAGGCCAGTGAGGACAGCGACGCCCCGGCCAACGCGACCACGCTGCCGGATGTGAGCGCAGCGGCGCACCAGGCGCGCCTGAAAGTATGGGACGACGTCCTCGCGCAACTTGAGGCCATCGACCCGGCGAGCTTGTCGGCCGAAGCCCAGATCAACTACGCCATCTATAAATACCAGGTCGAGAATCTGGCCGACGAAGTCCGCCAACGGACCTACGAAATGCCGTTCAACTCGGACTCCTCGTTCTGGTCGAACCTCAGTTTCATGGCCCGGCGCGAGATGAAGAGCGCTGCCGATTACCGCAATTACATCGCCCGCTTGAATGATGTGCCGCGTTACTTCGATCAGCAGATGGTCAACATGCGTGCTGGCCTGGCGCGTGGTTTCAGCGTGCCGCGTGCGGTGCTGGAAGGCCGTGACGTTTCCATCTCGACGGTGGCCGAACTCAAGGACCCGACCGAATCACCGCTGTACGAGCCGCTGAAGAAGCTGCCGTCCAGCATTCCGGCGGCAGAACAGCAGAAGCTGCAGGCCGACGCCCGCCAGGCCATCAGCGGCAGCGTGGTGCCGGCCTTCGGCAAGCTGTTGACGTTCTATCGCCAGGAGTATGTGCCGCAGTCACGCACCACCCTGGCCGCCGAAAAGATGCCGGGTGGCAAGGAGTTCTACAGCCAGCAGATCCGCGAATACACCACGCTGGACCTGAGCCCGCAGGAAATCCACGCCATCGGTCTGAGTGAGGTCAACCGCATCCAGCGTGAGATGAACACCATCATCGACAAGGTGGGTTTCACCGGAAAGAGCCCGCAGACCCGCTTTGCCGATTTCCTGGAGTTCCTGCGCACCGACCCGCAGTTCTACGCCAAGACCCCGGATGAACTGTTGTGGCGCGCGGCGTGGATCTCCAAGCGCGTGGACGGCGTGATCGGCAAGTACATGACCTTGCCGCGTGCCCGCTTCACCATCGTGCCGGTACCGCCGGACATCGCCCCGTTCTGGACCGCCGGCCGTGGCGGCATGGGCACCTACTGGCTCAACACCTACAACCTGCCGGCGCGCCCGCTGTACAACCTGCCGGCACTCACCCTGCATGAGTCGGATCCGGGCCATGCCCTGCAGGGCGCGCTCGCCGCCGAGCAGGGTGACCAGCCGGATTTCCGACGCTACAACTACATTTCCGCCTACGGTGAAGGCTGGGGCCTTTACACCGAAAAGCTCGGCGTGGAGATGGGTATCTATCAGACGCCCTACGAGGACTTCGGCCGCCTGACCTATGAAATGTGGCGTGCCGCGCGCCTGGTCATCGATACCGGCGTGCACCACTACGGCTGGGATCGTGAGCGTGCCATTGCCTACCTGCGCGACCACACCGCGTTGAGCGAACACGAAGTCACCACCGAAGTGGACCGCTACATTTCCTGGCCGGCACAGGCGCTGAGCTACAAACTGGGCGAGATCACCATCGTCAAGCTGCGTGCCCAGGCCGAGAAGGAACTGGGCGACAAGTTCGACATCAAGGGCTTCCACGACACCGTGCTCAAGCTCGGCTCGGTACCGCTGCCGGTGCTGGAGCAGCAGATCAACGCCTACATCGCACAGCGCAAGGGCGCCAAGTAAGACAGAAGCAAAGGCGCCCTCATCCGGCGCTGCGCGCCACCTTCTCCCGCACGCGGGAGAAGGACGTCAGCGCTGCGATTGCAGGCATTGCTCCAGCTTGCGACCAACCCTTCCCTTCTCCCGCGTGCGGGAGAAGGTGCCCGTAGGGCGGATGAGGGCGGCTTTCTGAACCCTGCGATTGTGTAACGGCCCCCACCACCGCTAGGCTGCGCAGCATGCCGCGTTCCCTGCGCCACCGCCGTCTCTACCTGCTGCGCCTGCTGATGCTGGCGCTGGTCGGCATGGGCGTGTTCGGTACCTCGCTGGCGTCGGCATTGACCGATATCCACATGCTGTCGCACACCGACATCGGTGCCGATGTGCATGAGCACGATGACGCCGCACTGGCGGTCGCACCCGATGCCGAAGATGCGGCCAATGCCCTGCTGCATGCCTTGGTGCATTGCGTGGACTGCCATGGTCACGGCGGCGTGCTGCCGTTGTTCGCACCGGCCTGGCAGTTGTCACCGCCGCCGATCCAGCACACCCGCGTCGCCTTGACGCCGCAGTTGGCTTCGCAGCCCGCCGAGAGTCTGTTCCGCCCCCCGATAGCCGCCTGACGTCCCGGCCAGTGGCCGGTTGCCCACGTCTGTACCTGCTATCTGGAGATTCCCCATGTGGATGCGCCTGGCGGCGATTGCCGCTTTTGCGCTGGTTCCGCGCGTGCACGCGCAGGAACCTGTGCCCGCTGTACCGTTGACCCTCGATGCGGCCATCGCCCGCGTCGCCCTTGATCACCCCGACCTGCAGCTGGTCGACGCGCAGCGTCCGGTGCTTGAAGCACGTCGCGACGCGGCATCGCTGCGCCCGCCGCTGCAGGTGGGCGTCGATGTCGAGAACCTGCTCGGCAGCGGCGACAACCGCGGCCTGCAGGGCCTGGAAACCACGGTAAGCCTGTCCGGCGTGCTGGAGCGCGGGGGCAAGCTTGACGCGCGCCGCTTGCTGGCCCAGTCCAACCTCGATGCGCTGGCGCCGCAGCGTGCCACGGCGCGTCTGGATCTGCTGGCCGAAGCCGCACGCCGCTACCTCGAAGTTGCCCGTGCGCAGTCCGCGCTGGATATCGCGATGACCGATATCGAGCAGCGACGCCGTGCGGTCAATGCCGCGCGCCTGCGGCTGCAGGCGGGTGCATCGCCCGAATCGGTGCTGTTCACCGCGCAGGCAATGCTGGCGCAGGCCGAACTGGACCGCGACCGCGCCACCCAGGAGGCGGCATCGGCACGTCTCGCCCTGGCAGCGCTGTGGGGAGCACGCCAGGCTGGCTTCAGCGCGGTCAGCGGCGATGCCCTGCAGCTGCCGGCCGCCCGCGATTTCGAGGTGCTGGCCGAGGAACTGCAACGTGCACCGGAACTGGCCGAACTGCTCGGCGAGCAGCGCATCCGCGAAGCTCAGCTGCAGCTGGCCCGTACCGCCGCCAAGCCGGACTGGAACTGGCAGGCGGGCGTGCGCAACAGCCGTGCTGACAGCTCCACGTCGCTGGTCGGTGGTTTCAGCATTCCTCTGGGCAGTGCCCGTCGCGCGGCACCGGAGATCCGCGAGGCTGAAAGCAGTCTCGCGTTGCTGCCGTATGAGCGGAAAGCGCGTCAGCAGCAGCTGTATGCCACGTTGGCTGAAGCGCACGGCCGCTATGCCGGTGCGCGATTGGAAGTAGAGCGGATGAAGCGCGACGTGCTGCCGCAGCTGCAGAAGGCCGAGCGTGCCGCCGAGCAGGCATGGCGCGCCGGTGCCGCCAGCTATATGGAGTGGGCCCAGCTGCAGGCCATGCGCATCGAGGCGCGTCAGCGCCAGCTCGATTCCGCCATCGCCGCGCATACAGCCCTGATCGAAATCCAGCGTCTCACCGGCCAGTCGATGCTTGCCGAAGACGCCCCCATTGCCGTGGAGAACGCACGATGAGCCGCACCACTTTCATTTCCTCCATGGCGTTGCTGCTGTTGGTGTTGTCGTTGAGTGCCTGTGGCGGCAAGCCCGATACGGTCGCGCCTGCGCCGGCTGAAGAAGCCGGCCATGACGAAGCCGGCCATTCTCACGAAGAAGGTGAGGAAGAGGCCGAAAGCACGACCATCAAGGCCGCGATGGCGCAGCAGGCCGGCATCGTCAGTGCACCGGTGCAGGCCGGTACCATCGCCGACGAGCACGAAGTACAGGGTCTGCTGACGCCGGTCGATGGCCGTGTGGCACAGGTGATGGCACGCTTCCCGGGGCCGATCCGCACGTTGCGCGCCAACGTGGGTGATCGTGTGCGGGCCGGGCAGCCGCTGGCCAGCATCGACAGCAATCTCAGCCTCAGCACCTACAGCGTCAGCGCGCCGATCAGTGGCGTGGTGTTGTCGCGACAGGCGCAGGTGGGCGCCGTGGCGGGTGAAGGCACGCCATTGTTTGAAATCGGTGACCTGTCCGAATTGTGGGTGGACCTGCACATCTTCGGCGCCGATACCCAGCACATCACCGCTGGCGTGCCGGTCACCGTGACCCGCATGACCGATGGCGTCAGCCAGGGCACCACGCTGGAGCGCGTGTTGCCCGGTACCGCCACCGCCAGCCAGAGCACCATCGCCCGCGCCAGCGTGCGCAATGACGACGGTCTGTGGCGGCCCGGCGCGGCGGTGAAGGCACGCATCGTGGTGGCCATGCAGCCGGCCGACATGGTGGTGCCGCTGTCCGCATTGCAGACCCTGGAAGGGCGCGAGGTGGTGTTCGTGCGCGATGGTGATAAATACACTGCGCGGCCCGTGACGCTGGGCGCGCGCGATGCCACCAAGGTGGAAGTCAAGCAAGGCCTGCGCGTCGGCGAACAGGTCGTCGTCGAGCAGAGTTACGTGGTCAAGGCCGATATCGGCAAAGCGGGGGCCGCGCATGAACATTGATTGCCGCCGCCTCACTCAGGGAGGGCCGGACCATGCTTGAGCGCATCATCCGCGCGGCCATCGCGCATCGCTGGTTGATGATGGCGTTGACCTTGGCGTTGGTCGCCATCGGCAGCTGGAGCTTCACCCGCCTGTCGATCGACGCCACGCCGGACATCACCAACGTCCAGGTCCAGATCAATACCGCCGCCGAAGGCTACTCACCGCTGGAGGCCGAACAGCGCATCACCTATCCGGTGGAAACGGTGATGGCCGGCCTGCCGAAACTCGAGCAGGTGCGCTCGCTGTCGCGCTACGGTCTGTCGCAGGTGACCGTGGTGTTCAAGGACGGCACCGACCTGTATTTCGCCCGCCAACAGGTGGCCGAACGCCTGCAGCAGGTGAAGTCGCAGCTGCCCGAAGGGCTAGATCCGCAGTTGGGGCCGATCGCCACCGGCCTGGGCGAGATCTTCATGTACACCATTGACGCCGACCCCAAGGCGCGCAAGCCGGACGGCACGGCCTACACCGCCACCGACCTGCGCACGCTGCAGGACTGGGTGGTGCGACCGCAGCTGCGCAACGTCCCGGGCGTCACCGAAGTCAACACGATCGGTGGTTACCAGCGGCAGATCCACATCACCCCGGACCCGGCCAAGCTGCGCGCGCTGGGCTTCACGCTCGACGACGTGGCTGAAGCGGTGGAAGGCAACAACCAGAACGTTGGCGCCGGCTATATCGAACGCAATGGCCAGCAGTTCCTGGTGCGTGTGCCGGGGCAGGTGAGCGGCGTGGAGGAGATCGGCAACATCGTGCTGGCCCGTCGCGAAGGCGTGCCGATCCACGTGCACGACGTTGCTGAGGTCGCCGAAGGCCCGGAGCTGCGCAGCGGCGCCGCCACCCAGAACGGCCACGAAGTGGTGATGGGCACGGTGGTGATGCTGGTCGGCGCCAACAGCCGCGATGTGGCGCAGGCTGCTGCTGCCAAGCTGGAGCAGGCACAACGCAGCCTGCCTGAAGGGGTCACCGTCACCGCCAGCTACGACCGCACCGCACTGGTGGACCGCACCATCCAGACCGTCGCCAAGAACCTGCTGGAAGGCGCGTTGCTGGTGATCGTGGTGCTGTTCCTGCTGCTGGGCAACTTCCGCGCTGCCTTGATCACCGCTGCGGTGATTCCGCTGGCGATGCTGTTCACCCTGACCGGCATGGCGCGCGGTGGCGTGTCGGCCAACCTGATGAGTTTGGGTGCGTTGGACTTCGGTCTGATCGTCGATGGCGCGGTGATCATCATCGAGAACTGTCTGCGCCGCTTTGGTGAGCGCACGCATGCATTGGGCCGTGCAATGACGCGCGAGGAGCGTTTCAGCGAAACCGCCAGTGCCACCGCGGAAGTGATCCGCCCCAGCTTGTTCGGTTTGGGCATCATCACCGCCGTGTACCTGCCGATCTTCGCGCTCACCGGCGTTGAAGGAAAAATGTTCCACCCGATGGCGATCACCGTGGTGCTGGCATTGACCGGCGCGATGCTGTTGGCGTTGACCTTCGTGCCGGCGGCGATTGCGCTGTTCCTCGGCGGCCGGGTGGAGGAGAAGGAAAACCGCTTGATGGCGTGGCTGCGTGCACGCTACGAGCCGTTGCTGGATCACGTATTGCGACATGGACGTTGGGCGGTGGCAGGTGCAGCCGTGCTGGTGGTCGTCTGTGGCCTGCTCGCCACGCGCCTTGGCAGCGAGTTCGTACCGAACCTGGACGAAGGCGACGTGGCGATGCACGCCATGCGTATTCCCGGCACCAGCCTGACCCAGTCGGTGACCATGCAGAAGCAGGTGGAGCTGCGCTTGATGCAGCTGCCGGAGGTGGTCAAGGTGTTCTCGAAGATCGGCACGCCGGAGGTTGCATCGGACCCGATGCCGCCGTCGGTGGCGGACACCTTCATCATGATGAAGCCGCGCAAGGAATGGCCGGATCCACGCAAGCCCCGCGTGCAGTTGTTGGCCGAATTGGAAGCGGCCGTGGAAGAGCTGCCGGGCAACAACTACGAGTTCACCCAGCCGATCCAGATGCGCATGAACGAGTTGATCTCGGGGGTGCGTGCGGATGTGGCGGTGATGCTGTTTGGCGATGACATGGAGACGCTGGCGCAGGTCGGTCAACGCATCGCCGATGTCGCCTCCAAGGTGCCGGGAGCGGCGGACGTGCGGTTGGAGGAAACCAGCGGACTGCCGTTGTTGACCATCACGCCCAATCGCAGCGCGCTGGCCGGCTACGGGCTCAATCCGGGTCAGCTGCAATCCACCGTTTCCACCGCCGTGGGTGGACGCGTGGCAGGGCAGTTGTTCGAGGGCGACCGTCGCTTCGACATCGTCGTCCGGTTGCCGGAAACACTGCGCCAGGACCCGGCCGCATTGGCCGACCTGCCGGTGTCGCTGGAGCCTGCGCTGGCACAGAACAGCGCCGATGAATCCAGTCGCGTGGGCGATTGGCGCAGTGGTGACGCGCGCACCGTGCCGTTGCGTGAGCTGGCGCGCATCGAAAGCAGTGAAGGGCCGAACCAGATCAATCGCGACAACGGCAAACGCCGCATCGTGGTCACGGCCAACGTGCGTGACCGTGACCTCGGCAGTTTCGTGACCGAGTTGCAGGCTGCGGTGGATGCGCAGGTGAAGGTACCGCCGGGTTATTGGGTGGAATATGGCGGCAGCTTCGAGCAGCTGATCTCGGCCAGCCAGCGTTTGGCGATCGTGGTGCCGGTGACCTTGGTGCTGATCTTCGCGTTGCTGTTCTGGGCGTTTGGTTCGGGCAAGGACGCGGCCATCGTGTTCAGCGGCGTGCCGCTGGCGTTGACCGGTGGCGTGCTGGCCTTGGCGGCGCGTGGCATTCCCCTGTCGATCTCGGCCGGCGTGGGCTTCATCGCGCTGTCCGGCGTGGCGGTGCTCAATGGACTGGTGATGATCAGCTTCGTGCGGCATCTGCGTGAGCAGGGGCGCACCTTGGATGTGGCGGTGCGCGAAGGTGCATTGGGTCGTCTGCGCCCGGTGTTGATGACCGCCTTGGTGGCATCACTGGGCTTCGTGCCGATGGCCTTCAACGTCGGTGCCGGCTCGGAAGTGCAGCGTCCCCTAGCCACCGTGGTGATCGGCGGCATCGTCTCCTCGACGCTGCTGACCTTGCTGCTGTTGCCGGTGTTGTACCGCTGGTTGCACCGCAGGAGCTGAGCGCACGCAGGCCTGCTTTGATCCCCTCTCCCGCTAGCGGGAGAGGGGTTGGGGTGAGGGGCGCTCTTGGCTCGCAATGCACCGGGAGCACGAAACACGCCGGATGCGCAGCGCTTACTAAGCGCCACGGAACCCAAAGGACCTACAACCTCCTGCAAACGATCCGCTTCAGCGCGACAATAGCCGCGACGAAAAACTTGAGTCCCCCATGAGCGACTGTTGCGGTTGCGGCAAAACCCTTGAAGTCGAGCGCATGCAGGCCCGACAGCGCCGTGTGCTCTACCAGGTGCTGGCGATCAACCTGGTCACGTTCGTGATGATGGTGCTCGCGGCCTGGCACAGCGGTTCGGCGTCATTGTTGTCTGGCAGCCTGGACAACCTCGGTGACGCACTTACCTATGCCCTGAGCATCGCGGTGGTAGGCGCCAGCCTTGCCGCCAAGGCGCGCGTGGCGATGCTCAAAGCGGTGTTCATCCTATGCGCCGCCATCGCGGTGGCGGTGGGCATTGGCTGGAAGCTGGCCCATCCGCACCTGCCGCTGTTCGAGAGCATGGGCATCGCAGCACTGCTGAATCTGGCGGCCAATCTGCTGTGCCTGCGCTTGCTGTGGCCCTACCGGCAGGGCGACATCAACCTGGCCTCGGCCTGGGCGTGTTCACTGAATGATGTGTACGAAGGCGGCGCGGTGATCCTGGCCGCGGTGGCGGTCTGGGCATTCGGCGCCGGTTGGCCGGATCTGCTGATCGGCGTGGCCTTGCTGCTGCTGTTCCTGCGCTCGGCCTGGCGCGTGGCCCGCGCCGCTTGGCGCGAGCTTCAGCTGAACAAGATTGCGCACGCCCCGTAGTCGCTCACGACTTGATGCTTGCCGTGCCCAGCTTCTAGAGTCGGAGCGGCACATTCAGGGAGAACGGCCATGAAGGCACGGCATGTTGTTCTGGCAGCGGGGCTGATGGCGGTGTTCAGTGGCAACGTTGCGGCCGAAGACACCGACATCTACATCGAATTCCTTTGGTCCAAGCCTCCGGCTGATTCGCTTGCCCGGCAGCAGACCCGGCAGTTTGTCACCGAGGGCGGGCATGACCATCAAATCTGCGTCGCCGCCAATGCCAAACCCACCGAGGTAGGCGGGTTGCAGCTTGAGCTGCTCGACGCGCAGGGCAAGCGTGTATCGCTGCAGCAACATGCCGATTACCAAGGTGCCAAGCGCTGCTATCGCGCTGATCTGGGCAAGGATGGCGCGCCGGGTGACTGGACGGTGCGCGTCGTGCTCGGTGATGGCCGCGAGCATTCGGCACAGATCCGGGTCGATCCCCGTATCGAGGATTCGCCGCAATATCGGGATCTATCGGCCCCTTATGTGGCCGGGCGGCCCAACTACGACGCCTCGATCCCGGCAGAACAGTGGGTTGGCCGGTTGGTCTGGGCGATGGACGTGGACCCGCAGGGCAAGGTCACCCATGTGGACGTCGAGGTGGCCGAGGGTGTGGGTGAACGGCTGCGTGAACGGGCCATCGCAGCCGGTTACATGAGCCTGTTTCCGCCCGACCCGGCACGCGCCACGACCCCGCTGCGCTGGCGGCGCACCCTGTCATTCGCCGCTGAATGAGCCCTCCGAGGGCCAGGATTTGCACTGAGGGCCGGTCGCTTGCATAATTGCCGGCTCGCTGTGTCCGGAATTCTCCGGATCGGTGGCCGGGAACACGTCATTCGGCCCACCCTCGACAGCGTAACCCTTTGATTCCCATGACGCGTGGCGGGTAACCGCCGGGGCCGCCGTCTTCCTGGCTAAGGAAGTCATCAACATTACCGAGGTGCGCAATGTCCCGCGTATGCCAAGTTTCCGGCAAGGGAGTGCAGACGGGTAACAACGTCTCGCACGCCAACAACAAGACCCGTCGTCGTTTCCTGCCGAACCTGCACGAGCGCCGTTTCTGGGTTGCCAGCGAGAACCGCTGGGTCAAGCTTCGTGTTTCCGCGCATGCACTGCGCACCATCGACAAGAACGGCATTGATTCCGTTCTGGCTGAGCTGCGTGCGCGCGGCGAAAAGGTCTGAGGAGTAGACAATCATGGCAGGCAAGCGCGATAAGGTCCGTATGATTTCGACCGCTGGTACCGGTCACTTCTACACGACCGACAAGAACAAGAAGAACACCCCGGGGAAGATGGAATTCTCCAAGTACGATCCGGTTGTGCGCAAGCACGTCCTCTACAAGGAAGGCAAGATCAAGTAATCCGCCCGCGGATTGTTTGGCTTGCCGTATCGCTCAGAACCCGCCGAAAGGCGGGTTTTGTGTTTCAGCGGTGTGAAAAAGCAGCGGCGCATCGCCCATGAGCACATGCGCCGTGGGCATCAGGTAATTACGTGGCATCGCCTACAATCGGGCCAATGAGCGTGATTGATACTTCCGGGCCGTGTGATGTGGCCATCATCGGCGGCGGCGCCGCCGGCGTCCTTGCTGCCATCGGGGTGCTGCGCGGTGCGCAACAGCCGCTGCGTGTGCTGATCCTGGAGCCATCGTTGCCACTGGCACGTGGCGTGGCCTATGCCACCCCCTATCCCGAGCACCTGCTCAACGTGCCTGCCGGCAAGATGGGCGGCTTTCCCGACAAGGTCGAGGATTTCCTCGAGTACCTGTTGGATGTGCAGGCCTTCCCGGGCGTCGATCGCGACACGCTGGCAACGCAATTCGTGCCGCGCCGCTGTTTCGCCGATTACCTGCGCCATCGCCTGCAGCAGGCGGTGGAGGTCAGCCCCGCACAACTGGAGATCCGTGCCGAGCGCGTGCAGGCGCTGGATCGCGATGCCGTCGGTTTCCAGCTGACGCTGGCCTCGGGCCAGCAGTTGCTGGCGCGCCGTGTGGTGTTGGCTTCCGGCAATGCCCTGCGTCCACTGCCCGCGCGCGGCGCTGGCTCGCTACCAGACGGCAAGCGGGTGGAGGCCTGGGATTTTGATGCGGTGCATGGCATTGCCGGCAATGCCGATGTAGCCATCGTCGGTTCCGGCCTGAGCATGGCCGATACCGTGGTGTCGCTGGTGGCGACCGGTCATCGCGGGCGCATCCATGTGCTGTCGCGTCATGCGTTGCTGCCGTTGCCGCATGCCAAGGGGCCGGCAGCCGATTACGACCCCGAACCGCTGTTGAGGATGGATCTGCGCCAGCGCCTGCATGCGCTGCGCCAGCACGCGGTACAGGCCGCCGAGCGCGGCATTCCGTGGCAGAACGTGATGGAGCGCATCCGCCCGATGGGGCAGGCGCTGTGGCAGACGTTGTCCTTTGACGACCAGCGCCGCTTCCTGCGGCACGTGGTGCGTTACTGGGACGTGCACCGTCACCGCATTGCCGCATCGGTGCACGCGCAGTTGATGCAGCTGCAGCAGCAAGGGCAATTGCAGTTGCACCGTGGCCGTCTGGAGACTGCCTTCGCCGACGGCGCCTGTGTGCAGCTCACCGCGTTCGACAAGCGGCGTCACCCGTTCCAGCTGGACGTGCAGCATGTCATCAACGCCACCGGCGTGGAGATGCGTGCGCAGGCCATGCGCAATGCCCTGTTGCAGCAGTTGCTGGGCAGCGGCATGGCACGCCCGGGTCCACATGGCATGGGCATCGACAGTGCCGCCGACGGTAGCCTGATCGACGCCGATGGCGTCGTCGAGCCGCGTGTGCAGGTGCTCGGCAGTCTGCGCATCGGCAGCCTGTGGGAGAGCCTGGCGATTCCCGAGCTGCGCGTGCAGGCCGCGCAGGCGGCAACGGCGCTGCTGGGCTAACGCGCTCCAGCTCTCAAGGTCTGGGTATGTATAGTGCCGGCATCAAGCCACACATGGAGACAGGCGACGTATGGAATCGACGAAGCAGATGGCGAGCAGCGTGAAACGCGCGCGTCGTGCCAGGCCCATGGCCGTGGTCGCAGCGGCTGCATTGACATTGCTGTTGGGTGGCTGCGCCACCTTGTTTGGCGAGGGTAGCCAGCGCCGTGGTGTTTCCAGCAGCGTGGTGGACTATCTGTACCCGAGCGGCGAGAAGTTCGAGCCTGCTACCGAAAGTGCGGTACCGCAGGTGCGGTTGCCGGCGCGTGTGGGCCTGGTGTTCGTGCCTTCGCACAACGATCCGGTGGGCGTGAGTGCTGCTGATCGCAGCGCGTTGCTGGAAAAAGTGCGGCAGACATTCCGCGAGCAGCCGTTCATCGAGCGCATCGAAGTCATCCCGGACGGTTACCTGCGTCCGAAGGGGGGCTTTGACAATCTTGAGCAGGTTGCACGCATGTATGGCGTGGACCTGGTCGCACTGGTGTCCTACGACCAGATCGTTCGTACCGACCAGAACGCGGCCTCATTGCTGTACTGGACGCTGGTCGGCGCCTATACCATCCATGGCAACAGCAACCAGGTCAGCACGTTCGTGGATACCTCGGTGTTCGATGTGAAGACACGCGCGCTGTTGTTCCGTGCCCCGGGCACCGACCAGCGCGACGCCGGTTCCACCGCGGTGCGCGTGGACCAAACCCAGGCGCGTCTGGCCGGAGAGAGTTTCAGCGTGGCGATGAACGCCATGACCGGCAATCTGGATAAATCCATCGCCGATTTCGCCGTGCGCGCACGCGAAGAAGGCCAGGTGAAGCTGGTGGATCGCCGCTCCGGTGGTGAGTGGCGCCGGGGTGGTGGCGGGAGTACGCAGTGGTGGGAACTGGCCTTGTTGCTGGCTGGCGCCGCGCTGTTGTTGCGCCGTCGCTGATCCTGCTGCCGGCGGTTCTGGTCAGTGCGCTAGCTCTGCGCTGGCCGGCGGCTGCGGCAACACTTGTGCTCGACCGCGATGCGGTGGCGCAAGGGCAGTGGTGGCGGCTGTGGAGCGGTCACTTGATGCACCTGGACATGCCCCATGCGTTGCTGAACCTGGTGGCGTTGGCGGTCATCGTGATGCTGGGGTTGCGCCAGCGGATGCTCGGCAGCATTGCCGCCGCTGCGCTGCTCGGCATGCCACTGCTGTCGCTGGCGTTGTTCCAGGTCGATCCCGCTTTGCAGTGGTACGCCGGTCTGTCCGGGCTGTTGCACGGCCTGCTGGTCATGGTGCTGCTGCGACGCGGTGGCGCCATCGCCTGGACGTTGCTGCTGTTGATGGCGCTCAAGCTGGCGTATGAATGGCGCAATGGCAGCCACTGGGATGGCTTTGCCGTCATCACCCTGGCGCACCGCCTTGGCGCTGCGGGGGGCGTGGCGTGGGCCGTGGCGGGGTGGGCCGTGAGGCGTATCCGGCACGCACGGGCGCAGCGCGACTGAGACTGCAGCCCGGGTTCGGGGAAGGACCCGCGTGGTGTCGTAAAATGCCCCGATGGATGTCTCCCACCTTCTCGACGGGCTGAACGCAGCCCAGCGCGAGGCCGTTTCCGCGCCTCTTGGTCACCACCTGATTCTTGCCGGCGCCGGTTCCGGCAAGACCCGCGTGCTCATTCACCGCATCGCCTGGCTCAATGAAGTCTTCGAGGTGCCGACGCACGGCATCTTTGCGGTGACGTTCACCAACAAGGCGGCAGGCGAGATGCGCCACCGTATCGATGCGCAGTTGCCCAAGGGCAGCCGTGGCATGTGGATTGGCACGTTCCATGGTCTGGCACATCGCCTGCTGCGCCTGCACTGGCCCGAAGCGAAGTTGCCCGAAGCGTTCCAGGTGATGGATTCGGACGACCAGCTGCGAATGATCAAGCGCGTCGTGCAGCAGCTGGAGCTGGACGATGCAAAGTACCCGCCCAAGCAGGTGATGTGGTGGATCAACGCGCAGAAGGATGAGGGTCGCCGCCCGCAGCACATCCAGCCCGAGCCGCATGACCGGTGGGGCGAAGCCATGCGTCAGGCGTACGTCACCTACCAGGAGCGCTGCGACCGCGCCGGCTTGGTGGATTTCGCCGAACTGCTGCTGCGCGCACACGAGCTGCTGCGCGACAACCCGGGTCTGCTCGCGCACTACCGTTCGCGCTTCCGCGAAATCCTGGTCGACGAGTTCCAGGACACCAACGCCATCCAGTACGCCTTCGTGCGCGTGTTGGCCGGCGACAGCGGCCATGTGTTCGTGGTCGGCGACGATGACCAGGCCATCTACGGTTGGCGCGGTGCCAAGGTCGAAAACGTCCAGCGTTTCCTGAAGGATTTCCCCGGCGCCGAAACCGTGCGCCTGGAGCAGAACTACCGCTCCACCGCCAACATCCTGGGCGCGGCCAATGCGGTCATCGCGCACAATCCGGACCGCATCGGCAAGGAACTGTGGACCGATAGCGGCGATGGCGATCCCATCGATCTGTACGCGGCCTACAACGAAATGGACGAGGCGCGTTACCTGGTCGAGCGCGCGCGGCAATGGGTGCGCGATGGCGGCAGCTACGGCGACGTCGCGGTGCTTTATCGCAGCAATGCACAGTCACGCGCGTTCGAAGAAGTGCTGCTCAGTGAGCAGGTGCCGTACCGCGTCTATGGTGGCATGCGCTTCTTCGAGCGCGCCGAAATCAAGGATGCGCTGGCCTACCTGCGTTTGATGACCAACCGCAACGATGACGCGGCGTTCGAGCGTGCGGTGAACACGCCGACGCGCGGCATTGGTGATCGCACGCTGGATGAAGTGCGGCGCATCGCGCGTCAGCAGGCGTTGTCGCTGTGGGAGGCCGCAATGCTGGCCACCCAGGGCAACGACCTGACCTCGCGCGCCAAGAATGCACTGGCCGGTTTCATCAACCTGGTCCAGCAGATCACCACCGAGACCGGTGAGATGGACCTGGCCGAGCGCATCGAGCATGTGCTGACCCGCTCGGCACTGCGCGAGCACTGGAGCAAGGAAAGCCGCAACGCGCTGGATTCGGAATCGCGTACCGACAACCTGGACGAATTGATCTCGGTGGCCTCGCGCTTCGTGCGTCGCGATGACGATATCGAAGAAGGCGCCGAGGACATGAGCGAGCTGGTGGCGTTCCTGTCCTACGCGTCGCTGGAAGCCGGCGAAGGCCAGGCGCAGGCGGGCGAAGAAGGCGTGCAGTTGATGACGCTGCATTCGGCCAAGGGCCTGGAGTTTCCGCTGGTGTTCCTGGCGGGCATGGAGGAGGGGCTGTTCCCCAGCGCCCGTTCGCTGGAAGAAAGCGGTCGCCTGGAAGAAGAGCGCCGTCTGGCTTACGTCGGCATCACGCGTGCCCGGCAGAAGCTGGTGCTGAGCTATGCCGAATCGCGGCGTATTCATGGGCAGGACAACTACAGCCTGCCATCGCGTTTCCTGCGTGAGATCCCGCGTGAACTGCTGCACGAAGTGCGACCCAAGGTGCAGGTCTCGCGCCCGGCCTCGCTGGGCAGCAGTCGGGTGATGGGCCACGCGTCCATCGAAGCACCGCCGATCAAGCTTGGCGCGTTGGTCACGCACCCCAAGTTCGGCGAAGGCATGGTCACCGACTACGAGGGCAATGGCGCGCATGCACGCGTGCAGGTCGAGTTCGCCGATGCCGGCAGTAAATGGCTGGTGATGGCGTATGCCAATCTGACGGTGATCTGACACAACTGTGGCGTGGTCAGGGATTGCAGCTTGTGACCCTTCCGCGCTTGTTGGATACACTGCGCGGGTGCATTGCCACGCAAGGTATCTGAACGATGGGAGCCAACCCGCTCGCAGTTCGCTAAGCCGCAACAACACCTTGATGTTGTTGCGGCGGCCCGTTCTGCTTTGATTGCATGAATTGCCGGTCGCCGTCGGATTTTCTTCCGTACGGAGGCTTTGCCATGCCCGTTCATCCTGCCCGAAGCTGGGCACCTTCCTTGCCATCGGCACTGCTGTTGATGGTCCCTTTCGACGTACTCGCCTCACTGGCGATGGACGTCTATCTGCCTGTGTTGGCGCAGATGCCGGCTGCCCTGGGAACTTCGTCTGCATTGGTGCAGTTGACCCTTAGTGGCTACCTGCTGGTGCTTGGCATGGGGCAGCTGATCTTTGGGCCCCTGTCTGATCGCATTGGCCGGCGTCCGGTGCTGCTCGGTGGTGCGCTGTTGTTCACCAGTGCCTCGTTCGCGCTGGCGGCAACACAGGGCGGCGGGTTGTTCCTGGCCCTGCGGATGCTGCAGGCGCTCGGCGCCTCGGCCGCATTGGTGGCCACGTTCGCAACCGTGCGTGATGTCTACGCCGACACGCGTCAGGGCAACACGATCTACAGCCTGTTCGGATCGATCCTGGCGTTCGTGCCGGCGTTGGGGCCGATACTGGGCACGTTGATCGCCCTGTCCTTTGGCTGGCGCGCGATTTTCGTCATGCTCGGCGTGACGGGATTGATCGCCATGGTCCATGCCTGGCGTGGTTGGCATGAGACGCGTCCAGCGCCAACGCCCCGGCGACGTGCTGTGCTCGGCGCCGTCCTGGCGGATGCGCCATTCCGGGTCTACACACTGGGTTTCAGCGCGGCAATGGGCAGCTTCTTTGTCTTCTTCTCGATTGCGCCGCGGCTGCTTATCGGTGTTGTGGGGCTTTCGCAGTTGATGTTCAGTCTGGCGTTTGCGTCGGTTGCGTTGGTGATGATCGTTGTCACTCGGTTCGCTGGCCGTTTTGTGGCCTGCTGGGGCGTGGCTGGATGTTGTGCACGTGGGGCGCTGGTGATGATGTCCGGTGCGGTGCTTCTCGCAATCTGTACATGGCTGCTGCCGTCCTCGCTGGTGACGCTGCTCGTGCCGATGTGGGTGATCGCGATCGGTATCGTGATGACGGTGTCGGTGACCGCCAACGGCGCGCTTGCCGGTTTCGCCGACAACGCGGGTGCCGCAGTAGCGCTGTACTACTGCATACAAGGTGTTCTCGTGGCGGGGCTGGGCACGTTCTGGGTGCTTTTCCTCGGCGGCGACAGTGCCTGGCCGCTGGTTGCGCAGGCACTTGTGGTGCCTGCAGCCTGTCTGCTGGGACTGGTCCGGCTCCGGCGCGATGGATTGCAGTGACAAGTGCATCGTTCGGGTGTCGGAAGGCCGGCATCCGACGTTGCCACAAGGGGTAGCCGATCACTGCGCGGCGTGTTGGCGCAACTGTTCCCAATCCAGCTCGAACTTGGCCAAGTACTTGCGCAGGCGGTCGGCGTCGTTGGTGCTGGCGCGCTGAGTGCGTGATACCGCGAACAGTTCACGACCGGCGGCAGACAAATTTTTCGAGCGTAGGCAGACGCGCACCACTTCTTCCAGCTGCACGCGGTCGAAGTGGTCCAGTTGGCCTGCCGCATCGCCCATCAATGCCAGCAGGGGCGATGCGTCATCGCCGCCATGCCACTGCGTGCGCAGGCGGCTGATCTCCTCATCGACGCCATCGATCTGGATGCGCCCGGCATTTGCCAGTGTTGCCATGCGCACCACGCTTGCGCCGAGGTCGCGGAAGTTGCCGCGCCATGCCGCTTCGCTGCTGGTCGCGAAGCCAAGGTAGCGGTTGCGTGCTTCGGCGTTGAAGCGCACGCGTTCGTGCTGCTCGCGCGACCAGCGCTCCAGCTCGAATTCCAGGTTGGGTTCGATGTCTTCGCTGCGTTCGGCCAGGCCGGGTAGTTGGTAGGTCCACAGGTTCAGGCGCGCCAGCAGGTCCTCGCGGAAGCGGCCTTGGCGTACGTCATGCTGCAGATCGCGGTTGGTGCCGGCAATCAGCTGGAAATCGCTCTCCACTTCGCGGTCACTGCCGACCGGCAGGAAGCGCTTTTCTTCCAGTGCGCGCAGCAGCATGGCCTGTTCGTCGGGCCCCAGTTCGCCGATCTCGTCGAGGAACAGCAGGCCTTGGTGGGCCGAACGCAGCAGGCCGGCACGGTCACTGCTGGCGCCGGTATAGGCGCCCTTGGTGTGGCCGAACAGGGTGCTCATCGCGCCGTCGCCGCGCAGGGTGGCGCAGTTCACTTCAACGAAGCGACCGGGCAGCTGGTGTTTGAGTTTCTTCAGCTCGAACACACGCTTGGCCAGTTGGCTCTTGCCGGCGCCGGTGGGGCCGGTCAGCAGCATTGGTGCGCGCGAGCGCGTGGCCACTTTCTCGATCTGCTCGATCATCCGGTTGAAGGCCGGGTTGCGGGTGGCGATGCCGCTCTTGAGCAGGTCGCGGTCCTGCAGCTGCTGCTGGGCGAAGCGCTGGGCGATATGGTCGTAACGCGACAGGTCCAGGTCGATCACCGTGTGGCTGCCGGGGTCGCCATTGGCCTGTTTGCGCGGCGGGGAGGTCTGCAGCAGGCGGCCGGGGAAGTGGCGGCTCTCGGTCAGCAGGAACCAGCAGATCTGGGTGACGTGGGTGCCGGTGGTGATGTGGACGTAATAGTCCTCCTCGTCCGGCTGGAATGGATAGGCCGCAAGAAAGTCATGCAGGCGTGCGTACACGCCTTCGAATTCCCAGGGGTCGACCAGATAGGTGTCGTGCAGGCGCAGCTCGGTACCCGGCGATACCAGAGCCAGATCTTCCTGCACCAGTTTGGCCAGCCGGCTGAAGCGGCGCTCGTCCAGCATCAGCTCGATGCGATCGGGCTGGAAGTCTTCATGCATGCCCAGGGCTACGGTGGGCCGCCATTTTTCCCAACGACCGGGGCCGCTGCCCGAATCGAGCTGGGTGCCGAGCATGCCGAAGATGACCTGACGCTTGGACATATCCATTCCTATAAATAGCGCGCTGAAAGTATACGTAAAGGCGCAATCGGGAGGTGCAAATCTTCTCCGGAAAAATACAAATACCTTTGTAAATCAGTATCTTGATTGGAGTATCGAAAAGTTGGCACGGCCATTGCTTTTATAGGGGCAAGACAAGCGGCGGGCCGTTCCCGCCAAGGAGTACGAAATGGCCAACGCAAACCTGTTCGCATCCTTCCGCGGCGCCCTGCTGCCGAAGGCCACGGTCCGCAACGAAGCCGGTGGATCGGCCTATGCCCGTGACCCGCGTGCGGCCTTGGCCCTGTTCGCCGCCACCGGTTGCTTGAACAGCACCTTCTACGCCAGCGCTGATGCGCAACTGGAAAAGGTGCAGGCGCTGTGCGACGAGGTCGATGCCGGCTTCATTGCCCGCACCGCCGCCTATGCCCACGGCGTGGCGCATATGAAGGACGTGCCGGCGCTGTTGTTGGCGCTGCTGAGCGTGCGTGATGGCGAGGCCTTTGCCGCTGCCTTCCCGCATGTGATCGACAACGGCCGCATGTTGCGCACCTTCGTGCAGATCATGCGTAGTGGTCGGGTGGGTCGCCGTTCGCTGGGGTCGTTGCCGAAGCGCCTGCTGCGGCAGTGGCTGGAGCAGGCTTCGCCGAAGGCCATCATCCGTGCGGCGATCGGCAACCAGCCGTCGCTGGCCGATGTGATCCGCATGGTCCACCCCAAGCCGCAGGATGCCGCGCGTGAGGCGCTGTATGCCTGGGTGATCGGGCGGCCCTACGACGAAGTGTTGCTGCCAGCAGAGCTGCGTGCCTACGAAGCATTCAAGCGCGAACCGCGCGGAATGCTGCCGGACCTGCCGTTCCAGTACTACAGCGCGCTGGCATTGGACGCCGCGCAGTGGGCGGTGCTGGTGCGCAACTCGTCCTGGCAGCAGTTGCGGATGAACTTGAACACCTTTGCCCGTCACGGAGTGTTCGAGGACGCGGCGATGGTGGCCGAAGTGGCCGCCAAGCTGCGTGACCCGCAGCAGATCGCCCGTTCACGGGTAATGCCGTACCAGCTGCTGATGGCCTACCACGCAGGTGCCGCCTTGCCGCGTCCGATCCTGGACGCGCTGCAGGACGCGATGGAAGTGGCGACCGCCTCTGTGCCGGCATTGCAGGGCAACGTGGTGGTGGCGGTGGACGTCTCCGGTTCGATGCAGTGGCCGGTGACCGGCTATCGCAAGGGAGCAAGCTCGGCGGCGCGTTGCGTCGACGTGGCGGCCTTGATCGCGGCCTGTGTGTTGCGCGGTCACCCGCAGGCGCAGGTGCTGCCGTTCGACACCGAGGTGCGTCCGCAGCCGCTGAACCCACGCGACAGCGTGATGACCTTGGCGCGGCAGTTGGCGATCAATGGTGGGGGTACGTCGGTAAGTGCACCACTGGCCTACCTCAATCGCAAGCGGGCACAGGTGGATCTGCTGGTGCTGGTGTCGGACAACGAAAGCTGGCAGGACACCCGCGGCAACCGTGAGACCGCAACCATGCGTGAGTGGACCGCGCTGAAGGCGCGGTGCCCACAGGCACAGCTGGTTTGCATCGACCTGCAACCGGTGGCGAGCAGCCAGACGGTAGAGCGCGAGGACGTGCTGCATATCGGCGGCTTCAGCGATGCGGTGTTCGAGCTGCTGGCCAATGTCAGCCTGCCGTCGGCACAACGCCCACGCTGGGTGGAGCGGATCGCGGCAATGGATCTGTAAGGGCGATACGGATGTCGCCGATGTGATGCCCGGCCGGCAATGGGGCCGGCCGGGCCTGGAGAATTCTTTTATGGGAGAAGGCGGATGCCGGCCTGACTACATTGGTTGTTCACTCCGGTTCGAATCCGGAGAGTCAGTCCAACCCTTGCCGTCTGCTCCCACCCTCTATGTCGGTTTGTACGAATGCCGATGGAACTACAGCCTTTCACGCTCCAGGTCGCGGGTTCGAATCCCGCCCGACGCCGCGATGCATCGGTAGCTCAGTGGTTAGAGCAGGATCGCCGTCTTGTCCTCGTGACACGGCGGTGAAACGTTCCATCACTCTTGTCGTACAAGCCGGCACCTTGATCGTACTACTTCATGCTTTGGCATGACTCATTCAACGTCGGCACGCACGAATGCCGAAGGAACTACAGCCTCTTAAGCTCCGGGTCGCGGGTTCGAATCCCGCCCGCTGCGGAAACGCAGCGGTAGCTCAGTCAGGTAGAGCAGGATGTTCCTTCAAACCTCGTCGTGCAGGCCGGCACCTTTCGTAGATGTTTCATGCGGTGAATGCAGGTGGAATTACAGAGGCAGCCCTGCGGGGTCGGGTTCGACTCCCGGCCGCAATACCAGACAGATGTCCGGCGTTGCGGGCAGTTCCACCACCGTTTGTCACCGCACCTTTGATTTGAAGATGACAGGAACGCCATCAATGAACGACACCAATTACAACGTGATCCAGGAGCCGGGTGCGGCACCGATCAAGCTGTGGACGCGCGGCGTGCCCTTGGAAGACGAGGCCCGCGAGCAGCTGAAGAACATCGCGCGCCTGCCCTTCATCCATCAATGGGTAGCGGTGATGCCCGACGTCCATCTGGGCAAGGGCGCAACCGTGGGCTCGGTGGTCCCGACCATCGGCGCCATCATCCCGGCGGCGGTCGGCGTGGATATCGGCTGCGGCATGATCGCTACCCGCACCACGCTGACCGCCAGCGACCTGCCCGACAATCTATCGGCGCTGCGCAGCGCGATCGAACGCGCAGTGCCACATGGCCGCAGCGTGACCCGTGGCGGCCGTGACAAGGGCAGCTGGGACACCGCGCCGGAGCTGGCGGTCGAGGGCTGGTCGCAGCTTGCTGCCGACTTCGCCTTGATCTGTGAGCGCCACCCCAAGCTGAAGAACACCAACAACCTCAAACACCTGGGAACGCTGGGCACCGGCAATCACTTCGTCGAGGTGTGCCTGGATGAAGAGCAGCGCGTGTGGTTCATGCTGCACTCCGGCTCGCGTGGCGTCGGCAATGCCATCGGCACCTACTTCATCGAACTGGCCAAGCAGGAGATGCGTCGCTGGATGATCAATCTGCCGGACCAGGACCTGGCGTACCTGCCGGAAGGCAGCGTGCATTACGGCGACTACGTGTTCGCAGTGGACTGGGCACAGCGTTTCGCCCGCATCAACCGCGAGGTGATGATGCGCAATGTGGTTGCGGCCGCGCGTACGGTGATCAGCAAGCCGTTCGAGGCGCAGGCCGAGGCAGTCAACTGCCACCACAACTATGTCAACCGCGAGCACCACTTCGGAAAGGATGTATTGGTGACCCGTAAGGGTGCGGTGAGTGCGCGCAAGGGTGAGATGGGCATCATCCCGGGCAGCATGGGCGCCAAGAGCTTCATCGTGCGTGGGCTGGGCAACGCGGACAGCTTCCACAGCTGCAGCCACGGTGCTGGCCGCGTGATGAGCCGCACCAAGGCGCGCAAGCTGATCAGTGTGGACGACCACATCAAGGCCACCGCACATGTGGAATGCCGCAAGGACGCCGAGGTGGTGGATGAGTCACCAGCCGCCTACAAGTCAATCGAGGCGGTGATGGAAGCGCAGCGTGACCTGGTGGAGATCATGCACACCCTGCGTCAGGTGGTATGCGTGAAGGGATGAGATGACATGACATGAGCGCCCCAGCATCAAAGGCTGGGGTGCCGAAGGAAGGCAAGACCATGGATATGATCGAAATTGGCGGAGCACATGGCGGAGGACAGTTGCTGCGGTCCGCACTTACCTTGAGTCTGTGCACCGGTATCGGCTTCTGCATGAGTGACATCCGTGCCGCGCGTTCGCGTCCGGGACTGATGCGGCAGCATCTGACGGCCGTCAATGCCGCCGCGCAGATCGGTAGTGCGCGGGTTGAGGGGGCGACGTTGGGCGCAACGAAACTGCGTTTCATGCCGGCCGCGATACAGGCAGGTGACTATCACTTCGCCATCGGCAGTGCAGGGTCGGCGACGTTGGTGCTGCAGACCCTGCTGCCGGCATTGTGGCAGGCCAACGCCCCCTCCCGGGTGCGGTTGGAGGGCGGCACGCACAATCCGCTGGCACCGAGTGCTGATTTCATCAGGGCCTGCTATCTGCCGGCCCTGGCCCGCATGGGGGTGCGAGCGGAGTTGCAGCTGCAGCAGTACGGCTTTCACCCGGCGGGCGGCGGCATGCTGGAGCTGGAAGTGCAGCCGTGCCCAGGTGTGCGGCCTTATGATCACGTGCAGCGTGGCACGCTTGAGGCAGTGGGTGCGTCGGTGCTGGTCTCGGGATTGCCCGCCGCCGTTGGGCAACGTGAACTCGATCTGCTGGGCAACCGGCTCGGGGTCGACACGCATCCAAGGCATGTACGCGTGGTGCGCCCGGCATTGGGGCCGGGGAATGTCGCCTCGGTCATTGTGCGCCACGCTGAGCATGTGGAGATGTTCGACAGTCACGGCGAACGAGGTCTGGCCGCTGAGTTGGTGGCCACGCGGTTATCCGAGACGGTATTGCGATATCTGCAAGGCCAAGCCTGTGTGGGCGAACACCTGTCCGACCAGCTGCTGCTACCGATGGCGCTGGCCGGGGAGGGCAGTTTCACCACCCAGCAGATCAGCGACCACCTCCGTAGCAATGCGCGGTTGATCGAAAAGTTCCTGCCGGTGGAGTTCGAGTGGCAACAGACCGACGGTTGCTGGCGGGTTCGGGTGAGCCATTGAGCATGATTCCGGCGGCTTGATTTGCCTCAATGCGCGGCGGCAACATCGAGTGTGCAATGGTTACTGTCACCACATCGCCAGGAGAACTGCCATGTACAAGCGCATTCTGATTGCCACCGACGGTTCCGAACTCTCGGCCAAGGGCCTGCAGAAGGGCCTGGAGCTGGCCGCCCAGCTGGGCGCGCATGCCGATATCGTCACAGTGTCCGAGCCGTGGGCGGTAGGCATGTATGACGCCATGGGCTGGAGTGCCGGCTATGAAGCCAGCCCGGAGTACCAGAAGGATCGCGAGGCGGCTGCCCAGAAGATCCTGCAGCCGGCCGCCGAGGCCGCGCGTGCCGCGGGCGTGGACCAGGTGCTGACGCATCACGTGCTGGACCGCTATGCCGCTGACGGCATCATCGATACCGCCACGGCCTGTGGCAGCGACCTGGTGGTCATGACCTCGCACGGTCGCCGTGGCGTGACCCGGGTGCTGCTGGGCAGCCAGACCGCCGAAGTGCTGGCCCGCAGCGTGGTGCCGGTGCTGGTGATCCGCTGAGGGCGGAGCGGTGCTTGAGCCCCTCTCTCCCTGCGGGGTGAGGGGGGCAGTGCTTGCGAACCCTTGGTTCGCTGCCCCACGAACGGCCTTGCGCTGGCGCAAGGGCCGGGACGCGCAGCGGGGATTGGGGTGAGGATTGCAGCGAAGCGGCTTGGATGAGGCCGCGATACCTCTTCTCGACGTGCGGAAATGTTGCTTGAGGGCGAGAAGCTCCCCCTCATCGGCCCCTTCGGGGTACCTCGATTCGCGCCCCGGCCCAACGCAGCGCGTTGGGCGTTCAGCCATGCGCGAGCCAGTGGCTTGCAGGCCGCATGCCTTCACTCCGTAAACGGGAGAAGGGGCAAACCGGCTTCTTCAGCGCTGCTTGGCTTGGCGCAGCCCTTTCCAACCCTCCCCTCCGCCTTCGGCGCAAGAGAGGGGCGTGAAGCGTCAGCGGCGATTGCCAGGCATCACCAGCTGTAGAGCTTCCAATAGACCGGCTTGGTGCCGTCGTTGTCGCTGTCCATGCGGCCGTCACCATCGCGGTCATACATGTAGAACGGTGCGCCACGGGCCGGGGTCACCTTGACCATGCGCAGCTGGCCGCCGACACGGAATTCCTCGATGGTGTCGCCGTTGTCCATTGCCTTGCGGGTGACATCGGCACCCCTGACGTCAACTGGCGCCGCACCGTCACCGGTGGTGGCGCAGCCGGCCAGGGCCAGCAAGGGAATAAGCAGCAACTGCTTCATGGTGGGTTTCCTTGTATCGACGTGGGTTTGATTATGCCTGTGCAGGTAGGCCGGCGGCCCGCCGCGTAGAATCGGCACATGAGCAGATTAGTCCTGATTGACGGGTCCAGTTACCTGTACCGCGCATTCCATGCGCTCCCGCCGCTGACCAACGCCGCAGGCGAGCCGACCGGTGCGCTGTTTGGCGTGGTCAACATGCTGCGCGCCACGCTGAAGGAAAAGCCCGAATACGTTGCCTTCGTGGTCGATGCGCCGGGCAAGACCTTCCGTGATGACCTGTACGCCGAGTACAAGGCCAACCGCCCACCGATGCCCGATGACCTGCGCTCGCAGGTGCAGCCGATGTGCGACATCGTCCAGGCATTGGGCATCGACATCCTGCGCGTGGACGGCGTGGAAGCCGATGACGTGATCGGTACGCTGGCGCTGGCCGCCGCTGCCGATGGACTGGAAGTGACCATCTCCACCGGCGACAAGGATTTCGCGCAGCTGGTGCGCCCCGGTGTGGTCCTGGTCAATACGATGACCGGCAGCCGCACCGACTCCGATGCCGCGGTGATGGACAAGTTCGGCGTGCGCGCCGACCAGATCGTCGATTACCTGGCGCTGATGGGCGACACCGTGGACAACGTGCCCGGCGTGGACAAATGCGGCCCAAAGACCGCTGCCAAGTGGCTGGCTGAGTACAACGATCTGGACGGCGTCATCGCCGCCGCCCCGACCATGAAGGGCAAGATCGGCGAGAACCTGCGCGCTGCCCTGCCGCGCCTGCCGCTCAACCGCGAGCTGGTCACCATCCGCACCGATCTGGCGTTGGACCAGGGCCCGCGTGACCTGCAGCTGCGTGAGCAGGACGCCGATGCCCTGCGCGGCCTGTACGCCCGCTACGGCTTCACCCAGGCGCTGCGTGAGCTGGGTGGCGGTACAGCACCGGCATCAGTGGACGACAGCAAGATCAGCCTGCGCGGCACCGCCGCCGGCTATGCCAAAGCCGCCGACAGCGCGCCGGCCATCGAGGCCGACCCAGTCCTGGCGGCCAAGGGTGAGTACGAAACCGTGCTCACCGACGAACAACTGCAGGCCTGGGTAAAACGCCTGCACGACGCCGACGAATTCGCCTTCGACACCGAGACCGATGCGCTGGACGCCATGCGCGCCAACCTGGTGGGTGTGAGCCTGTCGGTCGAGCCGGGCAAGGGTGCCTACATCCCGGTGGGCCACAACTATCCGGGCGCACCGGCGCAGCTGCCAATGACGCAGGTGCTGGACGCATTGAAGCCACTGCTGGAAAACGCCGGGAAGAAGAAACTCGGCCAACACGGCAAGTACGACATCCACGTGCTGCGTCGTCATGGCATCGATGTGCGTGGTTATCACGACGACACCATGCTTGAGAGCTTCGTGCTCAACTCCACCGCCACCCGCCATGACATGGATTCGCTGGCGCAACGCTACCTGGGCTACACCACGACCAAGTTCGAGGAAGTGGCCGGCAAGGGCGCCAAGCAGATTTCGTTCTCGCAGGTGGGCATCGACGAGGCCAGTGCCTACGCCGCCGAGGATGCCGACATCACCCTGCGTCTGCACCGTGTGTTGTCCGCGCAGCTGGCGGCCGAACCCTCGCTGCAGAAGGTGTACCGCGAGATTGAAATGCCGCTGGTGCAGGTGCTGGCACGCATCGAAGCCAATGGCGTGTCCATCGACAGTGTCGAGTTGAAGCGACAGAGCGCTGATCTGTCCGCGCGCATGCTCGCCGCGCAGCAGAAGGCCACCGAAATGGCCGGGCATACCTTCAACCTGGATTCGCCCAAGCAGCTGCAGGCGGTGCTGTTCGATGAGCTCGGCCTGCCGGCACTGGTGAAGACCCCGAAGGGCCAGCCCAGCACCAACGAGGAAGCGTTGGAGGCCATTGCCGAGCAGCACGAGCTGCCGCGCGTGATCCTGGAATACCGGGGTCTTGCCAAGCTGCGCAGCACCTACACCGACAAGCTGCCGGAGATGGTCAACCCGGATACCGGCCGCGTGCACACCAGCTACCACCAGTCCGGTGCAGCCACCGGGCGTTTGTCCTCGTCCGATCCCAACCTGCAGAACATCCCGATCCGCACCGAGGATGGCCGACGCATCCGCAAGGCGTTCGTGGCACCGCCGGGGCGCAGGCTGATGGCCTGCGACTACTCGCAGATCGAGCTGCGGATCATGGCGCATCTGTCCGAAGACCCGGGCCTGATCAGCGCCTTCGAACAGGGCGCCGACGTGCACCGCGCCACTGCGGCGGAAGTGTTCGGGCGCACGCTGGAAGAGGTGACGCCGAACGAACGGCGCGCCGCCAAGGCGATCAACTTCGGCCTGATGTACGGCATGAGCGCGTTTGGCCTGGCCAAGAACCTGGGCATCGACCGTGGCCAGGCACAGGATTATGTGGCGCTGTATTTCAGCCGCTATCCGGCCGTGCGCGATTTCATGGAGCGCATGCGTGTTCAGGCTCGTGAAAACGGCTATGTGGAAACGCTGTTTGGTCGCCGCCTGTATCTGAACGACATTCACGCGCGCAACCAGGGCCTGCGTGCCGGCGCCGAGCGTGCGGCGATCAACGCGCCGATGCAGGGCACGGCGGCGGACATCATCAAGCGTGCCATGGTCAGCGTGGATGGCTGGCTGGCCGGGCATGCCGAGCAGGCGAAAATGATCCTGCAGGTGCACGATGAACTGGTGTTCGAGGCCGATGTGGACTTCATCGACACGCTGCGGGGAGAGGTGGAATCGCGCATGGCCGCTGCGGCGACCCTGCGTGTTCCACTGGTGGTGGATACAGGCGTGGGTGAAAACTGGGACCAGGCGCACTGAGGAATGTGATCCGTTTCACCCTGAATAGGGGTGGTTGCGCATTCATTGCCAGTGATGCTTTGCAGGGATGAATCCCTCCTTAATTCTCAGGGAAAGCAAGCGGATTCTTCACGAACCATCAATGTTGGGGGTGGTGTTATAGACCCCGACAGGCGCAATACCTGTCGCGGATCTCTCCCATCCCCTGGAGCAGATCTCGGAGCGGGGATTCCTCCCCAAATACCCGCTCCCCGGCCCCGTCGACCCCCCCCTGGTCGGCGGGGCTTTTTATTGGATCGAAGGAAACCCAACGGTTCCCGCTGGGCCCCCCCAAGCGCGTCCGTCGCGCGGCATTGATCACGGTT
>NZ_LDJI01000024.1 GCF_001431415.1 Stenotrophomonas humi | reverse complement strand
CTCCCGCTGGCGGGAGAGGGGTTGGGGTGAGGGTTTTTCTGCGGCATCAAAACCACCACGCAGCACCCACGCGTTATCCTGTGCGGCATGAACCAGAACTCATCCCTTTCCGCCATCGGCCTGGTCGGCTTTGATGGCGATGACACGCTCTGGAAGAGCGAGGACTACTACCGGCAGGCCGAGCAGGACTTTGAAGCCATCCTCGGCCATTACATCGACCTGCATGATGCGCAGACCGCACAGCACCTGCTCAAGGTCGAACGCCGCAACCTTGAGATCTTCGGCTACGGCGCCAAGGGCATGACCCTGTCGATGCTGGAAGCGGCCATCGAGCTGACCGGTGAAAAAATCTCCGCCCACGACCTGCACCAGATCATCGAGATCGGCCGCCGCACCCTGCAGCATCCGGTGGAGGTGATCGACGGCGTGCGCGAGGCAGTGGCCGCCATCGCCGCCGACTACCCGGTGGTGCTGATCACCAAGGGCGATCTGTTCCACCAGGAGCAGAAGATCGAACGCTCGGGCCTGCGTGATCTGTTCCCGCGTATCGAGATCGTTTCGGAGAAGGATCAGTCCACCTACGCGCGCGTGCTGGCCGAGTTCAAGCTGCCGGCGGAGCGTTTCGTGATGGTCGGCAACTCGCTGCGCTCGGACATCGAGCCGGTACTGGGCCTGGGCGGTTGGGGCGTGTACACGCCGTATGCCGTCACCTGGGCGCACGAAGCCGAGCACGGCGTGTCCGACGACGCCCCGCGCCTGCACCACGCCGATACCGCGCACCAGTGGCCGGATGCGGTGCGTGCCATTGCCGCACAGGCGGCGGGCAACTGAGGATGGCAGCGGCCACCCGGCATCGCATGGCGCAGTGGCCTGTCCACTGCGCGCTGCTGTTGGGTCTGCTGACAGCCGCGCCGTTTGCCGCACAGGCACAGCAGTCGCCGGCCACCGCACCCGCCGTTGCCGAGTACATGGCGGGCACAGGTGATGCCTGGGTTGACCGGCAACTGGCCGACATCAATGCCTATGCTGCGCGTTACCCAGAAGCCTTCATAGACGAATTGTCGCGGTATGCGGGGGCCCGGCCGGCCTACGTGGAAGCGCTGCTGCGCAACCACGGCTGGAAGCCCGGCGATGTCTACTTCGCCTGTTTCTGGGCGCAAGTGACCGGTACCTCCTGCCGCACGCTGGTACGTGCCCGCAGCGACATGCCCGACGCCGGCTGGAAAGCCGTACTGGACAGCCTGCAGCCGCCGCCGGACAACCTGCATTGGCGCGCGTTGCGCCATGCCATCGTTGCCAGCTACGACCATTGGGACCGGCCGATCACCCTGGATGCGCTGCTCAAGCGCCAGCTGGGGGATCGCGCCCAGCGGGATGCGGCCGCGCGCAGGACGGACAGGTAGGAGCGCCTTCCGGCGCGAAGCCGGTACCGAGACCGCGCCCGGGTTGTCTGCAATTGCAAACCCTTTGCCAGCGGCTGCATTGTCGGCTTCGCGGCCGAGGCTGCTCCTGCGGGTATTGGTCACGCCATCTTTGTTGCCTTGCAGTGGTCGGCGCTGCGCATTCCGGGCGAAAATGGCGGCTCCTTCGATCCAGCGCCAGCGTACTTCGTCATGACCGCCGACCGTTTCGTTTCTTCAGATCACATCCGCAGCCTGTTCTCGCAGGCGATGTCGCATATGTACCGCACCGAAGTGCCGCTGTACGGCACGCTGGTGGAGCTGGTCGGGGAGGTGAACGCCGCGGTGCTGGCCGCGCAGCCGGCGCTGGCCGAGCAGATGCAGCGCAGCGGGGAGCGCGATCGCCTGGACGTGGAGCGCCACGGCGCCATCCGTGTCGGCACCGCACAGGAGCTGGCGACGCTGGGCCGTCTGTTCGCGGTGATGGGCATGCAGCCGGTGGGCTATTACGACCTGTCCGTCGCGGGCGTGCCAGTCCACTCCACCGCGTTCCGCCCGGTGGAGGGTGAGGCGCTCAACCGCAACCCGTTCCGGGTGTTCACCTCGCTGCTGCGTCTTGAACTGATCGAAGACGAGGCCCTGCGTGCGCAGGCGGCGGAGATTCTTTCCCGTCGTGAGATCTTCACCCCCGGCGTGCTGCAGCTCATTGCACAGTGCGAGCGCGAGGGTGGCCTGAGTGAAGACGATGCATGGCGCTTTGTGGTCGAGGCGCTGGAAACCTTCCGGTGGCACAACGAAGCCACCGTGTCGCTGCAGACCTACCACGCGCTGCATGGCGCGCATCGCCTGGTGGCCGATGTGGTCAGCTTCCGTGGCCCGCACATCAACCACCTCACTCCGCGCACGTTGGACATCGATGCCGCACAGGCGCAGATGCAGGTGCGTGGGCTGGCCGCCAAGGCGGTGATCGAAGGTCCGCCGCGTCGTGAATGCCCGATCCTGCTGCGCCAGACCAGCTTCAAGGCGTTGGAGGAAATGGTGCATTTCCCGTCCGATGACGACAACGAAGCGGGGACTCACACCGCGCGGTTTGGCGAGATCGAACAACGCGGCCTGGCGCTGACGCCGAAGGGCCGCGCGCTGTACGACACGCTGCTGGCGCAGGCGCGCGACAGTGGCGGCGCTGGCAGCACCGGCGGCGACTATGTGCAACGCCTGCAGACGGCATTCGAGGATTTTCCGGACGAGCATGGCGTGCTGCGCCGCGAAGGCTTGGGCTACTACCGCTATGCGTTGACCGAGGCCGGCAAGGCGCTGCCGGCGGGCGAGCGTGATCTGCCGGCGGAAGTGCTGATCGAACGCGGCCTGGCAACGGCCGATCCGATCATCTACGAGGATTTCCTGCCGGTCAGCGCTGCGGGAATCTTCCAGTCCAACCTCGGTGGCGGTGAGCAGCGCGCCTACGCCGCACGTGCCAACCGCGATGCATTCGAGCAGGCGTTGGGGGCCAAGGTCAGTGACGAATTCGGCATCTACGCGCAGTTGCAGGACGATTCGCTGGCCAGCCTGCGCGCCTGATACCGGCAGTTTGTTGCCGAAGGGGGGCGGGGCGTTATGCTCCGCCCAACCCTAGGCAAGGAGTTGGCCGATGAAAGTACGCAGTTGCGTGATGGTGCTGGTGGCCGTCGTGGTCGTGACGGCCTGCTCCCAGAAGGTGAAGGACGACGGATACGCGCCCTCGCCAATGTCCCCGCCACGGGCCTCGCCACTGCCACCACCGCCACCGATGGCAAGAATGGCACCAGCACCCAGCCTCAATGCCATCGTCATGACCGGCTCGCTGGCTGTGCCTGGGGCCAATACCGAGGTCTACGAGCGGCCAGCGGACAACCCGGTCAAGCGCACCACCGAGCAGCCGGTCTCCACTTTCTCGGTGGATGTGGACACCGGTAGCTACAGCAATGTGCGGCGCATGCTGGAGAGCGGCGTGCGGCCACCGGCCGATGCGGTGCGTGCCGAGGAATTCATCAACTACTTCGACTACAACTACGCGGTGCCGGCCGACAAGGCCACGCCGTTCCGCGTGCACACCGAACTGGCCAATGCGCCGTGGGACAAGCGCAAGCAGGTGATGATGATCGGCATCAAGGGTTATGAGCAGGCCCAGGCCAGCCTGCCGCCGATGAACCTGGTGTTCCTGATTGATACCTCCGGCTCGATGTACTCGGACGACAAACTGCCGCTGCTCAAGCGCGCCTTCGCGCAGTTGGTGCCGCAGCTGCGCAAGCAGGATCGCGTAGCCATCGTGGCCTACGCGGGTTCAGCCGGACTGGTGCTCGAACCCACCAGTGGGGACCAGCGCGGCAAGATCCTGGCCGCGCTGGAACAGCTGCAGGCGGGGGGAAGCACCAACGGCGGTGCGGGCATCGAACTGGCCTATGCGATGGCCGCGCAATCCTTCATCGAAGGCGGTGCCAACCGCGTCATCCTGGCCACCGACGGTGATTTCAATGTCGGCATTGCCGATCGCGGAGCGCTGGAGACCCTGGTCGGCGACCGCCGCAAGAGCGGCATCGCGCTGACCACGCTGGGCTTTGGCACTGGCAACTACAACGATGCGATGGCCGAGCGCCTGGCCGATGTCGGCAATGGCAACCACGCCTATATCGACAGCCTGTCCGAGGCGCGCCGCGTGCTGGTGCGCGAGATGGGTAGCACCTTGTTCACCATCGCCAGCGACGTGAAGATCCAGGTCGAGTTCAACCCGGCGCGGGTGTCGGAGTACCGCCTGATCGGCTACGAAAACCGTGTGCTCAACAACGAGGATTTCGCCAACGACAAGGTGGATGCCGGCGACATCGGCCCCGGCCATGAAGTCACCGCGTTGTATGAGATCGTCCCGGTTGGCAGCGGTGCCGAGCAGCTGCCTGCATTGCGCTACGGCGACACGCCGGCTGCGGCGAAGGATCATGGCAACGAAGTGGCCGAAGTACGCCTGCGCTACAAGCTGCCGGGGCAGGACCAGAGCGCCTTGATCACCCGCCCGATCCTGGCCAGCAGCCTGCAGGCCACGCCGAGTGAATCGTTGCGCTTTGCATCGGCGGTGGCGGGCTTTGCCGACGCGCTGCGCGGTGGGCAGCGCATGCCGGGTTGGAGCTGGGAACAGATTCTGGCAACGGCGCGGGAGGCGCGTGGGGATGACCCGGAAGGCGAGCGCGCGCAGTTCATCCAGTTGGTGAGCACCGGGCAGGCATTGATTGAGCCCGATGCCACGGTGAGCGGCGCCAGGAACTGAGCACGCGGGCTGGCGGAGCTTGTCGCTGCCGGGTTCTGTTGTGTCTGCTGGCAGGCTGCGCGGGTTCACGAGGGCTTCCTCCACGATCCAATGCGGGCGTCATCGTGGATCACCGCGAGCATGGACGGCGATTCCTTTTGTTTGATGGAGCTGACGGCATGGAGACGAAGGTCCGCAAGGTGCTGGGGTTCACGCTGTTGATGGTGATCGGCGGCATGGTGTCCCTGCCGGCCGCCGCCGAACCCGGGCGGCTGCTCAGCGCCAGGCCAATGAACGATGCGCCGGCGGGGGCGAAGGCGTGGCGCATCCGTTATGAAACCACCGACGTTGACGGCGATCGCACGCAATCCAGTGGCGTGCTGGTGGTGCCGGATGGCGCCGCGCCGCCTGCCGGGCGCGAGGTGGTGGCCTGGGCGCATGGCACGGTCGGCATTGCTTCGTCCTGCACGCCGATCCGCACGCTGGATCAGATTCCCGGCCTGGTCTTCATGCTGGCGCGGGGTTGGGCGGTGGTGGCGACCGACTATCCCGGCCTCGGCACGCGCGGCCCGCACGCCTATCTGGTGGGTGATGCTGCGGCCGCAGCGGTGCTGGATTCAGTGCGAGCAGCGCGCAACTTTGCACAAGCACATGCCGGGCCGCGTTTTGTTGCCTGGGGCCACTCGCAGGGTGCCCATGCCGCGTTGTTCAGTGGGCGTCGCGCCCAGGCCTATGCGCCGGATCTGCAGATGCTGGGCATCGCCGCGGTATCACCGCCAACCGAGCTGGCCGAGAACATGAAGCAGGCTGATGTCACCGTGCGCGCATTGCTCACGGCCTTCACCGCCGAAAGCTGGTCAAAGGTGTATGGCGCCGATATCGCCACCATTGCCGACCGCACCACGCGTGGCGTGATTGAACGTGCCACCAGCGCCTGCGAAGGCGATCGCCTGTCGGCCGGCGCGCTGCTGCGGGTGCTGCGTTTACGCCTGCGGCTGGGCAACCTGGACCTGAGCGGGCACGCGCCCTGGGACGCGCTGATGGCGCGCAATTCGCTGAGTGCGCTGGACGCAGGCGCGCCGCCGCTGCTGATCGTCCAATCCGACGGTGACAAGTTGGTGACCTCGCCGGTGACGCGCGGCTTCTTCGAGCGTAGTTGCCAGCGCGGTGCGGTTGCGCGCTATGTGGCATTGGCCGACACCGGTCACGCCACCACGGCCATCGCGTCGGCCAATGATGCGATTGGATGGATCGCACAGCGCTTCTCCGGCCAGCCAGCCCAGAGTGATTGCCCGGCACGGGACTGATTGCCAACCGCTGCGGTTGCATGGGCCGCAACGCAGCGTTACAACGATCGCCGCGCGGGACGCACCCGCCTCCAGGGAGTGAAGCCATGTCGCTGGCGTTCTACGGTCATCCGTTTTCTTCGTACACGCAGAAAGTGCTGATAGCGCTGTATGAGAACGACATTCCCTTTGAGTTCCGCTGCCTTGGCCCGGAGACGCCGGAACACGCCGCCGAATGGCTGCGGCGGTGGCCGGTAGGCAAGTTCCCGCTGCTGCTGGATGGCGACACCGCGGTGGTGGAAACCAGCATCATCATCGAATACCTGCAGCAGACGCGGCCTGGCGCGGTACGCCTGCTGCCCGATGATGCGCGGCAGGCCCTGGACGCCCGTTTCCTTGACCGCTTCTTCGACCTGCACGTGATGAGCCCGGTGCAGCATGCGGTGGGCGGCGCCTTGAGTGGTGATGCGGACAAGGCACGGGATGCGTTGGCGCATGCTCGCGACAAGCTGGAGCTGGGCTACGCCTGGGCGGAAACCCAGCTGCCCGGGCGCAGCTGGGCCTGCGGTGATGCCTTCACCCTGGCCGATTGCGCGGCCGCGCCGTCGCTGTTTTACGCGGACTGGGTGCACCGCATCGGCGAAGCCTATCCGCTGCTGCGTGCGTACCGTGCGCGGCTGTTGAAGCGGCCATCATTCGCGCGTGCCGTGGAGGAGGCGCGCCCTTATCGACCGCTGTTTCCATTGGGTGCGCCTGACCGCGATTGAGGGGTGCCGCAGCGCGGATCCGGCACGCGCCCGCTGCCGGCGCGCTATTTCGTCAGATCAAGCAGTGGTGCAAAGCCACCATAGATCAGGCGCTTGCCATCAAAGGGCATCGGGTTGGTGGCCGGGTCCATGCGCGGGTCTTCCATCATCTTCTGCATGCCGACGTCGCGCGTGGCCTTGTCGGGCCACTCGATCCAGGAGAACACCACGGTTTCCTCATCGGTGGCCTGCACCGCGCGGAAGAAATCGGTGAGCTGGCCATGCGGCACGTCGTCGCCCCAGCATTCCACCACGCGCAGGGCGCCGAACTCGATGAATACCGCGTCGCCGGTACGCGCATGCGCGAGGAATTTCTCTTTGTTGGCCGTGGGTACGGCGGCAATGAAACCATCAACATAGGACATGGGAAACCTCCGCTGGGGTTGATGGCAGCCGTCACGGCTGCCTTCGAGGCCACGGCCATGGCGGCGCCGGGGCGGCCAATGTCGCCCTTGGGTCGTTGTGAAAGTGTCGAGAAGACGCGAAGGAACGAAGCTGTCTGTGCGGCAGTGCCGATTCATGGTGCGCCCGCGGATTACCATCGGCGCCACGCCCGATCACGCAAGGAGCACGCATGGAAGTATTGATTCCGAATCGGCAGGTCCTGTTGGCAGTAACCTGTCTGTTGAGCCTGGCTGCCTGTGGCGGCGCCGCACCGGCGCCCGCGGCCAGCACCGCACCGCAGGCAGCGCCGGAAACACCGGCCGCGTCTGCACCGGTGACAAGCCCCGGCAGCGTCGTACACACGTCGGTAGCGCCGGCGGCAGCAACACATGCCTGCATGATCGCCGGTGAATTCACGCTCATGGGCAAAACCATCCGCTCACGTGACTGCGTACAGACCACTGCCGCTTCCAGCGAGGCCGACCTGCAACGCATCTGTGGCGGCCTGGCGCAGACCTCGGCGCAGATGGGCGGCAAGGCCGGCGAAGTCACCTACATGGCGGCCTGCCCGGCGCCGTCACAGGGCAGCTGCAAGAAGCTGTTCGGTGGCAAGTTCGACGGCTACTACTACGAGCGCACGCCACAGGACCTGGCGGATCTGCCGGCCAGCTGCACGCAGGGTGGCGGCATCTGGGTGGCAGGCTGAGACCTGCCTCGTGTCGGCTCAGCTGGGCTGTCGTTTGGCCCAGCGGCCACCGTGCTGCAGTTCCACCTCGAACCGTGCCCACTGGCGCAGGTCGTCCGCGGTGGCATGGCCGATGTTGCCGATGCCGTTGCCGGCCACCACGGCATAGACCAGCCGCTGCGCGGTGGGTCCTTCCAGCGCTGGTGTCACGGACACACGGCGCACGCTCCAGGCACGGCCAAGGCGGCCGTTGCTGTAGTAGCGTCCCGGCGCGATCAGCGCCGGATGCAGCGCATCGCGTTCGGCATGCTGCTTGGCCAGCTCCAACAGCTCGGTCAGGTTGTCGTCGGTGATGTCCACGAACGAATTGAGCTGGCTGATGGCAGCGTGGAAATCCTCCTGGGTGAGATCGACGCTGCGCTGTGCCGACGCGACCGGCGCGGTTTGTTGCCGCCGTCTGTGCAGGTGCACCGGGTAGCGGCGCCAGGCAAAACAGGCGTTGAACAGCACCGCTGCGGTCAGGATGGCGGCGACGTTGATCGACACCGGCGTCAGCAGGTACTGGTAACCCAAGGCATGCACGTCAGCACCACCGATCACCGCTGCCAGCGCGGTGGCGCCGCCGGGCGGATGGATGCAGCGCAGGTAATGCATGGCGCCCACTGCCAGGCCCACCGCCAATGCACCGGTCCAGGCCTGGTCCGGCGCCAGTTTCTGGCAGCTCACGCCGATGAAGGCCGAGACCAGGTGCCCGGCCATCACCGACCACGGTTGCGACAGGGCACCATGTGGCACCGCGAACACCAGCACCGCCGAGGCACCCATCGAAGCCAGCAGGATCGCGCCACCTGGCGCGCCGCCGAAGCCATGCGGGAAGCACCAGTGGGTCAGCTGGTAGACCACGGTAATGCCGATCAACGCTCCCAGCGCCGATATCCACTTCTCGCCATGGTTGGTCTGGTTGCGCTCGATGCTCAGCCAGTTGCGCAGCGATTGTGGAAGCGAAGAGAGGGGCTTCATCAGCGTGGGGGGAGGGGAGGGCGCGCTATTCTGCCGCTGATGGGGCCTGCCGTAACGTACTTCTGCTGGCCAATCGCGGCCGCGCTGATGCCGATTCGCTTGTTCGATATGGCGCCGTTGGATAAGCCGCCAGTTGCAGGCGGGGGTCGAGTGCCACGTCCGGCGATGGCTGCGGATGGAGGGGATTGTCGATGTTCCCCGGCCCGCTCATTTCCTGGTAGTTGCTGACTTACGTCTACCTGCTGCCGTTGCTGCCTGACGCTGACACGTGGCATCGTTATCCTGATCATTCAGCACTCGCTGCAGCCGGGAACACAAACTTGCTGATCGAAGCCTTCAACTACAAACATTGGGCAACGCGGCGCACGCTGGCTGCCATCGCGCAGGTGGATGCAGTGGCGTTTCCCGCCACGTTGGCGTTCGTTTGCCAGCAGTTGAACCACCTGCGAATGGTCGAGGAGCTGTTCCGGGCGCGCCTGCTGGGTGAGGTGCCACCGCATGCGGCCACCAACAGCGCGGACGTGCCGACGCTGGAACAGCTGGCGCAGCGGCTTGAGCAGCTGCAGGCCTGGTACGCCGCCTATGTCCTTGCGCTGGATCCGCAGCAGCTGCAGGAAACGGTGACATTCGATTTCGTCGATGGCCGTGGTGGCTGCATGAACCGGCAGGAAATCCTGTTCCATGTCATCAACCACGGTACTTACCACCGTGGCGCCATCGGCCACGCATTGGATCTGGTACAGGTGCCACATCCGGCCGACACGTATACGGTGTTCATCCACGAGGCCGAGCCTGATCGGCGTCCACACGATTGAGAGCCACGATTTTTACGCAGATTTGATAGCGCGGCGGTACCTGCGCCATCGTCGGTTTATGGGCAGCGAGGACATCATTTCCACAGGGACGCGCGGTGTGCGCGGCCATTCTGGAAACCCGATGAAAGCCTTTCAACATTCCCGACGCATGCTGCGTCGCAGCCACCTTCTGCTGATCCTGCTGGCCGCCACCGGCAGTGCTGCTGCCCATGAAGTCAGCGGCAGCGCCGCGCTCACCAGCGACTACATCTGGCGTGGTTCCACCCAAAGCCAGGGCGATGCCGCCGTGCAGGCAGGCTTCAAGATCGCCGGCGAGAGCGGTTTCTATGCCTCGGCATGGGGCTCCAGCGTCGAATTCGCACCCGAAACCCATGCCAGCAGCGAGCTGGATTTCACCGTGGGTTGGGGCCGACAGCTGAGTGAGGACTGGGCACTGGACGCCAACGTACTGCACTACCGCTATCCGTCCACCACGGTCGATCTGAACTGGACCGAGCTCAACACCACGCTGACCTGGAAAGACAACTATTGGCTGTCGCTGGGGTGGTCACCCGAGGCGCTGGGCACCACCCAGGATGGCCTTTACAGCCAACTGGGGGCACGCGTGCCGATGAGTGAGCACCTGCGCATGGAAATGCTGGCCGGCTACTACACACTGCAGGACGCCCCCGGCGGCGGTTATGCACATGGGCAGCTGAGTGCGATCTGGGCGATCACCGCGCCGTTGGAGCTGCGGATCAGCGCGCATGCCACCGACCGCCATGCGCGTGACTTGCTCGGCGATGACTTTGCCGGCAGCCGCTGGGAGGTGGCACTGCAGGGCAGCTTCTGAGTACCGCTCAGCGTTGATGAGCCCGCTTGCATCAATGGCGGCCCGGCGCATTGCGATGCCCGGGCCAACTACCGAGAACCTGAAGGCAACTTGCCATGGGCCAGATCGTTGCGACGTCGCAGCCGCCTCAGGCCAGTGCCTGATCAGGCATGCGTGGCGCGATCGACGAACCGCCGGTGCGGCTTCGTGCATTGCCGTTCTCATTCATCTTTGTCGTCACGCCTGCGGCGCACAAAGCGCCTATGCTGAAAGGACATTGAGTGCTCCTCGCGCTCAGGATGTGACACATGAACTATGAAGAAGCGCGCGCCGACCTGGATGAGCTGGCGCATGAGATGGTCACATCCACGCATACCTGGTCGTATTCGCAACGATTGGACAAGCTTCGGTCCCTCGCAATTCTTACCCGGCGTGCATTGCGGGCCACCTCTGGTTCACCCAACGAACCCGCGCATCGCAGCAGTATCAATTCACTGCTCGATCGGATCGGCGGCATGATGGCGGCGGCAGCGCAGCTTGAAGAGCTACAGGAGAATTACCGGCGCCGCTGATTCCTGGGCGGTTGCTGCAGGGCAGCCATTTGCGGATATGCCGGTGCGGGCCGCCGCACTGGGGCCTTCATCGACGGCAGCTGCCGTACGCGAGCGGGGGCGTCGCGAGCACGCGGGTGAGCCGCTCATGACCGGATGGGCCGGTGCTACTCAATCCGTCACGGGCAACTGTCTAGACTTGTCGTCTGTCCCGTGATGGCAGGCCACGCGCCGCCGTGCATGGGTTTCCCGCTTCGCCTGTTACAGGATGCCGCCCATGAAAACCCTCGGTTATGCCGCTTTCGACACCACCTCGCCACTAGCCCCCTATGCCTTCGAGCGCCGCGAACTGCGTGGCAACGACGTGGCGATGGAAATCCTCTATTGCGGCGTCTGCCATTCAGACCTGCACACCGCCCGCAATGACTGGGGTTGGAGCTATTACCCGATTGTGCCGGGCCATGAAATCGTGGGCCGGGTGATCGAAGTAGGTCCCGACGTCACCCGCTACAGGCTGGGCGACCACGTGGCAGTGGGCTGCATGGTCGACAGCTGCATGGAATGCGACCAGTGCCACAAGGGGGAAGAGCAGCTGTGCCGTGAAGGCAACACCGGCACTTACGCCGGTGCTGACCGCATCACCGGCGAACACACCCATGGGGGATATTCCAAGCATCTGGTGGTGCGCGAGGAGTTCTGCCTGCGCATGCCGGAGGGACTGGATCTGGCCCGCGCCGCGCCGCTGCTGTGCGCCGGCATCACCACCTGGTCACCGCTGCGTACCTGGAACGTCGGCCCGGGCAGTCGCGTTGGCGTGATCGGCCTTGGAGGGTTGGGGCACATGGCGGTCAAGCTGGCGGTGGGGCTGGGCGCCGAAGTCACCGTGCTCAGTCGCAGCCCGGACAAGCAGGCCGACGCACTGGCGCTGGGGGCAGATCGTCTGTTGGTCTCCAGTGATGAGGCGGCGATGAAGCAGGCACGGTCAGCGTTCGATCTGATCATCGACACGGTGCCAGTCAAGCATGCGCTGGGCCCGTATCTGCCGCTGCTGGATGTGGACGGGACCCTGGTGATCGTCGGCCAGGTCGGGCCGATGGACGAGATCAACAGCGTGCCGCTGCTGCTGGGCCGCCGCCGCGTTGCCGGATCGCCGATTGGTGGCATCCGTGAAACCCAGGAAATGCTGGATTTCTGCGCCGAGAAGAACATCCTGCCGGACTGCGAAATGATCCGCATGGAAGAGATCAACCATGCCTACGAGCGCATGGAAAAATCGGACGTTCGCTACCGCTTCGTCATCGACATGGCATCGCTGCCGGCCCAGCCGTAAGCAACCACGGCGGTGTGGCTGCGCCTGCCGGTATGCAGGGCGTTGAGCCCGGATCCGCGGACGGTGGCGTCAATTGCCACCGTCCACGGATCCGGCATCGCGCTGGAAACGGCGTGTTCCGTGCGGCAGCCGTGATCGCGCGAAAGGTGTTATGGCGGCATGGAAACAGGCCAGGGCGAACATGACCAGCGCATCAAAGCCGCTGCTGGCCAGCCATGAGGTCAGCAACAGCATGATGCTCAGCACTGCGATCACATCGAACGCCAGGCGGCTGAAGAAGCCGATACCCAGCAGCGCCAAGAAGTAGAGCGCTGCGGGAAGTGCGAACATCGTGAAGATGGCGCTGATGAACCCCATCATTGATGCCGCTCACTTCTGATCGAACCCGGTGCGGGAATTCCGGCGTCCAGTGTGGCGGAAGCCGGTGCTGCGGTGACGACCTGCAATGCAATCGGCCGGCGCTGGCGCTGCGGTTTGGCCAACGCTTCTTCCGGCAGCTGATCACTTCCACCCCAGAACCCGGCAACAGTGATGGACGGGCGCATCCGCAGCACATTGCGCAGGAAACCGAAGACTTCGTGCGGCCATACGCGCCGACCCATCCGCGTATACCAGCGCATGCCATGGCGTAGTTCCGGATCGGGTTGCAGCAACACCCGCCACAATGCCTTCGGCCGCAGCTGCATCACCGCTTCGATGAACTTGAACCACAGGAACACCCGCCACGGCGGAACACCTCTGGTTTCCAGCACCTGGTGCTTGTAATCCCAGTTGCGCTGATCGCGCTCGATCACACGGCGGTTGGCGACATCGTTGAAGTACGGCGTCCAGCGGTGCGGGGTGACGTACAGCAGCTGGATCTGGTCCGGGTCGTAGCGGAGCAGATGGCGCAGGCTGTTCCAGTAGTCGCGGTCGGTTTCTTCCTCGAAGCCGACCACATAGGTCGCCATCGACAGAATCCCGTGCTGGCGCAGCAGCTGGATCGCGTGGCGGTCTTCCGTGGTGTCGGCACCCTTGCGGATCTTCGCCAGCGTGGCGGCCTCGTAGCTTTCGATGCCGAGCAGGAAGCGGATCACCCCGGCCCGTCGGTAAAGGTGCAGGATGTCGGCATCGCGCACGATGTCACCGGCGCGGGTGGAACCGACCAGGCCAAGTGGTACGTTTTCGGCGATCAGCGCTTTGAGGAAGGCCTTCCATGCCTTGCGCGACCCGGTAGGCAGCTCGTCGGCGAAGTTGATCAACTGCACGCCGTGCTCCCGATGCAGGCGTGCCAGTTCTTTCGCGAGCAACACCGGATCGCGATGGCGCCAGCGTGTCCAGAATCCGCGCTGGCCGCAGTAGCTGCACAGATAGGGACAGCCGCGCGAGAACTGCACCACCACGGCCTTGCGTCCGCCCCAATAGGAGTAGCGGTCGTGGTCAATCAGTTCCCAGCCGATGCGGTAGGCGTCGAGGTCAACGATCATCTTCGCATCGCCGGTGCTGGTGGGCACGTCATCGACACGCAGTGCGATCCCCGCGACGGTGCGCAGGTCATGGCCGGCTGCGTATGCCTGCACCAGCTGCAGGGTGGTGTGCTCACCTTCGCCACGGACGATGCAGTCGATGGCCGGTACACCGCGCAGCACGTCCTGCCAGTGATAGGTGGGGAACACGCCGCCGTAGACGATCCACACGCCGGGCAGGCATCGCTTCAATGCATCGGCGATGCGGATCACCGTGGGATGCGCCGAGCTGGAGCCGGAGTGGCCCATCATCACCACGTCCGGCGCGAAGCGCGCCACTGCCTCGATGATGTGGTGCATCGGCAACGGCCCGATGTCGGCATCGAGCAGCTGCACTTCATGGCCGGCGTCCAGCAACGGGCCACCGATGCTCAACAGACCCAGCGGCGGCAGGTGCTCGCGCGGGATGCGGCTGCCAATGGCGGTATGTGGCGGATTGAGCAGCAGGATGCGCAGCGGAAGCGGCGACGTGTGCATGGTCGAGCCTGTGGGCACGGGGACAGGGCGGTAGAAATACGCCGCGCTGATGAGGCCTTGATGGCTTGAATGTGAAGCAGGGAAGAAACGCCCGGGGCGAGTCATCCCCTCCCGTCGTCGTGGCTCGCATTCATACCTGAACGATGCCGAGCCCAGGCCATTGGCCCGGTTGCCGCTGATGCATGCAGCCAACCCCGGCAAGCGGTAAGGTACCGCCCCTGCAAGCCGCCCGTTACGCGGTGTGATTGATGAACAACGATGTTGATTGATTCCTTCGACCGGGAGCACCTGTGGCACCCGTACAGCGCCCTGGGCAGTCCCGTGCCGGTGCTGAAGGTGGCGCGTGCCGATGGCGTGCTGCTGCAGCTGGAAGACGGCCCGCAGCTGATCGACGGCATGGCCTCATGGTGGTGTGCCATCCACGGCTACAACCATCCGCAGTTGAATCAGGCTGCCATCGAGCAGCTCGGGCGCATGTCGCATGTGATGTTCGGAGGGCTGACCCATGAGCCGGCCATCGCCCTGGGGAAGCTGCTGCTGGAGATCGTGCCCAAGCCGCTGGATGCGATCTTCTATGCCGACTCCGGCTCGGTGTCGGTGGAAGTCGCGTTGAAGATGGCCATCCAGTACCAGGCGGCGCGTGGTGTGCCGCGCAAGAACAACATCGCCACCACGCGCTCGGGCTATCACGGCGATACCTGGAACGCGATGTCGGTCTGCGACCCGGTCAATGGCATGCATGGCTTGTTTGGTACGTCATTGCCATCGCGGTGTTTCGTGCCGGCGCCACAGACGCCCTTCGATGGCGAGTGGGACGCAGCGGATATCGCACCGGTGGAACAGTTGTTCGCCGAGCGTGGTGGAGAACTGGCGGCCTTCATCATCGAGCCCATCGTGCAGGGCGCCGGTGGCATGCGCTTCTACCACCCGCAGTACCTGCGTGAACTGGCACGGTTGTGTCGCGAGCACGATGTGCTGCTGATCTGCGATGAAATCGCCACCGGCTTCGGCCGGAGCGGACGCCTGTTCGGCTGCGAACATGCCGGCGTCACTCCCGACATCATGTGCATCGGCAAGGCGTTGACCGGGGGCTACATGACCCTGGCCGCGACCATCACGCGACGCGAGATCGCCGATGTGATCGCCGCCGGTGAACCGGGTGTGTTCATGCACGGGCCGACCTTCATGGCCAACCCGTTGGCCTGTGCGGTGGCACTGGCGTCGACGCAGTTGCTGCTGTCGCAGGATTGGCAGGGCCGGATTGCGTCGATCGAGAAGACCCTGCATGCGCGTTTGGCGCCTGCACGCGGCTTGCCGCAGGTCGCCGATGTGCGCGTGCTCGGTGCGATCGGCGTGATCGAACTGAAAGCGTCGCTGCGGCTGGATCGCATCCAGCAGCGCATGCTGGAGCAGGGCATCTGGATTCGACCGTTTGGTCGATTGGTGTATGTGATGCCGCCGTACGTGATCAACGATGCGCAGCTGCAGCAGTTGTGCGATGGCATGGTGGCGCTGGTGGCAGGTCTGGAAGAAGAGGATATGCGCGCATGAGCGGGCAGGTGATATTCGTCAGTGGCATCGACACCGAAATCGGCAAGACCGTGGTGACCGGTTGGTTGGCACGGGAATGGGCCGAGCAGGGTGAGCACGTCATCACCCAGAAGCTGGTGCAGACCGGCTGCATCGGTGCGTCCGATGACATCCTGCTGCACCGTCGCATCATGGGCAGCGGCCTGTTCGACGAGGACCGTGATGGCACCACGATGCCGGTGTTGTTCGCGTATCCCGCCTCGCCGCATCTTTCGGCGCGATTGGAGAACCGCACGCTGGATTTCTCCGCCATCGAGCAGGCCACCGCGCGATTGTGCGAGCGCTACGAAAAGGTGCTGCTGGAAGGTGCCGGTGGCCTGATGGTGCCATTGACCGAACAGTTGTTGACGATCGATTACGTCGCACGGCATCGCTGGCCGCTGTTGCTGGTGACGTCCGGGCGCCTGGGCAGCATCAATCACACCTTGTTGTCGTTGGAGGCGATTGCCGCGCGCGGTATCCCCCTGCATGGCGTGGCATGGAACAGCCGTGATGACAGCAGTGATGAAGTGATCGCAGCGGACAGCCGCAACTTCATCCGCGCGCAGGTGCAACGTCAGTTTCCGGATGCACACTGGTACGACGTGCCGCAGATGGATCTGGGTTGACCGGCCTTCCGGCGTCCGGAAGTTGCTCCTGCAGATCAAGGTTCAGGACAAGCCCAATCACTTTTTGGATGTGGGCCATTGCTCCCCATCGGTTCCGTCGGCTATATCTAAGATTCATCCAAGGAAGGGTCGCCATCATGACGTTTGCATTTCCTGCGTATCACGAGGTCACGTTGCCCGGCATCAAGACTGCCGAGGCGGTGGAGGCCGGTATGCGCAGCGCTGGCTGGAGCAATATCCATCGGCAAGGCAGCACCATCAGCTGCAGAGTGGGCTTCAATCTCTGGTCGTTCGGCGAGACCATGGTGATCACCCTGGCGTCGGATCATGCGGTGCTGCGCAGCACCTGCATCCTGCCAACGCAGTGCGTTGATTGGGGCAAGAACCGGCGCAACGTGCAGAAGTTGTTGGCGATGTTGGCCGGCTGATTGCGGTTCGATCCAACCATTGTGAAGGAGGGGAGGGTTGGGGAGGGCAGCTCCCGACTTGCAGTCACTTCTTCAACGCATAAGCCAGCACATGGTCCCCCGCCTTGGTCCCGGTGGAGCCATGCCCCCCGGCCACCAGCAACACCATCTGCTCGCCCTGGCTGTTGAGGTAGGTCATCGGCGTGGCCTGGCCGCCGGCGGGGATGCGCACGTCCCACAGCACCTTGCCGTTGGCCAGGTCATAGGCGCGGAAGTTGTTGTCGGTGGCCGCACTCATGAAGGCCACGCCGCTGGCGGTCAGCAATGGCCCGCCGATTCCCGGAACGCCGATGCGGATTGGCAGTGGCAGCGGTGACAGATCGCGGATGGTGCCGTTGCGGCGCTGGTAGGCGATCTTGCCGGTGCGCAGGTCCGCCGCCGCCACGGTGCCCCACGGTGGAACGTGGCAGGGCACACCCAGCGGCGACATGAAGGGTGTCATCTCCACCGCGTAATCGGCGCCCTTGTTCTCATTGAGGCCGTGCTCGCCCTTGTTCATCTGACGCCCGCTGGCTTCACTCTTCGGTACCAGCCGGGAGACGAAGGCCAGGTAGGTCGGCATGCCGAACATCACCTGCCGCCGGGGGTCCACCGCCACGCCGCCCCAGTTGAAGGTGCCGAAGTTGCCGGGGTAGATGAGGCTGCCCTGCAGGGTTGGCGGCGTGTAGCGGCCGTCATAGCGCAGCGTGCGGAACTGGATGCGGCACAGCATCTGGTCGACCAGGCTGGCGCCCCACATGTCGGCCTCGCGCAGCGGCTTGGGCTCGAAACTCAATGCCGAGTATGGCTGTGTGGCCGAGGTGGTCTGGCCGGGGATGTCCACATGCTGCGAGGCTGGGCGTTCGCCGACCGGCAGCAACGCGCTGCCATCGCGACGGTCCAGCACATACACATCGCCCTGCTTGGTGGGTGCCACCAGTGCTGGCGTGCGGCCCTGTGGCAGGTCCAGGTCAACCAGCGTCGGTTGTGCCGGCGTGTCCATGTCCCACAGGTCGTGGTGCACGAACTGGTGCACCCAGCGCATCTGGCCGGTAGCGAGGTCCAGTGCCACCACCGAAGAGGCGTATCGCTCCTCGGCCGGTGAGCGGTACATGCCCAACTGGTCGGGGGTGCGGTTGCCCATCGGGAAGTACCCCAGCCCCAATGCTTCGTCGGCGCTGGCGACCGCCCAGCTGTTCGGTGAGCTGGCGGTATAGACCTGTGCGGGATCATTCGGATCCAGCGGAGCGGTCTGGGTGGGGTTGCCCGAATCCCAGTTCCACAGCAGCCTGCCGGTATGCACGTCGTAGGCACGGATCACGCCGGACGGTGAATCGACTGCGTAATCGTCGTTGACCGCACCGGCCACGATCACCTTGCCCCCGGCGACCAGTGGCGGTGATGTCGAGTAGTAATAGCCGGGCTGCTTGAACGGCATGTTGTGCAGCAGGTCCAGCACGCCGTTGTTGCCGAAGTCGGCGCAGTGTTGCCCGGTCTGTGCATCCAGCGCATGCAGCTTGGCATCGGCGCTGGGCAGGAACACACGCGAAGTACAGACGCTGGCTGCCGGTGCCGGTGCCGGCGTCACCGGATCGACGAAATACGACAGGCCACGGCAGGTCTGGTGCTGCCGCTGTGGCTGCATGCCCGCGGCCGGATCGAAGCGCCAGCGCTCCTTGCCGGTATCCGCATCCAGGGCGATGGCCAGGCTGTGTGGCGTGCACAGGTACAACGTGTTGCCGATCTTCAGCGGCGTGACTTCATAGGTGGTTTCACCCACGTCTTCGGGCAGGCGCATGTCACCGGTACGCATCTGCCAGGCCAGTTGCAGTTGGCCGACGTTGGCCGGGGTGATCTGTTCCAGCGGCGAGAAGCGCTGGCCGTAGTCACTGCGGCCGTAGGCATGCCACTCGCCCGGAGGCGGCGCGTCATCGCCCAGCGAGGCGTCGGAGTTGACGATGGCCATGGGCAGCTGGCCATCGATTTCGTGCAGGTGCCGTGGCATGCCGGCAAAGGCCACTGCAGCCACCAGCAGGGCACATAGCAGCACCGGCCAGCCGGCCGGGCCGGTATAGCCATGCGGGCTGGAGCGGCGCGATGCCGGCAGGGCGATCAGCAGGCCCAGCAGGGCGGGAACGCCCAGCCGGGTCGCCAGCGGCCACCAGTACAGGCCGGCTTCCCACAACGACCACGCCAGCAGTACCAACAACCACCCGGCGTACAACCAGCTCGCCCAGCGCCGGTGTCGCCACAGCCCCCAGGCCACCGCCAGCAGCAGCACACCACTGAACAGGTAGAACGGGCTGCCCTGCAGGGTCAGCAGCCGCGTACCACCGATGGTCAGGGCAAGCCCGAACAGGGTGGTGAGAAGCAGGGTGAGTATTCGCATGGTGCGCTCCGGCGACCTCGACATTTCCGCCATGGTGCGCCGTTGCCTGTATGCGCGATGTCATCTCGGCGGCGTGCATCCACTCGACGTAGAATCGGCGTTCTGTCCTCCGGGGAACCGCCATGAGCATTCTGGGCTTCATCAAGAAGGAACTGATCGAGATCATCGAATGGACCGATGACTCGCGTGACACGCTGTCCTACCGTTGGCCGGACGACGACCGCCAGATCAAGAACGGCGCGCAGTTGATCGTGCGTGAATCGCAGATGGTGCAGTTCGTGGCCGCCGGGCAGTACGCCGACCTGTTCGGCCCCGGCAAGCACACCCTCAGTACCCAGAACATCCCGGTGCTGTCGACGATCCTGGGCTGGAAGTACGGCTTCGAGTCGCCGTTCAAGTGCGACGTTTACTACCTCAACACGCGCCTGTTCACCGGCAACAAGTGGGGTACGTCGAACCCGGTGATGATGCGCGATGCCGATTTCGGCGTGGTGCGCCTGCGTGCGTTCGGCACCTACGATTTCCGCATTGTCGATCCGCCGAAGTTCCTCAAGGAAGTCGCGGGCACCGACCAGAATTTCCGTCTGGATGAATTCGCCGACACCATGCGTTCGCGCATCGTCAGCGTGTTCACCGAGGCACTGGCCAAGGCCGGTGTGCCGGCGCTGGATGTCGCCACGCGCTACTCGGAACTGGGCGAAGCGCTGCTGCCGATCATCAATCCGGCCATGACCGGCAAGTACGGCATCGAGATCACCAGTTTCATCCTGGAAAACGTGTCGGTGCCGCCGGAAGTGGAGCAGGCCATCGACAAGCGTTCCAGCATGACCGCTATCGGCAATCTCAACGACTACGTCAAATACCAGATGGGTCACGGCATGGGCGAGGGTGGCGAAGGTGCCGCTGCCGCTGCGGTGCCGGCACAGATGGCGATGGGTTTTGGCATGGCCCAGGAAATGATGCGCAGCATGCAGGCCGGTGCTCCGGCGGCAGGCGTCGCGCCGGCCGGCCCGCCGCCCTTGCCGGCTGCCGGTGATGCCGCTGCCACACTCGATGTGCTCACCCCGGAACAGGCGGCGCAGGCGTTGTCGGTGTCGGTGGAAGACGTGATGGCCGCAATCAGCGCTGGCGACCTGAAAGCCCGCAAGATCGGCAACGCCACCCGCATTGCCCGCTCCGCACTTGAAGAGTTCCTGCGCGGCTGATGGGTAAAGTGACGGTGGGCAAGCATCCCTGCCCGGAATGTGGCGGGGATCTGCAATGGAATGCGGCCAAGCAGGCGTTGGCCTGCCCGTACTGCGGCACCATCGTGCCGCTGTCGGAGGCGGCCGAGGGCGTGGGCGATGGCAGTGCCGGCGTGGTCGAGCAGGACCTGCTCGAAGCACTGGCGCGCCTGCAGGCACAGGAAACACAGCCCCCGCCGCTGCCGCCGGAAGATGCCAGGCAGGGCGGTGTGCTGGGCATGCTGCAGAGCATGGCGGCCACCCCGCAGGCGCAGCGCGGTTACGGTGCGCAGCCGCGTGAGGTGCAGTGCCAGAGTTGCCACGCCATCTCGGTGTTCGTGGATGGCAAGGTGGCCGACCGCTGTGAGTTCTGTGGTTCACCTTCGATCATCGCGCATGAATCACTGGGCGATGCGATCACCCCGCAGAGCCTGCTGCCGTTCCGCGTCAGTGATGGCCAGGTGCGCGATGCGATCCGCCGCTGGTACGGCAACCGCTGGTTCGCGCCGAACCGGCTCAAGACCGCCGCGCTGACCGATACGCTCAAGGGCATGTACCTGCCGTACTGGACGTTCGATGCGAACGTTGCCGCGCGCTGGACCGCCGAGGCCGGGTATCACTACTACGTCACCGTGAGTTACCGCGATTCACAGGGAAACACGCAGACCCGGCAGGAGCAGCGCACGCGCTGGGAACCAGCATCCGGTTCGCTGCAGCACTTCTTCGATGACGAGCTGGTGCCCGGTACGGTGGGCGTGCACCCGGAACTGCTGCAGAAGATTGGTAACTTTCCCACCAGCAGCGATCTCAAGCCGTACTCGCCCGAGTTCGTGCGTGGCTGGACGGTGGAGCGTTACCAGGTGGACCTGCGCCAGGCCGCACAGCAGGGCGAAGCACAGATGCAGTCGCAGACGCGCGCGCTGTGTGCCGAGCAGGTGCCCGGCGACACGTATCGCAACCTGCAGGTATACGCGGACTACCGCAACCGCACCTTCAAGCACATCCTGGTACCGGTATGGCTGGTCAGCTACACCTACGGCTCGCGCAGCTTCCAGGTGCTGGGCAACGGCTATACCGGGGAAATTGCCGGCGAACGGCCCTACAGCGCGTGGAAAATCTTCTTCGCGGTGCTGGCGGGTGTGATCGGATTGCTGGTGCTGCTGTACGTGATGGGCATGCTGCAATGACCGGCGCGTTCAGCTGCACGGATTGAATTCCGGTGGGATGGCCCTCATATCCCATAAGTTCGTATGGAAAGAAGAGGGAGGCTCATGGAAGCCAACACGACTGGAAGGGTCCAGTGCAACAAGTGCAAGGCGGTGTATGCGCCGGTAATCAAAGTGCTGGAACGGGTTTGCCCGCAGTGCCTTTCGATGAAGACCGTCGTAATGCAAGCCCGCCATCCGCTCTGCAGCGCCACCGCCGCCGGCTGAAGCACGCAACTACCCGAAAGCACGAGGCCAGGCATTGCCTGGCCTTTTTTGTGGGCGCGTGACTGCGCTTGACGGGCGGCCATGCCGGGTTGCGTGGCAGCGAAGCCTTTGTCGGAATCCGCTCGCCAATACATTGCATCCGTGAAGATTTGGCGCCGTGCCAAGACGTTGGCAATCGCATGTCTATTGATCTGGATCAGGGCGGCACTTGGCAGGCCCTTCGACAATGAGCCAGCTTCAAATGAAAAGATGCAATGAGAAAGTTCTCGAAATTCCTGCTGGTGATGGTGGTTGGCGCGGCCGCTGCGTATGGCATCGCGCGTTCGACGCCGCTGTGGTTCGCACCGCCGCAGCGCGCCACCGTGGATATCAATGATCCGCAGTTGATCCAGCGCGGCGAGTACCTGTCGCGCGTCGCCGATTGCGCCGCCTGCCACACCGCGCCGGGTGGCAAGCCCTATGCAGGTGGCCTGGGCATGCAGACGCCGATGGGCACGATCTATTCGACCAACATCACCCCGGATCGTGCGCAGGGCATCGGCAGCTACAGCTATGCCGATTTCGAGCGTGCGGTGCGGCGCGGTATTCGCGCCGATGGCCAACCGCTGTACCCGGCCATGCCGTATGTGTCTTACATGATCAGCTCCGATGACGAGATCAAGGCGCTTTACGCCTACTTCATGTCGTCGGTGCAGCCGGTTGCACAGGACAACGCCGCATCCACCATTCCGTGGCCGGCGAGCATGCGTTGGCCGTTGTCGTACTGGCAGTTGATGTTCGCGCGGCCGCGCACGCATACGCCTGATCCCGCGCTGGATGCCAGCGCACAGCGCGGCGCCTATCTGGTGGAAGGCTTCGCCCATTGCGGCGCTTGTCATACCCCGCGTGGTCTGGCGTTCCAGGAAAAGGCGCTGGGCGATGACGACAGCCGCCACTTCCTGTCCGGCTCGGTGCTGGAAGGCTGGTATGCAAAAAATCTGCGTGACGAAGGCACCGGTCTGGCGTCATGGAAGGAAGACGAGATCGTGCAGTTCCTGCGCACCGGCCGCACCGACCGTTCCGCTGCATTCGGCGGCATGGCCGACGTCGTGGAGCACAGCACGCAGCACATGACGGCCGAAGACCTGCAGGCGATGGCGCATTACCTCAAGCAACTTCCGCCCCGCGAAGGCCATGCGCAGCAATGGCTGCCCAAGCAGGACCTCACCACCGAGGCGCTGCGCAACGGTGATTACCGCGTGCCCGGTGCGCTGGCTTATTCGGAACATTGCCAGGCCTGCCACCGCGCCGATGGCAAGGGCGCACCACGCATCTACCCGGCGCTGGCGGGCAATTCCATCGTGTTCGCCGACGACCCCAGCTCGCTGATCCAGGTGACGCTGGCCGGCGGTGCCACACCGCATACGCCGCACGACCGCATGGCCTTCACCATGCCCGGCTTCGCGCATGTGTCCAATGGCGAGCTGGCGCAGATCATGACCTTCATCCGCAACGGCTGGGGAAACCGCGCCAGTGCGGTCAGCGCCGACGACATCGCGCGCATGCGCCGCGTGGTGGCCGACAAACCCGTGCATTACCTGCCGGAGGAGGCTGCGCAATGAAGATCAAACTGATGATTGCAGCCGCCGTTATGGCATTGGCCGTCAGTGCCGGCGCGGCAGCCTGGTATGCGCACATGCATCCCAACCTGGACGCCCCCGCGCCGGTGCCGATGGACATCCTCGACAAGCAGGGCACGGTGATCGGCCACTACCTCGCGCCCAGTGCCGAGGAGATTGCCGCACTGGCCAATGCCGAATCGGTGATGCTGGGCCGGCGCCTGCTCAGCGACACCGCGCGGCTGCTGCCGGACAACGTCGGCAACGGCTTGAACTGCAACTCCTGCCATATGGCACAAGGCCGGGTCGCGCTGCGCAACCACTACATCAACACCGGCAGCACCTACCCGCGTTACATGCCGCGCCCCGGCAAGGAGATCGACCTGCCCGAGCGCATCAACGGCTGTTTCGTGCGTTCGATGAACGGTGCCAAGTTGCCGGTGGAGTCGCAGGAAATGCAGGCCATGCTCGCCTACATGCGCTGGCTGGGCACCGGCGTGCCGCAGGGCGCCAAGGTGTCGGGCAAGACCGAAGGGCCGATCGATACCTCGTTGCAGCCAGACATGGCCCGGGGGGAGGTGATCTACGCCGCCCAGTGCGCCAGCTGCCACGGCGACAACGGCGAGGGCATGAAAGATCAGTTCAATGAATACATCTTCCCGCCGCTATGGGGGGATGCCTCGTTCAACATCGGTGCCGGCATGGCCCGTCTGTACAAGGCTGCCGGGTTTGTCAAACACAACATGCCGCTGGGCGTGAAACGCGAGCCGCCGTACGGGCAGGGCGTGATGAGCGACCAGGATGCGGTGGACGTGGCCGAGTACTTCATCAAGAAGCCACGTCCCGATTTCGCGGGCAAGGCCAATGACTGGCCCCGCGACAAGAAGCCCAAGGACGCCCGTTACTGATCGCATAACGCCAGCAAAGCGCTGGCTTCAGGAGAGTAGTGATGCAGTTTGTTTCCCATGGCACGCTGGCCGCCGCACTGGCCATGGCCTGCCTGCCGACGCTGGTCCACGCCGAAGACGGCGCACCGGCCACCAAGGTGTCGGCACAGATTTTCGTCAATGCCAGCCAACTGGATCGCGACGGCGTGGAAACCGCCGACGAAGGCCTGGCGATGGACCTCAAGCGCACCTTCATCACCGTGGATCATCGCTTCAACGAACGCTGGACGGCGCAGGTGACCACCGATGTGCAGTGGCTGCGCAACAGCGACGTCAGCGACCTGTGGCTGCGCCATGCCTACCTGCAGCGCAGCTTCGGCAAGGGCAGCTGGTTGCGGCTGGGTAATGCGCCGACGCCGTGGATCGCACAGGAGTCGGCGCGCGAAGGTTTCCGCTACGTGGATGCCGGCCTGATCGCCCGCACCAAACTGGGCACGCCCGCTGACTACGGCGTGCATGGCCAGTACAGCCGCGGCGATTTCGTCTACGCCGCCTCGGTGGTGACCGGTGGTGGCTTCCAGAAGCCGCGGCTGGGCAACCGTGCCGATGTGGAAGCGCGTGTGGGCTGGACCCCGGCCAAGGGCGTGGAACTGGCGATGGGCGGCTATCGCGGCACCCGCGCACAGGATTCAGGTGACCTGCCGCATGAGCACACCGCGCAGCGCTGGAATACGATGGCCAGCTGGGTGGGTGAGCGCGCGCGCGTGGGCGGGCAGTACTTCAGCGCCCAGGACTGGACCCGCATCACCAAGCCGGGCAGCGACGACCAGCGCGGCTGGTCGGCCTGGAGCAGCTACCAGTTCACCCCGCAGTACGCGGTATTCGCCCGCGTCGATGAAACCCGCATGAGCCTGGACATCGACCCACGCACCCGTGAGCGCTATCAGCAGGTGGGCGTGGAATGGAAACCGAACAAGCACCTGCGCCTGGCCATGGTAGGCAAGCGCGTGGAGCAGGAAACGGCGAAGAAGAAGCTGGAAAGCCACGAAGCCGGCCTGTGGGCGCAGATCGCGTTCTGAAGCAGTTTGAAGCCCTGCTTGAAGCCTTGATTGAAGCCCCTCTCCCGCAAGCGGGAGAGGGGTTGGGGTGAGGGGCGCCTCAATCAGATTTCAGAGGCCGTGAAGACGAACGCGTCACCACGCGCCTTGATGGATAACCCGCAACGTCTCCCTCATCCGGCCCTTCGGGCCACCTTCTCCCGGCGGGAGAAGGAATCAGAAGCAGCCTTCACTCTCCCTGATACTGCTTCTCTTCCACCAGCGCCGAACCCGCTACGCGGTTGATGTCGTTCTTCACCACCACGCGTTCACCGTTGGTGCCGTACACGCCACGCGCCAGGGTGATGAAATCCGCACCGAAGTCCTGTGCCGCTTCCTTGTCACGCAGCCGGTCCTGGATGTCCCACATGCGCTCGTTGATCGCCTTGAGCTGATCCTTGAGCGCACCCAGCGTCGGTCGCGCGGCCTGCTGTTCCAGCCAAAGCGGCCACAGCCCGTCCAGCTCGGTGCGTACGTTGGCCAGTTTGGCCGCATCGGTGATGCGCTCGGCCTTGATTTCGAGGATCGTGATCTTGTCGATCAGTTCGCCAATCGATACCGGGGTCAGGATGGTCTGCACGTTGCTGCTGCCGTTTCTGGGGTGGCGGCAATGATACCGCCCCCGCAACGGCCTGCCTGAGCCAACGGTTGCCGATGTACCGGTGTTGGCACGCAAGCGCAGGCACCGCGCACAATGCCGGCTGTTCATCACAGGGGAGTCGCCGATGTCGATGCGTGCGTGTCTGGGGGTGTTTGTATTGGCTGCCGCCGCGTTCTGCGCCCAAGCGGGCGATGCATCGTCGCTGCAGGGCGCCTGGCAATTGCAGTCCGGGGAGTTCATCAACAAGGAAGGCGAGCCAGTCGCGTACGCCAGCCAGAAACTGGCCGGGACCAAGCTGCTGGCCGACGGCCGCTTTGCCTTCACCACCACCAGCGACGGCAGGTTCTGGGCTGGTGGCTCGGGCACCTATCGCGCCGAAGGTGACCGCTACGTGGAAACGCCGCTGATGGCGTCCTACCCGTTGGAAAACGGCGGCAGCTATGAATTCCGTTACACGCTGGAAGGCGATGTGTGGACGCTGGAACGCTGGGAAGGCGAGCGCCGGGTGGAGCGTGAAGTCTGGAAGCGCGCGTCGACGTCGTAACGAAGTTGCAGGAGCGGCCCAGGCCCCTCCTGCACGCTGGAATTTGTTCATGGCGCGCCCTGCTCCAGCTCCCGCAACTGCTGCTGCGCGCGGGCCAGCGAGCAACCGGACAGGCCATCCAGCAGGCGCTGCAACCCGTGCGTTTCAGGCAGGCGCTTCATCACCCAACGCGCAAACGCGATGCTGCCCATCATCGCCGCCACACCGAAGCCCAACGTGCCGAGGAACCAGCGCGGCGCCATTGCGTAGAGATCCACTCCCAGCCACTGCACGCACAGCCACTGCACCGCCAGCAGCCACAGGCAGAACCAGGGTAGGCCCAATGCCAGCTCGGTGAGTGCAGTGAAGCGCCGCAGCTGCGCCAGCCGCGTCAGCTGTCTGAGCAACGGCACGTTGGCCGTGTCCACGCGCATGGCCAGCATCGCGCGGGTGATCGACACCCAGATCGCGACAATGCCGTAGACGTGGAAGGCCAGGCCGGTCAGCAGCAGCTGCGGCACTTGCCGGTGTTCGATCCAGAAGCCGGCCGCCAACACGGTGACGACGATCCACACCAGCAGCCATACCAGCTGCAAGCCGCTGAACCAGCGCAAGCGCCGACGGATGGCACGCTGGCGTGGTTCACGCCACGCCTGCAGGGCGACAATTTCCAGTTGGTCGATACGCTGTGCCTGTTGCGCCCAGGCGAGCTTGAGTTGTTCCAGTTCCATCGCATCAGCCTCTAGCGTTCGGGGTGGGGTTGGCCTGTTGCCGCAGCTGCTGGCGCAGCCGGTGCAGGCGGGTGGCGGCATTGCTGGCACTGATGCCGAGTACATCGCCGATCTGTTGATGGCTGTAGTCGTCCAGGTGCAGCAGCAACAGCGCACGATCCATCGACGGCAGCGAGTGGATCAGCGCATGCAGCTGGGCCAGCTGCGCGGCATCCTCGACGGTCTCGGCGGGGCTCGCCAGCTGTTCGAGATGGTCGGGCTCGACATCGGCGTGATGACGCTGCCGCAGGCGCCGACCGCGCTGCTGGGAAATGGCTACGTTCAACGCCACGCGGTACAGCCAGGTGCTGAATGCCGCCTTCTCCGGCATGAACGCCGGAAAGGCGCGCCACGCCTGCACGCTGATCTCCTGGATCAGGTCCTGGCGATCGTCGATATCCCGGGTCCAGGCGCGGGACACCTTGAGCACGATGCCCTGATGCTGGGCCAGCAAGCCCGCAAAGCGTTGTTGCAGTCCGGTAGTGGCATCAGCGGCGGTCACGGGAATGTCCATGCATAGGTGATTCGCACCAGTGCGGGGAATATCACAGCCGCGAGCCGGCCGTCTCAGTCGGCCGGCAATACCCGGTTGCGGCCGATGCGCTTGGCTGCATACAGCGCCTGGTCGGCGCGATGCAGCAGGGTATCGATGGGTTCGCCTGCACGGGCCTGGGCTACGCCGCCGCTGAAACGTACCTGCACCCGCTCATCGCCGAACAGGAATGGCCGCTGTGCCAGCGCCAGCTGCAATTGCTGCATCGATTCCAGAGCGGCCACCGCGCTCATGCCCGGCAGCACCACCACGAACTCATCGCCGCCCAGGCGCGCAATATGGTCGCGGCCACGCAGGCGCTGCTGTATTACCGCAACAAGATGGCGAAGTGCCTGATCGCCAGCCGCGTGCCCGTGGCTGTTGTTGGTCTGGCTGAAATGATCCAGATCCAGCATGCAAACGCTCAGTGATGCATCGCTCTTGTTCAATTCCTTCGTCAACAACTCTTCCAGCCCGCGCCGGTTCAGCGCACCGGTCAGTACATCGGTACGCAGCTGGCTGCCGGCGTCTTCCAGTTCGCGTTCCAGTTGCTGCACGCGCTGTTCGGCGGCCCTGGCCTCGGCGCGGGCGTTGGCCAGGTGGTCGCGCGCGCGCGCGGCCTGTGCCTGTACCCGCACGGTGTCCTGCAGCACGTCCTGCAGCAGCTGGTTGAGGTCGGCAATGCTGCGCGCCTGGCGCACGGCGATGGCGTAGCTGGCGACGCGGTCATGGTACTCGCCGGTTTCGGTGGCCATGCCGTCGACCTGGTCGAGGAAGCTGACCATCAACTCCTTCATCGCCTGCTTGGACTCGGTGATGCCCTGCCGCAACAGCCCCTGCCGGTAGATCACTTCGCGCAGGTCGTTGCGGGTCTGCTCCAGCGAGCCGGTGTCCAGTGTGCCGGTCAGCAGTTGCCGCACATTGCGTATCTGACCCTGCAGCCAGCTCTCGCCGTCGAGCAGTTCGGTGATGTTCTCAAGCAGCATGTCGAACAGGCTCAACAGCAGGTCGTGCTGTTCCTGCATGCCGTCGCTGCGTACGCCGACCTGGTGACACAGTTCGCGCAGGTGCTGTGCGACCGGCTCCAGCGCTTGACCGCTACGCCAGCCGCGCAGCTCCTGGCCCATGCGCTGGGCCTGTTGCTCCAGTTCGGGTGAGTGCTGCATGAGAGGGGCAAGGACCGCACCGAGCGTATGCCCGAGCATGTCGCGCAGGCGTTCGGCCTCGCCATTGCCAGCGCCGGGCGGGGCCAGTTCGATGGTGCGGATGTATTTGTCGATCAACTGCCGCAGCAAGCGGCCATAGCGGTCCCAGTCCTGGTCCACATGCGCGCTGTGCAGACGCTGGCCCATGTCGCCCAGTTCACCGGGCAGGGTGCACATGCCCTGGGCGAAGGCATGCAGCAGCGGCTCCGGCGCGTTGCTGCCGATGAACAGGCGTTGCAGCATGGCCATGCCGCCATTGCCTGCGGGTGCCGGTGCCGCTGCTTCCGCCACTACCTGCGGCGCCGCGCGGCGGGACAGGATGCGTCCCAGTCCGGTATGGCCAGAAGGTGGAATGTCGGGGCTGTCGGCCATTGCGCGAAGGTCCGGGCGGAGAGGCGGGCGCGCGGATGCGCGTTCCGGGGCTGGTATCAAGGCTCCATTATCGGCATGGTGAGGGCCGGCTTGAACTGAAATAGAACACAGGAGGGGGCATGCGGGTACTGCTGGCCGGGTCTACCGGATTGGTCGGGACACTGGTATTGCAGCGGTTGTTGGCCGATCCGCGCTGCAGCGCGATCATTGCCCCGACCCGGCGTGCGCTTGGGCAGGCTGCCCCCAAACTGCTGAATCCAGTAATGGACTTTGCGACGCTGCCAGCGGGAGCCGAGGACTGGCAGGTGGATGCGGCCATCTGCGCGCTGGGCTCGACAATGAAGCAGGCCGGTTCGAAGGCGGCATTCCGTCAGGTGGATCACGGCTATCCACTGGCGATCGCGCGGGTGGTGAAGGCCCGAGGGTGCGACGTGTTCGTCCTGAACTCGGCGATGGGCGCCAACGCGCGCTCCCGGTTCTTCTACAACCAGGTGAAGGGGGAGCTGGAGCGCGACCTGCGTGGACTGGGTTTCACCTCACTGACCTTCGTGCGGCCGGGCCTGATAGGCGGCGAGCGGGCCGAACCGCGCGCCGGCGAGCGCTTGGCCAGCTGGGTGCTGGGGGCGTTGGCACCGCTGCTGCCGCGCGCATGGCGGATCAATCCGGCAGCACACATTGCCGATGCACTGGTCGAAGCGGCGTTGAATCCGCCATCGGGTGTGCAGGTCGTTGGATCAGCGCAGCTGGTGTAACAGCGGCATCGGCCGCGAGGCCGCCGAGGTTCGCGCGCCGGTGTTGCCTGCAGTCCGGCGATGCATGATCGCGCCTGCCTGTGAGCCTTGCCAGCTTCGCCGCTGATGCCGCTCCCACTGGCATCAGCTGGGCAGCGACTGCCCGCCATCCACGGCCAGCACCTGCCCGGTGATCCAGCGCGCCGCCGGCGAGCATAGGAACACGGCCGCGCGCGCTACATCCTCAGCCTCGCCGAAGCCGCCAAATGGAATTCTGGCGCGGATCTGCGCATACAGCGCCGGTTCCTCGCTGCGACGCCGGTCCCACAGGCCGCCGGGAAATTCGATGGAACCCGGCGCGATGGCGTTGACGCGGATGCGTTCGTGCGCCAGTTCGGTAGCCAGCGAAGTCGTGTAGTAGTTCAGCGCAGCCTTGGTGGCCGAATAGGCAGCTGCGCGCGGTGTCGGTACCAGGGCATTGATCGAACTGATGTTGAGGATGGCCGGCATCGCGCTGTTGCGCAGGTGTGGCAACGCGGCCCGATTGGTGCGCACCGCCGCCATCAGGTCGATATCGAAACCGGCCTGCCAACTGGCATCGTCGTTGCCATTGCCGTATCCGGACGCGTTGTTGATGACGATGTCGATACCTCCGAGCGCGCTGGCGGCCGTATCTACCCAATGCTGGATCTGCACGGGGTCGGCAAGGTCGCAGGGCTGCGTGTGCACGGCGCCGGCGCCGGCGTCCTTCAGCGTGATGCCGGCCTGCTGCAATACATGCGGATCGCGAGCGCAGATGCCGAGGTGGGCGCCGGCTTCTGCAAAGGCGTGGGCAATTGCCAGGCCGATGCCACGGCTGCCACCGGCAACCAGTACGCGCGCGTCGGTGAGGGAAAGGGAGGGCATCGTTGCAGCTCCAACTGGCAAGAGATGCCGAGCATTATCCGCTCGCTCGCAGGCTTACTCCCAGTTGGTGGGTGCAGGGCCACGCTCGGGATGCTTCATCCGCACGATGCAGAAGCGATGCCCGGTGGGCGCTTCCATCACCCACCAGCGTTTGATGAAGCCGATGCGCTTGGCGCCCAGTGCTTCGAGTCGATTGGCCTCGGCATCGATGTCATCAGCTTCGATATCCAGGTGCACGCGCGACGCATGGCTGACGCGTTGTACTTCGACATGCAGACCGCCGGGTGCGCCGATCAGTTCGGCATACTGCGCGCCGTCGTCCTCGGTGTAGCCCGGCTCGGCGGCCAGCCCCAATGCCGCGCTCCAGAATGAGGCGGCACGGTCGCTGTCGGTGTCCTGGCAATCGATGATGAAACCGGCCAAACGGCTGCGGTGGCTCATGGCGCTGCTCCGGAAGCGGGGAGCTGAAGTCTATTCCCTGCGGGGGGCGCCTGCAGGAGACGCCAGCCGCCATGCAGCCACGCACAATGCGCCATATACCAGCCATTCGGACAAGCGTTGCAGCAACCCGCGCCAGTCATGCAGTGGCGGTGTGCCCATCAGCACGAACAGCAGCAACCAGATAGTTGCCAATGCGATCCAGAACAGGCGGGTGGGGAGTTTGATGTGTGGCGTGGCAGCCAGCAGCACCAAGCCAAGTGTGGTGCCCAGGTAAGTGAATACGCCCAGTAGATTGTGCACTGCCTGCGACAGGCTACCCTCCAGCGGGCAGCCCAGATCACAGGGGGCCAGGGCTGAGCCTATCCACGCCAAGGGCTCGCACATCAGCAACCAGTAACCGACACGGCTGGCGCCGGACACTGGCACGTGTGCGGCCATCGCACCCAGCAACAGCGCGGCCAGCGCTCCCACCGGTATGAAGCCACCCATGCTGATCAGGACGGCATGGGCGCTATCGGTCGCGCCCAGCTCGCTGATGTACTGCGACATCGCCGAATAGCCCGGTTTCAATGCCGCACCGCCGAACAGCATGAAGGCATAGACGACCACGAACAGCAGGATGAGCCAGCGTGGGTTGCGCATGGCGGGCGCGTCAGTACGGTGCGGCGGACAGGAACAACTCGACCTTGCCGCACGAAGGGCAGGTGTACAGATCGAATTCTTCGCGATGCACGAACAGCTCGCCGAGGTCGCCGGGCAGGAACGGCATTGTCGGGGCGCCCTCATGGAACCGGCGGCGACCGATGAACGCCATCGTCGCGCCGGGACAACGCAGGCATTCCATCTGCCGGGGTGAAGGGCCGCTGTGCGGCTGTTGGCCTGCCTCGGGGACGGCGGGCGAGCCATCGGCATGTGTACTGCAACGCCAGCACTGACGCGCTTCGGCGCCGTTGCGTTCACCACATCGCGTACAGATCCAAGCGTCCATCGGCGTCACCCACTCATGTCCATTGCCGGCCGGCGCATGGTAACGCCGGCCGTTGCAAATGGCCGTGACAGGAGGGTGCTGCCGAAGCTGGAACGCCCGGTCGCGTCCGCGGGCGGCCTATCAGCCGATGGGAGGGGCCTGCAGTTCGGCGAACAGCACGTTCTGTGCCTTGCGGGCCATCGAGCGCGGCACGCTGGCAACGAAGTTGCCACCGCTCAGTGCCATGTCACCCTTGATGATCAGGCCGTTGATGCGGGTGTAACTGCGGAAGGTGTAGCGATTGCCGTCACGGCTTACTTCCAGGAACATCGGTGACGTCAGGAACCCCTTGCCCTTGCGATACCGCTGCGTCTGGCCGGATGTGTCGTCCAGGAAATAGCCGTTGCTCTGTGCCCACGCGGCGACCTTGCCCAGCACATCCTCATCGCTGGTCAGCGTGGTCTGGTCGAACGGTCGGCCGCTGTTCTTGGCCATCAACGCCATCACATTCAACGCACCCAGGCCGATAACCGCGCCGACCACCATCCCTGTCACCATCCCCATGCGTACTTCCTGTGTGTTGTGTTGTGAAGCGCGCAAGCATGACAGCGGAATTGTTCAATCACGATGAACCGTGCGTACCGATGCTCCTGAAAGTGATCCAGTCGACATAAAAAAAAGCCCGCATTGCTGCGGGCTTTGCTGTTGCTTCAGAACACCGGGATCAATGCATCAGTGCCAGATCGTCGATCAGCGCGCGCAGGAAGCGGGCGGCTTCGCCACCGGTGCAGGCGCGATGATCGAAGGTGACCGACAGCGGGATGACCTTGTGCGTTTCCACACCACCCATCACCGGGGTGAGCTGGAAGCGGGCACGACCGGCGGCGACGATCGCCACACATGGCGGTACCACGACCGGCGTGGCGTAGCGGCCGGCGAACATGCCGAAGTTGGACAGCGAGATGGTGTAACCGCTCAACTCGGAGGAAGCGATGGAGCGGTCCTCGACCTGCTGGCGCAGACGATTGATGCCTTCGCGTACGCCACGTGCGTCGAGCATGTCGGCATTGCGCAGGGCCGGGACGAACAGGCCGTCGTCGGTATCCACGGCGATGCCGATATCGACCTGCGCGTGCAGGGTGCGGGTGAGGTTTTCACCGTCGAACCAGGCGTTCATGGCCGGCACGGTCTGGCAGGCGACGACGATGGCACGCACCAGGCGCGAGGTCATGTCATTGCCCGGTGCCCAGGCATGGATGTCGGCGTCATCGGTCAGCGTGGTCGGCACGACCTTGCTGTGCGCATCGGCCATCACCCGCGCCATGTTGCGGCGCACGCCCTTGAGCGGTTCCGGCTGGCCCTTGGCGACCACGCCCGGAGGTGCGGTGCGCATCGGCTTGCCGGCGGCGGAAAGCGGGGTGCGGGCGGCTTCGGTACGTGCGGCCGGTGCCGGAGCGACAGCTGCCTGTGCGGCCTGCGGTGCTGCTGCCGGTGCAGTGCCGACCTTTGCGGTACCGGCTTCGGCGGCCTGCTTCACATCATTCATCGTTACCGCGCCGTCGGCGCCGGTGGCGCGCACGCGGCTCAGGTCGACGCCGAGCTTGCGGGCCATCGCACGCACTGCCGGCATCGCCTTGACGCCACCGACGGCGACGGCCTGTTCGGTGTGCACGGCATTGGAGCTGACCATCGCGCCGACTACGGTGCCTTCGTCGGCACGTTCGGCCGCAGCAGCCGGTGCCTGCGTTGCGGCAGGTGCAGGTGCCGCAGCGGCCGGTGCCGGGGCGCCGTGATGATGGCCGGTGTCCTGGCCTTCGGCACGCTGCGGCAGGTTCGGGTCGATCTCGAAATGCGCCAGCATGTGGCCGGTCACCACGATGTCACCCGGTGCGCCAGCCAGCTTCAGCACCTTGCCGGAGAACGGCGAGGGTACTTCCACCACGGCCTTGGCGGTCTCCATCGACACCAGTGGCTCGTCCAGCTTGATCACATCGCCTTCCTTGACGAACCATTCCACGATGGTGGCGTCCGGCAGGCCTTCGCCCAGGTCGGGCAGGTTGAAGCTTTTGGTCTGGCTCATGTGCAGTTCTCTTCCAGCAATTCAAGTTCGCGTGCCGGTACCCAGCCCTGCGCGCCATCGGCGCGTTCGGACCACCACCAGCCGCCATGTTCGTGATGCAGCCGTACCTGTTCGCCGCGGTCCACATCCAGTTCCCGTGCACTGTAATCGCGCAAGGCTTCGGCGCGACCATCATCCAATGGTTGCAGCCATGCCACGGGCGCCCAGCCGGCGCTGCCTTCGTCGGTTTTCACCCAGGCGAAGGCAGGCCATTCTTCATCGCGCACGCCGAGCTCAACGATCTGCCCGGCGTGGAACTTCAGTGGATTTGGATATTGGCTGCGGTGGCTGCCATGCAGGCGTGCCAGCATGTCAGCCCGCCGCTACCGCACGTTTGGCCGCAGCCACGATCCGCTCAACGCTCGGCAGGTACTTCATTTCCAGGCGGAACAGCGGGATGTGGGTGTCGTAGCCGGTGACGCGCTCGACCGGGGCCAACAGGTCGTACATCGATTCCTCGGCCAGGCGGGCGGCGATCTCGGCACCGAAACCGGCGGTCTTGGGCGCTTCCTGCACGATCACGCATCGGCCTGTCTTGGCCACCGACTCGGCGATGGTGGCGAAGTCGAGCGGACGCAGCGTGGCCACGTCGATGACTTCGGCACTGATGCCTTCGCCGGCCAGCTTGTCGGCCGCTTCCAGTGCTTCCTTCACCTGCGCGCCCCAGGTCACCAGGGTCACGTCGGTGCCATCACGCAGCACGAAGCACACGTCCAGCGGCAGTGCTTCGCCGTCGTTGGCGACCACTTCCTTGTACTGGCGATAGATGCGCTTGGGCTCCATGTAGATCACCGGATCCGGTTCGCGGATCGCGGCCAGCAACAGGCCGTAGGCGCGCTGCGGGCTGGACGGCAACACCACGCGCAGGCCCGGCACGTTGGTGAAGATGGCTTCGTTGGCTTCGCTGTGGTGCTCCGGCGCACGGATGCCACCACCCCACGGCACGCGCAGCACCATCGGGCAATGCAGGCGGCCACGGGTACGGTTACGCAGGCGTGCGGCGTGGCAGATGATGTGGTCGACCATCGGATAGACGAAGCCGTCGAACTGGGCTTCGGCAATCGGCTTCATGCCCTGTGCGGCCAGGCCGACGGTGAGGCCGGCGATGGTGGTTTCATCCAGCGGGGTGTCGAGCACGCGCTGCGAACCGAACTGCTGCTGCAGGCCGGCGGTGGCACGGAACACGCCGCCGTTGACGCCCACGTCCTCGCCCAGCACCAGCACCGAGGGATCGTGTTCCATTTCCCATGCCAGCGCCTGGGTGACGGCTTCGATAAGGGTGATGGGAGTGGCGGTCATGGTGGGTTCTCCGCTGTTGCTCGCCGCGCTGTGGGCGGTGCCGTGGTCATGGCTGACCGAAGTGCCGGAAACGGCGCGCTTGATGTCATCCATGGCGCTGCTCCAGGGCGATGGCTGCAGCACGCTGGGCCAGCAGGTCCGGCGGCGGATCGGCGTAGAGGAAATCGAACATCGCTTCGACCGGCTGCACCGGGCAGTTGAGGTAGGCGTTGACCTCCTCGTCCACGCGGGTGCCGCACTCGGTGATCCAGTTCTTCTCTTCTTCCTCGCTCCACACGCCGGCGGCGGTGAGGTACTTGCGCAAACGGATCAACGGCTCGTTCAACCAGGCTGCCTTCACTTCGGCATCGTCGCGGTAGCGGCGCGCGTCGTCGGCAGTGGTGTGGTCGGACAGGCGGTAGGTCAGGAACTCCAGTACCGTGCCACCTTCGCCGGACAGCGCGCGGGTACGCGCCTGTTCCATCGCGGCGAGCACGGCGATCAGGTCGTTGCCGTCCACCTGCAGGCAGAACAGGCCGCCGGCCAGGCCCTTCTGGGCCAGGGTTTCAGCGCCGGTCTGGGCCGAACGTGGCACCGAGATGGCCCAGCCGTTGTTGACGATGCACAGGATCAGCGGGAGCTTGTAGGCACCGGCGGAGTTGAGCGCCGCGTAGAAATCGGTCTTGGAGCTGCCGCCGTCACCGCAGACGGTCACGGCCACCTGCGGCATGCCGCGCAGCTTGAACGACAGCGCCGAGCCGGCCGCATGCAGGCACTGGGTCGAGATCGGCACGCAGATCGGGAAGTCACGCACGGCATCGCTGTCGCGGTCGTAGTCGCTGCCGCGCTCATCGCCACCCCAGTACATCAGCACGTCACGCGGGCGCACGCCACGCATGAACATGGCACCGTACTCGCGGTAGCTGGGAGCGAACACGTCACCGCTCTTCATCGACGCGCCGATGCCGACGTGGGCCGCTTCGTGGCCCAGGCAGGAGGCGAAGGTGCCGAGCTTGCCGGTGCGCTGCAGTGCCACGGCCTTGGTGTCGAACACCCGGGTGGCAAGCATCTGCCGGAACATCGGCAGCAGTGTGCGCGGGTCGCGCAGCGACTCGGGGAGGTCATTGCGTACCAGGTTGCCGTCGGCATCCAGGTACTGCAGGTATTCAATTTGGAACTGGGCGGAAACCGTCATTGCATCAACACCTTGAACAGATGGTTTCAAATGATAGGAATTGCACATGGTAAGGACTCAGTCCGAAAAAGCCGTCCTGCGCCGCAGCACGAATGACCGCGCAAACGTCGGCTTGGTTCCATGGGCCACGTGCCGGCTGAGCAAACACAACGTATTCAGTCAGATTGGGCGCGGCCGGTGCATTGTCGCGCCGGTCGCCGATGCAAGTGTTCTGATTCTGTTTGCGCGGAGGCGGGGGTGTGCTGGGGGGCTTGGATCGGGTTCCTGGGCGGTGGCAGGGGAAGTCTGCAGACCGGAGGTTTCAGCTTTTGCTCCCTCCCTTGCGCAACCGCAGCGGGGGCTGGGCGCCGAGTGCAGGCTGCCGAGCCAGGCTCGGCAAGGGGGCCTTCCCGGTAAAACCCCCGGCGGAGCATGGCTTTGCTGTGCATATCCGGTTCCCGTGCCGGCATCGGCCTGCGTTACGCTTTGCGCCCCGCGCAGATGGCAAGGCCGATGACCGTAGAAAAAAACCAGCGTGAGCTCGAAGCAGGTATCCACACCGACCTGCAGGGCCGACTCACCTACGGCGGCTATCTGCGCCTGGACCAGCTGCTGTCCGCGCAGCAGCCGTTGTCCAACCCGCCGCACCACGATGAGATGTTGTTCATCATCCAGCACCAGACCTCGGAGCTGTGGCTGAAGCTGCTGGCCCACGAGCTGCGTGCGGCCAAGGCCCACCTGCAGCGCGATGAAGTCTGGCAATGCCGCAAGGTGTTGGCGCGCAGCAAGCAGGTGCTGCGCCTGCTGACCGAACAATGGGCGGTGCTGGAAACCCTCACCCCCTCCGAGTACATGGGTTTCCGCGATGTGCTGGGGCCGTCGTCCGGCTTCCAGTCGCTGCAGTACCGCTACATCGAGTTCCTGCTGGGCAACAAGAACGCGGACATGCTCAACGTGTTCGCCCACGACCCGGCCGGACAGGCGCAGCTGCGCGAGGTGCTGGAGGCACCGAGCCTGTACGAGGAGTTCCTGGCCTACCTGTCGCGCTTCGGCCACCCCATCCCGGCCACGTATGAAGGCCACGACTGGACCCAGCCGCACGTCAGCGACCCGGCATTGCGGCAGGTGTTCGAGAACATCTACCAGGACACCGACCGCTACTGGCGCGAGTACTCGCTGTGCGAGGACATGGTGGACCTGGAAACCCAGTTCCAGCTGTGGCGCTTCCGCCACATGCGCACCGTGATGCGGGTGATCGGCTTCAAGCGCGGTACCGGTGGCTCCAGCGGCGTGGGCTTCCTGCGACAGGCGCTGGAGCTGACCTTCTTCCCGGAGTTGTTCGAGGTGCGCACCAGCATCCGCGCCGATCCAGAAGCACCAGCGGGATACTGATAATCAAACGTATTCAGTAAGTTATGAAATGCAATGTCCGCTTTTGCGGCATTGCAGCATCGCATTTGACGGATGCGTGGCCGATTGCGTGTCGATTTGACGTGAAGCCGACGCTTCTGTGATCCTCGCCCGTCGCGCCGGTTCCGGCCGACTTCTTCGTATTTGCCTATTTGCTTTCAGGGGACACCCGCATGAGCGCTGCCGCGCCGAATTCCGCATCAACCCCGGCGCCCGTGCCGGAGTTCAAGACCACCCTCGGTCACCCGCGTCCCTTGTGGATGCTGTTCATGACCGAGTTCTGGGAACGCTTCGCGTTCTACGGCATCCGCTGGGCGCTGGTGCTGTACATCGTGTCGCAGTTCTATGGCGGCAACGCCTCGGGCGAGGAATCGGCCAGCCACACCTACGGTGCCTACCTGGCGCTGGTATATGCGGGTGCGATTTTTGGTGGCTATGCCGCCGACCGGATCATCGGTTACCAGCGCTCGATCCTGATGGGCGCGGTGATCATGGCCGCTGGTCTGTTCATGATCGCCATTCCCAACCAGCAGGTGTTCAACCTGGGCCTGGCCACGATCATCGTGGGCAACGGCCTGTTCAAGCCGAACATCTCCACGATGGTAGGCAAGCTGTACAAGCTGGATGATGAGCGCCGCGATTCGGGCTTCACCATCTTCTACATGGGCATCAACATGGGTGCGATGATCTCGCCGATCCTCACCCAGATCCTGGCGCAGAAGGTGTTCGGCACCGATGCGATGCCGGCCTACAAGATGGTGTTCATCGCCTCGGGCGTGGGCATGCTGGTGAGCCTGCTGTGGTTCCAGCTTGAGCGTCGCCACCTCAAGGGCATCGGTGCAGCGCTGCCGGACAAGCAGGGCAGTGGTCCGGTGATCAAGACCGCCATCGCCTGCCTGGTTGCCATCCCGGTGATGTACGGCCTGCTCAATGCCGGTGCCAACGTGCTGCAGGTGATCCTGACGGTGATGTTTGTCGGCCTGGGCGTCATGCTGCTGATCGAAGGCATCCGCGAAGGCAAGGTCGCGCGCAACCGCGTGATCGCGATGCTGATCATCTTCACTTTCAACGTGCTGTTCTGGATGTTCTTCGAGCAGGCCGGCAGCTCGTTCACCTTCCTGGCCGACCGCATCGTCGACCGCCAGTTCGGTGACTGGACCTTCCCGACCGCGTGGTTCCAGTCGGTCAACTCGGTGGCCATCATCACCCTGGCACCGGTCCTGGCGTGGCTGTGGGTGCGCCTGGGCAAGGCCAATCCGTCGATCCCGCGCAAGTTCGGCCTGGGCCTGATCTTCAATGGCCTGGCATTCCTGCTGCTGATGTTCGCCCTGTCCAGCCTGCTCGATCCGGGCACCAACAAGATCCCGTTCTGGACCCTGTTCGCGGTGTACTGGATCCAGTCCATCGGTGAGCTGTGCCTGTCGCCGATCGGTCTGTCGATGGTGACCAAGCTGGCGCCGGTGCGTCTGGTTGGCTTCGCGATGGGCGGCTGGTTCCTGTCCACCGGCATCGGCAACAACCTGGCGGGCCTGTTCGCCGGCCACGTCAGCGGCGCCGGTGGCATGACCGTACAGTCGGCCCACTCCGGTTACACGATGGGCTTCTGGATCCTGATTGGCGGCGGCGTGCTGCTGTTCCTGATCGCCCCGCTGGTGCAGAAGCTCATGCATGGCGTGAAGTGAGGAAGCAATGATGAAGATTCTGTTTGGCGCGATTCCCCTGTTGCTCACCGTGGCACTGGCCGGCTGCAACCCGCCGCCAGCGCCAGCGCCGGAAAAGGTGCAACCGCTGGATACCTCCGAACAGAAGGCGCCGGTGGCTGACACCAGCCAGCCGGTGGCATCAGGCAATACCCCCACTGCGGCGGACATCGCCGCAGTGGCCGGGCTCAATGCGCAGTTCGATCCGGCCCGCGACCCGGTCGCCGACCTGGAAACGGCCAAGGTCGAGGCGCAGCGCGGCGGCAAGCGGATCATGCTGGACGTGGGTGGCGAGTGGTGCTCGTGGTGCCATCTGCTGGATGCCTTCATGGAAGGCGATTCGGAGATCCGCCGTTTCCGCGATGCCAACTATGTGTGGATGAAGGTCAACTACAGCGAGGACAACGAGAACAAGGCGTTCCTGTCCCGTTTCCCGGAGATCAAGGGCTACCCGCATCTGTTCGTGCTGGATGGCGAGGGCCAGCTGCTGCACTCGCAGTTCACCGGTGAGCTGGAGAAGGGCAAGGGGTACGACCGTGCCAAGTTCTTCGCCTTCCTCAAGCAATGGGCACCACCGGCGAAGTAAGCCGGCAGTTCTGGAATAGACAACGGCGCCTTGGGGCGCCGTTGTTGTATGCGGCTTCGCCCTCCTCCCTTTGCCCACGTCAAAAGGGAGGCAGCGGCATCAACCTTTATTTCCGCGCTCCCCGGCCGCTAACGATTCAATCCTTCTGCATCCGGCCAAGGTCGTTTCTCTCCATGCAGCCAGCTGCCAGTACCGATTCAAGTACCGCTGAATCTCGCGCGCACGACCCTGCCGGCGTCAGCCTGCCGACGGTGGATGAGTTGCTGGACGATGCTCCCGCAACCGACGACGCATTGCCCGCGCAGCCGCACTCGCGCCTGCCGCAGGCTGCAGTGCCGCCCAACATCATGTTGCAGGCGGCAGTGACGCGATTGGTGGAGCAGAAGGAGCAGGTCGACCAGTTGGCACGCAACGGCCTGCTGGCCGGGTTGCTGCCAACGGAATGGAGCACGTCGCCGGGCAATGAGTTGCGCGCCTTCATCGCCTCGGTGGTGCCGTTTGCCTCGGATAGCGCGCGTGGTGAAACCATCGCTGCGCGGGTGCCGCTCAAATTCCTGCTGGGGCATTCGCAGCGCTGGGGCAAGCACGACGTCGCCGAGCCGAAATCGTTGGCCGCGTATCTGGGCAGTGATGATCGTTCGGTTCCGGGCAATGCCGATCTGGCCGAGGTGATGCTGCTCTCGCCGCTTGGGTTGGCGTGGGCGCATGCCGGGCGCGGGAGGGTGGGCTTTCTGCGCGCAATGGGGGCGGACACCCTGGCCGCGCGCGTCACCGCATTGCCGTATCCGGCGGCAGAACAACTTGCGCTGTATCTGGCTGATTGTGATGGCATGACGCACGTCTGGTGCGTGCTCGACAAGCGCAGGTTGCGCGCGTTGCCAGTGCCGTCACTGACGCTGCCACTGTTGTCCGCCTATGGTGTGGGTGCGCCAGAGCCATGGCCGTCGAACTGGCCAGAGCCTGCCGAAGTTGGCGCCGAGTTGGCTCGGCTGCGCAGCGGCAAGTCCGTTGTCGAGGTGGATCTGGTCAAGCTGGTGGACAAAATCGGACGTGACCGGGCCGGCGAGGCCTGGAGCGGCGCCAGCCTGATGCAGCTGCACACCTGGGTGCCGCGCTGGCGTTTCTTCCTGACCTCGTTCATCGGCCTGCCCGCCGCTCTGCTGCTTATCGCGGCATTGGCCTTGCCCGGTCAGATCGAAGCCGCTGCCGTTGCCGCCGCACTGGGCTTTGCCGGTGGCGCCATCGCCGCACTTGCGGCGCCGTGGATCTACGCGCGACGCAAGCACCTGAGCTGAGCCACGTGCATGCCGCAGTGCCGAGTCATGCTCGGCGGGCTCGCCGCCGGCCATGCCCCAGGCGGAGCTTGGCTCCGCTCTACAGATGCTGCTCGCCGGCTCTCGCGACAAGCACCGCTGCTGTCGAGGTCAGCCTTCCGCCATGCGCGACAGACCCGCTTCGGCCAGCCGCGTGATCAGGCGCTCCAGCACCTGTTCCTCTTCCTCGGTCAGCACCGACATCAGGCGGCGGTCCATCTCGATGACCATCGGCGCGATGGTCTCGTAGACCTCGAACCCGGCCGCCGACAGCGCCAGCACCGAGCGACGGCGGTCGTCCCCGTGCGTCTCGCGTTTGATGAAGCCTCGCTCCAGCAGGCGCGCCACCGCGCGGCTGACGGCCACCTTGTCCATTGCCGTGCGCTCGGACACTTCGCTGGCCGAGGAGCCCGGGTACAGCGCCAGGATGGTGATTACCCGCCATTCGGGAATGGCCAGGCCATAGCGCTCACCATAGAGCCGGGCGATGTTGCCGCTGACCCGGTTGGACAGGACGCTGATGCGGTAGGGCAGGAATTGCTCCAGATCCAACAGGACATTTGAGGCCCGGATGCTGGTGGACTTGCTGTAGTCGGAAGAACTCATGCTGCAGTGCACCTTGATGGTGGTTTCATGTGAAACTATAACCTTCGACACTGATCCGCAAATCTGCGCGGATCTCCCTGTTTTCCTGTCGCCGCCCCTTGGGCGACGGTCACGCTCCCGGAGGCAACCCATGAACACCGAAACCCACTCTGCAACCCACGCACCCAACCTGGGTATGCAGGTCACCACCTTCGAAAACCCGATGGGTATTGATGGTTTTGAGTTCGTCGAGTTCGCAGCACCGGCCGGACAGGCCGCCCAGCTGCACGCGTACTTCCGGAACATGGGATTCACTGCGGTACTTCGCCACCGGCAGCGTGCTATTACCGTCTACCGTCAAGGCGGCGTCAACTTCCTCGTGAACGAGGAGCCGGACTCCTTCGCCGCCGACTTCGCCGCCAAGCATGGTCCCAGTGCCTGCGGCTTCGCCATCCGCTTCCAGAAGCCGGCCGCCGAAGTGCTGGCGGCTGCGCTGGGCAACGGTGCCGAGGAAGTGACCCTGCTGGCCGATACCCGCGCGGTGCCGGCCCCTGTGATCAAGGGCATCGGCGACTGCATGCTGTATCTGGTTGACCGCTACGGCGACAAGGGCAGCATCTACGACGCCGACTACGTGCCGGTCGAAGGCGCCGATCAGAATCCGAAGGGCTTCGGTCTGACCTTCATCGACCACCTGACCCACAACCTCTACCTGGGCAACATGCAGCAGTGGTCGGACTACTACGAGCGTCTGTTCAACTTCCGCGAGATCCGCTACTTCGACATCAAGGGTGCCAAGACCGGCCTGGTGTCCAAGGCGATGACCGCGCCGGACGGCATCGTGCGCATCCCGCTCAATGAGTCGTCCGATCCGAAGAGCCAGATCAACGAGTACCTGGACGCGTACAAGGGCGAGGGCATCCAGCACATCGCCTGCTTCACCGACAACATCTACGACACCGTCGAAGCGATGCGCGAGCACGGCATTGAATTCCTGGACACGCCGGACAGCTACTTCGACGTGGTCGACCTGCGCATCCCGGACAACGGTGAGGACGTGCCGCGCCTGCGCAAGAACAAGATCCTGATCGACGCCGACCCGGAAACCAAACAGCGCAAGCTGCTGCAGATCTTCACCCAGAACTGCATCGGCCCGATCTTCTTTGAGATCATCCAGCGCAAGGGCAACGAAGGTTTCGGCGAAGGCAACTTCCAGGCGCTGTTCGAGAGCATCGAGCGCGACCAGATGAAGCGTGGCGTGCTGTAAACAATCGGCGTGAAGCCCAGTCTGAAGCCCCTCCCCCGCGCGCGGGAGAGGGGTTGGGGTGAGGGCAACACGCATCGAAGCACGTAGCATCACCGCAACCGATCCACCCTCACCCCAACCCCTCTCCCGCGTGCGGGA
>NZ_LDJI01000023.1 GCF_001431415.1 Stenotrophomonas humi | reverse complement strand
TCAGGCTGCGCACCGAGATCGTCATCGAGCAGGTGCGCGAGATTTCGCAGAAGCTGGCGCTGACCCCGCAGTACGGCGTGGCCCAGGTGGTGATCGTTGATCCGGCCGATGCCATCAACCGTGCTGCCTGCAATGCGCTGCTCAAGACGCTGGAAGAGCCGTCGCCCGGCCGCTACCTGTGGCTGCTCAGCGCCGATCCCGCGCGCCTGCCGCAGACCATACGCAGCCGCTGCCAGCGTCTGGAGTTCCGCCTGCCGCCGCGCGAAGAGGCGCTGGCCTGGCTGCAGACGCGCGGCTATACCGAGGGCGTGGCACGCGAAGCACTGGATGCCGCGCGCGGGCACCCGGCGCTGGCTGATCAGTGGCTGCAGGGTGACGGCATGGCGTTGCGGCGGCAGGTGGCCAGCGAGCTGGAGCAGCTGGTCGCCGGCAAGCTGGGCAGTGTCGAACTGGCCCAGCGCTGGACCGGTGACGAACACGCCGACCTGCGCCTGCGCCATGCCGCCGACCTGGCATTGAAGAAAGCTGCCGACGGCTTGACCGATCCGGCGCGATTGAACAAGCTGGCCGCCTGGTTTGATGCCGCCAATCGCACCCGCGACCTGCTGCGCACCACCGTGCGCGCCGACCTTGCCGTGGTGGAGCTGCTGCTGGCCTGGAACGCGGCCAACCAAGTGCAATCCAAGGGGACAATTCGATGAGTGCGATGAACGCCCGCCAAGGCATCCTGTCATTGGCGGTCAAGGACAAGGCGGCGCTGTTCAGCGCCTACATGCCGTTCGTGAAGAACGGCGGCGTTTTCGTGCCCACGCCCAAGCGTTACTTCCTCGGTGACGAGGTGTTCCTGCTGCTGACCTTGCCCGACTCCAGCGAGCGCCTGCCGGTGGCCGGCAAAGTGGTCTGGGTGACGCCACTGGGCGCGCAGGGCAACCGCCAGGCGGGCATCGGTGTGCAGCTTGCCGACGGTGCCGATGGTGAGGCCGTGCGCCACAAAATCGAGACCTTGCTGGCCGGCACGGCCGGCTCGGACAAGCCCACTCAAACGATGTGAAGATTTTGCGCAGAACCCGTTGACGTGCTCGCTCAGGCCCCTATAATGAGCGGCTCGCAACACGGGCGGTTAGCTCAGCGGTAGAGCATTGCCTTCACACGGCAAGGGTCGCAGGTTCGAACCCTGCACCGCCCACCATTAAAATCAAAGTGTTGCAGAAGAACCGGCGAAAGCCGGTTTTTTCGTAAGTGCATGGTAAGTGCGTCAGGCTGAGGAGAGTGCTGCTCTCGCTCTACAGGGGGTAGAGTTGAGTAAGCCATTTAGCGATGTGCTGGCATTCCCAGGTGTAGTTGACCAGCATGCGTGTGGTTGGGTCGTTCGTGACGTCGATTTCATGCGTCATCCGATTCCGGATGCTGATGAGATTTGTGACTAGCCGCTCCTCTTCCGGGTGCACAAAGCTGTGCTTCTTCGCCGCCTTGAGATTGGTCGGGTAACCGGGGAACTGGGTGGCATAGCTCTTCCAGAGTTCAAACTGAGCAATGATGCCGGCGCGGGCTAGGACTCCTTCAATACGTGGACTGTTGCCGTTCGAAAAAGGCACCTTCACGCCATCCGTATTAGCTGTTTCTGGTGTATGTCCGCAGGCAACCCAAGCGGCTCTCATTGCTTCTCTGCTACTGCGCACGCCAAAAGGTAGCGCGGCCGCAAACGGCAGTGGGTGACGCATGGAAATCAGGTACGGACCTTCAACGTCGCTGCCGTTCGCTGGAGGTGACCAGTTTGGTCTAATTGCCAGTTCGGCGGCCGAAGCAAGATCGAACGTCGTGGTGATGTCTATAAGCCATCCAGAGGAAGCTCGGATATATGACTCTAAGTCCATCTACTCTCCATCGATAGTTGAGTCTGGGGTTGCACGATTGCTACCAGTAGGATGATCGTCGTTCCTGGCCTGACTGGGTAGACTGTTGTTCGCTATCACTTCAGCAGGGGCGCGCATGTCGGGAATTCCGCATAAGGAAGCGAAGGATTATCTCGAATCCTACTTGGCTCGAAAGAGTGATCAGGGTATGGCTGTTCTGATCGGCGGGCATTGGGGAGCGGGAAAGACCAGGTTTGTTACTGCTTTCCTTGAAAAGAGAAGAGAGCGTATCTCGAAGAGCCGCGGGCAAGAGCAGGCGCCAGACTACCTATACGCCAGTTTCTTTGGAGCTCCCGACGAAGCGGCAGTCGCAGATCAGTTCTTGTCTCAGCTCTACCCTGCGCTCAACTCTAAGCTAGGCAAGGTCCTCGGCACGGCAGCCTTTCGAATGGGCTCTGCGCTCTTTGAGTCAACTTCCCAGATAAAGAGTCCGGTTGAATCTTCCGATATGGTTGCAGTGCGCGACTGGGCAGCTCACCCAAGGGAGCGGATCGTTGTATTCGACGATCTAGAGCGGGCAGGGATGGGGGTTGAAAAAGCGCTTGCTTTAATAAATGGTTACGTCGAGCGAGACGGGATTCGAGCAATTGTTATTGCGAACGAATCGGAAATTAGGTCGCAGGGCTACATGGCTTGGAAAGAGAAGGTTGTCGGAAAGACGTTCTCTGTATGTGCGGATGCTGAGGAGGTGATAAAGAGCATTACAGACGACCTCCCCTCGGGGAAGGTCAAGAACTATCTCTTGAGCCACGGAGCGAAGGTTGCCGAGGTTGTGCGTGCATCAACCTACCCAAACTACCGGAGCGTCAAGAATCTCATCGCAGATATTGATCGATTGGTTTCGGGGTCAGATAATGGCCTGGCGGGCTATCCACTAGTAATTGAATCGCTGGTTCTTTTCTCTGTGGGAATTGGGGCGGAGTTTCGTGCTGCAAAACTCACTGCTTCGGAAATTCTCGAGAAGGCGGGATTGCATTATCAGGTTGGCAAGAGCGCCAATGATCCGCGCGTCGTGGAGGTGCAGGCGATCTATGCAAAGTACAGCAATCTGGGCTCTGCTGAGTGCATCGTCCCTGTCAATTTTTTAATTGCCTTATGGCAGAATGGTGAGCTTCAGCTTGATGCAATAAATGAAGCTGTAATGACCAATCCCCGAGTTGTTGGCGAGGCGGCCACTCCTCCCTGGAGGCGCCTTTGGGCGATGTGGGATCTGGGTCAATCGAGTTATGAGCGCGCAAAGCGAGAAGCTCTTGAGGCGTTCAAGCATAATGCTGTGACGCTTGAAGGCGAACTTCTGCATATCGTGGGTGCAGCATTGCAGGTGGAGAGCTACGGCGGGGAGTTTTTTCCCAATGAGCGAACTCTTGCATGGTTGGACTCGTACCTTCGGCGAGATGAGGTCAGATCTAAACTGACAGGTACCAGCATCTACGACCGCAGTGAGTCTAGTTCAGCCTATGAAGGGCTTGGGTACACGGGAGCAGAGCTTCCCGTATTTGCGGAAGCGCAAAAGTTGGTCACAGCAACACTATGGGAGCTGGACGAAGAGAGAAAGCTTGAAAAGCTGGGTGAGTACATTGAACGGCTGCGTCAAAGGGACTACGAGCCGATCAGTCTTTCAGGGAATTGGGATCAGAGCCTTCCTTACGGGCCTTGGCTACACCTTGTTGATCCAGCAGTCTTCGTTTCGGTCCTTATGGATGATGGTCAAGTTGTTCGCCAACTGGCTTTGCGAATGATGTCGCGATATGAGTCTGACGGTCTGGGAGAACTTCGGAAGGAGTGGGTTTGGCTCGGTCAGGTTAGAAACTTGTGCAGGCCGATGATAGCCAAATTGGATGAGCCACATCGGACGATCGGTCTGCGACGTCTGGTCGTAGCTCGACAACGAATTGGGCGCTCCATTAAACACGCCAGAAGCCGGTTTTGAGCCAAGATGTGTTCTCGGTGCAGTTTTTACATGCTTTCATCTGCACAGGGATCGTCCCCTTATAGGGTGCCCCGATGGGGCTGGGGTTGGTTGTGCGAGCGAGGCACATCGCCCTGCTGGCGCGCAAATGAGGGCCGGCCGAGCCCTGGGGCGTCGCCGGGACGAGTCTTGGGGCGACAGTGTGAGGGAACTTCTACGCATAATCGCCGACATGACCGGTGAACATGATGTCGATCTTGTCCAAACACTGGCTCGAAGCTGTTTGCGCTGCCCGCAGGCGCTCGTAGAACTTCTTGTAGGATCTGACTTGAACTTGGTCAACCTCGCCTTGCGCCAGTTCCCGAGCTCGATAGATGTTGAAGACTACGGCGCTGGCCTTCTCTCTAGCATCGCCAAGCGATCGAAGGCTGCCTGAAAGAATGTCTACCGACTTGTGGTTGATCAGCTGTTGTGCGAGCGGGCCGATCGGCCCAGATTCGCCACCAAACTTTACTGGCGACTCGTCCGTGAGTATTGCGGCAATCAATCGACCGATGTCTTGCACGTGGGGGAGCATCTGGGCAGCGGCCGCGACGCTATTAGCATGATCGTCAGCCGCCTTTTGCTTTCGCGCGGATCGCGATTGAAGCGCTGGGACGAGCAACGCGACAATAATGGCAACTACCGAAGCAACGGCTTGAAACCAAGCAGCCTGCACTTCGGGTTTGAGCGCGCACCAACCGACGAGTTCACAGTCCATGTAGTTTCCCCTGCTCAGTGGGGGCAAGCATGAAGTGCGGACGCTCGATCAGCAATCCTGCACTAGGCTCTGCGATGGAAACATCTCGGGGTGCTGGCGGCATACAGCCGCCGTGGCCAGCAGCTATGGCCTGCGCTTCGAGCGCTACAACCCGGCGCGATCGGGCTCACGTGGGGAAGATGCTGTAGCAGTTGGCCCGGTCACCGGCATGAGGTATCTGGATCTGTGGCTGCCGGCCCGGGCTGCAGGTGTTGTTGGGGACACCGCCTGCTGGTCCCTTCTGGCGAATCAGTCGGCCAGCGTGATCGCGGGGTTGGCATCGCTGCGGCGGGGGATGTTCTTGCCGTCCGCGGCGGCCTCCCGGATCAGCGACTCTTCCTGGCGCTCCAACTCCAACAGTTGCGCTTCCAGGCGCTCCTGCTTGCGGTCATCGGTGATCGTTACCTCGCCCTGGTAGAGGGCCTCAACTTCGGCGCGCAAGCGCTCACGGATGGCATCGGGGAAGAACTTGCACGCGTAAGCGTGGGCACTCTCGGGATAGGCCGATACGGCGGTGTCGGCGTCACCGATAAAGGCGTTTGGCCGAATTGTTACCTTGGCTGCCTCGCGCTCGATGTGAGTATCGATGGCCGCGAGCGCTTCTTCCTTTGGCGGCATGCCGTCGCTCAGTTCGCGGATCTCGTCAGCCAGCTTTTCAATCTGGGCGCGGAGACGCGCCACCTTGGGCAAATAGTCGGTCATGGTTGTTCCTTTACTGGCTCAGGCCCCAATCGGCCACGGTTTGCTGGAGATGCTCTGCGGCGGCTCGATAGGCGCCAACGTCACCGGATGAGGCGCTGAGTTCGTCGTAGGCGGTTGCCACTACGGCGTCCACCGCATCGAGCGCGGCCATCCAGCGATCCAGCTTGGCCAAGGTCTCGCGCCGTTGTCCGTGCTTCGCCATTTCCTGGCGAAGGTGCGTGCGCTGGTCGCTTATCTCTTTGCGACGCTCATTCAGCGCGCGCCGAGCAGCGAAGTGGAGCTCGCTGCGAATCCGCAGGTGCTCCAGTTTCAGGAGGGAAGGGGGTACAGGCGGTGATTGATCACTCACGGGATGCTCCGGATTTGAGGGCAAAGGCTGCGAGCCTCTCGGGCCTGTCCGCCAAAGCGCGTTGGAACGCCGGCAGGGTGCGCAAGGCATCTGCCAAGAGCTCGGCTGGGGAGACGCCAGCGGCAGCTGCCGCGTCCTGGAGGGCGTCGCAGATGACCTGGGGAAGTTCGAGCTCGATTACGGGCATGAGGGGATGGCTCAGAGGACCCGTCTATTGGACGTCGGGCCCGGCTATTTGGCCGAGCCGGAATGCGTCGGAATGCGCACTTGCTGGGGGCGAATCGCGGAGCACGCCTTGTGCATCGGCAGCCCTCCTGAATGGGGGCCGATGTACAACGTGTACAAGCCGAAATGTGCGTTTCTCCCGGGGAAAACCGCAATTTCGGGGTGCCTGTGGTGGAGCATCCCTAAGGGCCGAAAAACTGGCAATTACCGGGGTCCGAATTCCCCCCGGTGGCAGTGGATAAGCCCCGGGGCCCCCGTCCGCTCGACCCAGTCCAGGGAGTTGGCCGGTCTGGCCATCTGCGGCGCGGTCTGCTGCGAGCATCGCCTGGCGGTCGGACAGCCAGTCAAAAGATCACGGCGTGACCAGAGTGTTGTAGGTACGGAAAACCCCGCTCGGTGGCGGGGTAATTCTGGAAGTACCCACTTGTGGGACGAGGGGGAGGTCTGATTAGACGCTACCCAGCAAGCGCGGCGAGCTGGGGCAGGTAGGGAGCAACGGCGGTCCCGAGAATCTGCATGTGATCTGACACTGTCGAAACGAACTTGATGTATGCCTCATGGAAGCTATTCTTGCTTTCTGCCGAGCGCATTTCCTCAACTGTCGCTACAAGGGAGTCAATGGTGACTTGATCCGCCCGCGATGTAGCGATTGCTTTCAGAAGGTCCTTGAACAAGGTGGGCTCATTCTGTATGGAAGTCGCCTTCTGTCGAGCTCCTGCGCTGCCGTTGGCCAGGTTCTGCACATCGCCATAGATATTAGTATGAAATATCTGATGCACTCGGTCTTGGGCGAGAGGTTCCGAAAGAGGTGGTGCCTCACCTGCTTCTGGTGCCGCCGATTCTATATCGATAGCAAAGTTCAGGACCTTTGTGCGAACAGAATCCAAAACTCCCACTATGGCTGCAACGGGAATAACCTTCCACGCCTCTACGCAGTTCATTCCGTCGTATATATTTCCTCCGTAGTGAGCTGCCACGTCGGGATTCCAGGGTTCTTTTAGGATAGTCCCGCTTGCGTTATTCACGAGATTCTCTAGTGCGGCTATCCCTTGCTGGACGTAAGTGCGGCTGAGAGCTTCGTAGAACTGCTGTGGCAAGCACGACAGTGGAATGACTGCGTTCTTAAGTCCCGACTGAAATGGACCGGAAAAATGGCCTTTGGAGGTGGTTGCCATAATGCGATAAGGGGGCAGTCCTTCCTTTGACTCGTAGCCGTTGAGCTCGCTTGAGACCCAGGCTCGCAATTCCTCGTTCCGTAGTCGCGCGGCTAGTAGGGTGCATTTTCTCAGCAGGTCTGACAGTGGGATCGACGAGTCGATAGCGGCGTGCTGGATATCTCGAAGGAGGGACATGTAGGTCTAGGCTGCCGAGTCGCGATGGTGACTTGTATATCCTAGAGTACAGGCGTGTCCTCTCCAAGTTGATTGCCTTGGCGCAAGTCGTTCTCTCCCCCAATCCAGATGGGCTGGTCGCTCAATTGGTGCCAACACCCGGCCGGCGACTGAGGTGTATGTACCATTTTCCCAAAGTATCAATGCCTAGTTCTATCTGCTTGTTTCTATCGCGCTGTAACAAGTTGAGCAATGATGGCACCAACTGAAAGTGCTAGTGCAACGAGAGATACGCCTAAAGACCAAGTGAATTTTGAATGCTCTTGTTCTTGAGCTGCGAGGACTGCAGTCAAGTAAGGCAGGTTGATCGCGTGGCGCAGCTCGCCGGCCCTGGGAACGAATAGGTGGACGGACGTGTTCTCGCCGGTTTTGTATCGATACTTGTTGTCGAGGTGGTAGTAGAGGTAGCCAAAGAGAATATTTTTGTCGCAGCCCAGGCTCTTGGCTACTGCATCGATATCAATTGCGATCATCGTTTTTCCGACACTCGGACCCTCGACGGGGAAGTCTCCCTCATACATGTCAAAGATGCAGCGTAGAACCTGCCGTTCGGTCGGGACAGAATTTGCCATGCTGATAATTTCCTCTTTGGCCGGGTGACCTAGCTGAAGCCGTGACGAGCTTCATTAACCAGCCCGTCCGAAGATCGGAATATGCCAGATCTTTGCGGTCGGATCGCGCAATCGCTTTTTTACTTGAAACTTTCCCCTCCGGAGATCCATTCGAGAACGTCACCCAAGTAGTACCAGGGCGTTTTCGCTGGCTGGAAGTAGCGAGGTCCTTTCCCCTCCAGGCGCCAACGCCTCAGTCTGCTGACAGGGCAGGGGATCAGAGTTGCGGCGGTCTGCTCTGTCACTCGACCGTCGACGGTGACGTAGTGGCCGGCTGCTTCCAGGCTGCGGCGTACCTCATCGATTGAGGTGGGAATGCCGTCGCCATGTGCAAGCTCACGATGCGGCGCGTTCACGGGTTCCTCCTTGGTGTTCTATGCAGCGCGCGTGCGCATTGCTCTTCGCGTGTTCGGCGATCAGCGTTCTTGGCCAGGAGTGTTGGCGTGCCTCAACCAGTCCCGAAAGCGGAACTGTTCCGCAAACGGGTCGGTTATCGGTTCTTCTGTGCAAGCCATTCGAACAAGCGGCAGCGCGCGGTTTGCGCCTGGCAGCCAGTGGGAGTGCCCAAAGGTGCCAGTGGCAGGTTTGAGCAGTGCCAGCCTTTGCTGTTGGGAGTGTGGTGCAGGTGAAGCGATGAAGCTTGAAAGCGGTGAAGCGAAGCAACAGCCCAAGCGTCCGCTGCGCTCCCGCTTGGTAGATATATATAAAGGGGCCCCCATACGGGGCCAAAGAAATGCCCATTTGTGCTCCTTATGGCCCCGCATGGGGGCCAAAACCAACTTCACCCGGTCTTTTTGGCCCCGTATGGGGGCCGATAATTTCGGATTGGGGGCCAAAGATTGTGATTTCTGCATCGGTCGTTTGGCCCCTGCTGGGGGCCAAAGGTTCTATTTTTCTCCAATCGTTTCGAGCAGGGCCTGGACCAATCTCGAGCCCTTGGCCGGGGCACTCATCGATGGGATACCAGGTGATCGCGTAGAGGTTGCATAGCTTCTTGATGCCATGCCGGGTTTTGACGATGAATCCTGCCTCCAGAAGCAGAGTGGTTAGCTCATGGAGCTTGCTGGGAGTGCAGACACCAAGCTCCTTCACCATGTTCTTGGTGGCGCTCAGGTTGCCGTTGTTGCTGCCGTTGTACTGCCCGGCAATGAACATCAGCAGTGAGTGCGCTTTGCCCACAGCGTAGAACTGAGGAGAGCGCAGCATGTAGTGAGGCATCATGATGAAGGAGTGCCCGCCTCCGCGCCCCGTCAGCTTTCGCCGCTTTCGCTCCGGTATGCGCGCGCTGTTGGTCACTTGGTTCGCTGCTCCAAGCGGTTTGCATGGTCTTCCATAGCGTCTCGATCGGGGTACAGCTCCTCCATGAGCTTGCTGGCCATCGCGGTGAAGATGGCTGCTGCTTCATTGATGGCAGCGATTTCTTCATCAGCTTCATTGATGAGCATCCCTGCGCGATTGAGCGCGCCGGATAGGCGGAGTAGTTCCATCACTTGCGCTGCTTGGAAGTCCGGCTCCCAGCCCAGATAGAGGTGCAGAGCTTGGTCACTGCTCATCGGGCGTTCTCCATGATCTGAGCCACAGCAGCGCGCCAGGTCTGCCCAGCGCGCGATGCTCGGGTTAGCACCCATTCCCTTACCTTGGCCTCGGTCGCTCCCCTGCGATGCTGGAGGGCGCAGGAGCCACACAGCACGTAGGGCAGGGAGCACCAGCCAAACTCCCGCTCTACGCGGTGGAATGAGCCGTACACGGGCTGCAGGGGCTTCCCGCAGCAGTCACAGGCGATTGGGTCAGGGCGGGCAGCGCGTGCGTTCATGACACGCTCCTTACGCAGCAGACGGTTTTGACCTCGCCCAATACCACCAGCTCATCGAACTCAACGAAGAAGCCCAAGTCACGGTTGCTGGTGGTGAACACGTAGAAGGATGGGCGCCCGTTCTTGCCGGGCCTCACCTGGACGCGGCGCACGATCTGCCGGCCATTGAGCTCGATCACATAGACGCCATCCCAGCGGCAGCGCACCACGCTGAGATCCACCTGTAGCACGTCGCCTATCTCGAACGTCGGCGCGTTGAGGTTGTCGCGAACGAGCACATAGGCCTGACCTTGCGGCGGCGGCATCAGTACCGGTGACGGGTAGCTCTCGATCTGGGGTTGGGTCTGCGCAGGGGCATTCATGCCGGCCACCCCAACTGCGCTCGAACCGCGTCTTGCCACTGTTGGCCAAACCGGCCAGCGCGCGTAACGATCCAGCGAATCCGCAACTCTCGCGGCTCACCGTCAGGATAGTTGGACGCACAGGCGTAGCAGACGTAGGAGGGGAGCTCCCCGAATTCGAAGCGGGAGGTGGTGCGGGACAGGTCGAAGTACCCGGCCGGCTGGTTGCAACAATCACAGGCCAGAGGGTTGTGACGCGTGGGCCGGCTGGCGTAGGTGTTTCCTGACACGGCAGGGTAGGGTTGCCCGATGGCGCCAGGGCTGGCGTGGTGTACGATGTGGTCCATGGTCAGAGCGTTCCTTCGAAGGGTTCGGTCTTGGCTTCTACGGCTCACTCCGGCTGCTACCGGGTGGGCCGTTTCTCTTTTGGGTTTCGGAGACATGGCTTTCCCCTCAGGCGGCAACACCACTGGTTGCTTCCTTCTCCCTTGCCTCAATGAACTCGCGCAGCGCGCGGGCCGACACCATGCGGCGCTTGCCTACCTTGAAGGTGCTCAACTGACCTGCATTCATGGCGCGATATAGGGCGTTGCGATTTAGGCCAGTTACGGCGCAGGCTTCATCGGTGGTGTAGCTGAGACGTTCACGGTTATCTTTCATTGACTGCTCCGTTGTATGGACCAAAATGGTCCGTTGAACGCAGTGGACCACAGTGGTCCGTTGCGGTCAAGGACCACTGTGGTCCAATATGCCGCCCATGAGCACTCCCGATACCCAATTCAAGCTGCGGTTGCCAGCTGACCTGAAACAAAAGCTTGAGCGCGAGTCGGAGGTGGCCGGCAGGTCGCTGTCAGCCGAAATCGTTCATCGGCTTGAATCTTCGTTCTCGGCTGCTTCGGCTGTGCCAGGGGTCATGGGGCTTCGCGCTGAAATCGCAGTTAGGCGCGAGTTGGCAAATTCCACTGTGGCTATGCTCAGTCGCGCATGCGCTGAGTTGGTGGAGCGACGCGACAACGGTGGAACTGGAAGCTATCCAAGACAAGCCGCCGGCCGCACGGTGGAAGAAGCGTTGGCGGATGCAGAGGATGCAAGGGACATGTTCCAGCGGGTAGTTGATGCTGCGACCCTTTTGTTGTCCGAACTCTCTATCGCTGAGGCGAAGGGCGAAATGGTCGACTTAGACGAAATCAGGAAGCGAGCGAAGGCCTGGGGTGTCCTGCACTAAACCTAGAGAAATTCGACCTGAGCCAATTTTTCGCGCGCCGCGCCTTGAACAAGGTGGCCGTAGTGCTTCTCGATCATCGCCAGCGACGTGCCTGCCAGTTTCGCCACGGTCAGCAGATCCATCCCGCCCACGATGGCGTCAGTGATCCAGCAGTGGCGCAGGGTGTACAGCGTGACTCCTTCCGGCAGCGCAGCGCGCGCTGCAGCAGACCGCACAGGTTCGCTCCAGGCATCCGCCGTCCAGGCCTTCTTGCCGTCCTGAGTGAACAGGTACGCCTTCGGTAGCTTGCCCTTGGCCAAGCGGTCGAACAGGACAGTGGCAGCAGGGGAGAGCGGAATTTTGCGATCGTGGTCCTTGCTGCGGAATCGGACGCTGGCAGTGCGGCCGTCGTAATCAGAGCGCAGGCATAGAGCCGGATCACCCGGCCGGCAACCCGTCAGGGCCACACACTCGATCAGCTCGCGCACAGGGCCATCGGCTGCATCCAACAGCGCGCGCCGTTGCTCCCGTTCCAAGTACAGCCCACGGCGCTGGCTGGCGTCCTTGAGCGGCTTTACTGAGGTCCATTCAAAGGCAACGTCAGGCGATGCTTTACGGCGAGCAACAGCGTGATTCAGTGCAGCCACAAGTGTGGTGCGCATGCGGTTGATGCTGGACTTGGCCAGGGGCTTCGCTACGGGTGGTCGACCACGCTTCGCGGGCAGGGGAGGGAGCTCGCCCTTCTCTACGCGATCGCGCCAGGCCTCGATGTGATCCTGGTGCAGATCCTTGAGCCGGACCTTTCCCAGCTTGTCGCCGTAGAGGCACCGCTCAAAGCGGCGCTCCGCATCAGCGGCGGCGGTCTTCCGCCCGTCCTTGGCCAGCCCGGTCACGTAGTCGCGGCAGGCATCCGCCACGGTGAGTTCGCTCTTGGGTGCGACCACGGCCACGGGCGCGCCGTGCTGGGCGGCTTCGGCAAGTGCTGCGAGGGCTGCATTGCGCGCGCCGGCGAGAGTCATGACGGGGTGCTTGCCCAGTGTGCGGCGCTTACCTCGGCCCCAGGTCACGATGTACGACTTGATTCCTGATGGCTGGACCCGCAGCAGCAGGCCTTTCATCTCGCTGTCGCTGATCTCGTAGGGCTTTTCGGCAGGCGCCGCCAGCTCAACGGCGCGGATTGTCAGCTTGGTTCCCATTGATCCGTAAGTGCGTGGTAAGTGCAAATTGCAGTGTGCGGCGAAATCCAACGAGACGCAACGGCACTTAAAAACAATGGGTTACAGGTGAATCCCTTGCGGTACAAGGTCCTTTCTTATCCTTCACACGGCAAGGGTCGCAGGTTCGAACCCTGCACCGCCCACCACGCGAACAAAGAAAGCCGGCCCAGCGCCGGCTTTTTTGTTGCCTGGAATTTACGTTGGAGCGGGGCCGTGCTTCGTTGGGTTTTGCCGAAAACTGGGGCAGAGTCGAATTCTTGCATAACCTGACTCTGCCCCCTGTTTCGCCAGCCTCAGGGTGCTGCTGATGGGCGTCTCGTTCGCCGTCGTTTGGATGTAAGCGTCTCGGACCCAGGCTGCCAGTCAGCAGCTCGGGCTATCTCAAATGCACCAGTTGCTCGTCATCTTCGTAATAACCACAAAATAGGGGGCTAGAGTCGAGTCCTTGTAAAACCTGACTTTGAACCCTGTTCTGCCTTGGTTTGAATCGCCCAGGATTTCGTAGACACCTCGCAGCCATAAACTATGGCTTAGGCGGAGGTGGTTATGAGTACGAAACGTTACACGGATGAGTTCAAGATCGAGGCGGTTCGGCAAATTGTCGAATATGGCCGGCCAGTAGCTGAGGTTGCTGAGCGGCTGGGTGTATCGGTCCACAGTTTGTATGGTTGGAGAAGAG
>NZ_LDJI01000022.1 GCF_001431415.1 Stenotrophomonas humi | reverse complement strand
CGCTTAACTCCGGAGTTAAGCCGGCCCGCGCAGCGGGTTCGGTTTGAATGAATTGTTAGGCGACAAGCCAAATAGCCGTCTTGAGCACCCACCCAAGAAGATAGAGGATAGCCGCTCCAACAAGCCATGCGAAACCCAATGCTCCGCGCGTGCGGATGAGGTAGTACGGCAGGTACAGCGGCCAGATCAGGTAGACCAGAAAGCCAAATTCATATGGACGATACACGCGAGCGTCTCCGCGACTGTCTGCCTCAATCCAAGTCGCGACAAGCAGACTAAAGACGACCGGCCACGCAAGAGAGAGTCGCTCTGCTTCCATCCCGGTTTGGTAGAAAAGCGCGGCTTCCGTGCCTGCGACCAATAAGCCAAGACCGACGATGGTCCTCAATATTGGCCGTGCGATCATTTTTCCCATGTCGCCTAACTCCGGAATTAAGCCGCGTCGCGAAGCGGCGTCGGCTTGAATGAATTGTTAGGCGGTAAGCTCATTTCACGTACCGATTCCAGTTATCTAGCAGCACGGCGGGTACACAGTACCCGCCATCGGGCTGCATACTAAACGGAGGTAGCTCGAAGTAGGTATAGCGGCCTCCGGCCTCATTGCAGCTACTGCCGTCCGGCAACTCGAACCGAATAACACGGACGGTGTAGTTGGGACAGATGTCACTACATTTGTACTCAACAACCACGTCGAAGCCCCGCAGACTGCCCAGGATCTTGGGTGGTTGATCGTAGAGCCGTTTGTCATAGCCAGTGGACACATAGTTGAGGATTTCGCTATCAGTAAGGCGCGGCTCTAATTAGACCGCCTACCAGCGGTGCAGCGCGGAGTATGCCTTTCAGATGGAACCTGTGCATCTGCGGTGATCAGGAGGGTGTTCAATGAGGTGCGGGCGTTGGACTCTCCGGACTTAAGCGTTGGTTTTTCGGGCAATACCCGCCGGTGAGCGGGTGTATGGATTACACCCTCGTATCAGCGGGTGTAACTACAGATCCGTCCGACAACCTACTGTCAGGCATGGCTCTTACGAGCTGTAGAAAGCAAAGGGCGCCACTTGGGCGCCCTTTGTCTTCAACATTATCCGCAGCAGTTGCTTACTTTGCTGCCGCCGCAGGTGCCGTCGGTGCAGCGGCCGGAGCCTGCGCCGTCCAACCACACATCTGGCCTTCGTTCTGCTGCTTCAGCCACTCCTGCAGCGGGGCGAAGTACTCCAGCATCGGTGCGGCATCGAGCTTCTCGCCGCCGGTCAGTTCCTTCAGCGTGGCCTGCCACGGCTGGCTGGAGCCCTTGCTCAGCATCGCCCAGAACTTCTGGCCGGCTTCCTTGTTGCCATAGAAGCTGCACTCGTTGAGCGGGCCGGTGTAACCGGACGCATCGCACAGACCCTTGTAGAACTGGTACTGCAGGATGCGCGCCAGGAAGTAACGCAGGTACGGGGTGTTGCCCGGTACGTGGTACTTGGCACCGGCGTCGAAGAACTCTTCGCCGCGTGCGCCGGCCGGTGCCACGCCCTGGTACTGCGCCTTCAGTTCCCACCACTTCTGGTTGTACTGGTCCGGCTTGATCGAGCCGTCGAACACGCCCCAGCGCCAGCGGTCGATCATCAGGCCGAACGGCAGGAACGACACGCCCGACATCGCCATGCGCATCTGCGCGTTGATGGTGGCTTCGCGGCTTTCCTGCTGCGCGCCAACCAGGCCGATCGAGTTGAGGTACTTGGGGGTCATCGCCAGCACGATGGTGTCACCGATGGCTTCGTGGAAGCCGTCGTTGGCACCGCCCTGGAACAACGGCGGCAGCGGGTTGTAGGCCAGGTCGTAATAGATGTGGCCGAGCTCGTGGTAGATGGTCGTGAAGTTTTCTTCGTTCGGGGTGATGCACATCTTGGTGCGCACATCGGCGCCGATGTCCTTGCCGTCGCCGCCCATGTTCATGTCCCAGGCGCTGGCGTGGCAGACCACGTTGCGGTCCAGCGGCTTGATGAACTGGGTGTTCTGCCAGTAGCTCTCCGGCAGCTTGGGCATGCCCAGCGAGACGTAGAAGTCCTGAGCGCGTTCGGTCATCTGCTTGGCGGTGGCCAGCTCGGCATCACGCTGTGCCTTGAAGCGTGCAGACACATCGGCGTTGCCGTCGATCTTGCGCAGCGAGGCGCTGAGGTTGGTCTGGTACTGCTTTTCCAGCGCGGCGGTGATGTCCAGGCTGCCCGCGTTCGGGTACGGCGCGGTCATGTCCCACAGGTTGCTCCAATCCTGCTGCCACATGTTGCCGGTGAGGTGGGCGGCGATCATGCCGCCAGCCACTTCGGCCTTGTCCTTGCCGTATTCCTTGTCGAGCTTGGCGCGGGTGTAGCAATGCAGCTGTTCGTACAGCGGCTTGACCTGGTCCCACAGGCGGTCGGTTTCCGGGCCGACCTGGTCGGCCGGCATGTCGTAGCCGCTGCGCCACATCTGGCCAGCGTCGCTGTAGCCCAGCTCGCGGGCACCTTCGTTCACCAGTTCGACAAAGCGCTGGTAGTTGGCGCGCGACGGCACGGCGGTGGAATGCCAACCCTGCCAGGCATCGAGCTGCTTGTCGTAGTCACGCGAGCTGGCCAGCACGCTTTCGAGGTCGCCGAGCTGGCGGCAGACCTGCTTGTCGCCTTCGCCCACGCAGTAGGTGCCGGCGCCGTAGTCGCCTTCCATCTTGGTGGCGATGCCGGCCAGTTCGGCCAGCTTCTGCGGGTCGCGCGGGGCGGGCATGGAGGTCATCAGCTTGAGCAGGCTGATGGCGCGCGCGGTGTCGGCGCTCATCGGCTGGCCTTCGTACTTGTTGGCCTGCTCGATCCAGCCATTGAGCACGGTCAGCCAGCGCTCGTTGGCCTTGGCGGCCACGCGTGCGGAATCGTCATTGATGTAGGTGGACGACAGCCACTGCGCCGAGGTCATTTCCGGGTACATCGCCTTGTATTCGGCATTGACGCGGGCGATGAACTGGTCGGCGCTTTCGGCCGGTGCGGCAGCGGTGGTGGCCGGCTTGGCGGCGTCCGGTGCGGCGTCCTTTTTACAGGCAGCCAGTGAAAGTACGGCCACGCCTATGGCGGCGGCCAGCAACAGGTGACGATTCTTCACGTAAATCCCCGGTAATGGTTACAAGTACCGGCGAAGGCTAGTGGCGCAGGGCAAGGGCCGCAAGTGGACGAAGGCAGGGGCGGGTGACAAGCGGGCTGGCCGTCAACGTTTGAACGCCATCAACAGGACCCCGCCGCCGATCATCGCCACACCCAGCCATTCACGCCACGCCAGCCGCTCGTGCAGGAACGCCACGGCGAACAGGCTGACCAGCACCACGCTGAGCTTGTCTACCGGTGCCACCTGCGAGGCGGGGCCGCGCTGCAGGGCACGGAAGTAGCATGCCCAGGATGCGCCGGTGGCCAAGGCCGACAGCGCGAGCCATTTCAGGGTGGTGAGGGGCAGCTGTGCGGGGTTGGTCCATTTGCCGGTGGCTGCCACAAACAACGCAAGCACGACGGTGATGATGGCGGTGCGGATCAGCATCGCCATGTCCGAATCGATGCTTTGCAGGCCGAGTTTGGCGAATACCGCCGTCAATGCGGCGAACACCGCTGACAGCAGCGCCCACGGTAGCCATTGCGGAAAGGACGTCATATGCGGTCTCCCACCAGTCGTTGGGCGTGCGGACGGTAAATGGATCCAGAAGCGACGACGTGCCCCTGCGTGGGTTGAACGCCGGTGTGGATGGGGGCGGGCAGTTTCAGGAGATTGGCGTGCTGCTGCGTTGTCGGCGTGTGCTGCCCCTGTGGCCTTGTCAGCACTATGTGGCTGGGGGAATGAGCGTTCCGCGAATGCGCCCGGGTACGTTGCGTTTACCCGGGCTACAGCCGCTGTATTGGGGTCAGGTCTTGTTTTCGCTCTCACACCCGGCGAACACATCGCGGCTGCGGTCGTAGACCGAAGTGCTTACCTGCATCAGGCCGAGCACCGACGGAAACAGATTGTCGTGATCGGCACGCTGGCTGGCGCGACGCCGCAGGCACTGCAGGTCCAGGCCGCGGTCACTGGCGAAGCCCGGCGAGAACCACATCAGCATTGGTACGCGGGTTTGTTCTTCCGGCGCAATGGCATAGGGCATGCCGTGCAGATACAGGCCCTTTTCGCCCAGCGACTCGCCGTGATCGGAAAGGTAGATCATTGCGGTGTCGTAGTCGTCCATACCGCGCAATGTGGCAATGGTGCGACTCAGGAAATGGTCGGTATAGCGTATGGCGTTGTCATAGCTGTTGACGATTTCATCGCGGCTGCACTTGCCCAGATCGGCCGTCTCACAGGCCGGGGTGAACTGGCGGAACTGCGCCGGGTAACGCTGGAAGTAGCTGGGGCCGTGGTTGCCCAGCTGGTGCAGTACCACCACCCGGTCGCCGGGCTTGGCGCGAACCTGTGTGGCCAATTCGTTGAGCAGTATTTCGTCCATGCAGCGTCCGTCCGCACACAGGCCGGGCAGGGTGTCATCGTCCAGGCGCTCAATCTGCAGGTTCTCGCATACCCCCTTGCAGCCGGACTGGTTGTCGCGCCACAACGTGCTGATGCCGGCGTGTTCCAGAACATGCAGCAGCGATTGATGGCCGCGGATTTTCTTCTCGTCGTAGTCGTTGCGACCATATGGGGAGAACATGCACGGCAGCGAGACTTCGGTGCTGGTACCGCACGAGTGCATATCGGGGAAATTGACGGCGCCGGTCTGTGACAGCTCCGGTGTGGTCTGGCGCGCATAGCCGTTCAAACCCCAGTTCTGCGCACGAACCGTTTCACCCACCACCAACACCAGCAGGCGCGGCTTGCTGCCAGCGGCGCGTGGCATGGCTTTCGCGTCGGTGCCGATGGCCTGCTTGGGTTGCTTGCGGATGGGGCTGGCGCTGCTCATGTTCTGGCGCAACGCGATCAGGTAGTTGATCGGCGTGGCCAGGTAGCGCACTTCGCGGTGATTGCGCATCAGTGCCGAGATGTCCTGGAACGACATCATCGTGCCGGCGCCACCCACCACCACCACGCCCAGCAGGAATGCAATGCGCCACAACAATGCGCGTCCCACGCTGCGCTTGCGGATGCGCAGGCGCCACAACAGCAGCGTCGGCAGTGCGGCGTAGCCGAGCAGCGGCAGCAGCAGGGCAGGCGTCATCAACTCGCTGGATTCCTTGCGGTCGGTGGCCAGCACATTGCGCAGCATGTCCGCGTCCAGATAGACGTTGTAGCTGTTCATGTAATGCACGGCGAAGGCCGTGGTGATGAGCAGCACGGTCAGCAGCACCTTGGCATTCCAGCGCCACAGCAGCAGCCCGAGCAGCAGGGCATGCACGCTCAACAGAAGGGCAAACAACGAGGTCGCGAACAATACGCTGCCCGGGTGTGTGGCCATTGCGCTGCGCCAGAACAACGTGTTGCAGGCCAATGCGAAGAACGTGCTGGCCAGCAGGATCAGCATTTCGCTGCTGATCTCCGGGCGCCAGCTGCGCAGCTTGCTCCACGATATTTCCTGTAGACCAAGGCGAGGGGCGACGGCATTCATGCGATTTCTCCATTGTTGAGCAGGCCACTGCTCGGTGCGGCCGGTGCGGTGATCGGGCCGAACATCCATAGGGACAGCAACGCTGCGACCGTCCAGCTGATTGCCAGCGACCACAGGTCATGCGAAAGAAAATGTGCGCCGCGCAACTGCTGCGCGAAACCGAATGCCGCGCCGATTGCCAAGGCGGCGATCAGCGCCGGCCAGCGCCACTGCGGGCGTACCTGCAGCATGAAGAAGTACAACGCCACCCAGGCGTAGCCGGCACTGGCGTGACCGGCCGGGAAGCACGCCGCATGGCCAAGTGATATCGGTCGTGCCTGCAACAATCCGATGAAGGGGCGCAGGCCGCCGTAGTGCTCCAGATCCCACGGGCAATCCATGTGCGTCCAGCTTTTCAACAGCGAGACCACGCCGGTGGAAAGCGCCACCGCCAGCAGCAGGTAGAGCAGCGGCTTGCGCAGGGGGCGCAGGCGTGCGTCGAGGCAGGAGCGGATCAGCCCCAGTATCACCAGCAGTGCGGCGAGTGTGCTGAGGTTCCTGCCGCCCTTGTGCAGCAGGTGGCTGGTCCACCAGGCATCGCGCAGGGCCCACTGGCTGCCCTGCCAGCGATAGAGCTGGTCAGCAAGCCATTGATCGCCCCCGCCTGCCATCAGCGTGATGCTGGCAACGGCAAGAACGATGGCGGGGATCAGCAGCGTCCGGCTGACGAAATCCAACCGCGTGCGCGGCAGGGGCGCGGTGAGTATGTGAGCGGGGGTGGACTGGGGCATGGAACAGACGTGCCATCAAGGTGGATGGCGGCATGCTGTTCCCGCATCTGTCGGAGTGCGGTCGGAGTTGTGTCGGATTTATGTTGGAGCGCGTACGCCGGTTCACGTCGTCGCGCGCGAAACTGGTTGCCCGTCAGGCGGTCGCCGGGCAACCAGTGCGCAATGTGACTCAGTCGGTGTTGTCCTCGACAGCGGTATTGCCGCTGGGTACGACGCCATGCGTACGCGCGATGCACTCCGCGTCCAACGCCGTGCCCGGCAACAACTGCCAGTTGTTGCGATTGGCGCTGCCGATGTCGATGACCTGTGCCTTGTCGGCACAGGGCGACATGGCGGCGTCCAGGACGAACAACCAGCGCCGCGCCGGTGCCTGCGTCACCCAGCGGGCGGCGTCTTCCCACTGTTCGCCTACCGGCCGCTTGAAGCCGAAATCCGTGGCTTGTGGGGCGGTCTGCAGCAGGTTCTGTTCACGCCAGGCCACCATGCCCAGCTCCGCGTCCGGGCCGATGCGCTCGCGCACCTTGTCCATCACCAGCGATGCTGAACTGTAAGGGTCCAGGGCGGGCATCGCGCCCAGCCCGTACATCGACCACAGCAGCACGGTGGTCAGTACCACCGCCAGGCCGACGCGTCGCAGCCGCAGCACGATCGCCAGCACCAGGGTCGCTGCACCAAAGCCGATCAGCCACCAGCCCACACGCGGCAGCACCCACAGGTCGATGGCGCGCTTGGCTGCATTGCGTTGTGCCCAGCCATCGCCATGCACAGCGCCATAACCGACTGCCAGCGTGGCCACTGCCAACACCAGCACATACACCAGCAGGACCCAGCGCACGCCGGTGCGTCGCAGCAGGCCCGGCAGCAAGGGGGCTGCGGCCACAGCCAATGCCGGCAGCATCGGCAGGATGTAGACCTCGCGTTTGCCCGGGCTGGCACTGAAGAACAGCAGGACCAGTAGTGCCCAACCCAGCAGCAGGAGGTAGCGCGGATCGGCGCGACGGCAGCGGCGCCACCATGCCGGCAGCAGCCAGGGCAGCAGCAGGCTGCCGGGCAGCCACAGGGTGACCATCACCTGCAGGTAGTACCAGGCAGGCTGCGTGTGGTGCCAGGCATTGGCGTAGCGGGTACCGGTCTGTTTGAACAGCAGCTCATGCGCATAGGCTTGCAGGCCGGGGTCCGGATTCTTCAGCAGGGCGATGGCCAAGGGACCCAGCCACACCGCCGTGCCGGCAATGAAGGCGGGCAACAACAGCCACCACGCCCAGCTGCGACCCGGGCCGGGCGCCTGCGGGTGACGCCAGCGCCAGGCCAGCCATGGCAGCAGGATCAACAACGGCAGAAAGCCCACGCCTTTGGTCACCGTGCCCACACCGGCAGCGAAGGCGGCCAGTGCCAGCGCGGCCCAGTTCGGTCCCAGCAGCAGATGGCGCATCAAGCCCCACAGCGCCAGCGTGGTCATGCCCAACAGCACCATGTCGATCTGCGCCCGCTTGGCCATCAGTCCGAACTGGATGCAGACGAACAACCCCAGCACTGCGTACCGCGCGACCTGCCGGTTCCACAGGCGGCGTGACATATCCCAGGTCAGCCACAGCGTCAGCAGCGCCGCCAGCAGCGAAGGCACCAGGAAGGACAGGTTCCAGCTGCCCAGCAGCTTGTAGGTGCCGGCCTGTATCCACATGAAGGTTGGCGGCTTTTCGGCGTACAGCTCGCTGCCGCGATGGGGCAGCAGCCATTGTCCGGTTTCGACCATGTGCCGGGCAGCCAGCACGAAGCGGGGTTCATCCGGGGGCTGCGGTGAGCGCATGCCGAGCCCGGCCAGCAGGCTGGCAATGACCAGCGCGATGACGATGGCAAACCACAGGGAGGTCGAGTTGGGGCGGGAATTGGACGGGCGCACAGGGGGCTCGTTGGGTTGGACGGCCGGATGATGACGCGTTGGGCGTTGGAAGCGCGTCAGAATCGTCGTCAGCCGCTTCGACGGCATTCCGACGACCCCGGCGCTAGGATGTGCGGGTTCGCCCCCGAAGTGTGGGGCCCTGAAGGTTCTACCCGCATGCGGCTGCTGGTTATTGAAGACAATCGCAATCTGATTGCCAACCTGTTCGATTACTTCGAGGCGCGCGGCCATGTCCTCGACGTGGCCCCGGATGGCATCACCGGTCTGCACCTGGCCGGTACCCAGAGCTACGACGCGATCCTGCTCGATTGGATGCTGCCACGCATGGAGGGCCCGGAAGTGCTGCGCCGCCTGCGCGAAGAACACCGCTCCGAGGTCCCCGTGATCATGCTGACCGCGCGCGATGAGCTGCCGGACAAGATCACCGGTTTCCGCGCCGGCGCCGACGACTACCTGACCAAACCGTTCGACCTGCCCGAGCTGGAAGTCCGGCTTGAGGCGGTGATGGCCCGCATCAAGGGCCGTAATCCGCGCAAGGTGCTGGAAGTGCACGATCTCAGTCTGGACATGGGCACGCTGGAAGCGCGGCGTGCCGGACAGGTGCTGCATCTCTATCCGGCCTGCCGCAAGCTGTTGGAACTGCTGATGCGTGCCAGCCCGGCCGCCGTCACCCGCGACCAGCTGGAGTTCGCGCTTTGGGGTGACGAGCCGCCGGATGGCGACATGCTCCGCTCGCACATCTACGAGTTGCGCCGCGCTGTTGATGGCCCGTTCGAGCAGAAGCTGCTGCACACGCTGCCGCGCGTGGGTTACCGGTTGTCTGCGCCCAGCAGGGCGGACAAGGCGCCATGAAGCGGCCTACATTGCGGCGCAAATTACTGGGCTGGCTGGGGGCTTACCTGGCCTTGATCACGCTGGCAGTGTTTGGTGCGGCAAATTATGTGCATGAGCATGCCGAGCATGCGGTATGGCGGTCGCTGTTGAACACCGAGCTGGACAGCATCCTGGCGCACATGCGTGTGGATGCTGACTACCATTGGCAGGATTCGGACACGCTGTTTTTCTTCGACGGCAGTTCGTCGCGACCGTTGCCGGATTCGTTGGCTGAGTTGAAACCGGGACTGCATGACGGCGCACTGCTGGAAGGTCGCAAGAGTGCGGCGATGGTGCGTGACACGTCCGATTTCGGCCGCGTGGTGTTGGTGTTGGACATCACCGACTTTGCCGAGCTGGAGCATTTCGCCACCCGTTGGGCGCTGTTTGCCGGCATCGCGTTGGTACTGGTGACACTGTTGATGGCCTGGGTGGGTATGAACCGCCTGGTGCGGCCGTTATCGACCTTGGCGCAGGACATCGGCGCGTTGCAGCCGGAATTGCGCGGGCAGAAGGTAACGGTGAGTTCGGGCGGCAGTGCCGAACTGGAAGTCATCGCAGGTGCACTGAACGACTATCTGCGCCGCAATGAACACTTCGTCGAGCGCGAGCGGATGTTCATAAGCACCACAAGCCATGAGCTGCGCACGCCGATCGCGGTTATCGGTGGTGCTGCGGAACTGGCGTTGGAGCAACCCGAACTGCCGATGAAAGCGCGAAAGCAGCTGCAGCGCATCCGCAATACCACTGTCGGTGTCGAGCAGTTGATCCAGCTGCTGTTGGTGCTGGCGCGCGATCCGGCCAAGCTGGCCGCGATGAGCGAGCTGGTGGCGTTGGACCAACTGTTGCCGGAGATCGTCGAGGACCATCTTTACCTTGCCAGTGGCAAGGAGCTGGAGCTGGTGCTGCAAAAGCTCGACGAATGCCGCGTATTGGCGCCGCTGGGGGTGGTGCAGGCCGCCATCGGCAACCTGTTGCGCAACGCCATCGAGAACAGTGATCGCGGTGTGATCCGGCTGGCGGTATCAGCGCGAGCGGTGATCACCATCGAAGACCCTGGCCACGGCATGAGCCCGGAAGAAGTGGCGCAGGTCTACGCGCGCATGGCCAAGGGCGAACGCAACATGCGCGCGGGGATCGGCCTGGATCTGATCGCGCGGCTGTGCGATCACCTGGGCTGGAAGCTGGACATCCAATCGCAGCCCGAACGCGGCACCCGGGTCACTCTGGATATGAGCAGCTCGCTGCCGGGATGACACGTAAGTAGGTGATTGGCAGAAGCGGGGAACTGCCAATCCGCCAAGTCATCACCGGCCCTCTGCCGAAGACAGGGGGAGGGTCGGGAAGGGGGGCTCATGCGCGGGAAAGGCAGCCCCGCAGCTCAGCCAGCTCCTACAGGGCCGGCAACAGCTCGCGCTCGATCAACCAATGCCGTGCATCGTCGGCGTCCTGCTCGAACCACGCCTGCGTCGAGCCCAGGCGATAGGTGTAGCCCCAGGCATCCATGTCTGCCATCAGGCGCGCGCTGCCAACGCCGGGCAACTGCCCGGCCAACACGATCTGCAGATAGCAGGTGGCGTCTTCCTCGGGGACCGAGTCGGTAGCGTCGGTATGCACCTGCGCGCGACGCTCGGGCGGCAGCACGATGAGGTGGCAGGACTCGTGCAGCATCGAATGCACCGGCGTGTCATCGCGCACATAGACATCGCAGGTGATGATGCCGGCTTCCGGTTCGCCCCAATAGCTACCGGGAATTTTCTCGCCGGCAGCAACGTGGTTGAGGCGCAGGCCATGTCGGCCGAGCAGGGCGACAGCGTCGTCCCAGTGGATATCACCCACGCACAGGATGTCGGTGGCAGAGTCGGGTGGAGTCAGGTCGGGCATGGGGTTCAAAACCACCGGGGCCGCAGATTCAGCGGCCCCGGAAGGGTGTTGCGGTAATCAGGCCTGGGGGCCTTCCGGCAGGGCCACGGAAATATCGAGCACGTCGTGCTCGCCATCCTTGACCAGATCCACCTTGACCGCATCGGCGTCGATGTTGACGTACTTCTTGATCACTTCCAGCAGCTCGCGTTGCAGCAGTGGCAGGTAATCGGGACCGCCGCGATGGCTGCGCTCCTGCGCGATGATGATCTGCAGGCGGTTCTTGGCGGTTTCTGCGGTGGTCTTCTTGGCCTTGAGGAAATCAAAAAGTCCCATCTTCACCCTCCGAACAGCTTGCTGAAGAAGCCCTTTTTCTCAACCGTGATGAAGCGCATCGGGCGCTCTTCACCGAGAATGCGTGCGACGGCGTCGTCGTAGGCCTGGCCGGCCGGCGATTCGCTGTCCAGGATCACCGGCTCGCCCTTGTTGGAGGCGTTGAGCACGTCGCCGGACTCGGGGACCACGCCGATGGCCTTCAGCCCCAGCACTTCTTCCACGTCGGTGATGCTCAGCATCTCGCCGGTCTCAACCCGCGACGGGCTGTAGCGGGTGAGCAGCAGGTAAGCGGGTACGCTCTTGCCGGCTTCGGCATTGGCGGTCTTGGAGTCGAGCAGGCCGATGATGCGGTCCGAGTCACGCACCGAGGACACTTCCGGGTTCACCACGACAACGGCACGATCAGCGAAGTACATCGCCAGGAATGCACCCTTCTCGATACCGGCCGGCGAGTCGCAGATGATGAAGTCGAAGCCGTCGGCGGCCAGGTCCTTGAGGACCTTCTCCACGCCTTCCTTGTTCAGCGCATCCTTGTCGCGGGTCTGCGAGGCAGCCAGCACGAACAGGTTGTCAAAGCGCTTGTCCTTGATCAGCGCCTGCTTCAGCGTGGCCTCGCCGTGGACGACGTTGACGAAGTCATACACCACCCGGCGCTCGCAGCCCATGATCAGGTCAAGGTTGCGCAGGCCAACGTCGAAGTCGATGACGGCAACTTTTTTGCCGCGGCGAGCAAGCCCGCACGCGATGCTGGCGCTGGACGTGGTCTTGCCAACGCCACCTTTGCCGGAAGTGACTACGATGATTTCAGCCAAAGGATCTCTCCTGAATGTTTCTGGTGAGCCGCGTCAATCAAGCGCAGCGATCATGATCTGGTCCTGTTCCAGCCATACCTGCACGGCCTTGCCGCGCAGGTTGTCGGGAATATCGTCCAGTACCTTGTAACGTCCTGCAATGGCGACCAGTTCAGCGTGGAAGTCGCGGCAGAAGATCCGCGCGCCCTCATTGCCTTGTGCGCCTGCCAGAGCACGGCCCCGCAGCGTACCGTAGATGTGGATGCTGCCGTCGGCGATCACCTCGGCGCCGGCGCCCACTGTTGCAAGTACGGTCAGGTCGCAGTTCTCGGCGTAGAGCTGCTGGCCGGAGCGGACGGTCGCGCGCTGCATGCGCCCGGGCTGCGGAGCAGCTGCCGAAGGGGGTGCCGGTGTGGCCTTGGATTTGGGTTCTGCCGCACGCGGTGGCGCGGGGGCAGGTGCCGGTTCACCCGGTGCCGGTTCGTACTGGGCGCGGAACTTGGCCAGAAGCGGCAAGCCCAGCTGTTCAGACAAACGTTCGGTTTCCTGCGTGCCGTAGGCCAATGCCACTGGCAGCACGCCGGCCTGGCGCAGGCCTGCGAGCAGTTCCTGGGCAGTTGCCAGGTCGGGGAGCTGGCTCAGCCCGCCGAAGTCCAGGATCACCGCCGCGCGCCCGAACAGCTTCGGTGCGCGGGACACGCGCTCGTGCATTTCCTGGACCAATCGCGCCACATCAAGGGTGCGGATACGCAGGTTGGCAATGCCGACCTGCCCGATTTTCAGCTCACCAGCTTGTTCGTAATCCAAATTCACTGCCATCTCAGGTTCCCGTCGGCCGTTGTTGCAGCGGCCGACGTGTATTGCCTACCCAGGGAACGTCGGGAAGGTTGTCGCCGTAGGTTTCCTTCACCCATTCATAGCTGCACAGTTCCTTGAGCAGCATGCTGGCACGTACATCCACCGATGGCATGGTGTTCTGGCCGACTTCGCGGAAGCCGAAGCTGCCATGGAACAGCAGCGCGGCATCGGCACCGTGGTCCAGGAACACCTCGCAGGCCATCTGCGGATAACGCAGCTCGGCGTAACTCTGGGCATCGGCGTAGAACGCACGTCCGACACCACCACCCCGGCGGCGGCTGGCCACCACGATGCGGTCGATATAGAAAAAGCTGGGGTAGCGCTGCTGGAACCAGGCGAAGTTGCAGCTGTCGTGGGGGCTGTGGCTGCCGTATCCCACCAGGAACCCGGCCATGTTGCCGTCACGTTCGGCGACCCGGAAATACTCTGCGGTCTCGTAGAAGCGCCGGACTTTTGCGGCGTCGAGCGGCAGGATGGCAAGGCCCGCGTTGTTGTTCAGTGCCAGGACGGAATCGAGCTCATGCTCGCGCACGTCGCGGATGACAATCGACATTGTGACTCCGTGGGGTAAAGCGGTGGACCCTGAGGCTTTGCGGGCGATTATCGCATGGGGGGGCGAGGTGGGCGAGCACCGGCCATACCCGGCGGATGCATGACTTCCGTGGGAGGGCGCAAAGCGCCTGCGGTCCTTACCATGGGCCCATGTTGGGACATCTCAGTCACACCCGCGTTCTCCGCCTGGCCGGCCTGTTCACCTGGGCCCTGGTCAGCCTGCCGTTGGTCTATACGCAGTACGCCCCCGAAGAGGGCATGATCCAGCCCGGCGCGGGTGAGGCCACCTGGCTGTTCGCCGCGTACCTGGCGTTTGGCGGTTGCTACTTCTGGTTGACCCGGGGGCTGAGCGCGGCCGGGCACACCGGCTGGTATGACCGCCTGGCCCTGCTGGTGCTGACGATTTCGGCGCTGGCGGTGAGTTACATCTCCGGCACCGGCCTGGGCAGCATCCTGATGATGGTGGCGGCCGGGGTGATCCCGTGGCTGCTGAGCAAGCGGGTCGGGGTGATCTGGCTGGTGGTGAGCCAGCTGGCGGTGCTCCCGGTCTACAGCCTGATCATGGGCCTGCCGCTGTTTGAGGCGCTGCTGCAGTCGCTGCTGTACGGCGGCTTCTCGATGTTCGTGTTCGTCACCAGTCTGGTCGCGCGCCAGCAGACCCAGGCCCGCGAAGAGCAGCGTCGGCTCAATGCCGAGTTGCGCGCAACGCGCCTGCTGCTGGCTGAAAGTGCCCGCGTCAACGAGCGCACCCGCATCTCCCGCGAACTGCATGACCTGCTGGGCCACCACCTGACCGCGCTGAGTCTGAATCTGGAAGTGGCCGGGCATATCACCGAAGGCCAGGCCCAGGAGCATGTGCGCCAGGCCCATACGCTGGCCAAGCTGCTGCTCACCGACGTGCGCGAAGCGGTCAGTCAGCTGCGTGAAAGTGGTGCCATCGACCTGGCTGCCGCGTTGCGGCCCCTGACCGAGCGGGTGCCGTCGCTGGACATCCACCTGCAGGTGGACGAGCCGCTCAATGTGGATGACCCTGAGCGGGCCCACGTCCTGCTGCGCTGCACCCAGGAAATCATCACCAACGCGGTGCGCCATGCCGGCGCCCGCAATCTGTGGATCCGGGTCGAGAAAGAGGGCGACAACATCGTCATCGATGCGCGTGATGACGGCATCGGCGGCGAAGTGGATGAGATCCTGCCGGGAAATGGCCTGCGTGGCATGCGTGAGCGGCTTGCCGAGTACGGTGGCGGCTTTGATGTATCGGCGCGTCGGGGCGAGGGCTTCCGCCTTCGCGCCAGACTGCCGGTGGTAACCAATATGATGTTGGCCTCAGGGCCCCAAGGAGTGAGTTGATGATCCGTGTCTGCCTGGTCGACGACCAAACTCTGGTACGGCAGGGCATCCGCTCCTTGCTGGCGCTGGATGACAGCATTGAAGTGGTGGCCGAAGCGACCGACGGCCGCCATGCGGTCGAGGTGATTCCCGTCGTCAAGCCGGATGTCGTGCTGATGGACATGCGCATGCCGATGATGTCCGGCCTTGAAGCGTTGCAGACCCTGAGCCGTCTGGGGCAGCTGCCGCCTTCGATCATCCTGACCACCTTCGACGACGACCAGCTGGTGCTGGCCGGGTTGAAGGCGGGTGCCAAGGGCTACCTGCTCAAGGACGTGACGCTGGAGCAGCTGGTGGGGGCGATCCGTACCGTGGCCGGCGGCGGCTCGCTGGTGCAGCCAGCGGTGACCCAGCGGCTGTTGTCGGGCCTGGAGCACATGCGCAACGAGTTCGTCAGCCTGGACCGGCCCGACCCGCTGACTGACCGGGAGACCGAGATCCTGCGGCTGATGGCCAGCGGCTTCTCCAACAAGGAGATCGCCAATTCACTGGGCGTGGCCGAGGGCACGATCAAGAATCACGTCTCCAACATTCTTTCCAAGCTTGGCGTGCGCGACCGTACCCGGGCCGTGCTCAAGGCCTTCGAGCTGCAGCTGGTCTGAGCCGAAAGAAGGGCCGCCACGGCCGGCGCTTGGCCGTCGGCGGTGCGGGGGCCTACTCCGTTCCGGCCGGTGCGCATGCATGTCACCGGCCTTCAGCGGAGCCGGATTTTGCCGATGTTGGCTTCCACTGGCACATGGCGACGGCTCGTCTGTAAAAAAACATGCATAAATGCTGGTGCTCGCCTGCGAACTGAGGCGAAAATGGACAGCAGGGGCCGCCCTACGGCCCGTGCTATCGCTTGAAGGCGCGTATCGTTGGGAATGGATGCGTTACCTTGCGCCCGAGCGATGGGATGCCGTGATCGGGCAAGGAAACCGGTACGCCATTTGTAATCAACAACGTGCGAAAAGCCTGCTAGGATGGGGGCTTCGCTTCAATCAACCCGGCCGTGGGATCGGCCACGGAGACTCTTGAATGACCCGTATTATCGAGTTCCTGATTGCCTTGGGGATCGTGGCTGGCCTGTTCGTCATCATTGGCGTGTGCTTGCCGGGCGAGCGCCATATTTCTGAAAGCATCGAAACCAACCGCAAGATGACGATCGTGTTTGACACGGTCAACAGCCTGCGCCGCTTCAAGGACTGGAACCCGCTGGTACTGCGCGATAAGGGCGTGGAACTGAAGTTCAGCGGTCCGGACGCCGGCAAGGGCGCCCGCATGGATTACAGCTCCAAGGACAGCACGCTGGGCCAGGGCAGCTGGGAGATCACCGAAAGCGAGAAGAACAAGCGCGTTGTGATCGCCATCGATGACCAGACCCGTGGTCACGACAAGGTCACCGCCTTCACCCTCGAGCCGACCGGCAAGAACGACCGCAACGTCAAGATCACGCAGGAATACAGCGTCAAGTACGGCTTCGACCTGTTCGGTCGCTATGCCGGCCTGTATGTGAGCCGCCACATTGGTGACGACGTCAAGCTGGGCCTGTCGCGTATGGCCAACATGCTGGCTTCGGTGCCGAACGTGGATTACCGCGCTTCCGATGCCCCGCTGACCGACCTGAAGGTTGTGGACGTGCCGGCGGAAGATCTGCTGGTGGTCAACGCCGGCAACATCGACCGCAACAACGACACCATCCGTCAGTCCATCGAGGACAACCAGGAATGGATCAAGCGCACGATGGAAGCCAATGGTCTTGAAGCCGCCGGTCCGGTGCGCATCGTGACCACCGACTTCGGTGCCGAGAAGTACGCCTTCGACGTGGTGCAGCCGGTGCGCAAGCGCAGTGGTGCTGCTCCGGCCACCGACAAGAAGGACGGCGAAGCTGACAAGGCTGCTGCCGCTCCGGTCGCCGTGGCTGCTGCTGATGGCCAGTTGAACGTGAAGGTTCCGGCGGGCAACCCGGTCAAGTACGTGCATGCAGATGCTCGTCGTGCCGCCTTTGCTTCCTACACCGGCCACATGGCAGGTCTGGATATCGCTCGTAACGCACTGCGTGCCTGGGCAACCACCACCGGTAACGAAGTGATCGATCGTCCGTACGAGTCCTGGAAGGGTGGCGTGGCCAAGGGCTTCACCACGGAAGGCAGCTACGACATCTACTGGGCAGTGAAGTAATCACCCGGTTGTTGACGATGAGTTGATTGTCAGAAAACGCGCCGCTTCCTGCGGCGCGTTTTTTTTATGGCCATCGAAACTGGCCATCGGATGATGGGAGTACGACATGTTTCTGCAGGAGCGACGTAAAAATAAGCCTTCCTTCCTGGCGTTTTGCGGTGGGCTGCTGGCGGCAGTGGCGGTGGGACTTTCGGCCTATGCCTCGCATGGCGTGACCGAGCCCTTGGCACAGTCGCATCTGAACACTGCAGCGTTGTATGCGTTCGGGCATGGTGTGGCGCTGGCGGCGCTGGGAGCAAGGTCACAGCATCCGCTCGGGCGCATCGCCCTGTGCGTCCTGTTGCTGGGTACGCTGTTGTTCTCCGGGAGCCTGGCTGGCAACGTGCTGATGAAGTGGCCCACCACTCTGGCGCCGTTCGGCGGCATGACCTTGATGGGTGGCTGGGTGCTGTTGGCTTTCAGTGCACTGAAGCGCTGACGCCATGCCCCGCTACGCGCGCGGCTTCGATATCGAGCAGGCGCTGGATTACCTGCAGCGGAAGGATCGCCGGCTGGCGACCTGGATCCGCCGGCTTGGTCCGCTGCCAGCGCCCGAGGGCTGGCGCAGATCGTTTGATCCGGTGGATGCCTTGGCGCGCGCCATTCTGTTCCAGCAGCTCAGCGGCAAGGCGGCCTCGACCATCGTCGGGCGAGTGGAAGCGGCGATCGGTAGCAGGCGTCTGCACGCCGACACGCTTGGCCTGATCGATGACACGGCGTTGCGAGCTTGCGGTGTTTCCGGAAACAAGGCTTTGGCACTGCGCGATCTGGCCCGTCGTGAGGCGGCCGGTGAGCTGCCGTCATTGCGCCAGATGTCGGTGATGGACCACGAGGACATCATCAACGCGCTGGTGCCGGTGCGTGGCATCGGCCGCTGGACGGTGGAGATGATGCTGATGTTCCGCCTGGGCCGGCCGGACATCCTGCCCGTCGATGACCTGGGCATCCGCAAAGGCGCACAACGCGTGGATGGCGCCGAGGTGATGCTGACACCCAAGGCATTGGCAGAGCGCGGCGAGCGTTGGGGGCCGTACCGCACCTATGCCAGTCTGTATCTCTGGCGCATCGCGGATTTCACTGCGGACCCCAAACTCAAAACCAATCGCTCACAGGACTGAGCGCGTTGGTGGTTTCGATCAAAGCCGATGGCTGCGGAATACCGCCAGCGTACCGTTGACCAGAACCAACAGCAGCGCCAACGGAACCAGCAGGGCATAGGCCGGTAGTGGCGAGAACAGCCATACGACGAGCAGGGCATGCAGTTCGGCATACACCAGCAACAGGCACGCGCAGATACGACTGCGACGATATGTGCCGTAAGCCAGTGCGAAGTACGGCAGGCTGTTGCCCAGCATGAGCCAGAGCGTCGCGTTCTGCGCGACTGCCTCTGCCCGCCATGCCCACGTCGTCATCACCAGTTGGATGATGCCGAGCAGTGCGCCCATGGCCGCCATCAATACGATGGCTTTTGCCAATGGCCCGCTTGGCGCGACGTCGATACTGGTGATGCTGCTGCGATAAGGGCTGTCGTCCATGACGCTTTATTCCGGTGATATCAATGAGGCGGTGCTGCTTCAGGAGACGCCTTGATCCGGACCGCTGCGGTTGAATGCGGGGTTGTCTGCGAGTGACTGCCGCGGTGCGGGAGGATTGCGCTGCCAGTCACGCAGGAAGCGGTGGTAGCGGTAGGTCGCGGTCATCGCGCGGAAGTAGAAGATCGCGAATACCAGGCCAAGAATCAGACCCGTCGGGAGACCGGTATCGAGCATGATGAGGATCTTCGACAGTACGAAGTACACGAACATGAGGGTCGCTGCGGTCCGGCTGCGCTTGTAGATGCCGAAGGCAAGCGCTGCGATCAATACGACGTCGATGAAATCCCAAACGCTGAAAAGCGACTGGCGTCCGCTGGCAGCAGAAGTCATCGACATTACGGTGAGGGTCAGCGTCAGTGCGCATGACACACAGGCGGCGATCCATCCGCTGCGGATGGGCGAGGTGATGTTCTCTGGGACATCACGTTCGAACAGCGTATGCGGCTGAATCACCGGTGCAGCGGAGCTCTGGTAGGGATTGCGTCCGTCCATGGATGTTCTCTCCTTGATGTTCGAGTGCGGGTGGTTTCAGGTCGGGTAAGGCGGCAGTGATGCTGCACGCAGCTGTGTCAGCTGATGCCAATCCAGCACCAATGCCATGGCTCGTAAACGATGCCGTATGGGTTGCCGCGCGGGTAGCTCATGTGGAAGCCATAGTCGCCGGCATGCTGCTGCAGCCAGGTGAAGGCTTCGGTGTGTTCGAAGGATTCTTCGGCGGGCGGCTCGCCGGGTGCGCTGATATCCAGCGCGTTGCCGCCGTGGTGTTCGCTGAAGCCTGGTGCAGCGTTGACGGTGAGAATCTCGCTCACGCTCAAACCGCGCGCGAGTTTGCGTTCAAAAATGCCGAGTTGATAGTCGTGACTGCGGTAGCCGGAAATCGCGTCCATCGCGATGCCGCTGGCGGCAGCGGCATCGCGCATGCGCTGCCAGCTGCGGGCTGCGGGGCGGGTCAGCCACAACGGGCGGCGATAGCGGTCGAACCCTGCAAGCACCAGGTGGGCCGGCTCGGGAATCAGCCACAGGCCGGTTTGCGCTGCGTAGTCAGCGCTGTCCAGGCCCAGGTGGTCGAGGCAGTGCTGCAGGTGATGCAGTGGCAGTTCACCCTGCGGCGGCGGTATACGGGCGGGCTGCGACAAGTGTGCATCGAGCACCGACAGTGCGTGTTCGATGCCGGGTGCTTCCGGTAGGCGGGTGATCAACGGCATCAGGCCGCGTGGCAGTTGCGCGGCGAGATAGCGACCATCGCACTTGCGCCGCAGTACATGACTGGCTTGCGCGAGCAGGCGTGCGTTGTGATTGCTGCGCGCGCGCAGCAGGCCGCCCGGCCAGATTTCGATGTCCGGTGTGTTGAGCAGGAGCTGGGGATCGTTGCGCATAAGCGCAGCTTAGGCCGGTGCGCTGCTATCGGCCAGTCGCTTGAGTTCATCCAGCAGCGCGCGCGGTTGTTCGGGGCTGACCAGCACACTGTCGCCATCGCGCAGCGGGATCACCAGTACGCGACTGTCATCGGTGATCAGGCAGAAGCCTTTGCCGCCGTCCTTCATGTGGAAATTGCCCGCGCGGAAACCGGGAAACTGGAAGCCGTTGGATTTCATGCCCGGCTTGAAGTCCGGGTTTTCGGCGAAGCTGACGATGCGAGCGCGCTCCAGCCGCATCGAACTCAGCGGTACCCGTCGGGTATAGAGCGTGCCGGCTATGGTCAGTTGCCGCGACTCCAGGTGCAGTTCACGACGACGGTAGGCCAGGGTCAATGCGGCACCGACCAGCGGCAGTACCAGCCAGCCGCCCCATGAGCTGAAAGAAGCATCGAATGGCGGCTTGCCGGCGAACAGCTTGATCATCGGATCGATGGCGAGCACCAGCAGCATGGGGGCCCACAGCCAGAGCAGCAGTGAGCTGGTCGGTGCGGCGACCTTGAACGGTTCCGATGCTGTTGAGGCGTTGCGATGGCTCATGGCTGTGCCTTGATCCACTGGGCGATGTCGTTGATCAGCGCTGCATCCACATGGCCCGGCCGTGCATATTCCTCCAGCGAGCCCTTGCCTTCACCGGAGATGCCGAGGTGATTGAGCGCCGGATAATGCTGGAAGCGGTAACGTTCGCCTTTCAGCCCGTTGTTCCATCGTTGCCAATCGGCATCGACCACCTGGAAGTCCCGGCCACCCTGCAACAGCAGCACCGGCAGCTTGCTGTCGCGTGCATCGGCGATGGGATCAACCTGTTCCAGCTGCTGCCAGAAGCGGCCCGGGATATCCATCAGGCGTGCATCCGGATTGCCGCGTACCGCTGCGATGGCTGCATCCAGCGCCGTGAGGTGCGCTTGTTCGTCAGCGCTGATCGTGCCGTCCAGACCGACCATATAGCGGTTCTGTTCTGCCAGCAGATCGAGGATGGGGCGTGCTGGCGCGGCAAGCAGGACCAGGCCAGCCAGCTTGCCATCGGCGGCCTTGGCAATACGGCCTGCGAGCAATCCGCCCTGGCTGTGACCCAGCAGGAAGATGTGGCGGGGATCGATGCTGTTGGTAGTTGCCAGTGCGCTTACGGCGGCGACCGCATCGTCGGTCGTTTCGTCATCGATGCTGAAAGTGGCTTTGAAATCCTGCGGACGCGCGTGGCTGCGCTTTTCGTAACGCAGCACTGCGATGCCCTGTGCGGCCAGCCCACGCGCGATGTCCAGAAATGGACGGTTGGGACCGATGGTTTCATCGCGGTCCTGTGGACCGGAGCCATGCACCAGTACGATGGCGGGGAAGGGGCCGCTACCTTTCGGCAGTGTCAGCGTGCCGGGCAGTGGCGCGGTGGAGGTGCCGCTGGGCGGTACGTTGAATTCCTGTTCGATGAAGCTGGCATCAGCCGCCGGCGGTGGCGGTGGTGCGGCGGCCACAGGCTGTACCAGGAAGCCGGCAATCTTGTCGTCCTTGTCCAGCGCGATGCGCGCCTGCAGGGCGCCATTGGCGTAGTGCAGGGGGATGACGACAATGCGGAAGCCGTCGGCTTCGCTGGTCCGTGCATCGCCGCGTGGGCCTGCCGCGCCCATCTGCGCCGGCAACGACTCCCAGACGGCTTTCAGTTTTTCGGCCGGAACCGCGGCCTTCATCTGCGCCGAGAACATCGCTTCGGCCTCTGCGTACCGGCCGGCGTCGAGTTGATCAAGCAGGTGTGTAGCCGTCGTGGTGGGCTCGGCCGCAACCACGCCGCCGGAGACGGCGAGGATGATGCATGTAATCCATGCAGCCAGCATCTTCATTACTGTTCCTTCTTGAACACGAGTGTCGGCGAGGAGATGGTCGGCGTGGCATGGACCACGTTCACCAGCTCCCAACCCAGCTTGCCCTGTTTGTCCAGTTCTTCCTGCAGGCTTTCCTTTTTGAAGCTGCCCATCAGACCGGTCTTCACTTCGACGACGAGGTACTTCCACTGCTTGCTCATGGTTCTTCCTTGCTTGAATCAGGGGCGGGTTTGGGGAGACGACCAGCCTTGCGCAGGGCGTCGCGGATCACGTACTCGATCTGCGCGTTGAGGCTGCGCAGTTCGTCGTCGGCCCAGCGCTGGGTCGCTGCCAGTACGTCAGCGTTGATGCGCAGCGGATAGGCCTTCTTCTCGCTCACTTTCTGGGCGCCCCGTTGTTGCTGTCACGGCGCAGGTGCAGCACCAGTGACACACCCAGTGCGTTGACCGCGACGACCAGCGCGACGACCACACCGTAGGCGATGTTGCGGTTGTCGCCGGCCAGGTACACACCGATGGCGCCGATGAACAGGCACAGCGCGATCAGTGCCCAGCGCAGGCCCAGCCCGCGCGCGTGCGCGGTGCCGGGGCGGCCGCTCCATACAGCGAAACACAGCGCGGGGATGCCGGTTGCGGCGATGATCAGGGGGGCGAAGACATTCACTACGATTACCTCACTACGTTGTTCAGTACAGCGAGCCGGCATTGACGACCGGCTGGGTGCCGCGATCGGAGCACAGTACGGTGAGCAGGTTGCTGACCATCTGCGCCTTGCGCTCTTCGTCCAGGGTGACGACGGCGTTCTTCTGCAGTTCCAGCAGCGCCATTTCGACCATGCCCACCGCGCCGGCAACGATCTGCGTGCGTGCGGCGATCACCGCGCTGGCCTGCTGGCGCTGCAGCATGGCCTGGGCGATTTCCGGTGCGTAGGCGAGGTGGCTGATGCGGGCATCGATCACCTGCACGCCGGCGTCGGCGAGGCGTTCGGCCAATTCGTCTTTCAGGTGCTGGGAGATCTCCGCCGCATGACTGCGCAGCGCCAACTGGCCTTCGGTGTGCTGGTCGTACGGATAGCTGGTGGCCATCGCACGCAGCGCCGACTCGGACTGGATATGCACGAAGCTCTCGTAGTCGTCCACGTTGTAGACCGCTTCGGAGGCATCCACCACCTGCCAGACGATGACGGCGGCGATCTCGATCGGCGAGCCGTCCAGTTCGTTGACCTTGAGCTTGCCGCTCTCGAAGTTGCGTACGCGCTGGCTGACGGTGCGCTTGCTGAAGAACGGGTTGTTCCAGCGCAGGCCGTTGTCCTTGACCGTACCCACGTACTTGCCGAACAGACTGAGCACGGCCACCTGGTTGGGTTGAACCATGTACAGGCCAGCGCTGAGGAAGATGCCCACGCTGATCAGCACGACGCCGGCCAGGACCAGCATCCCGCCGCCGCCAGTGCCATTCTTGGTGACGACAACCGCGCCAATGATGGCGGCGGTGCCGACCAGCATCATCAAGATGGTGCCGAGCATGGTGGGAATGCCGGACATCGAACCGAGGGATTTCTCTTTCATGGGGCGTCTTCCGTGGTGGTTGGGTGGAAAGATATCAAATTGATATCAGTATGCAAGTGCTCTGCGGATCGGGTGGTTGAGAAGGGGGGAGGGGGTAGCCAGGCGGCATGGCCGAAGCCAGAACCCTGTCGGTGGCGCTGCAGGAGGTGAGCTCCGGCACAGTCATGGAGGCAGCGGGTTTTCGCTGGCTTGCCTAGAATGTGCGTCCTTCTTCATGTCTGCCCGGAACTGCCTGATGATCACCCTCGGTACCCCGTTGTCCCCGTCCGCCACCCGCGTCCTGCTGCTTGGCTCGGGCGAACTGGGCAAGGAAGTGGCCATCGAGCTGCAGCGTTTTGGTGTGGAAGTGATTGCCGCCGACCGTTATGCCAACGCGCCGGCGATGCAGGTCGCCCACCGCAGCCACGTGCTCGACATGCTCGACCCCGCCGCGCTGAAGGCGCTGATCGAACAGGAGAACCCGCACCTGGTGGTGCCCGAGATCGAGGCCATCCACACCGAGACGCTGGTGCAACTGGAGGCCGAACAGGGCCTGCGGGTGATCCCGACTGCGCGTGCTGCACGCCTGACCATGGACCGCGAGGGCATTCGCCGCCTGGCCGCCGAGACGTTGGGCCTGCCGACCTCGCCGTACCGTTTCGTCGATACCGAGGCCGAGTACCGCGAAGCGGTTGCTGCCATCGGCCTGCCGTGCGTGGTCAAGCCGGTGATGTCGTCTTCCGGCAAGGGCCAGAGCACGTTGCGCAGCGGTGCCGATATCGGCCCTGCATGGGAGTACGCACAGACCGGCGGTCGTGCCGGTGCCGGCCGTTGCATCGTCGAAGGCTTCATCGACTTTGACTACGAAATCACCCTGTTGACCGTGCGCCACGCCGGCGGCACGGCGTTCTGCGATCCGGTTGGCCATCTGCAGAAGGACGGTGATTACCGTGAAAGCTGGCAGCCGCAGGCGATGTCGGCCAAGGCACTGGACGGTGCGCAGCAGATTGCACGCGCCATCACCGATGACCTCGGTGGCTGGGGCTTGTTCGGCGTGGAGCTGTTCGTGAAGGGCGACGAGGTATGGTTCAGCGAAGTGTCGCCGCGCCCGCACGACACCGGTCTGGTGACGCTGGTGTCGCAGGAGCTGAGCGAATTCGCACTGCATGCGCGCGCGATCCTTGGCCTGCCGATTCCGACCATCCGCCACAACGGTGCATCGGCGTCGTGCGCGATGCTGGCGCAGGGCACTGGTGTGCCGTTCTTCAGCAACGTGGCCGAAGCGCTGCTGCACCCGGATTCGGCGCTGCGCTTGTTCGGCAAGCCGATGGTGCAGGGCCAGCGGCGCGTCGGCGTCACCCTCGCACGCGCGGAGAATGTGGATCAGGCACGCGCGATCGCGCGGGATGCGGCAGCAGCGATCGGGATTGACCTGCGCTGAGCCGGTTCCAGTCGCGTGGATGGCGCAGCTTTTGACATCGCGCAAAAAAACGCCGGCTTTCGCCGGCGTTTTCCATCTGGACGGAACGTAGCGCTCAGCGAACGTCCACCCACACCAGGTGGTGGTCGCTGCCATCGGCGATCTTGGCTTCCGGGCTTTCGTTGGCGGGCCAGAACACGCCGCTGCCGATGTAGCTCAAGCCAGTGGATGGCAGTACATAGTCCAGGCGCATCGTGCCCGAGCGTGGGCCGAAGTCACCGGTGGCGTGCTGCGGTGCGCCGCGTCGCGTGATGCCCTTCTCGGCATAGGCCAGCCCGGCTTCCTCGGCGCCCTTGCTGGTTGGCGTGGGGTAACGCAGTACGCGCGGGTGTTCGAGCAGTTCGAGGATGGCGTCGTGGCGCCCATCGCCGTCAACCGGATCATTGTTGAGGTCACCAACGATCACGAAGCGCGCATCGGCGGCCAGGCCACCGCAACGGCCCTGGTCGTCACACAGCCAGGGCTTGTCGCCGCCGTCCAGGTAGTCCTTCCACAACCGTAGTTCGTCGTGGTTGCGCGCGGCGTTGCGCTTCTCCTTGCCATCGAACACGGGCGGCGTCGGATGCGAGGCAAGCACGTGCACGGTGCCCAGTGGCGTGTTCACCGGTACATCCCAGTGCGATTTGGATGACAGTCGCAGCTGCGACCACACCGCATCCGGCCAGAACGGCTTACCGGTGCTGGGATCGACCGGGCGCAGTGCGCCGGGCAGGGTGCTCCACCTCAACAGCTGGAAGCTGCGTACCGCTTTCTCATCGATGGGGAATCGGGACAACACCAGCATGCCGTACTGGCCCGGGTGCAAGCCGTAGCCCCAGGCGTCGTTGCCGCGTTCGCGGCCCTTGCCGCCGACGGTGCCGTTGTTGTCCAGGTCCAGGCCGCTCGGCACGCCGGTGTTGACCGGGGCCAGATAGCGGTAGGCGTAGTGCAGCGGCTCGCCGCCACCGGGTTGGGCGACTTCCAGATAGCGCTGCTGGAACAGGTCGGCGGCGCGATGGGCGTCGTCGAAGTCAAACTCGTTGAGCAGGACCAGGTCAGGACGGGTCTGCTGCAGCACGGCTGCGATCTTGCGGGCGTGGGCGCTGTCGCCCTGCAGTTCGCGGATCAGGCCGCCAGCATCATCGGAGTACAGCGATGTGTTGTAGGTGGCCAGTCGCAGCTGAGTGGTGGAGGGCGTGTTGTCGGCAGCAGTCGTGGTGGTACAGGCGGCCAGCAACAGGGTCATCGGGAGCAGGAGGGTTGGGATGCGCATGCGCGCATTTTCTCATGCCTGCATGACGAAGGTGAGAAACAACAACGCCCCGCAGGGCGGGGCGTTGAGGTGGTGCGGGAGGCACGTATCAGAACGTGCAGCCCATAGCGCCGAAGCTGGTCTTGGCCTGCTCCATGGCGGTCTTGCACTGAGCGGCCAGCGCGGTCTTGTCGGCGATGCCGTTCCAGGCGGACTTCGACTGCTCGATGCCCTGCTTCATCATGTCGCGTTGGGCTTCCGGCACCTTGTCGCTGATGCAGGCGTACACCTTTTCCAGGTACTGGTCGCACTCGGCAACGCCGGTACCGGCCTGCACGGTGTCGGTGCTCGGGGCCGGGGTCACTTCTGCAGCCTGCGTGGCCGCAGCGGTGTCGGCAGCGGGGGTTTCTGCCTTCTTGCAGGCGGCCAGCGACAGGAGGGTGATTGCAGCAATCGTCAGAACTTTGATCTTCACGTGAGATTCCAGATTGTTTGAGGGTACTTCCCTGTGCCATCGCGACGTGCGTGATGACGCCGCGAGTCTGGGGGACTCGCCCCTCAGAGCGCAAGTGACCCACTGGCGGGGTCAGCCAGCAGCCAGCGCCGTCCGTCGTAGTATTCCAGCGGCTGGAAGCGGCGCTTGTAGTCCATCTTGCGATGGCCGTGGATCCAGTAGCCCAGATACAGGTGCGTCAGGCCGACGCGCTGCGCCCAGGCAATCTGCTGCAGGATGCCGAACGTCCCCAGTCCGCGCTTTTCTTCGTCTGGATCGAAGAAGGTGTAGACGGCTGACAGGCCCAGCTCTGTGACATCGGTGACGGCCACTGCCAACAGGCGACCGCCTTGCGCCGCTGGCATGCGGATTTCCATGAAGCGCCCATGCGACCAGCTGCCGATCAGGAACTGGTCGAACTCATGCGTGCCGTGTTCGTCCATGCCGCCTTTGGCATGGCGGTGCTGCAGGTAGCGCTGGTATAGCGCGAACTGCTCGTCGGTACGCTCGGCCGGCAGGATGCGACATTCCAGGTCGGCATTGCTTGCCAGGCAACGGCGTTGGCTGCGGTCGGGCGCAAATCTGTCCACCGGGATGCGCACCGGCACGCAGGCGCGGCAGCCTTGGCAATGCGGGCGGTACACCAGGTCGCCGGAGCGGCGGAAGCCCCAGCTCAATGCCATTGGATACAGACGGGCCAGGCGCTCGTCCTGTGGATCGAGCACAAGGTCGCGCGCCTGTCGGTCGGGCCAGTAGCCGCAGGGGTGTTCGCCGGTCTGGAACAGGCGTAGTTCGTGGTCGGGGTCGCGGTGTAAAGCCATGACCAGAGCATAGCCGTGGTGGGTCTCAAAACATGCGCCTGTCTGCGTGATGAATACGACAGGCCACGCCGTCAACCGCCACGCTTGCCGGGCGTTGACCGTAGTGAGGACGCAATGCTGCGTCCGTTCTTCCACCACGGAGCCGCACAATGACCCGACGTAAACCTCTTCTCCTGCTGGCCATGCTGCTGGCGACCTCGGCGACCGGTCTGGCGATTGCCGCCGCACCCACCGGCTCCAAGCCGGCCCCGGTACGCATGGATAGCAATGGTGACGGTGTGATTGACCGTCAGGAAGCGGCCACACACCCGCGTCTGGCACAGCGTTTTGACGAACTGGACAAAAACAAGGACGGCAAGCTGGCAAGCGATGAAATGCCGGCACCGCGTCACGGCATGCGCCACGATCGCCATCACGGTGGCATGCGCGGCGGCCGTGAGGGTGGCTTCATGCTGCGTGGCATGGATGCGGACAACGACGGGCGTATCAGCGCCGCCGAGTACCGCGCTCAGTTCGATCGTCTGGACGTGAACAAGGACGGCTACATCGATCGCGCGGACCGCCAGGCGCGCGCCGAGCAGCGTCGTGCCGAGTGGTTTGCCAAGGCCGATACCGACAAGGACGGCAAGTTGAGCCAGACCGAGCTGGAAGCTGCCCGTGGCAAGGACGGCCCGCGCGGTTCGCACGGCCCGCGTACGCCGATGGTGCCGCTGACTCCGGCAGCGAAGTAACTCCCCGGAGAGGCGCCGAACGACAACAGCCCCGCTGCATGCAGCGGGGCTGTTTTGTGTTTGCATTTGCAGAGATTGAGTAGCGGTCGGTTGTTCTTTGAGCTTTCCTGATGCGCTATGGGAGCGACGTGGTCTGCTGATTGCTGTCGTGCTACGAGAGCGATCCTGCGGTTACCTGACCAGCATCGTGTAAAGCACCATTGCCACGGTGAATACAGTGGCGGTGACCATCGCGGCGCGCCCGAACATGCTGCGGTAAATCCAGCTGGGGCCGTTGCGACCGTACCGCGCGGCGTCGCGCGCCAGCATCGGTGCCATCACGCGCGGCAGGGTGACCAGGTACAGGTAGTTCAACGCGATCATGCCGATGGCCATCACGCTCAGCCCGGTTGCCACGCTCAGCTTCAACGCCACCACGCCAAACATGGAGCTGCAGAACAACACGGTGGTCACATTGTGCAGACGCAGGAATTTGCGCACCTGTACCTGCTCAATGGATGTTTCCGCATAACGCAGCAGATAGAGGCTGGCGAACCACGCCGACAGCATGCCGATGCCGATGCCGCCGAAGATCAACCACAGGTCCAGCGGGTTGGGCATCAGCCCATTTGCGACGGCGCCCACTGCACCGCCTGCAGCGCCACCGCCGACGGTATTCGCGCCCATGCCACCGGCGCCGGCTTTCCCAGCGGCCATGCCGATGGCGATGGCGCTGGCCGTGCTGGGGGCAGCCAGCATCACCGCGGAACTGACCACCGCCGCAAAGGCAGTGCTGGGCGCGGTACTGCGGGCGAATTCGCCGAAGCGTTTGAGCATCTCCTCGCGCACGCAGGCGCGGGCGCGCGACAGCCGCTTGCGTACGGCAGCGTCACTGAGGCCGAGCAGGGTGGCCACCTGCTGCGAACTCTGACCTTCGCGGTAGAACAGCAGCAACGTCTCGCGGCTGTCCTCGGGCAGGGCGGAAATGATCTCCTCGGCGACCAGTTCTTCCTCGACCCGCACCATTGCATCGGCACCGTCGGGCGCCGGATCGGCGGCCATGCTGATTGCGATCTCCGCAGCCTCACCGCTGAGCGGTCGGTTGTGATTGGCGCGGAGCCAATCACGGGCCAGGTTGCGGGTGATCTGCCGCAGCCAAGGCAGGAAACTGGCGCTGTTGTTGAGCTGCGTGAGCTGTTGCCAGGCCTTGATGAAGGCTTCCTGGGCGATGTCTTCACTGGCCTGCACGTCGCGGGTGATGGCCAGGGCGATGGAGGTCACGGTGTTCTGGCAGGCCAGCACGATGCGCCCGTATGACCGGGTGCAGCCCTTGCGGGCGGCGGGCAGTTCGTCCTGCAGCATGGTTTCCAGCGTTACGCTCGTCATGGCCAGTTCCGGTGGGATATGCAGGACATGACGCGCGCGCGGGCCAGATGTGACCGGGCTTACTTCGTTGGGGCCGGCGGCGCGCTGGGTTCGATGCGCACGCGGACTTCTTCGGCCTGTTCCTGCGCCGGCGCCGGTTGCACCTGCTGCGGTGGCGTGGCGACGGGCGGGGTGGGCGTGCTGCGGTGACGCAGCATGATGACCAGGGCCACGCCGGCAATCACCACCAACAGGGCGATGCGGATGCGCCATGCCCAGCTGCGGCCACCGGTCTGCGCAGGCGCATCACGGAACGCGTATTCGGCGGTGGGGTGGTCGCGGCGGGTGGTGTCGAGCAGGCGGGCATCGCGCAGGATTTCGCGTGCGCGTGGCTGGTCATTGGCGTGTACCACCCAGACCGCAGGCTGGTTGCCGCCATCGCTCTTGTCCAGGTAACTGAACTGGCCACGACGCTTGCTCTGGTACGAACGGCCATTGGTGACGCGTACCTCGATACCGGCGTCGCGCAGCATCTGGGCAACGCCTTCGGCATTTTCGACGCGCTGGCTGCTGAAGATCTTGCGCATGGTTCAGCCCTTGCTCGTATCGGTGTCGCCCGGTGTTACCCGGATCAGGCCTTCCTGCGCGGTACTGGCCACCAGCACGCCATCGCGGGTGAAAAACTGGCCACGCGCCAGGCCGCGCGAATCCTGCGCGCTGGGGCTGTCCAGTGAATACAGCAGCCAGTCGTCCACCCGGAACGGGCGGTGGAACCAGATGGCGTGATCCAGCGAGGCCATCTGCACATGCGGTTGGTAGTAGCTGATGCCGTGCGGGAAGGTTGCCGTACCCAGCAGGTGGAAATCGGAGGCATAGGCCAGCAGCGCCTGATGCAGCTCGGGGGCGTCGCCGACCTTCTCGTTCAAGCGCAGCCACACTTGGTGGTAGGGCGGGCGCTTGGGCGGATTGAGTTCATCGCGCGGGTAGACGTGGCGGAACTCGAACGGGCCGCCGCGTGAGAGCCAGCGCTGCACCTTTACCGGCAGGCGTTCGAGCACATCCTGCGGCAGCGGGCGGTTGGGTTCGATGTCTTCCGGCTGCGGAACTTCCGGCATCTTGTGCTGATGTTCGGCGCCGCTTTCGGCCTGCTGGAACGAGGCGGCGCAGAAAAAGATCACCTTGCCATGTTGGATCGCAGTGACCCGGCGCACGGAGAAACTGCCGCCATCGCGGGTGCGGTCAACGTCGTAGACGATCGGATGGTCGATATTGCCGGCGCGCAGGAAGTAGGCGTGCAGTGAATGCACATGGCGACCGTTCTCGACGGTGGCCTGGGCCGCGGCCAACGCCTGGCCCAGCACCTGCCCACCGAACACGTACTTGGTACCGATGTCGCGGCTCTGGCCACGGAACAGGTTGTCCTCCAGCCGCTCCAGCGACAGCAGGTCAATCAGTTCGGGTACGACGGGTTCGGCATTGGCGGACAAGACGGCGACCTTCGGTTCGACAGACGGCGATTATAGAGGTCGGGAGGGTTGGTGCTGGAGACGGCGTGAGCGACGGGCAGGGAGTGAGGCAGGGCGGCGGCAGTACGGCGTTGTCACGGTGCTGCTGCCCTCCTGACCACTCCGTTCCAGGCTCTAGCGCTTGCCCAGGCGCGCGGCCAGCGCCTGCAATGCCGCTTGTGCGTCGGCCGAGTACCAGGCATCGACGAAGCGGTCGAGCTGGATATGCTCCGGCTGCATGGCCTCGTGCAGATCGGCGCGGGCGATGGCGCGGGTCTGCAACATCGGTTGTTGTGGCAACCGGAGCTGGGCCTGCAACCAGCTGATGGCCGTTTCCACGACAAGGGCTGCACCCTCGGCCAGCTCATCGACCAGTCCAATCTCCAGGGCGCGCTCGGCGCTGACCAGCTGGCCGCCAGCCAGCAGCACGGCAGCGCGATGGGGGCCGACCACGCGGCGCATCAGGCGCTGGATGCCTTCCGGCGCCACCAGCCCGACCTGGACTTCATTCAGGCCGATGACATACGGCTTGGCCGGATCAACGCTGCGTGCCATCACCCGGTAATCGCAGCACAGTGCCAGCACACAACCGCCGGCCGGTGAGTGACCGGTCAACGCAGCGACTACCGGGATGCGGCTTTCGGCCAGCGCACGTGCGGCACCGAAGAAAGCCTGCCAGCTGTCCAGCAGCTTGTGCTTGTCCTCACCGTGGCGCAGCAGATAGGGCACATCCATGCCGCCGGTGAAAATCCGCTCGCTCCCGGACAACACGATGCCATGCACTTCTTCATTCATGGCGTGGTTCAGCGCGGTGATCAACGCACGGCACAATTCGGTATCCAGTGCGTTGACCGGCGGCCGCGCCAGGCGCAGTTCGCGGATGGGGCCATGGTTGATCACTTCAATAAGCGTGGTCATGCTGCGGTTTCTCATGCGGCAGGGAGTCGTGGTTTCGATGATAACCAAACCATTCATGTGCGTACTGTTGGCCCTGTGTGCTTTTGAAGCGTCGGGCCAGGCACCGGCGCCGGCCTGCGTGACGATCCGCGAGGGATGGCTGCGTTTGCCGCCGGGCGCCATGCCGATGGCAGGGGGCTATGCGCGCATCCGCAACGATTGCGGCAGCGATGTCGTTGTCATAGGCGCAGGCAGCCGGGCGTTTGGAGAGGTGTCGCTGCATGAAACCACGCTGGTGCAGGGCGTCAGCCGGATGCGTGAAGTCGATCGGTTGCCCATCGCGGCGGGGGCATCGGTGGAGTTGAAGCCCGGCGGTCTGCACCTGATGCTGATGCAGCCGGATGTGCAGCTCAAGGAAGGCGTGCAGCTGCCGATCCGGCTCAGTCTGGAAGACGGCCGCAAGGTTGATGGTGTGCTGCAGGTGAGGCGTGATGCGCCAGCGCGACCGTAGTGATGCAGGACGTGTCAGATAGCGGAACCGGTGGCCTGTTTCATCCAGTCACGTGGTGATGCGCCTGCCCGGGCTGTGAATGCGCGCGACAGGGCGGAGGCGTTTGCGTAGCCAAGTTCATCGGCGAGGATCTTGATCGGCCTGCCGCGACGCAGGCCGCGTTGCGCCAAGGCGATGCGCCAGTCTGTCAGGTAGTCGGCGGGTGTCTGTCCAACCCGTTCACGGAAGGCATTGGCGAACGCGGTGCGTGACATGCCCGCCCGCTCGGCCATGCGCGTGAGTGTCCACGGTTGCCCTGGGGCGTCGTGCATCGCCACCAGTGCGCGGGCAAGTCTCGGGTCCGACAGTCCGGTGATGAATCCCGGCCGGATGCCGGCTTCTTCGGGGTTGTCCAGCAACCAGCGCAGCAGCTGGATCACCACCACCTCGAACAGACGATCGGCCAGCAGCCGCTGCCCGCAGCGCGCCTGGTCGGTTTCTGAGAAGAGCAGCTCCAGCGCCATGTCCAGCCCGGGGACCCGCGTCAGCGGCAGTGCGATGAGGGGTGGCAACCCACGCACCAGCGGGTGTGCCGCGCCGCCATCGAAGTCCAGCCGCGCGCAGGTGAAGTCCGCGCCTTCCCGAGGGGGATTGTGGAAGCGATGGCTGAGCGGGCGTGGATAGAACAGCAGGGTCGGCACGTCGAAGTGCATCGACGCAGGCACCTCGCGGCTGCCGGGGTGGCTCACTTCCAGCTGGCCGCGGCGCAGGACATGCAGATAGCCGTGGCCCTCGTCGGCATCGAACGCGTTCAGTCCGCACAGTGGCCCGGAATGGTGCAGCTGCGCCTGGAACCGAAAGTTCTCCAGGATGCCGGCCAGTCGATCAATCGGAGGATTGGCGCTCATTTGTATTAATTGATCTGTTTGACGTACGAATCGTATCAAATGATTCGAAAGGGCAGGTGAGACTGGCTTCACGGGCAGCACGCCCGGATTCGCCTCAACCCACCACGATCAGGAGATCGCCATGTCCCGCGTCAACCTTCAATCCCAATCCGCTCCGGCCGCCAGCCAACCGTTGCTGGCCCAGATCCACCAGGCTTTCGGTGCCACGCCGAACATGTTCAAGGCGGTTTCCAATTCACCTGCCGCATTGCAGAGCATGTGGGCTTCATTTGGCGCACTGGGCAAGGGCACGCTGGGCGCCCGTCTGGGCGAACAGATCGCCGTGGCCATCGCCAACCGCAACCGCTGCGAATACTGCCTGGCCGCACACACCGTGCTGGGGCAGAAGGCGGGTGCGAGTGCCGAGGATATGGCCGCTGCGCAGGTCGGTCATTCCGATGATGCGCGTACCGCCGCAGCACTGACGTTCGCACTGAAGGTGGTGGAGCAGCGCGCTCAGGTCGGCGATGCCGATGTCGCGCAGCTGCGTGCGGCGGGGTTCGACGACGGGCAGATCGTGGAGATTCTGGCCCACGTCGCGCTCAACCTGTTCACCAACTACATCAACGTGGCGCTGGATGTGCCGGTGGATTTCCCGAAGGTGGCGTTGAGGTAAGGCTGTGCGGATACCGGCAGGTCAACGCCAAGCCCGCAACTGCAGCTTAGGCCCCTCTGCCGCCTGCGGGAGAGGGGTTGGGGTGAGGGTGCTTTAGAGCTCAAAAAGCCTTGGAAGCACCCCTCATCCGCCCTTTCGGGCACCTTCTCCCGCAAGCGGGAGAAGGGATGCGTCACCCGCGTAGTGCGCTGATCGCTTAGCTCGAAGCCCCGCGCACCGCTTCCGGCAAGGGCGCGCTCTTGCCGGTTTGCGTATCCATCCACACGACGACCACGTTGCCGTCGGAGTACAGCGTGCCGGGGTCCTTCTGATCGACGATGCGATGGCCGATGGTCACGCTGCTGTTGCCCAGGCGTTCGACGAACAGCTCCACCACGATGTCGTTGGGCCACACGATCGGCAGGCGGTAGTTGATGTTGGTGTTGGCCACCACCGGTGCGATGCGGTCACTCATCGACACGCCCTCCACGCCCAGCATCCAGCGCACGCGCGCTTCTTCCAGATAGGAAACGTACTTGGCATTGTTGACGTGGCCCATGGAATCCATGTCGCGCCAACGCACGCTGATCGGTACCTGTGCCAATTGCTTGTGTTCGCTGCTCATTCCGAAACCTTTTTCTTGCGGGTGGTGGCGGCCTTCTTGGTGGCCGTCTTCTTGGCAGGCTTTTCCTTGCGTGGCGGGCGGGCGTCGGGCTTGTTGGCCACGGCAGCCGGGCGCTCCGGACGCGCGCTGGTGGAAGGCAGCATCTTTGCCAGGAACTGGCCGGTATACGAGGCCGGATGCGCAGCCACATCTTCCGGCGTGCCGGTGACCAGGATGGTGCCGCCGCGATGGCCGCCTTCCGGGCCCAGGTCGACAACCCAGTCGGCGGTCTTGATCACGTCCAGGTTGTGTTCGATCACCACCACCGTGTTGCCTTCATCGCGCAGCTTGTGCAGCACGCCGAGCAGCGCTTCGATGTCGTGGAAATGCAGGCCGGTGGTCGGCTCATCCAGGATGTACAGGGTGCGGCCGGTATCGCGGCGCGACAGTTCCTTGGACAACTTCACGCGTTGCGCCTCACCACCGGACAGCGTGGTCGCGCTCTGGCCGAGCTTGATGTAGCTCAGGCCCACGTCGACCAGCGTTTCCAGCTTGCGCGCGATCGACGGCACCGGCTCGAACAGGCGCAACGCATCCTCGACGGTCATCTCCAGCACGTCGTTGATGTTGTAGCCCTTGTAGAGGATCTCCAGCGTTTCGCGGTTGTAGCGCTTGCCGTGGCAGACGTCGCAGGGCACATACACGTCCGGCAGGAAGTGCATTTCCACCTTGATCAGGCCATCACCCTGGCACGCTTCGCAGCGGCCGCCACGCACGTTGAAGCTGAAACGCCCCGGCGAATAACCGCGTGCGCGTGATTCCGGAACCTGCGCATACAACTCGCGCAGTGGCGTGAACAGGCCGGTGTAGGTGGCGGGATTCGAGCGCGGGGTGCGACCGATCGGCGACTGGTCGATGTCCACCACCTTGTCGAACAGGTCCAGTCCTTCGACCGTTTTGTACGGGGCAATCGGATGCGAGGCGCCATTGATTTCATTGGCGGCCAGCGAGAACAACGTGTCGTTGATCAGCGTGGATTTGCCCGAGCCGGATACGCCGGTGACGCAGGTCAACAGGCCGGCCGGGATGTCCAGGTCCACGCCCTTGAGGTTGTTGCCGCTGGCGCCGCGCAGGTGCAGCGTCATCTTCGGGTTGGCCTTGTGGCGGCGCGCCGGAATCTCGATCGCCCGCTTGCCCGACAGGTACTGGCCAGTCAGCGAGCGCGGTGCATCGAGGATGTCCTGCAGCGAGCCCTGGCCGACGATTTCGCCGCCGTGCACGCCGGCACCGGGGCCGATATCCAGCACGTAATCGGCCAGGCGGATCGCATCCTCGTCATGCTCGACGACGATGACCGTATTGCCGAGGTCGCGCAGGCGGGTGAGGGTGCCGAGCAGGCGTTCGTTGTCGCGCTGGTGCAGGCCGATGGAGGGTTCGTCGAGCACGTACATCACCCCGACCAGGCCGGCACCGATCTGCGACGCCAGACGGATGCGCTGCGCCTCGCCACCGGACAAGGTGTCGGCCTTGCGCTCCAGGGTGAGGTAGTCCAGCCCAACATCCACCAGGAAGCCCAGGCGTTCGCCGATCTCCTTGACGATCTTGGTGGCGATCTCGCCACGCCAGCCCGGCAGCGACAACTCGCTGAAGAAGCGCTTGGCCTCATCGATCGGCAACACAGCGATTTCCGGCAGCGGGCGGTCGGCGACGAAGACGTTGCGCGCGGCCTTGTTCAGGCGCGCGCCCTTGCACTCGGGGCAGGGCCGCGAGCTGATGTACTTGGCCAGCTCTTCGCGCACGGCCGATGATTCGGTCTCGCGGTAGCGGCGTTCGAGGTTGGGAATGATGCCCTCGAAGCGATGCTTGCGCTGGTTGCGGCCACCGGCTTCGGTGAAATAGGTGAAGGTCACCTGGTCTTCGCCGCTGCCGTACAACACGGCCTTCTGCACATGCTCCGGCAGTGACTGCCACGCGGCATCCACATCGAACTTGTAGTGCTTGGCGAGCGAGGCAATCAGCTGGAAGTAATACGCATTGCGGCGGTCCCAGCCGCGCACGGCACCGGCGGCCAGTGACAGCTCCGGATGCACCACCACGCGCGAGGGATCAAAGAACTCGGCCACGCCAAGGCCATCGCAGCCCGGGCAGGCGCCCACCGGCGAATTGAACGAGAACAGGCGTGGCTCCAGTTCCGGCAATGCGTAGTCGCACACCGGGCAGGAGTACTTGGAAGAGAACAGGTGTGGCTCCGCGTTGGGGGCATCCAACGGCATCACCGACGCCATGCCGTCGCCCAGCTTGAGTGCGGTTTCAAAGCTCTCGGCCAGGCGCTGCTTGATGTCCTCACGCGGACGGAAACGGTCGATCACCGCTTCGATGGTGTGCTTCTGGCGCAGGGTCAGTGCCGGCACCGCATCGATTTCATACAGCTCCCCATCCACACGAACGCGCACGAAGCCCTGTGCACGCAGCTGGTCGAACACCTGCACGTGCTCGCCCTTGCGTTCGCGGATCACCGGGGCCAGCAGCATGTAGCGCTGGTCCGGATCCAGTGTCAGCACCTGGTCCACCATCTGGCTGACGATCTGCGCTTCCAGCGGGTAGCCGTGATCCGGGCAGCGTGGGCTGCCGACGCGGGCATACAGCAGGCGCAGATAGTCGTAGATTTCGGTGATCGTGCCCACGGTCGAGCGCGGGTTGTGCGAGGTGGACTTCTGCTCGATCGAGATCGCCGGTGACAGGCCCTCGATATGATCCAGGTCCGGCTTCTCCATCACGCTCAGGAACTGCCGCGCGTAGGCCGACAGCGACTCGACGTAGCGGCGCTGGCCCTCCGCATAGATGGTGTCGAACGCCAGCGAGGACTTGCCCGAGCCGGACAGGCCGGTGATCACGATCAATTTATCGCGGGGCAGGTCGAGGTCGATGTTCTTGAGGTTGTGCGTCCGCGCACCGCGGATGCGGATGAAATCCATCGCCATGGGAAATCCGGTTTTGACCGCCACCGGCGAGCCGGGGCAGATGTGGGGGGCGTAGCTGACGGCAATCGATCAGCCTAGCGGCCTTGTGATTTGGGGGCAATTGCCACATTTGCCAGTCCACAGCTCCCGCATGGCCCTGAAGGCAGGTCATTGTTCAGGCTCGGGTTTTACGGCGGGGGGTGACTTGACCCGACCTTTGGTCTGCCGTTAAAATCCCGCTCCTGTCCGCCCTCGACGGCGGCACGGCGACCACAATAACTACAGAGGAAGTCTGGTCATGTACGCAGTACTGGTAACTGGCGGTAAGCAATACCGCGTCGCGCAGGGTGAAACCCTTCGCGTTGAAAAGCTCGAAGTCGAAGCCGGCAGCGAGATCAAGTTTGACAACATCCTGATGCTCGGCGATGCCGACGGCATCAAGCTGGGTGACGCGCTGAAGGGCGCTTCGGTGACCGCTACGGTTGTGGCCCATGGCCGCGCTGACAAGGTCCGGATCATCAAGTTCCGTCGCCGTAAGCACCACATGAAGCGTCAGGGTCACCGTCAGTACTACACCGAAATCCAAATCACCGGCATTGCCGGCTAAGCAAAGGAGAATCCGTCATGGCACATAAAAAGGGCGTAGGCTCCTCGCGCAACGGTCGCGATTCCAACCCGAAGTACTTGGGCGTCAAGATCTTCGGTGGCCAGGCCATCGAAGCTGGCAACATCATCGTGCGTCAGCGCGGCACCCAGTTCCACCCGGGCGCAGGCGTTGGCCTCGGCCGCGATCACACCCTGTTCGCGCTGCTCGATGGCAAGGTTGAATTCTCGGTCAAGGGCGCCAACAAGCGTCGTACCGTGAGCGTTGTTACGGAAGCCTGATTCCGTACACGCAGGTGCCCGCGCCCAGCGTGGGTAGCTGACGAAAACCCCGCTTAGGCGGGGTTTTTCGTTGGCGACAGAATCATCCGGCGGTTTTTCGCCGTCGTTTTCCCTGGCACAGCCGGGGCAGTTAGACTTTGCGGTCGGGCAGTTCGCCTGCCGCCATCAGTGGGCAACCAGAATCATGAAACTTGTAGACGAAGCGGAGATCCAGGTCACCGCTGGCAACGGCGGTAACGGCTGCATCGGCTTTCGCCGAGAGAAGTTCATCCCGCTGGGTGGCCCTGACGGCGGCGATGGTGGCGATGGCGGCAGCGTGTGGATCCGTGCCGATGCAAACCTGAATACGCTGGTCGACTTCCGCCATGACCGCATCTTCAATGCGCAGCGTGGCGAGAACGGCATGGGCCGTCAGGCTTATGGCAAGGGCGGCGAAGACCTCATCATCACCGTGCCGGTCGGTACCGTGGTGATCAATGTCGCCACCGATGAAGTCATTGGCGACATGACGGTTCATGGCGATCGTCTGCTGGTGGCCAAGGGCGGCAAGGGCGGCCTGGGCAACATGCACTTCAAGAGTTCCACCAACCGTGCGCCGCGTCAGGCGCTGCCGGGCGAGGAGGGCGAGGAGCGCCTGCTCAAGCTGGAGCTGAAGCTGCTGGCCGACGTGGGCTTGTTGGGTTTCCCGAATGCCGGCAAGAGCACCCTGATCCGTGCCGTTTCGGCAGCGACGCCGAAGGTCGCTGACTATCCGTTCACCACGCTGTACCCGAATCTGGGTGTGGTGAAGGTGGAGAACTACCGCAGCTTCGTGATCGCCGACATTCCGGGCCTGATCGAGGGCGCGGCCGACGGTGCAGGCCTGGGTGCGCAGTTCCTGCGTCATCTGCAGCGCACCCGCCTGCTGCTGCACCTCGTGGACATTTCGCCGATGGAGGGTGGCGTGGAAGGCATTTCGCCGATCGAGCAGGTGCGCGCCATCGAGCGCGAACTGGGCAAGCACGATCCGGAGCTGCTGCAGAAGCCGCGCTGGCTGGTGCTCAACAAGGCCGACCTGATGTTCGAGGACGAAGCCAAGGTCGCGGCCGAGCAGATCGTCAAGGAGCTGGGCTGGAAAGAGCCTTGGTACCTGGTGTCGGCGCTGGGTCGTGAAGGCACCTGGCCGATCATGAAGGACATCATGGCCTTCTTCGATCACCAGAAGCTGCTGGAAGCCGAAGAGCGCGAGGCGCAGGGCGGCTGAGGATTGCCTCTTGTCGCAGGTGCCTGACGAACAGCAAAAACCCGGTGAAAGCCGGGTTTTCTGCACCTGCTGCTTCTGTTTCGCGCTTGAAGCGTCTCTCCCGCAAGGTGGGGGAGGGGGTGAGGGCGCTCTAGCTTTAAAGCCAAAGCCAAAGCCAAAGCCAAAGCCAAAGCCAAAGCTCCCCCATCCGTACTTCGGGCGCCTTCCCCTGCAAGCGGGAGAGGGTGGGGCTGCTGGATGTCTGCGCTTGGCCCAACAAAAAACCCGACACAAGGCCGGGTTTTTCATGTCGGGAGCCTTGCGGCACCCGCTGATCGCGCGAATCAGGCGGCCTTGATGGCCTTGATGCGGGCGGTCAGGCGGCTCTTGTGGCGCGCAGCCTTGTTCTTGTGAATCAGGCCACGGGCGCTGAAACGATCGAGAATCGGCTGGGCGACGGCGAAGGCTGCCTCGGCGCCAGCGGCGTCGTTGGCGTCCAGAGCCTTGATCACCTTCTTGACGGCGGTGCGCAGCATCGAACGCTGAGCCGTGTTGCGCGCGTTGCGCACAACGGTCTGCTTGGCGCGCTTCTTGGCGGACTTGATATTGGCCACGGTGGTGGTTTCCTGAAAATCGGTGTGGTGGGAACAGCAAGCACGCAAGTATGATGGCAGGTCAAATGAACGTCAAGTCGAGTTGTCAAGGGGAAGTTTAGTGAGTGGTCGGTTGCTCAGGTCCACGGCGGTTTTCAGTGCCATGACCTTCCTTTCGCGCGTCAGCGGGCTCGTTCGGGACCAGGTTTATGCGCAGGTTTTTGGTGCCAGCGCCGCGATGGATGCTTTTGTCATCGCGTTCAGGATTCCCAATTTCATGCGTCGGCTCTCAGCCGAAGGCTCGTTCTCGATGGCCTTCGTGCCGGTGCTGGCCGAGTACAAGGCCAAGGGTGACCACGCGGCGGTCAAGGCGCTGGTGGACCGGGTAGCCGGGGCGCTGACCGCATCGATGCTGGTGGTGACCGCGCTGGCGCTGCTGCTGGCGCCATGGGTGATGCGGGTATTCGCGCCGGGCTTCGATCCGGACGGCGAACAGGCCCGTCTGGCCACGCTGATGCTGCAGATCACCTTCCCGTACGCGCTGTTCATATCGCTGGCATCACTGGTGGGCGGGGTGCTGAACAGCTACCAGCGCTTCGCCATTCCTGCGCTGTCTCCGATCCTGCTCAACATCTCGATGATCGCTGCGGCGCTGTGCCTGGTGCCGCACATGAAGGCCTGGGGCTACGAGCCGGTGCTGGCGCTGGCCTGGGGCGTGTTCGTGGCGGGTGTGCTGCAGCTCGCCTTCCAGTTGCCGTCATTGGCCAGGCTGGGCCTGCTGCCGCGACCGCGCCTGGATTTCGCGCATGCAGGCGTGCGAAAAATCATGAAATTGATGGTGCCGACGTTGTTTGGCTCCTCGGTGGCGCAGGTCAATCTGCTGCTCAACACCCTGGCGGCCTCGCTGCTGATGAGTGGCAGTGTCACCTGGCTTTACTACAGTGACCGGCTGCTGGAGTTCCCGCTGGGCATGTTCGGTGTGGCGATCGGTACGGTGATTCTGCCGCACCTGTCCGGGCGTCATGCGGCATCCGATCCGGACGGCTATTCCAAGGGGTTGGACTGGGGCTTCCGGCTGTGCCTGCTGATCGGTGTTCCGGCATGCATCGGTCTGGTGCTGTGCGCCGAGCCGCTGCTGGCCACGTTGTTCCAGTACGGCCGCTTCTCGGCGCAGGACATGCGCATGAGCAGCCTGAGCCTGATGACGCAATCGCTGGCGGTGCCGGCCTTCCTGCTGGTGAAGGTGCTGGCGCCGGCCTTCTATTCGCGGCAGGACACACGTACGCCGGTGAAAGCTGCGCTGGTATCCATTTCTATGAATGTCGCCTGCACCGCGCTCTTCTTCCTGGCGATGCTGTGGTTCAGTCCGATGGGGCAGGCGGCGCTTGCTGCAGCCAATGGCTCCTGGCTGGGCGCACTGAAGCAAGTGGAAGGGGCGCACGCCCTGCTGGCGTTGGCCATCGCCGTGGCGGGCTGGGTAAACGCCTTGCAGCTGTGGTGGTACCTGCGTCGTGCCCGGGTGTATCAGGTCCAGCCGGGCTGGGGACGCTTCCTGGTTCAGCTGGCGGTGGCCAGCGTACTGATGACGGCGGTGGTGCTCGGGCTGCGCTTGTTCTGGGCGGACTGGGCGCAGTGGGTCTGGTGGGAGCGTGGTTGGCGACTTCTGGCCATGGTGGGTGCCGGCGGCCTGGTTTATGCGGCAGGTCTGTTGCTGACGGGATATCGCCCCCGTGAACTGCGCGGGCATTGAGGCGACCGCTATACTTCCGGGCTACACACGACAGAACCGGCCCGTATGGGCTGGATCCGGATGGAATGAGCAGGCTTTTTAGAGACGTCGAAGGCGGGGTGTTGTTCCCGCAGGGAAGCGTGGTCTGCATCGGTGCTTTCGACGGCCTGCACCTGGGCCACCGGGCGCTGGTGCGCCACGCGGTCGCCCGTGCGCGCGCATCGGGGGTGCCGGCGGTGGCGCTGGCTTTCGAGCCGCTGCCACGCGAGTTCTTTGCCAGGGACAACCCGCCGCCGCGACTGATGCTGGCGCGTGACAAGGTGGCAGCGCTGCGTGGGCTCGGCGTGGATGGCGTGGGTCTGCTGCGCTTCGACGCCAAGATGGCAGCCATCACGGCCGAGGATTTCGTGCGCGACATGCTGGTGCGCCGGCTGGGGGCGCGTGAAGTCTGGATCGGTCCCAAGTTCCACTTCGGAAACCGCCGTGGTGGCGATATCGCACTGCTGCGGGCCATGGGGGATGCGCTGGGCTTTGTTGCCGGCGAGATCGAACCGGTGCATCTGAACGGCGAGCGCATCTCCAGCACCCGCATCCGCGAGCTGCTGCGGGAGGGCAACTTCGCCCACGCCGGTGACCTGCTGGGGCGGCCGTATGCCATCGGCGGTCGGGTGGTGCGGGGGCAGCAGCTGGGCCGCACGCTGGGCTTTCCAACCGCCAACTTGCGATTTCCGAAAACACCCGCACTTTCTGGTATCTACGCGACGTGGGTGCACGGGGTTTTCGAGCAGCCGTGGCCTTCGGTGTCGAGCTTTGGCACGCGGCCGACGGTGCAGGGCGTGGAGCCTTTGCTGGAGGCGCACCTGTTCGATTTCCAGGGCGACCTTTATGGTCGCCACATCGAAGTGGAGTTTGTCGCAAAGTTGCGCGACGAAGAGAAATTCAATGATCTGCCGGCGCTGACCGAACAGATGCACCGCGACGCCGAACAGGCGCGTCGCATCCTTTCCGAACACAGATTGCGAGCCACTGCGTGAGCCAGGACTACAAAGCCACCCTTCATCTGCCGGCAACCGAATTCCCGATGCGTGGCGATCTGCCCAAGCGCGAGCCGGGCATTCTGTCGCGTTGGGAGGACGAGGGCCTGTATGCCCGTCTGCGCGACAACGCGCAGGGTCGCCCGCTGTTCGTGCTGCACGACGGTCCGCCGTATGCCAACGGGCAGATCCATCTGGGCCATGCGGTCAACAAGATCCTCAAGGACATCATCGTCAAGTCGCGTTATCTGGCCGGCTTCGATGCGCCCTACGTGCCGGGCTGGGACTGCCACGGCCTGCCGATCGAAATCGCGGTCGAGAAGAAGTGGGGCAAGGTCGGCGTCAAGCTGGATGCCGAACAGTTCCGCCAGAAGTGCCGTGAGTACGCTGAGGAGCAGATCGAGCTGCAGCGGCGGGACTTCAAGCGCCTGGGCGTGATCGGCGACTGGGACAACCCGTACAAGACGCTGAGCTTCGATTTCGAGGCCAATGAGATCCGTGCACTGTCCAAGATCTTCGCCAACGGCCACATCGTGCGCGGTGCCAAGCCGGTGCATTGGTGCTTCGATTGCGGCTCGGCGCTGGCCGAGGCCGAGATCGAATACCAGGACAAGACCTCGCCGGCCATCGACGTGGCGTACGCCGCGCGCGATTCCAAGGCGCTGGCGGCCAGCTTCGGTGTTGAACTGCCGGCCGGTGTGGAAGTGGCGGTGCCGATCTGGACCACCACGCCATGGACGCTGCCGGCTTCGCTGGCCGTGTCGCTGGGTGCGGATATCGAATACGTGCTGGCAGAGGGCCCGGCCCATAACGGCCAGCCGCGCTGGCTGGTGCTGGCATCGGCGTTGGCCGAGCGTTCGCTGGCCCGCTACGGCGTGGCCGAGCGGGTCGTGCACGGCCATGCCAAGGGTTCGGCGCTGGAGAACCAGTTGCTGGCGCACCCGTTCTACGCCAACCGCGACATCCCGCTGCTCAACGGCGACCACGTCTCCGACGAAGACGGTACCGGTGCGGTGCATACCGCTCCCGGCCATGGTCAGGAGGATTTCGTGGTCAGCCAGCAGTACGGGCTGATGGACCGGTACAACGCCGGCCAGATCAATCCGGTCGACGGTCGTGGCGTATACCTTTCGTCGACGCCACCGGCGGGCGAGGTGGAACTGGCTGGCGTGCACCTGTGGAAGGCGCAGCCGTTGATCGTCGATGTGCTGCGTGCCTCCGGTGCGTTGCTGGCATTCGTCGAGATCCAGCACAGCTACCCGCATTGCTGGCGGCACAAGACGCCGGTGGTGTTCCGCGCTACCCCGCAGTGGTTCATCTCGATGGACAAGGCCAACCTGCGCAGCGATGCGATGGCCGCGATCGACAACGTCGGCTGGTTCCCGAGCTGGGGCAAGGCGCGCATCGGCAGCATGGTCGATGGTCGTCCGGACTGGTGCATCAGCCGCCAGCGCACCTGGGGCGTGCCGATCGCACTGTTCACCCACCGCGAAACCGGTGAGCCGCATCCGCGTACCGTCGAGCTGATGCAGCAAGTGGCTGACCGCGTGCAGGCGGGCGGCATCGACGTCTGGTATTCGCTGGATACGGCTGAACTGCTGGGTGAGGAAGCGTCGCAGTACGAAAAGGTCACCGACATCCTTGATGTCTGGTTCGACTCGGGTGTCACCCATGAAGGCGTGCTGCTGGAGCGTGGTTTCGGCAAGCCGGCCGATCTGTATCTGGAAGGCTCGGACCAGCATCGCGGCTGGTTCCAGTCCTCGCTGCTGACCGGCGTGGCCATCGACAAGCATGCGCCGTACAAGCAGTGCCTCACCCATGGTTTCACCGTGGACGAGCACGGCCGCAAGATGTCCAAGTCACTGGGCAATGGCATCGAGCCGCAGGACATCATGAAGACGCTGGGCGCGGACATCCTGCGCCTGTGGATCGCCTCGGCCGACTACAGCAATGAAATGTCGCTGTCGCAGGAGATCCTCAAGCGCAACGCCGACGCCTATCGCCGTCTACGCAACACCGCGCGCTTCCTGCTCGGCAACCTGGACGGTTTCGACCCGGCCCAGCACCTGGTGGCCCCGGCCGACATGGTCGCGCTGGACCGCTGGATCGTGCATCGCGCCTGGGAAGTGCAGGAGAAGATCAAGGCCGCCTACACCAGCTACAACATGGCCGAGATCGTGCAGCTGCTGCTGAATTTCTGCAGCGTGGATCTGGGCTCGTTGTATCTGGACGTGACCAAGGACCGCCTGTACACGATGCCGACCGATTCGCGTGGCCGCCGTTCGGCGCAGAGCGCGATGTATCACATCGCCGAAGCGTTCACGCGCTGGGTTGCGCCGATCCTGACCTTTACTGCCGACGAGCTTTGGGGCTACCTGCCGGGCGAGCGCAAGGACAACGTGCTGTTCGCCACGTGGTACGAAGGCCTGGCCCCGTTGCCGCAGGATGCGCAGCTTGGCGCGGCCGATTTCGATCAGCTGCTGGCACTTCGCGAGCAGGTGGCCAAGGTGCTGGAGCCGATGCGTGCCAATGGCGCCATCGGTGCGGCACTGGAAGCGGAGATCACCGTGGCGGCAAGTGAAGAGCAGGCCGCGCGCTGGCAGCCGCTGGCCGAGGAGCTGCGCTTCCTGTTCATCAGCGGTGACGTGAGCGTGCGCCCGGCGACCACCGATGAGGTGTTTGTCAGCGCGCAGCCGACCGAGAAGGCCAAATGTGTGCGTTGCTGGCATTACCGTGCTGACGTGGGCTCGGTGGCGGCGCATCCGGAACTGTGCGGCCGCTGCGCCGGCAATATTGACGGTGCTGGCGAAAATCGCCGCTGGTTCTAAGCAGGGCCTCACGCGAAGCGGGTGGGTGGCGAAAAGCGCCCCATCCGCTTCATCGCAGTCCACTACAGGCGTATTACATGCAAGCAAAGGCTGTTAAACCCAATGCGTTGATCTACCTGCTGGTATCCGTCGCCGTGATCGGTCTGGACCAGTGGAGCAAAGCCTGGGTGCTGTCCAGCCTGCCTGAGTTCCAGGCGGTCAAGCTTCCCATCAGGTTCCTTGGGGAGTACTGGAACTGGTACCGCACCTACAATACCGGCGCCGCGTTCAGTTTCCTCAGTGATGCCGGCGGTTGGCAGCTGTGGTTCTTCACGTTCCTGGCAATCGCTATCAGTGGCCTGATGGCGTTCTGGCTGTCGCGCACCCCGCGTGCCAACTGGCGGACCGCATTGCCGTATGCACTGGTGATCGGGGGTGCCATCGGCAACGTCATCGACCGCCAGATTCACGGTCACGTGGTTGATTTCATCCAATGGCATATTGGTGATTACAACTGGCCGTCGTTCAACATCGCCGACTCGGCGATCGTGGTCGGTGCCATCGGTATCGCTTTGATGGGCTTGCTTGACGGCAAGGCCGAAAAAAAAGCCGGATGATTCCGGCACCTGTTCCCGCATTTGCGACCGTCAGCGGTCGGAGTCGTTGAAGATGGACGTATTGCTCGCCAATCCCCGTGGTTTCTGTGCCGGTGTAGACCGTGCCATCGAGATCGTCAAACGCGCCATCGAAACCCTGGGCGCGCCGATCTATGTGCGCCATGAGGTAGTGCATAACCGTTTCGTGGTGGATGACCTGAAGGCGCGCGGCGCCATCTTCGTCGAGGAACTGGACGAAGTGCCGGATGGTAATACGGTCATTTTCAGTGCGCATGGCGTCTCGCAGGCGGTGCGTACCGAGGCGGATCGCCGTGGCTTGAAGGTGTTCGACGCGACCTGTCCGCTGGTGACCAAGGTGCACCTGGAAGTGGCCCGCCACTGCCGTGCCGGCCGTGACGTGGTGTTGATCGGCCACGAAGGGCACCCGGAAGTGGAAGGCACCATGGGCCAGTGGAGCCGCGAACGCGGCACCGGCCAGATCTACCTGGTCGAAGATGTGGACGACGTGGCAACGCTGGTCATCGATCAGCCGGAGAACTTCGCCTACACCACCCAGACCACGCTGTCGGTGGACGATACCCGCAGCATCATCGATGCGCTGCGCGCGCGTTTCCCGGCGATGCAGGGCCCGAAGAACGACGACATCTGCTACGCCACGCAGAACCGCCAGGACGCCGTGCGCGATCTGGCCAAGCGATGCGATCTGGTGCTGGTGGTCGGTTCGCCGAACAGCTCCAACTCCAACCGGCTGGCCGAACTGGCACGCCGCGAGGGGGTGGAGTCCTACCTGATCGACGGTGCGCACGAGATCGACCCGCAGTGGGTGATGGGCAAGCGGCACATCGGCCTGACCGCCGGCGCGTCCGCGCCGCAGGTGCTGGTGGATGGCGTCATTGCGCGTCTGCGTGAGTTGGGCGCGGAAGGTCTTTCGGAACTGGATGGTGAGCCCGAGTCGATGGTGTTCGCCTTGCCCAAGGAATTGCGGCTGAGGCTGGTGGACTGACTCAACGGTCCAGGCCACATAGGGAGGTGTGGTGTGTCCAATGGATATCGTGCGGGATGGTTGGGGAAGTGCGCTGTGCTGGCGCTGTGCGTGGCAGGATCGCCCGCAGCGGTAGCACAGCAACCTCCGGTGGCGGGGCCCTTGCCTGCAGTGTTGGCCCCCGTGCCTGCGCACCCGGATGAAGCTGTCGCGGGCGAAACGGCGCGGCGCTATCAGATGTTGCTTCCCGGTTATCGCTGGCAGCTGAGCTCGGCGCTGGATCGTGATGGAAAACCGTACAGCTGGTTTTCGTTCGGCAAGCACGCGCCTGTTCTCGAGTTCATGCGAGAGGATGCTGCCTCGTCGTCCACAGCTTCGTTGCTGGTATACAGCCAGCTGTGCCAGCGCCAGGTGGATGGCCGTCTGACGCTTCGGCGATTCCAGATGCAGGGCGCCGACCCGCAGCGGGACGTGGCCTGGGAGCTGACGTTGCGCCGCGCGGCACATGAGCGTGTGCCCGCGCTGACCTGCCAACAGGCTGCCTACCGCACTGAACAGCGTCTTGTGCAGATGCTCTCGGGTGGTCACGCCCTGCGCATGCGGGTTGATCAGACGAAGAACGACCGACCGCAGCTCGAAGTCCAGGATGGCTTCGGAGGGGTGCTGCGCTTCGAGGGCCGAGCTCTGGGCGAGGCGGACCGGCTTCAGTTGCAGGCGCCTGAACTGCTGCTGCAGGTCAAGGAAACTCCCGCTCCATGCAGGGTGACGTGGCTGCCGGGCGAGCGCTGCCTGCGGTTCCGTGAGGTGCTGCTGGGTACCGCTGGCGCAGACGGTGCCCATGTTTCGGATTGGACGGACACGGTGCTCGGCGTTGACCGCTATTCCCATGTGGCTGGCAGCGAGGTGATGCTGCGGGTCAAACGCTATGGAAAAGCCACTGCCGGTGCCGATGATCATCCGGCGTATCGTGCCGAGCGTCTGCTGTGGACGCGCGGCGCGGACCTGGGGCCGGACACGATGCCGGCCGTGGCCGGTGTGACGGCCGCGTCCGTGCTGGATCCTGATGCGGCGATGTTCTTCCCCGCATTGCAGGTTCGTTTTGCCAGTCGCGACCGCAGCCTGACGGCGGCGGCATTTGCTCATCTGTACTACGGCAATTGGTTGCAGCGTGAGTTGGGTCCCACGCGCCTGGATGCGGAGTCGGGTTTTCCTTCCACCGAGGCGATGATGGAGGTGGCGGAGTATCTGGCGCTTCGCAGGCAGCTCCATGCGTTGGCCCAGGCTGATGCTTCAGCGGCCGGTGCACTGAACCCGGTCGACGTCCGTAAGCAGGGATATCGTGACTTTCTGGGGCGCTACCCCCTGCATCTGAATGCGCTGGAAGACCTTGCGACAGGCGAGGGTGCAGCGGCGGCTGAAGACCCGGATGTCCGGTTTGTCTTCGATGGCCTGCTCGACGCGATTCTGGCTACCGGCGATGGCGCAACGTGTGACTCGGCGTATGTCGTCACCACATCGGCCGACATCGGCGTGGTGCTTCGCCGGTTGTCGTTGCCACGCCGCCCCGACGAGGATCTCAGGCAGGGCGCTGGCTGCGTGCGTGCGGGCGTCGGACAGGCGGTGAAGTACTTTCTGGCGCTGGATCTGCAGTAACGGCGAGGTGGGGCTGGGTGCGACGGCCAGTTCCGGTGCGGCTGGGCGATTGCCTGTTCATCCGTGCCGAGGGCGCATGTTTGCGGGCTCAGCGGCGTGCAGGTCGCGGCTTCGGAACAATTCCGCCCCAGGTGCATTGACCTTCAAGTTCAGGTTCGCCTACAATTCGCGGCTCGCCGGAATAGCTCAGTTGGTAGAGCGGCGCATTCGTAATGCGTAGGTCGTAGGTTCGATTCCTATTTCCGGCACCAGTAACAGAAAGCCGACTGCATGCAGTCGGCTTTCTGCTTTTCCGGGTGCGTGAAAGTGCGCGCGGTGCGACAACATGTCGCACGCCGGAGAGCGGCTTTGCTGTGTGAAATCATTGTCAATGCCTATCTTAAGTGCTGTACGAAGCCTAAAATTGCGTTGCTGAAATCTGGCACTCCCCTGCACGCGTTCCCCCGGCGGCATTCTCCGGGCGGGCGTTCGCGTTAGCGCGCATGGGATGCCGGATCAGGTACTCCCTCGCAATTGGATCGACCGATGATTCCGTTGAAAACCCTTGGGCGCATGCTGCGCCCGGGCCTTATTGTTGCCATGGCCGTCATGATGACGGGCTGCGACTGGGCCTTGTTTGACCCCAAAGGCCAGATCGCCCGGGACGAACTCACGCTGCTGATCACCTGCACGGTGCTGATGCTGCTGGTCGTCATCCCGGTGATCGTGATGACACTGGTGTTCGCGTGGAAGTACCGCGCATCCAACACCAAGGCCCGTTATGAACCCAACTGGTCGCACTCCACCGCCATCGAAGTGGTGGTCTGGTCGATCCCGTGCATGATCATCCTGGTGCTGGCAGTGCTGACCTGGCGCTCCTCGCATGCGCTTGATCCGTACAAGCCGTTGGAATCCGACACCAAGCCGGTGCAGATCGAAGCGATCTCGCTGGATTGGAAGTGGCTGTTCGTTTACCCGGAAGAGAACATCGCCGTGGTCAACGAGCTGACCTTCCCGGTCAACACGCCGTTGAACTTCAAGATCACGGCTGATTCGGTGATGAATGCGTTCTTCATTCCGCATCTGGGCAGCATGATCTACTCGATGGCCGGCATGGAAACCAAGCTGCACCTGATCGCCGACGAGGCGGGCAGCTACGAAGGCCGTTCCTCGCATTACAGCGGTGCGGGCTTCAGCAAGATGCACTTCATTGCCCACGCAGTGAGCAATGAGGAATACCAGGCCTGGTTGGCGAAGGTACGCGGCGACGCCAAGGTGATGGACCAGAAGTCCTTCACCGAACTGGCCGCCGAGAAGAACCATGACTACTACCCGGTGACCTACTACGGCAGCACCGAGGCAGGTCTGTTTGGCGCGATCATGGCCAAGCACATGGGCGAGAGCCACCACTTCGGCATGAAGCATGACGGCAAGGCGAAGTCGCACGAGGCCATGGGCCACGAAGCGATGAACCATGAGTCGATGGATCACGACGCCATGGACCATGAGGCAATGAACCACGAGGCCATGGGCCACGAAGGTCACGATGCCGCTGCCGCTCCTGCCGCCGTCGAGGCCGCTGGCCACGCCGGTCACAATGCAAACGAGTCCGCCGAAGCCGCAGCTGCGGGCAACGGCCCCTCGGGAGAATGACGATGCTTGGAAAACTCTCTCTTGATTCACTGCCGCACGATCCAATCGTGCTCACCACGCTGATCGGCGCGATGCTCGGTGGCCTGGCCGTTGTTGCGGCCATCACCAAGTTCAAGCTGTGGGGCTACCTGTGGAAGGAGTGGTTCACCTCGGTGGATCACAAGAAGATCGGTGCGATGTACCTGATCGTGGCGTTCGTGATGCTGCTGCGCGGCTTCTCAGACGCGATCATGATGCGTGCCCAGCAGGCCATTGCCGCCGGTGGTGCCGAAGGCTACCTGCCGCCGCACCACTACGATCAGATCTTCACCGCGCACGGCGTGATCATGATCTTCTTCGTGGCCATGCCGCTGATCACCGGTTTGATGAACCTGGTGGTGCCGTTGCAGATCGGCGCACGCGACGTTGCCTATCCGTTCCTGAACTCACTGAGCTTCTGGCTGTTCGTCGCAGGCACCGCCCTGATGATGATCTCGCTGTGGATCGGTGAATTCGCCGCGACCGGCTGGCTGGCGTTCCCGCCGTTGTCGGGGTTGGAGTACAGCCCAAGCGTCGGTATGGATTACTACATCTGGGCACTGCAGGTCGCAGGCCTGGGTACGACGCTGAGCGGCATCAACTTCTTCATCACCATCCTCAAGATGCGTACCCCGGGTATGCCGCTGATGAAGATGCCGGTGTTCAGCTGGACCGCACTGGTCACCAACCTGTTGATCATTGCCGCCTTCCCGGTACTGACCATCACCCTGGTGCTGCTGACCCTGGACCGTTACCTGGGCACGCATTTCTTCACCAACGATGGTGGCGGCAACGCCATGCTGTACATCAACCTGATCTGGATCTGGGGTCACCCGGAAGTCTATATCCTGGTGCTGCCGGCATTTGGCGTGTTCTCTGAAGTCATCGCCACGTTCTCGCGCAAGACGCTGTTCGGCTACAAGGGCATGGTCTACGCGACCTGTGCCATCGGCGTGCTGTCGTTCCTGGTGTGGCTGCACCACTTCTTCACCATGGGCTCGGGTGCCAACGTCAATGCCTTCTTCGGCATCACGACGATGATCATCTCGATCCCGACCGGCGTGAAGATCTTCAACTGGCTGTTCACGATGTACCGCGGTCGCGTGCACTTCACCTCACCGGTGCTGTGGACGATCGGCTTCATGGTCACCTTCACCATCGGCGGCATGACCGGCGTGATGTTGGCGATCCCGGCCATCGACTTCGTGCTGCACAACTCGCTGTTCCTGATCGCGCACTTCCACAACGTCATCATCGGTGGCGTGGTGTTCGGCATGTTCGCCGGCATCACCTACTGGTGGCCGAAGATGTTCGGCTTCAAGCTGGATGAAACCTGGGGCAAGCGTGCGTTCTGGGGCTGGTTCATCGGCTTCTATGTGGCCTTCATGCCGCTGTACGCACTGGGCTTCATGGGTGCAACGCGTCGCCTGCAGAGCTACCCGAACATGGAGTACCAGCCGTTCTTCATCGTTGCCGCCGTCGGCGCCGCGATCATCGCCTTCGGCATCCTGTGCCAGGTGATCCAGATCGCCGTGTCCATCCGCGACCGCAAGAAGAATGCCGACCTGACCGGCGATCCGTGGGATGCACGTACCCTGGAGTGGGAAACCGCTTCCCCGGTGCAGTTCTACAACTTCGCCGTCCTGCCCAAGGGCGAGGAGCTGGACGACTTCTGGCAGCGCAAGCAGCGTGGCGAAGCGTGGCCGAAGCCGGCCAAGTACAGCGACATCCACATGCCCAGGAACACCGGTACCGGTGTGGTCATCGGCGCCTTCAGCCTGGTGCTGGGCTTTGCGATGGTCTGGCACATGTGGGTGTTCGCCATCATCGGCCTGGTCGGCATGATCGGCACCTTCATCTACCGCACCTTCGACAAGGACGTGGACTACTGGGTGCCGGCTGCTGAAGTCGAACGTATCGAAAATGAACACCGCAAGCACCTGGTTGCCCAGGGCCTGGTGAAGACCGAGGTGAAGGCATGAGCCACAACGCCCACACGATGACCCACGGTTCCGCCGCGCACGCGGCGGGCCATGGGGATGATCATCACGAGCATCACGACGCCGGCGAGAACACCGTCTTCGGTTTCTGGGTGTACCTGATGAGTGATCTGCTCATCTTCGCCACCCTGTTCGTCACCTACGTGGTGCTGTCTGGCGGCACCAACGGTGGCCCGGCGGCGAAGGACCTGTTCGACCTGTCCTTCGTGGCATGGGAAACCGCGCTGCTGCTGGTGTCCTCGCTGACCTTCGGCCTGGGCATGATTGCCCTGCACCAGTCCAAGAAGGGCCTGATGTTCTTCTGGCTGGCCGTTACCTGGCTGCTGGGTGCCGGCTTCATGGGCATGGAAATCTGGGAGTTCAACCACCTGATCCACCAGGGTCACGGCCCGGACAAGAGTGCTTTCCTGTCGGCGTTCTTCGCCCTGGTCGGTACCCACGGTCTGCACGTCAGTGCCGGCATGCTGTGGCTGCTGGTGATGCTGATCCAGCTCAAGAACGATGGTCTGACCCCGCGCAACAAGACCCGCATGGCGTGCCTGAGCCTGTTCTGGCACTTCCTGGATCTGGTCTGGATTGGCGTGTTCTCTGTCGTCTACCTGTCGGGAGCTATGTAATGTCCGCACATGACAATCATGCACACGGTGCCGGCGGCGAGAGCCACGGCAGCGTCAAGTCCTACCTGGTTGGCTTCCTGCTGGCAGCCGTGCTCACCATCATCCCGTTCTGGGTGGTGATGAGTGGCGGGCTGTCCTCGAGCTTCGCCACCGGTGCGGTGATCGTGGTCGCCGGCATCCTGCAGCTGCTGGTGCACCTGGTGTTCTTCCTGCACCTGGACCGCTCCTCGGCACAGCGCTGGAACGTCAGCGCCGGCCTGTTCACCCTGGTGGTGATCGGCATCATCGTGCTGGGCACGCTGTGGGTCATGTGGAACATGAACTACCACATGATGGGCTGAGCCATCAGTCCGTTACCGCAGTAGAAAGAGGCCGCCGTGAGGCGGCCTTTTTCGTGAGTGGGCTGAAGCCGGAGTGGAACGCGCGCGGTGCGGGCCCGCGCACCCATCGAGCTGCTCGAATCGACGATGCAGCGGGCTGCCTCACGGGCGGCAGCCCCGCGCTGCCATGTATTCCCCAGTGCGCTTCACTCACTGCCGCTCTTTGCTACCCTGTCCCTCTTTCGGACTAGTCCCCGGTATTTCTATGGTGTGGTTGCGTGTCGCTCTGGTTCTGCCGCTGGTTGCCATCAACACGGTGGTGCATTGCCTGCCGTTGTTCGTGGTCGCGCTGGTGAAGGCAGTGTTGCCGTTTGCAGCGGTGCGCCGGGCCTGCAATCCGCTGCTGACCGGTCTGGCGGAGAGCTGGATCGGCGTGAACAGCGCCATGATCCGGATGTTCACCCGGACCCGTTTCGAGGTCAGCGGGCTGGCCGATCTTGATCGCGATGGCCACTACCTGGTGCTGGCCAACCACCAGAGCTGGGTGGATATCCTGGTGCTGCAGAAGGTGTTCAACCGTCGCATCCCGCTGCTGCGCTTCTTCCTGAAGCGTTCGCTGTTCTGGGTGCCGATGCTGGGGCTGGCGTGGTGGGCGTTGGATTTCCCGTTCATGGGTCGCTACACGCGCAAGCAGATCATGAAGAACCCGGAGCTGGGGCGCCGCGATATGGAAGTCACCCGCAAGGCCTGCGAGAAGTTCAACAGCATCCCGGTGGCGGTGATGAACTTCGTCGAAGGCACGCGCTTCACCCAGGAAAAGCATGACGGGCAGAATTCGCCTTTCAAGTATCTGCTGAAGCCCAAGTCGGGCGGCGTGGCATTCGTGCTCGACGCGATGGGCAAGGGCCTGCACGCGCTGCTGGACGTGACGATCGTCTACCCGAAGGGCATCCCGTCGATGATCGACCTGATGGCCAACCGCCTGCCGGAAGTGAAGGTGCTGGTGCGCAAGCTGCCGATTCCGGCCGAGCTGATGGGGGGCAACTATCAGGACGATCGCACCTACCGTGCGCAGTTCCAGCAGTGGATGAACAGCCTGTGGGTGCAGAAAGACGCCGAGATCGCCGCGATGCTGGAAGGCAAGGCCTGACGCCATATGACGGTCATCGAACGACAAAGGCCCCTTCGGGGCCTTTGTCGTTTTCAGGGGGATGGGGTGGTCTAGCGGTAAACGCGTTCGCAGCGTGTCTCGACGACCCGCTGGCCGTTGCGTTCCTGGTTGCGGCCCTGGACATTGCGGCCGACCAGACCGCCTGCCACCGCACCTGCAGCGGTGGCGACCTTGCGGCCACTGCCACCGCCAACCTGGTTGCCGAGCAGGCCGCCGACCACCGCACCGGTGGCGGTGCCGGCGATACGGTTCTGGTCACGGGCATTGTTGGCCACTTCGACCTTGCGGCATTCGACCCGGCTGCCATCGTTGAAACGGCGGCCTTCATCGCGAGGGCCGTAGGTCTGCGCCTGGGCACTGGCGGCGACCAGCATTCCCAATCCGACGAGAGTGGTGGCAAGTGTGTTGTGGAAAGTGCGCATGATCTTCTCCTCCGAGTGTTGGCAACCGGGATGGGGATCCCTGGCGACAACCCTGCGCGCTTGCGGGAAAACCGGAAGTGAAGGCCGGGCACCCGGGTTGAAGCGGGGTTCATCCTGCATGGCTTTCGGCAACTGAACGCAGCGCGGCTTGGGTGTAGAGTGCGCGCCTGACCGTCATCTTCAACGAGGTACCGCATGAATACTGTTGCCGCTTTCTATCCGGTGGGTACGCCGGGCCAGCCGTGGGGTGCGTCCGAACGCGCGCAGTGGTTGGAGCGCCAGGTGGTGCAGCGCAGTCATGCCGATGAAGTGGTGGCGAAGATCGATGCATTGCGCGAACGTTTTGACGTGTCGCAATACGGTGAACTGGATTATCCAAGCGGTCGTTATCCGTTGTTGGCGGTGCGCAGCCGCAACTGGAACGATGCCTTGCCGGTGATGCTGGTCACGGGCGGCGTACATGGTTACGAAACCAGCGGCGTGCAGGGTGCGCTGCAGTTCATCGATCAGCATGCGGCTGACTATGCCGGGAAGTGCAACCTGCTGGTTGTGCCGTGCGTAAGCCCCTGGGGCTATGAGCGTGTCCAGCGTTGGAACGCATTGGCGTTGGACCCCAATCGTTCATTCGTGCCGAACAGTCCTGCACCGGAATCGGCTGCGTTGATGGCACTGGTGGCACCGTTGAAGGGCCACATCGTGATGCACATCGATCTGCACGAAACCACCGACACCGACGAGAGCGAGTTCCGTCCGGCATTGGCCGCGCGCGATGGCAAGCCGTTCGAGCCGGGCGAGATTCCGGATGGCTTCTATCTGGTGGATGACAGCGACAACCGTCAGCCGGCGTTCCAGCAGGCGGTCAATGCCGAAGTGGAGAAGGTCACGCATATCGCCCCGGCCGATGCGCGCGGCGAGATCATTGGTTCGCCGGTGGTGGCTCCGGGCGTGATCGAATACCCGCTCAAGGCGCTGGGGCTGTGCGCCAGTGTCAGCGGTGCGCGTTACACGACCACCACCGAGGTCTATCCGGACAGCGCCAAGGCCACGCCACAGCAGTGCAATGACGCGCAGGTGGCGGCGGTGATCGGTGCATTGGATTTCGCACTGCTCAAGGGCTGAGAGTGATTGCCGTTCGATGAGGGGAACGCGCTTTCTCCTCTCGAGCGACATGGGGCTGGACAGCGCAACCCGTCCCGGCTTCACACAATCACTGCGCGCCAGCATGGGAGCATCACAGTATGAAACGACGACTCGTGATGTTCCCGATCCTGGTCTCGGCCAGCATGAGTGCATGGGCCGGCGAGGCGCCCGAGTACGACCGCCCCGGCATCGGTTTTTCCACCAGCACGGTGGGCAAGGGCGTCTTCGTCTGGGAGCAGGGGCTGCCCGATGGTAGTCGCGACCGCAGCGACGGGGTCACCACAACGGCCTGGACAGCCGACACGCTGCTGCGGCTGGGTTTATCCGCAACCACCGAGCTGCAGCTGGGCGCTGACACCTGGGGCGGCCTCCGGGTACGCGGCGCTGGCATTCGCGAGCGTGATACCGGCAGCGGTGACGGCAGCGTCGCGCTGAAGTGGGCGCCGGCGATGCAGGGCGAGCAGTTCTCGCTGGCATTCAAAGGTGGTGCAACGCTGCCATGGGGCCGTGCACCGCTGGGCGACGGCTGTCACGACTATGACCTCGGGGTCACAATGGCCTGGGGATTGCCGGCCGATACCAGCCTGGCGCTGTATGCCGACCGGCAATGGGGTGACAACGGCAGCGGCTGGCTTTTCTCGCCGAGCTACGGCTTTCCATTGGGAGAAAGCGCGTCGGCGTATGTGGAAGGCGGTTACGGCACCGGCGCGCAGTACATGCGTGCGGCCGGTGCCGGCGTGACGTGGATGGCCACGCCACGGCTGCAGCTGGATGCCTCGTTCCTGCGCGGGCTGGACAACGAAACGATCGACTGGCAGGGCGGCGTGGGCCTGGCCTTGTACTTTGATTGATGGTCCCGCTCAGCGATTGACCGCAGGGCCATACACGCCGCTGTAGCCGGCGGCGCAATTGCTGGTGCAGTCGCTGGTGAGCATGTTGCGGACAATGACGCCGCTGTTGTTCTTCGAACGGAAGTGGCCAACGCCATTGCTGGTATCACCGCCACCGAAGTTGTAAGGGCTGCCGTCGCTCCAATCCCAGTCGAAACTGTAAGCGCTGCTGCCTGCGCCCACGTCCACCTGTGCGTAGACATTGGTGGACGTGTTGAACAGTGCGCCATCACCGCAACCGGCGCTGTAGCTGGTGGTGAAGCAATGCACCTGATCGCGAAGCCCGGCGGTGATCGTATAGAAGCGAATGCTGCTGTAGCTGGCCGGGAAGGTGCGCAGGCTGCCCGAGCCGCTGCCGGTCCAGCGGTTGTAGCCGTAGTAGGTCACGCCGGTACTCGGATACAGGCCGAACGTGTAGTAGTTGTACGGGAAGACATAGGCCTCGGCATTGCAGGTGGGTGCCAGGGCCGATTGATAGCCGGTGCTGCGGCAGGTCTGCAGGCCGCGCAGGCCGCCGGCGATGTTGATGAAACGACGCACGCTGCCCTGGTAGCCGTGGTACTTGATCGTCGCCAACGCCATCGTCGAACCCAGCGAATGCGTCACCAGGTCCACCTGGCTCTTGCCGGTATAGGCATTGACCTTGTCGATGAAGGTCTTGATGACCTGGTAGGTGGCCGGTGAGTGATAGTTGTTCTGCGGCGCGGCGCGCTCGCTGGCGCTCAGGTAGGTGATGCCGAACAGTTCGCAGTCGTTGTATCCGGCTGCCTTGAGTTCGGCATAGGTGGACAGCGGCGGCGTGCCGTAGCCGCTGACTGCGCCGGCAGGCATGTCGAAACTGATCGCGCTGTCGCCGTTGCCCGGGATGAACACCACCGGGGTCCGGGTGGCGGTGCAGGTACCACCGCCAAAGCCGCCCTGGCCGACGCCGGGGTTGAAGCCACCTGCGTACTGGGTGGCGGCACCGGTGCAGGTGTAGCCGTTGTTGCTGCCGCAATCCAATGCGGCGGCATTGGAGGGGAGCATGAGTGCCAGCGCGCCTGCGAGCGGAACGGCGACGGCGCCGAGAAACCATGAAGCAACGACGGGAATGGATCGGATGATCGACATGCGGCAGCTCCGGGCAGGTGGGTCCTGATGGTCCGGTCAGCATCCAGCTGCGGGCGGCGGTGCGGCACTGTCCATTGGGGCAACTTGCAGCGCAGCAAAGTGCCGGGTGGTGAGTGGCCGGTGCGGCTTACTTCCGTTTCCGCACCAGCATGGATGAGGCCTGCAGGATCGCGCGGGTCAGCAGCGCCATGGTCTTCACTTCGCCCTTCCAGTGCTGCCAGTACAGCGGTACATCCTCCCAGGCACGGGCTTTCACGTAGACCAGCCGGCCGCTTTCCAGTTGCTGCTGCACCAGCGGCAGCGGGTTCATGGTCCAGCCGAGGCCGCCGAGGTTGGCGTGGACGAAGGCGCGGGTGGAGGGAATCCACCAGGTCGGTGCGTTCAACGGCTGGTCGATGCCGGCAATGCGCCGGGCATAGCGGGCCTGCAGGTCGTCCTTGCGGTTGAACACCAGCACCGGTGCCTGGGCCAGCGACTGGGCGTTCACACCCTTGGCGAAGTAGCGCGCGTGGAACTCCGGCGTACAGGTTGCGGCATAGCGGATGCTGCCCAGCTCGTGGATCTGGCAACCCTGCACGGGCTCGGACAAGGTCGTGACCGCACCGAGCACGGCGCCTTGGCGCAGCAGCGCGACGGTGTGGTCCTGATCCTCGGTATGCAGGTCCAGGGTGGTGCTGGTGGTCTGGGAGAAGGAATGCACGGCCTGCGGAAACCAGGTTTCCATGCTGTCGTGATTGACCGCCACCGGGATGCTGGCGCGCGGCAGCTCGCTGTCGGAGATGCCGATGCGCTCGAAGGCATCCCGCTCCAGCAGGGCGGTCTGTTCGGCCAGCTGTACCAGCACCTGGCCTTCCAGCGTGGCCTCGGTGGGGATGCTGCGTTTGACCAGCAGTTTTCCCACCCGGTCCTCCAGCGCCTTGATCCGTTGCGATATCGCCGAGGCGGTGACGTTCAGTGATTGGGCCGCGCGTTCGAAGCTGCCTTCGCGGATGACCGCCGCCAGTGCACGCAGTTGCGAATGGTCGATGCGCATGAATTAAGTTTCGCTAAAGATGGTTAACGAAGTTTAGCTCTACTTTTTGATGCTGCATTGCGACAATTGCCGCGTCCGGTCGTGCCGGTGGGTACTTCCCGCTGCGACCCTCCCCCGAAAAAAGGCAGTTCCCCCATGTTTTCTGTTGTTTCCGCCCAAGCCGCCGGCAGCGCCTGGCTCAGTGGGGCAGGTATCGGTATCGGTCTGTTTGCCATTGTTGGTGCGCAGAGTGCGTTCATCCTGCGCCAAGGCATCATGCGCCAGCACGTGATTCCGATCATCGCCACCTGCTTTGCCATCGATGCGGTCTTCATCCTGGCCAGTGTGACCGGGTTGCGCACGCTTACCGAGCAGATGCCGTGGTTGACCACGGTGCTGTTGTGGGGCGGTGTGGCGTTCCTGAGTTGCTATGCGGTGATGTCGGCCCGGCGTGCGATGCAGGGTGGCGGAGGCATGCAGCTGGATGACAATGCCGAACAGTCCCTGCGGACGGCGTTGATGGCCGCAGCGGGCTTTTCGATCATCAACCCGCACTTCTGGCTGGACATGATGGTGATCGGCTCCATCGCCGAGAACTTCGGTGAATCGCGCATGGCATTCGCGGCGGGTGTGGTTACCGCCAGCGGCGTGTGGCTGACCGCACAGGGGTTGGGTGCACGGCTGCTGGCACCGCTGTTCACCAAGCCGTCCACCTGGCGCGTGCTCGATGGCACCATCGCGGTGATCCTGAGCGTGCTGGCGTTGACCCTGGCGCTGCGTGGGGTTGGCTGAGCGCAGGCAACGGCCATTGCGGGCAAAGACAGGGCGATCATGCGGAAAGCGTGATCGCCCTTCTTGTATCCCTTGTTGCCCGCTTCAACCGAGCAGATGCCTTCATTGGCGCCGCTGGCTGAACATCCATTCCCAGACGGCAGGATTTCGGTAGGTCGGATCCCAGGCGTTGTGCTGGGTGTCCGGATACTCGGTGTAGCGGAAGCCAGCCTGCCGTTTCTGGCTGGCCTCTGCGATGGCCCGATCGTCGCGCGGGGGCACCAGTGCATCGAGCGCGCCATGGAACATCCACACCGGTACCCCATGCAGGCGTGAGGCAACGGTTTCATAGGGATCGGCGCTGCCGGCCACCTGATCAACCACCAGGCCGGGGCGCTCCGCACGCGGTGCCAGGAGCGCGCCGCAGATCGGCATCACCGCGGCGAACTGCGTTGGCCGGGTCAGCGCCAGTTCCCAGGTGCCGTACCCGCCCATGGAAATGCCGCTGATGTAGTTGCGTGCAGGGTCGGTGGCGAATTCGGCATTGGCCGCATCCAGTGCCGCCAGCGCCATGCGCGCGTTGCGGCCACGCCACTCTTCGTCATCTGGCACCTGTGGGAACACCACCAGTGCCGGGAAGCTGTCCTTGTGCTGAGTGATCCACGGGCCGACGCCGGCCTGCGTGGGCTTGATGCCGTCGTCGCCGCGCTCGCCCGAGCCATGCAGGAACAGCAGCACCGGCAGCGGTCGTGGCACGTGCGCGGCTGGCACGAATACCCGGTAGCGGAACTGACGCCCTTCGATTGCCAGTTCACGGGCAACGAAATAGCCGCCCGGATCGCCAGTAACGGTGGAACTGCTGGCGCAGCCAGCCAACACGGACAGGAACAGCAGCATCAGGGTGCGTCGCATCGGGGCCGGCCATGGCGGGAAGGTCGCCGCAGCCTAACCCAACACCGGCAGCAGGCAGCAGGCGATATGCCAGAATTGTGGGCCAACGCCGTGGCTGCCACGGCAGCACCTTCTGGAAGATGCCCGCATGAGGAATTTGCTGATCGTCACCCTGGTCACGCTGCTGGCTGCCTGCAGCCAAGGCCCGCGTGGCACCTACAGCGATTCGGCGCAGCTGTTGCGTTATACCTTCGAGGCCGACGGCAAGGCCTCGGTGTCGCTGTTGGGCCAGGTGCAGCAGGCGCGGTATGTACGCGAGGGCGATACCGTGACGGTGCATGTGCCGGGATCCGAGGGCGAGCCGGTGGCTTTCACCGTCAACGAGGATGGCTCGTTGCAGGGGCCGATGGGGGTTCGCCTGGAGCAGATGAAGCCGTGATGCCGTGATGCCGTGCGGAATGGTCAGCGCCAGTCAGCACCGGGCTGTTGAAGAAGCCGAGCTGGCTGCCGATATGACATGCATTGGTCCGCATCGGCGTTTCCCACTTTCGGCATGGTGATCTTTTCGGCAATCCTGGCAGCAGTGATCGTGGGCGGTATCGCCTGGTTCTGGCTGCGTGGCCGTGTGCAGACGGCTACGCCGAGCGGCAGGACACGCGACGTCGCGCCCGTGGAAACCGACTTGCCGGTTGCCATTGCAGCGGTGGCCGTCGGTGACCTGCAGCGGCGTTTTCTGCTGCATGCGCTGGCCGTGGCGGACGATGCGCCATTGCGTGTGCAGCGCGCGGTGGTTGACGACGTGGATGCCGCGCTGACCCGCGCCGATCTTTCCTCGCGCTATACGCCTCGCCGCCCGAACCTGCTGCCGCAGCTCATCCAGAGCGTCAATGACAGTGCGGCGTCCTCGCGCTCGATCGCGCGCATCATCGGCAGTGACGCGGTGCTTGCCGCCACCTTGCTGCGCATCGCCAACAGCCCGCTGTATCGATTGCAGCGGCAGGATGTGCAGAGCATCGAGCGTGCGGTGACCCTGATCGGCAACGATGGCATCCGCCAGATCATTTCCGCCGCACTGGTGCAGCCGGTGATGCAGGCCGCCAGCGGCGAGGATGCGGTGTTCGCGCGCCAACTGTGGGATTACACCCTGGTCCTGTCGTTGGCTGCGGCTGACCATGCACGCAGCATGGAGCAGGAAGACGGCTTTGCCGCACAGTTGGCCGGGCTGCTGCTGGGGTTGAGCGGGGCGATGGTGATGCAGGCCACCGCCGACGTGCTGGCCCGCTCGCCGCTGCGCACGCGCGAGGCGGGGACCTTGCTGGAGGCGCTGGAGCGTTGCACCGTACCCACGGCGATACGCATCGCCGAGCACTGGAAACTGGCGCCGCCGATCATGCAGGCGTTGCGGGACGTCGATGCGCAGGTGCCGACCGGATTGGCGCGGTCGCTGCATGTGGGCCGCCTGGCGGCCAGTGCGGCCATGCTGCATGCCGGTGGGCGCATGTCGGAGGAACAGGCATTGGCCGCGTTGTCGACCAAGCTGCCGCCGCATGTCGTGGTGTGGCTGTGGAAGCGGGTGAACCGGCAGGCACCTGCCGGCAACAGCTGAGCAGCGATTACGCCGCTACAGCTGCGACTCCAGTGGCAGCCAGCTGATCACGCGGGTGGTGGCCCGCTGCAGCAGCGTGGTGTCCGGCTCGGTGCGATAGGTGATCGGCGGTGTCGCGCTGCGGTCCAGCCAGCGCAGATCCGAGCCCTTGCTCAGGTATACCCAGTAACTCAGATCGGCATCCGACAGGCGCAGGTATTCGCTGCGCAGCCGCGCGGCCAGTACCGGGTCATCGAACAGCACGCCCATCTCGGTGTTGAGGTAGGCCGAACGCGGGTCCAGGTTGAACGAGCCGACAAAGCCGCGGCGGTCATCCACCACGAACGCCTTGGTATGCAGGCTGGCACCGCTGCTGCCAAAGGTTGATGCACGCCCGGTGTGGCCATGCGATTTCAGTTCGTACAGCTGCACGCCACCGGCCAGCAGTGGCCGGCGGTAATGCATGTAGCCGCTGTGCACGGCGGCCACATCGTTGGCCGCCAGCGAGTTGGTGATGATGCCGACCTGCACGCCGTTCTTCACCTGGCCGATCAGCGCCTTGGTGCCGGCGGCACCGGGCACGAAATAGGGCGAGATCAGCAGCGACTTGTGCCGGGCGCTGCCCAGCTCCTGTGCCAGGTGCGTGACCAGCCAGTCACGGGGATCGGCATCCTTGCGCTTGCTCGGGGGGTCGGAGCGGATATGCACCTGCGAGGTCCAGTGCAGTGCCAGCCGGTTGCCGAGGTAGCTGTCGTCCAGTCGCGCGCGGACCCGCTGCAGGTAGGGCACCGCTTCCTGCTCACGGGCTTCGAGCTTGGCCTGGTCGATGAAGTTCTTCATCTGCTGCTTGGTGTTGTGTTGCAGCGCGCTGATCGGCACGACTTCCTGGCTGTTCCAGAACGTGTCGAATATGCGGCTGGCGTCGGCGGCCACCGGGCCGGCCAGCAGCAGGTCCAGATCCCGGAAGTTCACGTCCGGACGTGCGTCGAAATACTCTTCACCGATGTTGCGGCCGCCGACGATGGCCACCCGGCCATCGGCGATCCAGGCCTTGTTGTGCATGCGGTAGTTGATGCTGAAGGCACGTTGCACCATTTCCAGCAACCGCCACAGGCCGTCACGGTTGCGGAACGGGTTGTACAGGCGGATCTCGATGTTGGGGTGGGTGTCCAGCGCCATCATCTGCGCGTCGAGCCCGGCGGCATTCATGTCGTCCAGCAGCAGGCGCACGCGCACACCACGTTCGGCGGCCTGGTAGACATCGTTGGCGAGCAGGTGGCCGACCATGTCGTCGTGCCACATGTAGTACTGCAGGTCCAGGCTGCGCCCGGCCTGGCGGGTGACGATGGAACGTGCGGCATAGGCTTCCAGTCCCTCGGACAGATAGACCGCGCCACTTTCGCCGGGATGCTCTGCCAGCATCGGTGCCAGCGAGCGGTCGATCAGGGTCTGATCGGGCTGCAGCGGCATCGCCTGTGAGGGAGTGCCCAGCGCCTTGGGGGTGAGATGGTCGCCGAGCAGCAGGCCGCTGGCGACCAGCAACAGCAGTGCGGCGATGATGTAACCGAACAGGCGCAACAGCTTGCGGCCACGGGAGCGGGTAGTTTCCATGCGCGCATCCTAGCGAGGTTCCGGGTTGCGGGTCAGGGTAATCGGGCAACCGTGACGTTCCGGAGGTGTCAGCGGGGGGAAGCTGGGAGAGAATCGGGGTTTGCGTTCCCTGGGCTTTGCCAATGATCGACCGTTCCCGTTCCTTCCGCGCACCGAGCCTTGTGGTGCAGATCGTCATCGGCCTGCTTGCAGGCATCGTGCTGGCGATGGCCTGGCCACAGGGGGCGACGGCGGTGGGGCTGCTCGGCACGGTGTTCATTTCCGCGCTCAAGGCCGTGGCACCGGTGCTGGTGCTGGTGCTGGTCACCGCCTCCATTGCCAACCACAAGCATGGGCAGAAGACCAACATCCGCTTCATCCTGGCGCTGTATGTGATCGGCACGCTGGCGGCTGCGTTGGTCGGTGTAGCTGCCAGCTTCCTGTTCCCCAGCGTGTTGAACCTGAAAGTCGCCGCCGAAGCCGGCATGACCGCCCCGGGCGGCATCGGTGAGGTGCTCAAGACGCTGCTGATGCAGGTCGTCGACAACCCGGTGCATGCGCTGCTCAACGCCAACTACATCGGCCTGCTGGCCTGGGCAGTGGGCCTGGGCATGGCGCTGCGTCATGCCAGCGCCGGCACCCGCACGCTGGTGGGTGATCTGTCCGACGCTGTCACCTGGTTGGTGCGTGCGGTGATCAAGCTGGCGCCGCTGGGCGTGTTCGGCATCGTCGCTTCGCTGCTGGCCGAATCCGGCCTGGGAGCGCTGAAGGGCTACCTGCAGCTGTTGTATGTGCTGATCGGCGCGATGCTGTTCATGGCCTTCGTCGGCAACCCGCTGATCGTGGCGCTGGTGACGCGTCGCAATCCGTACCCGCTGGTGCTGCGCTGCCTGCGCGAGAGTGGCATCACCGCGTTCTTCACCCGTTCTTCGGCGGCCAACATCCCGGTCAACATGGAGTTGTGCCGCAAGTTGGGCCTGCACGAGGAAACCTATTCGGTGGCCATTCCGCTGGGCGCGACCATCAACATGGCCGGTGCGGCGATCACCATCTCGGTGCTGACCCTGGCGGCGGTCAATACGCTGGGCATCACGGTGGACCTGCCGACCGCGCTGCTGTTGAGCGTGCTGGCGGCCATCGGTGCCTGTGGTGCATCCGGTGTGCCGGGCGGCTCGCTGTTGCTGATTCCGCTGGCCTGCGGTTTGTTCGGTATTTCCAATGACGTCGCGATGCAGGTGGTGGCGGTGGGCTTCATCGTCGGCGTGGTGCAGGATTCGGCCGAAACCGCATTGAATTCGTCCACCGACGTGGTGTTCGTCGCTGCCGCCGAGCAGGCACGCGGGCGAGGCTGATCGCATGCGCGAGCGGCTTACGCCAGCGGTACGGATTGGCTTGTCGATAGCGCTCGCCACGGGCTTGTATGGCATTTCCTTCGGTGCGCTGGCAGTGGCGTCGGGTTTCAGCGTCGCGCAGACGGCGGTGCTGAGCCTGTTGATGTTCACCGGTGGCTCGCAGTTCGCTTTCATTGGTGTGATTGCCGCAGGTGGCGCGGGTAACGCGGCATTCGCGGCGGCGACGCTGCTGGGCATCCGCAATGCGGTGTATGGCGCGCAGATCAACCGCATGTTGATGCCGCGTGGGTGGCTGCGGCCGCTGGCCGCGCAGGTCACCATCGACGAATCCGCCGCCACTGCCGCCAGCCAGAGCGAGCCGGCCGAGCAGCGGCGTGGGTTTTGGGTGGCGGGTATCGGCGTGTACCTGCTGTGGAATCTGTTCACCCTGGTGGGCGCGTTGCTGGGAGATGCCTTGGGCGATCCGCGCCGCTGGGGCCTGGATGGTGCAGCGGTGGCGGCGTTTCTGGCATTGCTGTGGCCGCGTCTGCGCTCGGGTGAGCCTGTGGCCATTGCCATCGTCTGCGCGCTGGTGACGATGCTGGCGCTGCCGTGGGTGCCGCCGGGTGTGCCGATCCTGCTGGCCGCAACGGTGGCGGCGATCTGGGGCTGGTTCGGGCAAGGCCCGGCCGACGAAGGACTGGAGCCGGATGTGGCGCCGGTGTCGGACAAGGAGGCGTCACGATGACCTTATGGGGTTGGATCATGCTGGCCTGCGTGGCCGCCTGGGCGCTCAAGTTCGTCGGTTATCTGGTGCCGGTGCGGTGGATGGAATCACCGCGCATGAGCCGCGTGGCAGGCACCTTGACCATTGGCTTGCTGGCATCACTGACGACGATGAACGCCTTGTCCGCCGGGCAGGGGCTCGCATTCGACGCGCGCATGGGCGCGCTGCTGGTCGCAGCCGTGGCGCTGGCGTTGCGCGAGCCGTTTCTTCTGGTGGTGGTGCTGGGGGCGGTTGCCGCCGCGCTGCTGCGCTTGTTGTAACGCCGGCCTGGCGGGGATGCCACGCCGCGCAATGCCGGCGCTCGCATGAATCGGCGGCCGGCGGTGTCGCAATTCCGCGGAGGGCGCGGGTGTCAGGTTTCCGCGTGACTCAGAACTTCTGGCTGGACATCAGGAAGCGCCACTGGCCTTCAGGCATCTTGCTCAGGCCGATGCGGCCGATGCGCAGGCGGCGGATATGCGTGGCCGTCAGGCCCACTTCGCTGCACATGTACTGCAACTGGCCCGGGCGCACATCCTTGATGGCGAAACGCAGGCGCTGCTCGCTCTGCCAGCTGACCTTGCAGCTCGGCAGGCTGCGGCCTTCGTAGATCAGGCCCTGGGTCAGGCGCGACATCGCCCAGGGGCTGGGTTCGCCTTCCACGTCCACCATGAACTCCTGCTCCAGTGACGGGCCGGTTTCGATCAGGTGCCGGCGCACGCGCCAGTCCTGGGTCAGCACCACCAGCCCGTTGGCAACGTCATCCAGTGGCATCGGCACTTCCAGTCGCTGGAAATGGCGGCGCAGCAGATGCTGCTGGCTGGAGGCGTAGTCGGTGAAGTGGCTGCTTTCCTGGATCAGCGCCAGCAGGCCACCGGCGCCCACGCCGGCGGGCTTGTTCAGCAGGAACGTAGCCGGCTCGGCGCCCTCGGTGTTGGCGTTGTCGGCCAGCGTCACCACTTCTTCGGTGACCATGGTCTGCGGGGTTTCCACCACCACGCCGTCCACGCTGACCCAGCCGCCTTCAATGTACTGCTGGGCCTGGGCACGCGAGCATTGCAGCTGCGCGGACAAGCGCTTGTCGAGACGGATGGGCGAGGTCATGGATACGGTGTTCTACGGCGGGCGGGGAGTGTAGCGCCGATGCGTCGCAGTCGCGAACACAGGGGTCAGCGCGGTTCGTGTTCCAGCGCGGTCAAATACAGGCGCATATCGAACTCCAACTGGTGGTAATCCGGCTCCATGTGCAGACACAACTGGTAAAAGGCCTTGTTGTGATCGGCCTCTTTGATGTGCGCCAGCTCGTGCACCACGATCATCCGCAGGAACTCGGCCGGGGCCTCGCGGAACACGCTGGCAATGCGGATTTCACGGCTGGCCTTGAGCTTGCCGCCGTGGTTGCGCGAGATGGCCGTATGCGTGCCCAGCGCGTGCTTCACCACCTGCAGCTTGGCGTCGTAGAGCACCTTGCCCAAGGGCTGCGACTGGCGCAGATGGCGGTCTTTCAGCGTCTGCACATAGTCGTACAGCTGGCGGTCGTTGCGCACTGCGTGCGGCTGCGCATAGCGGCGGCGAACCGCCTCGCCGAGCTTGCCTTCTGCCAGCAGCTCGCGGGCGCGTTGCTGCAGGGGTTCGGGATAGCCATTCAGGTACTTCAGGGTCTGCATCGTCGGTGTACGGATTTGCGGGCGGGGTGGGGAGCCGATGGGTATCATGGCAGCCATCGGCAACAGAACACGAATACGACGATGGCAAAGGCAAATCCGCTGCAGGAACAACTGCTCAAGGCTGGGCTGGTGAAGAAATCCCAGGTATCCCAGGTGGCCCGTGAACAGGTCAAGGCGCGCCATGGCAAAGGCCCGGCGGCGCCGACCGAAAGCCAGCGCGAGGCCGACCGCGTGCGTGCTGAAAAGGCTGAAAAGGACCGCGAGCTGGCGGCTGAGCGTAATGCCCTGCGCCGTGCCGACGAACTGCGCGCGCAGGCGCGGCAGATCATCAGCGACCGCAAACTGCCGCGTGGCGGTGAGTTGGAGTACCGCTTCAACGACGGCGAAATCATCCGGACCCTGCTGGTCAGCGAGGCCCTGCGCAAGCAGCTGGCGGCCGGTGCGCTGGTGGTGGTGCGCCATGGCGATGGGTTCGAGCTGCTGGCACGGGTGGCTGCCGAGCAGGTACGCACGCGCGCTGCCGAGCTGATCGTGCTCGACCACGGCCAGAGCGAGGACACCCCCATCTCCACCGGCAATGCCGAGGACGATGCCTACTATGCCCAGTTCCAGGTGCCTGACGATCTGATGTGGTGAGCGCCTGTGGTATTGGCCGTTGTGGCAACGTTGACCTTGCACTCTGGCAACTGCGCTAGGCTGGATGCCGGTTACTACGGAGCATCCAGCCATGGCCACCGGTTGGGCGGGCGATACCGCCGTTCAGGATCAAATTGACGCCACGGTAGAGGACGCGATCAAGCGTGCGCGCAGCCGCATGCCCAGCGGCCCCAGCCTGGAACATTGCGAGGAATGTGACGCGCCCATCCCCGATGCGCGGCGCAAGGCGGTGCCAGGCGTGCGCCTGTGTGTTGCCTGCCAGCAGGCACACGATGCCGAAGATGCCAGCGCCAGTGGTTATAACCGGCGCGGCAGCAAGGACAGCCAGCTGCGCTAGTGCTTGCCGTTCTGCGGCAGCAGTTCGTTGAGGTACTGCTTCTGGACCACTGGCCGCACCAGGCGTGGTCGTTCCATCAATACGAAGCGCACACCCTTGACCGTCTGCGGCGCGGCCTTGGCAGCGAAACCGAATTTCTCGTAGACCGGTACCGCCACTTCCGAGGAATTGACCGTGTAGTCGCGACGGCCGTGGACGTGCAGCGCGTGTTCCCACAGCCTGCGGGCGATGCCTTGATGCCGCGTGCTGCGGTTCACGAACAGGTGATGGATATGGCTGCCGTCACGCATCGCGATCATGCCGCACAGCTGGTCATCGCGCTCGAGGAGATAGTGCGCAAACTGCGGTGACGCCAGGCGCTGGGCAAAGCTGTCGGGCGTGAGCGTGGCAAGAAAGGCATGGGCACTGGCGCCGGTAGCAGCGTCGAGCAGGTGCCGGGCCAGCGGGGTGACCAGTGCGCTGAGTGCGCCGGCATCAGCAGCGGTCGCATCGCGAAGTGTGCTGGTTGAGTCCATCGGCCGCCCCTGTCTGCCCTGTCCTGCGCCGAGCATAACGGCAGTGGAGGTGGCCGGGTGCGAAGGCTGCCGGGTATCAGTGTCGGGTGGCGGGTACCCGGAAACTGCCGCTCCAGCGCAGCAATGCAAACGTGCACCACAGCCAGCCGGCCGTGGCGATCAGCCCACCGACCAGGCCGATGTGCTGCATGCCCAGGTGCAGGCTGACCTGGCTGCCGATCAACGCACCGGCACCGATGCCGATGTTGAAGATGCCGGAGAACAGCGCCATCGCCACATCGGTGGCGTCGGAGGCCAGGGTGAGCACCTTGGACTGCATCGACAGCGCGAAGGAGATCATCGCCACGCCCCACACCGAGACCAGCACGTACAGCATCCATGCATTGCCCAGGCCGGTGCGCAGCAGCAACAGGCAGGCAGCCAGGGTGCCGATGGCGGTCAACAGGAAACCGCGCGGCCAACGCAGGCCGTAGCGCGAAAACAGCACGCTGCCGATGAAGCCCATGCCGCCGAACAGCAGCAGTACCAAGGTAGTGACGTGGGCATCGAAGCCGCCGATCTTCTGCACGAACGGCTCGATGTAGCTGTAGCCGGTGAACTGTGCCGAGATCACCACCGCCACCAGCACGTACAACGCCATCAGCGCCGGGCGTCGCAGCAGCAGCGGGATGCTGCTGGCCGAGCCGCTGTTCTGGCTGGGCAGGGCAGGCAGCAGGCGCGCCAGCACCAGCGACACCAGCAGCGCGACGCCGCCGATCGCCATGAAAGTAACGCGCCAACCCAGCCACTCACCGACAATGCGGCCCAGCGGAATGCCAAGCACCATCGCCACCGAGGTGCCGGTGGCCAACAGGCCGAGTGCCTGCGGACGCTTGCCTTCGGGCGCCATGCGCACCGCCAGCGATGCGGTGATCGACCAGAACACCGCATGTGCAAGTGCGATGCCGATGCGGCTGGCCATCAGGACCGGATAGCTCCATGCAATGCCGGACAGCACATGGCTGGCGATGAACAGCGCGAATACACCCAGCAGCAGTTTGCGCCGGTCGAAATTGCGGGTGAGCAGCATGCAGGGCAGCGAGGTCAGTGCCACCACCCAGGCATAGATGGTCAACATCAGTCCGACATGCTCGATGGGCATGCCGAACGCCCCGCCGATATCGCTCAACAGCCCCACCGGGACGAACTCGCTGGTGTTGAACACGAATGCGGCCAAGGCCAGCGCGATGACGCTGAACCAGCGTTGGCGATCGCTCGGCTCGGCCGGGATCACGGCAACGGGCGATGTGGTGTCTGCCGGGCAGGCAGAGCAGGGAGAGTTGGCTGAGGAGGACATCGTTTACGAAGGGTGCGGTCGGAAAGACCGGGGAATCAGTGACGATTTTCGCATGTTGCGGCGCAGCACGAGTGAAATGCTGTGATTCATAGGGCGGCTGGCTGGTTGACCGGCAGCGGCTCAGCGCGCACGGGGTGAGTGCAAGGGCGTTGCGGGCTCACCGAAAGCCAGAATGCCAAAGCCCCTCTCCCGCACGCGGGAGAGGGGTTGGGGTGAGGGCGCTCTAGATCTTCAGTACTTGCTCTCAGTAGAAACGGCTCAAAGCCCAAAGCTCCCCTCATCCGCTCCTACGGGGCACCTTTTTCCGCAAGGGGAGAAGGGAGGGAACTCTTTCTCGGCTCCAACTGCGACCGGTCTTCCCTCAACCATCCCCTTCGATCACCCCGTGCACTGGCTCCCCCCCGCGCCAGCGACGCAGGCCGCGCTGGAAGAACAGGCTGTTGGGGATCTGCATCAAGGTGCCCTCGGCCGGGCCACCGATCTCATGCAGGGTGGTGTAGATCAGGTTGATGTCCACCACGCTGCCTTTCAGTCCCGGCTTCTCGCCGTTTTCCAGCAGTTCGATCTGGTCGCCCAGGCGGAACGGGCGGGTGGTGAAGATCAGGAACGTGCAGAACACGTTGGACAGCACGCTCCACGCCGCGAAGAACGCCACCGCGCCCACTGCGGCAAACCCGGTGAAGGCGGTCCACAGCACCGATGGCTGCACCCCAATCCGGTCCAGCACCGCCAGCGCCGTGACCGTCCAGATGATGAAGCTGGACAGCCGGCGGATGGCCATCTCGATGGGCTGCGGCAGGGTGTAGTGGCGGCCCAGGCGGGACAGCAGGCGGCGGGTCAGCAGGCGCAGCAGCAAGGCCACCAGCAGGATCGCGACGATGTTCAAACCGGTGGTCAGCGGGCCGATCCAGTCATGCATCGAGGGTGGCAGGTACTGCTTCATCTTCAATCTCCTTGCTGACTGCAGGCACCCGGGGAGTCTGCAGTACGCCGGTCTGCTGGCGTGGTGGTTATGCCGGGTGTCCGGCGCTCACCACCGCGAAGGGGTGAGTGGATGCCCGGAACATGAATCGGCAACGGTGGGGGAGGCGATTGTCGGCGATGCGGGCGCGGGCTGCCAACGCGCGGGTGTTTAAACCTTTTGCCCGGTTGCTGCATCCAATGGATATGCTCAACGCCACCGTGACCGCCGCCCCTTCATCGCCCGCCGTGGACGACGCCGCGCTGGCCCGAGCCGCCGCTGCCGGCGATGTGCACGCCTACGAGCGCATCTACCGCCGCCACGCGCCGAAGTTGAACGCGTTGCTGTGGCGACTGTGCGGCGGCAATGCCAGCCGCGCCGAGGATGTGCTGCAGGAAACCTTCATCCAGGCCTGGCGCAAGTTGCCGCAGTTCCGCTTCGAGAGCGCGCTGGGCACCTGGCTGCATCGGCTGGCGGTGAACACCGCACTGATGGAACTGCGCGCCAGCGCCACCTTCGAATCGCTGGATGTCGGTGAAGACGGCATGGAGCAGTTGTCGGAGATGGCCGCCCCCGCGCGCTGCAATGCTGCCGGGATGGATCTGGAACGCGCGCTGCAGACCCTTCCGCCGCGCGCCCGCGCAGTGCTGGTGCTGCACGACATTGAAGGCTGGAAACACCAGGAGATCGCCACGGAACTGCAGATGGCGGTCGGGAGTTCCAAAGCACAGTTGCACCGCGCCCGTGGCTTGCTGCGGGTGCGGCTTGGAGAAGTACGATGAATCAAAACGACGAAAACGAGTACGACAACGACGACCTGGTCCGCCGCCTGCGCGAACTGCCGGCCGAGCGTGTTCCGTCGGCGGTGGTCTGGCAGCGCATTGCCGCTGAACTGCAGCAGCCCCGGCAGCCGCTGCCGGTCGTGGTGACGCCCTCGATGCTGCGTCCGGTCGTTCACAGGGAACCTCGCCATTGGCCGTGGTATGCCGGCGCCGCAGCGGCGGTACTGGCGCTGGTCGGTACGGTGGCGTTGTGGCTGCCGCAGGATCGTCCGCGAGTGGCGTCGCCCCTGCAGGCGCAGGCCAATGCCTTGACCCATGAGTATCGGCTGGCCATCGCCACGATTCCGCAGGACAGCGTGCCCGCCGAGCTGATGCCGGCACTGCAGGAGCTTGATGCCAGCGCCGGCGACATCCGCCAGGCCATCGATCAAAGCCCGCAGGCAGGTTTCCTGCTCGGGCAACTGCAGCGCACCTACGCGTTGCGTCTTGAACTCACCCGGCAAGGCCTCAGTGGCGCCGGACTTTCCACCTGAAGGAGCAATCCATGAAAGCCTCTCTGAGGAATGTGCTGGTCGCCACGCTGCTGTTGGCGCCCCTGTCGTCAGCCCTGGCGCAAAGCACGGTCAACCAGCGCCTGCCGCTGTCCAGCGGCGGCCGGGTTGAACTGAGCAATATCGCCGGGTCGGTCACCGTGCGCGGCTGGGATCGCAATGAAGTGCAGCTCTCCGGCACATTGGGCGACGGGCAGCGCCTGGATGTGGAGAACAGTGCCAACCGCGTGCAGTTCAAGGTGGTGTATCCGCAGAACGGTCGCAGCAGTCGTGGCGCGACGCTGGAGTTGCGGGTGCCGCGCGCTGCTCAGCTGCAGACCAGTACGGTGAGTGCCGGGGTGGATGTGGCCGATGTCGACCTGCGCCGCCTGCAGACGACGACGGTCAGCGGCGCCATCACCGCCAACGGACAGGCCGAGGAAGCCGAACTCAATACGGTCAGTGGTTCAATCCGCACGCAGTTGCGTACCACGCGCCTGGACGTGCGCACGGTGAGTGGGGGTATCAATACCGCCGGTGGAAGTGGTGGTGAAGTCACCGCCAATTCGGTGTCCGGTGGTATCAGCCTGGACCTGTCGGCGGTGCAGCGGCTCAATGCGGAAACCGTTTCGGGCAACCTGGGCGTTCGTAGTTCCGGCCTGCAGCCGGGGGGGCGCATCAGCCTGCAGACGGTGAGCGCGCCGGTGACGCTGACGCTGCCGGCACGTACCTCGGCACAGTTGAAGGTCAACACCTTCAGCGGGGACATCAAGTCCGACGTAGGGCAGGTGGAGCGCCCCCGCTATGGTCCCGGCAGCAGTCTGGATGCGCGTATCGGCGGTGGAGATGGTGATATCTCCATCAACGCGCATTCGGGCGATGTTCGGGTGAGTCTGAGCGGGCGGTGATTCAGCGTTCGATGTAACTGAGGAACGAGAAAAATTCGAACTCCATCCCTTCTCCCGTTTACGGGACGACAACTCGGCAGGACTGCCGAGTTGCACGGCGAAGCCGCCCAGCGGGTGAGGCACAAGGATGTGCCGAATGCAGGTGCCCCGAAGGGGCGGATGAGGGGAGCTTTTTGGCTTTGGACGGCCTTGATTGAAAGCCAACGCCGAAGATCAAAAGCGCCCTCACCCCAATCCCCGCTCCGCGCCCCGGCCCTTGCACTGGCGCAAGGGCACTCATCAGATCGCGAACCAATGGTTCGCAAACGACCCTCTTCGTCCCGCTCGCGGGAGAGCGGCTATGTTTCGCTCCGCCCGGGAGTGAGCTGGGCTGCGCCTCAGTCCTGCGCTGCGGCCAGCGCCAATCCCTGCACCACGCCGAACGACGGATCACCGTGCACCAGCGTCGCACCCGGGAACGCCGCCGCTGCGGTGCGCTGCACATAGCCTGCGCGTGACATGCCGCCGGTGAGGAACACCGCCGCCGGGTCATGGCCGATGTCTTCGCGCACCTGTTTCAACAGGGTTTCCAGCTCGCTCAGATAGTTGCCTGCCGCCGCCGTGAGATGCGGCGCATCGGTTTCCACATTCAAACCGGGCTCGATGAAATCCAGCGCGCTGGCGTGGCTCTCATTGCTGCTCAGCGCGATCTTGCAGTGCTCCACCGCGCGATACAGGCGCGCGGTGTTGCCGGTGTCCTGCAGTGCCTGCAGGCGCGGCCCGTACGGTGCATCGACGGCGGCGTAGTCGTGGTGGCGGAAATCGCGCTGGCGCGGCATGTCCTGCACCATTGCCGCCTCCACATAGTGATGCGCCGGCACGCGGGTGATGCCGCGCCCGAACAGCGGCATGTACCCGGCCAGGCTCAGCGCGAGGTCGACGTCGGTGCCGCCGCGCGCGATACCCCAGGCGCGATGGATCTGCGGTGCCTGGCTGCCGCCGACGCTGGCGTGAGCGATATCGGTGGTACCACCGCCGACGTCCACGATCACCGCTTCATGGCGGCTGTCGCTGACCGCGTGGTAATGCATGGCGGCTGCGGCAGGTTCTTCCAGGAACTCCACTTCATCGAAACCGGCCGCCAATGCGGCGCCGCGCAGGATGTCCAGCGCCTGGGCGTTGCCGGCCTCACCGATGGAACTGCGGAACTGCACCGGGCGGCCGAGCAGCGCGCTGCGCACGTTCTGGCCCAGCTGCTTGGAGGCGGTCAGGCGGATGTGTTCGAGGATGTGCGTGGCGATGCCGGTGATGGTCTGCTTGGCACGCGGATGCAGGTTGTAGCCCAGCATCGATTTGGGGCTCTGCACCAGATTGCCTTCGTTCTCTTCGAAATAGGCCTCCAGCGCATCGTCACCGTAGACCGCGTTCTGCAGCAGGCTGGTGGAGCTTTGCGGCTCGCGGATGCATTCTTCCATCCATTGCCGGCGCACCACGCGCATGGCGTCGCTGCGCAGCTGCTCATGGCTGCGGTTGGTGCCGGCCGCACGTGAGGCGCGGCGGCCGGAGTCGATCAGCTCTTCCAGCTGCTGTTCCAGCGCCGGGGTGAGCGCGAAGTCGTTGGGATCGCGCATCACCTCGGGGAAGTACACCGTGGTGCGGAACTGCAGCGCATCGCCGAACTGAACCGGGACCACCTTGCCGTCAACGTGGGCGGCGGCGGCGGAATTGCTGGTGCCGAAGTCAATGCCAAGTTTCATGGGGCGGGGGTGTCTGCAGCTAAAACGGCCGCGCACTTTACTACGCGACAGGGCCGGGGGCATGAGCGCGGGCGTGGGCGGCTACAATCGGCGGCCCCTTTCATGTTCCGGGAGCTGTCATGTCCGTTTCTTCCTGCCCGCAGTGCTCGCTGCAGAACGTCTACCCCGATGGTGCGCTGTGGATCTGCGCCGATTGCGGCCATGAATGGACGCCCGGTGAAGCGGCGGCCAGCGCATTGGTAGTCCGTGACAGCAATGGCAACGTGCTGGTCGCCGGCGATACGGTCACGGTCATCAAGGACCTGAAGGTGAAGGGCTCCTCGATCCCGCTCAAGCAGGGAACGGTGATCCGCAACATCCGTCTGGTCGAGGACGATGCCGAGAACATCGAAGGCAACTCGGACAAGATCAAGGGCCTGGTGCTGAAGACCTGCTTCCTGCGCAAAGCCTGAGAGGCAGGAGACAGGGGCGGGGAGGGCTGTGGGAGGTGCAGGGGCCGCGCGTAACAATGCACCCCTATCGGTTCCACATTCCCCGTTCCCAACGTCCTGTTCCCGGCCCCATCTCAATGCGCGGCATGCCGCGCCTCCAGGCGCCGGATGCCGTCCAGCTTGGTCTGATAGATGGCCCGCTGCTCGTCGCTGCCGCCCAAGGCGCGGGCGCGGGCCATTTCGCGTTCGGCCAGGCGGTTGTTGCCGCTCAGAAAGTAGGCCCGCGCCAGCCCGAAATGGAACTGATGGGCGCGCCCGTACAGCCGCACAGCCTTGTCGTAGTAGTGCACCGCCAATGGATAGTTGGCGGCGCGCTCGGCAATCACACCCTGCATGAACTGGTAGAACGGGTCCTTGCTGCGCGAACGCTCCAGCCGCGTCTGCAATTGTGCGGCACGGCGCGTATCGCCCATTTGCAGGTACAGCTTGGAGGCGTTGTGCAGGGACGGCGCGTGGTCCTTGTTGATTGACAGTGCGGTCTCGAAATCATGGCTGGCGGCGGTCAGGTCGTTGACTCGTGACTCCAGTACGCCCAGGTTGCTCCAGGCCGGCACGAAGCGTGGTTCCATCTGCAGCGACAGATCGAAATAGCGGCGGGCGGTGGCGTAGTCGTGTGCGGCCAGCTGGTCGGCGCCGCGGTTGTTGTAGAAATGCGCCAGGGCGCGGCGGTCGGTGATCTGGCGCGGACCACGGCTGTCGTAGAGCACGTTGCTGTCCAGGTCCATGGTGGCGGTGCGGCCGTTCACGCGCAGCCCGGCGTTGACATGGCCGGCATTGAAGATGAGCCCCTGCTCCTGGTACCAGGTGACCACCTGGCCGACCTCCTGCACATGCGCCTCCAGCCCGACTTCGCGGGCCAGGGCGACGAACAACAAGGTGAAGGACAGGCAGTTGGCGCGGCGCTGTTGCCAGGTCTCGGCGATGCTCAGGGTGGCCTCGGTGTCGTATTGCAGGCCCAGCCCGTTCGGCTCGAAGATCAACTCGACCAGCCGCTGCAGGCGTTTTTCCGGAGAATTGGTGGTGTCGATCACCCGTTCGCGCAGCAGCGCCTTTATCTCCGGCGGCACGATCATGATCTGTTCGGGTGCCGGGATGTCCACGGCAGCCTGCGCCGGCGGCGCCGGCGAAAGCGAGGTGACGGCAAGCAGAGCAAATGCGTTCCAACCGATCATGGCGACCACCCGGAAGTTGCTGCGGCAGTTCGAGTGTATGCCTGTGAAAGCAGGCCGGCGTGAGTGTCGGATCACGCGCGGCGAGGGCGGTTGGGAATCGTTCGGCAACGGACGGCGCGGCTGTCGGCGGAGGCGGTGTTGCCCGCATCGATCAGGCTTCCCGGAGCGGTGCTGATCCGGCATGGGCAGGCAAAGCCCGCAATCCACAGGCCATGTGGATCAGCACTTGGTAAACATGTGGATAACCTTCGGCAGGCCCCGCAGCGCCTGGCTCGCCGAATGCTGGCTATATTTTGTCCAGCAGGCATCCCGGTGAGGGGTGGGGTCTGCTAGTATCCGCGGCCCCAGTCAGTATCGGCGGCCGCTACCTGCAGGCCAGCCGGCGGCTTTCGACGCGAAACCATGAACAAGTTCCTTCCCTCTGACCAGGCACAGCTCTCGCTGGGCATTGGCAGTGACATTCCCACCGAGCGCCTGTTCTTTGCGGTGCTGCCGGACCCGCTCACCGCTGAGCGGGTCGCCGAGCTGGCCGAAGGGCTGCGGGACGAGCACGGGCTGGAAGGGCATCCGTTGGCGTGCGAGCGCCTGCACATCACCCTGCATCACGTCGGTGACTACGCCGGTCTGCCGCCGAGCCTGTTGGCCAAGATGCGCCAGGCTGCCAGCCGGGTGCGGATGCCGGAGTTCGAAGTCTGTTTCGACCAGGTGGGCAGCTTTGCCGGCAATCGCCAGAACCCGTTCGTGCTGCGCAGTGAGTACGGCGCCGAACTGCTCACCGGCCTGCACGAAGAACTGGCGCGCTGCCTGCAGGGCGTTGGCGGCAAGACCGATCCGCGTTTCACCCCGCATATGACCCTGTTGTACGACAAGCGCCGCATGCCGATCCAGCCGGTGCAGCCGCTGCGCTGGTTCGTGCGCGAATTCGTGCTGATCCGCAGCTTCCTCGGTCAGAGCCGCTACCAGCTGGAAGGTCGCTGGCAACTGGGCTGAGAGAAAGGAGTGGGAGACGGCAACGGCTGGCTCCGCTTCTGCACTTGCTTTGCCTCACTCCTCTTCACTCACTTCTGCTCGTAGGGCAGGATGCGTGCATGGATACCCAGTCGCTGCCGCTGTCCCTTCCACCGCAACAGTTGGCCGAACTCGAAGCGGCCTATGCGCAACCGCCGCGTGCATATCACAACGTCGGCCATGTGCAGGCGGTGCTGCATCACTACCGTGACGTCGCCGGTGGCCCAGGCTGGGAGCAGCCGCGCGAAGTGGCAATGGCGGTGCTTTACCACGATGCGATCTATGAAGCGGGGCGCAGCGACAATGAGCTGCGCTCGGCGCAGTTGGCCGTCGCCGCGATCCAGCGCTGGTTGCCGGAGGCGGGTGTGGATGCTGCCCGTGTGGCCGGACTGATCGAGCTGACGGCCCGCCATGGGCAGTTGCGGGCGGATGAGCTGGACGCCGATGCGGCCCTGTTCCTGGACAGCGACATGGCCATCCTCGGCGCGCCGCCGGACGTATTCGATGCCTATGATCGCGGCATCGCCCAGGAGTACAGCGGCAAGGTGCCAGGCTTTTTGTTCCGTCTCAACCGGCGCCGCTTCCTGAAAGGCGTGCTGGCGCAGCCGCGGATCTTCTTCAGCGATTTCTTCCATGAACGTTATGACGCGGCGGCTCGCGCCAATTTGCGCCGCGTCACCGGATGAGCGGGCACCGAATGGCTAAAATGCGCCGTACCGTGCTGCCGAGCCGGCCCAGATGGCCGTTGCGATGAATCCGAACCCCGCTGTCGATCCCGATCCCCGTCCGCTGCCGCCTGAGGCCCCCGGCCCCAACGAGTGCTGCGGCAGCGGTTGCCCGCTGTGCGTGCTGGATCTGTATTCCGACGAACTGGGCCGATACCGTCAGGCATTGGCCGAATGGAAGCTGCGTCACCCCGACGCGCTGGACTGAAACGGCCGTCCTGACATTCCTCCTGCGTCCGCAGGCGTAGGCTGCAACTTCCCGATCCAGAGAACTCATCCATGGTGCGTGCGTTGTTGGGCATGGTGGTGGCATTGGCCGTGCATTCGGTGCCGGCGCTGGCCGCCGGGCAGGTCAGCCACGGACGTTTTGAAGACGTGCCGGTGCAGATGCCCAAGGGCTCGCCGCAGCGGGTGGTGTTGTGGTTTGCCGGTAGCGACAAACCGGCACAGCGACAGATGCGGTTGCAGGCACTGCGCGACGACGGCGCGATGGTGGTGGATATCGACACCGCGCATCTGCAGCGGGTGTTGGCGAAGGAAAAGGGAAGCTGTGGCTTCTCTGCAGGTGATGTCGAGAACTTCTCGCGCTATGTGCAGGCGTACTACCGCGTGCCGACGTATCGCCTGCCGATCCTGGGCGGTGACGGCGACGGTGCTGCATTGGCATATGCAGTAGCGAGCCAGGCCGCGCCGCAGGTGTTTGCCGGCCTGCTGACCGAAGACTTCTGCCCGCAATGGCGCGCCGGGCAGATGACCTGCGGCGATGCCATCAATGGTCGCGCGCTGAAGCCGCAGCCGCTGCGTTTTCCGTGGTTGTCGGCGGCCCCGGGGGCATATCACGCATGCCCGGCGGCAAGCGTGGATGCATTCATCGCAACGGTGCCGATGGCACGCCAGTTCCAGCGCACGCGCAATGGCAATGCCCTGCCGGGTGAAGTGGCGGCCGCACGTGTGCTGGGCGCGCAGCACGGCGTCAGTCTGCCGCCGGTGCCGCAGGAACTGGACGGCTTGCCGCTGGTGGAGGTGCCGGCAGCCGGGCAGGGCGATACCTTCGCGATCTTCGTGTCCGGCGATGGCGGTTGGGCCGGTCTGGACAAGGACGTGGCCGATGCGTTGGCGCAGGCAGGGGTTTCCGTGGTCGGCGTGGATTCGCTGCGCTACTTCTGGAGCGAGCGCACGCCAGCGGGCTTCGCCGCTGACCTGGATCGCATCGCGCGGCACTACGCGCGCCAATGGCAGCGACCAAAGCTGGTGCTGGTGGGCTTTTCGCAAGGAGCCGATGTGTTGCCTGCGGCGATCAACATGCTGCCGGAAAGTACATCGTCAATGCTGCGCATGACCGCGTTGCTGTCGGCGGGCAGCCATGCCGACTACGAATTCCACGTCAGCAACTGGATTGGCGGGGGCGACGACGACGGCCTCCCGATCGCGCCGGAAGTGGCGAAGCTGTCGCCGCAACGCACGCTGTGCATCTATGGTGGGGACGACGATGGCGCACTGTGCCCGCAGCTGCCAGCGGGCAGCGCACAGGTCGTGAAGCTGCCGGGTGATCATCATTTCCAGGGCGACTACGCCGCACTGGCGCGGGTGATCCTGCAGCAGCTGAAGGTGCCTGCGAAACCTTGATTCACCGCTCACCGCTGCGGGTCGAGCGAGATCAACCGGGTAACGTCGAGCAATGCCGCTGGCAGGTGCATGCCACCGGGTGCGGCGAGGTAGCGCGGACGCCAGTCGGGTGAGAACTTCGACTTGAAGCGGCGAAGTCCACCGAAGCCATAGAAGCGCTCGCCATGGCGTGCCACCAGGTTGGCGAAGCGGTTCCAGCGGCCGGCCAGGCGGTGTTCGGCCAGGCCGGTGAGCGGCGCCATGCCCAGCGAGAAGCGGGTGTAGTTGTTGGCCGCGCCCCACAGGAACAGCTCGATGAACAGGAAGTCCATCGTGCCCTTGGGCGCATCGGGGAGGTGGCGCATCAGGTCCACCGACAACTCATGCCCGGCCGGTGCCTGCCAGACATTGGCGAAGGCGACGATGCGGCCCTCGGCCTCGACCAGCGCGACCGGGAAGCGGCACAGATAGGCCGGGTCGAAACTGCCCAGCGAGAACCCTTTCTCCTCGCCTGACTTCTCTTCCAGCCAGCTGTCGGAGATCGCCTTCAATGCCGGCAGCAGTGGCTGCACATCCGCAGCACCCACCAGCCGGAAGCTCAACGCCGAGCGCTTGCCGCGATTCCACGCTTGCCGCAGATCGGCACGGGTGCTGCCGTTGAGGCTGAAGTCCTGCAGCGGCACCATGGCTTCTTCACCGAGCTTCACCAGCGTCAGCCCCAGGTCCAGGTAGGTCTGCCAGTGGCGATCACTGGTCTGGTAGAACACCGGGCGCAGGCCGAGGCGGTCGGCTTCCTCGCGGAATTTCCAGATCAACTCGCGCACCACCGCCGGTGGCCCGACCGGATCGCCCATCGACACCAGCGAACCGCCGTAGCGCTGCATCATCACGAAGCCATCGCCATGCTCGCTGCGCAGGATGGCTTTGTCGCCGGTCATCGACAGGCAGGCCTGGGTGTCATGCGCTTGTGCCAGCACGGGGCGTAGTTGTTCCAGTGTTTCGCTTGCCGGTGCAGGCAGCGGGCTGCGGGTGCTGTGCAGCAGGCGCGCAAGCCCGAACACGATCACCACCAGGCTGATCAGCAGCAGCGCACGCAATGCACGCGGCGCATTGCCGGACGTGGCGAACTGCCACCACAATTCGTTCTGGTATTCGACGTGGCTGTAGACGAAGAACAGCAGCCACACTGTCGCCACCAGTACCAGCGCGACGTTGCGCAGCCACGGCCATGACCAGGCTTCGTCGAGCAGCGCACCTTCGCGATAGAACTCGCGCCGCGCCGCCCACAAGGCGATGGCTGCCAACGGCAGCGTCAGCGCGACCAGCGCGTGCCCGCCACGCAGCCAGACCGGTATCGGCAGCCCGACACACAGCACCAGCGCGATCAACCAGGCCACATGGCTGCGCCGTTGCAAGCCTTGGCCGATCAACAACAGCGCGACGCCACCAAGGCTGCCGAGCAGATGCGAGGTTTCCACCAATGGCAACGGCGCGGGCAGGATGCGATGGCGCGGTACCGGCAAGGTGCCGTCGATCACCAGCAGGGCGCCTACCGCGAACACCGCCAGCGCGATGATCTGCGGCAGCCATGGCCGCAATGCACTCCATGCTGCCCCGGCACCACTGCTGATCGGCCGGCGCACGCTTGCGACGGCGGCGAGCAGTGCTGACAGCAGCAACGGCAACAGGTAATAGGTGACGCGGTAAGCCACTGCCGCGGCAAGAATGGCGGCGGGTGCGATCTGCGGCAGCAGCTTGAGCAGGCTCCACTCGAACACACCCAACCCGGCCGGTACCGTGGAGAGCAGGCCGGCCACCACCGCCACCAGATACAGTCCGACAAAACCGATGAAGCCCACTTCGCCTTGCGCCGGCAGCAGCACGTAGAACGCGGCCGATGCCAGGCCCAGTTCGACCACGCTCAGCAGGGTGACTTCCAGTACCGTGCGTCGGTTGGGAATCCAGACGTGATGAGAGCGCCAGCCAATGCGGCGTCCGTCCCGGCCCACCACCACCAACATCACCCCGAACAGCACCAGCAAGCCGATGCCCAATGCACGGACGACGGGGACGGCGATCGGCAGCGCGCGCGCGGCAGCGCCGGGCTCCAGCCAGAGCGCCAGACCGAGCAGCAACCACGCACCGAACACGAAGCCCAGCGTGGACATCAGCACCACCTGGCCGATCTCGGCCAGGCTGAGCCCGGCACGGCCATAGCTGCGCAGGCGGATGGCACCACCGGTCAAGGCGGCAAAGCCCAGCGTCTGCCCGGCGGCGTGGGCCAGGAAAGCAGTGATGCCGATGCGGCTGGCGGGCAAACGCCGCTGCGCGCGGCGCAGGCCGATGGCGTCAAAGCCGATCAGGCACGCGTAGCTGGCCATGCCCAGCAGCGTCGCGATCAGCAGCTGCGTCCACGACAGCCCTTTCAGCGCCGTGCGGATCTGGTGATAGCCATGCTCGTCGAACTGCCCCGCCAGCGCGTGCAGGGCCAGGCCCATGATCGCCAGCGTGATGGCAATGGCAGCCAGCCGGCGCCAGCCCGCGGTGTTCTGATCCAGTACGACGGGTGGAACGCTCATGCGCTGCGACGATCAGGTGGTGCGCCGGACGGCGCGGGTCGACAAGACTATCGCCAGTGCGTGACGGCGACGCAAAGCCGAAGCGTGCGCATTGTTTGTTCCTTCAGCCACCATCGGCAGCGCAGGGCCCTAGACTTGCCCGATTCCATGCCGGGTTCCGGACATCCATGCAGGTCAATCGACATCCCACGCTGCGCCGGCATCAGATCGGTCTCGCCTTGGTCATGATGGCGCTGTTGCTGTTTGTTCTCTGTGCCACTTGGCTGCAGTTCGCACGTGCGGACCTGGATTGGGCCTGGGCCACCTTGAGCCTGTACCTGCATGGTCCGCATGGAGTGCTGCTGCGCGTGGCGTACTGCCTGCTCGCGCTGGCCATCGGCTTGTTGGCATGGATGCTGCACGCCCAGGCGCAGGGTGTGGCGCGTCGCGCGCTGCCGCCGGCACTGTTCACCGTCGCCGGGCTCGGCCTCGCCGCCGTGGCGATTGGCGACAGCTGGCTGCCGCAGCACGCGCCCCTGTTGGCGCCGCTGGTGCATGGGCTGTCGGCACAGACCGCCTTCCTGTGCGTGACCGTTGCGATGCTGCTGCAGGCCTGGTGTTTCGGTCGCGACCCACGCTGGTCCTCGCTCCATCGCTGGAGCTGGTGGTGGGCGTGGCTGGCGTTCGCCGGTCTGTGGCTGCATGTGCTGTGGCGTGCGAGCCCGCGCGGGCTGGGGCAGAAGCTGGTGGTCGCGCTGCTGGTCGGCTGGCTGCTGATGGTGGCGATTGCCGCATGGCGACGCCTGCACAAAGGGCCAGCTGAAACTTTCGGTTCGGGTCACAATGGCGACACCATCCAACCGAGGGAAACGACCCCATGATCGAACGTTTCGATACCGGCCCGCGCATGTCGGAAATGACCATCCACCACGGTGTGGCCTACCTGGCCGGCCAGGTGCCGGAAGACACCAGCGCCGATATCGTCGGCCAGACCGAGCAGGTGCTGCAGGCCATCGACGACCTGCTGCGTCTGGCGCCGACTGACAAGACCCACATCCTGCGCGCCGAGATTTTCCTCGCTGACATGGCTGATTTCGCCGGCATGAACCAGGCCTGGGACAAGTGGGTGGCCAAGGATGCAACGCCGGCCCGCGCGACCGTGGAGGCCAAGCTGGCTAATCCGGCGTGGAAAATCGAGATCGTCATCACCGCCGCGGTGCCGTAAGCGGCGTTTGTGATCCGCCCCGGATGCTGCGGTGTCCGGGGCAGCCCCGGCATTGATGCCGGCGTCAGGGTGGCAGGGAAGAGAATGAAACGTTTTCTGATGTTTGTCGTGTCCTGCGCGCTGCTGGGAAGCGCGGTTGTGCTGCACGCGGCACCGGCGCTGGATGCGCCGTTGACGAAGATGATCTACAAACGCGCACCGCTGGCGCGAGTTGAACCGCTGGACTACCCGCAGTTCCGCTTGATCGACGCCGAACTGCGCAACACGGTGCGACGCCACGGTGATCGCAGCGTTCCCAACACGTTCTGTGCAGTGGGTTATCGCCTTGATGGCGGCACGATCGAGACGGTGTTGATCTGGGACAACGCGCAGTGGTTGATCCGCTGGTGGGGCGGCGACGAACTGGCGACCTCGGAAGAGCGCTACGCCGTCTCCGCGTCGTTCTCAGCAGTGACCGACCTGCGGGCGGATGTGGTCGAGGATGCACGTTTTCCGCTTGGTACCCGGACGGTGGTGCGCGCCGATGCACAGGCGTTGATCGCCGATTGTCGACAGCATGGCCGCCAGTACACGGTGCCACCGTTGCCGCCGAAGGCCGAAGACGACGAATTCTGAAGCTGCTGCCGTGCAGGTGCGCGGCCTGGATTACCGCGGTTCGAGCACGATGCAGTCCACCGGGCATGGCGGAATGCACAGCTCACAACCGGTGCACAGATCAGCCAGCACGGTGTGCATGTACTTGGCGCCGCCGACGATGGCATCCACCGGGCAGGCCTGGATGCATTTGGTGCAGCCGATGCAGTCGGCTTCAACGATCAACGCCACCTGCGGCGGCTTGTGCTCGCCACGGCTGCGGTCGAACGGAAGGGCGGCCACGCCCAATACATGTGCCAATGCGCGCGCGCCGGCATCGCCGCCGGGCGGGCAGTGATCAATGCCCGCTTCGCCGCGTGCCATTGCCTCGGCATACGGACGGCAGCCGTCGAAGCCGCATTGCCCGCATTGGGTTTGCGGCAGCAGGCGGTCCAGGCGTTCGACCAGGTTGTTCGATGTTTCCTGCATGCGTGGCGTCGGGCTGCGCGAAAAGGGGGATCAGGAGAGCGGTTTGCCGCGGTACCAGCGCTCATGCGCCAGTGCCAGCATGGGCTTGTCTTCACGGCTGTCGCCGTAGGCATGGATGCGCTGGTAGCGGCTCAGGTCGAACAGCTTGCGGATACGCGCCACTTTGCGCGGGCCACAATCGTCGTTGGCATAGCGGCCGGTGAGTCGGTTGTCCTGTACTTCCAGCGTGTTGCAGATCATCTGCAGGCCCAGAGCATCGCACCAGTGCTGCAGGTACAGATCCAGCGAGCCTGACACGACGACCACGGTATGGCCCTGCGCCTTGTGCCACTGGATCTGTTCCAGCATTTCCGGGCGGACCAGGTCGGGCAGCTGTTCGCGGGCGTAGTCGCGTGCCATCTGGGTGATTTCACCGGCATGGCGGCCGGTGAACACCTGTGCGGTGACGCGGCGACGGATACGTTCGGCCGAGATCAATTTCAACCGGTATGCCAGCAACCACGGCCCGATCCGCCACCACGCCTGTGCGCGCTGTTCCGGGGTGGCCACACGCCGCAGGAACCGGCTGTACGTGTCACAGACGGTGATGGTGTGGTCGAAATCGAACAGGGCCAGCTGCATGGTCCGCTCCGGGAGAGGGGCGCGCCAAGGCGCGCCCACTGCATCAACGAACCGGCATGCCCGGCAGGGCGCCGCCGTCGGCATCCAGCAGTGCCAGTGCACCACCGTCGAAACCGGCCGACAGGATCATGCCTTCGCTCAGGCCGAAGCGCATCTTGCGTGGGGCCAGGTTGGCGATGAACACCACGTTGCGGCCGACCAGCGCTTCGGGTTCGGCGTAGCTGCCGCGGATGCCCGAGAAGATCTGGCGCTGGCCCAGGTCACCGGCATCCAGCAGGAAGCGCAGCAGCTTGTCCGAGCCTTCGACGAAGCCGCACTCCAGCACCTTGCCGATGCGCAGGTCGAGTTTGGCGAAATCATCGATGCCGATGTACGCCGAGGCTTCACCGTCGGCCTTGGGTTCCGGCTTGGCCTCGACCTTTGCCGGCTTCTCGGCCTTGGCAGGCTTGGCGTCGGCGGCCGGCGGGGCGGTGAGGGTGTCCTTGGAAGCGTCGGTCATGGCGTCAATCATTTTCGGGTCGATACGGGTGAACAGCGGCACGTAGGTGGCGATGGTGTGGGCGGTGAGCGGCTTGGCGATATCGCCCCAGCCGGTCACTGGTGCGTTGAGGAAGGTTTCGGCCTGCAGCGCGGTGGCCGGCAACACCGGCTTGAGCGCGGCCACCAGCACGCGGAACAGGTTCAGCCCCTGGCTGCAGACTGCCTGCAGTTCGGCATCGGCGCCTTCCTGCTTGGCGATGACCCAGGGCTTGGTGTCGTCGACGTACTTGTTGGCTTCATCGGCCAGCGCCATGGTCAGGCGGATGGCGGCGGCCGGGTCGTTGCGCTCGTAGGCTTCGCGCACCGGTGCCAGTGCTGTGACAAAGCGGTCGTACTGGGCCGGATCCGGCAGTGCGTCGGCCAGTTTGCCGTCGAAACGCTTGGCGATGAAACCGGCGCAGCGGCTGGCCAGGTTGACGAACTTGCCGACCAGGTCGGCATTCACGCGCGCGGTGAAGTCGGACAGGTTCAGGTCCAGGTCGTCCACGCCGCCAGAGGACTTGGCTGCGAAGTAGTAGCGCAGTGCTTCCGGGGCCAGGCCGGCATCCAGGTAGGTGCGGGCCATGACGAAGGTGCCGCGCGACTTGCTCATCTTGGCGCCGTCCACGGTCAGGTAGCCGTTGACGTGCAGGCGGGTCGGTGCGCGCAGGCCGGTGCCGTGCAGCACTGACGGCCAGAACAGGCCGTGGAAATTGACGATGTCCTTGCCGAGGAAGTGGTGCAGCTCGGTGCTGCTGTCGGCGGCCAGCACGGCGTCGAAATCATCGCCGGTCTTCGCACACAGGTTCTTGAAGCTGGACAGGTAGCCGATCGGCGCGTCCAGCCACACGTAGAAGTATTTGCCCGGCGCACCGGGAATCTCGAAGCCGAAGTAGGGCGCATCACGCGAGATGTCCCACGCGCGCAGGCCGCCTTCGGCGTCCAGCCATTCGGCCAGCTTGGCCTTCACGCCCGGCACGGCCACATCGCCGGCCAGCCACTGGCGCAGGAAATCCTGGAAGCGGCCGACTTCGAAGAAGTAGTGCTCCGAATCACGCATTTCCGGGGTCGCGCCGGAGACGACCGACTTGGGGTCGATCAGGTCGGTCGGGCCGTAGGTGGCGCCGCAGACCTCGCAGTTGTCGCCGTACTGATCGGGCGACTTGCACTTCGGGCAGGTGCCCTTGATGTAGCGGTCCGGCAGGAACATGCCCTTGGCCGGGTCGTAGAACTGGGCGATCGAGCGGCGGCTGATGTTGCCGGCAGCGTCGAGCTTGTTGTACAGGGCCTCGGTCAGCTCGCGGTTGGTGGCCGAGTTGGTCGAATCGTAATGGTCGAAGTCCACGCCGAACGCCGCGAAGTCGCGCTCATGGCCGGCCTGGATGTTGGCAATGAAGGTTTCCGGGGTCACGCCGGCCTTTTCGGCAGCCAGCATGATCGGTGTGCCGTGGGTGTCATCGGCACAGACATACCAGACCTTGTCGCCCATCATTCGCCGCGCGCGCACCCAGACATCAGCTTGGATGTAGCCAACCAGGTGGCCCAGGTGGAGCGGGCCGTTGGCATAGGGCAGGGCGTTGGTGACGAGCGCGGTACGGGTCATGGCCATCATTTGCTACAGGGGAACGCGGGATTATCGCATGACCGAAAACAAGCAGCCCCGGAGGGCCGGGGCTGGATGTGCTTCCTTCACCCGGCGGGAGAAGGCACCCCGAAGGGCGGATGAGGGCAAGCGCAGCGGAGCGCTGGGAAAGTCTGCCTCAAAGGTGCCTGCGCTATCGCACCCTCACCCCAACCGCCGCTTCGCGCCCCGGCCCTTGCGCCAGCGCAAGGCCGTTCGTGGGGCACCGAACCCGTGGTTCGCAAGCTTTGCCCCTCTCACCCCATGAGGAGAGGGGCAAAGGCAGGTTACTGGTCGCGCAGCCAGGTCTGGGTGCGGCAGATGAAAGCGATGCAGCCGGAGACTTCGAGTTTGCGCCCGTTTTCGACCAAGGCGATCTTGGAGCTGTAGGTCTTGCCTTTGGCCGGGTCCAGGATGGTGCCGTTGGCCCACTTGTTGGTGCCGTCCGGGCGCAGGTTCCAGAGGATGGTCATGCCCTCGATGGGCTTGCCCTTGTTGGCGCCGTCGCACTTGTCGCAGACCGGGTGCGGGCCTTGGGCCGACTGCAGCACCTGCAGGACCTTGCCATTCAGGGTGCCGTTGCTGGCCTGGGCGATTTCGACGATGGATTTCACCCGGCCGGTTTCGTCATCAATGGTTTTCCAGCGGCCAGCGGCGCTGTCCGAGGCGCTGGCGGAGAAGCCGGCAGCCATCAGCGGCAGGGCCAGCAACAGGGTTTTGATCGTAGTGCGCATGAATCCCCTCCCAGGGTGTGTTTCAGCAATCGGCGGCGCCGGGTACGGTGCCGAATGTAACCCCATTCGACGCCGTACGGAATCCGCGGTGCAGCAGATTCTTACGCCAGGCGGGGTGTGCGCTGTGGCCAGCAGGCTGGGCATGTGTGGGGTATCACTTGGCGGCTCCCTTCTCCCGCACGCTGTGCGAGGCCGGGGCGCGGAGCGAGGTGCCCCGAAGCGGGCGGATGAGGGGCTTTGGCTGTTGCTTCCTTGGCGCTTCCACTGAAGGAAGGCAAAAGCCGAATCACCAGCTGCCCTCACCCCAACCCCTCTCCCATGAATGGGAGAGGGGCTTCAAGCAAAGGCTTCGGCAGGGCTTACTGCAGGGTCACCCGCTTGCGGTTGTCTGCGGAGACCCGGTCGATCAGCTTGTTGTACGGGTCGAAGCCCGCCTCGCTGGGGATCTGGTCGACGGTGACGGTGATGGTCGGCGAGCTGTCCGTGATGTGGTGGCGCTGCAGGTACAGCACCTTTTCATCGCGTTCCTTGCCCGACGGCCCCTTGGCGAATACGCCCACTTCGATCCAGTCGTCCAGCGTGCCGGGGGTTTCCTTGCCCACGCCGTCGGCATAGCGCTTGTCCGCGTGCAGTTGCAGGGTGACGTCGTAACGACCATCCGCGCGCTTCTTCGTGGTCGCCTCGACCACGCGGTTGTCGTAGAAGCTGATCCTCTCGAACAGGTCGGTGATCAACGCCTGCTGTTCGGGCTTGGCTTCGGCGCGGATGAATTCCAGCAGCTCGGCCGACGTGGTGTACGGCGGTTGCTGGAAGGCCTTGGCCTGGATGAAGCGGCTCAATGCGCGGTTCAGTGCTTCCTCGCCCATTTCCTCGCGCAGGCGATAGAACACCACCGAGCCCTTCCGGTAATGGATGTACTGCTGGTTCTCCACGCGGTACAGCGGCAGTTCTTCCACGTCCTCGCCGCCGCGCCCGGACAGATAGCTGTCCAGTTCGTCCTTCAGGAACTGACGCATGTGCGTACGGCCATATTCCTTCTCCATCACCATCAATGCCGAGTACTGCGACAGCGATTCGGAAAGCACGGTGGCACCCTGCACGTTGGCACCGATGACCTGGTGGGCCCACCATTGGTGCGCGACTTCGTGTGCGGTGACATAGAACACATAGTCGATGTCGTTTTTGTCACGCAGGTCGGCGATGAAGCCGATCGACTCCGAGTACGGGATCGTATTGGCGAAGCTTTGCGCGAACGACTGGTAGCCCGGGAACTCGATGATGCGCACCTGGCGATGCTGATACGGGCTGAAGTTGGCTTCGTAGTACGCCAGTGATTTCTGCACGCCCTCGATCATCCGGTCCACGTTGTACGGATGTTTGGGGTCGTAGTAGATCTCGATCGGGATGTCCTTGTACGTGGCTTTCTTCACTGCCCAGCGTGCCGACAGATAGGCGTAGAAATTGAGCATCGGGCGGTCCATCGCGTAGCTGAAGCAGCGGCGGCCATCACGTTCAAACTCCTTCTGCAGGTAGCCCGGGGCCAGGGCGATCTGGTCCGGCGCGGTACAGATGGTGGTGCGGAAATCCAGCCAGTCCGAATCGTTGGAGATGTAGGTGTTGGCGCGTGCCGCTTCGTCCTCCAGCTTGGGCATGCGCGTGGGTTCGCCGAGGTCGCGCTTGCGGCGCTCGTTGCGGTCGCTGATCTCCACGCCGGTGTCATAGCCGAATGCTGGCAGCACGCGGCTGTTGAAGAAGCTGCCGTTGCCGACGATCTGGCTTTGCGCCTGGTCAGAGGTGATGCCGTTGGGGTGGATGTCCACGGTGAAGGTGATGTCGCGTTCTTCACCCGGCTGCAGTGGCGTGTCCAGCGTGTAGATGCGGTAGCCCAGTTCTTCATCGTGTTTGGTCAGCTTGGCGCCGCCCATGTCGATGGCCGTCAGGGTGGGGCCGTCGCCCATCGCCACGTGGATGTCGGGAATCGCAGCAGCATGCGTGTTGCGCACGCGGTAGCGACCATCGATGCGTACCGACTGGGTTTCCGGATGCAGGTCGACGTTGTTGTCGATGGCGATGATGCGTGGCTGCGGCAGGTCCTTGTACTTGCTGTACTCACGCTCGTAGCGGGCCTGTCGGTCGAGCATCTGATCCGGCGAGACGAACTCGTTGCGGATATTGGTGCTCCAGTACAGCCAGCCAGCGCAGGCCACGAAGGCAACCAGCGAGACCGCCAAGGCAGCGCCGAGTTTGCCGCTCAACCGCTGGCGGGCCAACTGCAGACGTTGCCGCCAACCCGAATCCACGCCGCGTACCCACAGGGCTGCGCAGAGCAGCAGCAACACCAGAAGGAACAGCGCCCAGTAGCCCTGGAATGCCAGCTGGCCGGTCAGGAAATGGCCATAACCATTCATGTCCGAATACGGGGCGATGGGCCAGCTGCCGAAGTTGTACAGGTTCTGGGTGTAGTCGAGCATGCCCAGCACTGATTGCCCGATCAGCATCAGGATCAGCAGCGCATAGCCGAGGAACTTGTTGTTGCTCAACACCTGCAGCACCAGCGCCATGCCACCCATCAGGATGTAGACCACCGAATCCAGCGACAGCGTTTTCAGGTACAGCATCGGCTCGATCTGCGTGTAGCCCTTGCTCAGCTGGATGACGATGGCGGTCAACCCGCCAACTGCCTGGAAGGCGGCAACCACGGCGACCAGGGTGAGGAACTTGCCCAGCAGCGGCACCCAGTTGGGCACCGGCATCGCATCGCTGATGCCGGCAATGCGCGCGCTGCGCTCACGCCACACCAGTTCGCCGGCGTAGAACAGGACGATGATGATCAGCAGGAAGCTGTAGCTGTTCTGCAGTGCTTCCAGCATCTGCGAGGTCACTGGCCAGCTGGGCGTGCCGTACATGGTCTTGCGGAACAACGCGCTGGGGATGAAGTTGGCCATGCCCAGCACCAGCAGCACCAGGAACGGCGCACTGCGGAACACGCCCATCGCGTCGAAGCCGACCTGGCGCAACAGCTGCTTCCAGCCCGTGGAGATGTTGAAGACCGGCGTGACCTTGGGCGCGACAACGTTGGAACGCTTGCCGTCGGTGGTGGCAACGCGGGCGGCCTTCTTGCCGCGTTTACGGCCAGTGCCGCTGCGCTCGGTGCGGAACAGCGCGAAGGTGGCGGCGAACAAGGCGCCGGTCACCGCCAGCCACAGCACGCGGTTCTCCAGCAGATAGCCGGTGAAGGCGGGCAGGCCGGTGTTGCGTTCCTCTGCCGACCAGTAACGCATCGCCTGCGACATCGCGCGCATGCCGAGCGGATCCAGCAATGAAGACAAGCGCAGGTTGTCGATGTCGGCCAGGATCGCGCGGCTGACGCCATACAACACGAAGAACACGATGACGCCGATGTACACCCACAGGATGCTGCGGGTAGTTACCGCCAGCACCGCCAGCAGTGCGGTGGTGAACAGTACGTTTGGCAACACCATGAACACGAACGACCACAGGTACGGCTGCAGCGACACCGGGCCAAGGCGGGCTGCATCGATCCACGGCATGAACTGGGCGATGAACAATCCCACCGCGATGATCACGTACATCAGCAGGCTGGCCAGCAACGCCGCGCCGAGGCGGCCCAGCAGGTAGTCGCGGCGCTTGATCGGGCTGGAGAACACCAGCTCGGCGGTTCCCAGTTCGAAATCACGCAGCAGCGCGTTGCTGACGAACAGCGTGACCACCAGCAACCCGAGCAGGGTGAAGGAGGTCATGAAGGTGGCAACCACCGACGGTGCATTGCGATGTACGTTGCCGATGCTGCCGCCGATCTGGATGGCATCACTGGAGGCCGCACCGAACGCCAGCAGGGCGAACAGCACCGCCAGCAGCCACAGCAGGGGAGAACGAAGCTGCTCGCGCAGCTCGAAGCGCAGGAAGGCGAAGGTCATGGGTCGTCTCCGTCAGGCGGCTTGCGCTTGCAGGCGCAGGCGCTGGAAGTAGACATCTTCCAGACCCGGTTCCACCGGCTCGAAGCCCTGTTCCGGACACGACTGGCTGAAGACATGGATCACCGGGTGCCCGCCCATCAGACGCGTGGACAACACGGTGAAGCGCGATTCGTATTCGGGCAGCGCGGCCTTGGTGACCTGCTTGCGCCAGACCTGGGCCTGCAGTGCGGCGATGGCGTCGGCCGGGCGACCGGTCAGCAGTACCTGTCCCTTGTTCATGATGGCCATGCTCGGGCACAGGTCGGTCACGTCCTCGACGATGTGGGTGGACAGGATCACCGCCACGTTCTCGCCAATCTCGGCCAGCAGGTTGAGGAAGCGGTTGCGTTCCTCCGGATCGAGGCCGGCGGTGGGTTCATCGACGATCACCAGCTGCGGATTGCCCAGCAGTGCCTGGGCGATGCCGAAACGCTGGCGCATGCCGCCGGAATAGGTGCCGAGCTTGCGCTTGCGTGCATCCCACAGATTCACCTGCTGCAGCAGGCCTTCGACCACTTCCTTGCGCTGCTTGCGCGCGGTCAGGCCCTTGAGCACGGCAAAATGGTCGAGCAGGTCCAGTGCGCTTACCTTCGGATAGACCCCGAAGTCCTGCGGCAGGTAGCCCAGCTTGCGCCGCAGCGCGTCCTTGTCGCGGAGGATGTCGATGCTGGCGCCATCGGCGGTGGTCAGTGTCGCGCTGCCGGCGTCGGCCTCCTGCAGCGTGGCCAGGGTGCGCATCAGCGATGATTTGCCGGCGCCGTTGGGGCCGA
>NZ_LDJI01000021.1 GCF_001431415.1 Stenotrophomonas humi | reverse complement strand
TGCCGAGCCATGCTCGGCACTACGTTGGGATCTGATCCCGGCCGAGGGCGGTTATTCGCCCAACCAATCGCGCGGAACCAGATACGCGGCCAGGCGTGCTTCATCGCTGCCGGTTTCCGGCTGGAAACCGTACTCCCAACGCACGCGTGGCGGCAGGCTCATCAGGATGCTCTCGCTGCGGCCGCCGCTCTGCAGGCCGAACAGAGTGCCGCGGTCATACACCAGGTTGAATTCGACGTAGCGGCCGCGCCGGTACAGCTGGAATTCGCGTTCGCGCTCGCTATACGGCGTGTCCTTGCGACGCTCGACCAGCGGCAGGTAGGCATCGAGGAAACCATCGCCCACCGCGCGCAGGTAAGCGAAGTCGGCGTCGAAATCGCCATGCAGATCATCGAAGAACAAGCCACCGACGCCGCGGGTTTCGTTGCGGTGCTTGAGGAAGAAGTACTCATCGCACCAGCGCTTGTGTTCTGCATAACGGGTGTTGCCGAACGGTGCGCACAGATCGTGCGCCACACGGTGCCAGTGCTGCACGTCTTCGTCGAAGGGATAGAACGGGGTGAGATCGAAACCACCGCCGAACCAGGCGGCGACTTTTTCGCCATCACGCTCGGCCTGGAAGTAACGCACGTTGGCGTGGGTGGTGGGCAGATAGGGATTGCTTGGGTGGAACACCAGCGACACGCCGCAGGCACGCCACGAGGCACCGGCCAGCTCCGGGCGGTTGGCTGAGGCCGACGGCGGCAGACGGGTGCCGGCCACGTCGGAGAAGCCGATGCCGGCCTGCTCGAACACGCCACCGTCGCGCAGGATGCGGGTGCGGCCACCACCGCCCTCGGCACGTTGCCAGCGGTCTTCGATGAAATGGGCCTGGCCGTCGGCCTGCTCGATGGCGCCGCAGATGCGGTCCTGCAGGCCGGTTAGGTAGTCGCGTACGCGGTCGAATTCGTTCATGCGGGTACTCTAGCGCAGGCCTCGGTGGCCTTACTTGCGGAAGGATTTGGCGGGCGTCTTCAGCGGCGCGGTGTCGGTCGCGTCTTCGGCTTCGATTTCTTCGGCTGCCCGCTGCAGCTGCATGCCCAGGCCCAGCAACGCCCAGTTGCTGGTGGCATAGACATCGCAGGCCACATGCGTGCCCTTGCCGTCGCGGTTGCACAGGGCCAGCAACTTGCCGGGAAGGTCCTCGTCACCGGTGTTTTCGTAGACCGAGCGCAGGTTCTCGCAACCGGCCCGCACGCCGGCCTGGCACAGCTTCAGGTAGTACGGTGCGGCGGCCTGCCAATCGCCGGCCAGCGCCTTGCGGTGGCCCATGGCATTGCAGCCGGCGAGCTTGCCACTGTCACAGCAGGCCTGGGCATCGCTGCCGATGGGGCAATCCTGCGGCAGCGGCAGTTCCACGTAGACGGTAGGTGCGCTGCAGGTGGCAGCGCCACCGGTGCGCTGGTAGACGGCGTAGCGGTTCCATTGATCAACGCCCAGCAGGCCGCCATTGCGCAGTGGCTTCAGGACGAAATCACCGCCCTTGTCGTGGCGGATGTGGACGGCGCCGTTCTCCAGGCGGGCACGCAGCTCGCTGCCCATGCCCAACGAAACCAGGCCCTGGTCGCCGAAGGACAGTTCGCTCATCAAGCCCATGCTGGCCTGGTAGTCGCCGCAGGGCAGCGTGGTCGCCGTCACGGTGGCAAGCGCTGCCGCCGGCACTGCGGTGACCGCCTCGGCGCGGCGGCAGGTGTGCTCGTCACCACCGGCCTTGCAGGCCAGCTGCAGGGCTTGGCCGGCTGCTGCGTAGTGGCCGGCGTCCCAATGCACGTCCGCCACCTTGCCGCAGAAACCGGCATCGGGGTGGGCGCGGCACAGCTGCAGCAGTTCGTTCAGTGGTGCGTCGGCCAGGGGGGCGGCGGCGCCACCAGTCAGGCCGCCCAGCATGGCCTTGGCCATGGCGATGCCAAGGGCCTCGCGCGCGGCGATTTTGCAGGCGGCTTCATCGAACTGCGGTGAGGCCGGTTTGCAGACCTCCGGTTCCTCCAGATCCGGATCGAGCGTTGCCGGTTGCTGCGCACGGGCCTGGTCCTGGTAGGCGGTGATCAGTCGCTCGCAGGCGAACGGCAGGTCTTCGCGGCACCACTGCGTCAACTGCTGCACGGACGCGGTGCCGGCCGAGGTGATGCAGGTATCGATATCGGCGCGGCAACTGCCTGCGGCGGGCGCGGGTGTGGTCCTGCAGCTGGCGGGTGCGTCGAGCACGTAGTCGGCGAACTTGCTGCCAATGCGTTTGCCGTCGGCGCTGACGGTGTAGTCGTCACTGAAGCCGTTGGAAAGATCGGCGACGTGCAATACCTGCGCCTGCTGACGGATCTGGTAACGGACCGGCGGCTGGCCTTCGTACGTGCGTATTGCCTGGGTGGGGCTTTCGATCACCAAGCGCGCGGAACCATCGACCTCCTTGTAGCTGCCGCAGGCCAGTGGTGTTGCGGCCATCGCCGGCAGTGCGAGCAGTGGCAGCAGTGCGGCGAGCCCGCGTAGCAACAAACGGTGTTTTGAAACAGTACGGAGCATTGCAGATACCAGGGAGGTCGTGAATTCAGTGGAACAGGGCGCGCACATCGGGCCGCCGCAGCTTGATCACCAGCCAGCCATGCAACGCGGCGAAGGCAATGGCGGTGATGGCGCCGCTGAACAGCGACATCCACAACCCGCTGTCGAGCTGCGCGCGCATCTCCATGCCCTGTGCCGACTGCAGGAACTCAGCCGGGAACATGCTGCGCATGCTCTCGAACACGGAATGGATGAGCGGCAGGCCGGCGAAGTTGAGCAGTGCCACCAGCACCAGAAACACGATGAAGCCGAGCCGGCCCCATTCGCGCCGCTTGAACATGGCCCACGAGACGGCGAGGAATGCCACCGACACCACCAGCATCAACGCGGTGAGCGACAACGCATGTCGGCCGAACCACTGGAATGCCTCGGGTAGCGACAAGCCCTGATCCTGCATGGCGCCAAGCATGTCGAGGCGCCCCAGTGCGAGGACCAGAACAAGTTGGATCAGGCTCCACAGGATGGCCAACGCCGCCATCACCATCGACAGTTTGGCGGTGACATCGACAAAGGTTTCCGCCGATGAGCGTTTTGTGTTTACGGGGGGAAGTTCAGGTGCTTTCACGGTGAGGGCGCTGCGACGAGTGCGCGCACTATCGCCGGATTTACTCCGCTTTCCCAGCCTTGACCAGCGCCGCATGTGCTGCCGGCAGTGTATGCCGCGCGCTGAGCGGGGCCAGTTTCACGCCGTGCGGCGGCTGCAGTGCAATCCACGCCAGCTCGGCGATCTCGGCCTGCACGCGTGCGGTGCCGCTGACCTGCACCAGAAAGGACTCGCCCTGCACGCGGCGGCCGGGTTCGTTGACGGCGGCATCCTCGAAGATGCCCAGCGGTACCGCACTGGTTGGGTCCATCACGATGCCAAGTTCTTCGTGCAGTTCGCGCGCCAGCGTCTGCAGCGCGGCTTCGCCGGGCTCGCGCTTGCCGCCGGGTTGGATGAAGGTGTCCGAGCCGTGCTTGCGCACCACCAGTACGCGCTGCTGTGCATCAAGGATGACGGCGGTGACGATGCGGATGGGGGAGTTTGTAGTGGGCATGGGGCACTTGGAGCGATGTGGATTTCTGGATTGAGAGCAACCGCAGCGGCACCGCTACCGTCCGCGTCTTGCTACAGGAACAGGAAAGGCGCCTCGCGGCGCCCTTCCTGTTTGCTTCGTACTTACTTCAGTTCCTGCTCGAACAACTTCAGGATGCGCTTGTACTGGTCCAGCCAGGAATCGGCGCGGGTGTAGCCGTGGCGCTCCAGCGGGTACGGTGCGATCGACCAGTTGTCCTTGTGCAGTTCGATCAGCTTCTGGCTCATGTTGACCGAGTCCTGGAAGAACACGTTGTCATCCATCATGCCGTGCGCGATCAGCAGGCTGTCCTGCAGGCCTTCGGCGTACTCGATCGGCGAGGACACGCGGTAGGCCTCCGGATCGATGTCCGGGGTGTTGAGGATGTTGGCGGTGTAGGCGTGGTTGTACTGGTGCCAGTCACCGACCGGGCGCAGCGCGGCGCCGGCCTTGAACGTGCCCGGCGAACGGAACAGCGCCATGTAGGTCATGAAACCGCCGTAGGAGCCACCGTAGATGCCGGCGCGCGCGCGGTCACCCTGCTTGGTGGTGACCAGCCAGTCCAGGCCGTCCTTGTAGTCCTCCAGCTCCGGGTGGCCCATGTTGCGGTAGATGGCCGTGCGCCAGCCGCGGCCGTAGCCGGCGCTGCCGCGGTAGTCCATGTCCAGCACGATGTAACCCTTCTCGACCAGCAGGTTGTGGAACATCTGCTCGCGGAAGTAGTTGGAGTAACGCGCATGCACGTTCTGCAGGTAGCCGGCGCCGTGCACGAACATGGCGATCGGGTACTGCTTGCCTGGTTCCAGCGTTTCCGGCCCGTAGTACTTGGCCCACACCGGCGTGGCACCGTGCTGCGAAGGCACCTGCACCATCTGCGGCTGCACCCATTGGCGCGCCTTGAACGCAGCGCTGCGGGTATCGGTGAGCTTGCGTGCTTCGCCGCCGCTGACCGGCAGCACCGCGACCTGCGCGGGCAGGTATGGGGCCGAGTAACGCACCAGCAGCTGCTGGCCATCCGGCGACAGGCTGAAGTCTTCCACGCCGTCGAGCGCGGTCACTTCACGCACGGCGCCGCCGTTGGCATCGACGTTGCAGACTTCGTAGTCGCCCGGCCACTTCTGGTTGCACAGGAAGTAGAAGCTGCGGCCATCGGCGCTGACTTCCGGCGATGAGGTTTCCCAGTTGCCCGAGGTCAGTGCCTTGGGCTTGCCGCTGCCGCTTTGCGTGTACAGGTGCGAGTAGCCTGATTCCTCGGACAGCAGCCACAGCGTGCGGCCATCGGGCAGCCAGCCGAAATCGTTGAAGCTCCAGTTGATCCAGCCGCCGTCGGTGAGGCGGTGGCGGGTTTCCAGCTTGGCCGTGGTGGCATTGGTGGTGGCGATCCAGCGGTCCTTGTTGTCGTTGGCGCGCAGCATGATCGCCGCCTGGCTGCCATCGGCGTTCCAGCGGATGCCACCGCCCATGAACTCGCTCATCACTTCCAGCGGACGGTTGCCCTTGAGCGCATCCTTGCCGGCCTTGCGGCGCAGCTCGGCCAGCGGGTCGGTGGTGATGCCGGGCAGGGTATCCAGCGACAGCGACTCGACCTTGCCGGTCACGGCATCGGCCAGCCAGAACGCATGCGGCTCGGGATTGTTGCGGCCCACGCGGGTGCGGGTGTCCTCGGCTTCTTCGTAACCGGATTCGGTGACGTACAGCGGCATCTTGCCACCGCGGCCTTCTTCATAGCCCTTGGGCTTGGTCACCACCACCAGGTGGCGTGCGTCAGGGGAGAGCACGCTGTCGACAATCTCGACATCGGCGCCGAGGAAGATCGGTGCCGGTGCGCGGGTCGGGTCGGCCTGGCGCCAGCGTTCGCCCTGGTCACGCAGTTCGTCGCGCTGGGCGCGGTCGTTGCGCAGGGTGGCGAGGGTGCGCATCTGCTGGTCACGCAGCACGTCGGCCTTGGGCGCGTCGGCCGGGTTCTTGTCGGCCTTGAGCTGGGCGACCTGGCTGGTGATGCCGCTGCGCGCATTCCAGTGGAACCAGTTGTTGCCCACCTCCCAGATCACACCACCATCGGTGGCGAAGTTCACGCCGCTGGCGCGCTCGTTGCTGCGGGTGAGCTGGGTGAGTGCGCCGCTGCGCAGGTCGCGCACGAACACGTCGCCATTGCGCACGAAGGCCATGCGCTGACGGCTGCTGTCATAGACGCGGCTGGCCGAATCCAGCGTACCGCGCTGGTCATCAGCGACCTGCTGGGCCACGCCCCCGGCAACCGGCATGCGGAAGCTGTCGCGCACCGCGCTGCCCTGGCGCTTGAGCGTGTATTCCACCTGCTGGCCATTCCACGACCACCACGCCGACTCGACCGGCGGCCCGATCCAATCCGGGTCGGCCATTGCCTGTTCGATGGTGATCGGTGTGGGCGCGGCATGGGCGCTGCCGAAAGCGGTCAACAACAGCAGGGACAGGGGCAGGTATCTGGGCATTGCGGGCACCGGTGAAGAGAACCGCACAAGCCTAGCAGCCCGGCCTTTGCCGGGGCTGGGCCACAGGTCATGGGCGCCGGGATCGGCAGGTGAGCTGCCGGAATCGGCAATGTTCGGTGCTTTGCCACTCCGCTGCGTTTCGCGCAAGGGAGGACACCAAGCGGTGCTGCGACCTTTTGCCGCACTGCGACATCCGGTCACATCCGGTCTTCACGAATACCGGACCAGAATGGACCCGTTTCCAGATCGTGCAGTGAGGCAGGCGTGGACGCGCTTTTGTTGTCACGGATCCAGTTCGGGTTCGTCGTGAGTTTCCATGTGCTGTTTCCGGCCTTCACCATCGGCACGGCCAGCTGGCTGGCCTTTGTGGAATGGCGCTGGCTGCGTACCCGCAACACGGTGTGGCGCGAGCTGTTTTTCTTCTGGCAGAAGATCTTCGCCGTGTCCTTCGGCATGGGCGTGGTCAGCGGCATCGTCATGGCCTTCCAGTTCGGTACCAACTGGCCGCGTCTGAGCGAAGTGGCCGGTACCGTGATCGGGCCGTTGCTCACCTACGAAGTCCTCACCGCGTTCTTCCTGGAGGCCAGTTTCCTCGGCGTGATGCTGTTCGGCTGGGGCCGGGTGTCGCCGCGCCTGCATTTCTTCTCCACCTGCATGGTGGCACTGGGCACGCTGTTCTCCACGTTCTGGATCCTGGCATCCAACAGCTGGTTGCACACGCCGGCCGGCTACACGCTGGTCGATGGCATCGTGCATCCGCAGGACTGGTGGCAGGTGGTGTTCAACCCCTCGTTCCCGTATCGCCTGGCGCATATGGCGTTGGGTTCGTTCATCACCACGTGTTTCGTGATCGGCGGCGTCGGTGCGTGGTACCTGCGCCGCGGCGTGCATGTGGAGGCCGGCCGCAAGATGCTGGTCGCGGCGGTGGCATTCGCGGCGTTGACGGTGCCGGTGCAGGTGTTTGTCGGTGACATGCATGGCCTGAACACGCTCAAGCACCAGCCGATGAAGATCGCGGCGATGGAGGCGCATTGGCATGAAGGCGAGGCCGGCGCGGGCGTGCCGCTGGTGGTGTTCGCCGTGCCCAACGAAAAAGAAGAACGCAACGACTACGAGGTGGCCATTCCCAAGCTGGGCAGCCTGATCCTGACCCACACCATGGACGGCAGCTTCGCACCGTTGACCTCGGTGCCGGCCAGCGAACGGCCGCCCGTGGTGCCGGTGTTCTACGCGTTCCGGATCATGGTGGGGCTGGGCACGTTGATGCTGATCCTGGCCTGGATATCGGCGCTGCAGTTGTGGCGTGGGCGTCTGTTGCAGTCGAAGTGGTTGCTGCGCGGCTGGAACTGGATGTTGCCCAGCGGCTTCATCGCGCTGGTGGCCGGTTGGTTCGTCACCGAGATGGGGCGCCAGCCATGGGTGGTCTACGGGCTGCTGCGCACCGCCGATGCGGTCGGGCCGCACAGTGCCTGGATGACGGCGTTGTCATTGACGGTCTACGTGATCGGCTACGTGTTCGTGTTCGGCTGGGGCATCTGGTACCTGGTCAAGATCATGCGTACCGGGCCGGGATCGCACGATCACGTGCATGACGATGGCATGCATACACCGGCGCGGCCGCTGTCCGGGGCCGATGAACCGCTGGAGGGTCGTTGATATGGACATGACAACCGCGTTGACGGTGGCATGGTTCGCCGTGATTGGTTTCGGCGTGCTGATGTACGTGGTGCTGGACGGCTTCGTGCTCGGCATCGGGATCCTGGCGCCGTTCGCCGAGGATGAGCAGCAGCTGGACGTGATGATGAACACCGCCGCGCCGATCTGGGACGGCAATGAAACCTGGCTGGTGCTGGGCGGCGCCGGGTTGATGACGGCGTTTCCCAAGGCCTATGCGGCGCTGTTGTCGGCGCTGTACCTGCCGGTGCTGCTGCTGGTGATGGCGCTGGTGTTCCGTGGCGTGGCGTTCGAGTTCCGTTTCAAGGCGCATCGCTCGCGTCGCCTGTGGAGCGTGTCGTTCGCACTGGGTTCGTTGCTGGCCGCTTTCGCGCAGGGCGTGATTCTTGGCGCGCTGGTGGAAGGGTTGAAGATGCAGGACGGGCATTACGTCGGTGGCGCGTTTGGCTGGTTCAGCCCGTTCTCGATGCTGACCGGCGTGGCGGTGGTGACCGGTTATGCGCTGCTGGGCAGCACCTGGCTGATCCTCAAGACCGAAGGCCGCGACCAGGTGTTGGCGCGTTCGCTGACGCGGCCGCTGATGGTGGCGGTGATCGTGTTCATGGGCCTGGTCAGTACCTGGCTGCCATTCCTGCAGTCGCGGGTGATGGAGCGCTGGTTCAGCGACGGCAATTTCTGGTGGCTGTCGCCGGTGCCGCTGCTCACGCTAGCGGTGGCCGTGGCGCTTTGGCGCAGCGCGATGCATCCGCGGCGCGACCTGCCGCCGTTCCTGCTGACCCTGGCCCTGTTCGTGCTGGGCTTCATCGGCCTGCTGCTGGGCATGTGGCCGTACCTGCTGCCGCCCTCGATGACGTTGTGGCAGGCCGCCGCGCCGGCCTCGTCGCTGGGGTTCAGCATGGTCGGGCTGGTGCTGTTGCTGCCGGTGATCCTGGGCTACACGGTGTGGTCGTACCGCGTGTTCCGCGGCAAGGTCACCGCGGATATGGGGTATCACTGAGCCTGCTTTGGGCGGATGCCGCTCTTCCAGGTGATTGCAGCGGGCTTCCCGCAGCGGCGGGAGGTGGATTCCGGGCTGCGGCGCAGCCCGCCCGGCTTGTCAGCGGGTCCTCGGGACTACAATCTGGCCGCATGCCGGTGCCGCGCGTGCCGGGATCGTCCCTCCAGAGGTTGTTGTAGTCGCATGCAGGTTGCTTCCGAAGTATCGCCAGTGTCACCCCGCCATCCGCTTGCCATCGGTGACAGCAGGCGCCTGCTCGCCATCGTTGCGGGACAGGGGATCGAGCTGGGGACATTCTTTGCGCACGTCCGTGGTGTGGCGGCGCAGCTTCCCGCCGGCCTGCATGCGATCAATCTGTGCGAGGACCGCTACCGGTTCATGGTTGCATTCTGTGCCGTGGCCTTGCGGGGACAGGTGAACCTGCTACCGCCCTCGCGCGCGCCTGCGGTCGTGTTGGATGTGCAGCAGCGCTATCGGCAGACGTACTGCCTTGGAGATGCGCTGCTGGACGCGTTGCCGGAAGGGGGTTTCCTGCTGCCGCCGGAGTTGCCCTGCCTGGCAGGAGAGGTGCCGCAACTGGCCGATGAACAACTGGTGGCCATTGGTTTCACCTCGGGCAGTACCGGTGTGCCCAGCGCCAACCCCAAGACCTGGGGCTCGTTCCTGACCAGTACGGCGCAGAACCTGCGGGCACTGAGGGATCTGTGGGCAGATGAGCCACCATCGCTGGTAGCCACCGTGCCGCCACAGCACATGTATGGCATGGAGATGTCGGTGCTGCTGCCGTTGTTGGCACCGGCCACGTTGCAGGCGGGCAAGCCCTTCTTTCCGCAGGATGTCGCCCAGGCATTGGCTGAAGTCGCCGCGCCGCGGCTGCTGATCACCACCCCGGTGCACCTGAAAGTGCTGGTGGAGTCGGGAGTCGAACTGCCACCACTGGCGGCCATCGTCACCGCCACGGCGCCGTTGTCGCAGGCACTGGCAGCCGATGCCGAGCGGCGTTTCCGCACCGAGGTGCGGGAGATGTTCGGCTCCACTGAAACCTGTATTTTCGCGCGCCGACGTACCGCGCTCGAGCAGGCCTGGAGTCTGTTGCCGGGGGTACGGCTGGTGCCGCAACCGGAGGGCACGCGGGTGCATGCACCGCATCTGGCGGAACCGGTGATGCTGGCCGATCTTGTCGAACTGCTACCGGATAACCGCTTCCTGCTGCGTGGACGGCGCGCGGACCTGCTGGAAATCGCCGGGAAACGTGCATCGCTGGGTGACCTGACCCGCAAGCTGCAGGCGGTGGACGGAGTGGTCGATGCGGTGGTGGTGCAGCTTGAGCCCGAGCCGGGGCACGCCGTGGGCCGTATCGCGGCATTGGTGGTCGCCCCGCACCGCGACGAGGCGGACATCCTGCGCGATCTGCGCATGCGGGTGGATCCGGTATTCCTGCCGCGCCCGTTGCGCAAGGTCGCGGTGCTGCCGCGCAACGAGACCGGAAAATTGCCCCGCGATGCAGTGCTGGCCCTGCTGCGACAGTGAGTTCGCCGGTAAAACTTCCGCAGGAATGCTGAAGAACCCCGGAGCCATCAACGCTTCCGGGATTCCCGTGTGTCGATTCAGGCGCCGTGGACGCCGTCGATCTCCACCCGCAGATCGTGCCTGCATACCGTCGCATGCAGCACGATGTAGGGCACATCCGCAGGCAGGTGCGTGGCCAGTGCCTGGCGCACCGCTGCTATTTCCGCGGCGTCGTCCACGTAGACCTTCAAGCGGCTGCCGGCACCGAAGTGTGGCGGCAAGGCGGGCGAGTGCACGCGTGCGGCGTTGATCAGTGCCTCGAAATTGGCGAACGTTTCCTGCAGCTGCCGGTGTGTGGAATCGCCATGCAGGGTGGCATGACCGACCACGCTGGCCGTGCCCGAAAGCAGCAGCGGCAACGTGCTGCCGGGAGCGCCGAGCATCGCACGGGCGAAACTGGGTGATTGCGGGCCGTATTGGCGCGGGTAACGGTAGGCGCTGACCTGCCTTGGGTTTTCAAGCGGCATTCCCGGCGTGCGCGCTGCCAGCCAATAGATCTGCAGCACCCGCACACCATCGACGCGGCCGATGGCGGTGGCCGCAGGCAGGGTGCCGGTATTGATGGTGCCCATGCCCCGCGCCCGCCCCACGCAGAATCGGCGGTAGCGCTCATCGTCGCCTTCGCCCTCGGTGATCGCATCCATGTAGTTCCAGATGCGCAGCAGATGCGGGTATCCATGTGCTGCAGGCGCGGTCAGCACCTGTGCGTAGGCGTGCTCGGATGCGCCGATGATGTCGCCATGGCTGGCTTCGTCCACCTGCAGCGCACCGAACATCAGGGCGCCGTCGCTGGCCCAAGCCACGCCATTGGCATCGCGGCCGGTGCTGACCGGATAGCGGCTGCGCCAGACTTCCAGCATGGGCGTGCCATCGGCCTGCAGGCCAACCTGCAGATAGCGTGGATCATCGGTAGGCGGGGCGCCGTTGCCCGCCTGGAAACCGAATATCGCCAGGACATGATCGTCGGCCAGCAGCGCCGGCAGATGCACCGGAGCGACATAGTCCACGCTCAGTGTCGCCGGCGCCGCGTTGGCAGCCTGTGCGTTCATTGCACGCCCCTGTCGCCGTCGTTACGGAAATGCTGAAAGCGCAGCGGGGAATGCGGGCGGGAATGGGGCGTGAACGTCATTGCGTGGCGTATTGGTATTGCTGAAGGTGCCAATGATACCGCGCGGGCCGGGGGCGTCATGGTTGCGCTGCGGGCAGTGATGCCGGATCGTTGCGGCTTTCTTTGCCCCGTGGATGTGTAAATGTCGCAACAAACCGATGCCGAGCGCGAACTGGCCGAGCTGCTGGTGGAAAGTCTGAACCTGGAAGACGTTGAGCCGGCGCAGATCGATCCGGAAGCGGCGCTGTTCAACGAAGGCCTCGGCCTGGACTCGATCGATGCATTGGAGCTGGCGCTGGCCATCAGCAAGCGTTATGGCTTCCAGCTGCGTTCGGACAATGACGACAATCGGCGCATCTTCGCCTCGCTGCGCGCACTGTCGGCGCATATCCAGGCCAACAAGACAGCCTGAACGGAATGACGACTACCGGTCACGCGCCCGGCCATGGGCCGGTGGCCTTGGCGCTGCGAGTGCTCCTGTTGCTGGCCTACCCGGTGCTGTCGCACCTGGCCAGTCTGCGTGACGAAGGCAGGTGGGCCGCCCTGGCGCTGGCCGGGCTGGCGGTGTTGTGCCTGCTCGAACCTTTGGCGCGGCGACGCCTTTGGGCCTGGGCGGTGCTGGTGGCCGCGTCGCTGCTGCTGTTCTGGCTGGGTGGTTCACACTGGGCCTGGATGCTGTTGCTGGCACCACCGGTGGTGTTTCCCCTGCTGGTGGCCTGGGGTTTTGCCCGCTCGTTGCTGCACGGGCAGGTCCCGCTGATCACCCGCATCGTGCAGGCGTTGTATGCGCGTGCCGACATGCCGCTGACACCGGCGCTGCACCGCTATACCCGGCGGTTGACCGGCGCCTGGGCGGGCGTGCTGAGCTTGTTGGCCGCGATCAATCTGGGGCTGGCAATGAGCGCGGTGCCGGATGGCCTGCTGGCGGCGTTTGGAATGCAGCCGTGGTGGCCGGTAACCCATGAGCAGTGGTCGTGGTGCGCCAATGTCGCCGATTGGGGCTTGATCGGTGGCTTCTTCGCCCTCGAATATGCGGTGCGTTCACAGTTGTTCCCACAGCGGCCTTACCGCAACGCACTGGATTTCATGCGCCAGATGGGGCGGCTGGGCCCGGCATTCTGGCGTGACCTGTTGCGCTGAGCCGCGGGGCTGCCGCTATCCTGTCCGGCCCAACCCCGCCGGTGAACGCCATGCTGTTCTCCATTCCCGATGACCATGCGTGCCTGCCCGGACACTTTCCGGGGCGACCGCTGGTGCCGGGCGTGGTGCTGTTGGAGCAGGTGCTGCGTGCCATACAGGCCGAGTACGGCATCGCCGCAGGCAGGCTGCGGTTGCCGCAGGTGAAGTTCATGGCGCCGCTGCTGCCTGGCCAGACCGCAAGCGTGGAGCTGGAAGGCCAAGCGCCGCGCTGGAAGTTCCGTGTGCTGCGCGATGCGGAACTGCTGGTGCGGGGTGAGCTGGTGCTGGAAATGGATGACGCCCCTGCATGAATGACGCCGACTGGAAGCGACGCCCCGAAGGTGGTGGACGCTTTGCCATTCGCCTGATTGCCGGCATCGCGCGCCATGGCGGGCGCGGCATCGCGCGGCTCTGTCTGTATCCGATCACCGCCTACTTCCTCTGTATACGGGGCAGCGAAAGGCGCGCCTCGCGTGACTACCTGCGCCGGGTTCTGGGGCGCAGGGTGGGGGTGCTGGACGTCGCCCGGCATATGCATACATTCGCCGCCACCATCCTTGACCGGGTATTCCTGCTGGCGGGAAGGATGCACCTGTTCGATATCCAGCCGCGTGGCACCGGGCAACTGCTGACGTGGCTGGACCAGGGCCGTGGTGTGCTGCTGTTCGGCTCGCACCTGGGGAGTTTCGATGCGCTGCGTGCGTTGGCCCGGCAGCGTCCGGGCCTGAAGCTACGGGTGCTGCTGGACCGTTCGCACAACGCCGCCATCACCGAGTTGCTGGCTGAACTGGATCCCGGCCTGGCCGCCGGCATCATCGATGCGGGACAGGATGGCCCTTCGATCGTGTTGGCGATCCAGCAGGCACTGGAAGAGGGCGCGATGGTGGCACTGCTGGTGGATCGCATGCGCCCAGGTGACGTGTCCATGACTGCTCCACTGCTTGGTGCCGAGGTACCGTTTCCGACCGCGCCGTGGTTGCTCGCGGGCGTACTGAAAGCACCGGTGATGCTGGCCTTCGGCTTGTACCGGGGACGCAACCGTTACGACCTGCTGTTCGAACCGTTCGAGGCGACGGTGGACATTCCACGGGCGCGTCGGGCGGAGGTGCTGTCCGCGCTTATCCATCGTTATGCCGGCAGGCTGGAACATCACCTGCGCAGCGCCCCCTACAACTGGTTCAATTTCTATGATTTCTGGCATTCCGAAGACCCTGGGTTCGTACCTCCAACCGCTGTGCGCGGCGCTGATCGTGATCGGCAGCATGGCAAGCCCGGTGATGGCCAGCGGCGTTGATGCGGAATGGATCCTGCGCCAGCTGGCGCAGCCTGTGCCCAGCCAGACCGGCTTCGTCGAGCTGCGCGGTTCGGCGCTGCTGAAGGAACCGCTGCGGGTGGAAGGCCAGTACCGGCGTCCCGATGCCGGCACCCTGGTGCGTGAGGTGCGCGCCCCGTATGCCGAAACCACCACCATTGCGGAGGGGCAGGTCAGCATCGCCCGCGCCGGCAAGCCGCCGCGTGTGTTTTCGCTGCAGCGGGTGCCCGAATTGGCGGATCTGCAGACGAGCTTCGGCGCTTTGCTGGCCGGTGATCTGGCCGCGCTGGAGCAGGCTTATCGGTTGCAGCCCTCCGGCGATGCCCGGCACTGGCAGCTGTCGCTGATACCCAAGGCGGATGCATTGGCGCGCCGGATACGTGGGGTAACGCTGCATGGTCAGGGCCGCGAACTGCGCTGCATCGAGACGCTGCCGGCCAAAGGCGATGTGCAGCGCACCTTGCTGGGTAGTGCGGCCGCTGCGGCCGGCGCGGTCCGCCAGGCCGACGCATTGCTGGCGCTGTGCCGTGCGGGTGGCTCGCGTTGAAGCTCTCTTCCGGCCGGCGGATAGGCCTGGCAATCGGCTGGTTGCTGTTGCTCGGCCTGCTGACCGCATGGCTCAGTGCGCGCATGCAGGTCAGCGGGGATCTGCGCAAATTCATGCCCGATGCGCGTACTCCAGCGCAGAAACTGTTGCTGGACGAATTGGGTGAAGGCCCAGGGGCACGCTTGCTGCTGATCGCGCTGTCCGGTGCCGCGCCCGAACAATTGGCCGTGCAATCGCACGGTTTGCGCGAGGCACTGGCAGCGGATGCGCAGTTCGAGCTGGTGGCCAATGGCGAGCAGGCCGGGCTGGAAGCATTTCCGGAACGTCTGCTGCCGTATCGCTACCTGATAGATGCGCTGCCGGACGACGCGTTCTCCAGTGCCACGTTGCGCGAAGAACTGCAGGCGCGCGTGCAGGATCTCGGTTCCCCGGCAGGGGGATTGATCGAGCCATTGCTGGCATCGGACCCCACTTTGCAGGTGCTGCGCGTGGCCGAATCACTGCAGCCGGCCAGCGCACCGCAGCGCATCGACGATGTCTGGTTCGACAGCACCGGCAAACAGGCATTGCTGCTGGTGCAGACGCGCGCGGCGGGGTTTGACCCCGGGGCACAGCAGCAGGCGGTGGATGCGATCCACGGCGGCTTTGATGCATTGAGCGGCGAAAGTGGCAGTCGCATCGAGCTGAGCGGGCCGGGTGCGTTCTCGGTGAAGATCGGCAACCGCACCGCCAGCGAGGCCAGCACCATCGGCATGCTCGATACCCTCGGCATGATCCTGCTGCTGTGGTTTGCCTACCGCAGCTGGAAGATGCCGATTCTCGGCTTTCTACCGTTGGCCAGTGCCGGGTTGGCGGGCCTGACGGCGGTGGTCATCGGCTTTGACGGCGTGCATGGCATCACCATCGCCTTCGGCTTCACGCTGATCGGCGTGGTGCAGGACTATCCGATCCACTTCTTCAGCCATGAACGTCCCGGCCGGTCTCCGTGGGACAACGTACGCGCGCTGTGGCCGACACTGGGTACCGGCGTGATCGCCACCTGCATCGCCTATCTCACCTTTTTGTTCTCGGGGGTGGAAGGGCTCAAGCAGCTGTCGGTGTTCACCATCACCGCACTGGCGACCGCGGCACTGGCGACGCGTTATCTGTTGCCTGCCCTGGTGGACCCGGCGACGCGTGACCTCGCGGACTCGTCGCGGTTGGCGTGGTTGTGGCGCCACACGCAGCGGTTGCCCCGGCCGCGCGGATCGTTGCTGGTGCTGGCGATCGTCGCGTTGGCGGTGTTGCTCTGGGCACCCGGTCCGTTCTGGCAGAACGACCTGAGCCGGCTGACGCCGGTCGATCCGCAGGATCTGATGCGTGATGCGGAGTTGCGCGGTGAGCTGGGGGCGCCGGATGTGCGGTATGTCATCAGCATGCAGGGCACGGATGCGCAGGCGGTGCTGGCGGCGAGCGAGCGGCTGCGTCCGGCGCTGGATACGCTGGTGGCAAGTGGTGCGCTGGAGCGCTACGACATGGCCGCACGCTACCTTCCCAGCGCCGGGCTGCAGCGCAAGCGGCAACAGCAGCTGCCGGACGAATCCACGCTGCGCGCCACCGTTGCCGATGCCGTCGCCGATACACCGTTCCGCAGCGATGCATTCGAGCCATTCATCGCGGATGTCGCACGGGCACGCACCGCACCTGTGCTGCAGCCGGAAGACCTGCAGGGCACGCCACTGGCCACGGCCGTGGAAGGCTTGCTGCTGCAGGGGAAGGATCACAGCACCGCGGTGGTATCCCTCAGTGGCCTGCGCGACGTAGCCGCCGTGGCCGCCACTGCCCGCACGCACGGTGCGGAACTGTTGGATTTGAAGCACGCCTCCGAATCCCTGGTGGCGGACTACCGGGGACGGGTGTTGTCGGCGCTGCTGGTGGCAGTGCTGCTGCTCTCGCTCACGGTCTGGGCGACATTGCGCTCGCCGCGCCGGGTCGCGCGGGTGCTGCTGCCGATGGCGCTGACCACCTTGCTGGTGCTGGCGGTGCTGCGTGGTGCGGGTGTGGAGTTGAACCTGTTCCATCTGATCGGTTTGATACTCGCGGCCGGTCTGGGCCTGGACTACGGTCTGTTCTTTGAACATGCCGGCGACAGCCAGGCCGATCAGCTGCGCACCCTGCACGGTCTGCTGGTCTGCAGCGTGATGACATTGCTGGTCTTCAGCCTGCTGGGGTTGTCGTCGATTCCGGTGTTGCGTGCGATCGGCAGTACCGTGGCGCTGGGCGTGGTCTGCAATTTCGTGCTGGCCCTGCTGATTTCGCGGCATCCCATGCGGGAGGCAGGCGATGCTCGGGCGTGAGGAGATCCTGCAACTGGTGCCGCATCAGGGCAGCATGTGCCTGTGGGATGAAGTGTTGGCGTGGTCGGATACCGACATTGCGCTGCGTGCGTTCAACCACCGTGACCCTGCGCATCCGTTGCGCTGCGATGGGCAACTGCGTGCGATCCACCTGTGCGAGTACGGTGCGCAGGCGATGGCCGTGCATGGTGGCCTGCGTGGGCGGCAACGTGGTGCGGCGGTCGTGCCCGGGGTGCTGGTGGCGTTGCGGGACGTGCAGCTGCATGTCGCGCGCTTCGATGATATGAGCGGGCCGCTGGAGGCCAGTGCGCAGGTGCTGGCAGAGGCGCAGACCAGCCAGCAATATGCCTTCCGCATCCAGTGTGATGGCCGTTTGCTGGCCGAAGGCCGTGCCGCGGTGATGCTGCGGCTGCCTTGAGCGCCAACGTGTTTTGCAAGGACAGAATCAATTCATGAATACGAAACGACGCGCATTGGTAACCGGTGGGAGTGGTGACATCGGCGGAGCGATCTGCCAGCGGCTGGCTGCCGATGGTGTGCATGTCATCGTCCACGCCAATGCCAACCTGGATCGGGCCCAGGCAGTGGTGGATGTCATTCATGGTGCAGGCGGCAGTGCGCAGGCGGTGGCATTCGACGTGGTCGATGCGAGCGCCACTGCCACTGCGCTCGAGGCGCTGTTGAGCGACGGGCCGATCCAGATCGTGGTGAACAATGCCGGCATCCACGATGATGCGCCGATGGCGGGCATGGACGTGGAGCGCTGGCGGCGGGTTATCGATGTCTCGCTGCACGGCTTCTTCCACGTCACCCAGCCGCTGTTGCTGCCGATGGCGCGTACGCGCTGGGGGCGCATCGTCAGTGTGTCTTCGGTGGCGGCGGTGCTGGGCAATCGTGGCCAGACCAACTACGCGGCCGCAAAAGCGGCTCTGCACGGTGCATCGAAATCACTGGCACGGGAAATGGCCAGCCGTGGCATCAGCGTCAACGTTGTTGCGCCGGGCGTGATCGAGGGGCAGATGGCGGCCGACGCGTTCCCGCCGGAACTGATCAAGCAGACCGTACCGGCCGGGCGTGCCGGCAAACCGCAGGAAGTCGCTGCGCTGATTGCGTTCCTGTGCAGTGATGCGGCCGGCTACATCAACGGCCAGGTGATCGGCATCAACGGCGGCATGGGCTGAGCCATCACGTGGGCTCAATGCCCGCGCTTTTCGTACCCGGCGCTGGTGTCGTCGATCAACGGGGGATTGGCGCGGATACGGCGGTATACATCGAGGACATGGCCGTGACGCAGGGCCAACCGCACGATATGGCTGGTGATGCGGTAAAGATCACGCAGCGGGCGGAAGTGGCTGGGACGGAACTGTTCGTCACTGTCGGCGCAGCGGTAGCGTGACTCGATGGGCACCGAAACGCAGCGCGTGCCCAGCTGCCGTGCAGCGGAGATCACGATCTGTGCTTCAAACACGAAACCCTCGCCGGGAATGTCCTGCAGCGCGATCACCTCGGCGGGGTAGAAGCGCTGCCCGCTCTGGCTGTCGGTGACCTGGTAGTGCGTGCCCCAGGCGATGCCCCAATCGCCGAATTCGTTTGCCAGGCGGCGGTGCAGGGGCTGCGAGGCGCGTTTGCGCAGGCGGGCGCCGATGATGATGGCGCGCGGATGGCGATTGGCACTGTCGAGCAAGCGGGGCAGATCCGAGGCCGAGTGCTGGCCGTCGCCATCCATCGTCAGGACGCCGCGCAGGCCACGCCGCGTTGCTTCGGCGAAGCCGCTGCGCAGTGCATGGCCCTTGCCCATCCGCTGCGGGTGACGCAACACGATCACCGGCAGGTCGGCGACGCACTGGGTGGTGCTGTCGTCGGAACCGTCGTCGACGAGGATCACGTGCGGGAAGTAGTCCAGCGCGCTCTGGATCACCTCGCGGATGCGCAGTGCTTCGTTGAGCGCGGGGATCACCACCGCGACGTTGTCCGGCGACAGACGGGCAGAGTCATTCATGATCGATGTCGATTTCCATCCATTGATCGGGCCCTGCCGGCAGCCATAGTCGCCTGCATTGCAGCGCAATTGCCTCCAGCAGGGGAAGTGCGGGCTGCATGGCGTTGCCGCCCAGCAGCTGCGAGAGGGGGCCGTCGACATCGGGCCGTGCGCTCGGTTCGTCCGGTCCGTTGCGCAGGTTCACGGTCAATGTTGGCTGGTCGGTGCGCCCGGTGCGCGAAAGCACCAGCGCCACGCCAAGCAATCCTTCACTGGGCGCTACCTGCGTCAGCGGGCCGACGGTGGTGCCGTCATAGGCCACCAGCAGTACGGCGTCCTCGCCGGCATGCAGCTGCACCATCGCCTCGAGCAGACCCTGGGCAAAACTGTACGGGCCGGCGCTGATCGCGGTGGCCGGTACATGCGCACCGGCACCGATGGTCCAGTAACCGGCGGCGGCGTTGTGAACCGAGTTGTGGAATTTCGTTGGTGAAATCGCGAGCGGGTCCTCGGCCAGGGTCGCGCACATGTAGTCGGTGATCGACAGTTCACCATAGGTGGACGTGAACACCGCCGGCAGCCCGGCGGGCGCGCGGTCGGCTGCCCTGCAGGCGGCAAGCGCGGCTTCCAGCGCCACCGCGACGGTACCCGGTGCACGCCGCCGTTCGTTGGCGGCCAGCAATTGCGGGGAAGGACGGGCAGCGGGATTTTCCGGGCGCAGCCCATCGCGCACCCAGGTGCAGGCGCTGTCCCAGTCAGGCAGGCCGTTGCCCCAGAAGCCGATGCCCTCCAATGTTGCCTTGAGCATGTGCTTCACCCCGCCTTGCCGAACACGAGCGAGCAGTTGTTGCCGCCGAAGCCGAAGGAATTGTTCATCGCATGACGGATTTCCGTCTGCGCATTGTCAAAGTGGATCTGCGGGCCGCAGGCCGGGTCGGGTTGTTCACTGTTGAGTGTGCCCGGCAGCAGCCCGTCGGACAGCGCCAGCAGTGCGAACACCGATTCGACAATCCCCGCCGCACCCAGCGTATGCCCGGTCCAGCCCTTGGTGGAACTGGCGTGCAGGCTGGCCGGGAACAGCGTGGCGACCGCGCCGGCTTCGATGCTGTCATTGGCCGGAGTGGAGGTGCCGTGCAGATTCAGGTAGCCCACGTCGGCGGCGCTGATGCCGGCACGCTGCAGCGCGGCCTGCATTGCCATGCGTGCGCCGAGCCCCTCCGGATGGGGGGCGGACATGTGGTGGGCATCACTGGATTCACCATAGCCCTGCAACTGCAGTGCGGTATCCGGGCCGGCCCCACAGCGTTCAAGCACCGCATAGCCGCCGGCCTCTCCCAGTGACAGGCCGACGCGACGTACATCGAAGGGCTGGCAGGGAGTGGGCGCGATCAGCTGCAGCGAGTTGAAGCCATACAGGACGCTGCCGCACAGTGTGTCCACGCCGCCGACCAGGGCGGCATCGGCCAGTCCAGCGTGGATCAGGCGCGCGGCCTGCGCGAATACCTTGGCACTGGAAGAGCAGGCGGTGGCGACGGTGATGCACGGCCCCTGAAGGCCAGTGGCGGCCCGCACGAAATCACCCACTGAATGCGGGCTGTGGATGCGTTCACGGCGCAGATCCTGTGGGAACTGCGGGACGCCGTGGCTGTCGGTTTCGAGCCGGGTATAGGCGAGCTCGGTGGCGCCGATGCTGGAGGTGGAGGTACCCATCACGATGGCCACCCGCTGCGTGCCGTGCCTGGCGACGACCTGTGAAATCGCTTCCTTGATGTCGTCCTGCTGAAGCGCCAGCCAGGCCAGCGCGTTGTTGCGGCAACGGTGGGAGAGCAGGTGCGCCGGGAGTTCCACCTCCTCCACGCCGGTCACCCGGCCGATCCAGCATTCCAGCGGATCAAGGCCGAAATCATTCCGACGCAGCCCGCTGCGCCGCTCGCGCAGGGCGCTCCGCTGTGCCTCCAGCCCCGCACCCAGCGCGGTGGTCGCGCTGTGGGCGAGGATGTTCAGGGGCGCCAGTGGCGGTGGTGATGCAGGTGTCACGCAAACCTCCGCAGTGTTGACGGGGCGCGAGTATATAGACGCCGGCTCATGAACGGCCCGCAAGCGAGACGTGCGCCGGCATCGCGCGGACACCTTTTGACGAAAATGAACACTGCGCATCGGGGAAAAGCCTACTGTGCCGGGGGCGCCGCCTTTCACCAGCGCCAGATTTCCGACACAATCCCTTTTCCCCACGAAGGGTCAAGCACGCTGGCATGCAAGCCTACGTTTATAAAAGCCAACGCAAGCAGGACACCTACCTCTACCTCGCCAAGCGCGATGACTTCGAAACGATCCCGGCCACGCTGGACGCTACGCTGTCGCCATTCGTTTTTGTGCTGGAAGTAGCCCTGACTCCCGACCGTCGCCTGGCCCAGGCCGACGCCGCTCTGGTGCGCGCCAATCTGGCCGCCCATGGCTTCCATCTGCAGCTGCCACCGCAACCGTTGGCGCCGGTGAAGGTCCCGCGCATCGACGGTCGCGATGACTGAAACCCTGCGCACCCGCAACGTTGCCATCGCGCTGGCGATCGGCCTGCTGCTGACCCTGGTCACCGGCTTCGGTGGTCTGGCGGCGGCCGTCTGCGGCGTGCTGGCACAACCGGCGTTCGCGCTGGGCGTGTCGTGGCTGCGTCGCAGTCGCGCGCTTTCGGCACCGGCAACGGTGTTCAAGCATGAAGTGCCCGGTTTGCTGGGACTATGGGCGGGCGGTTCGGCAATGGTCGCGCTGCTGGTGTCCTGGCCGCTGACGGCGCTGCATGACAGCGGCAGCCTGGCGGCGGTGCTGGCCTTGAGCGTGGCGGTCAGCGTGGCCTTGCTGGCACTGTGGCGCACCTGGCCGTTGTGGCATGTGGTGGAGCGCGAAGGGGGTTCATTGCGCGCACAGTCACAGGCGCTGGCCGGTCGCGGACTGGATTCCTGGCATGGCCTGGGCGCGGCGGCGATCCTGTTGCTGCTGTGCGCTGCGGTGGTGACGCCGGCGTGGCCGGGGCTGGTGAGTGAAAGCCTGCGTTGGCCCTTGGCCATCGCCACGGCGGTGCTGGCGCCATTGCTGCATCACCTGCTGCAGCGCATGCGCGCCGCGCCGTTTGCTGCGACCGAGCCGGCAGAATCCGTCACATTCGATCCTTTCGCCGAAGCGCTCGCTGGCCCGGTGCCGCTGGAACCGCTGGCGCAGCACGAGCTGGTGCCGCAGATGTACGACGCTGCACGCAGTGGCCGGGTCGATCGCGCGCTGCAGCTGCTCGACGCCGGCGCCGACCCGCAGGCACAGCCGCCGCAGGAATCGCGCGATCAGCGCAGCCTGGCGGTGCTGGCGGCGGTCTTGCCGGACCTGCGCCTGCTGCGTTTGCTGATCAGTCGTGGCGTGGATGTGAACCAGTCGCATCGCGGCATGACTCCGCTGCTGGCCGCTACCCGCGACAGCTGGCATGGTCGCCCGGAAGCGGTGATGACGTTGCTGGCCAACGGCGCCGACCCGCGTGCCACCGATGCCGATGGCAACACGCCGCTGCATCACGCCGCGCGCAGTTCCGACCCGGGTGTGGCCGCCTTGCTGCGCGATGCCGCCGCCGAGGTGGACGCGCTGAACAATGACGGCCACAGCCCGCTGGCGGTGGCCTGCCAGGCCGGCAACTGGCGGCTGGCCAAGTTCCTGCTGGAGCGCGGCGCCAAGGTGGAGCCGGCCGACGGTGTGCCGGTACTGGTGCCGGCGGCGGCAACCGAGGATGACGACCCGGCCGGCGTGCAGTTGCTGCTCAAGCACAAGGCGCGGCTGGACGCGCGCGACCGGCAGCGTCGCAGCGCGCTGCACGAGGCGGCCCTGGCCGGTCACGTCGATATCGTCGAAGTCCTGCTCAATGCCGGCGCCAACATCGAGCCGCGCGATGCGGCCGGGCGTACGCCGTGGCTGGATGCGGCCTCGCAGGGCCATGCCGGCGTGCTCGAACGCCTGCTCGCACACCAACCGGATGTCAGCGCGGTTGATGGCGAAGGCAACAATGCGGTGCTGTTGGCCTGCCGCGCCGAACAGGTATCGGCGGCGTTGATCCGGCGCCTGCTTGATCTGGGAATTTCCGCCGATGGCGTGGGCGCTGACGGCCGCCGTGCGATCGACCATGCCGCGGCCGCTGGGCGCTGGAGCATCGTGTCGCTGCTGGATCCGACCTACCCGTTGCCAGCGGCGGTGAGCGACGCCAGCGGTGCATCGGCCGATGGCAGCGACGGTGCCGACGTGGCGCCGGTGCTCAACGACCGCGCGCCGCTGGCGCTGCTGCGCGAGGCCCTGGTGTTCGGCAATGTCGATGGCATGGCGCCGCTGGCCAGATTGTGTGCCGCCGACGAACTCGGCGGCCTGCTGCACGATCCGGAACTTGCGTTGCAGCCGCGCGTGGTCGACTGGCTGCTGGCCCATGGCGCTGCACCGGAAGTACACGACGCCTGCTGTGACACGCCGATGTTCGCGCTGCTGTCGCGCGGCGTGGATGCGATTCCCACCTTGCAGGTGCTGCTCAAGCGCGGCGTTTCGCCGGCCGGTCGCGGCGGCCTGACCCGTTTGCTGGCGGCCTGCGCACAGCACGACCACGGCTCGCGCGGTACCGAGCAGTTCGCGTTGGAGCTGTTGGAACGAGGCGCCGATCCCTACGCACCGTCGCCCGCAGGCGATCCAGCGTTGTCGCTGGCCGTGCGCCTGGGCTGGCTGAAATTGCAGCAGGCCTTGCTGCTCAACGGGGTCGACCGCGAAGCGCGCGACAGCCACGGTATGACCGCCTTGCATCTGGCCACCGCGCTGGCGCGCGAGGCCTCGGTGAAATTGTTGCTGCTGCAGGGCGCATCACCCGACGCACGCGCCGCCGATGGGCAGACGCCGTTGGGTGTTGCGTTGTCCAGCGGCCGTCGTGATCTGGCTGACTGGCTGGACTGGCGCGGTTGGTCGCTGCCGTTGCGCGCGCTGCGCGAGGCCGACGTGCCCGCCGCCGCAATGGCCGGCGACGCCGATGCGGTGCGTCGTCTGATCAATCTGGGTTTTGCCGTGGATGCGGTGGATGCACAGGGCTGCACCGGCCTGCTGCGTGCGGCAGGCGGCGGTCATGCCGCCGTTGTCGACCTGCTGCTGTCTCGTGGCGCCGATCCGCAACATGCCGCCGCCAGCGGCGCCACGCCGTTGTCCGCGGCCGTGAGCATGCGCCAGACCGACATCGTCTCCGCGCTGCTCAATGCCGGCGCGCAGCTTGAACACCGCCTGCCGGGTGGCGTCACCGTATTGATGCTGGCCGCCGCGCTGGGCATGGCCGACATCGTCGCGCGCCTGCTCACCGCCGGTGCCGACGTGCATGCCGGTGATGACCAGCAGTTGGCACCGTTGCATTGCGCCGCGCTGTACGGCTTCACGTCGCGTGATCGCACCCGCTTGCTGGCCTTGCTGGATACCTTGCTGCTGGCCGGCGCCGAGCCGGACCAGGCATCGGCAGGCACGGTCACGCCTTTGTTGCTGTTGCTGGGTGCGCGCGCCGAACCGGGCACCGCCTGCGACGAACACGTGGTGCTGGCCGCCGTCGAACGTCTGCTGGATGAAGACGTGTCGCTGGATGTGCGCGACCCTCGCGGCTTCGGTCCCTTGCATCTGGCCGCACTGCACGGGCTGCCACTGCTGGTGCAGCGCCTGCTGCGTGCCGGCGCCGATCCGGACATGCGTGACGCCATCAACCGCAGCCCACGCGACATCGCCATCATGCGTGGCTTCATCGACGTGGCCGGCGAATTCGAACCGGCGGTGCCAGGCGTATCGTCGATGGCGCGGTTCCTGCGCGATCGCAATTGAACGCCGCACGCGCCAGCTGATCGGGTAATGCCGAGCCACGCTCGGCAGCGGCATCACCGGTAGCAACCTCCAACACAAGCCATACAGACCCAGCACAGCGTGGCTGCGCTCTACCGGTGGGTGCGTTGCGATCGCTGGTCGCTCAACTCTCGCCGGGCTTGGTATCGCTGGCGTCTGCTTCGAACAGGTGCATCAGATCGGCACGCGCATCGCGTGAGGTCTGCATCACCGCGGCCTCATCGTCGTAGACCAGATGCTGGGCCTTGAGCAGTTGCTCGTCATGCTCGCGGAAGCGCTGCACGTGGTCGCGTGCGATCTCGGCGGGGATGCCCAGCGCGGTCAGCACCCGCTCGCTGGTTTCAAGGCTGGAGCCGAACACCTCGCGGAACGGTTCGGCCGACATGTCCAGCAGCTTCCATGCATGCTGGCGGTTGCGGGCACGCGCCAGCACCGTCGCACCGGGATACATGCGCCGCACCAGCCGCACCGCACGCAGGTTGGTCTCCGGGTCGTCCATGGCCATCACGAAGACACGGATGTGTTCCGCACCGGCCGAACGCAGCAGGTCCGGACGGGTGGGGTCGCCGTAGTACAGCTGGTTGCCGAAGCGGCGCAGGTCTTCCACTGTGTCCGGGTCTGCCTCCAGCGCCACGAACGGAATGCGTTGTGCGGTCAGCAGGCGTGCGACGACCTGACCAAAGCGGCCCATGCCGGCAATCAGTACCTGCGGTCGCTGTGCACCGGCATCCTTCAGTGCGGCATCGGGTGCATGTTCCGGGCGTGCTTCGGGTTTGCGCAGCTGCAGCGCCCGCTGCAGGCCGATCATCAACAAGGGCGTGATCGCCATCGACAGGCTGACGATCGCCACCAGACGGTCATGGTTGATGCGGCCCAGCAGGTGCGCACGCTGGGCTTCGTTGAACACCACGAAGGCGAACTCGCCGCCCAGCCACAGCACGCTGCCCAGCATCAACGCACTGCGCAGTGACATGCGTGCGGCCAGGCCCAGCGCGAGCAGGATGGAGAACTTCACCAGCAGCAGAATGGCCACGCCGCCGGCAATCACCATCGGCTCGGCCGCCACGCGGTCCAGGTCGATGCCCATGCCCACGGCGATGAAGAACAGGCCCAGCAGCAGGCCCTTGAACGGTTCGATCTGCGATTCGATCTCGTGGCGGAATTCCGAATCGGCCAGCAGCACGCCCGCCACGAATGCGCCAAGGCTGGCACTGAGGCCGGCTTCGGTCATGATCCATGCCGTGCCCAGCACCACCAGCAGCGCAGTGGCGGTGAACACCTCGGGCATGCGTGTGCGCGCAACGATCGCGAACAAGCGCCGCAGCACCGGGCGGCCCAGCACGATGACCAATGCAAGCACGCCCAGCGCGATGCCGGCGTCCTGCCAGGTGAGGGTTTCGTTGCGCACGCCGCCCAGCAGCGGAATGGCGGCCAGCAGTGGAATGGCGATCAGATCCTGGAACAGCAGGATCGCGAAGCCGAAGCGGCCGTAGTCGCTGTTCAATGCCTTGTGTTCGGACAGCAACTGCAGGCCCACTGCGGTGGAGGAGAGCGCCAACGCCGTACCTATCACCAGCGCGCTCTTCCAGTGGAAGTGGTACATCAGCAACAGGCCGCCAAGCACGCTGGCGGTGAACAGCACCTGCACACTGCCACCGCCGAACACCGGCCGTCGCATCACCATCAGCCGGGACGGCGACAGCTCCAGGCCGATCAGGAACAGCAGCATCACCACGCCGATCTCGGCAGCGTTGAGGATGCGGTCGGCATCCTGCACGAAACCCAGCACATGCGGCCCCAGCACCACGCCGGCAGCCAGGTAGCCCAGCACCGCGCCCAGCCCGAAGCGCTTGAACACCGGCACGGCAATCACCGCCGCCAGAAGCAGTACCAAGGCCAGTTCGAGACCGCCGCTATGCATGAAACCGTGCTCCGTGGGGCTGTGCTGATGCACCGGCATCACAGCGAAACCGGCCCGAGCCATTATGCGGGCTGCGCTGTCAACGAAAGCGAATGCGCGCCCAACCGAGGTCCGGATCGGCAGGGACAGCGGTTGACCCCGCTCGCCAACAGGCCCAGACTCGCCCCGCTGCCGGCGAGCCCGACGCAGCACCTTCCCGGAGTCCAACCCATGTCAAGCGACAGTAGAAGTCGACCTCGATCGACACCAGCGGTGACGAACGCCTGAGTGGGTCGGTTCGCCAGTGCGGGTGTTGCGTGGTCGCATCGCAAACAGGCGAATCAACATGAACCAGAAGCAGCTCCTGCGTCCGGTGGCCGATGCGGCCACCCTGAGCGCACCCCTTGCCGATTTCAACACCGCCGACGCGGTGGAATACCTCAATACCCTGGCGCTGCCGCAAGCAGCGGACACACTGGCGGCACTGCCTTTGCCGCGCGCGGTCAAACTGCTGGAAGCCCCGGAGCTGCAACGCGCCGGTGATCTGGTGGCCGCGCTGGCGCCTGCCCGCGCCGCTGCCCTGCTGGGCCTGATGGCCGATGACCGTGCCACCGACATCGTCCATGAGCTGGATACGGCCGAGCGGGCGCGGTTGATTCCGCTGCTGGCGCCGGAAGCGCGCCAATCGATCCAGTTGCTGCTGAGCTACCCGCCGCACACCGCTGGTGCTTTGATGACCACCGAGTTCGTCGGCGTACCGGCCGATTGGACGGTCGCGCAGACCCTGCAGCACATCCGCGAAGTCGAACGCACCCGCGAGACGGTCTACGCCATCTACGTGCTCGATCCGCAGACCCGCCAGCTGCAGCAGGTGGTGACCATGCGCCGCTTGATCACCGGTGCCGCGGAAGATTCCATCCTCGATGTGGCGCAGATCAACCCGCCCGTCACCGTTGGCCCACAGCTGGACCAGGAAGAAGTGGCGCAGCTGATCCGTCGCCACGATCTGCTCGCCATCCCGGTGGTGGACGAACAGCAGCACATGCTGGGCATCGTCACCGTGGACGACATCCTGGATGCGCTCATCGACGAATCCACCGAAGACGTGCACAAGTTCGGCGGCGTGGAAGCGCTGGACAAGCCGTACATGCAGATCGGCTTCTTCGAGATGCTGCGCAAGCGTGCCGGTTGGCTGAGCGTGCTGTTCCTCGGCGAAATGCTCACCGCCAGCGCCATGCAGCACTATGAGGACGAGCTGGCCCGCGCGGTGGTCCTGACCCTGTTCATTCCGTTGATCATGAGCTCCGGCGGCAACTCCGGCTCGCAGGCGACATCGTTGTTGATCCGCTCGCTGGCGTTGCGTGAACTGCGCCTGCGTGATTGGTGGCGGGTGGCACTGCGCGAACTGCCCACCGGCATGGTGCTGGGTGGCATCCTCGGTCTGCTGGCCATCGTGCGTATCACGGTATGGCAGCTGGGCGGCCTGCATGATTACGGTGAGCACTGGGTCTTGCTGGCACTGACCATCGGCGCGGCATTGATCGGCATCGTTACTTTTGGCTCGCTGTCCGGCTCGATGCTGCCTTTCATTCTCAAGCGCCTGGGCTTCGACCCGGCCAGCGCCTCTGCGCCCTTCGTGGCCACATTGGTCGATGTGACGGGACTGGTCATCTACTTCAGCATCGCCGCGCTGATTCTGGGCGGAACCCTGCTTTGAAGCCCGTAGTGCCGAGCCATGCTCGGCAGTGGCTTGATCGTGGATGTCTGGGCGCGCGCTGAAGTACAAGCTGAAAGCACCCTTCCCAAACCCTCCCTTTCGCTACGCGAAAGGGAGGGGTCTCTTGCTTCTGCTTCTGCACCCACGCCGCCGATTCCCGCTTCTTGATCCAACGCATGCCACTTCCACAGCGGGCCGTGTACCTTTGATCACGTTCCCGCAACTGGCGTCGTCATGAGCACCTATCACCTGCAGACCGTGTTCCGTCCCCGTTCGGTTGCCGTCATCGGCGGCAGCCCGCGTGAACGCTCCGCAGGGCGCGCGGTGATACGCAACCTGCGCGCTGGTGGTTTTGCCGGGCAGATCGGTTGGGTCAATCCGCGTCATGCCGAGATCGATGGCATGCGCACGGTCAAGAAGCTCAAGGATCTGCCGTGGATACCCGACCTGGTGGTCATCACCGCACCGGCAACGATGGTGCCGCAGGTGGTGGCGCAGGCTGCCGAACTGGGCGTGGCCGCCGCCATCCTGCTGACGGCGGGGCTGGGCAGCGGCCCCGGCTCACTCGCGGCACAGGTGGAGGCCGCGGCGCGGCCCAAGGGCATGCGCGTGCTTGGCCCGCATTGCCTGGGCGTCATCGCACCTCATGCGCGGCTCAATGCCAGTATCGCCGCGCACACGCCGCAGGCCGGTGATCTGGCCCTGATTTCCGAATCCAGCGCGATTGCCGCCGCGTTGGTGGAGTGGGGTGTGGCCCGTTCGATCGGTTTCTCGGGCGTGGTGTCGCTGGGTGATGCCCTGGACGTGGATTTCGGCGATCTGCTCGATTACTTCGCCTCCGACTACCGCACGCGCGCGATCCTGCTGTACGTCGACCAGATCAGCGACGCGCGCAAATTCATGTCCGCCGCACGTGCAGCGGCGCGCGCCAAGCCGGTGGTGGTGGTCAAGGCCGGTCGCCAACCCAAGCCCAATGGGGAGGGTATCAGCACGCATTCGCAGGCCTTGGCCGCTTCCGATGCGGTCTACGGCGCGGCGTTCAATCGTGCCGGCCTGTTGCGCGTCAACGCATTGGATGAGTTGTTCACCGCCGCCGAAACCCTGGGCCGGCTGGGCACGTTTCCGGGACGACGCCTGGCCATTCTCAGCAACGGCGGTGGTGTTGGCCGCCTGGCGGTGGACCAGCTGCAGGCACTGGGCGGCTCGCTTGCCGAGCTGTCGCCCGCCACGATCGCGCAGTTGGACAAGGTATTGCCGGAAGGCTGGTCGCGCGACAATCCGGTGGACATCGTGGTCGATGCCGATGGCGGGCGCTATGCCTCGGCCATTGAAGCGCTGCTGTCCGACGATGCCAACGATGCGGTGCTGGTGATCAACGTACCCACGGCGTTCACATCGTCGGCCGATGCCGCGCAGGCGCTGACCAGCACGTTGGGACTGCGCTCGCGGCAATTGCGCGAAAAGCCGGTATTCGCGGTGTGGTTGGGCAACGATGACCGCGCCACGGTCACGCTCAATACCGCGCGTGTGCCCACCTATCCCAGCGAGGCCGAAGCAGTGCGCGGCTTCCAGCATCTGGTGAAGTACCGCGAGGCGCAGGCGGCGCTGATGGAGACCCCGCCCAGTCTGCCGGCGGATTTCGTGGTGGATGTTGCCGTTGCACGCGCGCTGGTGGAGGCTGCACTGGCCAACGACCAGCAATGGCTGGATCCGGTCGCCACGCATGCCCTGCTGCAGGCGTACGGCATCCCGTCGCTGGAAGTGATGGTCGCGCGCGACGCGCATGAAGCGATGGATCTGGCCCAGCCGCTGCTGGAGCAGGGCATGAGCGTGGCGGTGAAGATTTTCTCGTCCGACATTCCGCACAAGTCCGAAGTGGATGGCGTGCGTCTCAACCTGGGCACCCTGCCGGCGGTGCAGGCGGCGGCCAGCTCGATCCTCCAGCGTGCTCGCGAGCTGCGCCCGCAGGCGCGCATCGAAGGCGTGATGGTGCAGCCCAGCCTGCTGCGGCCGAAGGCGCGCGAGTTGATCGCCGGTATCGCCGATGACCCCGTGTTCGGGCCGGTGGTGGTGTTCGGCCGGGGTGGTACGGCGGTGGAAGTGATCGACGACAAGACCCTGGCATTGCCGCCACTGGACCTGCGGCTTGCCCACGAAGTGATCGGCCGCACCCGCGTGTCGCGCATCCTCAAGGGCTACGGCAATGTGCCGGCCGCCGATGAGCGTGCGGTGGCGCTGGTGCTGGTCAAACTGGCGCAGCTGGCCGCCGATATTCCGGAGATCCGCACGCTCGATCTCAATCCGCTGCTGGCCGACCGCAACGGCGTGATCGCGCTGGATGCGCGCATCGCCATCGCGCCGGTCAAGCGCCTGCACAAGGGCCGCGGCCACCCGCGTTTTGCGATTTTCCCGTATCCCACCGAATGGGAGCGCAGCATTCCCCTGTCGGACGGCAGCAAGGTGTTCATCCGCCCGGTACGGCCAGAGGACGATGCCTTGTTCCGCGCGTTCTTCGCGCGCGTTACCGATGACGACCTGCGGCTGCGTTTCTTCCAGTCGGTGAAGCATTTCAGCCACGAGTTCATCGCCCGTCTTACCCAGCTCGATTACGCGCGTTCCATCGCGTTGGTCGCCATCGACCCCAAAAGTGGCGACATGCTCGGTGCGGTGCGCCTGCATGCCGATGCGGACTACAACCGCGGCGAGTACGGCATCCTGATCCGCTCGGATCTGAAGGGCCACGGCATCGGCTGGAAGCTGATGCAGATCATGATCGAGTACGCACGCTGGCAGGGCCTGAACATGGTGGAGGGCCAGGTACTGCGTGAGAACACCACGATGCTGGCGATGTGCCAGAGCCTGGGCTTCAAGGTGAAGTCCGATCCGGACGACTCGACCCTGATGAATGTCACGCTGCCGGTGAGCGAGGGCGCGCCCTAGCGCGAAGCCGGAGCATCCTTCCCCTGCCGCAGGCAAGGGGAGGGTTGGGGAGGCGGCTTCCAGGCACATTCGCCACTGCGTTCCAGCCATGGCGCTGCCAGCCACCCCCGGCAGGTTCAAACTACCGCCATGGAAACTGCCGCTGCCGGGAACCAACCCGAAAAAATCCCCTTGTTGCTGCTCCCCGGCCTGCTCAACGATGCCACCCTCTGGCGCGTGCAGCTGGTGGAACTGGCCGATATCGCCGAATGCCAGGTCGGCGACCTCACCCGGCATGACTCGCTGCGCGCCACTGCCGGGCAGGTACTGTCGGATGCGCCAGCGCAGTTCGCCCTGGCCGGTTTCTCGCTGGGCGGCTACGTCGCCCAGGAAATCCTGCGCATTGCCCCCGAGCGTGTCACCCATCTGGCGTTGTTGGACACCTCATTCAAACCCGATTCGCCCGAGCGCGCCGCACAGCGCATCGCGCAGCAGAACAGCGTGCGCATGCCCGGCACGTTCCACGGGTTCGGCGACAAGCTGATGCGCAGCTACATCGACGCCTCGCGGCTGGGCGATCAGGAACTGGTGGAGACCGTGCGGGGCATGACGTCGCGGCTGGGGGCGGACGTGTTTCTGCGGCAGAGTCGTATCGAACGGGTCGATGGCAGCGAAGTGCTGGGCCAATGGCGCGGGCCGACGTTGGTGGTCTGCGGCAGGAACGATGCGATCACGCCGTTGGCAGTGAGTGAGCAGATGGCGGCCCTGTTGCCGCATTCCACGCTGGTGGTGATTCCACAGTGTGGACATCTGGCGCCGCTGGAGAAGCCGCAGGAAGTGAGCGCGGCGATGCGTGAGTGGCTGGTGCCGGGCAGAACTGTGTGAGCGCACGCGGAGAGGTCTTCAAGCCATCACGGTGGTGACCGCAGCGCCATGTGCCCATGAGTTGAACCATCGGGGACATGCAGGTGAAACGCCTGGCTTGTCTCAGCCTCGCCAGGGCCCCTCTCCCTGCAGGAGAGGGGTTTCAACAGGGCTCAGTCCCAGGCCGGTGCGATTTCCGGATTGGCCACGCGCTCGCCACGATCCAGGGTCGCGATCTTCGCCATGTCCTCATCGTCCAGACGCAATGCCGCCGCCTGCAGATTGCCCGCCAGATTCTCGCGCCGTGTCGAAGACGGAATCACCGCGTAGCCCTGCTGCAATGCCCACGCCAACGCCACCTGCGCGGTCGTTGCCTGATGCTTCTCGGCGATGGCCTGGATCACCGGGTCGTTCAGCACCGCGCCATACGCCAGACTCATGAACGCGGTGACATGGATGCCTTGTTCGCGCAGGTAAGCGATCAACGCGCGGTTCTGCAGATACGGATGCACTTCGATCTGGTTGGTGGCGATGGCATCGGCACCGAGGATATCGATGGCCTGGCGGGCCAGGTCGATGGTGAAGTTGGAAATGCCGATGGCGCGGGTCAAGCCCTGCGCTTTTGCTTCGGCCAAGGCGCCGAGATACTCGCGAATCGGCACCTCGTTGTTCGGCGACGGCCAATGGATCAACGCCAGATCGACATGGTCGGTACGCAGCTTGTGCAGGCTTTCGCGCAGGCTGGCCAGCAGGTCGTCGTGGTGGAAGTTGCTGATCCAGACCTTGGTGGTCAGGAACAGTTCTCCGCGCGGCACATTGCCGCTGGCCAGCGCAGCGCCGAGGTCGGCTTCGTTGTCGTAGATCTGCGCGGTATCGAAGGCGCGATAGCCCAGGTCCAGCGCGTTGTGCACGGAATCGGTGAGTACCTGGCCTTTCAGGCGGTAGGTGCCAAGGCCGATGGAAGGAACAGTCATGGGAGTCTCCACAATGGTGTCGCGATACAGGCTGCGCCGCGTATCGCGAACGGAAAGTAACGGGGGATGTCAGTGCGCGGCGACGGCGATGCCTTCGGCGCGGTCGTCGATGCCATCGCGGCGATCCAGGCGGCCGCTGAGCACGGTCAGCCCATAAGCGCCCACCACGACCAGCGCGCCCAGCCATGGCGTGTGCATCAGGCCGACGTGGTCAACGACCAGGCCACCGAGCGATGCACCCAGGGCGATGCCGACATTGAACGCGGCGATGTTCAGGCCCGAGGCAACATCGGCGGCCTGCGGAACGAAACGCTGCGCCTGCTTGACCACGTACACCTGCAGGCCCGGCACATTGCCGAAGGCCACCGCGCCCAGTGCCAGCACCGTCAGCAGCACCAGCCAGGTGTTGTAGGCGGTGAAGGTGAGCACGAACAGCACCAGCGCCAGCAGCGCGAAGATACGCTTGAGCGCGGGAATCGGGCCCATGCGGTCGGCAAGGCGGCCGCCCCACAGGTTGCCGATGGCTACCGACACGCCGTACACCAGCAGCACCAGGCTCACCGCATTGGCGGAAAAACCGGTCACGTCCTGCAGGATCGAAGCCAGGTAGGTGAAGGAGAGAAAGGTGCCGCCGTAGCCCAGCGCGGTGATCGCGTACACCAGCAGCAGGCGCGGTTGTGCCAGTACCGCGAACTGCTGGCCGAACGTGGCCGGTGCGCTGCGCGGCAGGTTGCGCGGTACGAACAACAGGCTGCCGACCAGCGCGATCACACCCAGCGCGGCCACGGCCAGGAAGGTCGCACGCCAGCCCAGGTGTTGGCCGATGAAGGTGCCGAGCGGCACGCCGGTGACGAGTGCAACGGTCAAGCCGGTGAACATGATGGCAATCGCGCTGGCGGCCTTTTCCTTCGGCACCACCGAGGTGGCGATGATCGAGCCGATCGAGAAGAACACACCATGCGCCAGGCCGGTCAGCACCCGCGCCACGATCAGCGAGCCGTAGCCTGGCGACATCCATGCGATCAGGTTGCCAACGGTGAACAGCACCATCAGCGCGACCAGCAGCGCTTTGCGCGGCACCCGGCCGGTAAGTGCGGTGAGCACCGGTGCGCCGACGGCCACACCCAGCGCATAGAGCGACACCAGCAGGCCGGCCGAAGGCAGGCTGACGTGCAGGTCGGCGGCGATGGTCGGAATCAGCCCGACGATGACGAATTCGGTGGTGCCGATGGCAAACGCGCCTAGTGTCAGCGCCAGCAGGGCAAGGGGGATGCCACGGGACATGGGATGTTTCCGGGAAGGGACAGGCTGCGAAGTCTGAGCGCCCGACTCTTGCTGAAAAAGCGGTCTTCACGCCAATGACTGTTGAGTTTCAGTCAATAATTGGCCGTCCCCCCCGAATGCACGCCGATGAAAACCACCCTCGATGAGATGCAGGCCTTCATTGCGGTGATCGACGCCGGCTCGATCACCGCCGCAGCCGAGCAACTGGATCAGACCACGTCCGGGGTCAGCCGGGCGCTGGCGCGGCTGGAAGAGAAGCTGGGCACCACGTTGCTGACCCGCACCACCCGGCGCCTGCACCTGACCGAGGAAGGCGAAGCCTTCCTGGAGCAGTCACGCGCGATTGTCGCGTCGGTGGAAGCGGCCGAGGAGCAGATCGCCGCGCGTCGCGAGCGTCCTTCTGGCCGTTTGCGGGTGGATGCGGCCATGCCGTTCGTGTTGCATGTGATCGCACCGTTGGTCGCCGGTTACCGCGCCCGTTACCCGGAAGTCGCGCTGGAGCTCAACAGCAGCGAGCGCTATATCGACCTGCTCGAACGCCGCACCGATGTCGCCATACGCATCGGCCCCTTGGCCGATTCCACGCTGCACGCAAGGCCGTTGGCGCACAGCCGGCTGCGCGTGCTGGCCAGCCCGGTCTATCTGCAGCAGCACGGCGTGCCGAAGAACCTGGCGCGGTTGCGCGAACACTCGCTGCTCGGTTTCAACGAGCCGGATTCGCTGAACCATTGGCCGCTGCGGGATGAGGACGGCACGTTGCTGCACGTACGTCCGGTGCTGGCGGTGTCCAGTGGCGAAACCCTGCGCCGGTTGGCGTTGGAAGGCGTCGGCATCGTCTGTCTGTCCGACTTCATGACCGAGCGTGACCGCGAGGCCGGCACCCTGGTGGAAGTGCTGCCGAAACAGACCGTGGAAGTGCGCCAGCCGATCCACGCGGTGTACTACCGCAACACGGCGGTATCGGCGCGGATCACCTCGTTCCTGGATTACCTGGCGCAGGCGATGGTGAACGCACCATTCGCCCGGTGACTGCAGCGCTGCTGCGTTGCTTTTGCTTAAGCCCCTCTCCCCTTGCGGGAGAGGGGTTGGGGAGAGGGGAGCCGACGTCGCGCTGATGGCCGAGTACCTGTCTTTTCGAAGCCAATCAAAAAGCGCAGAGCCCCCTCATCCGCCCCTTCGGGGCACCTTCTCCCGCATGCGGGAGAAGGGAGGAGCCTTGGCCCAAGCCAGAGCCAGCTCTTTCAACTCCTCAATGCAGTCCCCGGCCCGACTCCGCGTGGTGCCATGCATGCCGCACCAGCCAGCGGGCTTCATCCCATGGCACGGCCAGCGACGGGTTGTGCCGGTGATAGCTGTCCTGCAGCACACGGTAGAGCTGCTCTTCGTTGGCGCGGGGATACGCCTGATAGACGTCGTAGCCCATTTCCAGCAGGCGCTGGTAATGGTCGAAGTCGTGTTGGCCAAGCCGACCGATGGCGTGGACGCCGCGCCAATAGGCAAGTTCAGCGTCACGGTCGATGGTGCGTTGGGCTGCGGATGTGGTCTTCATGGGTAGGACTCCATTCGCGGTCTACCCCCCTGTCCGGAGATGCTACGACGCGGTCAGTGCCGCGTCCAATCACCAGCGCATTCAGTCTTGTTCGGTGCTGGCCCCATCCAACTGGACGATGTCGGCTTCTGAAAGCGTCAACCGTGCTGCAGCCAATACATCGTGCAACTGCTCCACGCCGGTCGCACTGACGATGGGCGCGGTGATGCCGGGGCGGGCGATCAACCATGCCAGTGCCACCTGCGCCGGCGTGGCCTTGTGCCTGGCGGCCAGGTCGTCCAATGCCGTGAGGATGCGCAGGCCGCGCGGGTTGACGTAACGCTCCACCACTTTGGCACCGCGCGCGCTGCTTTTTGCCGCATCGTCGGCGCTGCGGTATTTGCCGGTGAGGAAGCCACTGGCCAGCGAGTAGTAACTGATCACGCCCAGCGAGTGTTCGCGGGCCAGCGGTTCCAGTTCTGCTTCGTAGCCTGCGCGGTCATAGAGGTTGTATTCCGGTTGCAGCGTCTCGTAACGCGGCAGGTGATAGTCGGCCGAGACCTTCAGGGCATCGCGCAAGCGCGCGGCGCTGTAGTTGGAGGCACCGATGGCGCGCACTTTTCCGGCTTCGATCAGGCGTGCGAACGCGCCCAGCGTTTCTTCCAGCGGTACTGACTCATCGTCTTCGTGTGCCTGGTACAGATCGATGACATCGGTCTGCAGGCGGCGCAACGAGTCTTCGACGGCTTCGTTGATGTTGTCGGCCGACAGGCCGGGGTGCTCGGCCCACTTGGCCACCTTGGTGGCGATGAGCACCTTGTCGCGTTTGCCGCTGTGTTTGAGCCAGCGGCCGATGATCGTTTCCGATTCACCTCCGCGGTTGCCCGGCACCCACGCCGGGTAGACGTCGGCGGTGTCGACCAGGTTGAAGCCGGCATCGACGAATGCGTCGAGCAGCGCAAAGGAGGTTTTTTCATCAGCACTCCAGCCAAAGACGTTGCCGCCAAAAGCGATGGGGCTGGCCTGCAGGCCGGAGCGACCAAGTTCACGGAGCTGGGTCATGGGCTTCTTCCTGTTTTTTTCTCAAGCCTCGCAGCATAGACGCAGATCGTTCCGGTGCGATGGCAGCAACGAAAAAACAGCGTTCCGCATTGCGTCATGACGCTAACGCAATGTGAACATTTGCGCCGCATTGCCAGCGGTTCAACGCGTGCTAGGCTCGCGCCACACCCTTGCCGGAGTACGTGATGAACAAGCCAGTCCCGTTGCTGTGTGCCTGTCTGTTGGGCGTGGGCACATTGATGTCCAGCCTGCCCGTGTTGTCCAAGGATGCTGCAGTTGCCGCTACCGACATCCATGTGTCGCCGCAGCTGCAGGCCGCAGTGGCCAGCAGTAGCCGCACGCCGGCCAATGTCGTGCGCGATGCGTATCGCCATCCGGCGCAGACGCTGGCGTTCTTTGGCCTGCAGCCGCAGCAGACGGTGATCGAAATCACCCCGGGCGGCGGCTGGTACGCGGAAATCCTTGCGCCGTATCTGCGCGAGAGTGGCCAGTACGTGGCCGCGGTGGTCGATCCCACGGCATTGCCGGCCGGTGGCGGCCGTGATTACCAGCAGCGTTCACGCGATGGGCTGGCCAAGAAGTTCGCCGAAGCCCCGGCACTGTTCGACCGCGCCACCGAAGTGGCCTACAACCCGGCGGCACCGGTGCTGGGCAAGCCGGGCTCGGCGGATGTGGTGCTGACGTTCCGCAACGTCCACAACTGGCGTTCCAGCAACCAGGCCGAAGGCTTGTTCCGCGCCTTCTTCGATGTGCTCAAGCCCGGCGGCGTGCTGGGTGTGGTGGAGCATCGTGCCAAGGCCGACGTGCCCGCTGACGACAAGAGTGGCTACGTTGGCCAGGCGCAGGTGATTGCCATGGCCGAAGCGGCCGGCTTCAAGCTCGACGCCAGCAGTGAGGTCAACGCCAACCCGCGCGACACCAAGGACCATCCCAACGGCGTATGGACGCTGCCGCCGTCCAACAACCATGACGCCGCCGATGCCGCCAAGTACAAGGCCATCGGCGAGAGCGACCGGATGACGCTGCGGTTTGTAAAGGTTTAAGGCAGGGATCAAGCGGGGAGTGGGGAACAGGGAATGCGGCAGTGCTGCGGCTGTGGGTTCATGCGGCATCGCCGCTGAAAGCGGGAGCTGATTTCTGGCTGCTCTTGCAGCACGCAGTAAACTTTCATTCCCGATCCCCGCTCCCCCAATCCCCGCATTCAATGCTCATCGCCTTCAACAAGCCCTTCAACGTGCTGTGCCAGTTCACCGACCGCAGCCAGCCGCCGCGCGCGACGCTGGCCGGTTTTGGCCTGCCGCCCAACGTCTATGCCGCCGGGCGGCTGGACTACGACAGCGAAGGGTTGTTGCTGCTCACCGACAACGGCAGCCTGGCCCATCGCCTGACCGACCCGAAGCACAAGCAGCCCAAGACCTACTGGGTGCAGGTGGAGGGCGTGGCAAGCGAGGACAAACTGCAGGCGCTGCGTGATGGCGTGCAGCTCAATGATGGCCCGACCTTGCCGGCCCGGGTGCAGCTTCTGGAAGACGCACCGGCGTTATGGGAACGCGATCCACCCGTGCGTTTCCGCAAGACCGTGCCGGATGCGTGGTTGGCGGTGACGATTACCGAAGGCCGGAACCGACAGGTGCGGCGCATGACGGCCGCTGTCGGGCTGCCGACGTTGCGGCTGGTGCGCGCGTCGATGGGGCCGCATGCCCTGGGCGATCTGCAACCGGGGCGGTGGCGGGAGGTTTGACTGTGAAGTGAGCCATCGCGCGCTCACTCCACTTCACTCAGGCCTGCATCAACGTTGCTCGGCAGGTGAGAGCCGCGGGAAGCCAGGAGCGAGTAAAGCCTGAAATCAGAGCAGCGTTGCTGTTTCGCCTGTCTCACTTCTCACGCTTCTTTACTCACTCCTGCTTAAAAAAATCAGGCGTCGCTACCGATATCGCTGGTTTCATCGGTGACGCTGGCGGCGTGGCGACGGCGCTGGGCAATCTGGCGCGACTTGGCTTCGACCGCTTCGTTGTCACGCTTGTTCTTGCGGTACAGCGCATAGCCGAGCAGGCCCAGGCCGACGGCGGCCACGGCGATGGTGGCAGTGGGGTTGCGCTTGGCGACGCGGGTAACGGCCTTGCCGCTGGTTTTCATCGCACCGATGGCAGCACCGGCCTTGAGCCACTCGGCGGCATTGGCACCGCCACCCTTCAGGCTGCCACCTGCGTGGTTGACCAGTTCCATGGCGCGCTCCAGCGCCGGACCAGTGATATCGCTGAACTTGCTCATGTGGGGAGTCCTTGTTGTCGCGGGTCAGATGCCCATCTTCGCTGCATGGGCGTGTAGGGGATGTTAGCCGCTACTGCGGGAGTCGGGAGCGACCCACGCTGAATGAAAAGAGTGCGGCGTGATTGAGGCAACAGCAGGAGCAACGGCCTCTCTTCCCGACTCCACCCTTGCCAGCTTCTCTTCACGCACTCCGGGCCTGCCTGCAGCACCCTCAGGTCCCGCGTGGTTTCGCCCGATGCGTCGCCGTCGCACTCCACGGATCGTCCGGCCACGGGTGACGGGGATAGCGTCCCTTCATTTCCTTCTTCACCTCGGCATAGGTGTTCTGCCAGAAGTTCTTCAGATCGCCCGTCACCTGCAGCGGCTTGCCACCTGGCGAGAGCAGGTGCAGCAGCAGCGGCACGCGGCCATCGGCGATGCGCGGGGTATCTGCCAGGCCGAACAACTCCTGCAGCTTCACCGCCAGCACCGGCGGGCGCGGGGTGATGCCGTCATCGTCCAGTGTGTAGTCGATGCGCCGATCCATGCCTGAAGGCACACTGATGCGCACCGGTGCATGGCGATCGATCAACTGCCGCGTGTTCCAGTCGATGCCGGACTTCAGCGCTTCACCGAGCTCTTCTTCGGATAAGGCATCCAGCCGCGTCTTGCCAGTGAAGGCAGGCAGCAGCCAATCGTCCAGCGTTGCCAGCAGGGCGGTGTCGGAGAGATCGGGCAGTTCGAGTTCCGACATCCAGTGACGCAGGCCCATCACCCGCCCACGCCATTGCTGCAGGTTCTCGGTCCAGGGCAGGGCATCGAGGCCCAGCTCGCGCACGGCGTCGGTCAATGCGCGTGCAGCGTGCGCTGGATTCACCTGGCCGGCGGGACGGCTGTCGAGCACGATGCGCTCGAAGCTGCTTTCCCTGCGCGCTTCCAGCGCACGCTTGGCGCTGTTCCAACGCACCACGTCCTGCTGCCGGAAGCGCTCGGGGAAGTCGCTGCGCAGGCGTGCCTCGTCCACCGGTGCGGCACGCAGGATCAAGGCATCGCGTGGGTCGTGGCGCAACTCGCTGATGACCAGCCACGGCTCGCCGCGCAGGTCGCTGTTGTCGAACTGACGCGCGCTGCGGCCATTGGCCAACTGGTAGCGCATCGGGTCACTCGGGTGCTGCACGGCAATGCGGTCGGGGAAGGCATGCGCGAGCAGGTCGCCCAGTTCGTGCGCTTCGATATCGGCCGGTGGCGCGCCATCGCAGCGCAGGCGTCGGCGCCATTGCTTGGCCGCCGCGTCGATGGCGGCCAATGCGCTGCGATTGGCATCATGCGGTGCGCGGCCACTGCGGAAGGCGGCGAGCGCGCGCCAGCGGGCGGCCAATGCATCGCCGCCCTGGCGCAGTGGATCACGTGCTTCCAGCAGCGCGGCCAGATCCGCCGCCAGAGCCTGTTCGCGGGCATTCGTCGCCGACAACAGCATCGCGGCCATGCGCGGATGGGTGCCGAGGCCGAGCATGCGTTTGCCCAGCGCGGTGATGGTGTTGTCCTTGCTCAGTGCGCCCAGGCGTTGCAGCAGTTCGCGTGCGGCAGCCAACGCGCCCGCTGGCGGTGGATCGACGAAGCGCAGTTCATCGCTGCCCCAGGCGGCCAGCTCCAGCGCCAGTGAGGCCAGCTCGACCTGCATCATCTCCGGGCGTCGTTGTGGTTCCAGTCGCTGCGATTGCGGCCACAGGCGCCACGCCCAGCCCGCGGCGACGCGCCCGGCGCGACCGGCGCGCTGGTCGGCCGAAGCCTGCGAGATGGCCACCGCATCCAGCCGCGAGAAGCCGCTGTTGGGGTCGTAACGTGGTTCACGTGCCAGGCCGGCGTCGATCACCACGCGCACGCCAGGCAGCGTCACCGAGGATTCGGCCACGTTGGTGGCCAGCACCACGCGGCGGCGGCCGTCCGGGTCAGGTTGCAACACGCGCGATTGCTGCTCGATCGGCAATTCGCCGTGGAGCGGGAGCACTTCGTACCCTTCTCCCTGCGGGAGAAGGTGGCGCGCAGCGCCGGATGAGGGTGCGGACGAAGCCTGGTGCTGTTGAGAGTTGTGGGAGGCTGCGGCTCCTACCCTCTCCCCAACCCCTCCCCCGGAGGGGGAGGGGCTTAAGGCAGCCTGCACCTTGGCGATTTCCCGCTGCCCCGGCAGGAACACCAGCACATCGCCGGGATGCTCGGCCAATGCCTGCTCCACCGCGCGGCGGGTCTGCGCTTCCAGTGCTTCATCGCGCCGGGCCGGGAAGTGGCTGACCTCTACCGGGTAGCTGCGGCCTTCGCTGGACAGGCGCGGCGCATCGAGGAAGTTGGCGAGGCGTTCGCCGTCGAGCGTGGCCGACATCACCACGATGCGCAGGTCGTCGCGCAGCTGGCCTTGCACGTCCAGCGCCAAGGCAAGGCCCAGGTCGGCCGACAGGTGGCGCTCGTGGAATTCGTCGAACAGCAGCGCGCCCACGCCTTCCAGTAGTGGATCGTCCTGCAGCATGCGGGTCAGGATGCCTTCGGTGACCACTTCAACGCGGGTGCGTGCGGACACCTTGTTCTCGAAGCGGATGCGGTAGCCGACCGTCTCGCCAACCGGTTCGCCCAGTTGCCGGGCCATGAACAGCGCGGCGCTGCGAGCGGCCACGCGGCGGGGTTCGAGCATGATGATCCTGCGCCCGGCCAACCACGGTGCATCCAGCAGCGCCAGCGGCACCTGGGTGGTCTTGCCGGCGCCGGGCGGGGCTTCCAGCACCAGGCGGGTATGGGTTTCCAGCTGCGCCAGAATCCGCGGCAGCAGGGGAGTGATGGGAAATTCGGTGGTGCTCATAGCCGCGCAAGAATACGCGCTGGCGCGGGAGTCTGCAGATGCTCAACCGACCTTTGCTGCAGCCTCCGGCTCGCAGGTGATGAACACCTTGTTGGGGTCGAACAGCGCTTCGGCCTGGCTCTCCGGCACCAAGGTGCCCTGCTCGGTATCACCCAGCGTGGCGAATACCTCGCTGCGCAGGGCAGGGTCCAGGATGCGGAAAGCGCCGTCTTCTTCCAGCTGGTGAACCATGCGGTTGTTTGCGTCGAAGGCCATGACGCCGGGCAAGAGTACGCCCCGCTTCGGTTCAAGCAGGCGCCCACCGCCAAAGCTGCGGTGAATGAAACGCTGCATCAGCACACCGCTGATCAATGCCTTGGCCGTGAAGCGTGCAACGCTTGGAGTGTCATATAGCGTGGTGGGGTAGGGAAGACAGGCCAACGAGCGGCGCATCGCGGCTTCCGCGCGCTGCAGAGTGGCTTCGTCCGGCTCCCACTGGTTACGGTGTGCTGACAGATATTCATATATCGCCGGCGACAAGGTCAGCTGGACCAGCTTGTCGACCTCGGGTATGTCCCCTGCAAGCTGAGAGCGCAGGATGGGCGTGTCGTTCCGGTAAGCAACCACCTCGTCGGCGAAGACGGTCGGCACGGCAAGCAGCAACGGCCAAAGTAAAAAGAAGACCAGGCTTCGCATCGGCAATCTCCGCAGCAGCTTCGCGCGAATCTAGCATAAAGACGCGGTCCCGGCGGAACCAGGGCGTGGCGGTAGAATGTCGCCTCCTTGGACGTTCCCCGCACCATGCAACTGATCGACATCGGCGCCAACCTTACCCACGAATCCTTTGATCGCGACCTGGACGCGGTGCTTGAACGCGCGCGTGCGGCCGGCGTGGTGCAGATGCTGATCACCGGCGCCAGCCGCGAGCATTCGCCGATGGCGCTGGAACTGGCGCAGCGCCACCCCGGTTTCCTGTACGCCACGGCTGGCGTGCATCCGCATCACGCCAGTGAGTATACCGACGAATGCGATGCGGAGATGCGCGCGTTGCATGCGCACCCGGAAGTGGTGGCGGTGGGCGAATGCGGGTTGGACTACAACCGGGATTTCTCACCGCGCCCGGCGCAGCGCAAGGCCTTCGAGCGTCAGCTGCAGATCGCCAGCGAGAACGGCAAGCCGCTGTTCCTGCATCAACGTGACGCGCATGACGATTTCATCGCGATGATGAAGAACTTCGATGGCCAGATCGGCCCGGCGGTGGTGCATTGCTTCACCGCCGAACGCCGTGAACTGTTCGATTACCTGGATCGCGACTGGTACATCGGCATCACCGGTTGGCTGTGCGATGAGCGCCGTGGCGCGCACCTGCGCGAGCTGGTCAAGCACATTCCGGCAGAGCGTCTGTTGATCGAAACCGACGCGCCGTACCTGCTGCCGCGCACGATGCGGCCGTTGCCGAAGGACCGCCGCAACGAGCCGGCGTTCCTGTCGCATATCGTGGAAGAACTGGCGCGTGATCGCGGCGAGGAGGTTGCGGTCACGGCCGCCAACGCCACCGCTGCCACGCGCGCGTTGTTCCGCCTGCCGCCAGTCTGACGGCAGGCGCTTTCAGTCACGCCGCGCGCTGCGCCTCGTAGGCCTGCAGGTGGCAGTACGCCGCCTGCAACAGCGGTGCCACATGACCGGCAGCAAGCGCACGCTCCAGCATGTCACCGACGATGTGCGCCGCTTCCACGCGTTGGCCGGCTTCCAGGTCGCGCAGCATCGAGGCCTTGATCGGTGAACCCGGCTTGGTCACCGCGCCGACTGCGATGTCCTGTGCTTTGGCCGGGATCGGCTGCCCGGCCTGCGCGGCGACCGCCACACATTCGGCGTACAACGCCTGCATCAACGCGGTGCCGTGATCGGTGGCGACGATGCTGCCGACATCGGCGCGCATCAGGCAGGTACCGGCGGCCAGCGCGGTCAGGAACGTGTACTTGATCCATTGCTCCTGCGCGATATCGGCCGAGGCGACATGATCGAGGTTGGCGCTTTCACACGCGGCTGCCAATGACGCAACGCGTGCGCTGATCGCGCCGCCATCGCGCTCGCCGAAGGTCAATTTTGCCGGCTTGTCCAGGTGCAGCACGGCACCATCATCGGCCTTGGTGGCACTGATGAAGCACAGGCCACCCAGCACCTTGTCGCGACCGAAGCGCGCATCCAATGCAGCATAGTGGCGTAGACCATTGAGGATCGGCAGCACCGTGGTGTTGGCGCCAACGGCCGGGGCAATCGCATCGACGGAGCTGTCCAGGTCGTAGGCCTTGCAGCTGAGGATCACCAGATCGAACGGCCGCGCGTGCGCCAGTTGCGGCAATGCATCGGCGGTGACGTGGGTTACCGGGAAGGTGGCATCGCCGAGCGGGCTGCGGATCACCAGGCCATCGCGATCCAGCTGCGCGGCGCGGTTGGGCCGTACCAGGAACGTCACATCGACTCCGGCCTGCGCCAGGCGGCCGCCAAAGTAACCGCCGGTGCCACCGGCGCCAAGAATCAGAATACGCATCTGTGGGGAGTACCGTTCAACAGGAGTGTGCGTCCTCATCATAGTGAGTAAGCCCACTCATTGGCAGCACGGCACTCAGTCCTTCATGCCCTTGGGCGTGTTCAGTTGTGTGGGCATTGCAAACAGCGTGGCGTCGACGGGTTCGTAGCGGACTTGGCGTGCGCGGAAACTGCGGGTGTCCTGGCGATTGCCGACAGTGCCGCGGTAAGCCAGCAGCAAGCCGGTTTCAGTGTCGATCCACAAGGTGCCACGCGTGGTGCCATCCGGGCCGTTGCGGGCGTCCTGGTAACGCAGTGCCTTGGCCAGACGGCCTGCAATGAACTCACCGGGCGCAGCCGAGCAACGTCCCTGCACACTGTCGCAGGGGCGACGGACGTCATACCAGTAGGGCCCGCTGGCATCGGTGACCGGGATCATGTAGTTGCCACGCGGACTGATCCACCAGGCACGTGGTTCGCCGCCGCGTTTCAACAGGTAGACATCCGAGCCGCTGCCATCGAAATGGAAGTCCACGCGCAGGTTGTCGCTGCTGGTGTGCAGGGTGATGTTGATCGGCTTGTCGGTGCCGCGCGGGGCGAGGTTGCCATAGCCTTCGATGGTGGCTTCAATCCGCGCCTGGATATCCTGTGGCTGCGCCTGCGCCGCTCCTGCGGCAAGGAGCACGGCAACAAGGAATGACCAGGATTCAGCGCGCAAGCCGGTTGCTGTCATAGATGGGTGTCTGCATGCGGACGACTGCATAGGATTCGATGGGAAGGCGGCGATGGCCGCTCACTGGCTCCTCGATCAGCATCGATGCGGGACGGTAGCTCTCGCCCTCGGTGAGCAGTGAGGAGAAGCCGGCAATCACCCGGTCGGCGAAGGGGACGATCAGGGGAAGCTTGTAGGTGACTTTGATCTTCAGCAGGTTGGCGTCCTGGACACTCACGCCACTGGAGCCGACGCGGTTGTCACGGAAGGCGAGGCTGTCGTTGGGAAGGGCGTAGCGGCCGTCGTACTGTCGCTCGCGATGCTCGTTGAAGGCGGCGCGTGTCGGCGCGATGACATCGATGCTGGCGAACAGCCGTGTTTCAAGCTCGGCCTTGGCGCGGGCGCGCGCCACGCCGGCGACATCCGGGGAGGTTGCCAGCAATGGGGTCAGGCCGAAGGCAAGCGAGCTCTGCATCTTCGAGCGGTCCACGCCACTTATCGAACCGGCACGGGCTGCCTGGAAGGCGGCATAGTCCAGGGTCGTTTTCGCACGGTAGATCAGCACCAGTTGAAACGTGACCAGGATCAGAAAGAGAAAGGCCGGCACCACGATGCAGAACTCGACCAGGGACTGTCCCGATTGCGCGCGTCGGGACGCGTGGCTTTGCCTCATGGAAAACCTCCGGATGCTGGCTGGACGTGAAGGGGCGTGGGGGCGGCTTGCCACCGCAGACGCTCCCCGATCTGTGGTGCCATCGCGGTGAGCGCACCGGCCGGCAATTCCAGGGTGCTGCGGGCGCCCCGCAGAGAAGCGGCACGCCACGGGGCGAGGTTTTCGCGCCAGCCAAGCACCTGGTTGTCGGGAGAAAGAAACAACAGATCGAGCGGGTATCGCATGCCCAGGGTGTGGACGCTGGCGCACGGTTCGATCAGCAGGCCGTGGCCCTGGCCCAGCCGTGGCAGGAGCAACAACCCGAACAGGCGTTGATGCCAGTACCGGGCATGAAGCACATGCGGCACCAGGCAGGTTGATCCGCGCAGCAGGGACAGCGTCTTCATAGGATTCCCTGCTGCTTCATCTGCAGGTAGATGAAGTAAGCCAACACCACGAAGATCAGCGGGAAGAAGAACATCACCAGCGGCAGCATCATCTTCACCGGTGCTTCCAGTGCCAGCTTCTCGGCCCGGAGAAAGCGTTCTTCGCGGCGTTGGTTGGCTTGGGCACGCAGCGTATCGCTGAGGTTCGCGCCCACCTTGTCGGCCTGGATCAGCGAGCTGGTGAAGCTGGTGACCTGCGAGATATCCATGCGGTCGGACATGCGCCGCAGGGACTCGGAACGCGGCAGACCTGCACGCATGTCGCGCAGCATGCGCGAGAACTCCTGCGACAACGGCCCGGTCGGGCCGCGCTGCACGGACTGCTCGATCGCACCGGAGATGTTGAGGCCGGCCTCCACGCCCATGGTGATGAAATCCAGGAACACCGGCAGGTCGCGCACGACGTACTTGGTGCGCACCTTGCGCCGCTCACCCAGCCACAGCGAGGGATACATCCAGCCGATGGGAATGCCCAGGCAGATGCAGAAGAACAGTGTCGCCATGCTGGCCTTGCCCAGCATCACCACCAGCAGCACCAGGAACATGGCCACCACGCCGGCAGAAACAATGCGGGTGCCATACAACTCCTCGGGCGTCAGCACGAAATCCTGTCCCGCCGAAGTCAAGGCGCGGTGTGCCCGCTCCAGCTGCGCCGCCTTCAGCCGTGGGCCTACCGCATGCGTGGCGGCAACCACCACCGGCCACAGCAGGCGCAGCATCAGTGGCAAGGGATCCTGGTAGTTGCGGTCGCTCTGCGGCACCTGCTGCAGGATGCCGCGCAGGGCGAGCATCACCAGCACCACCGCGGCCACGGCCATCAATGCAACGAGTGCGATGATCCAGTTCATATGTCGATCGTCATGATTTTGCGGCACATGCGATACCCCAGATACTCCAGCACGAAGATCAGGGCGATGACGCACCAGCCCTGCCACGTGTGGAACATCGGGTTCATTGTTTCCGGGTAGAACAGCACCAGGAAGCCGACCAGGCCGGCCGGCAACATCGCCATCACGATGCCCTGCAGCCGACCCTGCGCGGTGAGCGCCTTGACCTTGCCTTCCATCATCAATTTTCGGCGCAGGGTCTCGGCCAGTGTGGCCAGCGTCTCGGCCAGGTTGCCGCCGACCTCGCGCGAGATGGTCACCGCGGCGACGAACAGCTTGGCGTCATCGATGGGAACGCGTTGGGCAAAGTGCTCCAGTGCCTCCTCGGTGCGCACGCCCATGTGCTGCTCGCGCAGGATCAGCGACAGCTCCTGTGCCAGCGGCGGTTGCCCGTCCTGGGCAAGGGTTTCCAGCGCGGGGTTGAAGCCGACGCCGGCGCGCAGGCTGCTGGCCAGCATCAGCAGGCCATCGGGGAGCTGCTGCTGGATGCGATCCAAGCGTCGCTGCTTCAGCCACAGGTAGATCTTCCGCGGCAGGACCGCCAGCAGGAGCAGCACGATGATGGGCAGCAACAGGTTGCCGGTAACCACCCAGAGCACCAGCGGCAACAGAACCAGCAGAAGGGCGTTGCCGACGAACAGCGAGCGCGCGTCCACGAACAGGAACATGTCGGCCAGGTTCAAACGCGCCTGGTTCATGAAATTTTCGCGATAGCGCTCCATGAAACCGGCGCTGCTGCTGGCCAGATACATGCCGGCCAGCGCGAAGCTGCCGAACGCAAGCAATGCGATCAGCCATATCTCATTCATCCGGGAGCTCCCGTGCGGAAGATGCTCAGGTCGACGTTCACCCCACGCTCGGCCAGCATTTCGTAGAACTCCGGCACCGCGCCGGTGGCACGGAAATCGCCGACCACCTTGCCGTCGCGACCACCATAGGAGCGGGCATTGAACAGGAAGATGTCCTGCAGCTGGATGGTGCCGCTTTCGATGCCGGTGACTTCGGAGATATGGCTGACCTTGCGCGAGCCGCACGGGTACCGCTTCTGATGGACGATCAGATCCACCGCCGAGGCGATCTGCTCGCGTACCACCGTCATCGGCAGTTCCATGCCGGACATCATCACCATCACTTCAAGGCGAGACAGCGTTTCACGCGGGTTGTTGGCGTGCGCGGTGGTCAACGAACCTTCGTGGCCGGTATTCATCGCCTGCAGCATGTCCAATGCTTCGCCGCCACGGCACTCGCCGACGACGATCCGGTCCGGGCGCATGCGCAGGGCGTTCTTCACCAGATCACGGATGGTGATCTGGCCCTTGCCCTCCATGTTCGGTGGGCGGGCTTCCAGTGCCACCAGGTTGGGCTGGACCAGGCGCAGTTCGGCGGCATCCTCGATGGTGACCACGCGGTCGTCATCGGGGATGAAGTTGGACAGGATGTTGAGCAGGGTGGTCTTGCCCGAGCCGGTGCCGCCACTGACCACGATATTGCGGCGTTCCTTGACCGCCATGATCAGGAATTCAAGCATCGGCGGATTCAGTGAGCCGAACGTCAGCAGATCCTTGCCTTCGAGCTTGCGCTTGGAGAACTTTCGAATGCTGATGCTGGGCCCGCGCAAGGCCACCGGTGGGATGATCGCGTTGACACGCGAGCCGTCTTTCAGACGGGCGTCAACCATCGGCGAGCTTTCATCGATCCGCCGGCCAAGTGGTGTGACGATGCGTTCGATGGCCGACAGAACCGCACGGTCGTTGGTGAAGTTGACCGTGGACTGCTCGATGCGGCCGGCGCGCTCGATGAAGATCTGGTCGTGGGCATTGACCATGATTTCAGTCACGCTGTTGTCGTCCAGCAGGTCTTCCAGCGGGCCGAGGCCGATGGCCTCATCCAGCACTTCCTTGGCCAGGCGTCGTCGGTTGATGGTCTTGGGCAGGTCGTTGAATTCCTTCTCCATCACGCCGTCGATCAGCTTGATCGTGGTGGAGCGCAGGATGTCGTCGGACATGCCGCGTACATCGACGCGGCGCAGGTCCATCTGCTTGACCAGCGCGGCGTGCACTCTCGCCCGCCATACCGTTGCCTCCACCGCGAGCTCATCGGGTTTTGCCAACGCTTGCGAAGCGGATTTGGTTTCACTGATGGGTTCGTTCGCCGGAGGGGGCGTCTCGGCCACGGTCGCCGGCACCTCCTGTGATCGGGTTTCCGGCGGATCTTCATCGATCACCTGCAGGCGGTAGTCACCAATCTCCACCTGGTCATTGCTGCTGAGCGGGCCATGCAGCGCCTGCACGTGCTCGCCGTTGACCCGCACCGCCGTGCGTCCACTCAGGGTCTGGATGAAGATGCCGTTGGCTTCACGCTTCAAAGCCGCGTGTTGTTGGGCGATGCTCCAGCCCTGCAGGACGATGAGGTTGCCATCGCCGCGGCCGATGCCGCATTCGCGATGCATGCAGCGGACGCGGCGTTCTTCCCGATTCGAGGTGGTGATCAATACATTGAACATGGCGGTCCTTACTGCATGAACTCTTTGTTGCGACGAGGCATGGCATCCCTGCCACGCTCCTGGATGTTGTTGCCACGTTCAATCGCGTCGAGGTTCTCCTGCGAGTCGGGTGTGATGATGCGCGGGGTCACGAACATCACCAGCTCGGTGCGGTTGCCACGGAAGCCGTCGGAACGGAACAGCTTTCCGAGAATCGGGATATCCCCGAGGAACGGGAATTTTTCAGCACTCTTGGCGGCATTGCTGTCCACCAGCCCCGAGACGACGATGGTTTCGCCGGCGCGCACGTTGATCTCCGAAGAGGTGCGACGGGTCGTGAAGCCAGGGACACCCTGCACCATCACCGACGGATCGATGCGGCTGACTTCCGCCATGAGCTGCGTGGATATCTCCTGGTTCGAGTTGACCAGTGGCTCGATGTCCAGCTTGATGCCGTATTCCTTGAAGTCCACGGTAACCTGGCCGAAGCCCTGCGGGATCGGGATCGGCACTTCACCGCCGACCAGGAATTTTGCCGAACCGCCGCTGCGTGCGCTCAACTGCGGCGATGCAAGCATGAACGCCTTGCCCTTGTTCATCAGCAGGTTGATGCTGGAGCCGATCGTGGTCGCGATGCCGAAATAGGCCTGGGTGCCTTTGAGCGCGGTCGGCAGCGGAGGTTGCAGGCTCTCGAACGGTGAGCCCTCGGGCAGCACACGGAAGTAATCGTTGGTGGTGAAGTCCTTGATCAGGCCTCCCATCGGGCCACGGATCACGTTGTCCCATTTGATGCCGAGCTCTTCCAGTGCGTTGGAATCGAACTCCATGATCTTCACGTCCATCAGCACCATCGGGCGCATGCCAACCGGATCGGAAGAGGTGAAATCCAGCAGCTGCGGGTAGATCTCCTTCAGGCTCTGGATGCGCGCGGCGATACCCGGATGAACGTCCTGGCCGGTGACGACGACACGGTCGGCAACGGTATGCACACCGATGTTGCCGGCGTCGGCGAGCAGCGTACGTACGGTTTCGGCAAGGCTTTCGGTGTCGTTCTCGCCGATGCTGACCGGTACGTCGATCTGGCTGCCGTCCTGCATCCACAGGTGGATCGTGCTGTCGCCGGTTTTGTTGCCGATGACGACCAGCTCGTTGCGGCCGATGTTGGTGACCTGCAGCAACTCGCCGTTGCCGACGGCCACGCGCTTGAGCGCACGCGGCAGGCGATACACCTTCGCTTGGCCGACATACAGCCGAGCGCGCTCGGGTAGCGGTACGGCTTCGCGATTGGATGCCGGGCGGCTGTAGGCGCCATTGGTGGTCGGGGCGGGGAACGCGCGCCCGGGAACCAGCGAGCCGGCCGCCGCATTGGAGGCCGGTGCCGCGCGGGCGTTGCTTGCCGGCGTCACCACCACCGGTGCGCTGGGGGCCGTTGGTGAGGTGCTGGGCGTTGCTCCCGGGACGAAGTCCACCTGTTGTGCGGAGGCGGTGCTGGAGAAGGACATGGCGACGAGTGCGCCGAGCATCGAAAAACGTGAGGTGCGAATACGCATACTTCAGCCCTTGCCTCCAATGATGAAATGAACGCCGCTGCCTTGCGAACCGCTGGACTGGCTGCCTTTCTGCAACAGTTGCTTCTGGGTCAGACCACCGAGGCCGAATGAATCCGAATCCTGGCTTTGACGCAGCATCACCCGCAGGACGCCGGCCTTGCCGGCCACGGTCAGGCGCTCGGCCTCGCGCGGTGCCAGTTCCAGGGTGATGTTTGAATAGCCGGGGTTTTCCGGATCGACCGGTTGTTCGCCCACGCGGTTGCCGGTGGCCAGCACGTTGATGTTTTCCAGCAGTGGCAGCACGCGTGCGCCGCCGTGGTCCTCATCGACGGTCAACAGGATGTCGACATGATCGCCCGGGCTGACCATGCCCGAGATGGAGTTGGTTTCATCCACCGACATCGTGTAGGCCACGTTGCCTGCCTTGATCACCGAGGAAAACTGCTCGTAAAGCGGCACCAGCGCAGCACCCGGCACAGGCGCACCCTGCGGCAGCGGCGCACGCAGCACGCGGCCGACGTACTGGTCGTAGTTGTCCGGCGTGATCGCATCGGCGGGTACCAGATCCACCGGTACCGGGCGCGCGGCCAGATCATCGGAGGTGATCTGCGTCCCCTGCTCAAGACTCTGCTTTGGCACGGCGACGATCACGGTTTCGCCATCGTCCTTGGTGCGTTCGGCCACGGTCTTCTGCACGTAGTTCACCGCCAGCAGTGCAGCCAGGCCACCCAATGCCAGGGCGACGATGATGAAGATGAGGTTGCGGTTCGGCTTGATGTTGATTTTCTTCATACCCATCCAAGCGATAGTGCGTAGACGAAGCTCGAATAGGCATTGCGCAGCGCCTGGACCAGTTCGAGGATGATGTTGGGCTCGGCAACCAGCACGATGATCCCGAGCACGGTAACGATGGTGTATTCGATGAGCGCAGCACCGCGTTGCGTGCGTCTGCTTGCCGTTGGTGGATGTCTCATGGCGTGGCTATCTCGATATCTGGTTGACCACCACGTCGGTGGTCTCGCCATTGCGGTTGAAGGTCAGGGTCAACTGTTCCTTGCCATTGCTGTAATTGGCGATGCAGCTCAGGGCCATCATCGGGCAGGGCTTGTTGTCCTCGTTGCGCCAGCCGCGATCGGGCAGGCGTGACTTGTAGAACGTGTCGGCCTGGAACGGGGACATCTGCGCGTTCATTGCCAGCGTGCGGCCGGGGTTGTCGATGTAGACCGTGTCGGTGATGACGCGGGTGCCCGATGGCTTGAGGAAATCCGCACCGGGCTCGGTCCTCGGCTTTTCCTTCAACACCTCGACGATGCCGATCTGACCTTCGCTGCCGGTCGCGCCACCGCTGATCTCGATGGTGAAGAAATGCTGCTGGGTGCCGTGGGCGACGATCTTCTTGCTGCCCAGGTCGGTGACCGTCACCTGGCCGGGCCAACGCTGTTCGTAGTACCGCACCAGCTGCGCCGGTGTCAGCCTGCTCTGGAAGCGTGCTGCGCGCATCGGCACGCCGTTGTGCACCATGTGCCGCGAAACCCACTCGCCCTGCGTGTCATCGGGAAGCGGCAGCTCCGGCCAGTTGCTGGCAGTTGCGTGTTGGCTGGCTGCGACCAGCAGCACAATGCACAGAGCATCACGGACGTGGCGCATAACGCTCCAGCTTGTCCATCGGCACCACATCCGGCTCGATATGGCCCGGCTTGAGATCGCCCAGCACGCCGAACAGCGGCAGCGACGACACACCTTTCAGCATCTGCGCGCCCTGCTCGAGATTGCTGGTCGGCACCATGTTGCGGATCTGTGCCTTCACCGAGCGCGGGTTGTTGCCGGTGATGCCGGCACCGGCCGCGTTCCACGGATCGGTCAGCAGGGTACTGCTGGTCTGCATGCGCAGGCCGATCGTGTCGAACGGCTCCAGGTACGCGGCGGCACTACCGTCGGCGGTACGCAGGTCGCGGATCCGCATGTCCATGCGGGCGGTGATCAGGCCGCGCTCATTGGGCGGGAACGGCCCCGGTAGTTTCGAGATCAGGCCGCTGAGCTTGCCCATGATGCCGGGCTCGCGATCATTGCGGTAAGCGTTGAGGGTGATGTCGCTACGCTGCAGCAGTGGCTGGTCGGAGAACGTGTTGAGCAACGGGTCATCCAGACGCTCGGCGGTGGTGCTCGGCGCGGTGCTGGTGATCCTGCTGTCGGCCGCGCCGAAGTGGCGGGCGATCAGCTGTGGCCGTACCTGAGCGTTGGATGGCACCGCATAGGAGCGTGCGCTGGTCGCTTCCCAGGCCGCCGAGCGGGTGGCCTGTTGCGACTGCTGGCGGATATGGATGTACTTGCCAAGGATCGGGATCAACAGGAACAGTGGCACCAGGACCAGGCACAGCACCACCATCTCGACCATGCTCTGGCCCCGCTGCAGGCGGCGGAAACTCATTGGCGTTTCTCCGTTGCGGCGGTTGGCGCGGCGAATGCCTGCCCGGCGGAGAGCACCTGCGTGACCACCCGGTAGCCGTTGCCGTTTGCCGGCTCGGCTTCGAGCACGATGCCGTTCGACGAAGGACGGTAGTCGTCGCCCCGGGTCGAACCGAATCCCCAGGCCCTGCCGCCGGACCACACGCAGAAACGGTTGTCGTCAGGCGTCGTCCATTCCTCGCAAGGCTGTCCGGCCACCTGCTTGGCGACCGGTCCACGGAAGCCCTCTGGTGCCTGTTCGTCCTGCGCGGCGATGGCGAAGCGTTGCATCGGTTCCGCGGCGACGGTCTGTTCCTCACGCTGGCCGGTGGCCAGGTCCTGCTCGACGAAGGTATCGGCGGTGCTGCTGGAAAACGTGCCGCTCAGTTCCAGGCGGAACTGGCACAGCGCGTCGGGGGATTCCTGGCCGGCATCCCATGCCCGCGTCTGGGTTGTTTCACTGGTGCCATCGAGCCACATCTCATAGCGGGTGACGCCGACCAGTTCGACCTCCGACGCACTCAGCCGCCGTGTGGGTATGCCACCGGCCTCGCACGCGTCGGCGGCCTGCATGTATGCCGTACGCGCTGCGTTCTCGCCATCTATCAACAACTCGGCGGTCTGCTCCAGATGGATCGGCGGCATGTTCTTGACAACGCCTGGCGTGTTGGCATCACTGGCGTCGCTGTTGCACGCCACCAGCAACATGCCAGCGGAAATTGCCAGCGTCAGGCAGCGGAGACCGCGCAAGGGGGCGTGCTTGCTGGTCATAGGCGGGTGATTCCCAGCAGGGCTTCCACCGAGTTCGGTGTGTCGGTCAGGCGCGCCTGCCAGTACGGGCTGAACAGGTTGCCTACTTCCAGGCGGTTGTCGCCGCGCTTGAACAACGCGTAGTTCGGCGGGCGGTTGAAGTAGACCTGCCCGGAGGCATAGGCCGAGATCTTGCCGCCGGCTGCCTTGTCTTCCAGTGCCATTGGCGAACCCGCCGGTCCACCGATGCCATCGATCGCGGCACTGGTGCGCGCCTTGGCGACGTCGGTTTCCACGTGCACGGTGAAGATCGGGCCGGTGTTGCTGGCCGGATTGGCGCGGCTGCCGGGTTCGGTATACGGGCGCAGTGCCTGGCCCGCCTTCACGTCGTCGTAGTCGCGCAGCCCCTGGTATCCGGTGAAATACGCGCCCTTCTTCTGCCCGTTGTCGAGGCGGACATTCGGGTCGCTGTCGATCATGCTGCTGGCCGCGCGGTTCTCGCGGCGGATATCACCGTAAGGCCGATAGCGACGGTTGTTGTTGAATTCCGATACCCAGCCGCTGCCGTTGCCAAAGCCGGACATGAAGCGTTGCTGCTGATAGCGCTCGACCGCCTGCGCGCCGCCCCAGCCCAGTGGGATGTTGATGTCATCCAGTGGCCACGGCAGGCTGATTTCCAACCCCATGGCATCGGCGGCGACCCAACGGTTGTAGTCGACCATGTCGGTGCCGCCGGACTGGTTGAACTTGATCAGGAACAGGTTCAGGTCATGGTTGCTGCGGCTCCACGAGAACGGATCGCGCGATTGCATCACCACATTGCGGAAGCGGTCGGCACCCTTGCGATCCTGCGCCGAACCGGCGCTGCCACCACCTGCCCGTGAGCGCGGAATGCGGTAGCTCTGCAGGAAGCTGCTGTTGGCGCTGAGCAGCTGCGAGGTCAGCACGCCGGTACCCACTGCACTGAGCGAGGCGTCGGCGGAGTTTCGTTTGACGATGTCCCTGGCCACGATGATGCCGTCTATGCGTGCGACCGCATCAAGGATGGTTCGTGAAGAAGTGGCCAGCGCACCATTGAGCATGTCCAGCGCGCTCACCGCCGCCTGCGCAACGCCGTGATACGCACGGCGTATGCCTTTGAGTGCCTGGCCGATGGCTTTGAACACCGATGACAAGGCCTGGAAGATCGGCCCGACATACGGGATCTTGGCCAGCACGCTCATCACCTTTTCCAGCACGATGGAGGTGGTGTGGAACTGGTTCATCCATGAGTACAGGCCGATCACCTGTGCGATGGCGACTTCATTGGCCACGCGTGCGCGGTTGGCATACGCGGCGTAGTTGAGGGCGCGTGCCTCCTGCACGGCGACGCTGTAAGCGGCGGCGTCGGCGGCATTGACCAGCTCGACTTTCTTGCTGACGGTCTGCCCGGTATCAAACAGGACGATGACGCCGACGCAGAGCACCAGCAACATGACCAGGCCGAGCACCATCGCCTGGCCGGCCATGCTGCGTCGTTGACTCACGGAGTTCATTTTCTGGGTACAGAAAGCGTGTGCTCTGGCACGAGGACTCATGATCTTCACCGGGCAAAGACCGACCATCGGCGCTCACATCGTGAGCACCTGGGACGAAATTGAACGACGGAAGACATCACGCGCAGCGGGCGCTGCGCGTGACGTGGGAGAACGAGGGAGGCTTACTTGTTGCCGTAAGCGTCCATGCCCTTGTCTTTGTCCGCTTCCTGCTGCGCCTTGTTGGAGACGTTCTTGGCGCGGTTGATCGATGCCGTTGCGCTCTGGCCGGAGAGTTCCTTGGCCATACCGGCAACCTGGCTGCGCGCGGTTCCACCGAAGTAGGTGAAAGCGGCGATGGCGGCAATGGCCACCAGTGCGGTGATGATGATGTACTCGGTCATACCCTGACCGCGTTGCTTCTTGAAACCAAACTTGCGGGGCGTGTGATGCATGGGCTTTCTCCTAGTGATTGGCGTTGCAGTGCGATGAGTCGCACTGCGTTGCCGTCCTGGTACTTCGGAAATTAAGTCAATGCCACCAGTCGCTAATGACGCCCCCTGAACTGATGCGGGCTCGATATAAGCACGGCTTTATTTCATGTTCAAGACGATTCTTATTTAGATAAGTGATAGTGAAGTTAATTCAGATCTTCACAAGCTCAACGCGTCGATTGCGCGCCTTGCCGTCATCGGTGGTGTTTTGTGCAACTGGTTGGGAGTCGCCAAAACCGCTTGATTCAAGCCTTTTTTGATCGATTCCGGCAGCGATTATGAAGTCGCGAACGGCGGCTGCACGATGTTGTGAGAGCTGTAGATTGTGTGACGCACTGCCCGTGTTGTCGGTGTGTCCATTGATTGAAAGACGCAGTGCGGAATTTTCATTCAACAGCGAAATGACCTGCTCGAGTTGTGGTTTCGAGGTCGGCAGGATCGCCGCCTGGTCGGTTTCGAACTGCACCTGGATGGCCACCTTGCCCGCTGCATCGAGTGATTTCTTCAATTCATCGGCAGGCAGCGCCTTGGCGGTGATCGCTACCGGTTTGGTCTCGGCGATCAATACGCCAGCCTGGTTGCCGTTCTTGGCAACGTGCAGCCAGATGTCGCGGTCCGCGCGGTGAATGACATAGACCTCCGCGCTTTCGTTGTAGATATCACCGAGCGCATCGACACGATTGACTGCCGCATCGGAAGCCTGGATGCCCTCCTTGCCTTCGGCCGGAATCCTGCCGCTGAACACGCGCTGCCCGCCGAGGCTTTCAACCAGCGCCTGGATATTGCGGTTCAATTCCAACTGCGAGAAAGGATGATCGCCCTTGGCCTGGACAAGCGCACCGTAGGCCTGGCCCTCGACCCATTCCAGGCGATCGCCTGTCCAGAACGGCACGCGTTCGAATGTGTTGGTTTCTGGACGAAGCGCTTCATAGCCATCGGGTAGGCCGATATACGGAAATCCACCCAGCGTCGCGGTGGAAACGGGCACGGTGCTGATATCGAAGGCATTGCTCGTGGCCTTTGTCTCCTGCGCAACAGCCTGCTCTGCCGATGCCGATGCGTCGGCAACGGGCGAGGTGGCTTCGCTGGGCGCTGGGGTGCGGTTGCATGCCGCACCCAGCAGCAGGGCGATGGTCGAGGCGGCAAGGACGGTGCGCTTGGAAACGGTAAGTGGCTTCATGCGTTGCTCCGGCAATGGAATCGAGCCCGGTCGACGCGTCTGGTCGTCCGGGATTGGAAAGGAAGCGAGTGTGCGGGGGGAGAGCATCAGTACGGTGTCAGCAGCCGAACAACGGCATGCGATCGATCGAGCGGACCTGCACCGTGGCGGCATGTGCCGACCCCAGGATCGCGGTGGGCGCGGGCGTCATTGCGATTGCAGGCAGCATGGCTGCCGTTGTGGGACTGCGTGGTGCTGCGGTCATTCAGTGCCCTGTCGACGTCTGGTCCAAAGAGCCCCCTGTCGGCGCAGCATAACAACAGCATCGTGGCATCAGAAGATGGCACCGCCGAAGGTTCAGGGGGCGCATTGAAAATGTCCTGGCGACGACGTGCCGGGGGATCGACAAAAAAAGGGCGGGGCCATTGCGGCCCCGCCCTCATATCCTGCATGGGTGGCGTGGATCAGCTGCGCAGGCCAACACCACGCTTGAGCAGCCACAGTGCCAATGCGGTGAGCGCAGCCACGAAGCCGAACATCAGTGCATAGGAGATCCACAGCGGCACGTCGCTGCTGCCCAGCAGGCCATAGCGGAAGGCGTTGACCATGTAGAAGATCGGGTTGGCATGCGTCATTGCCTGCGCCCAGCCCGGCAGCAGCGTCACCGAATAGAACACGCCGCCCAGGTAGGTCAGCGGGGTCAGGATGAAGGTCGGCACGATCGCGACGTCGTCGAACTTCTTGGCGTAGACGGCGTTGATGAAGCCGGCCAGCGAGAAGATCGTCGCGCCCAGCAACACCGTGGTCAGCGTCACCAGCGGGTGCGGGATGCGCACCGGGGTGAAGAACATGGCGATGATCAGCACGATCACGCCGACCATCAGGCCGCGCAGCACCGCACCGGCGACATAGCCACCGAGGATCACCCAGTTCGGCATCGGGCTGACCAGCAGTTCTTCGATATGACGGCCGAACTTGGCGCCGAAGAACGAGGAGCTGATGTTGCCGTAGCTGTTCTGGATGACGCTCATCATGACCAGGCCAGGCACGATGAACTGCATGTAGCTGTAGCCGCCCATGTCGCCGATCTTGGAGCCGATCAGGCCGCCGAAGATCAGGAAGTACAGGGTCATGGTGATGGCCGGCGGCACCAGGGTCTGGCCCCAGATGCGCAGGATGCGGCTGACCTCACGGCGGACGATGGTGCCCAGCGCCACCCAGTTGCGGCTGCTGTCGGTCACGGGAACGGGGGTACTCATGCTGCGGTGGTCTCCAGGTTGCCGGTAAGACGCACGAACAGCTCTTCCAGGCGGTTGCTCTTGGTACGCATCGAGCGCACACGGATGCCGGCGTCGCCCAGTGCTGCGAACACGCGGTTCAGATCCATCGCGCGCGGCATGTCCAGGTCCAGCGTGTGTGCATCGGTGGCCAGCAGCGTGGCACCTTCGATATGCGGCAGCTGCGTGGGCAGTTCACCGTCGATGTCGAAGATGAAGCCTTCCACATCCAGCTTGGCCAGCAGGTCGCGCATCGGGCCCTGCTCGACGATGCGGCCGTGGTTGATGATGGCCAGGTTGCGACACAGCTGCTCGGCTTCTTCCAGGTAATGCGTGGTCAGGATGATGGTGGTGCCGGCGGCGTTGATTTCCTGCAGCGTCTTCCACATGTCGCGGCGGATTTCGATGTCCACACCGGCCGTGGGTTCGTCCAGGATCAACAGGCGCGGGCGGGTCATCATCGCGCGGGCGATCATCAGCCGGCGCTTCATGCCGCCGGACAGCGTGCGGCTCATCATCTGCGCCTTGTTCCACAGATGCGCGCGCTTGAGTTCCTCTTCGGCGCGCACTTCGGCCTCGGCACGCGCAATGCCGTAGAAGCCGGCGTAGTTGACCAGGATGTCGAAGGGCTTTTCGAACAGGTTGAAGTTGATTTCCTGCGGCACCAGCCCGATCAGGCGCATGGTGGCGCTGCGGTTGCTGACCAGGTCGGTACCAAACACTTCCACCTGGCCTTCACTCAGGTTCACCAGCGAGGAAATGATGCCGATCATGGTCGACTTGCCGGCCCCGTTGGGGCCCAGCAGGGCGAAGAAGTCGCCCGGGGCAACCTCCATCGAGACGCCCTTGAGCGCCTGCACGCCGTTGTCGTAGGTTTTGCGGAGATCGTGGACGCGCAATGCGGGCGCGATCGGGGAGGTTCGGGAGTCCAAGCTCGGGCCTTCGCGCCAGGGTCACGGCGCCGGATAAGTGCAAGGCCGCTATTATAGGTGGCCCCGTGGCCCATGCCCGGCTACACACTGTTCCTCCCCCGTGCCAATCCAATTCCCCCTCAAGCTGGTCGGCCGCCACATGCTGGCGCCCAGTGTCGGCCATTACCAGTTCGTCCGTGACGACGGCCAGCCGCTGGATTTCCAGCCCGGCCAGTTCATCCAGGTGCATTTCCAGTACGCCGACGGCACCGATACCAAGCGCAGTTATTCGCTGGCCACCATCCACGACCACGCCCTCGGGCCGGGCGACGCGGTGGATATCGCGGTCAGTTTCGTCCCCGGTGGCGCCGCCACGGCCTTGTTTGAAGGGCTGGAGCTGGGCGGCCACATCACCGGCAGCGGTCCATTTGGGCGCTTCTGCCTGAACCCGGGTGACCACAACAGCCGTTACCTGCTGATTGCCACCGGCACCGGCGTCACCCCGTACCGCTCGATGCTGCCGCTGCTGCGCAAGGCCATCGAAGAGCGCGGCGTGGAAGTGGTGCTGCTGCAGGGTGCCCGAACCCCCGCCGAGCTGCTGTACAGCGAGGACTTCCGTGCCTTTGCCGAAGCCACCCCGGGCTTCCGCTACATGCCGTGCCTGTCGCGCGAGCTGCCGGACAACCCGCATCCGGACGTGCGCCAAGGCTACGTACAGCAGCATCTGGCCGAGATCGGCCCGGACCCGACCCGCGACATCGCCTACCTGTGCGGCAACCCGGACATGGTCGACGCCTGTTTCGAAGCGCTGAAAGCCGCAGGACTGCCGATTCCGCAGGTCCGCCGTGAGAAGTACGTCAGTAGCAAGTGAAGCCGCCGCAGGCCGTATGTCGACGGCCGCTGATCCCCGTGATTACCGGCGGGGTTGCGCGGCAGCGCCGCCGCCACGGTGCGCTCAGGGGGCGATGAACGCTCGCTCCCTGAGCGCCGCTCGACGATGACGATTTAGGACAAATCCTAGCTCGGTCCGATTCTGTTTCGGACCTCGCCAATACCGGCACAGACGGCGCTCGCCAATACTGGCGCCCGTGAGTTGTGGCCGGTGCTTTCGTAGTCATCTGGCCGCCAGACGACAACGCGATCTCTGACGAGGAAGTGCCGCCAGCGTCGATGACATGCATGAAGGCGAACGCCAAATGACAATCAAGAACTACCTGGCTTCGCGGCTGCTGCTTTTCCTTGGGTTGTGTGGAGCGGGCACGTCGGCCCATGCGCAGGCAATCAAGTGCTCGATCGCCGGCGGCATTCCGCAGCAGGAAACGTTCATACCGAACAGCAACATACCGATCAACCCGAATGTCGCGCTGGGAATGCCGATGGGTGAAGTCAAGGGAAGATTTTCACACGAGCTCAAGGCCTTCACCTGCACCGGCGTGCCCGAGTATTCGCTGGTGCCAATGATCTACGAGATGCACCGCCCGGCGGTCAGTCAGTTCCCCAAGGTCTACGCTACCGGCGTCGCCGGTATCGGCATGCAACTGACGGTGAAATCAAGCGGTGGCAACAGCTATGACATCGTGGCGCCGGACAAGGTAAAGATATCGGTGCCGGCCAACGCGAATACCGGCATCTACGATTTCAGGATCGTGCTGATCAAGACGGGAGACATCGCTGTCGATGGGCCGATCAGCCTTTCGCTGGGCACGTTCGCATCGATCAGGACAGATCCTACAAGCGGCAGCATCAACAACACCACGTGGCTGCAGTTCGTGCTGGGGAAAGCCATCACGGTGGTGCCCAAGGTGACCACCTGCACGGCGAAACTCGCGGAGATGAGCGTGCCGATGCGGCCGGTGATGACGCGAGAATTCACCGGTATCGGCAGCTTCTCGCCTGAAGATGATTTCAGGCTGGGGTTGAACTGCGGTGGTGGCGGGGAAGGCAGCACCGTTGCTGTACATGTGGTGCTCACCGATCAGGTGGATACGAACAACCGGTCCGATGTGCTCTCCATCACGTCGCAATCCAGTGCCAGCGGCGTTGGACTGCAGTTGCTGAAGAACTCGACGGTGCTCAGGTTCGGACCTGACTCGAAGGCGAGCAGCGCCGACAACCACTGGTTGGCGGGCAGCACCGGTGATGGCGAGTTCGATATTCCGCTGACGGTGCGGTACGTGCAGACGGCGCCCCAGGTAAAGCCGGGATCGGTATTCGGACGGGTGACCTTCACCCTCAGCTATCAGTGATGAATGCCGGGCGATGTAGTACCGCCCTGCATTTCACTCTGCGCGTCGTGAAGGTGCGTCACGTGCCAGCTTTGTGCGTTCTCCCATCAGGCCGGTCAGTGCGCCCGCGCCTTTGCCCGCAAATCGGTGTTCGAGCCCTGTGCGAGATCAGGCTACTTTGACCCCGTGGATGAGAGCGAAGGCACCATGTACTGAAAGCGCGTGATCGTCGATGTCGGCGCGACACCCGGCGGGTGTCACCGCAATATGCTGCGTGCCGACGGATCAGGCTGATCCGTCCAATCGCTCGACTATTTGTCACTGAGCTGCGATTCGGTGGGCACAGGTATAGGCGTGAGGATACTGCTGAACGGGGAAGTGCCCGGCTATGGACCGGATTCGACGGTGCCCGGTGGCGGGAGCCATTGGTTGGCCAACGCACGTGCCACATCTACTTTGAACTACGAATAGCGCAGCGGCTCCATCTGGACAGGGTTCCTGCAACGCCTACCGGCGTGAGTTGGAACTCTCATTCTGGACAAATACCCGGCAGCGATGCTCCTGCACGGGCGTCATGCGTTTGCGCGTATGGCAATGGCTCCCGCCGGAGCAACTCTTCAGTCCCAGGCCGTCGCCGGCATTGATCATCAACTGGCATCGAGGCTTGTCTGCGCTGGGCGCAGCAAGGATTGAAAGACAGGTATCGGGTCCGTGCTCTCAATGAGTGCAGATACCGCACGTCCTATGTTGCGCAGGGCCGAATTAGGACGCGGCTGATTTTCCCGTACTCGGCGCACGCCAATACTGTGCCAGCTGCGCACGACAAGGCGACCAGTCGTCTCGACGGAATGTGCGAATCCTTGCTGGCAGAGGGCCTGCTTCGGCCCGACTACGAGAGTGCGAAGAATGAAGACGATCTTGCGGATGCTGGTGCTGCTGACAGGAGCCCTGATGGTGTTCCCGTCGCTCGCGCAGATGTCCACGTGTACATCTGGCTCCGGCGGGCCATTGAACGTGCCTCTCTACAATCTGAATGGCCCGGTGGTCGTTGACGCCAGTGCGCCGCTAAACTCCGAGATCGCGAGGATATTGTTGGGACATAACGCAAGTACTCAGTTTCTGGTGACCTGCAAGGGAGAGACCAACACCGGACACATTCGGAGCTCGCTGACGGTCACGCGGCCCAAGATCGCGGGCACGAACCTGCATGAGAGCGGTATCCCCGGCATCGGCATGCGTATCCAGATGCGCTCGGTGAGTGGCTCACCGTCGTATCTGTCAACGTCGGTAACAAACGACTACAAATGGACACCTCTGCACTTTGTTCCGGAGACGGAGATACACCTCTTCCGGGTTGGGGAGATCGAGGTCGGCAGATCCCTCGCGTTGGGGGAGATCGCGGAAGCTCGTACGATGGGGGGCGGCATCACCAATGAACTGAAGTGGATGACCTTCCGCTTGATGGATGTCATCCAGGTGATTCCTCAGGTGATGACCTGCGGGGTGATAAAACCGGAGATGCAGGTCCGGCTGCCAAGTGTCCAGGCAGCCTCATTCAATGGCGTCGGCTCAACGCTGGCAGGAGAAGCTTTCCAGATCGGAATGAAATGCAAGGATGGCGTGGCGGGTGCCAAGCGGAATGTCCATGTGGTGTTGACGGACCAGAGCAATCCGGCGAACCGCTCAGACACACTTTCCCTCAGCGATGGCTCCGACGCGCGAGGCGTTGGACTTCAGATTCTCAAGGACACCACGGTGGTCCGATACGGACCCGACTCCAGCGAGGCCAGTGCGGAGAATCGATGGTTGGCGGGCAGTGCAGGCAACGGCGACTTCAGCATCCCGTTGACGGCTCGCTACGTGCAGACCGAGACGGAGATACAGCCGGGGAGTGTGACCGCACGAGCGACGTTCACGATCAGCTATGACTGATCGGTGACGAAAGAACCTATCTGCAGGGTTGAGGAACGTCATGGGGCGTTCGACGCTTCAGGCCCACAGGAAGTCCCGACAGATAGTGAAACTGACCTGCGTCGTTGCAACGCTTCGCGACCGAGTGTGTGAAGCGCGTTCAGATCGGACGTGAGTGATTCCACGTCGCCATTTCGGGCTTGCTTCTCCATGCGCATGCACAATGTGGCCACTTCAGCCTCATGTATCAGTGAAAAAGCACCGCGAATGGAATGCAGATGGCCGCCGATGTCGGTCAGGTGGCGCTCTGTTCCGGCTGCCGCGCCGGATGTGGCGGCCATGGCAAGAGACGCACGGATACTCGCCAGTGAGTCATCCAGTGAATGCAGCAGTGCATCATGTACGGCCGCCGGAAGTGGTCCGCGCGTGATGTCGTTCCGCGGCGGTCCCTCGTATGGTGGCGTGGCGCTGCCGATGAGCCGTTGAGCGATGCTGCGCTCGAGCGCTGCCAGGAGAATTGGCTTGGTCAGCACTTCATCAATGCCCGCTTCACGGCAGCGGCGATGCTCCTGCTCGGATGCATGAGCGGTGATGGCAATGATGGGAACGCGAATGCCTTGCTCGCGCAGGCAACGTGCCAGCGTATAGCCGTCCATGCCGGGCATGTTGAGATCGGTCAAGACCATGTCGTAGCGCTTCTCCGCGAACAGCGCGAGCGCGGAGTTTCCATCTTCCACTTCATCGGAGACGTAGCCCAACGTCTGCAACTGCAGATGGATGAGTTGCCGGTTGGCCGGATGATCGTCGGCGACCAGAACGCGAAATGCAGTTCTGACAGCGGCATCGTGTGGTGCCCACGTCATGGGCGCATCCACGTCAGCGGGGGCATCCGTGCTCAAGCGCAGTGGCAATGTGACGATGAAGGTGCTGCCTGCATCCACTTTGCTGTGCACGCTGATGCTGCCGCCCATCAGTTGGGCAAGTCGTCGGCAGAGTGCCAAGCCAAGCCCGGTGCCACCGTAGCGGCGGGCGATGGATGAATCGGCCTGCGAGAACGTCTGAAACAACCCCGCCTGCTGCTCCGGCGTCATTCCTATGCCGGTGTCGCTTACGCCGATGATGATGGGAGACCCAGCCTGCGCTTCATCTTGCAGGTAGATCTCCAGCAGTACGTCGCCATGTGTTGTGAATTTGATGGCGTTGCTGACCAGGTTGTAGATGATCTGGCGGATGCGCATGGGGTCACCGACATAGGCCGGTCGCAACGCATCATCAATGCTCAGTTCCAAGCCCAGGCCCTTGCTTCTGGCAATCGGTGCGAAGAACGCGGTCACCTGCTGGCCGAGTGCGCCCAGGTCGAAGCTGATCGCCTCGATGCTCATTTGCCCGGATTCGACTTTGGAAAAATCCAGAATGTCATTGATGATGCCAAGCAGCGAGGAGGATGACGACGTCACCGTATGCAGCTGCTGCAGCTGCGCATCGGAAAGCGGCGTGCGTTCCAGCAGCTCAAGATTTCCGAGGATGGTGTTGAGCGGCGTACGGATCTCGTGACTCATCGTGGCCAGGAATGCAGATTTCGCCTGATTGGCGTCGTCCGCCGCCTGCCGTGCCTGTTCGAGTTCATGCTGGGTTTTCTTGCGCAGTGTGATGTCCTTGAAATTGCACAACAGCACATCCGCACCCTGGTACTTGGTACGCACGCCGCTGACCAGAAGGTCGCAACTGGATCCATCTTCCAGCGCCAACTCGAATTCACGTTCGCTTTGGGTCCCGAGGCTTTGCGTACTGCCGCCAAACAATGCCAACAGGCGCATGTGCAATGGTGGGTCGCTGCGTCGCGCATCCTGGGCATAACCTCGCATCGCTGCGTTCTGCAGCAATACCTCGCCGCTGGATACCGAAAGCAACGCCAGACCGAACGGAGCCGTTGTCACCATTGTGCGATTGAGGTTCTCGCTTTCAGTGATGCGCTGTGAGCGTGCAAAGCCGGGCCGGAAGACCTTGCGGTCGATGAACAACAGCACGCCCCAGACGAAACCGATTGCCAGCAGCATCGCGCCCACATAGCTGAGCAGGCGTGGCCACAGATCGGCCAGGATCGTGCGCCAGGAGAAGGCATGCACGATTTTCCAGCCGGCACGGGAAATGCTGTCGCTGACGACGAAGTAGCCATCGCGGTAGATCAGTGTTGCCGGTGCCGCGGCTGCCAGCGCGTCGGAGATGCGCAACACGTCAGCCTGCGTGTCGGCCGGGGCCTCGCCCAGCAGCAGATTGTTGCGCGGATCAACAATCAAGGATGCCTCATGCCGGCCTTTGCCAGCCAATAATGGTGTGAGCAACTTCGTTGGGTAAGAGGCCACGAATACTGCAAACAACGTGCCTTCCGAAGCGGCGCCCTGCACGAGCCGGATCGATGTCCCTGCGGTCATCGGATCGGGCGCCGGTGGCAACCACCACGGCGTGTCGGCGTCGAGTAGACGGCTGATGTCTGCAGGCGTGCTGAGCTCGCCCAGATCGGCCGCCACGCGCTGGAGCAGGCCAGTGGCGCCGTCCTTACCCATCGCGAGGGTGGCCGGGTCGTTTGGTACCGGCCCCATGCCGATGAAATGGCGGTCGGGGCTGAAGAAATAACCGGTAGACATCAATGCTTGTGAATAGGCGCCAGCGTGGTAGCTGATGTCATCGGCCATGCGCAGGTAAGGCGCGTAGTGCTCGACCGGCTGTCGGGGGGATATATCGGCCAGGATCAGCACCGGCGGGAAGCTGCTGTTGCGTTGAAGCACCAACCGGCCGTTCCCGCGAACCAATTCCGCCATCAGCGCCGGGTCGGGCTTCTGCCGCGATTCCCAAGCGAATTCTTCCTGCTTCACGCTGATGCGCATTGCGCCCTCGCGTATCGCGAACGCCCCTCGCAGTGCTGTTCGTTGCATCACGAAGTCGGCGTAACGGCTGGCGATGTAGTCCTTGACCTGCGAATGCACGATCACTGCAGTGACCGCTGCAAGAATCAGCGAAGTCACCACGCCGCCGGTATACAGCAGCAGACGCTGGCGGCGACTGAGCAGCTTGAGCGCGCCCTGTCCGCCGTCGGCTGATCCAGGGCTGTCAGGTGAAGACTGGGCCAGCTGCGTTGTCATCTACCGCCTTCCCCGGGCTGAATGGGATTCATCATAGGCCCGTAGGGCTGATTACGGCACTGTCCTACCCGGGGTTGGGCAGATTAAGACTTGACCGATATGGCCGATCCCAAGGCGCTGGAACAATGGTTCACATCGAAACGCACCGATGTCCATCGCCCCGCACCGGGAGGAGCCACGCATGAACGCCCTAGTACGCGCTGTACAGCCCATCGTTCAAACACGCGTCATCCGCAGCAGTCTCGTGGTGGATGGCAACGAACTGCACCAGGCGCCGCTCGTCAATGCGCTGGTTCGCACGGGCGTGGCCAATGTCAAGGGTGTTCAGGATGGCAGCCGCGCGGTTGCCGCACTGCGTGACCAGTCATGGGACGCTGTTTTCCTGGATCTGGATGTGCAGGACATCACCGGCATGCAATTGGTCGACATCCTGGTCGATCGCGGCAGCAAGGCCGGTGTGGTGATCATGAGCAGCCAGCCCAGTCGGCTGCTGCATGCGGCCAGCGGCTATGCCCGTGCCCGTGGTTTGAATGTAATCGGTGCGCTGCGCAAGCCGCTGGAACCGCAGGCAATCCGTGACTTGATTGATGATTTTTCGCTGTCGCAAGGCGTCGCAGCCCGCGGCGTGAGCCTATCCACGCCGCTGCCGGATCTCTCCGCAGAAGCACTTCGCCACGCGTTGATGGCGCAGGAGATCAAACCGTACTTCCAGCCACAGCACAACGCTTCCAATGGCGCGTTGCGCGGCGCCGAGGTGTTGGCACGCTGGCATCGTGCTGACGGCACCGTGCTGTGCCCGGATGTGTTCCTGCCAGCGTTCGAGCGCGCCGGCCTGTTGGAGAGCCTGACCAACTACATGCTTGCCTGTGCGTTCGAGACCATGAGCACCGATGCGCATGGCAGCGGCCGCCTGTTGGCGATCAATGTGCCCGCCACGGTGGCCCGCTCGACCCATTGGGCGCAGAGCATTGCCGACCTGGCCGGCGTGGCCGGGGTCGATCCTGGCCGTGTGGTCATCGAGATCACCGAAGATGGCGGCGCGCTGTGCAATGCGGCGCTGTCGGGTGCGGTGACGCAGTTGCGTCTGCGCCGCTTCCAGTGCGCCATCGATGACTTCGGCAGCGGTGATTCGTCGCTGGATAGACTGCTGTGCGTGCCATTCAACGAGATCAAGATCAACCGCAGCATGTTGCAGCAGGCGCGTGAGCATCCGCATGCGCGCAGCGTGCTCGCCAGCATCATTGCCATGGGCAAGCAGCTGGTGGCGACCGTGGTTGCAGAAGGTATCGAGGACGAAGAAGACCTGCAGATGGTACGTAACCTCGGTTGCCATGTGACACAGGGCTATCTGCATGGCCGGCCAATGTCCCGTGCGGCATACATGGGTTACCTGCTGCGCAGCGGAAACCGCTGATCCAGCCAAGGCTATCGACCTGCAGTAGCTAGAACGATTGCCGTGATGGTGGGACATGGAAAGGAACCGATGCCGGAAGCGTGAATCATCGCGCTTCCGGAATTGCGTCGTTCGAGCTTCGCTCTCGCTGCGATTGATCCGCATGCTCGTGGCTGGAAAGAACGCAGTGCATTCTGGATGGGTAGATTCCTCGAAGCGATCAGCCGTTGGTGAGGCATGGCTCCCAGGATGATTCTATGACCGGTTCCATTGGCGCAAGCGCAAGCCCATGTTCACGCCCGCGCTACCACGCGAAAAGTACGGAACCGAGAACCACGACGGCATGCAAAGGCAGCGCTAACGCATTGGAAAACAATGCAGGCCTCAAAGCCAGAGACACTTGATCATCCGTATCGCCTCGGCGCGCTATCCCATATGGCGATGCCCCGCATCGAACACCGCAAACGGGGCTCGCCTGCGCGCTATGTGCCGGGTCTGGAAGCTCCGGCATTGTCCGGCGACTTCCGAGTTTCCATGCTCCGGTCGACATGTTTGCAGATGGCATGCCTTGCGAACTTACCTGTGTCGTACCCCAGATTGATGAAAGTCGGGACAGCTCGATCCGGTGATTTAGGAATAGTCCTATATCGGGAGGCTGTGATTTGAGCCCTGCCCGATTACCTGAAAACAAGACGAATCCTAGACTTTCATCGCGCTGACGAGAACCGGTCATTGCGCTGGAAATCACACAGAAATGCTGTTTCTTAAGGCTCTTCCAATCCTCCAATCAGGACTACTGAAATGAACAAGCTCTCCCTCGTTGCCGCCATCGCTTTTGCTGCCGCCATGATGGCTCCGGCTGCACAGGCCGCTGATGGCACCATCGAATTTTACGGTGCCGTGACCGGCGTTACCTGCAAGATCAATCAAGGCGCCAGGGACATGACCGTGGTGCTGCCGACGGTGTCCACCGATACCTTGAAGCATGCTGGTGCCCAGGCAGGCCGTACGCCGTTCGTGATCGAACTGACCGACTGTGACGCCGGTGCCGGCACTGTTTCGACTGTTTTTGAAGGCGACAGCCACATTGATGCGAACGGCAATCTGAACATTGATGCCGGCGGCGCTGCGAATGTGCAGGTTTCGCTGCTTGATGAGAACCACAAGAAGATCAAGGTGGGCTTCAGCAAGAAGGACCAGGATTCGCAGCAGGTCAGCGTTGTCGGTGGTTCCGCATTGCTGAACTACTACGCTCAGTACGAAGCGACCGATGCCGCCGGCGAGGGCGCGGTCGTGACCCGCGTCCGTTACAGCATCTCGTACGAATAAGTCGCAGTAGGCGATGCCTTCCGCGCATCGCACCATGCACGGTCCAGTGCTCCTGCCGAAGGGCGGGAGCGCTGGGTGCCCGGCATACAGAAGGGCTAATCCTCGGAGAAAACGCATGAACCATGGTATTCGCAAGCTGATGGTGTTCACGCTGGTCGCGCTGTCCACAATCGCGCTGCAGGCGCAGGCGAGCGTGGTGATCGAGGGGACGCGTGTGATCTTTCCTGGGCAGGGATCTGAAGTCACGGTCAAGTTGAAGAACGTAGGCAATCATCCTGCTTTGGTACAGAGCTGGCTGGATGATGGTGACGCCGCCGCATCGCCGGAGACCCTTGACGTTCCGTTTATATTGACCCCAGCGATGTTCCGCCTGGACCCGAGCAATGCGCAGACGCTGCGCCTGATCCATACCGGCGCCGGGATGGCGAACGACAAGGAAACCCTCTACTGGCTCAATGTGCTGGAAGTGCCGCCGAAGTCGCACGAAGATGCCAACCGTCTGCAACTGGCGATACGCACACGCATCAAGATGATGTACCGGCCGCCCGGTCTGCCAGGCCTGGCAGCGGACGCGCCCAAGGCGGTGCGTTGGGAGCTGGTACGCAACAGCGGCGGCAAGGGCTATGCGCTGAAAGGCAGCAATCCCACTGCATATTTCGTCAACCTTGGCAAGGTCAAGCTGAGTGCCGGAGCGGTCGAGTTTGACGCCGGTGCTGGCCACATCGCGCCCGGTGATATGGCGTTGTTTCCGATAGGCGGGTTGGAGAATGCACCAAGCGCGCCGGTCGAAGTGCATTTCAGCGCACTCAACGACTGGGGCAGTGCCGTACCAGGCACCCAGGCACTGGCCGCCTCCGCGCCGAACTGACCGCAGTGCCTGCAGCCGCAGGCGTCGCACTCCTTATCGCATCCCCGCATCGTCCTGATCGTCGCATCGGGACGCTGGAGGCGAGCAACCGTCATTGGTCTGCGACGCCGCATCGGGGCAGCGGACATCCAGGTGAACAACGTGATCACTGCCACTTCCCGCCTTGTGCCCCGTACCTGCCTTCCGCGTCGGCAGCGCTTGCCTACATTGATCCTGGTGGCGCTGGCTGCGCAATGCTTCGATGCAGTGGCAGCCGAGGTAGCCATGTCGGCTGTGGCCATGGCGCCGGTGCAGTTCGACAGCGAGTTCCTGGTGGCCGGCGGCAGTCGGAACGCGGACCTCTCACACTTCGAGAAGGGCAACGCGGTGCTGCCGGGCAGCTATCGCGTGGATATCTACGTGAACGCCGACCATCGTGCGCGCGTGGATGTTCCGTTCCGGATGATTTCCGGCCACACGGAAGCGCAGGCCTGCTTCGATGCCGCTCTGCTGCAGCGGGTGGGGGTGAACATGGAGCGTCTGCCCGACGACATCCGTACCCAGCTGTTGACGCAGGAACAGTGCCTTCCACTCGCGCAGGCAGTGGCTGATGCCCGGGCGGATTTCGATTTCGGAGTCCAGCGATTGAACCTGAGCGTGCCGCAGGCGGCGCTGCTGCATCGTCCTCGGGGCTATGTCGATCCCTCTGCCTGGGATGCGGGCATCAATGCCGCGATGCTTGGATACAGCCTCAACATGTATCGCCAGGACAGTTCGTCGGCGGGCTCCGCAAGCATGCAGGGCCATCTGGGCTTGAATATGGGCGTGAACGTAGCCGGCTGGCGCTTTCGCCACGACGGCTCTTACCGCTTTGATGACCGTGGCAATCATCGTTACCAGGCCATCGCCAGCTATGCCAAGCGCGAGGTGACCTCGTTGGCGGCCGAATTGACCGTGGGCGAAACCTATACGCGCGGCGAGCTGTTCGACTCCATTGCGTTTCGTGGGCTGCGTCTGGAAACGGATGAGCGCATGCTGCCGGATTCCCTGCGTGGCTATGCGCCTACCGTGCGCGGTATGGCGCACAGCAACGCCCGGGTCACCATTCGGCAGAACAACGTGCTGATCCACGAATCGACGGTGGCTCCGGGCGAGTTCGAGATCAATGATCTGTATGCGACCGGTTACGGCGGCGACCTGCAGGTCACCGTGCAGGAAGCTGACGGTAGCAGCCGGGTGTTCTCGGTGCCGTTCGCTGCGGTGCCGATGTCACTGCGTCCGGGCAGCAGTCGCTTCAATGCGGTGCTTGGGCAGATGCGAGATGCACCCGCCACGGATGAGAGTTTGTTCGTGCAGGGCACGTGGCAGCGAGGCATCTCCAACCGCACTACCGGCTACACCGGGCTTACCCTGGCTGCCGGCTACGTCTCCGGCATTATGGGCGTGGCGCTTAATACGCGACTCGGCGCTGTCGGCGCGGACATCACCCAATCTTCCACGCATTTTCCGGGCAAGGGCACAGAGCAAGGCGCCAGCTACCGTTTGAGCTATGCGCGTGATGTCGCCAGCACCGGCACAAATGTTTCCTTGGCTGCTTACCGTTACTCGACAGGCGGCTTCTACGGTCTCAACGAAGCCGTAGCGGCGCGTGCTTTCGCCAGCCGCGAGGCTGAGCTCAGCCCGCAGCGGCAGCGTAATCGTGCATCGTTGACTCTTGGTCAGCGCCTGGCTGAGCGCGGCGGACGACTGAGCGTGACCGCGTCGGTGGCCGACTACTGGAACCACGGTGGTTCGGACGTCAATTATTCGGCCAGCTACAGCGGTCATTTCCGCACAGTCGGCTATAGCCTGTCAGCCAACCGCTCCTACCTGGGCAGTGGCCGGGCTGATACTCAGTACTACGCCAACTTTAGCCTGCCGCTGGGCAGGACCCGGCCGCAGACGTTGAACAGCAATTTTTCACATGTGAGCAACGGCCGCAACCAAGCCCAAACCACTTTATCTGGTGCTGCCGGCGAGGGTAGCAAGCTTTCCTATGGCCTGACCGCCACCCACACGCAGGGCGGCGGCATCCCGTCGGATTCGGGTGCCAGTGCCAATATCACCTACCGCGCCCCAAAGGCAGAGCTGTCGGCCAGTGCATCTGCCGGTAGCGGGTACTCGCAGATGTCCCTGGCGGCGCGAGGTGCTTTGGTCGTCCATTCCGGTGGTTGGACATTGTCGCAACCCATATCTGAAACCTTCGGCATTGTCGAAGCCGCCGACGCCGAAGGTGCTCGTTTGCTCAGTGCCTCCGGGGTCAGCGTAGATCGACGCGGCTATGCGGTAATCCCGTACTTGACCCCCTATCGCATGAACGCTGTCGAGCTGGATCCCAAAGGGCTCTCCACCGATGTCGAGCTTAAGGCTAGTGGACAGCAGGTCGCGCCGCGTGCTGGCGCGGTGGCTTTGGTCAAGTTTGCGACCGCGTACGGACGTTCGGCCGTCCTTGAGGTCAAACGCGCCGACGGAAGCGTGCTGCCATTCGGTGCGAATGTGCTGGATGAAGACGGCCGGGAAATGGGCGTGGTTGGCCAGGCCGGTCGAGTCTTCGCTCGCGGTTTGAAGGAGCAGGGGCGCTTGACCGTCCGGTGGAGTGATGCGGAGACCAATGTCTGCAGCATCGACTACGCCCTGCCGCAGCGGCAGGACAAGACGGAGGGTATCCAGACCGTTTCGGGCACCTGCCGGCCCGGGTGACCCTGCAAGGGAAATCTGCCGCCCGGCACGGGGCCCAACCGTGCCGGGCGCGGAAGTCATCCATGGACTTGGCTGTTGTCATAGAATCCGTTGGCACATGAGCCTCATGTGTGCTGATGGGCGGAGGCGGAGCCATTGCCCTCCAGTTCGGCGTGCTGCCCAGAGGGGATGTGATGGAAGACTTCCGGATCCGCGTCGTACTGGCCGATGACCACCCCGGCATGATCGCGGGCGTACGCCACGAGCTTTCTTCCGTGCAGACGATAGAACTGGTGGGCACTGCCAGCGATTCCACCTCGCTGATCGCCCTGCTTGCGCAGACGCCTTGCGAAGTGGTTGTGTCGGACTACGCCATGCCAGCCGGCGAGGTGGGTGACGGCATTGCCCTGTTCGGCCAGATCAACCGTCGCTATCCGGATATCCGACTGGTCGTGCTGACCATGCTCGACAATCCTGCGGTGTTGCACATGCTGGTGAAGCAGGGCGTGCGGTGCATCGTAAGCAAATCCGATGCCATCACCCACCTGGTACCTGCCATCCACGCTGCACGCACCGAAGGCAAGTACTACTCGCCGTCGGTGGAAAAGATAATCCGCGACGCCGATTCAAAGCGCGTTGGCCGCAATCCGGAGGGTGTGCTGAGCCAGCGCGAGGTTGAAGTCGTGCGGCTCTACGCCTCAGGGCTGACCGTCAACGAGATCGCCGAGCGTCTGCATCGCAGCAAGAAAACCATCAGTACGCAGAAGGCCATGGCGATGGACAAACTCTCCATCGAGCGCGATATCGACTTGCTGCGCTATGCCATGGAGAACGGCTTGGTGCCGCCGGCAGGTGTTGCCTCGAGTCAGGGCGAGAACACCTGAACGTTGCGTGGGCGACTTGGCTCACCACGCGGCCTGTTCCCCTGCAATCTTGACCGACGTGCGGGTACCGGTAGCGTTGGTGGAAACATTCTGCCACTCGCGCATGATCTTCTGCCTGCGTTGCGGCGATGCAAACATGAAGTGATTGAGGGTGTCGAGGAACTGACTTTTCTGCCGTACAGAAAGGTGTGAGAACTCGATAAGAAGTTGTCGTACTTCAACGAACTTTGTATTGGTCAAGGTAGGCCCTCGTTGAGGCAGTCCTGCTGCGTGTCGATACCCATGCTGAATACCGGCGATTGTATTCTGGCGCTCCTGCAATGGAGTAGCGGAGCCGGAGACAAGCTAGTGCCTGGCACTGCCTTCGTCCATCAGACGAACGCGGAAATAGTCCGGCAATTTTCGGTCCATCGGAATGTCGCTTGGAGCCGGGTGCAAATGCCATGTGGCGAAAGGGTTTCTTGGATCCGCGAGGATGTTGTAGTGCTTTGAAAGCAGTATTCCGAAAGCAGATATCGGATTTTTCCTAGCCCTGCTGCTCGTGTAATAGGACTCGGTCTGCTTACTTGGAACTGCATCTCGGCCTACAGTTTCTCTTTGAATCTGATCGGTTCCGACGCAACCGTTCCTGCGTTGAAGGCCGCTGATGTTCAAGCCGCTGTGCGCGGCCGTCACACTCTTACTCTTCCGCCGGAAAGTCCAATCGATTCGCCATGAAACCATTCAGTCTCCGCGTCGTTGTCGCCGATGACCATGCCGCCGTACGTGCAGGAATCCACCACGCAATTTCTTCCGGCGGGGCGGCTTCCATCATGGGCACGGCGCGGAATTCAACCGAGCTGTTGGACGTGCTCGGCAAGGGCGCATGCGATGTGCTCGTCTGCGACTATTCCATGCCTGGTGGCCGGTACGGTGACGGCGTCACGCTGTTCCGGTTGGTCAAACAGCGTTATCCCACGGTCAAGATCGTCGTACTGACAATGCTGGAAAACCCGGGCATCGTGCATTCGCTGTTGAAGCTGGGCATCACCTGCGTGATCAGCAAAACCGACTCCATGAGCCACCTGATGCCGGCCGTGCATGTCGCCTACGCCGATGGGCGATACCTGTCGCCGACCATCACCGCGATCATGGACTCGGTGGCCCCGGGCGGCCCCGAACTGCACTCGCTTACCGGCCGCGAACTGGAAGTAGTGCGGCTGTATGTGTCCGGTTTGACCGTCAACGAGATCGCCGAGCGGCTCAACCGCAGCAAGAAGACCATCAGTACCCAGAAGGGCGCCGCCATGCTCAAGCTTGGCCTACGTCGTGACGTGGACCTGCTGCGTTATGGCATTGAAACCGGCCTGGTCGCTGCCGACCCGGGGTCGCTGCCGCAGCGCTTCCAGTAGGCCTCATTGCCGGTGTTGTGGGCGCTTCCTGCCTGCGGCGGAAGGGCCGGGCAGCTGCAACACCGCATCCACTCCCCGCTGTGTTCGATGCATGACTATCGAGCCGGCGTGTGTCGGACTTTCATCCACGGTGTCCGTTCTCCTGCCAAGGACAGGTTGTCGGCAGCATCCGCGTGGCGATACGAGCTGTGCCGCTGATCCTGCCGCGATACGCAGAGTCGGGGCTTGGCCGATGACACCGGAAAGGTGGGGGCGCCGACGCCAGCGGCGTCTGCACGATGGTGCCGGAGGGAACAGGTCGAAGCGAGCAATCAGCCGAGGCGGAGAGAGCCAGCCAGCGCTGACCTGATCGGCTTCTCAAAGCGATGGCTTCGCCGCCGCGCCACCGTATGCGGTCCATGTGTCTACCGTGGATGCTTCCGGCCGGAAGATCTCAGGGCGCCGCGGGATCCAGAGCGATTCGCCGCAGCCTTTCTGGCGTTCTGCTCGCGGGGTTCAGATCTCGGGGCGGTTGAGCGCGGCGGTCATTGCCGCGGCGTCTTCACGGGACAGGAACAGGTACTCCAGTTCGCAACCGCCGAACTTGTCTTCCAGTTCGTGCTGGCGCACCGGATGGCTGCCAAAGCGGTAGTGGGTGCTGCCGTCATCGGAATCGATGACGTAAACACCAAACGACGGCGGATTGGTCAGGGTGCCTTCCAGCTTGACGGTTGAGGGGTCGATGGCGCGCTGGATAAGGTCTTCTAGGTCGATCATGGCGTAGCAGCAAGAGGGGGTGAGGGGAATGGGGCGCTCGCAGGCCGGGCCTCACCCGCCGGGTGAGGCACTGGCGAGGTGCGCTTCCAATGCGCGCAGCCTGCCGTCAGTCGCTCCTTAAAACAAGCCCGCCATGTAGGCGGGCTCGTCAACAGCCTGTTTCGGCATGATCAGCCGTTGCGACTGCGCCGGGCCAGCCCGCTGCACAGCGCGATGAAAGCGGTCAGCGCGGTCATCGAGAGGAACTGCAGGCGGGTTTCCGGGGCGGCCATCAGCAGCGCGAAGATCACCGCCAGAATCACCAGCGCCAGCACCGTCAGGTACGGATAGCCGGCCATCTTGAACGGCAGCACGGTGCCCGCCCGTTCGGCACGGCCGCGCAGGATCAGCTGCGAGACCAGGGTGATGGTCCACACCAGCAGGCAGGTCGAGCCAACCACGTTGAGCAGCACCGGCAGCACCTTGTTGGGGTACAGCAGCTCCAGCACGGTGGCGCCGAAGCCGAACAGTACGCTGGCCAGCACTGCCAGCACCGGCACCTGGCGGACATTGGTGCGGGCCAGCCAGCGCGGTGCCTCGGCGCGCGAGGCCAGCGAATACATCATCCGCGAGGCGCCGTAGAGGTTGGCATTGAGTGCCGACAGCAGCGCGATCACCGCGATCAGGGTGATGGCCGTAGCTGCACCGGGGATGTTGGCCACGCTCAGCACGGCGGCGAACGGTGACTTGAGGGTGTCGCTGGTCCAGGGCACCACGGCGATGATCACGCCGATCGAGCCGATGTAGAACACCAGGATGCGCCAGGCCACGGTGCGGATGGCACGCGCCAGGCTGCGCTCCGGGTCCTGGGTTTCGGCGGCGGCCACCGCCACGATCTCGGTGCCACCGAAGGCGAAGATCACCACCAGCAGCGCCGCGCCGATGCCGGCCAAGCCCTTGGGCATGAAACCGCCATGACCGGTGAGGTTGGACAGGCCCGGTGACGCCACGCCAGGCAGCAGCCCGCACAGCAGGGCGATGCCGATCAGGATGAAAGCAATGATGGCGCCGACCTTGAGGATGGCGAACCAGAACTCGAACTCACCGTAGTTGCGCACGCCCATCAGGTTGATCACGGTGAACACCACCATGAACGCCAGCGAGGTCAGCGGCACCGAAAGCTGTGGCCAGACCGTGGCCAGCAGGCCGGCTGCGCCGACGGATTCGGCAGCGATCACCACCACCAGCTGCGCCCACCACAGCCAGCCCACGGTGGCGCCGGCGGTCGGGCCCAGGGCATCGGCGGCATACACCGAGAACGCGCCGCTGGTGGGCCGTGCGGCGGCCATCTCGCCCATGGCGTGCATCATGATGATGACCAGGGTGCCGGCCACCAGGTAGGAGATCAGCACCGCCGGGCCTGCGGCCTGGATGCCGACACCGGAGCCAAGGAATAGGCCGGCGCCAATGGCGCTGCCCAGTCCCATCATGATCAGCTGGCGCGGCTTGAGCGCACGCTCCAGATTCTGCGACGGCGCGGTGGCCGGGGCGGAAGGATTGGCGGGCATCGATATCATTCGGAAGTATTTGGAGGCCGACACGATACCGCGTCCGCCAGCCATCGTGACGCCCGGATCGCCTGTGAAACGGCGCATGCCGGTACGATGAACGTCTCGGCGTCGATGTGCGCCTGCAGCATGCGGAGCTCCGATGCGCGGTCTGGATTTCAGCTCATGGCAGGGCCTGCTCTCGACCCTGGTCGGCCTGGCCATCATCACCTTGATCGGCGTGGGCATCCGCCTGCTGGTCATGCAGGCAGTGCAGCAGAAGCGCGAGGCGGCCAACCGGCAGATCAACGAGCGGCTCAAGACCCTGATCGCCGCCTACAAGACGCTGGGCGGCTCGTTCACCGGCAACCTGAGCGTGGACCCCAGCCACCTGCGGGAGTTGCGGCTGCGTGCAGCTGCGCTGGCCGCCGGGCAGGCGGTCGCCGCGGCCGAGGAGGCGGTGCTGCTGCCACAGGTGGGACAGGGCGAAGCTGGCGACCGCGCGCGCCGCATCCGTGATGCGGTGGAGGGCGCGCTGTCGGATGTGATCCTGCTTGGCACCGAGGAGCAGGTGCGGTTGGCGGCGCGCGCTGCCACGGACATGGTTGAAGGACGGCCGATCCACACCGCCGAGCTGGTGGTGTCGCTGCGCGACTTCATCCGCAAGGTGCTCGACCTGGACACGATTTCGCCGAGCGTGGCGATCCCGCGGCAGGGGCCATCGCGCCCGGCCAGTAGTGGCGGCGGCAAGGGAGGCGGCGCCAAGGACGCGGAACGTGGCGCTGGCAAGGGCGGTGGAGGCGGCGGCGCGGGAGGCATGGGTGCCGGTATGGGAATGGGCGCCGGGCTGGGCTACGGCGCTGGCCGTGGTGGCGGCGAGAACGATGACGGACGTGCGTGAGGGCGCGATTTCTTTCAGAGCAGGCCTGGAATCAGCCGCCTGGTGCGCCGTGCATAGTCGAGGTAGGGCGCGCCGAAATGCCGGGCGAGGAAACGTTCTTCCTGGTGCAGCTTGAACCAGAATGAAGTGAACACGATTGCCACCGCGATGATTCCGCGCCAGTCACCGACCATCAGTGCCGTGCCGCAGAACAGCAGCAACAGGCCGCTGTAGATGGGATGCCGTACCCAGGCGTAAGGCCCGTTAGTGATCAGTACGTGCTCCTGCTTGATCTGGACATTGCCGCTCCAGTTGCGGCCAAGCTGGTGACGGGCCCAGATGGCCACCACCGCACCGGCCGCGCCCAACAACAGCGCGATGGCGAAGACCGTTGTGGAGTGCGGCACGAACTGCTCGCGCAGCCAGCTGTGTCCAAACCAGTGGCCAGGGCCAAGCAGAAACACCGCGACGGCCAGTGGCAGCCAGTACGCGAGCAGTTGTCTGCGACGTGATTCGTTGCGTGCGACGGGTTTGGCATGCAGCGCGCTCCCGCCCCAGTAGATGAGCACCACGAGCCAGCACAGCATCAGGGCGGCTTTGAGGTAAGCAGGCATGGTGCAACCCGGGGTTGGGGGATGGGTTGGACTCTACCCGGATCCGCCGGTGGTGCCGGTGTTGATGCTGCCCCCTTCCCCGTCGGGCAAGGGGGCGAAGCAACACGGCCTTACTTCCAGCGCGACTTGCCGCGGATGTAACGCGCGGCATCTTCCAGTGAAGTGGGCAGGTATTCGGACCACAGGTTTGGCGGGTAGGCGTTCTGGTAGGTGTCGTAGACGTCGCGGAACAGATCCATGTGCACCACCGGTTGGCGCTTGCGGGCGCGCAGTTCGGCAATCGGCACGCGGCCGAGCACCAGGGTTTCTTCCTTGCTCTGTGCTTCGGCGATGGCCTTGCCGGTCGGATCGTACAGGGCGGTGCCACCTGAGCCCGGGTCGTCGAAATACGGGCCGTTGTCCGGCGAGATCGAGTTGTTGACGATGGACGAGTAGACGCCGTTGTACATGGCACACGCGGCCACATCCATTTCCGAGAAGCCGCCCGAAGCGGTACGCAGAAACACCTCGGCTCCCTTGAACGCCATCGCCCGGAACAGCTCCGGCTCGCGCTGGGTGGAACTGGTGCAGAGATTGCCCAACGGCGTGCGCGTGACCGGCACCACGGCGTCACGGCCGTACATTTCCACGTAGCGGTCGAGGACGTCGTAGGTGGTCGTGGTGAACAGCTCGAAATCCGGGAACGCACCCTTGAGGTTGCGCGCTTTCCAGTGTTTGTCCACGATCTCGCCCTTGTCGTTCATGATCGTGGTGATCGACAGCACGTGGCCCGGCCAGTCCGGGTCGGTGGCGTAGGCGCCGAATACAATCCATGTGCCGTACTGCCGTGCCTTCTGTGCGATGGCCTCGGTTTCCGCGCCGGGAATGGTGATGGCGAACTTGAGGATTTCATCGCGCGTCCACTTGCGCCAGCCGGTCAGCGGGAATTCGTGGAATTGCAGCAGATCGGGCTTGGCGTGGTAATGCGCCTTGTCGATCAGTTCGAGCATATGCGCCAGGTTGCGCTTGGTGCCTGCTTTCCATTCGCGGGCGTCGAAGCTGTGCACGCGCGACTGCACCAGGCCCAGCGTCCATGCCGGCTTGGCCAGTTCAACGGTGTCGTAGGTGCCGTCCGTACGCTCGTTCAATGCATCCGGGCCTTTGCCCATCGCGGCCTGTGCCGGTGCCGAGGTGCCCAGCAAGGCCGGGCCGACGGCGCCCAACGCGGCCAATCCTGCGGCGCTGCCAAGGAAGTGTCTGCGGGAATTGCTCATGTGTTGCCTCGTGGTTGGAGCGGCGGGTTGATGTTGTGTGTAGTGGGGCAGGTGGTGAGCGCGGGCAGGTGCCCGGCCGTAGCCGACACTCAGCCAATTGACCGGAAACTCCCTTCTCCCGCGCGCGGGCGAAGGTACCCAGTCGGATCCGACACTCAGCCAATTGACCGGAAGCTCCCTTCTCCCGCGCGCGGGCGAAGGTACCCAGTCGGATCCGACACTCAGCCAATTGACCGAAAGCTCCCTTCTCCCGCGCGCGGGAGAAGGTGCTCAGCCGGATCCGAGACTCAGTCAATTGACCGAAAGCTCCCTTCTCCCGCGTGCGGGAGAAGGTGCCCCGGAGGGGCGGATGAGGGGGGCTTTTTGGCTTTTGCTTGGACGCTTCCCCTCTCCCCAACCCATCTCCGCAAAGGGAGAGGGGCTTGAGCGGTCGAGTGCTCAAACAATCGCGGGGCGCTGCGGCGCCCCGAAATTGCATTGCATGTCATCCGGCCGAATCGAATCGGATCCAGCAGCTGATTAGATCGCCTCACCCGAAAAACTTGGGCCGGTGATCTTTTGCCAATCGCGGCTGACGAACTTTTCGTCGATCAGGGTGCGCTGTACCAGCACGCCGTTCTTGTACCAATGCCAGATGCGGTTGCGCAGCTGCCCGTCGTCGGAGAGCTGGATCATTTCGTACAGTTCCAGCCCGTCCTCGCCCTTGCGCTGCCAATACAGCATCAGCGTGCGGTGATGATCGTCTTCTGGAATCTCGGTGCACCAGCCGTAGATCAGCTCGTTGTCGAAGATGATGCGGCCGAACGAATAGGTGGTCTTGAAGTCGCGGACTTCGGTCTTGCCATCGGCCCAGCTGTAGTGGTTGGTCTGATGGTAAGGGGCCTGGTCATCGCCGGTGATGCGGCAGACCAGCCGCGACTTGTGTTCGTCGATCTTGTCGCCGTTGGCGTCGTAGTAGCGGTACATCCCGTCCCAGACGCCTTCATGTTTGGCGAGGTAGGGCATGTGTTTCTGCAGATCGGTCATGTGCTTTTCCTTGGTGTGAACTTTGATGGGCGACGCGCGTGGCGCCTTACTGGTCGCGAAGTTCATCCATGACTTCTTCCATCGGCACGTCCATAGCACCGCTTTCCAACGCTTCGGTTTCCTGCTGCACGATGCGCAGCACCCGTGCGATGTATTCCTTCATCCACAGCGTTCGCTGTGCTTCTGCTTCCCGATCCGGACGGAACTGGTCCAGCTCTTCGCGGCTGAGCAGGCCCTTTTGCTCGATCAGGCGCTCCAGCGCGTCCAGGCGCTGGTGGGTGACTGCGTTCTCCATCGCGATGGCCATGGCGATGGACAGCACGCGCTCCACGTCCGGGTCCTTGAAGAAGTACGGGCGCTTGCCCCGGGCGCGGCTGCCGGCCAGGGCGATGGGGTCGATGCTGCTCATGCTTTCCACGCTCCGAACATGGTCCACAGCGCGGCGCGGCCGTGGTCTTCTCCGCTCTCGCTGGCCACCGGGAAGATGTCCCGGTCGACCACGCCGCGTACCTTGGTTTCGAAATAGCGTTCGGCGTCGAAGCCGGCCGCAGCCATCATCTGGCGCAGGTCGTACTCGTGCATCACGCTCCAGAATGGCTCGTTGTTGTTGTACGCATCCCAGTCACGGATGAACTGTTCGTACGGGTCCATGCCGTGGTACTGCGGCTGCTCCAGATGCGCGGTGAGTCCGCCCGGTGCGAGCAGCCGGTTGATCTCGTGCAGCTTGCGCGGCATCGCCTTCGACGAGCTCTCGTGCCAGAACATCGCGGTGGTGATCAGGTCGAAGTGGCCGTCGGGGTAGTCCAGCGCCTCGCCGTTGGCCTGCTGGAACACGATGTTGTTCACGCCCAGTGCGCGGGCGCGTGCATGTGCGTAGCGCAGCATCGGTGCGGCCACGTCGATGGCGATCACTTCGGCATCGGGAAAGGCCTGCGCGACCGGCACGATGTTGTGGCCGACGGTGCAGCCGACATCAAGGATGCGGCGCGGCATGAACTGCGGATGTTGTTCCTTCAGCCATTGCGCCAGTGCCTGGCCGCCGCCGTCGTTGTAACGACCGAGCATGCCGCCGGTGGTGGCGAAGATGCCGCAGTCGTAGTTGGCGGCGGCGGATACATCATCGGCCAGCAGCTCGGTGTGGTAGCCGCCGGGCATGCAATGGATGTCCACCGCGCTGGAATAACGCGGCACTTTCAAGGATGCATCCAGCTGCAGGCCGTCATCGGTTGCATTGAGTGCGCGGGTTTTTTCGATCAGCGCATCCACCTGCCTGAGCACCAGGCCGCGACCTGCCTGCTGGCGCATTTCCATGCTGCTGCGGCGCAGGGCGCTCCAGGTCTGGTAGACGGCGTCACCGGCCATCGCCTTGCGCACTTCGTGGCGGGTTTCCGGTGCGCGGCCTTTTTCCTTCTCGAACGCGGGCTTCACCCTGCGCTCGTAAGCGACCTTCACTTTGGGGCTGAGCTGGGTGGCCAGGTAGCCGTTGAGGTTGGCCAGGAAGTCGAAGCGCGCGGTGTCGTCGTGCGTGCTTTCGGGAAAGACCGCGTGGCGACCGACGTGCTGCCAACTCGGTGGCAGGGCTTGCTGGCTCATGGCGACTCCTGGGGACAGGGGAAGTAGGTTCTAAAGTTATATCTATATGTCATGTTGATCCGGACACGGTCAAGCGCCCGGACCAGACCTTTTCTGCTTTCTGTAATGGCGGTGCGCATTCATCCCCCGGCTATTTCGCGACATGTCGCCTGCTCCCGAACTTCTCAAATGTCCGGACAAAATTCCAGTGCCATTTCGCACCGGTTAGGGGCGAATTTGTGTTGCTAAGCAACATCTTGCGCAGTTCTGCCGACGCCGCACCGGGACAGGCTTTCAGTCCAGCCAGCAGGACCACGGCCTCCGTGACGAAGGTATTACGAATGATTGGACAATCATGTCCTAATGATATAGCTATATGTCATCTTAGCCGCGTCGGCAGCCCTGCCGGCCATGGTCCGGGGCAAGGGGCACGGCGGTTGTCCAGGCTCCACTCAAACGGGGGATTGCACGTGATTCGAATGTCATCGGTTTTGCTGGTTGCCGCAATTGCACTTTCGCCACAGGCAAAAGCGCTGGATCTGCAGTCCGAACAAGGCAGCGTTGAAGCGATGGTCAAGCTGCGCTGTTCGCTGGACCCTGCGCAGGAAGAACTGCTGTGGTGGGCCGGCACGCTGTTCGCGCAGGAGCCCGGTAAGAAGGCGGCGCCACTGATGGGCTTTGAGGGCTACAACATCTGCCGCGCCGAAAAGCAGGCCGACGGTGTGTGGCGCCTGGTCACGCGCGAACTCACGTTCTACCGCGATCTGAAGACCGGCAAGATCATCGACAGCTGGGACAACCCGTTGTCGGGTGAGCGCAACGACGTGGTGCAGGTGGCCAATGACCCGGTCAACACCGTGCTCAATCCCCCGGGGCGTCCGTTCCACATGCCGTGGGTGGAAGCCGGTGACCAGGTGATGTTGACGCTCAACATTCCACTGGCCTATCCCAACCCGCTGCAGCCGGATGAATTCCCGGCTGAATCCAGTGGCCCCACCTACATGGGCTCGGAGCACTTCATGTTCTTCGCGCCGCGCGCGGATCTGGAAAACCCTGCACTGAAGAGCGTGCCGGTCACTTATGGATGGACCCGCATCGGCCCTTGGCTGCCGTGGATGAAGCTGGGCATGCGCCCGGGCAACCTGCTGTACATCGCGCAGGGCAACAAGCGTGCATCGGTCAACGAGCTGCCGGCCGATGTCCAGGAACTGGTGCGCAGCCGTTACCCGGAATACGCCCGCGCGCCGGAAACGTGGGTGCAACCCAATGTCACCAGCTGGAGCTATTACAAGCAGCTCAAGCAGGGCGCTGCGGCGAAGCAGAAGCAGGACTGAAGTACGGAAACACAGGATGGATCCCTCCCCCAAGCGACGGCGCATCCAACCTCCCAATGCAGTTCCGATCAACCTCCAGTCGGTAAACCCATGAAGACCATCAAGCCAGACCTGTTGTGCGCCTCGATTGCCTTCGCGCTGCTGTTGTGTGCGAACAACGCCGCCGCACAATCCGCCGAAGCATCGAGTGCAACGCAGGCAGCCAGCAATGACGCCGTGTCCAGCCTCGACAAGATCACCGTGACCGCGCGAGGCGTATCCGAGCCGTTGCAGCAGATGCCGCTGCCGATCACCGCCATGTCCGAGCAGACCATCGAAAAGAAAGGGCTGAACGATGTGCGTGACATCGCCAACCTGTCGCCGAGCTTCTCGTTCAAGTCCGGCTACGGCCGTGGCTTCGACCGCCCGGTGATCCGTGGCATGTCCAACATCCAGGGCGAGTCCAACGCCTCGTTCTTCATCGACGGCGTCTATGTGGAAGGTGATATCTCCAGCTACGGGCTGGAGAACATCCAGCGCGTGGAAGTGATCCGTGGCCCGCAGTCTGCGGCGTTCGGCCGCCGCACGTTCTCCGGCGCGGTCAACTTCATCACCAAGCGTCCGGGCAGCGCGCCGGGCGGCAAGGTGACTTTGGGCGTGGGCAACTACGGCCAGGAAAAGATGGGCTTGTTCTACTCCGGCAGCAATGATGACGGCTCGTTCGGCTACGACATCAGCTTGAACAAGCGCGGCAACGATGGCGTGTTCTACAACCAGGCATCGGGCAGGAAGGACCTCAACGGTACCGAGACCGTCAGCGGCATGGCTGCCATTGCCTGGTCGCCGACCGACAACCTGGACATCACCGCGCGTGTGATGAAGCAGAAGAGCCGCGACCAGCATTTCGCAGCCGCGCGCCTGGGCAGCGACAACCTCAACTGCTACCTGCCGGAGTACACCGGTGGCCTGTACTTCGGCCTGTATCCGATTCTCGAATCACGCCGTCGTGGCTACTACTGCGGTGATCTGAAGGCGCCGTCCGACTACGCCATCAATACCAAGGAATTCGAGGCTGCCGGTTACTTCTCCGGTCGCAAGACCGACCTGCTGCGCACCAGCCTGGTCGTGGACTATCTGTTCGACAATGGCTGGAACCTGACCTCGACGTCGGCCTACAACAAGAACGAAACCTATTCGGCCAGCGATCAGGACTACAGCGCCATTCGCGGCTACGGCGGTGCGTTTGAGAGCTTTGCCAACACCGGCCTGAAGAACTGGTCGCAGGACATCCGCCTGAGCACCGACCAGAACCTGGCGGTATCGGGCATGTTGGGCGCGTACTACTACCACCAGCAGGCGCAGCCGGGCTGGGGCGGTGACCTGACCGGCTTCGTCCTGCCGGGCAACAAGTCGGTGACCACCATCGCGACCAACCCGGATGATGAGACCGTCAACAAGGCGATCTACGGCCTGATCAACTGGCACATCAACGACAAGTGGACCACCTCGCTGGAAGGCCGCTACGCTCGCGACGAAATCAGCAAGGGCGGCATCGACACGCGCGCACTGGGTTCCAGCATCTACACCCAGGCCTATGCGCTGAGCGAGACCTTCAGCAGCTTCACCCCGCGCTGGACGCTGAGCTACCAGGCCGCGGAGAACATCAACCTGTACGGACTTGTGTCCAAGGGCACCAAGCCGGGTGGCTTCAACACCGATGTCTATCGCGCCGACTTCCTCGAAACCGAGCGCGACGCGTTGATCGCGCGTGGCCTGGAGACCTTCAAGGAAGAAGAGGCCATCAACTACGAGCTGGGCATCAAGAGCGACTGGCTGGACGGCACCCTGCGCGTGAATGCCAACCTGTACCAGATCGACTGGACCAACCAGCAGCTGACCGAAACCGGCCCGGTAATCCGCAAGAACGGCTCGCTGTTCGCCACCAGCTACACCACCAACGTCGGTGAGTCGCGTATTCGTGGTTTCGAGCTGGAAAGCCAATGGGCGTTCGCCAAGGGCTGGCTGGCATCGTTGGCGTACTCGTACACCGATGCCGAGATCCTGAAGTTCCTCAGCCAGGACCAGGCCGATCTGTTCTCCGACAGCAACGCGCCGACGCTGGCCGACCCTGCTGCCAATGCAGCCGGTTACACGTTGCCACGCGTGCCCAAGAACAAGGCCACGCTGGGCCTGATGTATGACGGTGCGTTCGCCAACGGCTGGCAGTACACCGCCAACATGGATACCACCTACGAAAGCCGTCGCTACGTGCAGGTGGACAACCTGGCCAGCCTGGCGCCATCCACGCGCACCAACTTCCGCTTCAGCCTGCGTCCGACCGAGCAGCTGCAGGTGTCGGCCTATGTGACCAACGCATTCAACGACCGCACGCCGGAAGACGCGCAGCGCACCATCAATCCGGATGCCTACATCGCCATCCCGGCAGTGCCGCCGTTGACCGGTCTGGCGGTGAGCAACCTGCGTGACTTCGGCATCACCCCGTCGTTGCCGCGCATGTACGGGGTTGAAGTCAGCTACAAGTTCTAAGCGGGCGCAACAGGAAGAAAGCAGGACCGTGGGCCGGGATGACGCGCAGCGAAATCCCGGCGCTACGTCGGCGGTCTGGCAGGGCATGCGGGGTTTCATCCCCGCCTGCGTGCTGCCAGATCGCCGTTCCCCCGCTGCACGGCAACAGCAACGGCTTCATCTGGTCAGTGAACGGAAACAACGATGCAACGACGCCATTTCATCCAAGGACTTTCAGGCATGGCCGCACTGTCGCTGGTCCCGGGCATGCTGCGTGCAGCACCACTGGCCGGCGATGTGATCGTGGTCGGCGCCGGCCTGGCCGGCCTGGCAGCGGCCCATGCGCTGGAAGTCGGTGGTGCGCGGGTCACGGTGCTGGAAGCCAACCCGCGTGTCGGTGGTCGCCTGCAGACCGTGGAACGCAACGGCCTGCGGTTTGAAATCGGCGGCGTGGAAGTAGGCACCGGCTACGCGCGCGTGCATGCCCACGCCCAGCGCGTGGGTGTCGGCATCGTGCCGCCGTCGGCTGCCCTGCCCACCGCTGCCGGCCTGGGGCTGGTGCTGGGCGATGCGCTGGTGCCGGCGCCGCAATGGGGGCAAAGCCCGCTCAATACGCTGCAGGGCCGCGAACATGGCCTGCTGCCGCCGATGCTGCTGTCCACCGCGATCGGTGAACTGGGCCTGCCGGCGGTGGACAGCTGGCGCGACCCGGCCAATCTCACTCTCGATATCCCACTGTCCGAACTGATCGCCGGCAAGGGCTGGTCAGCGCAGGCGTTGCAGTGGATGGATATCGGCAACAGTTTTTCCTCGCTGCAGACCATCAGCGCGCTGGATGCATTGCGCCGCGATGCGCTGCGGCGGTTCGGTTCACGCGGCACCGGTTGGGTGCAGGGCGGCAGTCAGGCGCTGCCCGAGGCCATGGCCGCCTCGCTGGCGCAGCCACCGGTGCTGGGCGCGCAGGTGGTGCGGGTCGAATCCAGCGGCCGTGGTGTGCAGGTCCGCTGCGCCGATGGTCGCCGCTTCCGCGCCGCGCACCTGGTGCTGGCCCTGCCCAGCGGCCCGCTCAGTCGCATCGCCATCGACCCGGCGCCGCCGGCCGAACAGCGCGCTGTCTGGTCGGCGCGTCGCTCCAACGCGGTCACCACGGTTCACCTGCATCCCACCCGCAAGTTCTGGGAAGAGGACGGCCAGCCGCTGTCGTTGTGGGGGGATGGCGCGTTGCAGCGCGTGTTCGCAGTGCCGGGCGGGGATGGTGAGATCAACCGCCTGATTGTCTGGCTCAACGGCGCCAGGGCGCAGCAGGCCGACCAGCTCGACCGCGAGGCCCGCTTTGCGTGGGTCATCGATGCCATGGAGCGCCTGCGCCCGGCATCCAAGGGCGCCCTGCAGCCGCTGGAGACCCGCAGCTGGGGCAATGACCCGCTGGCCGATGGCGCGTTCTCGGAAATCGCCCCGGGCCGTTTCGCGCAGACCCTGCGCTGGAACAACACCCCGTTCGGGCGCATCCACTTCGCCGGTGAGCAGACCGAACTGCATGTGCCGGGCATGGAAGCGGCCGTCAGCTCGGGCGAGCGTGCGGCTGCAGCAATTCTTTCGGCCTGATTGAACTACCTTATCCCCTACCTTCCCGGGCGCGGACGCGCCTTCCAGAGACAGTAATGAGCCTGAAGACACTGAACCCCTACGATTTGTTCGACGTGCGTTCGCTGCTGAGCGAGGAAGAACGTGCGGTGCAGGATTCCGTTGCCCGTTTCACCGATGAACGCGTGCTGCCGATCATCGGCGACTGCTTTGACCAGGGCCGCTTCCCGACCGAGCTGATCCCCGAGATCGCCGACATGGGTCTGCTGGGCTGCTCGCTGCCGGAGCAGTACGGTGGCGCCGGCTTGAACGGCGTCAGCTATGGCTTGATCTGCCAGGAACTGGAGCGCGGCGATTCGGGTATCCGCAGCTTCGTCTCGGTGCAGAGTTCGCTGTGCATGTACCCCATCTATGCCTACGGTTCGGAAGAGCAGCGCATGCGCTGGCTGCCGGACATGGCGCGCGGCAAGGTCATCGGCTGCTTCGGCCTGACCGAAGCACACGGTGGTTCCGATCCGGCCGCGATGAAAACCCGTGCGGTGAAAGACGGCGGCGACTGGGTCATCAACGGTTCCAAGATGTGGATCACCAATGGTTCGGTGGCCGATATCGCCATCGTCTGGGCCAACACCGATGAAGGCGTACAGGGCTTCGTCATCGAGAAGGGCACCCCGGGTTTCACCACCCAGGAAATCAAGCACAAGATGAGCCTGCGTGCCTCGGTCACCGGGGCGCTGTTCTTCGACAACGTGCGCGTGCCCGATGCCAACCGCCTGCCCAACGTGAAGGGCCTGAAAGGTCCGTTGGGCTGCCTGACCCAGGCCCGCTACGGCATCACCTGGGGCCCGATCGGCGCGGCCATCGCCTGCCTGGACGAAGTGCTGGCTTACACCAAGGAACGCATCCTGTTCGGTCGCCCGGTTGCGGCCACGCAGAGCGCGCAGATCAAGATGGCCGACATGGCCCGGCGCATCACCGCCGGCCAGCTGCTGGTGCTGCAGCTGGGCCGCCTGAAGGATGCCGGCGTGATGCAGCCGCAGCAGGTGTCGCTGGCTAAGTGGAACAACTGCCGGCTGGCCATCGACATTGCCCGTGAATGCCGTGACCTGCTGGGCGGCGCCGGTATCACCACCGAGCACGGCGCGATCCGCCATGCGCTGAACCTGGAATCGGTCATCACCTATGAAGGCACCGAGACCGTGCACCAGCTGGTGATCGGCCGCGAGCTGACCGGCATCAACGCGTTCTGATCAATGGACGGCCTGCACGAAACAATGCAGGCCGTCTGTCTGCGGCGGATTCCACGGGGTATGCCGCAGGCGCAGGACTTCAAGCTCCGGCAGCTGCCGTTGCCGGCAGTCGGTGATGGCCAATTGCGGATGCAAGTGCAGTGGTTGTCACTGGATCCGTTCCTGCGGGCGCAGCTGGGGGGGCGTTATGCGGTGCCGCGTCCGCCGTTGGGCAGCATCGTGCCGGGCTATGGCATCGGCACGGTGGTGGAAGATCGCAGTGGATGCTTCGCCGCCGGTGATGTGGTCAGTGGGCTGACCGGCTGGGCCGAACAGGCGGTACTCGATGCCAAGGTCGTGTCGCGCGTGGACACCGCGCTGGCCCCGGTCAGCACTGCCGTCGGTGTGCTCGGCATTCCAGGCCTCACCGCATGGGCCGGTGTGCGCCGCATTCTTGAACCAAAACCCGGCCAAACCATCCTTGTCTCCACCGCTGCTGGTGCAGTGGGCAGCACTGTGGGGCAGCTGTGCAAGGCGGCGGGTTGCCGCGTGATCGGTATCGCCGGCAGTGCGCGGAAATGCGCCATCGTGGTCGAGCAGTATGGCTTCGATGCCTGCGTGAACTATCGCGATGCGGATTTCCCGCAAGCGCTGCGTAACGCATGCCCCGATGGCGTCGATGGCTACTTCGACAATGTAGGCGGCGCCGTGTTGGAAGCTGCGTTGTCGTTGCTGCGCCTGCATGCGCGCGTGGTGCTGTGCGGCCTGAGTGACCAGTACAACCGCGCCGAGCGCCCGCCCGGGCCCAATCTCGGGCCGGTGATCGCCGCACGTGCACGACTGGAAGGATTGGTGGTGTACGACCACCTGGCGGATTTTGATCGCTGCCGTGGCGAACTGGCACGGATGATCGGTGACGGCACGCTGCGGTACCACGAACACATTCATGACGGGTTGGCCAACGCGCCAGCCGGTTTCATCGGCCTGCTCAACGGCGACAACCTGGGCAAGGCGCTGGTACGGCTTTAGGGAATACGCATGACCTTGATCCAACGCCGCTTCGTGTCCGTCAACGGACGCCAGGTGCATTACCGCATCGCCGGCACCGGCCCAGCCCTGCTGCTGATCCACCAGTCGCCGCAGAACTCGCGCATGTGGCACGCGATGATGCAGCGCTTCGCTGACCGCTACACGGTCGTCGCACCGGACACGCCGGGCTTCGGTTACTCCGATGCGTTGCCCGGCAACCCGATGACGATTGCTGACTTCGGCGCGGCCACGCTTGAATTCGTCGACGCCATCGGTCTGCAGCGCTTCGCCGTGTTCGGCATGCATACGGGGGGCCTGATTGCCACATGGCTGGCATGGGCAAATCCACGACAGGTTGCAACGCTGATCGTCGACGGTTATGCCGCTTTCACTCCGGAAGAAAGCGCGCTGTATGGCGAGGCGTACCTGCCGCCCTTCGTGCCGCAATGGGATGGTTCTCACCTGCGTTGGCTGTGGTCGCGCATGCGCGAGCAGAAATATTACTTCCCGTGGTACGACGGCCGTGCCGAAGCGGCCATGCGGATCGCCCCGCAGACCACCGAAAGCACGCGCGAGACGGTGATGGACGTGCTCGACGTGGGCGACACCTACCGCGCCGGCTATGCCGCCGCGTTCCGTCATAACGATCATCATTGGCTCAACGAACTGAAGATGCCGTCGTGGCTGGTGTTCCGCCACGGTGACCCGCTGCTGGCGCATATGCCGCGCCTGCTCGACCTGCCGGGCAACGTGCAGTTGATCGAGGAGCACGATGGCATCGCGGCGATGCACGCGAAGATGGATGCGTGGCTGGCGCAGGTGCTCTCCGTCGAGCCTGTTTTTGAAGCAACGGTCGCTGATGCATCCAATGCAGGTTGGCAACGCCGCATCATCGCCAGCGCAGCCGGTGACATGGCCGTCTGGGAACGCGCCGGCGAAGGTCCGCTGCATCTGGTGCTGCACGCGCCGGGCACGCGCCCGCTGTCGCCGGCGCAGTTGCCGGTCAGCGAAGGCGCTTGGCTGCTGCCGGATCTGCCCGGTCATGGCGCTTCCTGCGAAACCGACAGCGAACTTGGCGCCGACGTGGTCGTGCAGGCGCTGCTCGACGCCCTGCGCGGTGATGGCGCACAACCACTGCTGATCGAAGCACATGGTGCCGCTGCCGGTTACGTGCCGGCGCTGGTCGATGCATTGGGCGCGCGCGTGCAGAACGTACTGCTGCATTCACCATGGCTGCTCGATGCCGACGAGCAAATGATGCTGTTGGACAACCTACCGACCACCGTCATCGACCGCGCCGGTGGCTATCTGTGCGATGTGTGGCAGTGGGAGCGTGAGCGCCACCTGCTGTGGCCGTGGATGGCGCCCAGCGCCGACGCACGCCGTCGCGTTGATGCACCGTCGCCGGCATGCGTGCATGCCAACGTGGTCGAACTGCTGCGGCTTGGCCCGCGCCTGCACACGCTGCTGCGGGATGCCACCGCACCGGGCCTGGCTGCGCGGCTGCGTGCCTTGCCGGTGCCATTGCAGGTGAACGCCGATTCCGAATCCGACTTCCAGGGCCGCGCTGCCGCGCTGTCCGCCTGATCCCGAAGGACCCCCATGAGCAACGCCACTGCAACCGCGCAAGACGTCATCGCCCAGCTGAAGGTCAGTTGGGGCAAGGACATCGTTACCGATCCCAACGAGCTGGAATACTTCGCCACCGACGTCTATTCGCAGGGCCAGCCGCTGCTGGCGGTACTGCGCCCCGGCAACGCCCAGCAGCTGGCCGGCGCGGTCAAGCAGCTCACCGATGCCGGCATCGCGGTGGTGCCGCGCGGTGGTGGCATGAGCTACACCGGCGGTTACACAGCCGCGCGCAGCCCGAGCGTGCTGGTCGATACCGGTTCGCTGGACAAGATCGTCGAGATCAATCTGGAGGACGCCTACGTCGTCGTTGAAGCCGGTGTCACCTGGCGTGCGCTGAAGGAAGCACTGGATGCCAAGGGCGTACGCACGCCGTACTTCGGGCCGATGTCCGGCTCGCATGCGACCGTCGGCGGTGGCATGTCGCAGGGCGCCGTCTTCCACGGTTCGGCGCGCTACGGCTGCTCGGCCGACGTGGTGTTGGGGTTGCAGGTGGTCACCGCCAACGGTGACGTTCTCACCACCGGTTCGGCCGCTGCAGCCAACACGTCGCCGTTCTTCCGCTGGTACGGCCCGGACCTGACCGGCCTGTTCCTCGGTGATTGCGGCCTGCTCGGCATCAAGACCCGCATCGTGCTCAAGCTGATCCCCAAGCACGCACACATCGATTACCTGTCCTGGCAGTTCGGCACCCCCGATGGCCTGTTCGGCGCATTGAGCGCGCTGGCCCGCGCCGGCCTGGCCAGCGAAACGGCCGCGTTCGATCCGGCGCTGACCCGCATCCGCATGCGTCGCGCCAGCCTGTCCAGCGACGTCAAGGCGCTGACCAACGTCATCAAGAAAGGCGGGCTGATCTCCGGCCTGAAGCTGGCGGTGAAGGGCCGTGACATCGTCGACCAGGAGCAGTTCTCCCTGCACATCACCCTTGAAGGCGACAGCGCCGCTGAAGTGGCCGACCGCGTGGCGCGTGCGCGCAAGCTGGTGGAGAGCTTCGGCCAGAGTGTGGAACCGTCGATCCCGAAGATGATGGCGGCCAACCCGTTCGCCGCCTGGAACTCCATGCTCGGCCCGCAGGGCGAGCGTTGGGCGCCGGTGCACGCCATCGTTCCGCATTCGAAGTCGGTGGCCGTGTTCAATGCGCTGCAGGCGCTGTTCGCCCGTGAGCAGGAAACCATGGACCGGCACGGGATCTTCATCGGCACGCTGATGTCCAGCGTCGGCGCGCAGACCACGCTGATCGAGCCGTGCATCTACTGGCCGGACAGCCACAACGCGTTCCACGTCCGCACCGTGGACGTCGATCACCGCGAACGCATCGGCTGCCCGGGAGAGCACCTGGATGCCCGTGCGGCGGCGGACAAACTCAAGCGCCAGATTGCCCACGTCATGCGTTCCCACGGTGCGGCCAACCTGCAGCTGGGCAAGTTCTACGACTACCGCGCCGGCCGCGATCCGGCTGCGCTGGCGCTGCTGGATGCCATCAAGGCCCAGCTCGACCCCAAGGGCCTGATGAACCCGGGCGTCCTGGCACGCTGAGCGATCAATGCCCTTCTCCCGGGTGCGGGGGGATACTCCCGCAACGGCGCGCGTTCCAGCTTTCTCCCGCCTCGGTTCAAGCAAGCCCAACCCCCAAACGGCCAGGTCCACGGACCCGGCCGTTTCCCATTTCCCGTCGAAATCGGCACGGATCATGGTCACGGGGCGGCGCTGAACACTGTCCGCCTGTTTTCATTCCCCGCCATCGGCAACAATATGCCCCCTTGATCCCGTCCTATCGGGCCACGTTCGACGCCGTTCGAGCGGTCACCCAATCCACACCGAGAGACTGTGAAGACACCCCAGCAACTACAGGCACTGATTGATGACGGTGTCATCGAAGAAGTGCTGCGCCCGCTCAAGAGCGGCAAGGAAGCAGCGGTTTACGTTGTCCGCAGTGGCGGTGAAGTGCGCTGCGCCAAGGTCTACAAGGACATGGCCCAGCGCAGCTTCCAGCAGCGCGTGCAGTACCAGGAAGGCCGCAAGGTCCGTGGCAGCCGTGAGGCCCGCGCCATCGGCAAGGCGAGCAAGTACGGCCGCAAGCAGCAGGAAGTGGCCTGGAAGAACACCGAGGTGGACGCGCTGTATCAACTGCGCGAAGCCGGCGTACGCGTACCCGAGCCGTTCGGTTACTTCCATGGCGTGCTGGTGATGGAGCTGGTCACCGACGCCGACGGCTTCAGCGCCGCGCGTCTGGGTGAGGTGGAGCTCAGCGCCGAGCAGGCACGCGAGTTCCATGAAGTGCTGGTGCAGCAGGTCAAGCTGATGCTGTGCTGCGGCCTGATCCACGGCGATCTGTCGGCCTACAACGTGCTGGTCGGCCCGGACGGTCCGGTGGTGATTGATTTCCCGCAGGTGGTGAGCGCCGCCGGCAACAATGCCGCGCGCACCATGCTGCTGCGCGACGTCAACAACCTCACCGCCAACCTCGGCCGCTGGGCACCGGAACTGCTGGAAACCTGGTACGGCGAGGAGATGTGGGAGTTGTTCCAGGCCGGCGAACTGCAGGCGGATACCAAGCTGACCGGTGAGTTCACCCCGGACGAAAGCGCCATCGACCTGGACAGCGTCCGTCACGCCATCAACGATGCCCGCGAAGAAGCACTCATCCGCCAGCAGGGCCGCGAAGCGGCGGCTGAGGAAGAAGGTTACTGACGCGTCGCCCCCTCCCTTTGCCGCAGGCAAGGGGAGGGTTGGGGAGGGGACGCACGCTGCAACCTCGCCGGGACGGTCAAGCCAAAGCCGGCTGAACCCGACTCCGATCCCGGTCTTCGCCGGTTTTCCCTCAATCAACTCCCTGACTGATTCCACATTGGTGGCATGTCCGTGCAGGAGCAGTCGGTCAGCCAAGCCGGGGTCAGGGTCCGGTTTTCCCTATCCGCAGGTTCAAGGGTTGAGGCAGGCCGTCGGCTTGGCTGTTGTCTCGGTCCGCGCGCTCGGAACCGGTGCGTGACGCTGGGCCTGTTCCGTCGCTTTCCCTTCCCTCCGGCTTCCCGGCGCGGGCGCGGACGGGCTTCCGTCGGTTCCCGCCAACGCCTTGGCCAGTTCCACATTGGTGATATGTCCGTGCAGGAACAACAGGTCGGTAAAGATGCGCATGTCCGTACTCCCACTTGAGTGATGCTCACGGTAGGGCCAAGCTGTCGCCTGTAGTAGCGAGTGTTGTTCAACCAACTCTTGAGTAAAACTAAGGGCTATATGTCCAAGCCACCTCTCCAGTTCCTGCAGGGATTCGTCATTGCCGCGCGGCTGGGCAGCCTGTCGCGTGCCGCCGAGGCGATGAACGTCACCGTCAGCGCGTTGAGCCACCAGATGCGGCAACTGGAGGAACGGCTGGGTTATCCGTTGCTGCTGCGGCAGGCCCGTGGCGTGGCGCTCACCACGGAAGGGCGGCGCCTGCTCGATCAGGTCGGCCCGCATCTGGATGCGATCAACGCGGCGTTCCGGCCGTTCTCGGCGCGGCACGACTGCGTGCTGACGGTAAGCGCGGTGCCGACCATGGCGTCGGCGTGGCTGGTGCCGCGCCTGGGCCGGTTCGTGGCGCTGCATCCCCAGGTCGAGATCAACCTGCAGTCCAGCCCATACCTGGTCGATTTCGAGCGGCAGCTGCAGTTTGATGCGGCCATGCGTGTGGGTGATGGTCGCTGGCCGGGGGTGATCGCCGAGCCGCTGATCGATGAGTGGTTGGTGCCGATGGCCAGCCCGGCGCTGGTGGAACGCATGGGTGGCATGGATGCGCTTCCGTTGTCGCAGTGGCCGCTGCTGGGCGATCCTGATGGCGAATGGGACCGTTGGTTCGCACTGCTCGGTGAGCAGGCGCCCAGGCGCTATGTCGCCATCCTCGATGATTCCGAATCACATCATCGCGCGGCGCTTGATGGCGTTGGCGTGGCGCTGGGCCGGGTGACGCGGGCGCGGCTGCTGCTGGAATCCGGGCAACTGGTGCTGCTGTCGAAGCAGCGTTTGAAGACGCCGTGGTCGCACTGGCTGGTCTATCCCGAGCGCTCGACGACACATGCAGGCTTTCTTGCATTCCGCGAGTGGCTGCATGCCGAAGCCGCCGAACATCGTCGGCATATGGATGAAGCAGACGCATAGTCGAGCGCGCGATCCCGTGCAGCATTCGCCTGCCATGCAGTGGAGGTCGCATCGAAATTCCGATCCACTGTTGCCGCTATAGTCGGCCCATTCCGGCAACTGATTCCCGAGCAGACATGGAACGTCCTCTTCATACGCGTGCGGGTTTCTGGGTTGGCGTGCTGGGCCCGGCGCTGCTGACGCTGCTGGTGCTGGTCGAGTTCAATAAATCCCATCCCGCCGCGCCGAATGTTGCGGGTTTTGGTGCGGTGGTCATGGGTTTTCTGGGTGCCGTGGTGCTGGGCCTCGTCTGGCTATGGGTGATGCTGCACAGTCGCGCGTGGCGGGCCAGTCTCACTGGCGCAGCGCTGGGTGTGGGGCTCGCGCTGGGAGTCGCTCTGGTGCATGGCCATGTCAGGGCTGAGGCCCAACACCGTGCATGGGCCCAGGCCTCCACCGAGGAGGCGATTGAGCGGCAGCGGTTGTTACTGGCCCTGGACGCTGCCCGCCGCGACGACAAAGCGGGAATCCGCTCTGCACTGGCGATGACGTCCTCGTTTCAGCCAACCGAGAGCATGTGCGCGCTGGTCGCTACGCCCAGCCGATCATTGTACTCGGTACTGGATGGCGCAGCCGAAACCCGTCACACGAGCGGTGATGACGGCACAGGCGTGGACAACGAATCGCTGCTGCGCATCGCTGCGGAGATGGTGAGCGATGAAGGCACCCTGCAGACGAAACAGTCGATGCTGTTCGTACTGCTGGAGGCGCTCGCAGCGCGCCATGACGGCGCAGCGATGTTGCCGGCTTGGCGCACTTTGTGGGAGCGCGCGGAGCGTCAGGCAGGAATCGCATCGACATGGCCTCCGGCTTTCGCCGATTCCGGGTCACGCACTTACAGGGATTACTGCGGAGGTGGCACCGACGCAGCGCTGATCAGGATGATCCAGTACATGACGCCGCAACAGGAGCCGGCCAATACGGATGCAGTCGTGACTCCCTCCGCGCGATAGCCAAAGTCGTCATATAGGCGCTGCGCACGCGTGGCCGGTGCCCGGAAGCATGCGATCAAGCGGGTCTGCGATATCGGCTGCGAAGCGTCGGGATGGCGCTTACGGCAGCACCGACAACAAGAAAGGCAAAGAACAGGCCAAGCGAATTCAGCAGCGCCTGTGGATATCCAATGCTCGTCACGTCAATGAAGTGATACGGATACGCGGCAAGCAGTTCCCCCCGTGCAAGCACATAGATGAGGTAGCCCAGCGGATAGGCGCACCAGACCAGCGGTGCGAGCACGTCGAACTTGATGCGGGGAGTAAAGACAAGCCAGTACATCAGCGTCGAGATCGGCACCACATAGTGCAGCAGGTTGTCGGCGAGCAATTGCAGCCCCTGCGGATCCCATACGTTGCGCAGAAGGAAGTGGTAGCCAATGCCAACCATAACGATCGACGTGGTCGCGCATCCGAGCACCATGGGCCGGGCGAAGAAATGACCGAGACGCGTGTTGCCTGCAACGAGCGGCAGCAATGCCGAGAGCGCGACGAACAGATTGCTCAGCACCGTGAAGTAGCCGAAGAACGTGATCGTGCCCTCCAGCACGGTCCCGCCATTGGCGAGCGCCAGCCGGGCCGACAGCCAGAACTGGAGCAGCAGTGCTGCCCAGGCACATATCGCCAGCAGAATGAGCGCGGGTCTGCTGGCCACTTCGTCCATCGCCTTCATACGCTACCTCGAAGAGTGATTGCGGGTGGAGAATCCAGAGTGACTATCCGCCGAGGCTATCCCACAGCAGCCTTTGGTTCCTGCTGCTTGGCACCCGGGTGGGATGTGCCTGGAGCCCGCGTTGGCGGCGTGCATTCATGGCCTGTGCGAGGTCGTGCAAGCACGTCGAAACCCGATTACCCACGCTCGCGGCTTCGCATGGGTCGTCACCCCTGGTGCTGCTCCACCACCACCGCCGTGCCGTAACACAGCACCTCGGTCAGGCCGGTCATCAGCTCGGTGGCGTCATAACGGACGGCGATGATCGCATTGGCACCCAGCTGCCGGGCGTGGGTCACCATGTCCCGATACGTCTCATCACGTGCCTGCTCGCACAGCTCCGTATAGATGGTGATGTTGCCGCCAAAGATGGTCTGCAGGCTGCCGAGGAAGTTTCCAACGATCGACCGCGAGCGCACTGTGATGCCACGCACCAGACCGAGGTTGCGCACGACCCGGTAGCCCGCCAGCTCGGGAGCAGTGGTCACCATTGAGTCGTTCAGCAATACCGTGACCGAACGGGGGGAAGAGGAGTTGTAGGGGTCCGCCATGGGGTCGCCTTGGATGGGGTGGGCAGCAGCGTTTGGTAGCGGATTATGGGTGCCCGTTGCAGGCAACGCATCCAGCATCGGGACGTAGTGCGCTGCCCGTCACTACTGCAGCGGGTACCACGTCGTCGAACAGTTCGGGTCAATCTCCCGCTTGGGATTGCCAGCGAAAGCTCAGGAATAATCCCGCAAGGCAGAGCGGCACGCATATCGCCCAAGCGAGGGTGGCGCTTGGGGCAACCAATACAACCAGACCGCAAAGCAGCGCGGTAATGCCGATGCCGATGAAGAAGCGCCAGTGAACGAGCATATCGGCAACATCAAGTAGGTCCAGCAGTGACATGTATCCCCCAAACGTCAAACTGAAAGGACCGCGCGCTGGCGGCACGCCGCCGAGTATGGCGGCTTCTCCTGCCGGGTGGAATCAATGGCTAGAGGGTGGCCTGCGTTGCCTCTCTGGACGTGCAGGCACTCGCTGCGCTCGCCGGGGCCACGTCGCGCTCTGCCAGACGCTTGAGCGACGCCAAGGTGATTGGGAGCCCCGTGCGCAATGGATTGCCGACGATACGTCCCAGCAGAAAGGACAGTGCACCGGAAAAAGTAACTCTGTGGACGACTTCGGTTCCAGTGGCGGTGACGTTGAGTTCGTGTTCGAACATCATGCGGAAGAGTGGAATCCGGGACTCCACAGTGAACGAGGTGTTGGGAATCACCGAAATGAAATCCATTGGAACCGCCATCCCTTTGGGCGGGGTGATCCTGCCCTTGCTGCCGGTCTGGAAGGGCCCGTAGATCACCGAATCCTTGGTGTCCGGGTCCCACTGCTTCCAGTTGCTGACATCGGCGTAGATCTCGAAAATCTTCTCCGGTGAAGCCGCAACGGTGATTCGACCTTCCACTTGCATTCGAGTGTTCCTACATGGGGTTGAAAATCTCTCGGCGTACTTTGACAGTTCTGCTGAAGTATCGATATCTCGCCAGATCTCTGTTCGGCGCTGCCGGAGTCGGGAGCGGCATGGCCGTCTGCCTGAAGCGGGTAGCCAGGGCATGCATGACGCTGAGGCAGCAAGCGCTGCCCCGATAGAGGCCAGAGGCAACGACAACAGGAGGCGAGCCGCAGTGGCGTCCGGTTCGCCTCCCTTGCTGAGCGCCGGAGCCTGCCTTATGCCCTTATCAATGCAATGCGCAGCGATGTCGGCCTCACGCCGTGATCAGCTTTATCGCCCAATAGACCGCAATCACCATCTGCACCGTAAATGCGGTAAACCGCAGCGTGACAGCCAGCGACGACTGCGAGCTGAGATGAATGATGGATTGCAGGATGCGCGCGGCGAGAAACACATACGCCAGTGAGTTGGTGATCGTGGATCTGTCGCTTACCAGTGCAATCAACATCAAGCCGCCGAAGATGGGCAGGCCTTCTATGCAGTTGGCGTGGGCCCGCGCCAGGCGCTGCATGAAAGGGGAAAGATTGGAATTCTGCGGGTTGAATGCTGTGGCTGCGAACGCGCCAGTCACGACCAATTTGGCGCGGATGATTTCCATGAGTACCAACAGCGACAAAGACCAGACAACAAATCCAGTGAGGGCGGCGAGCGTGGGGTTCATTCTGCTATGTCCTGAGCATGTGGGTTGATGGGTGACATCCGGGAACTCCGCTGCTGCAATACACGGAGTTCACGTGTCGACGTGAGGTTCTTCGAGCAGCAAAAACCGGAGCCCTGCAGGCTTGATCAGCCGCAGCCGCAGCCGCAGCCGCAGCCGTCGAGTCTTGTTGTGGCCGTCAAGCGCGCTCCAACCTGAGTTTGATCCACGGCTGCCAGCCAACCTTCTTGCCTTTCAGCTCCCAAAGGCCGGTCAGCTGATTGTTGTCTGCACTGAACTTGCCCTTGAAGCGAACGACGTCACCGGTGATTGTCCAGTTCTTGCCTCTCAATGCGACCTCAAGCATTTCGGTTCCCCCCTGATCGTCGTATGACCGGGCGACATACTTCCTGCTGGCACGGTCGTAGCCAACGATCTCCATCGAGCGGGTTGGGCTCTGGCCGAAGCGCGCGTCAACGTCATGCAGCATGAAGTGCCTGCCAGGGAGCCACCGGTAGGTATCAGTCGCGGACAGGGTCGTCGCCGGCGCGTCCTCCGTCTCGAGCACTTCTCCGGTGGTGTTCCAGGTGCCAATGAATACTTCCAGGCGCGACATTCGATTCGTGGTCATCCACAGCTCCAATACAGTGAAATTGGTGATCAGAGTCGAGCCCGACAACGGCTCCGATGCCACCTTTCAATCCCTGTTTCTTTCGCCATCCCGGCTCACAAGCACATGCAGGAAAGGACGAGGCTCGTGCCAGCGTCGAGTCCGCTGCCTGGACTGTACACTCTGATTCCTGTTCTGGGCTCTGGTTCTGTTCTTGCTCCCACCAGGCAGGTGCGTGACCCCGGTCACCTCACTTCAAACAAATGCCAGAGGCCTTACAGGCCAGCCCGATGCCGCAAGATGTGAACGGAGTGCCGCCAGTTCCGAACTCTGCGCACTCAAGCCCCTGCCTTAGACATCATCGCGGACAGCCTGAAATAGCCTAGGTTGAAAACTGGTGGCAAGCATCTGGTCCAGTGCACCAAGAGCTAACGTAGCTTGCTCCGGATTGAACTGGCCGCCTTGCAGGACGGTCGCAGCTTGATTGTGCAGAGCATATGCCAGATGGGCGGCAGCTTGAGTTGCTGGATCTTGACTCTCTCCGGAGCCTAGATGATGAGCGAGCAAAAGCCGGATCTCGTAAATGGCGAATGCGAGTACCTGTTCTTGTGTCACGGCCATTCGAGTGTCGCTCCTTGAGGCCTAACGCCTGAGTTAAGCCAACCCACGAAGCGGCGTCGGCTTGAATGAACGGTTAGGCCGCGCTATTCGATCCGAATTGACTCGCCGGGCCCGGCAACTTGGCCGCTGCCAGTGTTGACTGACCAAGTGCCAACGACCTTTCCGTCAATAGAGTAGCTGACCTGAAAGTAGTGCGTGCTATCAACTATGCCGGGGCCGAAAGGACGCTTTACTGACCAAGTACGTTCCTTTGTGTCATGCCACCAGTCAGGGCTTCGATCCAGTCGTTGAATCTCATCGCCACGCAGTTGCATGACTAAACGAATGGCGTCGGCATGGGGAAAGCCCTCGGGAACGCCAGCGGCCAGCGAAGTCGGGGAGATGGCAACGAGAAGCAAGAGCAACAGGGACTGAAGTGTTTTCATGGCTGTCAGATCGCGAAAGGGGCCTAACTCTGGAATTAAGCCGACCCGCAAAGCGGGTTCGGCTTGAATGAATTGTTAGGCCGCCGCGCCATTGCTAGCAATCTCTAGTGCTCTTGCCACCGTAAGCGGCCCGTTGACTTCCGGGTCTGTGCACTCTGCCAGATCACTGGCGATATCAGGGCCAGAAAACTCAACGCGGTCGGCCATTTGTAAGGCATCAGCAGTGTAGGCAAGCTCAGCGGCAGTTAGCTTCCCCGATGCGAATAGGCGGCACAAGACTCCGAGCCCAGCGCGATCCAAGGTGAGATCAGTGTCCTCCGTGAGCGCGACCGAAGCAGTGCCGCCCGCCATGGCAACGCCTTGGGTGTGCTGAGCCAACTCCGCGGAGATCTCTGCAGAGTAGTCGTCGACCGGCATTGCCCCGGAGAGAAGTTTGGCTAGCGAGCGAAGTCTCATGCGGCCTAACTCTAGAATTAAGCCGACCCGCGCAGCGGGTTCGGCTTGAATGAACTGTTAGGCCTCGGTTGGCCTAGCTAAATAGATGCAGAGGCTTGATGCTCCTGCGACAAGCTCAATGATCACAGATTGCTGGTTATCAGGATCGGTGAACTCAAGTCGAGCTCCATCCGTATACCCCTGCTGATTGGTCATGAGCCAAGTCCACTGCAGCGACTTGCCGATGCAAGAGGCCCATAGAGAACTTATGGTTTGGCGGGAGGGACCTGAGTATGAGCCAGAAGTGACCGCAATTGTGTCGTCGTCAGCTATGGCAGAAAAGGCGATCGTAAGCGTGTCGAATTGCAGCTCAACAGCCATGATGGGCAGATGGTTGGGGTCAAGCGGGATCTCGCGGACGCGCCGGAGATTGCCGCCGTCATAACAAGCATTTCTGAGTAGTTCGAGCATGCGGTCCGAGGCCTAACTCTGGAATTAAGCCGACCCGCGCAGCGGGTTCGGCTTGAATGAAGTGTTAGGCCCAGCCGCCAGCTTGGTGGCTGATCCTGCCGTCGTTGCAAACCCACACGACCAATTGAGCATCAAACGCTAGCTCGTTTGGTAGCCACATGACCGACCAGCAACTCTTCTCTGGATGTCCGGGCTCCTCATGCCAAGAGATGCTAGCAAGATAACGCTCGGCGTTTGGAATCTCACGGTCTGAGACATAGGCCTCCGCCAAGCGCAGTGCCTCAGGAAGCTCAGTGCTGGGTTTGGCTAAGGATGCCCCACTAGCGAGTAACAGTGTGCCCAGCAGACAGACGCGGTTGAGCATGGATAGAGTCTCGTGAGGATGTCTAATACTGGCCTAACTCTGGAATTAAGCCGACCCGCGAAGCGGGTTCGGCTTGAATGAATTGTTAGGGCGCTATTCCACTACGCCCGTGCCCCAGCCATCGTAGTCACCTCCATGCTTGGTCGCTACTGCCTCAAGAGCACGTGTCGTCGCGGTCATTGCATCCAACTGCGGCACCATCTCACGGGTAGCATGAATTTGCCATTGAGACTGTCCGGACATGCGATCTATCGAACTGATGGTGTAGCCGAGCTGCTCCATATCCGCAGCCGCAGCCTTAGCTTTCCTTTCGGTTGGTACGAACATGAAGAAATCAATGTTATGCGGTTTTGAAACGTTCGATCCGGCAGAAACCAAGTTCTCTATGACGCGAGCGTCCTGTTGTTCTGCCATGGACTGAGCCATGCAAGGGCTGGAGATGAGCAGAGAAAGAAAAGTCAGATGGATGAGGATTTTCATGGCGCCCTAACTCTGGAATTAAGCCGACCCGCGAAGCGGGTTCGGCTTGAATGAACTGTTAGGCATCAGTTAGTTCCCACTGGGCGTCCGAGAACGATAGTTCCCAGAAGCCAGCTTGCCCAGGCAGGAGGCCGATTGTGCCTGTGATCCTTCCTGAAGGTGCAGTCGAATAGGTGAAGGTACTGATCTCCATGGAGCTAAGGTCCTTGGCCGATACCGTCCCGGTCATGTTGAAGCTGATTGTCTGTGCGTTGGTGATGCGAAGAACACGCGGCTCATAGGAGCAGCTGGCTTCGTTGTACGGAGCGATTACCAGTGATATGCCTGTCTCTGCGATGCGGATGTCGGAGGCGGGCAGGTCATGCCATTTAATAGCCGCGAGTGGGATGCTGGACATGATGCCTAACGCCTGAATTAAGCCGAGCCGCGAAGCGGGTTCGGCTTGAATGAACTGTTAGGCGGCAGCACCCTCATAGCGTAACGAGACCGCTGAGCCAGCGCACTGAAGTAACAAATGCAAGCGTGAACAAAAAAAGCAGAGTGGCGCGAGTAGCGACACTTGAGTGCATGCAGCGAACAACTGAGGCTGCCAAAGCCAGCGAAGCAAGAGCACAACCAATGCCAATGGCCAGCGTCATTGGTACATATTTGGCCAAAGCGACCGATCCGAATAATCCAGCCACAAGCGCGACGCAGATGAGCCAATCTTGTGAGGGTCTAGTAACTCTGTCCATACCGCCTAACGCCTGAGTTAAGCCGCGCCGCGAAGCGGCGTCGGCTTGAATGAATTGTTAGCTGCCGCCCGAGAAGCTAAGGACGGCGCTGCTTGAACCACCCTTGGGATCATAGCCCGACCAAACAGAGCCCCAAGCGTAAGTTTTGCCGGGTGTAAGGCCTTTGCTGAGTAGCCATCTGTCGTTCGCCTCTTTGCGCCGAAGCTCAGCCTCGTGGCTCCAGGGCGCGGAGTCGGCGTCAACAATGGCCAGATGCATGGCTTGAATGGATTCGCCATTGAAGAAAACCGCCAGGACTAACGACTCGGCCTGAACCGCAAACTTGAACGAGCACCAGGGCTCGTTCCGGACGAGCATGGACGAAGCTGCGCCCTCGGGAGAGCGAAGAAAGTCAGAGCGAGTTGTGCGAGGGGAGAGGACTGTGCCGCTTTCAAGGACGATCTCACCGGTTTCGCGATTGGCAATCATAGGCGGTTAACTCTGGAATTAAGCCGAATCGCGAAGCGAGTTCGGCTTGAATGAACTGTTAGATGCCATCTGCGCGAGGGTGAAGTGTGGATACCAACTCCGTAGCCAGCTGTTGCACTGTGGTGGGAGATGAATCAATCAGAGGCCTTTCAAATCCGTACAGAACAGAGACTCGCAGATCTCCCAATGCACGCAGTGTTTGGCTGTAGTAGGCAGTAGCCAGCGCCTTTTCGGCTACAGGAACTCTCTCGTGCTCGCTGAACATCCAATCCATGTTTTCCCGCAGGAAGACAATGTCGTATCGAGGAAGGTTGCGGTAAGCCTCAAACGCCTTCGTCATAGCACCACTTTGGATAAGGGCATGAATGGTGGTGAGCTCTGCCGCGACGTCAATGCGCCCAGATGACGCGAGGAGAGGAATGGTTGCGGCGCAAAGAGCCATCGCGGCCTCTTCCTTCGACTTCAGGAGATCTGGCATGGCATCTAACGCCTAAGTTAAGCCGACCCGCGCAGTGGAGCGGAGCACATGGCAAGCTTTTCCTGCCATGTGAGCCGCGTAACGAAGCGGGTTCGGCTTGAACGCATTGTTAGGCCTCACCCGCGGAACTCGCGCTTTGTCCCCACCCAGTAAATCGGATGATTCGCTTAGTAACGCGGCGGCCCTCACCGCTAGCACCTACAGCGATTGACTCTCCCTCGGTCTTAAGCCCCACGTGCCCTTTTCCGGAGCCATCGTAGTACTCCTCGATCTGAACCTCGTGAGATGAAGCAATGCGCTCGGCAATTGCCAGCTCCTGAGCAACACGAGCCTGGTGCGCCTGAAACTCCATAACCACGCGTTGCTTCTTTGCTTCTTCTTCGAGGCCGGCGAGCCCTTGAGACTCGGCTGCCTTCACGTCACTCTGAGAATCCGAAAGAGCCGAGTAGATATCCCTGACGTAGCCTGGAACAACAGCTGCGACAGCGGCTCTACCAGCGATTGATGCGATTGTTACAGCGTCCAAACGATACTCCCTTGTTGTGAGGCCTAACTCCGGAATTAAGCCGACCCGCGCAGCGGGTTCGGCTTGAATGAACTGTTAGGGCTCACCGGCATAGAGTTGGAGCCCGCAGTTGGAACAATAGCGCGTTGCGGCCAAGGAAGGTTCTTGGCCAGCAAGAAATGGTTTGGAGCAGCGAGGGCATGGAAAGCGAGTGACACGGAAGCATAACCAAAGCCAAGTACAGCCCCAAGCCATCCCCGCAATGATCAAGGCGACGCCTAGATCCAAGTCCGCGACAGCAAACATGAGATAGCCCATAGAGCATGCTGTTGGAAGGCCAAGCAGAAGCCCGAGGCTTGCAGCCCAATGACGGCGCCGGTAGCTGCTCCATTGTTGTACGTAGCGCTCTGACATTGCTTGTGCGCCCTAACGCCGGAATTAAGCCGAGCCGCGAAGCGGCTTCGGCTTGAATGAATTGTTAGGCGGCACCCGGAGCCCGCAAGTGGACATGCTCCGCCGCAGCCTTGCCATTGAGCGCATCCGTAACTGCCTCCATGCCCGCACCCTCAAGGCGGAGGCCGACGCCCCAGCCCCGAGGTACCACCGCGGTGGATTTGCGGTAGATGATTGCATCCGTTATGCGAAGACTAATAGGGATGGACCACAGCTCAGTAGCGGTAGTGGACCCAGGATTACCCTCAACGCGGACCTTTACGAGCTGGGTAAAGAGCGTGCCGACCGGAATATCGGCGGCATTATTGATGCCCACAACGATCCCGTTAGCTTCAATTCTGTCAAGGAAGATATCCGGAAACGTCATATGCCACCTAACGCCTGAATTAAGCCGAGCCGCGAAGCGGCTTCGGCTTGAATGAATTGTTAGGCATCAACCAGATTTGGCCGCGCCCAGTAGGACAAGTATGACAGCGGCTGACGATCCCATGCCCAGAAACGCGGTAACGGCTGACAGCGCATAGGCTAAGAGCTTGCGAAGCGGCCCGGACGACAAACGACTACCCCGAAAGAACATGACGGATGCCGGCAACATGAGCAAGCCCACTAAGCTCATGTAGAAGAAGGTGGTGAAACCATCCGGCTTAGGAAGCAGGCCACGGCCGAGCGCGACCATCGCCGCTAGGGCGATGAGAGAAAGTGCATATGCAAATGCCAGAGATCTCGCCATTGATGCCTAACTCTGGAATTAAGCCGAGCCGCGAAGCGGCGTCGGCTTGAATGAACTGTTAGGCATCAAGCCGGCACCAGAATGCCAGCGAGTACCTGCCCATGTCGATTGACTCCCAATCAGAGGACTCATGAATTGGCATCTTAAGGACGATTGTGTTGAGGTCAACATGAGTTGGGAACTCTGAAAGAACAATATCCGCCGCTTCCTGCCCGAGCTTGTGAGTAATTTTGAACAGCGGGGAAAAGCTTGAGAGCTCGGCAGCACCTACGCGAAAGCTGTCGCGGGTCAGCAGTTCGTCACCTTCAAAAAGGGCTAAGTCAACGTGCACAGATCTGTCCTTTGCTGCCTAACTCTTAGTAGACCGCCTAAAAGCGGTGTAAAGCAGAGTATGCCCACTTCAATGTCGCTTTCAAGCCGGAAAATTCTCACAAAGAAACAACGGCTTACGAGATTTTCAATTCTGTGCCGCTATTTCAAGCTCCAAGCTTATTGCCGTTTGGAAGCCGTGATATGGAATACACCCCTGTCTCATCGGGCGTAAAAGCCACCAAAGCCCCGAAGCTACTGGATCAGGTCCGCCAGCATATTCGGGTCCGGCATTACAGCTTGCGAACCGAGCAGGCGTATGTGGGCTGGATACGGCGCTACATCCTTGCCAATGGCAAGCGCCATCCGCAGGAGTTGGGGGCGGCGGAAGTTGGGGGCTTCCTTACCCGCCTGGCGACAGAGGGAAACGTGTCGGCTTCTACCCAGAATCAGGCGTTGTCGGCATTGCTGTTTCTCTATCGCGTGGTTTTGGAGATTGAGCTGCCGCGCCTGGATGAGGTGGTACGCGCCAAGCGGCCGCGTCGTCTTCCGGTGGTTCTGTCACAGGAAGAGGTTGCGCGACTGCTGCAAGCCATTCCTGAGGGGCAGACGGCAATGATGGCGCAGCTGCTGTACGGCACCGGGATGCGATTGATGGAGTGTCTGCGGCTCCGTATCAAGGACGTGGACTTCGGGCGTAATGAAATCTGCGTGCGAAGCGGCAAGGGCAACAAGGACCGGCGCGTACCGCTCCCCCTATCGTTGTGTGAGCGCTTGCTGCGGCAACGTGAGCGGACACTGCTGACGCACCGCACGGATATCGACGAAGGAATGGGTCGGGTGCAGTTGCCGCATGCGCTGGCACGCAAGTACCCGAATGCGAACACTGAGCCAGGCTGGCAATACCTGTTTCCGTCCTCTCGGCTGTCTACCGATCCGCGAACGAAGGCAGTCGGGCGGCATCATGTCAGCGAAGAGCCATTGCAGCATGCGGTGAAATCGGCGCGGGCCATTGCGGGCATCGCAAAGCCCGTAACCTGCCATTCCTTGCGTCACTCATTTGCAACGCACCTGCTGGAAGCCGGGCACGACATCCGCACTGTGCAGGAGTTGCTGGGGCACAAGGATGTCGCTACCACGCAAATCTATACGCACGTACTTGGGCGGGGCGCAGGAGGTCTGCTCAGCCCCTTGGACCGGCTACCGGGAGTGCCTTCACCCCCGGTGTGATGGCAGCGGTCAGCCGTCCAGCAATGCCTTGTCGCGCACGGCGCCCTTGTCGGCGCTGGTGGCCAACAAGGCATAGGCCTTGAGCGCGGTGGTGACTTTGCGTGGACGCAGTTCGGCGGGCTTCCAGCCGGTTGCATCCTGTTCGGCACGTCGGCGTGAAAGCTCGGCGTCGTCCAGCAGCAGGTTGATGCCACGCTGGGGGATGTCGATGCGGATGCGATCGCCGTCGCGGACCAGGCCGATGGTGCCGCCAGCAGCGGCTTCCGGTGAACAATGGCCGATGCTCAGGCCGGAGGTGCCGCCGGAAAAGCGGCCGTCTGTGAGCAGTGCGCAGGCCTTGCCCAGGCCTTTCGATTTCAGGTAGCTGGTGGGGTACAGCATTTCCTGCATGCCCGGGCCGCCCTTCGGGCCTTCGTAGCGGATCACCACCACATCACCGGCCTGGACCTCGTTGCCGAGGATGCCCTTCACCGCAGCGTCCTGGCTTTCATAGACGCGTGCATTGCCCTCGAATACATGGATGGATTCATCCACGCCTGCCGTCTTCACCACGCAGCCATCGGCCGCGAGGTTGCCGTACAGCACGGCCAGCCCGCCTTCGTTGGAGAACGCATGGGCAACATCGCGGATGCAGCCTTCAGCGCGGTCCACATCCAGCGACGGCCAGCGCGTGGACTGGCTGAAAGCCACCTGCGTGGGGATGCCGGCGGGGCCCGCCTTGTAGAACTGGTGGACGGCGTGGTCCTGCGTCTGGGTGATATCCCATTGCGCGATGGCGGCGCCCAGCGAGCGGCTGTGCACGGTGGGTACCTCCGTATGCAGCAGGCCACCGCGTGCGAGTTCACCCAGGATGGCCATGATGCCGCCCGCACGGTGCACGTCCTCGATGTGGTACTTCTGCGTGTTCGGCGCCACTTTGCACAGCTGCGGCACACGGCGGGAAAGACGATCGATATCGCGCTGATCGAAGGCGACTTCCGCCTCCTGCGCAGCGGCCAGCAGATGCAGGATGGTGTTGGTGGAGCCGCCCATGGCAACGTCCAGCGTCATTGCATTCTCGAATGCCTCGAACGTGGCGATGCCGCGCGGGAGGACATTCGCCTCCTCGCCGCCATACCAGCGATGGCACAACTCGACGATCAAACGCCCTGCGCGCTTGAACAGCGCTTCGCGGTCGCTGTGCGTAGCCACGACGGTGCCGTTGCCCGGCAGCGACAGGCCCAGTGCTTCGGTCAGGCAGTTCATCGAATTGGCAGTGAACATGCCCGAGCACGAACCGCAGGTGGGGCAGGCGCTGCGTTCGATCACGGCGACTTCTTCGTCGCTGATCGATTCATCGCCGGCGGCGACCATTGCATCGACCAGGTCCAGCTTATGGTCGGCGAGTTTGGTCTTGCCTGCTTCCATCGGGCCACCGGAGACGAATACCGCCGGGATGTTCAGGCGCAACGCGGCCATCAACATGCCGGGGGTGATCTTGTCGCAGTTGGAAATGCACACCAGCGCATCGGCGCAATGTGCGTTTGCCATGTACTCGACCGAGTCGGCGATGATTTCGCGGCTGGGCAGCGAATACAGCATGCCGTCGTGGCCCATGGCGATGCCGTCATCCACCGCGATGGTGTTGAACTCCTTGGCAACGCCGCCGGCAGCTTCGATCTCGCGCGCCACGAGCTGGCCGAGATCCTTCAGGTGCACGTGGCCGGGCACGAACTGGGTGAAGGAATTGACCACGGCAACGATGGGCTTGTGGAAATCACCATCGGTCATGCCGGTGGCACGCCACAGGGCGCGGGCGCCTGCCATGTTGCGGCCGGCGGTGGAAGTTTTCGAGCGATATTCAGGCATGGGGGCGAGCAGGAGCGAGCTAGCAGAAGCGCAGTGGGATCGATTCTGCATGAAGTTCCCGGTTGCAGCTGCAACCATCCAGGCCGCAGGAATCAGGTGCTGCCTGACGCTGAAAGCACCCCCTCCCGGCCTTGCCTTGCTCATGGCAAAGGGAGGGGGTGGGGCATGTGTGCCGCCCCCGCTTCCGCGAAGTTGCTTCTGGCTCCGTCCCTTTCGCAACGCGAAGATGAGGGCTGGGGAAAGGAGGCTTTACGCGCAATTTCGCCCCGCCACCTGAAAACCGGTTCAGTTTCCACAACCTTCCCATTTACGCCTCCCCGGCCGGATCAGGCATCATCCGGAAACAACTTTCACGGGGAATCGACGATGAAGCGATCCAGGACTACCGCGCTGCTGCTGATGAGCGCCGCGCCGCTGCTGTTCACCGCCTGCCAGAAGGAAGAAACGGTGCAGGTGAAGGAAGGGCTGTACACCTCGGTGGAAGCCTGCAGCGAGGCCACGGGCGATCCGTCCAGTTGCCGCCAGGCCTTTGCCACCGCGCAGCAGCAGTCGGCCGATGCGGCGCCCAAGTACGCCAGCAAGGAAGAGTGCGCCAAGGAATACCCGGCCGAGCAGTGCGTGCAGCAGCAGACCAGCGCGGGCACCTCGTTCATCGGGCCGATGATGATGGGTTTCTTCATGTCGCAGATGCTCAACAGCGGCCGTGGCGCCGTGGCTGCGCCGCCGGCATCGCAGCCGGCCTTCAGGGACAAGGCCAACGGCTGGGCCAAGCCCGCACCGGGCGGCAGCGGCGGCCTGAACACCGGCAGCGGCATTGGTGCCGGCAAGGCCGGCCTGGCGCCGGTGACCAGCCAGCCCAACCGCGCCGTGACCGCAAGCCGTGGTGGCTTTGGCAGCCGCAGTGGTGGCCGCAACAGCGTCGGCGGTTGATGCAGTGAAACGTGTTGCGATTGCCGAACGCGGCAACTGGCGTGCCCGTGCCGCTGAAGCGGGATTTCGTTTCCATACCATCGACGGTGCACCGTACTGGGATGAAAGCGCGTACTACGCCTTCACCTTGCGGCAGATCGAGAACGACCTGGAAGATCCCAGTGCCGAACTGCACGCGATGGCGATGGATCTGGTGGGCGAGGTGGTGGCCAGCGAAGCGTTGATGACGCAGTTGGCGATCCCCGAGCCGTTCCGTGACTGGATCGCCGAAAGCTGGCGCCGCCGGGATCCGCATCTGTACGGTCGCCTGGACTTTGCCTACGACGGCACTGGCCCGGCCAAGCTGTATGAGTTGAATTACGACACGCCGACCTCGTTGTACGAGGCATCGTTCTTCCAGTGGCAATGGCTGGAAGACCAGCGCAACCGTGGCGCGCTGCCGCAGCAGGCCGATCAGTTCAACTCCCTCCACGAAACGCTGGTGGAGCGCTTTGCCGAACTGGCCGCACGCCTGCCGCCGCCGCTGTATTTCAGTGCGGTGGGTGAGTCGACGGAAGACCAGGGCACGGTGGACTACCTGCGCGACTGTGCGGCGCAGGCTGGCTTGCACGGTGCGGCCATCGCCATCGAGGACATCGGCTTGTCCGCTGACGGCCGTTTCACCGACCTGGACGATGTGGTGATCGGCAGCCTGTTCAAGCTGTATCCGCTGGAAGACCTGATGCGCGAGGAGTTCGGTGCGGCATTGCCGCGCTCGGGCGTGCAGTTGCTGGAGCCGGCGTGGAAGGCGGTGCTGAGCAACAAGGGCATCCTGCCGTTGCTGTGGCAACGCCATCGCGGCCATCCCAACCTGCTGGAGTCGCATTTCGATGACGGCAGTGCGTTGCCCGCGGGTTGGGTACGCAAGCCGCTGCATTCGCGCGAAGGTGCCAACGTGGCCATGCACATGGCCGATGGCAGCTGGCAGGAAAGCGAAGGCCCTTACAACGGCCCGAGCATCCGCCAGGTGTTCCATGCGTTGCCGGTGTTCGACGGCAACTATCCGTTGGTGGGCAGCTGGGTGGTCGGCGACCGTGCCTGCGGTATCGGCGTGCGCGAGGACAACAGCCGCATCACCCGCGACAGTGCGCGGTTCCTGCCACATGCCATCATCGACGATGCGCCGCAGGGCACTACCCGCATCTACGTTTGATGCGTCGGTGATGTGATTGTCTTGTTGAGAGAGGCTCCGTCATTGGCGGGGCCTTTTTCTTGTGTGTGACTGGCACAGCGAAGGGGCGGGTGGGGAAGTGGTGACGCTGTTGCTTCCACTTCAGGCACAAGAAGCAACCGCAAAGAAGCCGACGGAGATTCCTTTCCCAGTTGCGCTTCCTGCAAATTCCGCAGCTTTAAAGCAACCCATCCCGCTTGACGGCCAGGTAGCGCTCCACCAATGCCGCCGGCAGTTCTTCGGCGGTGACGTCCAGCACCATCACGCGGTGGCTGCGCAGGGCTTCATGTGCATCGGCACGTTGCTGCAGGTAGCGGGCGATGGCACCGGCCTGCACGGCATCGGGCAGGGTTTCCACGTCGCGTTCCAGCGCCTGGTCAAGCTCGCGCTCGCGCAGGCTGGCCACGCAGACCAGATGCCGCTTCTGCAACAGCCGAACGGCGGCCAGCAGGTCCTCGATGTCTTCATCGCGCACGTTGGTCACCAGCATCACCAGGGTGCGGCGCGAATGCAGCAGCGACAGCTCGGTGGCTGCCGCCAGATAGTCGGTGGCCACCGGCTTGGGCTGCAGGTCGTAGCTTGCCCGCAGCAGCGTGTCGATTGCACCCATGCCGCGCTTGGGGGCCACCCAGCGGCTGTCGCCACCGCTGGCGAACAATCCCACACCGTCGCCCTGGCGCAGCGCCAGGTAGGACACCACCAAGGATGCATTGAGCACATGGTCGAAGTGCGACAGCCCGCCTTCGTTGGCCATCATGCGACGGCCGGTGTCGATCATCATCACCAGTTGCTGGTTCTTTTCGTCCTGGTATTCGCGCGAGATCAATTTGCGCGCGCGTGCGGTGGCCTTCCAGTCGATCTGGCGCAGGCTGTCACCGACGCGGTACTCGCGCATCTGGTGGAAATCGGTGCCTTCGCCGCGGCGCCGCTTGAGGTGTGCGCCGACCAGGCGTGAGGCCATCTCCGCGCTGAGCAATGCCAAGCGTGTGAGTGGAGCGAAGTTGGGATAGACACGCACGGTCTGCGGCGTGCCTGCGATGCGCTGATGTCGCCACAGACGCAGCGGTGAATGCAGGCGCAGCTGCACCCCATCAAACACGAACGTGCCACGGTTTGCCGGGGTGAAGCGGTAGCTGAAGCGGCTCTCGCTGGCCGCTGCCAGCGTGAGCCTGCGTGGCAGTCCGTGGCTTTCCCATCCATCGGGAACCAGGTCGAACACGTCCACGCGCTGCCGGCCGAAGGCGTCCAGCTGCAGCCAGCTTTCGCGTTCGATGCCCAAGGCAAGTGAATCGGGCAATTCGCGGCGTACCTGCGGGGTGGGGCGGCGGTACAGCAGCACAGCATCGAGCAGCGCGAGCAATGCGATCGTGCCTGCCGTGGCCGTCCATGCCAGCAGCGGCAGGTAGTACAGGGCGACAGGAATGCCGAGCACGCCCCACAGCACCAGCAGCGTGATCAGCAGCGGGGATGGCCTCACGGTGTGGGCTCCGTTGAGAGTGTGCCAAGCGCATTTTTCTTCAGCCCTTCCCTTCGCGCTGCGCGCGGAAGGGAAGAAGCAGAGCGCAGCCTTCCGCTTCGTGTTGTGCACGAGGGGGAGCGAGCGGGGCGGGCTTGCGCCTGGCTCACTTGCGCGGTGCCTCGACCTTGGCCAGCAACGCGGTGAGGACGTCGTCGGCCGATTGGCCTTCGATCTGCAGCTCCGGGGCCAGTGCGATGCGGTGACGCAAGGCCGGCTTTGCGATCTCGCGCACGTCGTCAGGCGTGACGAAGTCGCGCCCGGACAACACCGCCTGCGCACGCGCGGCGCGCACCAGCGCGATGCTGCCGCGTGGGCCGGCGCCCAGGGCGATGCCAGGCCACTTGCGCGTGGCCGAGACGATGCGCACGGCATAGTCGATCACCTGCGGGTCCACCGTGATCGCCGCCACCGCCTTCTGCAGCGCCACCACGTCGGCGCCGCTGAGCACGCGCGGCACCTGCGACAGGTTGAAATCGCTTGCCGCGCGGCCGGTGGTGATTGCCTCGACCATGCGCTTTTCGTCGTCCAGCTGCGGGTAGTCGATCAACACCTTGAGCAGGAAGCGGTCCAGCTGTGCTTCCGGCAGCGGGTAGGTGCCTTCCTGCTCCACCGGGTTCTGCGTGGCCAGGGTGAGGAACGGTGGAGTGAGCGGGAACGCCTTGCCTTCGATGGTGACCTGGCCTTCCTGCATCACTTCCAGCAACGCCGACTGGGTCTTGGCAGGTGCGCGGTTGATTTCATCAGCCAGCAGCAGGTTGGTGAAAACCGGGCCGCGGCGGATCTTGAAGCTCTCGGTCTTGGGGTCGTACACCGCATGGCCGCTGACGTCGCTGGGCATCAGGTCCGGGGTGAACTGCACGCGCGCGTAGTCCAGTTCCAGTGCCTGCGCCAGGGCGCGCACCAGCAGGGTTTTGCCCAGCCCGGGAACGCCTTCGATCAGTACATGGCCGCCAGCCAGCAGTGCGATCAGGATCTGCTCCAGCACATCGGCCTGGCCGATGAAGGCGTGGCCGACCGCCTCGCGGATACGCTCGACACGCTCGATCAGCGCAGCGTTGTCCGGTGCGGGCGCCGGCACGGGGGCATCGCCGGGAAGGGTGGGCGGGAAGGGCGTCTCGGTCATAGCTGGTTTCTCATCTGGATGAGCAAGCGGATGCGTTCACGCAGGGCGGTGTCGTCCCGTGATGGGGGAACCTGCATTGCGCTCTGCACGCGGGAGATGGGCCATTGCAGGTGGTCGGCGATGGCCTGCACCTGTGCCTCACCGGTGAGCGCGGCAGCCATCGGCGAGCGCCGGCGCAGGCGCGCAAGGAAGGATTGACGCACCGCGTCGTACAGCAGCGGTGTTTTGCCGTAACGGTGCAGCAGTTCGCCACTGGCACGGACGTGTTCCAGCAGCGAGCGCCGTTCCTCGCGTGGCGAAGGCAGCAGTGCGCCGAAGCGTTGGCTGCGCGCCCACAGCCATGCCAGCAGCGCCAGCAGCAGCGGCAACCAGATCGGCCAGCCACGCTTGATCACGGTCTTCCACAGCGACGGCATTTCCATCGCGTAGATCAGGTGGAAGGTGCCCTTGCCGTAGTTGGGGGCCAGTACCAGGCGGGCGAGGTCGCGATGCGGCAGGTCACGCAGGCCGGTATCACCTGGGCCTGCGCCATTGAGCAGGAAGTCCATGTCGCCCAGGACATCGACGCGCCCGGCGCCGTAACGCAGGCGGGCCCAGGCCGTGGTCTTGTCGCCGCTGCTGTCGCCCCAGCGGTGTTCAACGCGGGTGGTGCCGTCCAGCGTGAAGCGATTGCCGCCGCAGAATTCCTGGTGACTTTCCTGCCCGGGCACCTGCCATGTCAGGCATTGTGCAAACCCGTCATGGCCGACGACACCCAGCCGCTGCAGCAGACCATTTCCTTCGGCATCCAGGTCCTCATCCGGCGCCTGTGCACGCAGTACGAGATGGCCGCCGAACTCCACCCAATCCAGAAGACCGTTGACCTGCGAAGGCGTGAGCAGGCGCGGGTCATCGAGCATCAGCACGGTGTCGCCCGGCTGCAGGCGCATGGCCGGCAGGTCGAGCTGGCGGCGCGATTCGGCCTTGCCGCCATCACGACGGATGGTTTCGCGCAGTGCGAACAGCGGGTTGTAGGTGGGCTCGCCGTAAGCCGGCAGGGTGATGTCCTCACTGCCGCGCTCGTAGTTGTGCAGAAACAACGCCACCACCACGCCGCACAGCAGCAGCGCGGCCAGGGCGATCAGGGAGTAACGCAAGCGCTGGCTCATGCCGGCCACCCGTACTGGCGGTGCAGGTCGCCCAGCAATGTCTGGAACTCGTCCTCACGCGGCAGCTGGCCGGCGTAGGCGGCGTACTGCCAGGTGCGCACCATGCGCGCGAACAACAGGCGGTCGGCGTCCTGTGGCATGCGCCGCGAAGCACGCAGGCATTGTGCTTCGGTAGCGCCGGGTGGCAACACCACATCGGCACGTTGTGACAGCACCTCGACCGAGGCGCGGTACAGCAGTGCCAGGGCATGGCGCGGCTTGCCCTGCTGCCAGAGCTGGCGCGCACTGCCCAGGATGTCCGGCGGCAGCACGTCGGGCAGTTGCAGGGCTTCCTGCTGCACGGGGCTTTCGACCTCGCGCTTGCGGCGGCCACTGCCACGCAGCCACGGCAGCCACCAACGGGCGGTAAGTGCCAGGGCGATCACCAGGATGCCCATCACGATCCACAGGAAGCTCTCGCTGATCAGTGCCAGCAGCTTGGCGAACGTGCTGAACGGCATGTCCGGTAGATCTTTCTGCTGCGTTGGCTTGTCGTCCTCGCCGGGCTTCTTCTTCATCCAGCGGGTGACGGTGCGCTTGGCGCCCAGCTGCGGGTCTTCATACACACGGGCCGCGGCCTGGCGAAAGCCAGCAGTGTCGGCCTGGGTTTTGCCGAACACGCTTTCCGGCGTGGCCACGGGCACGTCCGTGCCGGGTGCGGTTTTGTGGTTGTCGTGCAGTTTGGTTTCCGCAGCATCGCTGTGCTGCGCGTGTGCGGGCAGTACCGGCAATGCGAATACCGCCAGCAGCATCACCAGCAGTGGCGTGGCGCGAAGCAGGCGTTCGCGCAGGCGGCGGAAGGCAATCTCGACATCCCAGGCTTCCAGCGCGGTACGTCGGTTGAGGTACAGGCCAAATCCCGCACCGCTGAAGAACGGGCTGATCAGCGTCATCGCAGCCCAGGACAGCAGGTTGAAACCGATCAACGCCCACGCTGGGGTGTCCTTGCCGATCAACTCCCAGGTGGCGCGCAGTGATTCGGACAACCACTCCACCGGCACGAACATGAAGAACAGCGCGACGCCGGCCAGCTTCAACATCACTTCGAAATGCCAGCACGTCCACGTCAGCAGCGTGGCATGGCCATAGCTGCCACCGCCCAGTGCACTGCGGCGCAGGGCACGTTGGCCGGCATCGCCACCTTCGAGCAGATCCACCGGCATCAACAGCGACCGCGCCGGGCTCAGCCGGCGCCATGTCAGATAGGCCAGCGTGCCGCGCCAGCCCCAGGTCCACTGCGCGCGCAGGGTTTCGGCGGTGCCGGGCTCGGCACCGAACGCGCCGCGCGAAATCACATACAGCGGGATGCGTTCGAATGCCGGCTTCAGCCACCACAACACGAAGGCGGACAGCCACAGGTTGTCCAGCCACCAGCCGGCAAGATTGAGCAGTGCGAACACCGGCAACGTCAGCAGCAGCCACGGCTTCCAGATGGCGCCGGCATGGCGCCGCACCAACGCGGTGCCCAGCTCCATCGCTTCCCACTGCGAACGTGCGCGCAGCACCACGTTGAGCTGGTCAATGCGCATTGCCGGCTCCACCACGTCCGCCACGCCACAACCACACGATCACCAGTGTCCACAGCATGCCGGACGCGGTGAGCTTGCCCCACATCGGCACCCAGACGATGGCGGACCAGAATGCCTCGATGAAGGCCGCCACCAGCAGCATGAAGGCCACGCCCAGGCACAGCCGCGCACCGATCACACCGCCTTCCACCAGCGCATCGATGCGCCGCTTGCGGCCCGGCGCCAGCAGGCGCAGGCCCAACTGCAGGCCGGCACCACCGGCAATCACGATGGCGGTGAGTTCAAATGGCGCATGGCCGACGACAAAGCGCCAGAACGGCTCGCCGAAGCCGGCGTTCTGCAGATGCCCTGCCACCGCGCCGATGGTGAGGCCGTTGAACAGCAACACCAGGATCGTGCCTATGCCTGCCAGCAGGCCGCTGGCAAACGTGCGCAGGCCGATGCTGATGTTGTTCATGATGTAGTGGCCGAACATCGCCCAGTTGGTGCCACTGTCGCGGCCCAGATGGTCGGCGGCCGGGTCGTACATCTTTTCCATCTGCGCGATCTGGCGTGGATCGAGCAGCAGGTGGATCAATTCCGGTTTGAATTGCAGCAGCACGAAGATGCCGATCAGCGGCACCGCGAACAATGCGAAGGCCACCCACATCGCGCCGGCCTGGCTGCGCACCAGCTGCGGGAAATCGGCGACGAGGAATTCCACCGCGCGCTGCCAACGGGGCGTCGGCGTGCGATACAGCAGGTTGTGGCCGCGCTGCATCAGCTGCTGCAGGCGCTCCACCAGCTGCGGGCTGTAGCCGCGCCGGCGGGCCAATGCCAGTTGCTGGCACAGGCGGCGGTAGCGCTGCGGGATGGTTTCATCGCCGGGCAATTGCGGATCGAGGCTGCTGCGGCTTTTGCGCGCTTTTTCGCCACGGCGTTGCAGCCAGTCTTCGAATTGCTGCCATTCGTGTTGATAGCGGGTGACGAACTGTTCCTGTCTCATCGCCGCCCCAACAGCCAATTGGCCATCGCATACAGCCGCAGCACGCCGGTCTGCCCGTCGGCCTCGGTCAGCGGTGTGACGATGTGTGCCAACTCGCGCTGACGCGGCGCCGACAACGCCGGGGCGCGCTCGGCAAAGGCAATCAACGCGACCTGCTCACCCGGCTGCAACGGCAGCGGCGGGGCAAGCACGGTATCGATGCGCGGCGGTGCCACGAAGGTGCGCGGCGGGCTGTGCACCACCAGGGAGCCGGCTACCAGATCACCCAGCCGGCGGCCATGTGCATCGCACAGGCAGCTGACCAGACCCAGCGCGTAGCCGAACGGCAGGATGTCCACGGTGCGCAGCAGGTTGCGCACGATCGCCGGCATCCAGCCCAGCGGTGCACCGTCGCGTGCGACCACGCGCAGGCCCAAGGCCCGCTTGCCCAGCGTCTGCCCCAGCCACACTTCCAGCACGATGGGGTAGACCCAGAACACCAGGAACATCAGGCCCAGGTAGATGCCCTGGCCCATGTCGCCGAGCATCAGCAGCAACGGGCTCATCACGATCAGGACGCCGAAGCGGATCACGAGGTCGATCAACCACGCCAGTGCGCGCGGCACCGGGCCAGCTGCCGGCAACTGCAGCGGCACGCCTTCGGGCGTGACGACTTCCAGGTAGGTGTCCAGCATCGGCGCTGCAGCACTCATCGCGGCACGCACCGCGCCGACGGCACGGCATGCATGCGGCGAAGGGAAGTCCGGTTTCCGGCCCGGACGGATGCCTGGGGCATTCGGGTCTCTGCTGCGTCCTGTCAGGACGCAGACTTTAACCGCCACCACGAGGAAAACCCAGCCTGCGGCGCGCGCAGGCCGGGCCGGGCGGGGGATCAGCCTGCGCTGTTCTTGTCGCGCTTGCCGCCGAACAGCTTGCCGATGCTGCCACCCAGGAACAGCACGCCGACCAGCAGCAGCTTCCAGAACTTGGCCAGCAGCAGGCCGATCTTGGCGAACAGGCCAGCCTTGGCCGCCAGCCCGCCGCCGATCAGCGTGGCCACGCCATAGGCGGCGACCTTGTCGGTGCTGGGGTTGTGGTCGGCATAACGTGCGCCTTCGTTGAACTCGGTCATCGGCAGCAGGCGGTCCATGCCTTCGCGCACCATGCCGACCTCGGACATGCTGGAGACCGCGTTGAGGCTCAGGTAACCCTGCCGGCCCAGCACGCGGATGTCATAGTTCAGAACGTGCTTGGGCGTATCGTTGAAGGCAATCTCGCGTGCCCAGTGCAGCTTCTTGCTGGCGGCGTCATAGCGTGGCGGCACCGCCCAGCCAACCAGGTCGAGCGTGCCGTAGCCGGCCTTCTCGCGTTCGGGATTGGCGTCGCGGATGGCGCCCTGCATGTCGCCGAGCAATTCGTCGTAATCGATCTTGTGCGCGTCCTCATCGGACACATAGCCGTCATCGGAGTAGGTGACCACCACCGCCCAACTGTCATCGGCGGTCAGTGCCGGCGAGCGCGGCACGATCAAGCCCAGCACGCTGTCGTCGGGCGGGTTGCCCCACATGTCTTCCAGCACGCGGCGTGCGTCGGCCTTGTCCAGATACCGGAACTCGTTGTCCAGGTTGAAATGGGCCTTGGCCTCGGGCACATCGATCTGCCCGGAACGGAACTGCAGTGACTGCACGAACTGCTCGGCCGTCATGCCCTCTTCTTCCTGGGCAGCGGCGACAAACGGAACCAGCAACAACAGCGACGCCACGGCCAGCAGGCCCAGCGTCCTGAACTTCATCGACTTCATGTCAATCCCTCATTGGGCGTCCCCACGCCCGGACGCGCAGTTTGCACGTCCCGCCGCCGCGCCGACAACCGATGCCGGGTGTCAGCCCTGCATGCCGCGGTACTGGTCCTTGACCTTGACGTAGTGATCAGCCGAATAGCGCAGGCCTTCGATGTCTTTTTCGCTGAGCTGACGCATCAGCCGCGCCGGGTTGCCGGCCCACAACTCGCCGCTGCGTACCACCTTGCCGGGGCCGACCACCGCACCTGCGGCGATGAAGGCGTTGGCTTCGATCACCGCGCCGTCGAGGATGCAGGCACCCATGCCGATCAGGCAGTAATCGCCAATCGTGCAGGCGTGGATGATGCAACCGTGGCCCACGGTGACGCCTTCGCCGATCAGGGTCGGGTAGCCGCCCTTGTTGTAGGGGCTGTCATGGCTGACGTGGATGACCGTGCCATCCTGCACGTTGGTACGCGCACCGATGCGGATGTAGTTCACATCGCCGCGGATCACCGTACCGGGCCAGATCGAGGCGTCATCGCCGATGACGACATCGCCGATCACCGTGCATGCCGGATCCACGTAAACACGCTCGCCGACGACGGGCATCTTGTCCAGGAAGGGGCGTAGGGCGGTCATGGATGAAGCTCTTTCAGTGAACGGGGTGCGGCGCAATGATAGCGCGCGGGGTCGCGGGGCTGGTCGGGAGGGTCTGGCCATGCCTGATGGCTGCGGTATTGCGCTGATGGGGCAACGCTTCGGGTTTCTGTGCAGACCGTTCCACGTGTAAAGGGAGCTTGACAGGTCTGGGATTGCCACGGCAGGATGTGTCAAGCGTCCTTTACATGCATTTCGCACGCAGCTACCGGGGTCGGAGATGAGCCGTAACGTGCAGTCGATGTGGTTGCTTTCCAGTGCCGCGCTGCTCGCCGGCGCAGGGGTCGTGGTGATGCAGTTGGTGCAGTTCTCCGCCAATGCAAAGCTGTCCGGCACCTTGTTCGGCATTGCGGCCGGGCTGGGCATCGCCGCGATGCTGCGGCGCTGGATGCCCGATGGTTGTGATGCCGCACCGCCCGCGCTGCGCAAACGCTATACCCGCGAAGTCATCATCGCCATGCTCGCGTATGTGGTGCTGCTGGTGGTGTCGATCCTGCTGCTCAAGCAGGTCGAAGGTGCACCGCTGCGTGCGCTGATCGCGCTGCTGCCGGTACCTCCCATCGTGTTGGTGCTGCGGGCGATGATCCGCTACATCCGCGATGTCGATGAGCTGCAGCAACGCATTGAACTGGAAGCAGTGAGCTTCGCCACGGCGTTCGTGTCGCTGGTATACCTGACCGGGGGCTTCCTGCAGTCGGCCAAGGTCATCGATGTGCCGTCGAATGTGGCGATGATCTGGGTGTTCCCGCTGGTCTGCCTGGCCTACGGGTTGGCCAAGGCCGTGGTCGCACGGCGTTACAACTGAGGTGGCGGCAGATGGATAACCGCCTGCGTGAGCTGCGCGACGCTGAAGGGTGGTCGCAAGGGGAATTGGCCGAACGCCTGGAAGTATCGCGGCAGACGATCAATGCCCTGGAAACCGGCAAGTATGATCCCAGCCTGCCACTGGCGTTCCGCATCGCACGCCTGTTCGGGGTGCGGATCGAGGAAATCTTCTTTCCGGATGTCACATAGCCACCCCGGGCACGTCTGGGTAATGGCAGAACCGTTGTTTGTTTCCTAAAACCAATCGTGGGGGCTGTTCCGATGATGTCCCGCAAGACCCAAACCCTCCTGGCGATAGCCGTTGTCGCCGGCCTTGTTGGCTACCGCATGACGCGGCCGGCTGCCGATACCGACGCGCCGGGCGCCACCACGCCGGTCGCCGAGGAATCCACTGCCGCGGGCAAGCCCCTGGCGCTCGGCAACCTGCAGTTCCAGCCGTGCAGCATCAGCTCTTCCTTCAGCAAGGACAGCCTGGAAGCGCAGTGCACCACCTTCGAGGTACCTGAAGACCGCGCCAACCCGACGGGCCGCAAGGTGCCGCTCAACATCGCCTGGCTGGCGCCGGAGAAGGAGGGAGACCTGCTGCCGGATCCGCTGTTCTTCCTGGCCGGTGGCCCGGGTCAGTCGGCGGTGGACAGTTTCCAGCAGATCGCGCCGGCGTTCAAAGAGCTGCGCAAGCGCCGCAACGTGATCCTGGTGGACCAGCGCGGCACCGGCAAATCCAACCTGCTGGCCTGTGAAGCATCGCCGGAGGCGGTGAGCTCACCGCAGTCGTACGAGCCGGAAGCGTTTGCGGCGGAAGCGGCCAAATGTGCGGCGGAACTGTCGAAGAAGGCCGACCTGCGCCACTACACGACCACCGAAGCGGTCGCCGACCTGGACACGGTACGCCAAGCCATCGGCGCGGCGCAGATCAATCTCTATGGCGTGAGCTACGGCACGCGTGTGGCCCAGCAGTACGCCATGCGTCATCCGCAGGCCACGCGCAGCATCGTGCTCGATTCGCCGGTGCCCAACAGCCTGCAGCTGGGCAACATTTTTGCCCGCAACCTCGATGATGCACTGGCGCTGCAGTTCGCCCAGTGCAGCAACGTCGCCTCGTGCAAGGACAAGCTCGGAGATCCACGTGCCGAACTGGACGCCCTGCTCGCCAGGCTGCGTGCGCAGCCGGTGACCGTGACCTACCGCGATGCGGCCAGCGGCGAACAACGCGAAGGTCAACTCACCGCGGAGACCGTGGCCGGGCTGGTGCGCATGTACGCCTACATGCCGGCCGCAGGTGCATTGCTGCCCAAGCTGATTCATGAAGCCGGTGCAGGGCGCTACGAGGACCTGATGGCGCTGACGCAGATGCTGCAGAGTGACATGAAGGACAGCATGGCCATGGGCATGCAGTTGTCGGTGGTCTGCAGCGAGGATGGCGAAAGCATGACCGGTGCCGGTGGTGACGAAGGCACCGTGCTTGGTAACCAGATGGCGCAGGGCATGGCCGCGATGTGCAAGGTATGGCCGAAGGGGACTGCGCCGGCCGATTTCCATCAGCCGTTGGCCACGCAGGTACCAGCACTGGTGTTGGCGGGTGAGTTCGACCCGGTCACGCCGCCGCGTTACGGCGAAGAAGTGGTCAAGCATCTTCCCAACAGCCGTTTGTTCGTGCTGCGCGGCCAGGGCCATGCGGTACTCGGTGCGGGCTGCATGCCCAAGCTGTTCGCCCAGTTTGTTGAAAAGGCTGATGCCAAGTCACTCGATGGCGCCTGCCTGGACAAGCTCAACTACGTGCCGCCGTTCACCAGCTTCAATGGCTGGGAACCGTGACGTCATCGCATTGCCAAGGAATCCGCTGAAATGATCGTTGCAGAACGACTCCGCAAGACCTTTCCCGGCAAGGGCAAGGACAAAAGCCCGGTGATCGCCGTGGACGATGTGGGCTTCACCGCCCATGACGGCCAGATCACCGGCCTGCTAGGCCCCAATGGCGCCGGCAAGACCACCACGCTGCGCATGCTCTACACGTTGATGACGCCGGAGAGTGGTCGCGTGCTGGTGGATGGCATCGACCCCGCCGTCGACCCCAACGCCGTGCGCCGCAGCCTGGGAGTGCTGCCTGACGCACGCGGCGTCTACAAGCGCCTGACCGCACGCGAGAACATCGATTACTTCGGTGAACTGCATGGCATGTCGTCGGCCGACATCGCCGCACGCACCGTGCGCCTGGCCGCGGCACTGCAGATGGAGGATTTCCTCGATCGCAGTACCGAGGGTTTCAGCCAGGGCCAGCGCACCAAGACCGCCATCGCACGCGCGCTGATCCACGACCCGCGCAATGTCATCCTCGACGAACCCACCAACGGCCTGGACGTGATGACCACCCGCGGCCTGCGAGGGTTCCTCAAGGAGCTGCGCGAGGAAGGGCGTTGCGTGATCTTCTCCAGCCACATCATGCAGGAGGTAGCCGCGCTGTGTGACCGCATCGTCATCGTCGCGCATGGCCGCGTGGTCGCGCAGGGCACGCCGGACGAGCTGCGCGAACAGGCGCACGAATCCAACCTGGAAGATGCGTTCGTGAAGTTGATCGGCAGCGAAGAGGGCCTGCACGCATGAGCCGGATTGGATTCTTCAGCAACATGTGGACGGTGATGCGCAAGGAGCTGCGCGATTTCTCCCGTGACCGTCGTACCTTCCTGCTGACCTTGTTGACCGCGCCACTGCTGTATCCGTTGTTGTTCCTGGGCATGAACAAGCTCACCAACCTGCGTGCCGAAACGCAGCTGGACAAGGACATGACCGTGCCGGTGGTTGGCATGCAGCAGGCGCCGAACCTGGTGGCTTTCCTTGCCAGCCGTGGCATCAACGCGACGGAAGCGCCGAAGGATTTCGAAGCCCGCATCCGCAGCCAGAAAGAAGACGTGGCCTTGGTGATAGCTCCGGATTTTGCCGATGACTGGCATGCCGGCAAGCCGGCCAAGGTGGAGATCGTGGCCGACACCACGCGCCGTACCGGTGAGGTGCAGGTGGCGCGCGTGCGCGCCACGCTGACCGAGTATGGCCAGTCGGTAGGTGCGTTGCGTCTGCTTGCACGCGGCGTCAGCCCGATGGTGGCGGCACCGGTCAATGTCGGTACCCGCGACCTGGCCACGGCCGAGGCCAAGCGCGGCATCTTCCTGTCCATCGTGTTGCCGCTGGTGCTGATGTTGTTCGCCTTCGTCGGGGGCTCGCATCTGGCAATGGACACGACGGCGGGCGAGCGTGAGCGGCAATCGCTGGAGCCGTTGCTGGCAACGCCGGCATCGCGCAGTGCGCTGGTCAGCGGCAAGATGCTGGCTGCCGTGGTACTAGGCTTGGCGTCGATGCTGCTGATCCTGCTGTCGTTCAAGCTCAGTGCGAGCATTGGCAGTGGTGCGGCGCGCTCGTTGGATGTCAGCTTCGCGGCGATGGGCAAGCTGCTGGTGATCCTGCTGCCGCTGGTGTTGATCGGAACCGCATTGCTGACCTGTCTGTCGGCCAGTGCCAAGAGCATGAAGGAAGCACAGAGCCACATGGTGTGGTTGATGATGCTGCCGATGCTGCCCGGTTATGCGCTGATGGCCTACCCGCTGAAAGACACGCAGTTGTGGCAGTACGCGGTGCCATTCCTGTCGCAGAACCAGATGCTGGTGAAAGTGACGCGCGGTGAGATGCCGTCCGCGCAGCAATGGGCGGTGTATCTGGGGGCGTCGGCATTGTTGGCGGTGCTGCTGTGGCTGATCGCGGTATGGCGTTATCGCCAGGAGCGGTTGGCGATTTCGGGCTGATTGGCCGGAGCTGGTTTTGTGTGGAAGGCCCGGAGCGATCCGGGCCTTTTTTTTGCAAAGCCATTGAGGATCGGGCCGAGGGAATGCAAAAGCAGCCAAAGCAGCTCTCAATCCCCTTCCGGGCCCTTTCTCCCGCGCGGAAAAGGGACAAAGAACAGCAACTATGGTTGCCTTCACCTGTGCTCCCAGCTGCAGGATCAGGAAGCAAGAATGCACGGATCAGCTCCCCTCTCCCACCTGCGGGAGAGGGGGAAGGGCAAGCTTTCTGCTTCTCTGACGTGCTCCTTGCGGCAGCGTGCAATCACTCGCACCCGACCCCGTCCAAAGAAAAAAGCCCGGATCGCTCCGGGCTTTCGCTCCACGGCAATGAACCAACCGCTTACTTGTTCGGCGCAAACGCCAAAGTACGACGCGTGGTCACCGAACTGGCAATCGGTTCGAACTTCCAGCGGCGTACCGCGCTCAATGCTTCGCGGTCGAAGACACGGGCAGGCGTTGCACGCAGCACACGGGCGTCGGTGACCGAACCGTCGGTGCCGATGGTGAGTTCCACCAGCACTTCACCGGAGGTGCCCGAACGCAGGGCGTCGGCCGGGTAACGCGGGGCCGGCGTACTGACCGCACGCAACGACGGGGCGGCAGCAGCGGGCTTGGGTGCGGCGACCTGGGCAGCCGCCTGCGCCGCGCTGCGCTGCTCGGCCTCACGGCGCGTAGCGGCCAGGCGCTCGGCCTCAACGCGCTCGCTTTCCTTGCGCGCGGCTTCCTGCTTGGCCGCCAGCTGCTGGGCGGCGCTTGCCTCGGCGGCCTGCTGTTGGGCCATGCGCTGCTGTTCGACCTGCTGCTTGGCGCGGTTCTCGGCGTCCTTCTTGGCCTTGTCGGCTTCTTCGACCGTGCGCTTCTCGGCCACCTGCATGGTGCTGGTGATGCCCTGCTTCAGACGCGGCAATGCCGGCGCGGTCGGGTCCACCTTTTCCACCAGCGCGATCAGGCGTTGTGCTTCGGTGAAATCCTCACGGCCCAGGGCCTGCTCGGCGGCAATCAGCGTGTAGGGCTGCAGATCGGTGAGCGCGTTCCTGATCGATGCATCGTCCGGCAACTTGTCGCGCAGGACCAGGTAGTACTCCATCGCGTTGTCGCCGGCCGGGGCGTACATGCGGTTCTCACGCAGTGCGGTGCTGGCCGAATCGCGCAGCTGCGTGGTGTCCATTGCCTGCACCTTGTTGGATACCGGCGCTTCGGCGGGTGCGGCGGCGGGTGCAGGAGCTGCGGTACCGGCAGCAGCGGCCGGCGTGGTTTCATCCTTGCCGGAACAGGCGGCCAGCGTGGCCAGCAGAAGCGCGGGCGCGAACAGGCGCGCCTTGCCTTGAATTGCGACGTACGACATCAAACATCCCCTTGAATCGACGAACGTGGACTGCCTGTGCCCGGTGGGCAGTGTGGACGCGGCATTTCCCGATGCCGCGCCGATAGGCAACGTAGCGCGAATCTAGCACCGCCGACCCGGCCTGCGGGAGGGGGCATGCCCAACAAGGGGAAAAAGTGATGGGCGTCACGCTGTGATGGCGCCCATCCGTGACGGACCTCAGTGCGTGGCGCTGGGCTTGCTGTGACCGTTGGACATCAGCTTGTCGGTCCAGGCAATGCCAATGGCCGACAGGATGAAGACGCAGTGGATGATGGTCTGCCACAGCACACCGGCTTCGGTGTACTTGCTGCCCTCGCTGCCCAGCGTGCCGATTTCGATGAAGGTCTTGAGCAGGTGGATCGAGGAGATGCCGATGATCGCCATGGCCAGCTTGACCTTCAACACCGAAGCGTTGACGTGGCTCAGCCACTCCGGCTGATCCGGATGGTTGTGCAGGCGCAGGCGCGAGACGAAGGTTTCATAGCCGCCCACGATCACCATCACCAGCAGGTTGGAGATCATCACCACGTCGATCAGGCCCAGCACCGCCAGCATGATCAGCTGCTCGGTCAGTTGGGTGGCCGAATGGATCAGGTGCCACAGCTCCTTGCCGAACAGGAACACATAGACGCATTGCGCCAGGATCAGGCCCAGATACAACGGCAGCTGCAGCCAGCGTGAAGCGAAGATCAGCGAGGAGAGCGGACTCAGGGAAGTGTTCGAAGACATTGGAAGGAATGCTGCGTTGCAGGAAAGGACGCAGATTACCGGGCTGTTTTAACCCTGCCAAGCAGGGCGCGTGGCTACACTCCAAGGCCCGTCTGCTGGAGCTTTCCCGATGATCGACCTGTACTACTGGCCCACGCCCAACGGACACAAGATCACGTTGTTCCTGGAGGAAACCGGGCTGGATTACCGCCTGCACCCGGTCAACATCGGCAAGGGTGACCAGTTCCTGCCGGAGTTCCTGGCCATTTCGCCCAACAACAAGATGCCGGCCATCGTCGACCACGCCCCGGCCGATGGCGGCGCACCCCTGAGTGTGTTCGAGTCCGGCGCGATCCTGCTTTACCTGGCCGAGAAGACCGGCCGCTTCCTGCCGCCCGACCTGCGCGGCCGTGCCGCCACGCTGGAATGGCTGTTCTGGCAGATGGGCGGGCTGGGGCCGATGAGCGGGCAGATGGGCCACTTCAACGTGTACGCGCCCGAACGCATTCCCTATGCCATCGAGCGCTATGACAGCGAGGTGCGACGCCTGCACCGGGTGATGGACAAGCGTCTGTCCGAATCCAAATACCTGGCCGGCGAGGAGTACGGCATCGCCGATATGGCCAGCTACCCGTGGATCGGCGCCTATTCCAAGCTGCCGGCCGATTTCGTGGCGTTCCCGCACCTGGGCCGTTGGCACCAGGCCATTGCCGAGCGCCCGGCCACGCAACGCGCCTACGCCATCGGCCCGACCGTCAACCCGGACGCGGGCCAACCGCTCAGCGATGAGGAACGAAGGCAGCTGTTCGGACAGCGTTGAGCCTGGGCTGTCCGCACCGGCATGCCGCCCCTCCGGCGGCCTGCCGGCCTGCGGAAGCGGTACTCACCACGCCAACGGCGAGGCTTCCTGCTTCCAGAACAGCCAGCGGCACACTTCGCGATGCGCACGTGCCCCGACCTGCTCGGGATTGGCCTCGGCGGAGTGCAGGTCGATCAGATGCACGGTGCCGGAGAAACTGCCCACGGCCAGCATGCGACCGTCGGCCGAAGTTGCCATCGCACTGAGGGTGCTGCCGACATGCTGCTTCCACAGCAGTGTTCCCGTGGCATCCACGGCCCGCAGATAGCCGTAGGCGTCGCCCAGCACCAGCCCGCCGGCGACCGGCGCACTGGCATAGATGCGGCCACCGGGATCGACCACGCGGACCGCCGGGTGGTCTTCATAGAAGTCGGTGTCGATGCGGTCGAAGGCATCAATGTCCACGGCAATGGTGGCGCCGTTGTAGAAATGGCAGGCGTTGAGCGCCACCTGGCGGCCATCGGCGAAGAAGGCGGCGTGATGGGGATACTCGCCATGCGGCCCGATCTCGCAGACGGCCTGGCCATGGCCATCGAAGATCCGGTGGCGACCATCCTGCTGGCCACAGGCGATCCAGCGGCCGTCGGGTGACACCGCGGCATGGACCATGTCCAGACGCACCGGGCAGGGGTCCTCGTCGTCCGCCTGTTCCTGCAGTTCAGCCGCCGTCGGCAACAGCCGCTGGATGCCGTCCTGACGGCACAGGAATACGCCGTCAGCGCGTACCACCACGGCCCGCAGGCCGTCGTTGAAGGGAATCAGCTGCTGGATGACCGCATCGTCTTCGGCCAGGTCCGCCAGCGTGGGCGGCAGCGCCTCGTCGCGTGGTGGAAGCGGCAGCTCGGCGATGGGGCCGGGTTCGCCGCCGCGCATGATGCGCAGGCGACCATCGCCGGCCAGGGCAATGAGCTGCCGATCCGGGCTGGCGCCGAACATCGCCACGTCGGGCAGCGTACGGGTCTCCAGGCCCCGTACCATCCATACCTGGCCCGGTTCGTACCAGGCACCGGTACGGACCAGCAGGCTGCCGTCCGGCAACCATGCCAACGCGCCGATGCCCTGGGCATTGTCCTCCAGCAGGGGTTGGGTGGCTTCGTGCAGCGGCGGCCACTGGCTGCGGAACGTAGCCAGCGTCGCGGCGTCCCGCTGGGCATTGGCCGCGCGCAGTTGCTCCATCAACAGCGGCAGCAACGGCGACAGTTCCGGTGGGTCATCGGGCTGGCCCATGCCCTCCCAGTCGCATGCATCGCCACGGGCGACATAGTCATTGAGGTGGCGGGCATAGGCGTGGACGGCGGTCTGCCAGTGCGGATGCGGGGACGAATCGGTCATGACAACGTGTAGTGGCTCACGGGAAGCAGGACTTTCGATGGAAGCACAGTGCGTCCCGGTTCGCTAGGATGGTCCGATCCGTGCTGTCTACGACAGGAATTCCATGCGCCCCTTGTTCATTGCCCTTGCCCTGATGCTCACCACGCCCGCCGTCCACGCTGAGAAACTCACCCTTGAGGCCATCACCGGCAACGCGCCGTTGTCCGGCCCCACGCTGATGAAGCCCAAGGTCGCGCCGGACGGTTCGCGGGTCACCTTCCTGCGCGGCAAGGACAGCGACGTCAAGCAGCTGGACCTGTGGGAATACGACATCGCCAGCGGCCAGACCCGGCTGCTGGTGGATTCCAAGGTCGTGCTGCCCGGCACCGAGACCCTGAGCGATGCCGAAAAGGCGCGCCGTGAGCGCCAGCGTATCGCCGCCTTCAGCGGCATCGTTGATTACCAGTGGTCGCCGGACGGCAAGACCCTGCTGTTCCCGCTGGGCGGCGAGTTGTACCTGTACGACCTGGGCAAGCAGGGCCGCGACGCGGTACGCCAGCTCACCCACGGTGAAGGTTTCACCACCGATGCCAAGCTCTCGCCCAACGGCGGCTTCGTCAGCTTCGTGCGCGAGCGCAACCTGTGGGTGATCGACCTGGCCAGTGGCAAGCAGCTGCAGTTGACCCGCGATGGCAGCGCGGTCATCGGCAACGGCGTGGCCGAGTTCGTCGCCGACGAGGAAATGGACCGTCACACTGGCTACTGGTGGGCGCCGGACGACTCCGCCATCGCTTTCGCCCGTATTGATGAATCACCGGTGCCGGTGCAGAAGCGTTACGAAATGTACGCCGACCGCGTGGAGATGATCGAACAGCGTTACCCGGCTGCCGGCGACAAGAACGTGCTGGTGAAGCTGGGCGTGGTCGCGCCGCGCGATGGTGCCGCGCCGACGTGGGTGGATCTGGGCAAGGACCAGGACATCTACCTGGCCCGCGTCACCTGGCGCGATCCGCAGCACCTGACCTTCCAGCGCCAGAGCCGCGACCAGAAGCAGTTGCAGTTGATCGAAGCCAACCTGGCCGATGGTGGGCAGCGCACGCTGGTCACCGAGACCAGCAAGACCTGGGTGCCGCTGCACAACAGCCTGCGCTTCCTCAAGGATGGCCGTTTCGTGTGGTCGTCCGAGCGCAGCGGTTTCGAGCATCTGTATCTGGCCAGCGCCGACGGCCGTCAGCTGACCGCGCTGACCTCCGGCAACTGGCCGGTGGACGAACTGCTGGCGGTGGATGAGGTGGCCGGCAATGCCTACTTCCGCGCCGGCGTGGAATCCCCGCTGCGCAGCGAGATCTACGCCGTGCCGTTGGCCGGCGGTGCGCTGAAGAAGCTCTCGCACAGCACCGGCATGCACAGTGCCACGTTCGCCAAAAACGCCAGCGTCTATGTCGACAGCTGGTCCAACCACACCACGCCGCCGCAGATCGAGCTGTACCGTGCCAATGGCGAAAAGATCGCCACGTTGCTCGACAACAATCTGGCCGACCCCAAGCATCCGTATGCGCGTTATCTCGATGCACAGCGCCCGGTCGAGTACGGCACGCTGACCGCTGCCGATGGCAGGACCGAACTGAACTACAGCCTGGTCAAGCCGGCCGGTTTCGACCCGGGCAAGAAGTACCCGGTGGCGGTGTACGTGTACGGCGGCCCGGCCTCGCAGACCGTGACCGACAGCTGGCCCGGCCGTGGCGACCATCTGTTCAACCAGTACCTGGCGCAGCAAGGCTACGTGGTGTTCTCGCTGGACAACCGTGGCACCCCGCGTCGCGGGCGTGATTTCGGTGGCGCGCTGTACGGTGTGCAGGGCACGGTGGAAGTGGCCGATCAGCTCAAGGGCGTGGAGTGGCTGAAGTCGCAGCCGTGGGTGGATGGCAAGCGCATCGGCGTGCAGGGCTGGTCCAACGGTGGCTACATGACCTTGATGCTGCTGGCCAAGGCATCGGATCAGTACGCCTGCGGTGTGGCCGGTGCACCGGTCACCGACTGGGGCCTGTATGACACGCACTACACCGAGCGCTACATGAACCTGCCGGCGGCCAACGTGGCCGGTTATACCGAAGGCCGCGTACTGACCCACATCGACGGGCTGACCTCGCCGCTGCTGCTGATCCACGGCATGGCCGATGACAATGTGCTGTTCACCAATTCGACCAGCCTGATGAGCGCCCTGCAGAAGCGCGGCCAGCCGTTCGAGTTGATGACCTACCCCGGTGCCAAGCACGGCCTGTCCGGTGCCAATGCCTTGCACCGCTATCGCATCGCCGAGAACTTCCTGGGCCGTTGCCTCGCACCGTGATTGGAGCCGGACAGGGAATGTCGACCAACCCACCGCCACTGCCGGGCAGCCTGCCCGGCAAGCCGCCGCAGAACTGGCTGCAACGCAACCTCAAATGGGTATTGCCGTTGCTGATGCTGGCAGTGACGGCAGTCTTCGTGTGGTTGTTCTGGCGCGGTTACCACCGGATGGAAGGGCACATGCGACAGGATTCGCCCTACCTGGAGGCGATGAAGCGCGCCTCCTCCTCGGAAGAAATGACGACCGTGCTGGGGACGCCATTGCAGGTGATGTTGCTGGAGGTGGATGGCGCCATCGAGGGCGACGCCGTCCTGCCGAGCACCTACCGCTTCAATGCCAAGGGCCCCAAGGGCGGCGCCCGCATCGTCGCCGAGGCGCGCCGGGTGGAGCGGCGCTGGATCTATGACCGCTTCGACGCTGATGTCGAGGGCTGGAACGTGCGGCTGGACCTGCGTACGGATGACGAAAAGGCGTGCGCCGGGCGGCTGCACTGCAATTGACGCCGGCGTGGGGCAAGGGTTGGTAGTCCCAGCCCTTTCCCTTCGCCTTTCCCTTTGCCGCAGGCAGTGCGGCGGGCGCTTTCAGCACGCAGGTACCGCTCCACGTGTGCGCCTCATGGCCCTTGTCGCACCGGCATTGACTGCGTAGGGTCACGGCACTGACTTCAGGAGCCGTGCATGAAACCCCTCGTCCTTGCCGTTGCCCTCGCTCTGGCCGCACCACTGCCCTTGAAGGCGGCCACCGCCGCACCCGCCGCCAAGGCCAGTCCGGCCGCACCCGCCTGGGTCGCGCACAGCAATGAACTTGCGCAGATCCTGTTGCAGGCACAGGCACCGTTCCAGCCGGAAATGGCCAGTTTCTTCGGCGTGCCGGGTTACGACGACAAGGTCGCCGATCTGGGTCCTGACTACACCGGCCGTTACCGCACCGCGCTGGGTAAGGCGCGCGAGCAGCTGCGTGAGAAACTGCAGCTCGAACGCGACCCGAACGTACGCCAGGATCTGGAAATCATGATCGGCGCGGCCGAGCGCAATATCGAAGGCAGCACGCTCAACGAGCAGCATCTGATGCCGTGGGTGGATGTGCCGCAGACCGTGTTCAGCGGCCTCAACAACCTGCTCTCCGACCAGGTCCCGGCGCCACGTCGGGCCAAGGCACTGGACCGGCTCAAGGCCTATCTCGGCCAAGCGCCTGGCACGCAGCCAATGGCCACGCTGGCGCGCCAGCGCTACGAAGAAAAGAGCGGTACACCCAACCTGCTGCAGCCGACCCGGATCGAAGTCGACCAGGCACTGGCCAACGTCGATACCTACATCGCCGGCATCGGCAAGTTGTTCGCCAAGTACAAGATCGAAGGCGCCGACGCCTCTTTGGCCGAGTTGTCCACGCAGATGAAGGACTACATCGCCTGGACGCAGAAGGACGTGCTGCCGAACGCGCGTACCGACACGCGCCTGCCGGCCGAGCTGTACGCGTTCCAGCTCAAGGAAGTGGGCGTGGACATCGACCCGGCGTTGCTGATGCAGCGTGCGCAGCTGGAATACATGGAAACCCGCGCGATGATGCGCCAGCTGGCACCGCTGGTGGTGCAGGCCAAGCGCCTGAAGGTCGCTGACCCGAACGACTATGCCGCGGTGATCCGCGCGCTGAAGCAGGACAAGATCAACAACGATCAGCTCGAATCGCACTACCGCGGTGTGATCGATGCCATCGACCCGATCATCCGCAAGCAGGGCATCGTCGATGTGCCGCAGCGCCCGCTGCAGATGCGCCTGGGCAGTGAAGCCGAAAGCGCCGCGTCGCCGGCACCGCATTACCTGCCGGCGCCGCTGGTGGGCAACACCGGCCAGCAGGGGACTTTCGTGTTGCCGCTGGGCAATCCGGCCTCGGGCGAGAAAGCGCAGTACGACGACTTCAACTTCGGTTCGGCGGCATGGACCTTGAGCGCGCATGAAGGCCGCCCCGGACATGACCTGCAGTTCGCGGCGATGGTCGAGCGGGGCATCTCGCTGGCGCGCACCCTGTTCGCGTTCAACTCGGTCAATGTTGAAGGCTGGGCGCTGTATGCCGAGGCGGAGATGGTGCCGTTCGAGCCGTTGGACGGGCAGATGATCGCGCTGCAGTTCCGCCTGCTGCGTGCCGCACGCGCGATGCTGGACCCCATGCTCAACCTTGGCCTTACCGATCGTGAGCGCGCCCGCAGCGTGCTGGTGGATGGGGTGGGTTTGTCCGAGGCGATGGCCACCCAGGAGCTGGACCGCTACACCGTGCGTGCGCAGGGACAGGCCAGCAGTTACTTCTACGGTTACACGCGGATCATGGAACTGCGCATGCAGACCGAACTGGCGCTGGGTAACAAGTTCGACCGGCTGGCGTTCAACAACTTCCTGCTCGACCAGGGCCTGCTGCCGCCGGACCAGCTGGCCAAGGCGGTCAATGAAGTGTTCGTCCCCGCACAGCGGAAGAAATAAACAACAAGGGCGCCGCAAGGCGCCCTTGTTGTTTCCGTAGGAATGGCTTCCGCCGCAAAGCCGGCGGAGGTCGAAGCCACCAAGGTGCCAGCCATCGCGAAACGCCGCCGCGCTGGCTGGGTCCAGGAGCTTTGAGGCTCAAGCCGCTCCTGCGGGATTACCTTCCCGCGCCCGGCGGCACCCAGATCGCCACGCCGGCAGCGCGCTTCTGCTGGGTCGGGATGCCGACACTCAGGCCGCCGGCGGTGTGCCGGCCGTAGCTGCCGGCACCAACCGACATGCCAACCGGCGAGCCGCCCGAACCCACACCCATCAGGATCACCCCGTTGGCGCCCAGCGCCGCCGCTTCGCGCTTGAGCCGGGCGATGGCGGCGTCGGTCTGGCCCTGGGTGCCGAAACCGACCGCGCTGGAGGATTCCAGCTGCGCGATTTCCACCGAACCGGGTGGCGGGGTGGAATAGATCTGCACGCTGGCCGGGTCCACCGGTGCGCGGGCCTGGCCCAGCATCACCTTGGAGGTACTGGCACAGCCGGCCGTGGCCAGGACGATGCCCAGTGCGAAGGCAAGCGGTAGTTTCATGGTTTCACTCCCCGATGATCGGTGTTTGCGGATGATCCGCGCGGACGGGTGAATTGACCGCGAATGCACGGTTTACTACCTGGGTACTTGAATACGCTCGTTTCCGGGCTATCTTGCTGACAGTGACGTAAGGAAAAAAGCCATGGGATTGATCAGTCTGGTATGGGGCATTGTGGCACTGCTGTGGATGGTGCTGGCGTTCATCCCGCTGCTGGGCTGGGGCAACTGGTTCCTGATCCCGTTTGCCGCGGTCGGTGCGGTCATTGCCGCCATCGGCCTGCTGTTCACCCACGCCAGCAAGCGTGGCCGGGCCAAGACCGGGTTGGTGCTCAACGCGGTGGTCATCGTGGTCGGGGTGATCCGGCTGAGTATCGGCGGCGGCTTCATCTGAGGCCTTTGCGGGGCGAAGCCGCCTTGTACAGGCGGGGGGCGTAAAATACTGCGGTTGACCGGGCACACGCCTGGCGTGATTGCGTCCTGATGATCATCCGTCCCCGCCCCAATGGCTGGCAGCTGCTGTACATCCTGCGCGGCTCCATCGTGCCGGCCATCGCCCCCAAGGTGCTGGCCATCGGCGCATTGGCCGTGGCCGTGGCCGCATTCGAGCGTTACTGGCATCCGTTTGGCCGCGACGGGGTCACGGTGGTGCCGTTCACCCTGCTTGGATTGGTGCTGTCGATCTTCCTGAGCTTCCGCAACAGCGCCTGCTACGACCGCTGGTGGGAAGGGCGCAAGCTGTGGGGACAGCTGTTGATCGAATCACGGGGCTTCGCCCGCGAGGCCGGTGCGCTGCTGGCCGCCGAGCCGGAACTGCGTGCGCGTGCTTCGCAACTGGTGATCGCTTTCGCCCATGCCCTGGCGGCGCGCCTGCGCGGCGCGGACCAGGTGGCGGCTGCTGCACCGTGGTTGGCCGCAGACCAGATGGCGGTGCTGGAACGACGCAACATTCCGGATGGCCTGCTCGCGCAGCTGGCCCGGGAACTGGCGCTGCCGCTGCGCGAAGGTCGGCTCGATCCGTATCTCTACGGCCAGTTCGAGGCACGCCTGCATGGCATGTCCAGCGTGCAGGCCGCCTGCGAACGCATTGCCGGCACACCGCTGCCATTCGCTTACACCTTGCTGCTGCACCGCTGCGCGTGGCTGTTCTGCGTACTGCTGCCGTTTGGTCTGGCGGGTGCGCTGGGCTGGGCCACGCCGGTGGTGTCGATGCTGCTGGCCTACGCGTTCTTCGGTCTCGACCAGCTGGGCGAGGAAATGGAAGAGCCGTTCGGGCTGGAGCCCAACGACCTGCCGCTGGATGCGATGGTGCGTACCATCGAAATCGATGTATTGGATGCGCTGGGCGACCGGCCGATCCCCGAACCACTGCAGCCGCAGGGCTACCAGCTGCGCTGATCACCGTTTTTGAATCAAGGAGTCTTCCATGGGCCATCCCCATTACCGCCCGCGCCGCATGCGCCACGATGAGTTCTCGCGCCGGCTGATGCGCGAGCACACGCTCACCAGCAACGACCTGATCTGGCCGGTGTTCGTGCATGAGTTGGCCGGGCGCGCGCCGGTGGGTTCGATGCCGGGCGTGGACCGCATGTCCATCGACGAACTGCTGCGCGAGGCCGAGCAGGCGCTGGAACTGGGCGTGCCGGTGATCGACCTGTTCCCGGTGATCGACCCGTCACGCAAGACCCTCGATGCGGCCGAAGCGTGGAATCCCGATGGCCTGGCGCAGCGGGCCATCCGCGCGCTGAAGTCACGCTTCCCCGAACTGGGCGTGATGACCGACGTGGCGCTGGACCCGTACACCACGCATGGCCAGGACGGCATCATCGACGAGCGTGGCTACGTGCTCAACGAGATCACCGTGGAGGCGCTGGTCAAGCAGTCGCTGTCGCATGCGCAGGCCGGCGTGGACATCGTGTCGCCGTCGGACATGATGGACGGCCGCATCGGTGCGATCCGCGCCGCGTTGGATGCCGCTGGCGACATCAACGTGCGCATCATGGCGTATTCGGCCAAGTACGCCTCGGCGTTCTATGGTCCGTTCCGTGATGCGGTGGGCAGCTCGGGCAACCTGGGCAAGGCCGACAAGAAGACCTATCAGATGGACCCGGCCAACAGCGACGAGGCGATGCGCGAGATCGCGCTGGACCTGGAAGAGGGCGCGGACATGGTCATGGTCAAGCCGGGCATGCCGTACCTGGATATCGTGCGCCGGGTGAAGCAGGAGTTCGGCGTACCGACGTTCGCGTATCACGTCAGTGGCGAGTACGCGATGCTCAAGGCGGCGGTCGCCAACGGTTGGCTTGACGAGCGCAGCTGCGTGATGGAGACGATGATCGGCTTCAAGCGTGCCGGTGCCGACGGTGTACTGACCTACTACGCGCCGCAGATCGCGCGTTGGTTGAAGGAGGCTTGATATGAACGTCCCCGGCCTGGAGAGCTACAACTGGGTGGTATGGATCCTGGGCGTGCTGGCGTTTGCGGTGGTGATCGGCGTGGTCATTGCCGCCATCGTGCGCGCCTCGCGGCGTCCGCCGGAACTGCACTCGGCCGCCGAGCGCCTGCAGCGCGAAGCGCCGCAGAAGCCGGAGGTGGATGCGAAGCTGCGCGAGCTGAACCTGTTGAAGGAGCGCGGGCAGCTGGGTGAGGCCGAGTACGAGAAGCGACGGGCCGAGGTATTGGCCGGGCATTGAGGCTGGGTGGGGGCCCAAGGTCTGAGACGGGAGCAGAAAGCCCCCTCTGACCGGCCTGCATGCTCTGCCCCCTCCTTTGCGCCGTAGGCGTAGGGGAGGGGTAGCTTCCAAGCAGACTCTCCGCAACACCACCCAGCCTCTACGGGAACTCCCCGGCGCGAACTGAAACACCCCAACTCAACGGCAATCGTCGCTGCCGTCTACCGTGGGTGCCTTCATCCGATAAATATCCAGGCCACCGGCGCGCGGTGCACGTGCCTTGCCGCTGACCACCAGTTCGCTGGGCTTGTTGGCGTCGATCAACGCGCCGCGTGTTTCGCTCCCGGCGGTATTGAACGACAGCGACAACAACGCCGCCTCGCTCCATTGCCGCTGACGGCACTGCGATACCCACAGCTGCGTGCCGCCCTGCGTATTGGTGCGTGCGAACACCACCGCGCGGCCGCCGCCGAGCCAGCTGCCATCCACTTCATCGGCGGCGGTGTTGATGCCGGCCATCCCTACCGGCGCGGCAAAGTCATCGCCGTCGCGTGCGGCTGCCCACAGGTCCCAACCGCCGGTGCCGCCACTGCGGTTGCTGGCAAACAGCAGGCGACCGTTGTCAGCCACGGCCGGCGAGCGTTCGTCCTGGCGGCCATTGACGGTGTTGCCCAGTGGCTGGGCTGCACCGATGTCGCCATTGGCGGCCAGCGGGGCGCGGTACAGATCAAAACCACCGCGGCCGCCCTTGCGGTTGGAGGCGAAGTACAGCCAGCGGCCGTCGGCGCTGAAGAACGGGTCGACCTCGTCGGAGGCGCTGTTGAGCGCCAGCGGTTGCGGGTCCATCCAGCGCTTGTCCCGCAGCGTGGCCTGCCACAGGTCCCAACCACCGACACCCCCTTCACGGTTGCTGGCCCAGAGGATGCGCTGGCCGTCGGTGCTGACCGTGGCGCGCAGCTCATCGGCGCGGCTGGAGACCATGCCCATGCCTTCAATGCCGAATTCGGAAAGCGCCGAGGCTGCCGGGGTAAAGAGTAGACTCGCAGTCAGCGCGAGCAGCAGTGGTCGGGTCCGCATGAAGGTTCCGCAGGCAAGAATCGCGTCCAGTCTAGGTCATGCAGAGGATCCCCATGAGCGCTCCCCGTTACGCCGTATTCGGTCAGCCCATCGCCCATTCGCAGTCGCCACGCATCCAGTCCGCGTTCGGCAAGGCGCACGGTATCGCCGTGGATTACCGTGCCATCGAGGCCTCGCCTGAAGGGTTCCCTGCCGCACTGGAGGCCTTTGCCGCCGATGGCGGTGTGGGTGCCAACGTGACCCTGCCGCACAAGGAAGCAGCGTTCGCGCTGTGTACCACCACGACTTCGCGTGCGCAGCGGGCTGGCGCGGTCAACACGCTGCTGCGCAAGGGCGAGCGCTGGCACGGCGACAACACCGACGGCATCGGTCTGGTACGTGACCTCACCGGCCGTCATGGTCTGGATCTGCGTGGTCGCCGCGTGCTGCTGCTGGGGGCCGGAGGCGCCGCGCGTGGTGTCGCACCGGCGCTGCTGGATGCCGGCATCCTGGAACTGGTCGTGGTCAACCGCTCGCCGGAACGCGCCGATGCGCTGGTTGATGCGATGAGCGAGCCGGGCCGTGCCATCTCCGCATACTGGGAGGCGCTGCGCGAGCAGGGCGACTTCGAGTTGATCATCAACGCCACCTCCGCCGCGCGCGGCGAAGGTACCGGTTTCAACCTACCGCTGTCGCTGATCAACAGCATGACCACGGCGGTGGACCTGAACTATGGTGAGGCGGCGATCCCGTTCCTGGCCTGGGCACGTGCCGCCGGGTGTCGCAACAGTTTTGACGGGCTCGGCATGCTGGTTGAACAAGCTGCCGAGAGCTTCCAGCAATGGCACGGCATGCGCCCGGAAACCGATGCCATCTACGCCGAGCTGCGCGGTCGTGACGCGCTGCTGGTCACGGCGGACTGAGCGCGGGCATGGACAACAGCACCCTGCTGCAGAGTCTGCTGATGACGGTGGGTTATCGGTTGCCGATCCTGATCGCGCTGGGCGTGGCGCTGGTAATGCTGATGGATACGCCCCGCAGCCGCGCGCGCAGCGTGGCCATGAGCGCATTGGTGATGCTGATGCTGGCCGCCCTGGTCGGCGCGGGCTTGAACGTGCTGCCGCTGCTGCTGATCGCTGCCGGCAATTTCAATGGTTTGAGTGGGCTGAATACGCTGCTGAACATCAGCCAGGTGGCGGTGGCGCTGACCCAGGCGGCCGGGTTCATCCTGTTGGCCTGGGCGTTGGTGCAGGCCTTGCGGCGTCCGCTGCCACCCGGAAAACCCTGAGCCACCAGCGCATTCGGTGAATGCGGGCGGGTATGGGAAAATGCCCGTCTTGATGAGTGCAGGTGGCAGGTTGGCGTGAGCGAAAAAGTAGAAGCACCGCGGACGTTGACCGAGGAACTGAAGGCCGGCATCCGCGACGCTTACGCCAAGCTGCAGGCCAACACACCGGGCTTCAGTACGCGCCGTTCGCAGAGCCAGATGATCGGTGTGGTGTCACGCGCGCTGGCCACCGGCGGCGTTGGCGTGGTGGAAGCACCCACCGGCGTCGGCAAGAGCCTGGGTTATCTCACCGCCGGTGTGCCGATCGCGCTGGCCAGCAAGAAGAAGCTGGTCATCAGCACCGGCACGGTGGCGCTGCAGTCGCAGCTGGTCGAGCGCGACATCCCCAATTTCCTCAAGTCCACCGGCCTGCAGGCCACGGTGGCGTTGGCCAAGGGCCGCACCCGCTACCTGTGCACGCGCAACGCCGCCGAAGCGCAGGGCGAGGGCGCGCAGGAGGGCATGTTCGGCGACGACGTGCAGCTCTACGACCGGCCGCTGGCGCCGATTGAAATGGACGTGGCCGAGAAACTGACCAAGGCCTTCATCGAAGGCCGCTGGAACGGCGATCTCGACAACGCTCCGGAAACCGTTTCGACCACCTTGCGCATGCGCATCACCACCCCGGCCTCGGCCTGTGCCGGCCGCCGCTGTGCCTACTCGGCGCAGTGCCCGGTGCTGCGTGCGCGCACCGAAGTACGCGACGCGCAGATCGTGGTGACCAACCACGCCCTGCTGCTGTCGGCGTTGTCCATCGGCGAGAGTGACAGCGGCCAACCATTGATTGCACCGCCCGGCGACATGCTGCTGGTGCTCGACGAAGGCCACCATATCGGCAACGTCGCCATCGACCAGGGCGCGGCCAACCTGCCACTGGACGACATGGCCAAGCGCACCGGCCGCCTGCAGATACTGATCGCGGGCGCCTATCGTGCGGTGGACAAGGACAAGATCGGCAATCTGTTGCCCAATGAAGCCATCGAAGTGGCTTCGCGCGTGAGCAAGCTGCTGAAGAGCTTTCGCGATGACATCGCCAACGTGTGGATTCCACAGCCGGATGATCGCGAACCGATGTGGCGCGCGGCCAACGGCCGTCTGCCCGAAGCCTGGAAGCAGCCCATCGAAGTGCTGGCCGATGAAACCCGCAGCCTGCTCAACTGGGCAACGGCGGCCACGTCCCTGGTTGCCAAGGGCAAGCCGGAGGATGCCGGTCATGAGCGCCTGCAGCGCAACCTAGGCATGGCGCTGGAGATGATCGAGCAGCAGTACAACCTGTGGGCCGGCTGGCGCCGCGAAGACAAGGAAGGTCAACCGCCGATCGCACGCTGGGTGACCCTGTCGCGCGAGGGCGACTACATCCTGCATTGCTCGCCGGTGTCGGCGGCGATGGTGCTGCGCAAGCTGCTGTGGGACGAAGTGAACTCGGTGGTGATGACCTCGGCCACGTTGACCGGTGGTGGTGATTTCCAGTCGCTGGCCATCGACAACGGCATTCCCGAAGAAGCGGAGATGGTGTCGCTGGCCTCGCCGTTCGACCTGCCGAACCAGGCCGAACTGATCGTCCCGCAGTTTCCGGTGACGCCGGATGACCGCGAGCGGCATCCCAAGGAAGTGGCCAAGTACCTGGCTGCTGAGCTGGACTGGGAGAAGGGCAGCATCGTGCTGTTCACCTCGCGCTGGAAGATGGAAAAAGTGGCCGAGCTGATGCCGGCCACGCTGCGCAAGAAGGTGCTGGTGCAGGGCGAAAGTGCCAAGCAGCGGATGATCGACGAACACCTCAAGCGCACCGCCGCCGGAGAGGGGTCGGTATTGTTCGGGCTCAATTCGTTTGGCGAAGGCCTGGATCTGCCCGGCGAAGCCTGCACCACGGTGGTCATCACCCAGGTGCCCTTTGCCGTGCCGACCGATCCGCAGACCTCGACCCTGAGCGAATGGTTTGAGAGCCGCGGGTTGAACTCGTTCAACCTGATCGCCATTCCGCATGCACTGCGCACGTTGACGCAGTTTTCCGGGCGCTTGATCCGTACCTCGACCGACACCGGGCGGGTGATCATCCTGGATTCGCGATTGCTGACGCGGCGCTATGGCAAGCGGATCATCGACTCGCTGCCACCGTTCAAACGGGTGATCGGGTGAGGGAAAGCGTGCCACCACTGGCGCTGCAAACCCCCGATACGTAAAGTTCGCCGCCTCCCCCTTACTGCCTGGCAACCATGCCTACCTTCAACGCCACCTTCCCTTGGGCAACCCAGCTGCAGCGCCTTCAGCAGCGCGAATCCGCATGGGCTTCGCTGGCGCTGTTTGACGCAGCGGGCCTGACTGATGCGGGCCGTGCGTTGGAGCAGCTGCTGCAGGCGGGGCAGGTGTTCGCGCAGAGTGACGTGGATGTGGGCCTGGTCGCCGATGAGCTGCGCCGTTACCAGAAGTTCGCACCGCCGGGACGACCGTCGGTGCAGATCGTGCAGCTGCGGCGCCAGCAGTCGACGGTGCAGCAGGCGCAGCGGATGGCGCGGCAGGCTTTCATCCGCCAGGCCGATGCCCTGGCGCGTGCGTTGCAGTTGGTGGTGCCGGTGAAGCTGGGTCCGGTGGTAACGGTCGAGCGCTGGTTGAAGACCCACCTCGCCTGACAGACGATCATGCAGCCGCAGCCGCAGCCGCAGCCGCAGTTGCTTTTGCTCTTGTAGTAGCAGTGGCTTTCCCTTCTCCCGCGTGCGGGACGAAGGGGATCGTTTGCGAACCAATGGTTCGCGATCCGATGAGTGCCCTTGCGTCAGCACGAGGGATGGGGCGCGGAGCGGGGGTAGGGGTGAGGGCGCTTCTGCTTTTTGCCTTCGCTGTTGCCTTTGACCTATCACGTTCTTCCGCAGCTCAATGCCACAACCCAAGAATCAAACCGAACAGCACAAACTGTGCGGTGTGGTAGCCGCCATCAATCGCCCACAGTTTGCCGCTGCGTTGTGCGAACTGATAGTTGATGCCAAAGCTGGCAGCGACCATGCCCAAGCCCACCACTGCGCCGCATAGCAGCGCCTTGCGCAGTTCCGGTGCCGGGCCCAGGAACCAGGCAAACGCAAACGCGGCCACCAGCGAGAACAGAAAGCTGATGCCGAACACTTTGGCGGGATGGCCCTGCGGCACTTCACCGCCGTTCTCGCGGTTCCAGGCACGGCCAAACAACGCGGGCGAATACCACAGCCCGCCGAGCAGAAAGCTGGAGACAGCGGCAAGCACTACGGCATACACGTTCATGCGTTTCCCCTCGTTCCCGATGATGCGTGCATCGTAGCGCTCCACGCACGGCCTGCGCAGCGTCCATCCGGGCCGTGAATCTCCGTGGAGGTGGCCTCGGCCGGCCAGACAGGTCCGCAAAGAAAAAGGCCGGTGGTTGCCCACCGGCCTTTTCCACCTCGTCGCACGTCTACAACACGCTTCGATCAGGCCTCCAGCGCGGCGGCGGGGCCAAAGAATTCATAACGGCTCTGCGCTTCGGGTACGCCGACATCGCGCAGCAGCTTCTTCACCTGGGCCATGAATGGCTTGGGGCCAAGGAAATAGGCGTCCATGCCGCGCGCATCCGGCAGCCACTGCTCCAGCAGTTCGCG